>NZ_JBOFZA010000072.1:0-866774 GCF_051654945.1 Serratia sp. (in: enterobacteria)
CATCAATCCAGTTCTGGCCAACCCTGAAGAATTCAGAGCAAGCCTCAAACGCTAACGCCCTTCTCTTTTTAAATCTGCAGCAAAAGGTGACATTTTAAAATTGGAAACCAGGGTGACATTTCAACATCGGGTAGACAAAGATAACGATAGATGAAATCTGGCTGCTTGGCACGGTCATGTGTTTGTTGGTCATTACTTGAAACTGCTTATGGCAAATACGCGGCCCATTCTTTCAGTTGTTTGGTTCGGTCTTTCGTCCTCGTGACCAGACAGGACATCTGATCGGCGTTACGTCCCGTACCCGCTTGATTGATCACGTACCAGGCATCGCACTCGCTGTTTCGAAAGCGCAGCCACTGCCGTTGTGCTTCGATGAACTTAACCTTGAGCGTCGGGTAGTCAATATATTCACTCTGTGACTTCGACATCCTTTTCAACAACTGCTGGTAAACCGTATTGAGTTCATTGTCCGCCTGTTGGTAAACAGCCTGGGCGCGTTGGTCCTCACACATTGGTGACAGATCATCTTTTGGACATCCCTGAGCATGTACGGCACTGGATAACGCGAAAAGACTTGCAACGACCATCAGGCGACAAGAATGTGGACTTCTAAGCATTGGAAATGTCTCTATTCAATTTAGCGTCGATTGCCCATATCAGGCAAAAGCAACCATACCAAGGTGATGTATAGATCGCCAACGGAACTCTATATCAACCCCCGTTTTATTGATCGTGCTACGTGAAATCTGAGAACTAATGGCTATCATTCCCCATCAGATTTCACTAGAGCCTCCCATGATCAGCTCAAAATCCCCTGCTCGGTTCTGGCCGATCCTGGCTTGTTCAAAGCAAACTTAGCGAAATAGCACTACCATTTCGGCGATGGAAAACCCGCCGTGCTGAAGAAGGAGCTTAGAGCCAGCCTTACTTGGCATCGCTCACGTGTTTTTCCTGTTAACTCACTCGCAAATAAGCAAACAGTAAGGCCAGCAAAATAACAATCACTGCGGTGGCTATCGCTAAACGATCGGCATACTGGCGGCGCATCGCGTCTCTCCTCAGGCAAAGTTATAACGCTCTGAATGATACTGTGACATCGGCACATCCAGCTCAGACAGCGTCTTCTCTATGGCATCCATCATCACGTTTGGCCCACAGATAAAATATTCATGATCGGCATAGACTGGCGGCAGATGGCGTTTAAACAGGTCTGCATTGATAAACCCGCGTTCACCAGACCAATCCTCCGGTGGCTGAGTCAGCACGTGGACCACGGTCAGATTCACTCTGGCTTGCAAAGCCTCCAGCTCTTCTCTAAAGGTGATCGACTCCCAATCTTTACTGCCATAGATCAGGATCACCGGCTGGCGGTCGCCGCGATCGGCAAGCGTCCGGATCATGCTTATCATCGGCGTAATGCCCACACCACCGGCAATCAAAACACGCATATCCGACTGCTGGCCAAGCGTGAACGCGCCATATGGGCCATCAAGATACACGCGTTGTCCCACCTTCAATGTGCTTATGCTGCTGGTGAAATCGCCCAGGTTACGAATAGACATTTCAACACGTCCATCCTGCACCTCTGCGCTGGAGGAAAATGAGAATGGATGACCGGTAATGCTGAACGGGCTGCCCCAAACGGTCAACCAACCAAACTGACCAGGAGAGAAACGAAAACCCACGTGCCCTTCCGGCTTCATCAATAAGGTCGTGGTCTCCCCGCGTTCCTGCCGAACTTCCGCGATTCGGTAAGGTTTTCTCAACATAAACAGCGGCTTGATAATGCGAACATACAGCAGCAGACCAAGCCAGAGAATGATTAACGCTATCCACAACCCACGTTTCCAAGGGTTGCCCAGATAGTAACTCCAGCCAATCATGTGAAAAATCCCGGCGACCAGAGCGACTAGCGCCAAAATAATATGCGTGAGATGCCAGGTTTCGTAACTTATTTTCAACGGCACACGCCAGAGAGCCATGATTACTAGTGCGATCAGTGAATAAGTCGAAAGTGCGGCAAAACGGGCGCGCCACGGTGCCTCGATAAAATTGAGCAATGCCAGCAGTTCTGGACGAGCGATAAACAGAATGATCGGATGGGCAATCACCAACCCGACGGCGATAAGTGATATCTGACGGTGAAAATGATAGATAACATCTTCGCCAAGTGGCTCGGTTACGTAGCGAAAACGCGCCGTCAGGCCAAACTGCAACCCCATGATGCCCAAGCCAGCGTAGCCTAAAGCAACCGAAAACTCGGTCCAGAAATCGCGGGTGCTTGGCATTGCTCCCAGCAAGAGTGCAAACAGAGGAGCCAGAATGAAAAACAGGTAAATCAAGAGCCAACTGACACTACGCATCTGGTAGTTCATTGGGATACTCCGTATCACATATATTGATACCAAGTATAAGTCAGCTCTGGATTTTCGCTCTGCCACTCAGCATATGAGCACCACAAAAAGAGGCCCGTTGCCCTGGCTAGCAGTCAACGCCAATCTCTCCAAAACCCCTTGCTCAAAACACCGCAGTAAAATTACAGTCGCGTTCTGGATAAGCTACTCCATGTTTAACCTCGTGATAATATGGGGTTTTAATTTCCATGCTGCTAAATTCTCTTACCTCACCCAACATCATTAATAATTGAGTAAACTGCCAAGGCGTAAAACCCAACTTCTTCATGATATTGGTTTTATGTGTACTGATGGTCTTTACGTGCAATCCCCAAATCCCGCCGATAACCGCTGGCGATAGCGATTTCGCCAACTGGTTTAAAACGAACCATTGTCGATGGGTAAGGCGTTCATTTTCCCAACGCCCCCCTATTTTACTTATAATATCCGGGCTTGCACGTCGTTCGAAAACGTCGGTGGGTTCAGAGACAGCATGATGGATAAATTGTAGGCTCTCTTTTTTTGACAGTAAATAAAATAAATCAAATGACGCAAGTAATTTTAAAAAAATGTGATCATTATTTTCAGTTAAAACAATGATTTTATTTTTGGGCTGGATACTGTTTAACTTCAATAAATAGTTGATAAGTTCGTACGCCGGCATGGCATGCTGCTCGGTTTCCCTATCAAAGTACTCTTGACTACAACGCAGAGGATCAACTGATGATCTATTTTTCAGTATATATTCCAATCCCATACCAGCAGCAAAGTCACTAAAAAAGACCAGGGTACGCGTTCCGTGCATATTGGTTTGATCGCTGTTCATACTTTTATTTTCATTCATAAAACCCCCTCAATTTAATAAATTCAGCACATAATTAAATTGCTAACTTATAGCTAAAAAAGTAAACCAAGGCCTGGCATTAATATCAGGTGGTGATTGCCAATAGGTGAATTAGGGGATTACCCTCCCCTAATTACCTTATTTATTGCAGCATTGTCACCAGTTAAGATCAAGGGTCACTGTTGCTTTGGCGGGACCAGGCGCGGCGGCAGCACTCGGGCATAGCACCCAGACCAGAGGATCAGACCATGACGTTCCCGTGGTGACGGTACGCAGACTGGTTTTTGTTCCATCCATAGGCATTGAGCTACCCTTATCCACACAGCCGGCATCTGCGGAGGCGGTCGCGCCCAGGAAACCGCGCACATCCCCATTCACCGTGCCATTTTGCGTTTCCGACATCAGCGGAACGCTGTAATGGTCGCCAGCCTGGGTCTTAGGTACCACTGAATAGGAAACAGGGATCGCGTTGCCCGACGGATTGCTACAGTTCATATCCAGCGTTGACGCGACGCTTATACCGCCAGGGGTACCCACATCAGCAGGAGTGATATCACCAAATGGAATCGATGCATCTGTACTCAGGGTACAGTCCATCCCGCTCCAGGTCAGTGCAAATGTCCGGACATCAAACGTCGATGGCGTGGCATTCCAACGATAGCCACGTGCGGCTTGCAAATAGACGGTCTTGGTCGGCATTTTTGCTGTACCGGGTTTGACATACACCCCGTAACCAATCACCGCCTGCGTGCCCCCATCGGTATTCATTTCGACCACGGCATTGGCCACGGTGTAAGTTGTCCCAACACCGAAACAGTCGCTACGAGTCGACAAATCTCCGCTGCCCGTGCCGAACTTGTCCCAGGAAGCGCTCGACGTAACGTTCAGACCAGGGTTGGCGTTAGGGGTAAATGTGCCGCCGTTGGTGGAAGGGTTCATCGTCCCGGCAGTGAGGACCATCTTGCCTGTCATGGTGCCAAAGGGGATAACCAGGATGCCGGCGGCGATTTCGTAACCACGATAACCGTCGTAGCTTGCCATCGGAAACATATTGACGCACTCCCCGGTGGCGAGTGGCGCGGCGGAAACCAGCACGGTACCGACCTGGCCATATCCCAGGAATGGCACCATGTTGGTTGAATAATACCAGCCGGGTTTATTACCGGGCACAATGCCTCCGGTGGTCCACGGCAGGGTTTTACTCTCCGCCTCACTGATCACCTGATAGCCAGATCTGAGTTCCAAGGCAGAACTGTTTGCTGCCCAGGCCAGAGTCGCTGCGCCCAACAGGCAGCGTACCCAGCATGTCAATTGACCCCGTTTGGTGGTTACTGCTGTCATTTCTTGCTCCTTTTCGGCTCAGGGCAGGCTTCACTGCCCCAACGCCGGAATTCATGGTTAATTAAGGCCGCGCGTCCGGGCACGGCTTTGGTTAGCGGCACTCGCCATGCAGTTGGATAACCGGCATCTGCGCCGTCGGTTTCTGACCGTTGAGGTTGTAGCTGACGCGGCACTGCCTGTCGTTGCCTTTCCCCCATGTGACTGATAGCACTCCTTTTTCCGGCAGACCTGCCAGATAGACCTGGCCGTTATCCCCCACGATGCCGGTGATTTCCTCACTGGCCGCGTTTTCCAACAGGGAGACGGTGGCCCCAAACGGCACTGCACCGCTGGCTCGCGTCAGGGTCATTAACACCTGATAGCCGATGCGGGTGACAAAATTGGCCTTCACGACGGCACCGTTGGTCGGATAAACGGTTTGCTGGTTCTGCGGTAAATCGACGTTGTCAGGTAATGTGCTCGGGTCCAGGCCAATATTGTTGCGGGTGTAATCCGACAGGTACGGCACTACGGCGAAACCGCGTGAGTCCGTCTTGCCACCGCCGCTAGTCAGGCTTACCCCTTCTGCGCCAGGTGCGCTGATCAGTGCGACCGAACTACCCAACGTACGTGACAACGTAACGCCTTGCGCATGCGCAATCATGCCGCCACTCATGTTCAGGTTCATCGAACGCATGTCACTCGAGTAGCCGTAACCCGCTGAAACGGTGCCTTTGCTGCCTTGATAGCCCAGGTTGAGGTTGCTGTTACTGACCTGATCCTGATTTCCCCAGCCTTGCAACACGCTATAAGAGAAAGCGCCGTCCGCATTACTGCCGACAATCCCGGCCTGATTCTGGGTACGCCCTTGGTTGTCATGGGTGATCTGGCTGCTGGCATAACTGTTTTGCAGCGCAGGTGAATAGCTGAAGATGCTGAACGGCACGTTCAGGTTAAACGAAACCTGACGGTTCTCCGGCCAGTCGCCGTTGCCTTTCATCCGGTCAACCGTGTAGTAAAGCCCGTAGCTGACACCGCGATAACTATTGTTATAACCTGCCGACAGGCTGGTCAGCGTTTTGGTCGAGCCCCAGTAATCATCACGATTAGCGCGAAGGCTGAGTGAACCATAGCTGCCAAGTTGCTGAGTCAACTGAGTCTGGAAACTGCTGCGACGGCGGCTCAATGTCCACGGGGACACGTCTTCACGCGGTGCATAGCCCATGCTGTTGTATTCTGCAAAGCTGTAGTAGTTGCGGGTCGAATAACGCAGCGCGGTCAGATCTACCGACGTGCCGGTGGTCAACATACTTTTTGAATAACGTAGCCGCCATGAGCCACCGGTCTGGCGTGACTTATCTTCAAATTTCGCGCTGGAAAACGTGCCATCAGCAGACATTGCGCCAAAACTTCCCAACGAAACCCCGGTCCCCATGCTCAGCGTGCTGTAGTTTTGCGATGCCAGCCCCCCGCCGTAGAGCGTCAGGTTTTTGGGTAAACCGTAAATCAGGGTGGCCAGCACAAACTCTGACTGGCGTGAACCCTGTGTGGTACCACCGTCATAGCGCCCGGTGGTGGCCTCATATTTGAATGCCCCAGGGCGTACCATCACCGGCAAAGTCGAATAAGGCACCACAAAGCTGCGTACGCTGCCGTCGGCTTCAGTCACCGACACGTCGAGGTCGCCGGACAAACCCGCTTGATAAAGGTCTTTGATCTCGAACGGGCCTGGAGCTACATAAGTCTCATACACCACAAAACCATTCTGCCGTATGGTGACGCGGGCATTACTGTTGGCCACGCCGTTAATCTGCGGAGCAAAGCCACGCAGGCGGGCAGGCATCATCTGATCGGTTGAACGCAACTGGATACCACGGAACGGTACGCCGTCCAGCACTTCACTGCCGGTGTTGGCTTCCCCCATCGTCAGGCGGGAGCGCCAGTCGCGAATATCACGCGACAGATAGGTATTGGAAAAACGCGTGCCGTTATTGTTGTTGCTACCTTCCGCATCGGAATGGCTATAGGTAATGGTGCTGCGCAGACGCCACGCACCTGCATTGGCACCGGTCTGTACGTTAGCAAACAGGTTATTGGTCGCGCGCGAGTCATTATTCAGCGTTTGCTCATTGCGCCCGGCGCTAAGGTTGTAGTTAAACAACATCGCCATAATCCCATCATCCCATTGCTCCGGGTTGATCTGGCTGTCTTTACCCGGTTGC
This sequence comes from Serratia sp. (in: enterobacteria), assembly GCF_051654945.1. Taxonomy (GTDB): domain Bacteria; phylum Pseudomonadota; class Gammaproteobacteria; order Enterobacterales; family Enterobacteriaceae; genus Chania. Next base: position 6,780 of record NZ_JBOFZA010000072.1, read on the forward strand.
ATGGCTATCTGCGGGATGCTGATATCCAGGCGCAGACGCGCCAAATCAAACTTCACCGTGGATTGCGGGATCAGCGTGGCCAGGTTGGCAACCGGCTGGTTTTTCGGCAAGTCCTTCAGGGATGGCAACTGGCTAACGTTAACGCCTAGCGCTTCAAGTAACTCCGGGGTCAGTTCCGGCACCACATTACCCTGCGCATTCTTGCTGAATACCAGATCGCGGGAAACCGCTTCGCGCTGATTAACAAAAATGGTGACCGGGTAATCGCCTGCGGCCACGCCCCCCGCATGGGCAAAAGTGGATAAATCCACCTCTGCAGTCCCTGTTCCCAACAATAGCAATCCTGGGTCAAAGTAATCTTCTGCCCACGCGCCCTGGCAGCTTAGCAGTACGAAAAGCGCCAGCGTTTTACGCGGGAAGGTACGTGTGTTATTAGCCATGCCATTTGTCCTTAAACAGGATGTCAATTTCTTACTCAAGATCTTTCCCTGCTCTGTAATTGGTTTTTCCCGTCCGGGCAGTTCCCGGCGCTACAATGCCTGTCGCTGTAATGTTGTTCTTTGGCTGTCTTCATCCAGCAACTGCCATTCCACCGTGCCGCGAACGCCACTGGCGACGGGATAGCGCTGCTGACCTTTAGGGGGAACCAGTTTGCTCAGCTCGCCAGCAGGGATCGGTCTGCCACCCACGGTCACCTGGCTGAAATTGATGTAAAAAGGCGTGGGGTTGTCGACCACCAGGGCATCATTTTGCAAACTGAAACGCAGCTGACTGGACGCTTTAACCACACCGCCTGCTGGCAAGCCTTCCGGGCGGTAAAACAGCTTCATGTTGTTCACTACGGCGACCACCAATTGCCCACCGGTCTGGCTGGCCTTATCCGGTATTGACGGAATGGCTTTCACCGACAGATAAAACACCGACTCCCTATCCTGCGGCAGCGACATTTCGGTGAGGCGGATACGCAGCGTTAACTGTTCCCCCGGATCCACGCGCTTTAACGGCGGTGTGACCATCAGCGGAATAGTCGCTGCCGGGGCTTTGTTGGCCTCTTCCGCTACTGGCAAACCGGTGGTGAAGTCCATAGGACGAACCCAGGACTGCATCAGATACGGGCGATCGGTGTTATTGGTCAGTGACCAGGTAATGCCCTTCTTTTCAGCTGCCGGATAAACCAGCCGAAATTGGTTGAACGAAAGACCCGCCGGTTTTTCTGCTGTGGCAAAGCACGGCGCTGCACCGATAAGCACAGCGATAAGCAATGGCATCCTCGGAGAAAACATCATGGTTTTCCTCCGGTTAGCACTGCGGATTGGTACTGCTGGCTGGTACCACCGTAGTCATTAATCACCGACCATTGCGCCTGTCGAACGTGACCCGTAACCGGATAACTGACCTGCGAGAACGGGGCAATCATCGATACGCTATCGCGTACCTTGAATTCGGTGCCATCAAACGCCAGACGTGAGAAGGTCAGGTAATAGGGCGTGGGGTTGTGCACCTGAACCTTGCCACCCTGCTGATAAAAGGTTAAACGCCCTTCCGCTTCTTCCGGCACCATCGCCAGCCCCGCAGGACGGTAGAACAGCTTGATGGTGTTTTGAATTCCCACGGAAATACGTGCCGCCAGCGAGGAGTCATCCGTCTCTTTCGGCGGTGTCATTGCTGGCACCGCGATCGCGGTAAAATAAAACACCGACTCACGATCGGTAGGCAGCACAGCGTCACCCTTACGCAAAATGCGAATGGTGTTCTTGCTGTTGGCTTCTAGCCGGAACAGCGGTGGCGTAGTGAGAAAAGGCGCCGGTTCATGCCCTTCTGGGCTTGCCACCACGGCCGACTGCACCAGATAGGGCCGCGTGCCGTGGTTTTGCAGGGTCAGCGTCTGTGCGTTGTCCGTGGATAGGAAAACGACGCGCGTACGGCTGAGGCTGATCCCCCCCTCCGCAGCGGTCGCTCCTTGGCACATCGCCACCATGACTCCTGCCATCAGCAGGGCTCGGCGTAACAACAAAGCGTTAAAATGCACGTAGCCCTCCTTACTGATAGGCGAAATCGAAGGTCACAGTGGCATTCAGCATTCCGGACTTGGTGGTGGCGTCGTTGCATTTGTTACCGCAGGACAAGGCAGCTTTTAGAGGAATGCTGGTGCTGCCACCGTCAAAGGTTGCCGAGCTCAGGCTCAATGGCAGGAAGCTGTTAGCTGCCACCACGTTCCCGGTAGCAGTGGCAATACGCACGCCGTAGTTCACCGCCTCGGAGGTCGCGGAGAGCCGGAACAGGAAATCACCGGAGTCCGTATTGCCCGAGCCAGTCACTTTGACGCCCGGCTTTTGCACCGAACCAATAAACCCGGCGCACTGCGATACAGTGATTTCCAGAGTTAATGGGTTTGCCAGACTGATGCCCTGACGGATGTCGGATGACAGCACCGTGTCGAAATCAAGGGAGGCAGGGGCCGACACCTGGCAGGTTGGTGCCTGAAAATTCGCACTGAACGTCACATCGGCTGCCTGAGCGCTGGCGGTTATCGTCAGCAGACACAGGCAAAGAGGGACCCTCAGGGCAATGAATTGCCTTGATAGAGTGTTGTGAGTTTTCATCAATGTCTGTCTGTTGAAAGCGTTAAGGGAAAATAAAGGAGAACGTTATCCTGGCGTTAACCGCTCCGCCGGTCAGCATCGGATCGCCGGCACTGCGCACCAGCCCCACAGAAAAAGGTTGGGCTGAGATCCCTTCATCCTGACTGATCGATACCGTATCCCCTGGCGCGACGGTGTCTGCGGCGTTATAGAAATCGGCCAGGCTGGTGAGCGTGCCCTTTTTCAGCATAAAACCGACGTAGCTGGCCGTTGAACTGCCTGCGCGGAACAACCGGGTATCACTTAGCCCTACTGATTCGCCAGTCACTTTCATTGCGGGCGCTTTGCCCTGCATTTCAACGCAGTCCAGATTGACGGCCAGCGGCAGCACTTCAGCCGTGCCGGTGGCAAATTGGGTCGTATTCTTGTTGTCAAAGGTGATGCTGGCCTTGTCGAACGAAACCTGACAACTGCCATCCACAATCCTGGCTTTAATGTCAGTCGTCGCAGCAAAAGCCTGACCGATCGGCATGCCGGATAACACCAGCAATATGCCCGAGAGTTTAATTAACGCTGCCACGGAACGTCTCCACTCCACCAAAATCGTTAATCGCTGCCCACTCTGCTTTACCCTGCCCAGCGGTTACCGGATAGACGTTGCTGGCAAAAGGCGCAATCATGCTGGTGCCTTTAATCACATCCAGTTTGACTTTCTTGCCATCGATCTGCAGCGTCTTCATTGAAATAAAATAAGGTGTCGGATTAGACACTTTGATACCGTTGCCCGCTCTGGAGAACTGTAATTTACCCATGGCCTCTTTCTGGGTCATGGCTAAATTATCCGGGCGGTAGAACAGCTTGATGGTATTCCCGGTCGCCACCTGTAGAGTGCCACCGAGCTTATTATCATTGTTGCCCTGGCCTGCTTTACCGGTTGGAATGGCTGTAATGTTTAAATAAAATATCGATTCCCGGTCACTCGGCAGCGAATTTACTTTCTTCAGGATGCGGATTTTATTGGTCGCATCAGATTCGATACGGAATAATGCCGGCGCTGGCATGAAAGCGTTGCTGGCTGTTTTTGCCGCAAGGCTGTCTGAGACACCGACGTTAATAAGATAAGGCTGATTATGCGAGCGATTAATGATGTCGACGCTCTGGCTGCTGTCCGTGCCGCTGAAAATAATGCGGGATGCGCCAATGCTGATACCCGCCAGCGCTGGCTGAACCAATAGGGTACACAGGCTTAAGACAACGCCTAACTGGTGATAAAACTTCATAATATTCTCTGATAGTTAAATTGAAAAAGAGAGGCCGCAAAGTGCCTCTCTTTCTGCACGATTAGCGTCGGGCTATTCGTTATTTACTATTAGTTGCTTACGAAAGAAATTTTGATCGGAGCGTTGTAAGCACCAGCCTGGATACCAGAAGTGGATACTACGCCCATGCCTGCGTCGAGGGTATAGGTCAACGAACCATCTTCACCCGCTGTAACAGGGATGCTGGTGTTGTTGGTTACCTGAGTACCATTTTCTGCTTTCAGCATGAAGCCAGCAGTCTTGGCAACATCGCTCAAGAACAGATTGTTGTTGCCAGCTACGATACCAGATACTTGCAGTGCGCCTTCTTCATCTTCAGTACAGTTTTTCAGGGTAACAACCAGAGACTCATCACCAACCTGCTGTAAAGCAGAGATAAAGTCAGTCTTGGAGAAAGAACCCACGTTCAGTGTTGCAGCGCCGTTATTTGCAGTAACTTCACAAGTAGTTTCTACAATAGTCCCTTGCAGAGTAACATCAGCCTGAGTTGCAGCCTGAACGTTACCAACAATACCCAAAATCAAAGCAACTGGTGCAAGGGTGAAAATCTTTTTCATTACGACATCCTTTATAGATATAGAGTTTAGTACACGATTAAAAACTGTTTATCAACCTACGCGGCTGATGGGTAAATAATACTTGGTAGGCACGTCGTAAAATATAGGACAGGGATTATTTAAATGAAGGATGGGAGCTACGCATGTAGGCAATCATGTTCTCCCCTCGGCAGCCCTAAATAAACTAACACCAAAACCGATAGAATTAAACCTGCAGCGAAAACGACAAACCCCACATTTACGTGGGGTTAGGTAACAATTTGCCGCCTTTTATGCAGAGGGTGGACTGAAAAAATAGCCCCCTCAGTATCTAGTCATTCTGAAAAAAGCCTCTATTGACGCACTAAACGCCCGGAGTTGCTGTTCAAGCTGCTCCATACCTGGTTCAAAATCCGGATTATGTTGGCCAGCTGACAACTGGTTTTCCAACTTTTCCGCCAACTGATACAACTCCGTTGCGCCGAGCAATTGCATCGAACCGTTGATCCGGTGCAAATGCTGCCTCAGGACGTCCCATTCCTGATGGTTCAATGCCCGCAAGGCGGCTGCCAGGTCTTTGTCATTTTCTGTTCGTGACTTCTCTAGCATCTGGCGCATGAGTTTTTTGTCCCCACGGCTATATACCTCAAGGGCCTGCATATCGATAAACTCGCCTAACGAATGCTCCTCTGGTGCCGAGTCTACGCTGCTTAAGGCTGCCTTGAGCTGTTGCAGGTCCACGGGTTTAAACAGACAGAGATCCATCCCCATTGCCAGACAGCGCTCTTTTTCATCGTTTTGTGCATTAGCGGTTAATCCCCAAATAACGATCTGCCGATTAAACTCGCGTACCCGCCGGGTCAGCGTCATACCGCACATATTGGGCATATTCAGATCGGTGATCAGCAGGTCGTAATCCTGCTTTTGGATCAAGTCGAGCGCCTGAACGCCATCTTCGGCCTCATCAACGTGGTATCCCAGCAGATCCAACTGACGGCGGAGCAACAGGCGGTTGGTAGGGTGATCGTCAACAATCAGGATCTTGAGCACTGCGGGTAAGCTGGAAACATCCTCCGGCATTAACAACAAGGCCGGGGCCGTGTTAGAAATACGGGTTTCCAGAGTCACGGTCATCGTCGTACCCACGCCGGGTTGGCTGAACATAGTGATTTGCCCCGCCATGCGTTCGACCATTTCACGGCAAATTGCCAACCCAAGTCCTGAGCCGATATGTTTTTTACCAACGCGAGTCTGGCTGAACGGTTTAAACAGTTGCTGTTGCTCCTCAAGGCTAATCCCTACACCGGAATCTCTGACGCTAAGCGTCAGATGTCCCCTTTCCTCTCCCAACGCCTGCGTGTGAGCAATCACCTCTATTCCACCCACGTTGGTGAACTTGATCGCATTACTCAACAGATTCGACAGCACCTGCCTCATCGCCTGCGGATCCAACCAGAGCAATTCGCCATACTCGAGACGGCAACTGACCGTCAACTTGAGCTTCTTCTGGCTGGCCAGGCCGGCAAAGTTAGCCACCGTCGTGTTTATCAGCGCTTCAAGATCCACCCATTCCGGTGCAAGGGTAAAGTGACCCGACTCAATTTTCTCCATATCCAGCACGTCGCCAATCAGGCCGACCAGCGACTGGGCGGTGTTATACGCCAGTTGAACCGACTCCTGCACCTCCTCCGGGCTTAGTCTACGGGTGGTCAGCAGCTCCAGGAACCCCATAATGGCGCTGACCGGGGTTCGGATTTCATGGCTCATGCTGGCTAAAAACTGGCTTTTTGCCTGGCTGGCATCAATCGCTTTATCTTTCTCGATCTGCAACGCCTTCATCAACTGCCTGGATTCAGTGATGTCCTGCCAGCCACAAATCAGCGTGGCGGGCATATTTTCTGGCATCAGACATAACGTTAACCAATGCAAAATAAGGCGATCTTCCTCGCCATTATTGAGTACCAACTGGTGCGTGATCACGGTATCCGGCGTCAGCCCCTGCTGGATCTCCTGTTGAACGGCAGGAAAAATACCGCCCAACGGGTTACGGCGATCAAAAAGGGAATGACTCATCGCTTCACGCAGTTCAGGGGTAAAGAACTCACCGAAAGCGCGGTTGTAATTCTCCACTTCCCCTTCAAGAGTGATGACATAAACCGGCACTGGCATCGAGTTGGATAACGTCTGGCGAAACATCAGCTGATAACTGAGTGCAGCCTGTGCCGCTTTGCCTCTACGTATCGCACGCAGCAGGTACACGCCCCACAGCAGGCTGCTGAAAACCAGTAGTATCGCAAGCCCTATCACCCAATAAAACGGGCGGTTATAGAGATTCCAGGTGCTGATTTTGACATCAGGGGCTTTGACCCATTTAGTCGCCAGATTAAGTATTTCTTTCGGGGGAATATTATCCAACGCCTTGTTCAAAATGCTTTGTAGCTCGGGGGCGTTACGCCGAACGGCAAAGCTGATTTGTGCCAAGGGTTCGTCGGGGATCCGGGTATAGACCATCGCACCGGGATAGTAGTGATCGATAATAAAGCGGGCTGCGAGTTGGGTAGAAACCACCCCGTCGACATCATTCATCATAAGTTTACTGAGCGCCGTACTGGTGTTTTTGGTCACCACCCACTGAACACCGGGGTATTTCTTGCGTAATACTTCACTGCGGGGATGGAAAGCCGGGATGGCAATCCTGGAGCCTGGCATCAGCACATCCGCTTGCCCGGATATGGTGCGTGTCACCATGACATAAGGCGTGGTAATGAAGGGGTGAGTGAATAGCATGTTGGTTTCGCGCTCAACGCTGTAAGTGGCAGAAGGCATGACATCCCATCCGCCCTTACGCATGATATCGGCTATGTCAGTGTTGGAGTTGACCATCACCGGTTGGAAAGCCAAACCGGTTTGCAGTTGTATCAGATTCAGGATATCGCCAAGCAATCCTCTGATTTCCTGGTTGTCATCCACCATGCTGAACGGGGGATAATACGGATTGATCAGGACGTGCAGCACCGGCTTTTTCGCCATCCAGCGCTGTTCCCCAGGCGTAAATTTTATGGTTTTGTTTAAAAATGAAATGTTGCCACCAGCCAGCCATGACTGGGCAATTTGCTTATCGGTTTCCTCGCTCAGAGAGCTGATAAAAGTGTCGATAATACCTAGCAGTTGCTGCTGGTTTTTCATGGCCACAAAGTGTTGATCCATTTGAGGTTCACGCCAGAACTTGACCATTTCCAGCGACTGGTAAAAATCACTGCTAATCATGGAACCGGAAGTAAGATTATCCCCCAAAAAGTAGTCATTCTCCTTCGTGAAAACCGAGAACATCGCCAGGTAGTTATCCGTATATGACGTAATTTCCGCCTTGGGGAAGATCATTTTAATAAATTGCTCTGAAGGATAGCCTTGTTTAATCGCAACCCTGACTTCGTCATGTTCATTGGACAGTGGTTTCATCAAGTCTGCCTGGCGCGTTACCAGCGTCGGGTAAGCACGCACCAATGAAAGTGAGGCAACAAAAGGTTCCGTTAACGCTTCATCGCTGGCGAGTGGAGTCAGAACCAGATCCACATTTCCAGCGGTCAGTGCGGCATAGGCGTGCGCCTTATCAACGTAATGCTGGATGACCACCTTGATTTTCAGCGAGTCTTCCAGCAAAAGCAGATAGTCTGCATTCATCCCCCGGTAGCGATCGGCAACAGAGTTCAGGCTGAGTGGCGGTTCTTCGATACCATAAACCGCCACCGTCAGCGTCTTTTTAGCCGCCAGCCACAACATATCATAGTGGCTTAGCGGCAGAGCTGGCGTAAATACCTGATAATCGCTGGCAAGGGTTAATGTTATCGGTTCAGTTGTTGCCGCCTGCGCGGGGCACAGAACCAACAACAGGATGAAAAAGGATGCAATAATCCTGGTTTTCATGAGGTTATCCGATTTTATTACGCTGTGAAAATGAAAAAAGATCCATCAACGTTTTGCAGTTTAACTTTTCCATTAAGCGACTCTTATAGGTGCTCACAGTTTTATTGCTGATACACATTTCCTCGGCGATCTTTATATTGTCGGCCCCCTTTAAGATATAGCGCATCACCTTGATTTCCTGGCTTGAAAGTGAATGTAGCATTTGTTGTTCGCAAGAGAGTGTCCTCATTAGAACGTCTGGCGATGAGGGGAAATAGCTGTAACCATTCATGGCGGCGTTAATGGCGGCAATAATATTGGTCATCCCTGTCTGTTTGCTGATGAAGGCATTAGCGCCAGCATCTGCACTACGCTTACCGTAAAAGAGATCGTTTTTGGCCGATACCACAATAATTATTTGGCTAAATGCCTGCTTCCTAAGTTTTTCTACGACATCGATACCGCTCACCTGTGGAATATCCACATCAACGATGATCAAATCTGGATCCAGTTGTGTAATAGCCAGCAACGCCTGCGCACCGTCCCCAGCCTCGCCGACGATAGTAATGCCTTCCTTTTCCAACAGGTTTCTAATCGCCATACGGGCTAACGGATGATCGTCAACAATAATGGCATTTAACATATTGATTTTTTTCATATTGAAGATTTTCGCCTTGGATAGATGGCCTGAATTAGATCTACTTTCCCTTCACGTTCATTGCAGAGAAGATCTGAGGAAATTGCAGTACTTAACGCGTTAAAGGCCTTGGGTATAAATTTACTTGTTCACTAACGTTTTTAAGAAAACACTTACAGATTATATTTGCCACTAGTTTAATTCAAGCTTATTTATTTGGACTTCACTCGTAGGATTCCACCTTCAAAATTTTCTGACGTGTCTGATTTATTTTGCTTGTAATAAAGATTAGTATCGCAATAAATACCCCCAAAAATTTAATAAAAATTATTCTTTCTATGGATGGAAGAATTAATGCTTCTCATAAAAAATCGACATGCTACAGGGAGTCACACCATCAAACCCTTCTCAGTAAAGGGAAATAAATTACGGCAAGTCAGTGCCGTGTTCATTTTTATCTCCTGTATTCTTTCCGCAGTAGGCGTGACAATTAATTCATTCCATGCGCCTAGTACCAACGATGCCTACATCTCTGGAAATGAAGTCTCCATTTCCTCATCGGTGAGTGGACGAGTAACTTACGTTAATTCGGCGCGCATTGAACTGGTGAAAAAAGGAGATGTGCTGGTACGTATGGATAATACCGAAGCCATGATTAACTATAAAGAGGTAGAAAAGAAACTAGCAGCGAGGATAAAAGTGACCAAAGAACACTATGCTACCCTTTGCCAGAATAATACCAACATCATGAAAGCCCAAATGGCCTACCAGCAAGCACTGAGAAGCTATAATCGCCAGACCCAGCCAAATAATATATCGCTACTTTCGGCAGAAGATCTCAAGCAAGCTCTCAAAACCGTTAACAGCAGCAAAAACTTACTGGATGCGGCTATTCGGCAATATCATCAAAATCAGCAATTGCTGTATGCACTGAATAAGGCACAGCAACAGGCGTTGTCGCAGGCTGCGGAAGAGTTACGTGAAGCCAGTGAGGCACTCAAGCATACCGAGGTTCGTAGCCCTGTAAACGGTTATGTCACTCAGCTTAATGTCCATGCCGGTGCTTCCATCACTCCAGGGCAGGCATTGATGTCTATCGTACCCGCAGATCAGGTATGGATAGACGCCAACTTTAAAGCGACGCAGGTGTCCAATACGCTTGTCGGCCAGAGAGTGGCGATCATTACCAATCAATATGGTCGTGACGTCGTCTTTGATGGCGTGGTTGAAGGGATCAATCAGGGTGCTGATATCGTCAGCTCAGTTCAGAGCGAGGCGGGTAAATGGGGCAATGATTTGCAACGGATACCGGTACGGATTGCCATTGATCCGATACAAATGAGCCAGTATCCGTTGCGATTGGGCTCAGCCACCCAGGTGATGTTGCTTGAGGGCTATTCTCACCTGGCGGCGTACTAGCCCTTTCACAACACAGCTTCGGCGGTACGAAATCACACCACGCACTTGGCAGCCACTTTCGGGTAGTCCTGCATAGTGGCAATGTTGGCCGGTAAACGATAATTCAGCGAACAACGCTGATTGGCTCCCTGCCCCCATTTCACCACCAATTGCCCCTGCGGTGCCAAACCGCGCGCAAAGATCAGGTCGCCCTGGCCCACCATCGCCAGATATTTGCCCTTGTCGTCCAGCACCTCGGCACCCAGTGGGATCGGTTTGCCATCCGAGCGACTGGCCTGCAACATCACTGGTGCACCGATTTCGGTCTCGTATTTCAGCATCGTGATGGCCCCGGCGCTGGGAGCAACCTGCTGGGAACTGCCCTGGATCTCTACATTTTGCGATGTCCCTTTCGGATCGAGCGCGATTTCGTTCTGGCGGTATGGCATCAGCCCGGAGACGACCCCGAAGCCGTTACCCTGAACTGCCGCGCCAACGTTGCTGCTGATGGTTGCCCCTGCCGCGCCTTTGGCCTCTACCACTGCCATGGTTTCCCCCTGGTACTGCGTAAAGTTGACACCCCCCGGATGGGCGACGACGCTGCCGCTCAGCCCCAGGTTCAGTTGCCGAGTGCTATTACCACTGCTGGCCCCACCGCTCATCACCGCATACGGTGAATTGTATTGCACATTGCCGCCCAACGAATTGGTGCCGTGGCCATCGGCCCGGTTGCTGCTGCCAAACACGTTGTAGCTCAGTTGGTTATTCTCACCCGCGGTACCGCTCAGGGTCGTTTGCGCGGTGGTGTTCTTGCTGTCGCTGTAATTGAGCGACGTCGTCAGCATCGGTGCCCGCGACTGGCCGCCCAATGGGATGCTGACGCTAGCCTGGTACTGTGTATCCGACTGGCCCGCCGAGCCCAGCGTCCTGCTGACACCAACATTGAAGTTACCCCATTTGTAGCTGTTGCCGTAACCGGCCTGGAACGTGGTGCTGGTGCCACCACCGTTATGCCAGTAATTCTGCGCCGAGCCGCTGAAGAACAGGTTGCCATAACCTTCGGCCAACGGTTGGTTGACGTTCAGTTGATAGCGATTACGCGGCCGGGAAGACTCGACAACACCGCCTGTCAGACCAGGTAGATCCCCTACCTCGTTAAACTTGGGCGCCTCGCTACTGCGTGCCCGAGCGAAATCACCGAAACTCAGGTAACCGTCGCTCGAAAAACGGTAGGCTGCCAGGGTAAAGTTGGTGCGCGTTTCAGGCAGTAATTTGCTGTAGGTCGCCCGGTAACTCTGCCCCTGCATATGCTCATCGATCCCGGTGGTATTGCCCTTTAAACCGCTAGCCCAGGACTGGGTAATATCTACCGCTACCGCACCCAAGCCGGTGTTCAGCGCCAGCCCACCCTGCACCGCCTGGTACTTGTCGGCGACAATGCCACCCGTGTAGGCGGTCACCAGGTTGGAAATCCCCTGCTGCCAGGTACCCAGCAAGAAGTTGGGGGTAGCGTCGAGCGTGCTGTCGCGGTATTGCCCCATCGACAGGTTGAAACGAGAAATTCCCGGCCGCAACATCTGCGGCACCGCCGCATAGGCCACGGTAAAGCTGCGGGTTTGGCCGTCAGCTTCGGTCACCGTCACCAGCAGATCGCCGGAGTAGCCAGTGCTATGGAGATCGTCGATGGCAAACGGCCCTGGCGGTACGCTGGTCTCGTGGATCACATTGTTGCCCTGGCGGACGGTAACTTTGGCATTGGAGTTGGCAATGCCACGGATCACCGGCGCAAAGCCGTTCTCGGTATCGGGGTTCATGCGGGTGTCACTGGTCAACTGCAGACCGGTGAACGGCACGCTGTCAAACTGATCGCCCGGCGTGAAGTATTGCCCCACCGAGAACTGTGCCCTGAGCGGTGCGATCGACCGCTGAGCGTAGCTACTGATAGCCTGATAGTGGCCGGTATTGTTGCCCTCATCCGTCCGGGTGTAACTGCTGTTATGCCGTAACCGCCAGGCCCCCAGATTGATCCCGCTGTTAAAACCGCCAAAATACTGGGTAGTATTGCCCGCATCCCGGTTATCGGTGTGGAAGGCATTGAGGTTGTAACCGACAAAACCGGCAGTGACGCCATGATCCCACAGTTCGGGCGCGACCACGCCACGGCGGGAACCGATAAAAGCCTGAGGGACGGTGATCTCCAACATCAGTTCACCGGTATTGGCGCTTAACTTGAAACCGGGGATAAATTTCCCGGCGTCAAAGCACTTATCATTCTTCAACGCCTGTTGGGCCAGCGCCGCCTCTGGGAGTTTGCTGGCATCCAGACCCCATTGCAGTACCTGCTCAGGCGTAAAGCAATAGTTCACCCCCGCTTCGGGGACAGTATGAGTCACGGCGATCTCCTGGCGGCCCACCCACAGTTCATTGACGTACACATCAAAGCGATAATGGCCAGGGGTCAGGGTATTGCCTTTGCTGAAGCGAGAGAGATCGGCCGCCTGGCCACTGAGCCCACGGAAAAAACCGGCGTCGAACTCTGCCAGCTCCGGAGAATTCTGGTCTGTGGCATGGGCAGCCGTACTTACCGCCATCGCCAACAGGCTGGTCACAAAGATCTGACGAGTCTGGCGAGGAGTAAATGCGTTTAAGACACGAGCAAACATAAATATTCCTCCGGAGATGGGGAGTTCTGAGGGCGACTAAACAGTGAGTAAATGTATTTTTTAAAGGCACCCCATGGTGGATGCCCTTAAAAAATGGGGGGACACCGTAATTACGGGTATCCCCAGGGGATTAGTTGTAGTTCATTGAGAATTCAACGTGTGAGACCACCTGACCTGCAGACGCACCGCCATCTTTGGAGAAATACTGGGCAAAGAACTTCAGGGTCCCTTCTTCACCCACGATTGGGGTAGTTACTGTGTCTGACGCCAGGTTGAGCGCGGTACCCGCTGCATCCAGCAACTGAACTTCTACGTTAGTGGCTGCGTTGGTGGAGGCCAGGTTTTTCATGTTGCCTTCCGCACTGATGTTCGGGCCATTTTCGAAGGTGGCAGTGGCGCCGGTGGTACCCACATCACAACCAGACAGTTCGAAAGTCACAGGCACGCGACCAGCCCATGAACCAGCACCAGCCAGTGCAGACTTGGACAAGGTTGGCAAAGTCACGTTCTTGACCGCCGGGCTGCTGGCACCATTAATCAGGCAGGTGCTTTCGGTCAATTCACCGGTAATGTTGATCTGCGCGTCGTAGGCAAAGGCGTTGCTTGCCAGGCCAGCCAGCAAAAGGGTTGCCAGGGCGGTTTTGATAGAGATTGCTTTCATGTTTTATATTCCTTGGTTTTACTAGAGAGTATTCAGCGCCACTAATGGTTTGCTGTTGATTAAAATTAACGATGATTAATGCTATTGATTCATGATTACGAAAGACCCCTGAATGGGAATGTCTCAGGGTTTTAATATATTGCCACATTGCTGAGCGGGGTAAATAAGGATAGCCTTATTTCATTACTCCCCAGTGATAACGGGCGGATCAGGTAACGCCAGAAAATAATAACAACATAATTATAAACGGAAACTAAACAGAAAATCCCCAATATGATTTAAATCAAAATTAACATTAAAATCAAAATAAAATCAATTTGTTATAAAAACAAAATCAGAAAACAAAAATAAGCACAACGATTATTGCAATGCCAGCGCATGCCTATTTATTTAAATGCAGAGAATTGATATAAGGAAAACCTTATTTCGGGCTGAATTATTTTTTTGTTTATTGCTGATTCTGGGGTGTAAATACCTTACATGAAAAAAGACCTGCGTAGGCATTTTTGTTCAACCAATAAAAAAACCGGTAGATTCACCGGTTTTTTTGGCTGCAATATTGTTACTGATAAGAGAACGTCACCGTGGCTCTGGCCTTCACGCTGCCAGCCACCATATTCTGCTCTGTCTGCACATATCTGGCTTTCAGGGGGATGGTAAAGACCTCACTCCCTCCGCTGCTAGCGGAGCCGATATACCACTGATTGGTATTCCCCGAGGCCGAAGAATCGGGGCCAAAGGAGATGGGCAAACCATCGCGGAATATCTGCACGCCAACGCCAGACGCGGTGGTGCCCTCGGCGGGCTTGAGTATATTACCGGTATTGCCGGGATCGGAGCCATCGGTCATGGTGGCATACAGCTTGACGCCGCTGTCGCACAGTGTCCGCAGCGAGAAATCAGCCGGGGCACCTGCCGTAGAACCCACACCGTTGAACTGTGTTTTGCCGACCGGCAACAGCGGAACGTTCTGGGAGGTTGCACCCATCATCTGGCAGGTACTGGCCTTAATGGTCACCGTGCTGGCGTTGAGTATCAAATCGCTAGTATCGGTAACCGTTGAGTTAGGCCCATTAGCATAGACATAAAGCGGACTCTGCCTGGCAATTTGGTAAACACCGCTGGTCAAACGGCCAATGACGATCAGTTTAGCATTTATGCTTATCCCCATGCCTAATGAAGGACTGGGGTTAGGCAAGAACGAAGTAAATGGGTAGTTTACCGGCGTGTAACCCGCCCCCGAGGTGGCTTTGATCCCCATAATGATGCCGAGACTCGGGATATTGGTTCCAAATATCGGATAAGTGACACCATCCTCGGTATAAGTGATACCCGGAACTCTTGTCCCCATCGTAGGTAAGGTAATACCATGACTAATTAGGCAGTCGGCACCGCCGGTCAGGAAATTGGGGCTGGTCATGGTTGCTCCCCAGCCGCTGGAAATAGGCTGACCAATGGTAGGGCCGTCCGCCCCCCCTTCAAAAACCAGCGGCGGGAACGTGAGAGAAATGGGTGGCGGCGAGTTGCATATAAAAGCATAAGCCTGGGAAGTGCCCAGCAACGTCAAAGCCACGCCACACAGGGATAGCGCGCACAGCCTGGTACGCGATGCTTGCTTTATTTTCATTTTATTTATCATCTTCTGAAAGTCGGTATTCATATTCGAACTCGTGAGATCGGCCAGCCGGTGTCACCCCTGCTGAAACCGGTTTATCAGAGCGTCAGCGGCGTGGTTTGCGTAACAGCAGCACCGTAGTCGTTGACCCAGCTGTACGTCACGTTGGCTTGCCCGGCCGGTAGCGTACCCACCCCTTTCAGCGTGAGATTCTGAGTGCTGAACGGTGCCAGGGTTTTCCCTTCGGCATTTTTAAACGCTGCACTGCCACTTTTCAGGGCGACATTGGACAACGAGACATAGAACGGGCTGTTGTTACGCACCTGTAGTTCAACGCCGCTTTTACCAGACGCTCCCCGTGACCAGGTCAGAGACTCGGCGGCCTTGACCGGGTTACCCGCCAATCCTTCTGGGCGATAAAACAGTTTGATGCGCGAACGATAGGCCACCTGCATCACATTGGCATCGGCATCTTTTGGCAGCGGCGGCACGTCGAGCAGGTTGAACCAGAAGATAGACTCCCGATCTTTAGGCAGTGCTGCACCGGTAAACACCACGCGGAATGCTTGCCCTTTGTTAGGATCAATACGCACCAGCGGTGGCGTCACCAGGAACGGGGCGTTGGCGGTATCGGCACGGCTATTAGGGTCGCCACGATCGATCCACACCTGAACCATTGAGGGTTCTTTACCCATATTGGTTGTTTTTACGGTGATTTCCCGATCTTTAGCCGGATAAACCAGCCGGGTACCGGAAATAACCACGTTGGCCTGCACCTGAAATACCCAGCTGCACAGCACGGCAAAGAGAAAGGCGATAACTCGCGATCTGTTCATGATTGATATCTTCCAACAAAAAATGAATAAGAGAAAAACAGTGCTTTAAATAATCATAGCGCTTAAAAACAACTATGCAGGATTCGGATTTCCGCCCGGCATTACCGGGCAGAAATCGTGTTTACAGCTCGCACTTCGCAGCGATTTTTGGGTAGTCCGGTAGCTTGTCCAGATTGGCAGGTAAACGGTACAGCAGTGAACAACGCTGGTTGGTGTCCGGCCCCCATTTCACTACCAGTCGCCCTTGAGGATCCAAACCGCGCACGAAGATCAGGTCGCCCTGACCCACCATCGCCAGATACTGCCCCTTGTCACCCAGCACTTCGGCCCCTAACGGGATCGGCTTGCCGTCGGTACGGGTAGCCTGCAACATCACCGGCGTACCGGTCTGGGTCTCGTATTTCAGCATCGTGATCGCCCCAGCGCTGGGAGCCACCTGCTGGGAACTACCCTGGATCTCCACGTTCTGTGATGTCCCTTTCGGATCGAGTGCGATTTCGTTCTGGCGGTATGGCATCAACCCGGAGACCACCCCGAAGCCGTTACCCTGAACTGCCGCACCAACGTTGCTGCTGATGGTTGCCCCTTGCGCGCCTTTGGCCTGGACCACCGCCATGGTTTCCCCCTGGTACTGTGTGAAGTTGACACCCCCCGGGTGGGCAACGACGCTGCCGTTCAGCCCCAGACTCAACTGCCGGGTGCCATTACCACTGCTGGCCCCACCGCTCATCACCGCATACGGTGAGCTGTACTGTAGGTTGCCACCCAACGAATTGGCGCTGTGGCTGTCCGCCCTGTTGTTGCTGCCAAATGCGTTGTAGCTCAGTTGATTATCTTCGCCCACAGTACCGCTCAGGGTGGTTTGCGCCGTGGTGTTCTTGCTGTCACTGTAGTTCAGCGAGGTGGTCAGCATAGGCGCACGAGCCCGGCTACCGAGAGGAATGCTGATGCTGACCAGGTACTGCGTATCCGACTGGCCCGCCGAGCCAAGAGTCCGGCTGATGCCTACGTTGAAGCTCCCCCAACGATAGCTGTTACCATAACCCGCCTGGAAGGTGGTACTGGTGCCTCCACCGCTATGCCAATAGTTCTGTGCCGAACCGCTGAAGAACAGACTGCCGTAGCCATCGGCTAAAGGCTGGTTGATGTTCAGTTGATAGCGGTTCCGTGGCCGGGCAGACTCGGCAACAGTGCCAATCAGACCGGGCAGACTGCTCACCTCGTTAAACGTCGGAGTCTGGGTGCTACGCGCCCGGGCAAAGTCACCGAAACTCAGGTAGCCCTCACTCGAAAAACGGTACGCCGCCAGGGTAAAGTTGGTGCGCGTCTCGTACAGCAGTTTGCTGTAAGTTGCCCGGTAACTTTGCCCCTGCATATGCTCATCGATCCCGGTGGCATTGCCTTTCAGGCCGCTAGCCCAGGACTGGGTAAGATCCATTGCAAACGCGCCGATGCCGGTGTTCAATGCCAGCCCGCCCTGCAACGACTGATATTTCTCTGCCACAATGCCACCCGTATAGACAGTCACCAGGTTGGATATCCCGTGCTGCCAAGTGCCCAACAACAGACTGGGAACACTGTCGAGTGTGCTGTCACGATATTTCCCAGCGGACAGGTTGAAACGTGAAATCCCCGGCCGCAACATTTGAGGTACCGCCGCATAGGCCACGGTAAAGATACGGGTCTGGCCGTCGGCTTCGGTTACGCTCACCTGCAGATCGCCGGAATAGCCGGTACTGTGGAGATCGTCGATGGCAAACGGGCCGGGCGGCACGCTGGTTTCGTGGATTACATTGTTACCTTGGCGAATGGTGACCTTGGCATTGGAGTTGGCGATCCCGCGGATCACCGGCGCAAAGCCATTCTCGCTATCGGGGTTCATGCGGGTATCACTGGTCAACTGCACGCCGGTAAACGGCACGCTGTCAAACTGATCGCCCGGCGTGAAATATTGCCCCACAGTAAGCTGTGCTTTAAGCGGCGCGATAGAGCGCTGAGCATAGGTACTGATGGATTGATAGTGGCCGGTACTGTCGTTACCGCTAGCCCGGGTGTAGCTGCTGTTATGGCGTAACCGCCAAGCCCCGAGATTAACCCCGCTGTTAAAACCACCAAAATACTGAGTAGTATTGCCAGTATCCCGGTTATTGGTGCGGAATGTGTTCAGGTTATAGCCGACAAAACCGGCGGTGACGCCATGATCCCAAAGTTCGGAGGCCACAACGCCACGGCGTGATCCGATAAAGGCCTGGGGAATGGTGATCTCCAGCATCAGTTCGCCGGTGTTGGCACTGAGCTTAAAGCCAGGAATAAATTTCTCGGCGTCAAAGCACTTCTCGTTTTTTAACGCCTGCTGGGCCAGGATGGCCTCAGGGAGTTTGCTGACATCCAATCCCCATTGCCGTACTTGTTCAGGGGTAAAGCAATAACTCATCCCCGCTTCTGGGACGGTCAGGGTGACAGCGATTTCCTGACGGCCCACCCACAGGTCATTAACGTACACATCAAAGCGATAATGCCCGGGGGCCAGGGCGTTGCCTTTGCTGAAGCGAGAGAGATCGACCGCTTGGCCACTGAGCCCGCGGAAAAAGCCGGGATCGAATTCTGCAAGCTCCGAAGCCGCGTGCACAGTCGAACTTACCGCCATCGCCAACAGGCTGGTCATGAATATCCGCCGTGTCTGGCGAGGAGTCACTACAAGTAGAAAGCCAGCGAACATGACTATTTCTCCAAAGATTGGTGGGGTCAAGGGAAGGGATAACCAACAATGACCAAATTCCATTTTTTTAAGGGCACCTTATTACTGATGCCCTTAAAAAAAGAGGGATACCGAAACCTCAGGTATCCCCCAGGGGAATTAGTTGTAATTCATTGAGAATTCGACGTGTGAAACCACCTTACCGGCAGTAGCAGCACCATCTTTAGAGTAATACTGGGCAAAGAACTTCAGCGCGCCAGTTTCGTTGACGATTGGGGTAGACACGGTGTCTGACGCCAGGTTGAGCACGGTACCCGCAGCATTCAACAGCTGAACTTCAACATTGGTTGCCGGGGTGACGGTAGCCAGGTTTTTCATGTTGCCATCAGCGCTGATGTTGGTGCCGTTTTCAAAGGTGGCTGTTGCGGTTGAGGCGTCACAATCGGTAAATGTGAAAGTGACAGGTACGCGGCCAGCCCAAGAGTCTGCACCGGTCAGTGAAGATTTGGACAAGGTTGGCAGAGTGATGTTCTGGACTGCCGGGCCAGTGGTGCTACCATTGATTACGCAGGTGGTTTCCGTCAGTTCGCCAGTGATATTGATTTGCGCATCGTAGGCAAAGGCGTTGCTGGACAGACCGGCCAGGAAAAGGGTTGCCAGAGTCGTTTTGATGGAGATTGCTTTCATGTATATATTCCTTGTTTACACTAGTGTTAAATAAACACAGCAAATCATTTGCTGTGCCTTCTTCATTTTTAAACTGCATTAGATTAATAATGGTTAATATTATGAACCATTGATTAGTGCGCGGTAGCCTTAGCTTCTTATATCCAGGGAGGGTAAATCAATAAGGACATCCTTATTCTCACTTTACTACCTCCCTGTAATAAGTGCAGTGCGATAACGCAGGAAAATCCTAACATGAGAAACAAAATGAAGTCCAAATAATAAATCAAGATTAATCCTATTCTTGATATTATTATAAAAAGGTAATGGAAAGTGAGGCTGCAATTATATTTTATTATGGAATTTTAAAACCTTGATTAAGCCTGATGATATTTTTTAATAAAAAAATAGCTCCAGGTAAGCTAACATCAGATGGCGCATTTCGACAATGTTGAGCCTGAGCCTACCCCCAGTGACTGGCGTGATAGGCCCTCGAGCTGTTGCCTGCGTTGATCGGTAGCAGAAAATCCAGGTTACTTAGCCTCCCCGTTGCTAAAAAACGAATCAATCTTCAGATCGTGATTCACCACCTCACCATTGAGCGACCGCACCAGTAATTCGCTGCCTAACAGCTGCAAAGAGAGTACCGCATCGGGTTTGACGCGTTTAATCTTGTTCATATTCTGGCTTTCATTAACCAACGTAATAGTTTTGGTCTCTGGTCCGCCGACTTCTTTAGCAGCCAAAATGATGAACGCGTTAACCGCGTCGCTTTCCGTCAAGGCAACAATGTACTTCGCCTTTTCGGCTCCGGCTAATGACAGCGTCGCTACCGCTGAAGAATCGCCCTCAACCACATCCGCATGTTCAGGATAATGTTGTTTATTACCGGGCTCACAAACAATGGTTACGTTTCCGCCGCTGTCGATCAATCCCTGATAGACGTTTTGTGCCAATGACGACGTACCAACAATAATATAATGATTTTTACGCACCATATGAGAGAACCGCCCTTTGATTATGCGTTGAAGATTTTGACTGATTAGCACGCCAGCAACCGATGCCAGGGATGCGGCAAAAACCGTGATCCCAAAGATAATCACCGTGAGTGTGAACATCCGCGCGGCTGTAGTATGGGGAATAATATCGCCAAAGCCGACTGTAGACATACAGACAACGGCAAAGTAAAACGCCGTTGGCAGATCGGTGACCGCAGGTGTGAATTGATCGCCAATGTACAGCGTGCCTAACATACTGTAGACAATCAATGAGGCTACGCTGGTGACGGCAAAAAAGCCGGTACTCGCCAGTTTACGCTGGTCGAAACGGCGCCAGCAGATTAACAGCCCTAATAGAGTGAGTAGTGAATATCCCACCAACGCAGTGATCTGATTAAAGATAACGATATCAACAATGACGATACAGCTGAGTAACAACAGTGAGAAAATCCAGGCAATACGCGTCCTTAACAACAACATACCCGCCATAAAGAACAGCACAATGCCAATCATAAAGCGCGGAATGTCCGTCGCGTCGAGAAATCCCAGCGCCTGTTGCCAGGAGCTGAAGTTTTGCAAAAAATCATCAGAATGTTGTAACCCGTGCCAAAGGATCGGGCTAAGAATCAAGTAGCCGTTATGCGCAACCATCAACGCCAGGATAAAGGTGACCGGTACGTATTTTTCTATCTTTCTCACGATTCTTCTGATTACGTGCATTTTTCTCAACACCAATTCCTGAGTGATGACCTATTTATAGCGGACTGTGGCTTAGCGCGCCCGCTTTGTGACCAAAAAATAGCATCTTACATAGTGAATAAACTTGCCAACGAATATGCCTGCAAATAGTCCGCCAGAAACGATCGCCAAAGCGAGCCAGTTGGGTTGCTGCAATGTGTCTGGCGATATTGAAGCGATGACACCTAGAATATACTTGGTGACAAACGCGATCATCATCAGAGGTAAAACCGAATAGTCAGCAGGTCGGCTTATGCTGCGCGGCTCATTGCTCGCTTCGATTCGTGCCGAGTTTACCAGCCCATAGCCGATGAAAGCCCCGAAAGCCAGGCCGGTGCACCACATCAACAGCACGATAACGGTGATCTGATGTCGTTCCACCAGATCATAGATGTCCCAAAGCAGAAAGATGAGCGGAATGATCGCCAGTTTTTCGAGGGAAACTATAGCGGGCTTCCGAGCTTTTAGCCCTCTGAGTATCAGGAAGATAAAAAGCACATAAACCCACAAGGGGGTTTTAGTCACAATGGCATAAACAAATTCGATCACCTTCGCTCTCCTTTCGCCAGTCCATCCTCAATCACGACCGATCGTACTAGCCGCGTTGCGCCAACCAAACGGTACGTCCACCGCAGTCGGGATCTTCTATCACCGTTTTCACCACGCTAAACCCCTGCTCCTGCAATAACTGCCGATATTCTTCAGGTGCCAGGCTGGCATGATAAAGGGCTTCGCCTTCGAAGCTGCCGATAGCTTCACCATTGCTGGTGCCGCTGGTGAACATCAATGTGGCCATGCTATTGGCATGTTGCCGGAAAATGTTAAACATCCGACGCTGAGCATCACGCGTCAGATGGAAAAAACTGTCCCAGGCAATAAGCCCATCAAACGTGTCCGCCAGCGCCAAGGATCTCATATCTGCCACTACCCACCGCTGCTCGGGAAAGCGTTGCAGGCAACGATCGATCATCTGAGGCGAGCTATCCACTCCTGTCACCTGAAAGCCCTGCCGGATAAAATAATCGGCGATCGGCATACCGTTGCCACAGCCGATATCCAGGATCCGCCCATTGGCGGGTAACGGGTTCATAAAGCGGTCCAACCAAGTCTTCTCAAACAGAGTGGTAGACCGCTTCTGCTCAAATGCACCGGCATGCCGTTGATAGATGCCGATGATGTTATCCGCCAGCGAATGGCTCATTAATGTTGTCTCTTCAGGATGAATGCTCTTCTTCATCAGCCAGGGTTTTTGCTCGTTGCTTCATAAATACCACTTCTTTCGGGCTGGAAAGATTGACGCTATTGGCACGCAACAGCTTCAGGATATTGAACAACAGGTCGCTCTTGGTGGAGCCAACCATGCGTGGGCTGGCAACATAGCCGGTCACGCTGAGGATAATCCCGTCTGGACCGAGCTGGCTGAAGCGAACGTAAGGCGCAGGCGTTTCCAGAATGGCATCGTGTTCATGGTAGGCGCTTAGCAACACATTGCGTACCTGCTCGGGATCGATATCGGTGGGAAAAGTCAGCGCAACGGTGACTACCCCTTGAGCATTCCCCATGGTGGCATTACGCACGTTCTGCGAGATCAGCTGAGAGTTAGGCACAATCATGGTTGAGCGATCGCTGAGCTGGATTTCGGTGGCGCGTACGTTGATGCGCCGCACATCTCCTTCAACCCCGCCGATGCCAATCATGTCCCCGACTTTTACCGGGCGCTCGGTCAACAGGATCAGGCCTGAAATAAAGTTCTTCACGATTTCCTGCAGGCCGAAACCGATACCCACCGATAGCGCACTGACGATCCAGGCCAGGTTGTTCCACTGAATACCCAGCGTCGCCAGCGTGATCAGGATCAGCAGCACATAACCGACGTTGCTGAACAACGTCACCAGCGAAGCGCGGATACCGATATCGCTGATGGTTTTTGGCAGCAACTCGAGGCTTAACCAACGCTGTGTTACCCGCAGCACATAGATGCCTATCCCCAGGCAAATCACCGCGTTCAGCAGGTTGCTTGGAACGATATTCAGCCGTCTTAGCCCTTCACCACTGAGGATAGCGATGATTTTTTGCAGCAAGGAGTTCGGTGTGGTTGTACCAAAAGACCCATTAATCAGGGCCACAATCATCAATAATATCAATGAGCATTTGGACAATGCCGTGAAGATGACGGTCATCTGTTCAAGATGGCGATCTTTGAGGTGCAGCGATTTTTTCAGCGCCCGCCCGCTGGCTGTCTGGGGGGAAAAGATGGCCGCACAGAAGTCGGTGGTAAAAATCACCAGGAAATAGAACGCCATCAAGACCAATGCAACCCAAATCAACTGATAGGTCAGGAAGCGTGCGAAAGCCACATAGCCAATCAACAGTGAGAACAGGATCACGATTGCCGATACCATAATGACGATATGGATTATCCCGGCAATGGCAGAGCGTTTTTCCAGATGCATCCCCTGCTGCTCTAGCCTGAAGCGAATACGCCGCGCCCGGATCGGTATCGCAAACAGGATTAATGCCATCAGTGCGGTAGCCAGTCCATTACCCAGCACGGTGCTGCCAAGACTGGAGCTAATCACGTTATTAACCAGTTCCACGGTACCAAAGGCCATGGCCAAGCCGGCCAAGAGCGGCGATAGGAAACGCATGCCGCTCGCAATGGCATCATCCATCTGCGCCAGACGCCATGATGGACGGTTCAACGAAAGATAAGCCCTGCCTAACCCCGCGATCAGCGCGCAGAAAATACCCAGTTGCATGAAGCCATCGGCGAAATCCTGCACTTGGGGCGTCAGCGGCTGCACACGAGAAAACGCGAAGGTAAGTAGATTCAGCGCCAGCGTGGTGGCGAACAGCGTGATCAGCACCGTCATTAATGCCATAAAACTGCGGCGTAAACGGCCATCGGGTAAATAGCGGATACACACCCAGGAAAATAACTGTTCGACGAAATAGCGGCCTAGTGACCAGCTAGCCGCAGCCAGTATCAGTAAAGCTAACGTTCCGTAGCGCCACTCCTCCTGCCAACTGTTATCCAGGGTTTGTTCCAGTTGCTGCTTGAAGTCATTCAGGCGCGCTAAATCCTCAGCCTGTGAGGACGACTCTGGTAACCAGAATTGCGAACTAAGAATGCTGCCGGTATTCAACGCCAACTGGGATTTGAACGCCACGCGACGCAGATCGGTAATTTGCTGGCCAAGGTCGAACGCACCGGTTCTGATGGCGTGCGAACGTTTGACGGCATCGTCCAACTGTTTTTTGGCATTATTGAGCGTGTTACGTTGTTGCACCACGCTGGCGGTTTCGGTCATTACCCCAGGCTCAGGCTGCGGGCCAAGCACGTCGAGCTGTGCCTGTAACTTCGCCTGTACGGGTTGCAGGTCGGTGGTCAGCTTTTCTGCATCGGTAGCCAATACCTGAGTGGCCTCAAACAGTTTGTTCAACTGGCCGTCGGTGCTCGCCTTCGAGACCTGCTGTTTAATGGTATCCAGCTGTTTTTGATAACTTTTTATGGCAGCTGCAATATCTTGTTGGCTAAGCTCAACCGTAGCGCCCTGCGGTGTGGCATTGGCCAGTGGAACCAGCGGTAAGCCGAACAACAAAAAGGTGAACAGGAAAATCTGTAATGACTTGATCATAACGGTGAATGCTCAGCATGGGGTTGGCGATAAAACGCAACAGGCGCAACGATGGCTATCACTGCGCCTGATCAACAATAAGCGGCGATTATAATAACAAGCTATTCAGTGAAAAAGCGCATTAATCCGAGAAGGTTAGCAGAAATATTACCTGACGCCTGACGGATCCCCACCGTGCCCCTCATCACGATTGGCTGGCGATCAAAAAAACAACCGTTTTCAGGTTATCTTCAAGGCCTCGAACTTTAATGATCGAATTTTGATAATTTATTATTGTTTTACGATAATTAAAGCGCTAAAGTTACGGCGACTTCTACTCAACGACTCGAGGGTTTTATGACATTAGATCGCCTTACTCGCTTCAGCCAACGCATGGCTACTATCACCTTGTGCTTACTCCTCGCCATGTTGCTGCTGAATGCTGCCTATTGGTTATTCCCAAGTCTCGCTGCCAATGAGGGTTATGGATTTGAATTTTCCATCTCAAACAGTTTAATCAACGCCATGGGGGCTGATTTGTACAGCTTCCCATGGTGGCAAATTACCGGGGGCATTATCTTATCGAGCGTACCACTTGTGGCACTGGCGCTTGGCTTAAATCACTTGCGCAAGCTGTTCCAAACCTATGCTCAACGCGCCTATTTCTCAGATATTGCCGCCCATCATCTGGGGAAAATGGGCCAATATGTCGCTATTTGGACCGTGTTAGAGCTATTGTGTCAGCCGTTACTCAGCTATTGGCTCACCATGCAGGAGCCTGTTGGCCAACGGATGGTGACGCTCGGTATCGATACGGGAAATATCGTTGCCCTGTTTCTGGCAGCCTGTATTGCCGTCATTGCACAGATCCTGAAGCAGGCCAGCAAGTTGCATTGTGAAAATCAACAGTTCGTGTGAGGTTAGCCCATTATGTCGATCATCGTCCGGTTAGACGTGTTGTTAGCCACACGCAAAGTCAAATCCAAAGACCTGGCCGCCGCTGCCGGAATCACCGAACAAAATCTCTCACTGTTAAAACAGGGCAAGGTGAAAGGGATACGTTTTGCAACGCTGGACGCTATCTGTCGCTATCTTGACTGTCAGCCGGGGGACGTGCTGGAACATATTCAGGATCCAGAAATCTACGCAGAAGATGAGTGATCGCTCCAGACGTAACAGGCAGGTGACCTGCCTGTTACGTCTCCTTTTATCCGTCAGTAGCCGAAACCGTAAATCCCCTCTATAATTCGCTCACCTATCAACCTATAACGATGAAAAGGAGGTCCCCAATGCTGTCTTGTGAATGGTTTATACTTTCACATCACCTTGGCGATCGTCACTGCTCAAGCATTACCGGTATCGTGCTGCGATAACCTAAGCTTGAGCGAAGTGTACTCACATCAAAGTTCTTCCCTCCGGCTTACCGGGTTATCGTCGGCAATTTTTTGACGATAGGCATCTGCATGCCTGTAACCTTGAGTAAGCACTATGACGACATTACTTGCTGCACAATCTGTTGGTGTTGATACCGCTTTCGGCCCGCTGTTGGCTGAGGTTTCCTTTAGTCTGAAAAAAGGCGACCGTATCGGTTTAATCGGCCACAACGGTTGCGGTAAAAGCACCCTGCTTAAAATTCTCAGCGGCGATCTGCCTGCCGGCGCCGGTAGCGTCACCCCATCACACCAATGCCTGATGGCCCGGGTGGAACAACACCTGCCCGAAGCCCTGTATCACAGCACGCTGTTGGAAGCCGTTCTGACAGGACTGGCTGACGGTGAACATCAGCCAGAACGTTGGCAAGGTGAAGTGTTGCTTGCCGAACTGGGGTTCGAACGAGCGGCATGGGATCTGACGGCCGGAACCCTGAGCGGTGGCCAACATACCCGGTTGCTGTTAGCCCGGGCGCTGATCCGCCAGCCTGATTTACTGCTGCTCGATGAACCCAGTAACCATCTGGACTTACCGACGCTGCTGTGGCTGGAGCAATTTCTTAATGGCTGGAACGGCAGCTTCGTGCTGGTTTCCCACGATGGCCGTTTGCTCGATAGCGTAACCAACTGTACCTGGATCCTGCGTGATAAAACGCTCCAGTATTTCCAATTGCCCTGTTCGCAGGCGCGCGTCGCTCTGCAAGAGCAAGACCTGGCTGATGAGCGCCGTCATCAGGCTGAGCAAAAGGAAATCGACCGCGTGGAGAAAAGTGCCAAACGCCTGGCCGTCTGGGGCCAGGTGTATGACAACGAAGACCTATCGCGCAAAGCCAAGCAGATGGAAAAACAGGTAGTGCGATTGAAGGATCAGCAAACCACCTTGAGCGCAGGCAACCAGTGGCGGCTACGGCTCAGTGGTGAAGCTCTACCTGCTGATCGTCTGCTGGCGTTGGAAACGCTAGCCATTCGCCCTGCTCCTGCTGCGCCGGTGCTGTTTAACCTGGATCATCTTAAGGTTAAAAGTGGCGATCGTATTGCGCTGGTAGGCCGTAACGGCTGTGGCAAGTCATCCCTGCTGCACTTCCTGTGGCAGGAATACCAACAAGCTAATTGCCAGGGTGCGATTTTCCACCCTCGAGTGCGTATTGGCTATTACGATCAGAGTCTGCAACAGCTTAACGATCGGGATTCGCTTAGCGATGCCCTGAGCCACTTCGCGCCGCTGACCGAAGACCAGCGGAAAATGGCGCTGATCGGAGCCGGTTTCCCTTACCTGCGTCATCAACAGAAGGTGTGTACGTTGAGCGGTGGCGAGCGTTCGCGCTTGCTGTTTGTTGGGCTTACCCTGGCCAACTACTCACTGCTGCTGCTTGATGAACCGACCAACCATCTGGATATGGCAGGTAAGGAGGAGTTGGCTGAAACGCTGCAACAATTTGCGGGAGCCGTGCTGTTGGTCACTCACGATCGCACGCTGATGGAACAAAGCTGTAATCGCTATTGGCTGATTGACGATCGTAAATTGACCGAATGGCACGACCTTTCAGCGGTCTACACCCTCCTTGGGGGGAGTAGTCATGCCGAGCTGGCGTTATCTTTTGATCAACAACCGCTTTCTGAACCTGCAATATCGACCAATGAGGATCACCTGCTGGCCACATTGGTCGATCTTGAACACAAACTTGAGGAGGATTTACTGCGTAAACCCAAACATCAAAAGCCGCAGTTACAGCAGCAATGGCGGCGTGAAATCGCGGAAATTACTGGTAGGCTTGGGTTGAATTAACTCCCGTGAGCGCAGCTGACCTATGGCCGAAATTCGGTTCGGTCGTAAGCGGAATGCGCTCACTCTTTAGTGTTTTCTGCGGCCTCAGTGTCACAGGAAAACACCTCATAGAACGCTCATGACTGCTAAGTTCAGACAAATCTCTGGTAATGACCTGACTCATTTTAAATTAAGATTATTCTCGCTATATCCCTTAATTAGTCCAAGAAAAAACTCATCCACGCCGACAATAAGAAAATTCCCAGCTTTATTGCTATTGCCTGATTATCTTTTTTTGCCTCACATCGTGCTCAAAAACGCTGATATAACTAATCGCCCCTTACTTTCTGGTAATAATTCCACACAGTGATTGCCCCGTAAATGTTATGAAAAAGACAAGAGCTTAATTTCATCCATATGAAATATATGGGTTTTATTGGTTGGCAGTAAGTATGACAAATAATATTGACTACGTTTAACTTACTACATCGCTTAAGTATCTCTAATCAAATATCGATAGTCTGAATATTTAAAGCATCTTAAAGTTTGATTCCTGTATTTAATTCTTTGTGCTACGCTATCTCCTATAATGCACCCACTCAATAATGGATAAGCGCCAACAACCAACTAGCTAGGAAGCCACATCTCATGGAGAGCCGCACATTGACCAGCGTCAGGGAATTTATATATAAAAAACATGACGGAGATATTAAAACCTTCGCACAACTGCACAGAACCAGTGTCTACAAAGTAAATGAGTGGATCCGCCAGGATGCACACATCATTAATGGCAAAATCTGTATTCCTACCAGACACTCAGCCTGATCATGTACTACGCCACGGGGCAGAACCTTCTTGGCATAAATGCCGAGGCTGCCCCTGCTTAGCAGATTTGAGAAACGCCCTCTGAACGATAAGCTTCAGGACTTATTTGGTAAAATATCCTGTCACATTGCTCAGGCACATATAATTATCTACCCATTGCGCTTCAACGGCAGCTTTTATCCCGCCGCGGTTTTTTCGGTATCAACAGATAATCCACGACCTCTTCATCCACACAGCTGTTCACCCCTGTCAACACCAGCGTATGGCCATCCCCCTCGCGAGTGATCAGCGGGCTTTTAAAGGCTGAGGCCATCTCACGAGCATCACGGTAAGGCGTCACCGGATCATAGCGTTGGGTAACAAACAGCAGCGGTGGCAGTATTGCAGAGATCACCGGCGTATGTGGTTGCTGATGACCAGGGTATGGCCAGAAATCACAGGTTTCGAGGGGATACTCATGCAGCGGCAAGTAGTTGGGGAATGAAGCTGCGCTATTGATTTGTTGGCGTTGTCGGCGTAATAACAGCCGATCGGCGTCAGGTTTTGCCAGATCTGCGCACTCGATCACCGTTCGCGCATCATCGGCATCTGGAGTGTAACTTTCATCGATCAGCGTGGCCACCGCATCATCGGCTTTGCCCTCATCAATTTTACGCAAGGCTGCGGCCAGCTCGGGCCAACGCTCTCGTTTTGGCAGCAGATTACGCGTCAGGGTGATCGCATCATCGGCAGAGATTTCATAACCTGCCGGGGTAATAAAGGGGGTATCGTGCAACCTGCGCAACAGTACATGGTACAACTGGATCGCCCTGTTGGGTTCGCTGGTTAACGGGCATGAACCGCTTTTCTCGCACTCATCCGCAAAGCGCAGGAAGCTTTGTTGAAAGCCGTGCTGCTGGTTAATACGCTGGGTAAAATCATCTTCCTTCAGGTTCACCACACCATCCAGCACCAACGCGCGGATTTTCTTTGGGAAACGCTCCGCATACAACTCTGCAACTTTGGTGCCGTAAGAGTAAGCCACGGCGGTTAATGCAGGCTCACCTAAAGCCCGGCGGATGGCATCAAGATCGTTAACCGCTTCATGGGTGCCCATGTGTTGCACCACTTCGACTCCAGTCTGCTTGATGCAGGCCGCCGCCATATCCCGGGCTTGTTGCTCTGCCCCAGGAATATCGTTTTCATCCGGTGACGGTGTTTCCTCACTGGCGGTCAGTTGGCAGGAAATTTTGGGCGTCGATTGTCCAACACCACGGGGATCATAACCGATGATATCGTAAGATTTTTGCAACCGCCAAGCAGGCCCCTGCCCGGCGATATGCGGATTGATCCCAGGTGTTCCCGGGCCATCGGCGATGATCACCACGCTGCCTTTTTTAGGACCTGCCGCAGGTAAGCGCGTGAGGGCCAACCGAACGCTTTGTGTGGCATTCTGATAACTCAGTGGCGCATCAACATAACCACATTGCAACGCGGCCGGAGGGGGTTCATCACTGAACCAGTGTTGGAAGGCAGTGCTGCTGCATGGTTGCCAGTTAATCGTGCCTGGCGAAGTCACGGGTGTTTTGAACAACGGCTTGGCATAGGCCGGCATTTGCGCCGTGACGGCCAGCAACAACAGAACACGAAACGCAGACATGACGAGTCCTTTCAGCAATCGGTTACTTGGGATTTTAACACTGCAACATTAAACCGCCCGCCAACCGAATGTGGAAGTGATGTTTACATATTTTTGGCAGCAAACGGCAGGAAGGATTGGCGGGAAAGGTGACATATAACCAGAACCAACGCCATACTCACCTGGGCGTCGGTTCCGTGATTTCGAGAAGACCAGCTCATGTTTACCAGCGGGTAGTGGTGTGCTGATGCTCTCTCAAAACCCTTTCTAATAACTCTCTGCTATCAGAAACGATAGCCAGCACCAACGGTCCAGGTCCCGACTTTAAAATCACCCAGTTTGGAATATTCATAATGAGCATCCAGCGCAATATTAGGGGTGACATTCAATTGTAAACCTGCACCATAAGCGATGCTGGTTTTGCTTTCATCTGCGTTAGCGGAATAACCCGCATAGGATACGTTGGCAGTGGATTTACCGTGACCCAGACCGATTAAACCATAGGCACTGATATAATCATTAAAGCGATAGGCTGGGCCAGCGGTCAGGGAGTAATATTTTAAATCCGCATCACCCACCTTGTAACGACCAAGATAATAGTCATACGACTGCTTGGTGTAGGTGAAGGAAGTGATAAAACCTAAATTACTATCAATTTCATAGCGATACTTCAGGTTAAAACCCTTTGGGTTCTCATCCAGATTATTGCCGTCAACCTTCACATGGCTTTGAGCATAACCTAAAGAAAGGGTGCTTTCACCCGCAGCTTGCACACCGAAAGACAGCGCCATTGCGCCAGCCAGAAGTACTGATAAAGTTGTTTTTTGCATTTTAAGCTCTTAATCCATGAGTAGATAAAGTTCGTCCTACCCGGTAAATAATTTATATACCGGGCGACGCGATGATCTAACCATAAAGTTTGTTGAATGTCTCTAGCCAGATTTGATCTCTATGAAGTTTCACAAGGATATATTTCTTATCGCACGTTAAACGAGCAAAAACTCTCGTTATTGGCGAGATTAATATTAGTTTCCTATGCAGCCGTGTATTCCCTGCCCCTGCGCGCAAACCCTCTGTGCGGTACACCCCTGCTTTCTGTAGTGTTTGATTTTTAAACGACCTATCACAGTCATAGGTTAATAAAGTCAATACTATCCACTACGATTACTCTAGGGCCGCATGACGCTGTCATTGCAGGTCTGGTTGATAACCCATTGAGGGATATCATTATTACTTAAACGGTTAAAGCCGCACGCCACAAGGCTAAGAAAGGTTGATTATGGCACGTACTACCCCCATCGAACGCTACCGCAATATCGGCATCTCGGCGCACATTGATGCCGGCAAAACCACGACGACCGAGCGGATTCTGTTTTACACCGGGGTCAGTCACAAGCTGGGCGAAGTCCATGACGGCGCCGCTACCATGGACTGGATGGCGCAGGAACAGGAGCGCGGGATCACCATTACCTCCGCCGCAACCACCTGCTTCTGGAACGGCATGGAGCATAATTATCCTCAGCACCGGATCAATATCATCGATACCCCCGGGCACGTCGATTTCACCATCGAGGTGGAGCGTTCAATGCGCGTGCTGGACGGCGCGGTGATGGTGTATGACTCGGTCGGCGGCGTGCAACCGCAGTCCGAAACCGTGTGGCGTCAGGCTAATAAATATAAGGTGCCCCGGCTGGCCTTCGTCAACAAAATGGACCGCACCGGCGCCGACTTTTTCCGCGTGCGCAATATGATGATCGAGCGCCTGAAAGCCAACCCGGTGCCGGTGGTGATCCCCATCGGCGCGGAAGACCATTTCGCTGGCGTGGTGGACCTGATCCGCATGCAGGCCATCTTTTGGGATGAAGCCACCCAAGGGATGACCTATCGTTTCGAGGCAATTCCGGCTGAAATGCTCGAATCTGCCAAAGAATGGCGTGACAAGATGATTGAAGCGGCGGCGGAAGGCTCCGAAGCGCTGATGGACAAATACCTCAACCAGGTCGAATTGACCAATGAGGAGATCGTCCAGGGGCTTCGTGCGCGTACCGTTGCCGGTGAGATCCAGCCGATGCTGTGCGGTTCGGCATTCCGTAACAAAGGCATCCAACGCATGCTGGACGCGGTGATCGAACTGATGCCCTCTCCGCTGGATGTGCCCCCCATGGAAGGCCATGACGAGCGCGATAACATCATCACCCGCAAGGCCGATGATAGTGAAAAGTTCTCGGCACTGGCGTTCAAGCTGATGACCGACCCGTTTGTGGGCCAGTTGACCTTCATCCGCGTCTATTCCGGCATCGTGGCCAAGGGCGATAGCGTCTATAACCCGGTGAAAGGCAAAAAAGAGCGTATTGGCCGCATCGTGCAGATGCACGCCAACGATCGCAAGGAAGTCGATGAACTGCACGCCGGGGATATCGCCGCCTGCGTCGGTCTGAAGGATGTGACCACTGGTGATACGCTATGCGACCCTAACGCCATCATTACCTTGGAACGCATGGTGTTCCCGGAGCCGGTGATTGCGCAGGCTATCGAGCCGAAAACCAAGGCCGATCAAGAGAAAATGGGGATTGCGCTGCAACGCCTGACGTCGGAAGATCCTTCGCTGCGGGTGCGTACCGATGAAGACTCCGGCCAGACCATCATCTATGGTATGGGCGAATTGCACCTGGAGATCATTGTCGACCGTATGCGACGCGAGTTTGGCGTCGAAACCAACACCGGCAAACCGCAGGTCTCTTACCGCGAAACCATCCGCCAGAAAGTGACCGATATTGAAGGGAAATTTGTGCGCCAGTCCGGCGGTAAAGGCCAATATGGCCACGTGGTGCTGACGGTGGAACCCAATGAACCGGGTAAAGGCTTTGAATTCTTTGATGAGATCAAAGGCGGCGTGATCCCCGGCGAATATATTCCGGCGGTGAAAAAAGGCGTGCTGGAGGCGTTGAATAATGGCGTGCTGGCGGGGTATCAGATGGTCGATGTCAAAGTGCATCTGACCTTTGGTTCCTACCATGACGTGGACTCCTCCGAACAGGCGTTTCGCATGGCGGCCATCTTTGGTTTTAGAGAAGCCTGTCGCCTGGCCAGCCCGGCAATTCTGGAGCCAATCATGGCGGTCGAAGTCGAAACACCGGAGGATTATGCCGGTAACGTGATGGGCGATCTGTCGTCACGGCGTGGGATGGTGCAAGGGATGGAAGATATCCCTGGTGGTGGCGGCAAAGTGATCCATGCCAAGGTGCCGCTGTCGGAGATGTTCGGTTATTCCACCACGCTGCGCTCCATGTCGCAAGGCCGGGCCACCTATACCATGGAGTTCAGCCACTACGCTGAAGCCCCACGCAATGTGGCCGAAGAGATCATCCAACACAGCAAACGTTAACTGATACTGGCTACGGGGAAACCCGTAGCCTCAGACAGCGCCCTATCGAGCAGCCTTCAACTTTTCTCTTCCAATGAAACAACCCTCGGCTCCAGTTTGAGACGCATGGCGTAAATCACACCCACCATCAAGCAGGCAATACCGCATAGCGTCAGCAGCGGCGGCCAGCTATGGCGCAGCATGAAGGTATAGGCTAACCCGGCCAAGATCTCGAACACGATCAGCGGCCCTACCAGTACCGTCGGCAAACGCTGGCTCGCCTCGTTCCAGCACAATGTACCCAGCCAGGAACACAGCACCCCGATGGCGATCATCAGCGGGATAAACACTCCCGGTCTGGGGCCAAACGGCAGCGTGAACTGCGGTTGTGTCAACGCCAGTTGCCCACAAACCAGCACATAGCCCACCAATGCCAAAGGCAAGGTCACAATCCCCTGTGCCGTGGCCCAGGTCGCGGGTCGTTTATCCGGGTTATCACGAAGCCAGCGCGCGTTACGCAGAGGAAACCAGGTCCAGCACATCACCGCCAACAGCGCCAATCCCAACCCGCTGCTGTAACGCCAGACATCAATGGGTTCGCTAGTGCCTTGCAATTCCGCGACGTTAACCAACACCAACCCAAGGGCAATCATCAGCAAAGCCGGGGTCAACTTACGCCAGGAAAGACGGCCGTCGTGGTGGCCATAAAACAGATTGGCGGCCACCGAGATCACCACCGGCAACGTGCCGATAATCATGGTCGATACCGGCGCACCGGTACGTTGGATCGCACTGGCCAGGCACAGGTAATACAACAAATTGCCGATCGCGGTCAGTTTCAGCGCCTCTAGCCAATCTTTAGCCAGCAGTTGACGCAGACGGCGGCGATCCAACCAGGCCAGCGGCAGCACGATAAGCCCAAAAGCCAGATAGCGCCCGGTAGACTGCAACGCGGCTGGGTAGTCCGGCACCAATACCGGGCCAATAAAGATCAGGCCCCACATCAACCCGGCAATCAGGGCAAACAACACGCCGACAAACATAATCACTCCATCAACAACAGAAATTCTCAAGTGGCGTCAGGATAGAGAGTGGCGCGAGCAGAATATTGTACCAGGTTGCTGTTTTGCGCCGGAAATCAGCCCATGACCTGTTTTTGGTAGCGGGCTGGCGTGACACCGTAACGATTAACCAGCGCTTTGGTGAGATGTGCCTGATCGGCCAGCCCGACCGCCACAGCCACCTGAGCAGCGGGCATTCCCCGCCCGAGCATCTGTTTGGCCCGCTCAAGCCGGATCGCCATCAGCATCTGATGTGGGGTCACGTGGAATTGAGTCTTGAATTTACGCTGGAAATGGTAAGGGCTAAGCGACACCAAAGCCGCCAGATCGCTCAACGTGATCGGTGAGGCGAAGTTATCCCGCAAATACTCCTTCACGATGGTCATGCGGTGAGCGGCTTCATTCTGTTGTGGCTGAGCAATGCGCGTATAGGGCCGGAAAATATTAACCACGGAGAGCAACAAGCTATCGAGCGCCAAGCTGTCGCGGGTTTGCCATAGCGCCGCCAAGGTTTGCGACAGCCGTTTGGCCGCTGCCGCATCATGATGGATCACTTCATTAAACCAGCAGCCCTTCTCGCCGGAAATTCGCTCCAGCGCCGCCGCTTCCAGATAGATCATGCGATAGTTCCAGCCACCTGCGGTTTCCGCTTCACCGGTATGCAGCTCATCCGGGTTCATCAACACCAAGGATCCGGGTGCGGCCAGATGCTGTGCCCCCCGGTAGCGAAAGCGCTCCGCGCCCGCCTCCACCGTGCCGATGCCAAACGCATCATGGGCGTGCGGTTCAAACGCGTAGCGATCGATATGGGCCTGATAAAGCTCCACGCCCGGCAGCTGCGGCAAATGCCGGAACTGGGCGCGGTCTTTTTCAAACGGAAACTGTTCTGGCACACCTTGCACTTATCGGGTTCCTTACTCTTTCTCGGAGTCATCAACATCAGATTTATCATTTTAATGCCGCTTTGTCCCGCCATTCCCTGGCAGGCAACAAAGTTAAGCCGATGTCTCCAGCGCAGTAAATAAAGACTGGGCCGCTGGGGTCAAGCCGGTCATATGCATACAGGCATGCACCATACCGGGCAAGCGTTGGCATTTCACGCTAATGCCTGCTGCCTGTAAGCGCTGCGCATAGCGTTCGCCCTCATCCCGCAGCGGATCGTATTCACAAACCAGGATCGTGGCAGGCGGCAAATCTGCCACGGTTTCTGCATACCATGGTGACGCATAAGGCTGCTGTCGATCCGACTCCTGCCCTAAATAATTCTCCCAGCACCAGCTCATCACCTCCTGCGTCAGATAATAACCCTCGCCATATTGGCTAAAGCTTGGCATCGTCATCCCGCTATCGAGAGCCGGATAAAGCAGATATTGATGTTCTACGGTTGGCCCCGCGCGATCTCTGGCCATCAGAGCGACTGCCGCAGCCAGATTCCCTCCTGCACTATCCCCGCCTAGCGCGATCCGCAGAGGATCGATACCGATGTGGGTGGCTTGTTCCGAAGCCCAGCAGAGCGCCTGATAAACATCATCCAATGGCGTCGGAAAAGGATATTCCGGCGCCAGACGATAATCGACGGACAGGATCATTCGCCCAGTCGCATTGGCCAACGCGCGGCAAGGCACATCATAAACGTCTAGCGACCCCAGACACCAACCGCCACCGTGTGCGAACACCATTGACGCAAGCGGTTCATCCACTAAGGCATTCAAGGGAATATAACCACGCACGGCAATAGTCTGCCCACCGCTGACCGGGATGTGGAATTCCGATATTCCCTGGACGGGCTGTGGCTCTCCCTGCAAGCTCCGTAACCCAACCGCCGTCTGCGTGCGCAGTGCCTCCAATGAAGATGGCGCAGTCGCATCGGCCTGTTGCTGCAAAAACAGCGCGATCTGCTTATCCAGCGGCATGATCTTTGCCCTCCAGTAAAAAAGGCAGGATCAGGGCGATAAATCCCTCATGGCTTTCCTCGGTAATAAAATGCCCACAGCCGGGCACCATTTCCCCTTGAAGATGGCAAGCTTTACCTTGCAAGGTAAGGAACGGTGCATCACGAGTAGCATGCTCGGCACCTATCGTCAGCACCGGCATCGGCAGCTGGGTTTTAGCCCGCTGCTGGTTTTGCCGGATGGTTTCCGGGATAGCCCGGTAATAATCAAAACCGGCCCGCAAACTACCTGGCACCGAATAAGCCGCTATATAGGTTTCTGCGGCGACGCGATCGCGGCGGAAAGACCAGCGGTTGAAAATATACCCCAAATACTCCGCCTCTCTGCCGGTGGTCAAGGCTTCGGGCAGGTCGGTTAATTGGTTAAACATGAAATGCCACAGGAAAATGTTGTCCTCGGCGGGAACAAAGATCGGTGGAGCTTCCGCCAACCCGGGGATCACCGCCTCGGTCAAAACCAGCCTGCTGACCGTCTGCGGATAATCACTGGCCAGCGCGTAACCCAGCCACATGCCAATATCATGGCCGATCACCGCATAACGCTGATGCCCCAGTTGCGCCATGACCTGATGGAGTTTTTCTGCCACGCTGCCGGTGTCATAGCCGCCAAGGGGTTTGTCCGAATCACCCATTCCAGGGGGATCTACCGCAATCGCCTGAAAACCCGCACTAGCTAACGCCTGCATGACGTAACGCCAGGTGTACCAGGTTTGTGGCCAGCCAGGGAGCAGCAATACCGGCTGGCCGCTACCGGCAATGGCGCAGTGGATACGGTTGCCGTTGATCTTGAGATAGACGTGTTCGGCCTCGAGCCCATTGGATAATGGCCCGTGAGTTTGCATAGTCATAAGGTGCTCCGGAAGTTAGCGAATGCCCAGTAAGGCGTTGATTTGTTGTTGATTGACCGGCGCACCGGCAAAGTCGTCGAACACTTTATCCGTGACGGGAATAATATGGTTGCGGATAAACGCCGCTCCTTCTTGCGCCCCGGTTTGTGGATGCTTCAGGCAGCATTCCCATTCCAGCGTCGCCCAGCCGGCATAGTCGTACTGCGTCAACTTGGAGAAGATCCCTTTAAAGTCCACTTGCCCATCACCTAATGAACGGAAGCGCCCGGCACGATCCGCCCACGACTGATAGCCGCCGTAAATCCCCTGCCGACCGATAGGGTTGAACTCTGCATCCTTGACGTGAAACATGCGGATGTGATCTTTATAGATATCAATAAATTCCAGATAGTTAAGCTGTTGCAACACGAAATGGCTAGGATCGAACAGCATTTGGCAACGTGGGTGGCCCGCAACGCGCTGATGGAACATCTCAAAGGTAATGCCGTCATGCAGATCTTCGCTGGGGTGGATCTCATAACACAGGTTGATGCCCTGCTCATCACAGGCGTCGAGCACCGGTAGCCAACGCTTGGCCAGCTCATCGAAGGCGGTTTCAATCAACCCTTCTGGGCGTTGTGGAAATGGGAACAGGTAGGGCCACGCCAATGAACCGGAGAAGGTGCCCATTTCCGTCAGGCCTAGCCGTGCGGAAGCTTTTGCCGCCAGCAGCAGGTTTTCTTTCGCCCACTGCGTTCGAGCATGAGGATTACCGCGCAATCCTTCCGGTACAAAGCTGTCGCATAGCGCGTCATAGGCGGGATGTACCGCCATCAGTTGGCCAAAGATATGCGTGGTTAATTCGCTGACGACCAGCCCGTGTTCGGCCAA
Organism: Serratia sp. (in: enterobacteria); assembly: GCF_051654945.1. Lineage (GTDB taxonomy): Bacteria > Pseudomonadota > Gammaproteobacteria > Enterobacterales > Enterobacteriaceae > Chania. The sequence continues at coordinate 45,379 of NZ_JBOFZA010000072.1, forward strand.
CATACCGGTGACGTCATCGCAATAACTTTGGCTCTCTGCCGCCGTTTTAACATCAAACAACCGGCTATCCCATGCCGGGATCTGCAAGGCTTTAAAGCCGGTTTCCTTCGCCCAGGCAGCAATGGCAGGCAGGCTGTCAAATGGAGCGGTGGCATCGCTAAATTGGGCAAGGTGGAGGCTGGGGCCTTTAATCGTTTTCATCGTCTTTCCTATTGTTTGTCGGTTGACAAACAATAGGCTTAAATCGGATTATCGGCAAGCGGATTTTTGAAATTCGTTGGCGTTATCCACGATTTAAGCGATCCTATAGCCCGCAGCAGAACACCGGAGAAGATGACAATGGCAGGTAGACCAAGGGAGTTCGACCGTGAACAGGCACTCCTGAAAGCACGGGATTTATTTTGGCGGCAAGGATTTGAAGGCACTTCAATGTCTGACCTGGTGGCCGAATTGGGCATTGCTTCGGCGCGGATCTACAAAGCCTTTGGATCAAAAGAGTTGTTGTTCCGTGAAGCGATAGAACATTACGAGGCCCACGAAGGCGGCTTTGCCGAGCGCGCTTTTACGGAAAACGCCAATATAAGGGCTGCACTCGAACAAATGCTGAATGACGCGGCTACGCTGTATAGCGACGTTGCTCTCCCCCAAGGCTGCATGGTGGTTTCTTCCGCGGCCAGCGTCAGCGAGGACAATCAGGGCATACGCAACTGGTTGATGGAACACCGCCAACAGCGTACCCAAGGTATCATTGACCAGGTAAAGGCTGCGGTACAGGCTGGAGAGCTGCCCGCCAACACCGATGCCGAGAGCCTCGGCGATTATTTTGCCGCGTTTTTGCATGGCTTATCCATTCAGGCTCGCGATGGTGTCAGCCAGGCCCGCCTGAAGCAAGCGGTTAAGACCGCCCTCACCATGCTGGATCATCCCCCGATGTAATGCCTTACCCACAATTTTTATGTGACAAGGTTAAAAAATATTCAACGAACAGGTTGAGTATTGCCGTTGGCGTTCTATATTTAACCATATGGTTAAATTATCTTCCTCACCGCTAGACGCCATTTTTCATGCGCTGGCCGACCCCACCAGGCGTGCCATTCTGCGTACGTTGGCCGAAGGCGAACATAGCATCGGTGAACTGGCTGCCCCGTTCGAGATGTCGTTTGCCGGTGCTTCCAAGCATATCAAAGCGCTTGAGCAGGCCGGGCTGGTGCAACGCACCGTGCAGGGAAGAAACCATATCTGCCGGCTCGCTCCCGAGCCGATGGCGCAGGCCATGCACTGGCTGCAAACCTACGAACATTTCTGGAATGAGCGGTTGGACGCGCTAGAGCTTGCGCTGCTACAGGCCGACTCGTCTCCACCGACGGAGTGAATCATGAACGACTACGGTATGATTATTGAAACCGGTACGCTGCGTATCCAGCGGTTGCTGCCCGGCCCACTCAAACGCGTCTGGGCCTACCTGATTGAATCGGATAAACGTGCCAGTTGGCTGGCCGCTGGTGAGATGCCAATGCAGGTCGGGGCCAAGATTGAGCTTTTGTTCTGCAATGCCGATTTGGCCGGTGAGGACGAAAAGCCGCCGGCAAAATACAAATCCTGCGCCGGTAAAGTCACTCAGGTTGGCCATATCACCTGCATACTTCCGCCGCATCTGGTGAGCTTTACCTGGGCAGAGACGGGGGAAACCCGCCCTTCGGAAGTCACGATTGAGCTGACCGAGCAAGGGGATAATGTGCTGTTGACCCTGACCCACCGCCGCTTGGCCAATCGTGAAACCATGCTCAGCGTCGCCAGTGGCTGGCACACTCATCTGGATCTTCTGCTCGACCTGCTGCAAAAGCGCACACCGCGCCCGTTCTGGGCTTCAATGAGCCAATGGGAAGACGAGTACCGGGCAAAACTGTAAACCTGCGGGGTGAGGATTCCTGTTCTCATCCCATTGTTTTGGCAATTCGCAAAATGCTCCGAGCCGATGTTGCCATAACCCCCAGTAAAGTATAAAGGTACCGATCTCGCGAAAAATCGTCCACTTAGGTGAGCGACGAACACGCCAGCAGTGCGTTATGTACTTGGATCGGCCAGCGTTTTCCTTTATCGTCTGAAAAATTTCAGGCACCGTCACAGATTTAATGTCTTGTGTGCTAAATCTGAGTTTCGACAGGAACGTTGAATGAACAAACCTCTTATTATTATTTTCACCACCATTGTCCTTGATGCGATTGGCATCGGTATTATTTTCCCAATCCTGCCCTCACTGCTCAAAGACCTTACCCATACCAGCAACGTTGCACTCTATATTGGCATCATGACGGCCCTCTATGCCGTCATGCAGTTTATTTTCGCCCCAGTGCTCGGTGCTTTGAGTGACCGTCTGGGGCGCAAACCGGTGTTGATGATCTCCCTTGGCGGTGCAGTCCTTAACTACCTGTTCCTCACCTTTTCGCCCCATCTGTGGATGTTATTGCTTGGCCGAGCCATCGCAGGAATGACCAGCGCCAATGTGGCGGTAGCCATGGCCTACATTACCGATATCACTCCGCCTGAAAAACGAGCGCGTCGTTTTGGTTTGTTCAACGCAATGTTCGGTATGGGTTTTATTATTGGACCGGTACTTGGCGGTGTCCTGGGTGATCATTGGTTGCGGCTCCCTTTCATTGCGGCAGCTGTCCTCAATGGCTGCAATTTTCTGATGGCCTGGTTCGTACTACCCGAATCCCGCCCCCCCAGTCGTGAAAAGATCAATCTCTCCGCGCTCAACCCACTCAGACCACTGCGCTGGGCCTTTTCCATCAGAGGGCTGCTGCCGATTGTCATGACCTTTTTTATCCTTAGCGCTACCGGGGAGGCTTATGGCATATGCTGGGCGCTGTGGGGATATGATGCGTTCCAATGGAATGGTTTTTGGATTGGACTCTCGCTGGGGGCATTTGGGGTCTTTCAGACGTTGGTGCAAATTTTCCTACCCGGACCTGCGACCAGACTATTTGGCGAGCGTGGCGCGATTCTCATTGGTATCGCCTGTGCCTGCTCAGCGCTTGTTGCATTGGCCTTCGTCCGTGAAGGCTGGATGGTGTTTGTTATCATGCCTATCTTTGCACTCGGCGGTATTGGGAACCCGGCACTACAGGCGCTGGTTACCCGCCAGGTCGATCCCGATCGCCAGGGTCAGTTGCAGGGGGTGCTAACCTCGGCGATCAGCTTGGCATCGATCGTCGCACCACTTTTTTTCTCAACCGTCTATTTCGCCGTCCAACAGGAATGGCCTGGTGCTGTGTGGCTTTCGGTAGCCGCTGTTTATTTGATTGCGATACCGCTAGTCCTTCAGAGTACCCATGCTAAAACCAAGGCCACTGACCACCCGGCTGTTTAAAACTCAATCAACATAACCCGGTTCGATTGCGGAGCAAAATCGCCGCACGATCAGGCTTTATGAAACGTATAACTTCAGCCAATAGGGGTTTTAAACGTGCACCATTGCCCCTATCCTCATCAGTCAGATGTCCTTGAAAAATGGAGTTACGATGCGTCAACGTATTATTGTCTGCCCGTTAATCGAAAACGATAACGCCTATCTGCTATGCAAAATGGCTTCCCATAAGGGCGTCTTCCCCGGCCAGTGGGCGCTCTCTGGTGGCGGCACCGAACCAGGGGAAACCATCGAGGAAGCATTGCGCCGTGAGGTGTGTGAAGAACTGGGGAGCGAGCTGATACTCGATCGCATCCAACCCTGGACATTCCGCGACGACGTGCGGGTCAAGACCTATGAAGACGGCAGCAAAGAGCAAATTTATATGATTTACCTGATTTTTGACTGCCACGCCGCCAATCGCACCATTACGATAAATGATGAGTTTGAAGATTATGCCTGGGTGCCGAAGGATGAGCTGGCCAGCTACGATTTGAACGAAGCGACCCGATTCACTTTACGCCAGCGTGGGTTATTGGAATAGTGACGGGCGCTGGATGCAGCGCCCCTACTTTCTGGCCCAGGATCGCCCCGGAGTGCTATCTAAACGCCACCCAGGCCGATAAACAACCCGGCTATGGTGGCACTCATCAGATTAGAAAGCGTCGCCGCCAGTAAGGCACGGAATCCCAACTGAGCAATTTCGGAGGCCCTTTCCGGCACCACCGCGCTAAACGCCCCCACCACCACGGCTATAGAGCCAAAATTGGCAAAACCACACAGGGCAAACGAGATCACCGCAATGGTTTTCGGATCGAGCAGCATCGCGCTTTCTTGCAGATAAGGAGAGAAACTGAGATAGGCAACAAACTCGTTAATTGCCAGTTTCTGACCAATCAGCCCCCCGGCCAGATCGGCGTGTTCCCAGCTTACGCCCATAATGTAGGCCAACGGAGCAAACAGATAGCCCAGCAGGCTTTGCAGGCTGACGCTTTCAACGCCAAACAGGCCGCCCACGCCGCCAATGATGCCGTTGATCAGCGCGATCAGTGCCACAAAGGCCATCACCACCGTGGCAACACCCACCGCAATTTTCAGCCCCAACATGGCGCCATTGGCCGCCGCTTCGATAATGCTGGCGGGACGTTTATCGCTGAATGACATTTCGTTGAACTCAACGCGGGAAGGCTCCGTCGCCGGGCTAAGCAAGCGGGCAAACAGGATCCCCCCAGGGATAGCCATCAGGGAGGCAGCCAACAGATACTCAATGGGGACGCCCAAGCCGGCATAACCAACCAGCATCGAACCGGCAATCGAGGCCATGCCGCTACAGATCACCGTGAACAGTTCATTGCGATTCATGTGTTTGACAAACGGCTTCAGCACCGCAGGTAACTCATTCTGCCCCAGGAAAATGGTGGTGACGGCGGCAAAGGACTCCACCTTGCTGATATTCATCAACCGCTGGAACACATAGCCAAGGATATTGATCACCCACTTCATCACCCCAAGGTAATATAAAATAGAGATCAGCGAAGTGATAAAAATAATGGCAGGCAAAACGTGAAAGGCAAAGACAAAACCTGCGCCATCGAAAAGCTCATTCATTTTCGGCCCTACCAGGCCGCCAAAAATAAATGCGCTCCCCGCATCGCTGTAAGAGATAACGCGATTGACACCGCTGGCAATAGCGTTAATTGCCCATTTTCCCGCGGGAACATACAACATGATCGCACCGAGCAATATCTGCAGTAATAATGCGGCACCTACCGTACGCAGGCTGATTTTCTTTTTATTTACCGAAAAAACAAATCCAATCAATAACAGGATGATAATACCTGCCAAACTGCGCAATAAATCCATAATGCCCCCTTCTGTTTTGTTTATTCATTTCATGCCTCAACAAACGGCAATAGCGTACCGTCTGCCGAGGCAGAAGCGATTTATTAAGGACAAACGTAGCGTACAGATTAAAACGTTATGCGCAATTTAGCTGATAGTGACCGGCAATCTTGGCCGCCAACTCGGCATTATTAAACACCAGCTGAATATTGGCCTGCAAACTGTCGCCCCCGGTCAATTCGGCTACCCTGGCCAGCAGGAACGGCGTGCTCTCCTTACCGGATATACCCTGTTCCTCCGCTTCTTTTACAGCCTGCCCGATCGCCTGATTGATCTTATCTTCTGGCATGGCGTACTGCTCTGGGATTGGATTGGCAATCACCATCCCCCCCTGCAAGCCAGCAGCCCACTTGGCGGCCATCGCCCGGGCAATGTCCTGTGGCGTATCCAGGCGCACGCTGACGGAGTAAGGGCTGGTTCGGCTGAAGAATGCGGGCAAGCTGTCCGTGCCATAACCCACCAGAGGCACACCATGTGTCTCCAGGTATTCGGCGGTCAAACCAAGATCCAGGATCGATTTGGCACCGGCGCAAACCACCGCCACGTTGGTTTGTGCCAATTCCTGTAAATCGGCCGAAATATCAAACGTCTGCTGAGCACCACGGTGCACACCACCTATTCCCCCGGTGGCGAACACGCTGATCCCGGCCAGTTCAGCAATGATCATGGTTGAGGCCACCGTTGTCGCGCCGTTTTTGCCGCTGGCAATCACGAAGGGCAAGTCGCGGCGGCTCACTTTGGCGACCCGGTGTCCTTCACGGCCCAGTGTTTCGATCTCATCATGGGAAAGCCCCGCTTTCATCCGCCCATTGATCACCGCAATGGTCGCCGGCACCGCGCCATTGGCCCGGATCTTGTCCTCGACCTGCAAGGCGGTTTCAACGTTCTGCGGGTAAGGCATGCCGTGGGAAATAATCGTTGATTCCAATGCCACTACCGGGCGATTCTCTGCCAGGGCCTGCGCTACTTCTGGAGCAATATCCAGATATTGATTGGTGATTAGGCTATTTTGCATGATTGTAATTCCAAAAGTTTTTGAACGCTGCCTTGCGACAGATTCGGGTTATTGGTGAACTCAGAAGCCAGGGTCATTGCCGAACAGCCCTGGGCAAAACGAATACTGTAATCGAGTGGGAAATCCTCCAGCCAGCAGCTCACCAGCCCCGCCATCATGGCATCCCCGGCTCCGGTGACGTTGACCACCTGGGTTGGCAGCGGTGCCGACCAGCCTTGCTGGCCGTCCATTTCACTGTAATAAACGCCGTGGCTGCCCATACTCAGCGCCAAACGCTGTACCCCTTGCTGGTGGAACCATTGGGCCACCGCCGGTGCGTCACTGGTCTGGGAGATTTTCATCCCGCTGAGGATCTCCGCCTCAATCCGGTTCGGCTTCAAGGTATGAATATGCGAGAGCCAGTTTTTGATTTTCGGCGCTTTAAAGGCGGAAACCGTATCGACAAATACCGGCACGTTACCGGCATGGGTAAATAGCCAGGCCAGCGCGTCTTCGGTCAGGTTGCAATCCAGCACCAATACGCCGCTGTGCTGAATTAAATCCTTGGAATGGGATAACAGCGCCGGAGTCAATTTTTCCAGGATGCGCATGTCATTAATCGCAACCAGCATTTCGCCATGACCATCTAGCAGCGAAACATAGGTCGAGGTGCTTTCACCGTGCAACCGGTGGCAATTATCCACGTTGACACCGGCCAATTTTGCCTGTTCCAGCAACGTCGTGCCGTAAAAATCATCGCCGACGACGGAAACCAGGTGGCATTCGGCCCCTAATAACGCAATATTTTGTGATATATTGCGGCCAACGCCACCCGGGGTACATTTTATTTTCCCTGGGTTGGAATCTTCATAAACCAATTGCGTATTGGCATAGCCGCAAACGTCCATATTGACCGAACCCACGGTGACCACATAACGATGTTCGGACAGAATATAGCCTTTACCTTTAATATAACCTTTATTCATTAGATTCATGATGTGCCCCGCCACACCAGAACGGCTAATACCTAGAATGTCGGCGATTTCGTGTTGTTGAATCAACGGGTCCCGCCGAAGGAGTTGCAGTATCTGTTTTTCCCGATTGGTCATAGTTAACACTTGTTTGTTTTTAAACAGGTGTTTGTTTTAAATCGGCAACCGACAACAGTAAAGCGGCAATTGCAGGAGTTGAGATTATGATCGTAACTTGCCTTCACGCGGCTTTCAGTGATTAATCTGTGATGCTAATCATATTAATCCAGGCTTGAAGCGCCGTTTTTTATGGCTTTTAGGCGGGGCCAAAATTTTGTGCTGAAGATAAACGCATTAAAACAAAGGGATGGATTTTTTAGTTATATTAACCAACAAGTGTTGGTAGCCCTATTAATTACCAGGATTAATCTTGTCATGGTTAATTTCGCTTACATGGAAAAACGATCGGCTTCACATAATCTGCTTTGCTTGTCTCGCTGCTCAAAATCCGGAGGCGGTCACCTGCCCCCGGAGCATGCAAAACGGGGCTTACTTATCTTTCAGCCCACGGTTGATCAGCATGGGTTCAATGCTCGGTTCTTGCCCACGCCACTTCACATACAGCTTCTCCAGATCCTGGCTGTTGCCCTGCGACAATATTTGATCGCGGAAGCGCTGGCCATTCTCTGCCGTTAATCCGCCGTTATCGCTGAACCACTGGAAGGCATCATCCGCCAACATCTCCGTCCACAGATAGGCGTAATAACCCGCGGCATAGCCGTTGCCCCAGATATGCTGGAAATAGCTGGAACGATAGCGCGGTGGTACATAGCTGAGATCGATCTTGTCCTGACGCAACGATGCGGCCTCGAACTTGTCGACGTCCTGCTGGGGTTGGTCGGCCGTCAACATATGCCAGTGCATGTCCAGCAGCGCGGCGGCCAACAGCTCGGTCATGGCATAGCCCTTGTTGAACTTGTCGGCTTTGTTAATCTTATCGACCAACTCCTGCGGCATTGCCGCGCCGGTTTGGTAATGCTTGGCGAAGTGGGCGAATACCTTGGGATCGCTGGCCCAGTGCTCGTTAAACTGCGACGGGAACTCAACAAAATCGCGGGCGGTATTGGTCCCAGACAGGCTCGGGTATTGCTGATCGGCAAACATGCCGTGCAGCGCATGGCCGAACTCATGGAACATGGTGATCACATCATCGTAGGACAACAACGCCGGCTGCCCCGCCGCGGGCTTGGTAAAGTTGGAGACATTGTAGATCACCGGTTTGGTGCCGTTGAGTTTGGACTGCTCAACGAAGTTGCTCATCCAGGCACCACCGCCTTTGTTATCACGCTTGAAGAAATCGGTGTAGAACAGCGCCAGGGATTGGCCGTCTTTATCAAATACCTCGTACACGCGCACGTCAGGATGATAGACCGGGATATCTTTGCGCTCTTTAAAGCTGATGCCGTACAACAGATTGGCAGCGTAGAACACGCCATTATGCAGCACGTTGTTTATCTCAAAGTAAGGTTTGATCTGTGACTCATCCAGATCGTACTTCTCTTTACGCACCTGCTCGGCGTAGAACTGCCAATCCCAGGCGGCCAGTTTAAAACCGCCATTCTGTCGATCGATCATCGCCTGAATATCTTTGGCTTCGCGCTCTGCCCGGCCGGTGGCGGCAGGCACGATATCACGCATAAACGCCAGCGCCGCATCCGGGGTTTTCGCCATCTGGTTTTGCAACTTCCAGGCGGCATAGTTCGGGAAGCCCAGCAGTTTGGCCTGCTCGGCACGCACTTTGGCTAACCGCGCCAGGGTTTGGCGGGTATCGTTGGCATCATTTTTTTCTGCCCGATTGATCGACGCTTCAAACAACTTTTGCCGAGTATCGCGATTTTGCAGGCTTTGCAGATCGGGCTGCTGCGTGGTGTTCTGTAACACCAACAGCCACTGCTTATCCAGCTTGCGCTCGCTGGCGGCCTGAGCGGCTGCCGCTAACTCGCCGTCTGAAAGACCGGCCAGCAGGCTTTTATCACCGATCGCCAATGCGCCATTTTTGCTGGCGGCCAGTAATTTATTGGTGAACTGGGTGCTCAGCGTCGCCGCTTCCTGGTTTAACGCTTTCAGTTGGGTTTTGTCCGCATCAGAAAGGTTGGCACCGGCCAGCACGTAGTTCTTGTAGGTCACTTCAACCAACCGCAGGGATTCGGCATCCAGTTTCAGGCTATCCCGCTGGTCGTAAATCGCCTTGATGCGCGCAAACAGCTTGCTGTTCAGCATAATGGCATCGTCTAACGCGGCCAGCTTCGGCGAGGTTTCTTCATCCAGTTTTTGCAAGGCGTCGCTGGTGTTGGCGGAGGTCATCGCGCTAAAAACGTTCATGGTGCGCGTCAGCAGCGCGCCACTTTTTTCCAGCGCCACAAAGGTATTTTCGAAGGTGGGCGCTGCCGGGTTATTGGCAATCTGCTCGATTTGCGCAAGTTTTTGCTGGATACCGGCGGCGATGGCCGGGGCATAGTCGCTTTCGCTGATGGCATCAAAACGAGGAGCCTGGAATGGCAACTGACTGGCGGTAAAGAACGGGTTTTCTCCCCGCTTATCCTGATTAACTTCTCCGCTCACATTCGCCTCCTTAGTCTGGGTGTTCGTTTCTGCCAGCGCGGGCGTGCTTAACGCAACGCCGATCGCCAGCATCAGGGTTGATAAACGCATCAAATCGAAACTCCTCCATGTCGTCATGTGGCAACGCGTTACGCGGCGTCCACTTGGATAGAAGCTGCAAATTCAGCAACATAGCCTAGCTTAGGCCCAGATGGTCATTTGAGCAAAGATAAGTTGCAATCACACCTGGATGTGTCCCGTAACTCTTTTTTTGCACATTTAGCAGCGGTTAACCGGCAAGAGACGTTGGGATTTGGCTCGTTATGATGCCCGAGCTGCTGGAACGGGTGGGTTAACAGGCAGGGAAAACCCTGCCTGACAGACTCTTGAAGTTCATTATGGTACTACAGGCTTACCATCGATGGTCACGTTCCGGACAGCGTTGAAATGCCAAGGATCATCGCCACGTAAGTGGCTAAACGTCACGTGGTCAAACTGGCTGTCTGCTAAATCGCTGATGGCAGTGGGCGGCACATTATCGAAATGCACATTGTTGAAGCGGATCTGTCGATGCCAGGCATTCTTTTCACTATTCCCTTTGATTTCGATGGCTGGCTTATCCCCCAACGTTCCCTGTACCGTGACGTTCTGCACCAGGACATTATAAAACTGAGCCGGTTCCTTCGCCGCAGGGTAATCAATCTTGGCGTTAGGATCGGAGTAATTCAACGTCAGGATCACCGGCTGGCGGAGAATATCCCGCATGGCATTATTGCGGAAGGTGATGTTACGGGCCCCACCGCCGATATCCGTGGTGCTCTTGGCGCGCAAACCGACATCGGTCAGGTAGATGACGTTGTTTTCGGCCAGAATGTCCTCAATCCAGGCCCCGGTATGGCTGCCCGTCACCACCGCACCATGCCCCCGGCGCAGATAGTTGTTGAATAACCAGGCCCCCTTCATTGAAGGTTGCTCGCGCGCTTTTTCACCGGTGCCTGCCGCGAAGTTGATGCAGTCATCACCCGTATCAAAGAAGTTATTCATCACGATCACATTCTGACTGTTACCAAACTCGATACCGTCGCCATTGTTGGCATCAAAGGTCTGATGGATCAGGTTATTGGCAGTTACATTGTGGCTTTCCAACAGCATGACGCCGTGGAAAGCCGGATTGCGTGCTGTAAAGTCGGCCAGGTAAACATTCTCGACGCCACGTAATGTCACCAGGCTGGATCGGCGCTGCCCGTAAGCGATTTGTAGCGGTACACCTTCGGCCACCGCTTTGGCAACCTGATGTTTAGCCAGGATGCCATCGTTATGGACCTCCCGGTTGTTACTGGAAATATACTGTGGCAGGCGGTTCCCCACCTCATCGACAATCTCGGCGCTTTTCTGGCGTAACCAGCCATTGCCGTCAATCACGCCAGGCCCAACAATGCGGATATTGTGGAAAGTTCCCGGCTCTGCGTGTTCCGGGTCAATGGCATTAAGCAAGGAGGCGGGCCGCATTTCTGTGGAATAGCTATACAGCCGGTAAGCTGGCGGATAATCTGCCGGGTCATCAGAACCCAGCAAGGTCGAACCCGCTTGCAGGTTGAGCGTCATATCACTTTTCAACCATAGCGCTCCCGTTTTATAAACTCCCGCAGGAACATCAAGCCGGCAGCCAGGTTGGCAAGCATCAATCGCCTGTTGAATCGCTTTGGTATTCAGCGTGGTGCTATCCCCTTTTGCACCAAAATCCGTGATATTAATCACTGTCGGTAACGGGGTGGTTTTGGCCGTAATGCTTTGACTGGCGTCTGACTGCGTACCATCGGCATAGAGCGCTTTGACGGTAAACGAATACTGACTCTCGGGCTTTAAACCCGTTACTTTGAAATTCTGGATCACGATCCGTTGCGAGAACTTATCTTTGTCATTGGCATAAAATTGATTGATGTAAGGTTTGGCAGGCGAAAACCGATCGTTATTTTCACTCGCCTTACCCAACAGTTGCCCTTCTGAGTAAACCAGATAGTCAACGATCTCGCCGGTATCCTCTGGCGCTTGCCACACCAACATCAAGCTACTGTCGTCAGGCGACAGCGTTGGAACCTGTAATTGCTGCGGGGCTGGTTTGTTCATTGGCGCGGCAGACGCCTGTGGAGTGGTTGCCATTAAACCGGTTGCCATCAACAAAAGCATAGTCTTAATCGTTTTATAGGAAGGTGAGAGCGATATTCTCATGGGGATCCCTTATCACTAGAAGCACAGTCAAGGTCGCTGTAATCAGCGCATTGAATGTTATCCCTTTTGCTGCTCACTTAAAATAAAAGAAACGATGTTTCATTAAAATCAACACGCTAGTTTGTTAATCTGTGATAGGTGTCAAATAGGGATCATCATAAAAAATGCATCAGCGGCACGTGAGTCGCCCTCCATATTAATGTTTATTGTTTAACTCGCTTTACCCCTGGCTATTTTAACCGTACTTGGTCGCGAGGATTGAATTCATTAAACAGTAGCAGCGCTGTCGAACCACTACGGTTTACGTGCCCGATGATCGGTTGAGCGTTAACGTTAGCCGATCAATCACCCACTTAACCTCTTCTTAACCTGTCCGTGATGCGTTATGCTCAAAAACTCTGCCGACGTTGCGATTTTTGAAACGGGGTTTCTGTTATGCCTGCGTGTTTCACGTGCTCCAGCCGGAGCCGTCCATGACCTGGTTCTCCCGTGCTAGCGCGCTCCCTCTGCTGGTCGCCGGGGCATTCTTTATGGAAAACCTGGATGGCACGGTGATCGTCACCGCCATGCCGCAAATGGCGGCGGCCTTTGGCGTACATCCGGTAGATATGAACATCGGGGTTTCTGCCTATATTCTCACCCTGACGGTATTTATCCCCGCCAGCGGCTGGATCGCCAACCGCTTTGGCGCCCGCAATATTTTCACCGCCGCCATCGTTATTTTTACCCTGGCCTCGGTGCTATGCGCCCTCAGCACCACCTTGCCGCAATTTACCGCCGCTCGTATCCTGCAAGGCTTTGGCGGCGCACTCATGGTGCCGGTAGGCCGCCTGGTGGTACTGCGCAATACCGCCAAACCCGATCTGATCAACGCCATTGCCACCATCACCTGGCCAGGACTGGCGGCCCCGATCCTGGGGCCACCAGTGGGCGGTTTCATCACCACCTATGCCTCCTGGCACTGGATTTTTATCCTCAACGTGCCGCTTGGCCTGCTAGCGTTGTTCTTCGCCTGGCGACTGATCCCCTATGAGCCAGCGCAGAAAGGCGTTCCCTTTGATGGATTGGGCTTTGCACTTACCGGTGTCGCCTGCTTTGGGCTGATGTTTGGACTGGATCTGATCAATAGCCCGCAGCTTTCCTGGCTGGTGCCACTGTCTTGTCTGTTGGGTAGTCTGGTACTGGGAAGCCTGGCGATACGCCATGCCAAACGCCACGCTTATCCCTTGATGGATCTCTGGGCAATGCGGATAAAAAGTTACAGTGTCACCATTAAGGGCGGTACCCTATTCCGCATTGCTATCGGAGCCGTGCCGTTCCTGCTGCCCTTGCTGTTTCAAATCGGCTTTGGGTTGAACGCCTTCGATGCAGGACTACTGGTGCTGGCGGTGTTCGCGGGCAATCTGGTGATGAAACCGTTTACCTCACCGATCCTTTACCGGTTTCGTTTTCGCACCACGCTGGTGGTCAACGGGTTACTCAACGCGGCCACCATCTTTGCCTGTGCATTGCTGACCCCGCAGACCCCCACCTGGCTGATCCTGGCGCTGTTGTTTATCAGTGGCCTGACGCGTTCAATGCAGTTCACCGCGCTCAATACGCTGGCGTTTTCCGAAGTGCCACAGCCGCGCATGAGCGGAGCCAATACGCTGTTCAACATGGCCCAGCAGATGGGCAGCGGCCTGGGGATCGCCATCGGCGCACTGGCGTTGCGGCTGGCAGAGATGCTGATGCCGCAACAACATGGCATGGTATCGCTGGCCGATTTTCAACTGGCCTTTGTCGTGATTGGCGTCATCGCCCTGTTGGCGGTGTTGGATAACTTTACGTTGGGCGCGGAGGCAGGAAATGAAATCCGCCAGAAGAAAAACGCGCCAGCTACGTCTGAAAAATCTATGGCAACCAAGGTAAGGAGTTAAAGATGGAATACCGTCAACTTGGCCGTTCCGGCCTGAAAGTTTCGGCGCTAAGTTTGGGCACCATGACCTTTGGAGGGCAAGGCAAGTTCGCCAAAACCGGCACGACCGATGTCAACGAGGCGCGTAATCAGATCGCCATGTGCATAGACGCCGGGATCAACCTGTTCGATACCGCCGATGTCTACTCGGCAGGCCAATCGGAAGAGATCCTCGGCCAGGCATTGGGCAGTAAACGCCACGAGGTGCTGGTCGCCAGCAAGGCCCGCTTCCCGATGGGCAGCGGCCCGAACGACGCCGGGCTGTCACGCCACCACCTGATCCGCGCCTGCGAAGCCAGCCTGAAACGCCTGAATACCGACTATCTCGATCTCTATCAGTTACACGAATGGGACGGCATCACTCCGGTGGAGGAAACGCTGCGGGCGCTGGAGGATCTGGTGAGCAGCGGTAAGGTGCGCTATACCGGCTTGTCCAACTTCTCCGGCTGGCATCTGATGAAGCATCAGGGCTGCGCCGAACGGCTAGGATTGGTGCGCCCGGTCAGCCAGCAGATCCATTACAGCCTTCAGGCACGTGAGGCCGAATACGAACTGCTGCCGATCGCTCAGGATCAGGGGTTTGGTGTGTTGGTCTGGAGCCCATTGGCCGGTGGCCTGCTGTCGGGCAAATATCGCCGTAACCAACCTACGCCAGAAGGCACCCGCCATCTGGCCAACTGGGGTGAACCGCCGGTACGCGATCAACAGGCGCTGTTTGATATTGTCGAGGTGCTGGTGGACATCGCTCACTCCCGCAGCATATCTGCGGCACAAATCGCGCTGGCCTGGCTGTTGGCACGCCCAACGATCACCTCGGTCATCATTGGTGCCCGTAACGCGGAACAGCTTAAAGACAACCTGCACGCGGCCAACCTGATCCTGAACGAAGAAGAGTTGCGGCGCCTGGAAGAAGTAAGCCGTCCATCGCTGATTTATCCGTACTGGCACCAGGCCTCCACCGCGCCCGACCGCCTCAGCGAGGCCGACCTTTTGCTACTGGCTCCTCACCTGGCAAAAAAATAAGTCGCATCTGCCGCTAATCAACGTAATATCGATGATCCGCCCCGTTTTAACGGGGGCGGATTTTTGCCGTTTCAGGCCTGAAAAGCGAGGTAAATAATAATGATCCACAGTGACCTTACTCAGTGCCGTGTGAATACCGACCGGTTGTTGATTGCCCCTTTTACCGCAGCAGACGCCGACGATGTTTACCAGGCGATCACCCCAACGCTAACGCGTTTTATGACCTTTGAACCAGAAGAGTCTCCCGAGGCGTTTGCCAACGTCTGGGAAGGCTGGCTACCGTTGATCCGTGAAGGTGAAGAAGTCATCTTTGTGGCACGGCTGCGTGACAGCAAACAGTTCGTCGGCATGGGCGGCGTACATAATCTGCACAGCCAGACGCCTGAACTGGGCATCTGGGTGAAAGAAAACCTGCATGGCAAAGGCTATGGACGCGAAATCGTGCAGGCCATGGCTACGTGGGCCAGCGAACGCTACCATCCACCATACTTTATCTACCCCGTCGCCGAGCAGAACACGCCAAGCCGCCGCATTGCCGAATCGCTGGGCGGTGCCGTGCAAGGCCGTCGCGAGAATATCAAATATGATTGTGTGGTATATCACGTGCCGGCCATCACCGTTTAAATTGCAGGGTTAACGCAACCGCGTTAGAGTGGATGCAGGGTAAAAACAGTTAAGGAACAGCAGCATGATTATTTTTGTCACGGGCGCCACCTCCGGTTTTGGTGAAGCGATTGCCCGCAAGTTTGTAGGTGAAGGCCATCAGGTGATTGCCTCTGGTCGTCGTGTAGAACGCCTGGAAGCGTTGCAGGCGGAACTCGGTGCAGCACTGCATATCGTGCGTTTGGATGTTCGTAACCGTGCGGCGATCCAACAGGCCATCGATGAGTTACCCGCAGCGCTGCGTAACGTCGACGTGCTGGTGAATAACGCCGGCCTGGCGCTGGGCCTGGAGCCCGCGCACAAAGCCAATGCGGACGACTGGGAAACCATGATCGATACCAATACCAAAGGGCTGGTCAACATGACCCGCGCGCTGCTGCCAGCCATGGTAGAACGCAACGTAGGCCATGTGATCAACATCGGCTCCACCGCCGCCAACTGGCCTTATGCCGGGGGTAACGTTTACGGTGCGACCAAGGCCTTTGTTAAACAGTTCAGCCTGGGGTTGCGCGCCGATCTGCACGGCACCCATATCCGCGTTACCGATATTGAACCAGGCATGGTAGGCGGCACCGAGTTCTCCAACGTGCGCTTTAAAGGTGATGACGGCAAGGTCGATAAAACCTATCAAGGGGTTGATGCCCTGACGCCGGATGATGTTGCCGAAGCGGTGTTCTGGGTAGCAACGCTACCGGCGCGCGTCAATATCAATACTCTGGAAATGATGCCGGTCAGCCAGTCCTTTGCCGGTCTGAGCATTCATCGCGGCTGATGATCCTAGCGGGCGCAGCATGCGCCCCTACTTTTAAAATTCAGGCTGTCCGCCAGCCGGAGACAATAATCAGCATTCCCAGTAAAGCTACCCCGGCCCCCAACCAATCCATCGTCGATAGCTTCACACCGTCTACCACCCGCAGCCAAAGCAACGCCGTTGCCACATACACGCCACCATAGGCGGCATACACTCGCCCGCTGGCCGCCGGATGCAGCGTCAACAACCAGACAAATATCATCAGGCTGACGGCCGCAGGCAGCAGCAACCAGGCGCTGGCACTCTTCTTTAACCACAGATACGGCAGGAAACAGCCAATGATTTCGGCCAGTGCCGTGGCAAAAAACAGTAAGGTGGTTTTCAACATTGCCGGTCTTTCTCTCTGTTAATTAAACGAACAAGCCTCGGTGCTGGTGCAATGCAACAGCACGGTGATATATTTAACTGATGCTAGAGCCAGTGTTGCTGGTGGATGCAACACTCACTTATAAGGATGAAACCATGAAATTACTTTCCCTTCCACGCCTGATGCTGCCGGTGGCCATGTTACTGCTGGCCGGTGCCTGGCAGGCTCCGGCCTTGGCAGCCTCCTGTACTCAGGGCAGCACCTGCGTCACGGTTGATGGCAGCGGCGGCGCAGCGATGAGCAATGAGCAGGCTCGCCAAAGCAAAGAGCAGTGGAACGAAACCAAGTCACTGCGCAGTAAGGTCAACACCCGCGTCGAGAAAGAGTTTGACAAGGTTGACCGTGCCATTGACGACGAAGATCGTTGTGATAACAGCTACAACGTCAATGCCTATTGGGAACCTTCAACCCGTAAATGTCTGGATCGCACCACCGGTCGTCAGATAACTCCGTAATCGGTCAGCAAGGGTAAACTATTCAACCTGATGCTGCTATCCTGGCCCTGATTATTCGTCTCAAAAAGGATGGAATGATGAAAAAAGCGCTTGTAGTAGGTGTACTGTTGTTAGCCACCGCGCCGCTGGCCGCTTTTGCTGCCTCGTGTGAGAGCATAAAGGCGGATATTGCCCAGAAGATTATCAATAACGGTGTGCCAGAATCCGGCTTCAAGCTGGAGATCGTCCCTAACGATCAGGCTGAACAAAGCGGTGGGCAGGTCGTCGGCCACTGTGGTCAAGACACCCAGAAAATTGTTTATACACGCCTCACTAACGGCGACGACAGCGGCGACGCGGCGCAAACTGGCACCAGCCAGGATACCCCGGCTCCGCAGTAACCGCCTTCAAGGCGCAGTTTTTTACTGCGCCCTTTTCCTTCTTATGCTTGCTCCGCCTCTTCCCCTTCGCCCTGTGGCCGATGGCTCGCCGGGATCAGCATGGCTGCGCCTACAGCACACAACGATATCAAGGCCGACACCAGGAACACCCAATGCAGCGAAGCGGCAACCAGGCCAGTGAGATGGCTTAATGCATCGGGCTGCATGGCGCTACGTGCAGAGGGCTCCATTAACTGTTGTAACGGATCGCCTACGTTTGGCAAACGCAGATGCAAGTTGATATTCAGCGTGGCCCCGAGAATTGCGGTGCCGATAGCCGAACCGACCATGCGGGTAAATACCGTACAGGCCGTCGCAATACCCCGGATACTGTAATGTGCCGCATTCTGCACCGAGACCAGAAACGTGGTATTACACAACCCCATCCCGACCCCAATGATGAACGCCGCAACCCGCCCCCATAATAACCCCCCCACAGGTTGCAACATCAACAGAATGAAACCACCGGCCGCCAACAGCAGCGCACCGAGCAGTGCCGTGGTGCGATAGGAGGTCAGCAGCATCAAGCGACCGCTCAGCGCACTGGCCAGCGGCCAGCCAATCGACATCAAAGCCAATGTGGTACCGGCTTCCAGCGGCGTTCCGCCCTTCACGCCCTGAATAAAGGTGGGCAGGAAGGCGCTGATGCCCATCATGGCGGCGCCGATCGCCACGCCGCCAATATTGCCGGCGATAATGACGCGGTTTTGCCACAGCGCCAACGGGAACAACGGTTCCGGAGCACGGCGCTCCTGACGAATAAGCAGGATCAACGCCAGTAGCGCCAACGCCAACAGCGGGATCACCCACCATCCCAGCATTTCCGCCTGCAACAGTGACAACAGCAAAGCGGCAACAAAGATCGTCAGCCAGGCGGTGCCCGCCAAATCCAACGCGTGTTTGCGCCCCTGCTTGAAGTCAGGCAGGTAGCGGCCAAGAAAATACATCGCCAACAGCCCTATGGGCAGATTGACCCAGAATACCAACGCCCAAGACAGATGCTGCACGATAAACGCACCCAGCAACGGACCCAGGATAGCGGAAACGCCCCAGACGCTGGAAAGATAGCCCATCACCTTAGGCCGCTCGGTGGCGCTGTAGATATCACCGATGATGGTAGTGGCGATCGGCATGATTGCCCCTGCTCCCAGCCCTTGCAGCAGGCGGAAGGCGATCAGCCAATACATATTGGAGGAGAAACCACAGAGCACAGACCCCAACAGGAACAGCGTGGCCCCGAAGAAGAAGACGGGTTTGCGACCATACAGATCCGCCAACCGCCCATAGATCGGGATGGTGATGGCCTGCGCCAGCAAATAGACTGAAAACACCCAGCCCAGCAACGAAAAACCACCCAGGTCGCTAATAATGGTCGGCATGGCGGTGGCGACAATGGTCGCTTCGATGGCCGACATGAACATCGCCAGCATGCAGGCGATCAGGATCACTGGCCGATGGGCAATCGGGGCAGAGGCCGCAGAAGTGTTAGTGATCATTAGGTTATCAGGTGTCCCTCTATCTCTGTTTTCCCCGAAGTATAACAGCCACAGTTAGTCTGAACACATTCTGTCACCCGCATCCATTGAATGATTTGTGGCAGCGCCCCCTAAAATCCCCAGCAGATTGATATATAGGTAATTTCTTACAAATAGTCTGTAGGCCGCGCCACGACTGCCTCATCGTCAAAACCTATCTGAACGATAGTATGTGCCAATCATAGTGATTGATTTTAATCAAGTTGCTGACGGCTCATGACCGTGACAATCCGATTGCCCAGTTTTTCATCACCTTATTTCGATGTTGGGCAACCCGGCAGTAAACTCATTGGAGCGAGAACATGATTAAAAAAATTATTCTGGGATGTGCCGTTACGGCGGTCGTCGGTTACTTAGGCACCGTCGGTTATATTTATCATTACGATCAGCAACGCCAGCCCGCCGTTGCCGATAACCCTATCGATACCCTGTTAACCCGCAATGGTTGCGACTATTGTCACTCCAACTCGGCAAAACTGCCCTTCTATGCCGAGCTACCTATCGCCAAGCAAATCATGGCGCAAGATGTCTTCAGCGGGAATCAACATTTCAACCTCGATGCTACCCGCTCCGCTCTACAACAGAAAACGGCGGTACCGGAAGTCGATCTGGCCAAACTGGAAGCGGTACTGCAAAATCAGGAGATGCCACCGCCACTTTACAAGGTGGCCCACTGGGCCGGGAACGTCAGTGATGCTGACCGCAATGAGCTGTTGAGCTGGATACGCCAACAACGTGAGCAATTCTACACCCCACCGGATACGCCAGCCGAACTGCGCGGTGCCGCTTTACGGCCAGTGCCGGCTTCGCTGCCTACAGACCCGCAGAAAGTGGCGTTGGGTTTCCGCCTGTTCCACGACCCACGCCTGTCAAAAGATAACAGCATCTCTTGTGCCCATTGCCATAAGCTGGGTGAAGGCGGCGTAGATGGCCGTGTTTCATCGCTGGGCGTCGACGATCAGGTAGGGCCCATCAACGCCCCGACGGTGTTTAATGCTGCCTTCAATATGGTGCAGTTCTGGGATGGCCGCGCGGCAGACTTACAGGCCCAGGCGGGTGGCCCGCCGATGAATCCGATCGAGATGGCCTCAGACTCCTGGGACGAAATCATCGCAAAACTGGATCAGGATGCCTTGCTGAAGGCCGATTTCCGGCGCGTCTATGCTAACGGTTTCACCGGCGACAATATTACCGACGCCATTGCCGAGTTCGAAAAAACGCTGATCACGCCAGATAGCCCATTTGACCGTTACCTGAAGGGTGACAGCGACGCACTGACGGCCCAACAGAAACATGGCTACCAGCTGTTCCAGCAAAATAAATGCGGCACCTGCCATACCGGTGTCAACCTTGGCGGCCAATCCTATGAGGTGATGGGGCTGAAAGCGGATTACTTCACCGCGCGCGGTAATCCTACCGAGGCTGACCTCGGACGTTACAATGTCACTAAAAATGAAGGCGATCGCCACCGCTTCAAAACCCCGACGTTGCGTAACATCGCCCAAACCGCGCCTTACTTCCATGACGGTAGCGTGACTTCACTGCATCAGGCGGTCAACGACATGCTGACCTACCAGGTTGGCGTGAGCTTGCCAGATAGCGATATCAAGGATCTGGTCGCGCTATTGGAAGGTATGAGCGGTAAATATCAACCGGCAACGCCTCCGGGCGGTTAATACTTTCGCCACAACGCCAGTGGATCGGGTAAAGATTCGCTGGTTTTCAGGTGGGTAGACAAGCACAATGCCCACCTGACCCTCTTAATTTTCATCATCTGCCGCCGCATGAAACAATTGGTCCCACTGCATCACTATCGCGCCCTGCTGCGCCATCTGTTTATTGCCATCTTACTCGGCATTGGTGCTGCGTTGGCCGTGTGGTTATTTCACCGCGCCATGTTCGGGCTTGAATGGCTTCTGCTGGATCACGAAGAAGGCAGCCTGGTGGCTGCCGCAGCCGCACTGCCTGGATGGCGTAGAGCGTTGACGCCTGCGCTGGGTGGGCTGGCCGCCGGCTTTTTGCTGTGGATGTATCAACGTTACCAACATCAACAACCCGGCGCGCCTACCGACTATATGGAAGCAATTGAAACCGGGGACGGCCGGTTGGCCGTTAACGCCAGCCTGATAAAATGCCTGGCCTCGCTGTTGGTGGTATCCAGCGGTAGCACCATTGGCCGCGAAGGGGCGATGATCTTGTTGGGTGCCTTGGTCGGTTCGGTCTTTGCCCAGCGTTTTACTCCGGCGAAAGAATGGAAATTGTGGGTGGCTTGCGCGGCTGCGGCCGGGATGGCCAGCGCCTATCACGCCCCATTGGCGGGTAGCCTGTTTATCGCAGAAATCCTGTTTGGTTCCCTGATGCTCGCCTCACTCGGCCCGGTGGTGATCGCCGCAGTGAGCGCATTGCTGATGACCAATCTGCTGAACGGTGGTCAGGCACCGCTGTATAGCGTGGAACCGCTTGCTGCGCCCTGGCCGGTGCAGTATCTGTTAATGGCCTTGGTGGGCATACTGGCGGGAGTTAGTGGCCCGCTGTTTTTATGGGCGATGGCGGCCAGCGGGAGAGCATTTCGCTCGCTCAACCTCAAACCCCCGTTACAGCTGGCGCTTGGCGGGTTGATCGTCGGGCTGCTTTCCCTGCTATATCCCGAAGTTTGGGGGAATGGCTATAGCGTGGTGCAATCCTTACTTACGGCACCACCGGGGATGCTGTTGGTCACGGCGATCCTGATTTGCAAACTGTTGGCCCTGCTGGCCAGTAGCGGCTCGGGTGCCCCAGGTGGCGTGTTTACGCCGACGTTATTCGTGGGGGCCGCGTTGGGATCGGTCGTGGGCCAGATGTTTGGCCTGTGGCCGGAGTTGGGGACTGCAGTGCCAATTCTGCTGGCACTGACCGGTATGGCGACATTGCTGGCTGCCACCACGCATGCGCCCATTATGGCGGCATTAATGGTGTTTGAAATGACCGGGGAATATACCCTGCTGCCAGGTATTCTATTGGCTTGCGTTATCGCCACGACGATTGCTCGCGGGCTACGCCCGCAGTCGGTCTATCACAACGCGTAACGATCAACCAGTTGAGAAACGTCCAGATACTGTGCCAACTCACGCTGTTCCGCACGTGGCAAATACGGGATTTCACCCAGCAACGGGGCGGGAATACGCTGCTGCATCGCATCAATGGTTTCTGCGTAGTGTGCCAACCCCGGGTTGATACGGTTGGCGACCCAGCCCAGTAATGGTAAGCCATCGTTAATAATTGCCTGTGCGGTCAATAACGCGTGGCTGACACAGCCCAGTTTGATCCCGACCACCAGAATGACGGGCAACTGTTCCTGCACCACCCACTCGGCATAAGGGCGGAGATCGTTCATCAATACGCGCCAGCCGCCGCTGCCTTCAACCACTACCGTATCGGCCTTGCTGGCCAGATGCTGTAAACCACGGCTCATCAGCCCGTAATCAATATCCTGGGTCGTATGGGCATGAAACACCTCATCCAGACAGGTGATCGGATTGATTTCATCGTAGGACAGCGCTAGTGAGGAAGAGGCCTGTAAAACCAAAGCGTCTCTATTGCGGATGCCTTCGCTGGTTTCCTGGCAGTTTGCCGCAATGGGTTTATAACCCGCCACTGAACGGCCTTGCGCGGCGAAAGCCTGTAGTAAACCGCGAGAAACCACGGTCTTACCGACGTCGGTATCTGTGCCTGTAACAAATAAACGCTTTAACATGAATAGATTGCCTTGAGATGCCTCGTTAACCTGAAAAATCGCCGTAAATTGCGACGAGAGTCGTCCTACGGGAAAAGTCTAGGGGATGCAACTCAACGGGGGCTTGAGGTAGCTCAATCTTTTGGCGGTAAATAATAAGAAACTCTGATAAGAATATTTAATGTACCCTATGGATTTCAAATTGTAGCTAGGCGACAAGCTCGTTTATCCTCAGGAGCTTACTAAAGTAAGTGACTGAGGTAAGCGAGCGCAGGTAACAACGCTACAGCTTGAAAGACGACGGGTAAATCAACCTTGCAACAGTTTGACCAACAGCGAACCGTTATACATGGCCTCTTTCACCAGTGCGGCTCCCGGCATCGTGCCCTGGTTAAAAAACCGGGTGGATTCAACCTGAACATGTTCGCTATAAGCAGGTAAGGATTGCTGCCGAATGCAGGAGGCAATCGCCGGATGCAGGATTTCAGCGGCCCGATTCAGCGGTGAGCCTACCAGGATTTTTTCCGGGTTGAACAGGTTAACCATGATCGCCACAATGCGCCCAACGCTGTGGCCAACACCAAGAATAATATCCTTGGCTAACTGATCGCCGGCCATCGCCGCATCGCACAGCGATTCCACGGTCAAAGGTACGCCATGAAGCGTCGAAGTCATTGAACCGCCGAGCCGTTGCTGGGCAATCTCCAGCATGTTTTCAATGCTGGCGACCGTTTCCAGGCAACCATGGTTGCCGCAATAACAGCGTTTACCGTAAGGGTCGACCTGTGTATGACCAATCTCCACCACGCTGCTGCTGCCCGCATGCAGCACGCGCCCGTTGGTGATCACCCCTGCGCCGACGTTGTGATCGATGACCACCTGGATGACGTTCAGGCTGCCACGTGAGGCGCCATACAACGCCTCTGCCATTGTCCACGCACAGATATCATGCTGTACGTATACCGGCAGCCCCGTCAGAGTCTCTAGCGCTGGCCCCAGCGCCATCTCATTGACGTCATAAAACGGCATGCGGTGAACAACACCGGCAGCGGTATCAATCATTCCGGGCAACGTAATGGCGATAGCGGTTAAACGTTCCAGTTTACTTTGGTGGCGGATAAAGAATTGGTCAACTTCGCTGACGATGCGCTGTAATAAAGGCTCGGAATGTTCGGCTTTGAGCGGCAGCAGTTCTTCAACCACCATTTTGCTGCTGAGATCGCGCAGCGCCAGGGTAATGGTGCCACGACTAATACGTGCAGAGAGGTAGTGCCAGGCCTCAGTGTCCAGCACCAGGCCAACGGCTGGGCGGCCACGGCTACCCAGTTCCTGATATTCGGTTTCTTTAACCAGATGCGCTTCGAGCAGCTCACGCACGATCTTGGTGATACTGGCTGGCGCCAGCTGTGCACGCTTGGATAATTCGATGCGCGAAATCGGACCCAGCCGATCTATCAGCCGGTAAACTGCCCCTGCATTGGTTTGCTTGATCTGATCAATATGCCCAGGCTGTCCATCCGCAATCACACACCCGCTCCTACTATTTTTCGCGCTTCTAAATAAAGATTAGAGGCTATGGTGGGGCTTTTAGAATACAGCGTCAACTATTTGATTCGTTATGTGATTAACAGCACAAATTCACCGATATTTGACCGGAAAACGCCTCATATTTACACAGCTGCCGGTGCCAGCATCAGCACCATTAACGCCTTGGCCGCTGCCGTTAATGGTCTGCTACGATGATGCACTAACCAGACCTCAGTCATCGCCTCCGGTTCGGCCAAGGGCAGATAGGTCACCCCGTCGATCTTCACCCGGCCAAAGGACATTGGCAGGATCGAAATTCCCAGGCCGGCCGCGACCAGGCCGATAATGGTCATCGCTTCCCCCACTTCCTGTGTGATATAGGGCGCAATCCCGGCATTGGCCAGCAATGCCAGAATTTCGTCGTACAGCGCAGTGCCTACTTCGCGGGAAAAGAACACAAAAGGTTCCTGGGCCAAATCGTTGAAACGCAGCGTACCCGGAGCCTTGAAGATCAACGGGTGGCCATTCGGTACTACGGCCAGCAAAGGTTCACGTAATAACAGCTGGTGCTCAAGTGCATCCGGTAAGCGCGTGTTGCGCATTACGCCCAAATCCAGGTCGCCGTTTAGCAGCGGCTCAAGCTGTTGCTTGGTGTTGACCTCACGCATTTTGATATGCACATCCGGTGATAACTGGCGGAACGCGCGCAGGCTACGGGAAACGACGCTGATAAACGGAGCTGAAGAGGTAAAGCCAATGGTCAGTTCACCCAGCTCTCCACGCTCCAGGCGCGCCGCCTTCTCGGCAGCCCGGTTGACTTGGGCAAGCACCTGGTAGGCTTCTTTCAGGAACATCTCCCCCGCCTGGGTCAGGCCGACATTGCGGTTATTACGCGCCAGCAAACGTGCGCCCACCATTTCCTCCAGAGCCTGGATCTGCTGGCTAAGCGGCGGCTGGGAAATCCGTAACCGTTCCGCCGCCCGTCCAAAGTGCAGCTCTTCGGCTACGGCAACAAAGTAGCGCAGATGTCTGAGTTCGATATTCATACTTTTAACGTCTTAATTAGGATGATTAATATATTAGACAAAAAACTCGCATCTCCCTATGATTTTGTGATTCAAGACGTGTTTTTCATCTCCCGAACCCGGTAAGGAAACGTTGTGACAACCGCTTCGCGTTCTGCGGCTAGTTTGCCAAAAACGCTGCCTGCTCCTGACAGTGCCCCACAGACCAAACGCACCACGCTGAATAAACTCCCCTACATTGAACGCGGCACACCGCAGTTTATGCGTGTGACCTTGGCGCTGTTCTCTGCCGGGCTGGCTACCTTTGCGTTGCTGTACTGTGTACAACCGATCCTGCCGGTGCTTTCGCACGATTTTGGCATTTCCCCTGCCGAGAGCAGCCTTTCCCTCTCCTTCTCCACTGGGCTGCTAGCCATTGGCCTGATGTTTACCGGCCCGCTGTCCGATGCCATTGGCCGCAAGTCGGTGATGGTGGTGGCCTTGCTGTTGGCGGCGATCTGTACCTTGATCTGTGCTTTTATGACCAGTTGGCACGGTATATTGCTGATGCGAGCGCTGATTGGGCTTTCGCTGAGCGGGGTTGCGGCGGTAGGGATGACCTATCTGAGCGAAGAGATCCATCCCAGCTTCGTGGCCTTTTCAATGGGGCTGTATATCAGCGGTAATTCGATTGGTGGTATGAGTGGGCGCCTGGTCACTGGGGTGTTGACCGATTTCTTCTCCTGGCGCGTTTCGCTGGCGGTGATTGGGGTGTTTGCTCTGGCGGCGGCCTGCATGTTCTGGCGCATTCTGCCCGCCTCCAGGCACTTTCGCGCCAGTTCATTGCGGCCCAGAACCCTGCTAATCAACTTTAAGCTGCATTGGCACGACAAAGGGCTACCGCTGTTGTTTGCCGAAGGCTTTCTGCTGATGGGCAGCTTTGTAACCATGTTCAACTACATCGGCTACCGCCTGCTGAACGATCCCTATCATCTTAGCCAGGCCATTGTGGGCCTGCTGTCGGTGGTGTATCTCACCGGTTCGTACAGCTCTCCCAAGGCGGGAGCCCTGACCTCCAGATTTGGCCGTGGCCCGGTGCTGCTGGCATCCATTATCATTATGCTGATCGGGATCCTGATCACCGCCCTCACTCCTATAGCCGCCGTCTTTATTGGCATGATGCTGTTTACCGCCGGTTTCTTTGCCGCCCACTCGGTTGCCAGTAGCTGGATTGGCCGCCGCGCTCGCCGCGCCAAAGGCCAGGCTTCTTCTCTGTATCTGTTCTGTTATTACGCTGGTTCTAGCGTTGCAGGCACGCTTGGTGGGGTGTTCTGGCATAACTTTGGCTGGGTCGGCGTCGTCGCCTTTATCAGCGTGATGCTGTTCTTGGCCCTGCTGGTTACCCATTATCTGAAGCAACTGCCGGAAGCCGCGCGTATTTAATATCCTGCACAGGGAAAACCAAGGGGCGCACAAATGCAACGCCCCTTCTGCGCTTATTATGACTGAGGAAAGCTACTGTCATGATTTTGCTTAATGGGTTTTACCCGTGCTTTTTCCAACATTCATTTTATGGGGCTGTCGCCAGGCGCCGGGCAGCCTCAACGACAGAAGCTCTCCGTCTGGCATGCTCTTCAACGCTGTCTGGCCCCGTTAACATACGCGCGACCTGTGGTACTGCAGACCACCATCCGGCCAGAGCCAATATCAGAAAAGCCAGGTATTCGGCATCAAGGGCCTGGGTAACAACTCCCTGGTGCTGCCCATCGGTCACGGCCTGAACCTTATAGCCATAATATTCACGTCGCAGTTCTTCGTCCGGCACCTCTCCGTCGTAAGCTAGCCCTTCCCAACGCATAAGCCTGCTAAGCTCAGGGTTTTCGAGGTGATAGTCATAAGCACGCCCCGCGTAATCTCCAATATCTTCAACAGCAAAGGATTGTACAGGCACAGCCAGTGCCACTTTGGCTAGTTCATTGCGTAACACGGCTGCGAATAACGCCGGCTTGTCGCCAAAGTAATTGTAAACACGTTCTTTATTGACTCCAGCCTGTCTGGCGATCCGTTCGTGGGTAGTGCCATTCGGGCCAAACTGGGCAAATTCAGCCATCGCTGCTTGCAGAATTTTACGTTTAGTCCCTTCAGTATCCCAGGCCATTTTTTACTCTCTTAACTATCGGTTGTGGTTATTGCGTAATCATACTATAGTAATTTCCAACTAAAACGTTGGAGTTGTAATTTTACCTGTTAACTGGAGTATGGACAATGAAGAACACCATTCTTATTTGTGGATATGGCCCGGGCATATCTCACGCGGTTGCCCGCCGTTTTGGCAAGGCTGGTCATCCTGTTGCCCTGATTGCACGTAATGTTCAACGTCTTGCTAAAGCGGAAGCAGAGCTGACGGCCGAAGGTATCAAGGTTAAGGCTTTCTCGGCCGATTTAAGCGACGTTAAGGCGATACAGCATGTCGTCAAGAGTGTACGTGAGATACTTGGGCCCATAGGTATCCTGCACTGGAACGTCTTTCTCGATATCGAAGGCGACCTGCTGTCCACCTCTCCTACGGAGCTGAGCAAGAGTTTCGATCTTCGGGTTGCTGGTTATATCGCTGCCGTACAGGAGAGCCAGGAAGACCTCGCAGTATCGAAAGGGACAGTACTGGTGACCAGCGGCGTCATGGCACTGGATCACCCGCAAATCAATGCATTCGCCGTCAATTATGCTGCGCTGGCCATCAGTGTTGCAGCGCAACGTAAAGCCACCCATATCCTGGCGCATACCCTCGCACCACGTGACATTCATGTCGGTGAAGTGGTCGTAAATGGATTCGTTGAGGGAACGCCAGGCGGGATTGGAAAAAGTGATACCGTCGCACCGGCGGAAATCGCTGAACAATTCTGGGAATTACACGCAGCACGTCAGGTGCACTCCGTTATGGTTGGAGGAGCCGTTCCGGTATCGGAAACAGGATTCTATGGCTGATTACAACAACACTATAGATATGGCAGTTGGCCCCGCCAGCAACAACACCCACCAAAACCCAGCTCATAGCGCGAGTGGACGTGAAGTTACGTTACTGGTCGTGGTGGCGTTGTTGGTGCTGACCCAGCTTTATCTGGCAATCCCTCTACTCACACCTGTCGCTCAATCGTTCGGTTCGGCAACACCAGGCTCAGTCACGTTCGCGCTAGCCAGTTGTTTCAGCCTTGCCTATGCTGGGGGATTCCTGTTCTGGGGGCCGTTATCCGATCAGTATGGCCGTCGGCTAATCATGCTGGTCGGGCTGAGTGCACTGTCGGTTACCACTCTCGCCTGCGTTTTTGCGCCTTCCTTGCCCTGGTTGGCGGGGCTACGGATGTTGCAGGGGCTCGCTGCATCCAGTTTCGCCCCTGTGGCACTGGCCTATCTTGCCGAAGCAGTATTGCCACGCCATCGGGCAATTGCCATCGGGGCCATGTCTACGTCTTTTCTTGTGACGGGTATCCTAGGGCAAGTGTTCACTGCCTGGGTGGCGCTACAATGGGGTTGGATCTGGGTATTTATAGCAACAGGAACTGGCCTGATGGCCGTACTCCCATTCATTGTGCTACTGATCCAGGAACCCGTCCGCACTGCCGTTAATGGCCATCTAGGCAATCGTTTCATCGCACTAGGCAAGATTGCCGTGCGGCCCGCCATTGTGCTGCTTTCATGCGCGCATATCACACTTCTCCTGTCTTTTGTTGCGATGTATACACTGTTGGGACCCCATTTGGCAGGGTTGAACCTGGATCCTGACCTGGTCATTGCACTTCGCCTGTCTGGATTGCCAGGTATGTTCATGGCCTTGCTGGTTGGACCGCTTGCATACAGATTCGGGATGCCGGGTGTCGCAAGTGTGGGTTACCTGGTTGCAGCTGTCGGCCTCACCCTTGAGGCGATTTTGTCGCAGACGATAATAGGTATTGGCATCGGGAGCCTGCTCTTCGTTACCGGTGTCGCTTTGGCTGTCCCGGCAATGATTAACCGATTTGGCGATCTGGCCTTACCTGACCGCGCAGCTGGCATGGCACTGAATGGCTTTGTCTTGTTCATCGGTGCCAGTATTGGCCCGCTTATCGCGTCATGGGTACCCGGTTTCGTTCCGCTCCTTGCGGGGCTCACGGTGGCGCTTTTACTGGCCAGTATCTGCGTGATGAAAAGCGCATCACTGCCTCATCCCCGAGGAAATCATGAACGCTAAACGTTCTTCGCTCACTTCAGTCCTCGCTGTCTGGAGGAACCTCCACCGCTTTGTCCTGGTGCTCCACATCGGTATTGTAAGGCCGTAGTGCTTAGCCGCTACGAGAGGCGTGACGGACGGAATGCCGTCCTGGAGGGTGAACACTTTAGTACTGTGATCGCCCTCGATGGAACACTCAAAGGTTTTGCTAACATCTCGCTAGAGCTGGCAGGAAAACCTTTACCATCCCGAGAACGCTCTGAGCAGATTGCAACAGAATTCCTGCGCAGGGCTGCGCCCGATTTGCTGGTCAACATGAAGGTGGCTTCTGTCGCTCCCCACAGTGAACCGGTGCGTATTACTCACGCTGGCCGTAGTGAGACAGTTCAGATCACCGGTGTAAAACTCAAGGCACGTAATCTTGCTGATGGGAGTTGGTTCTGGGTCATAGTCGGCAGCGATGAGAAACCCATGTTGTTCGAGCGAGATTTGCAATGGGCAACCCCACTTGCTCGCCGTAAATCGGAACAATGGCTGCATGACCGGTGGATAAAAGTACAGCTTGCCCAACAGGGCGATAAAACAGACCGTTGGAAACTACCATGGACTCATTAACACAAATTGTTCTTGGCAGCAGTGTTGCTGCACTTGTCGCCCCTCCACGCCATCGGCGCATGGCGATACTGGCTGGCGGTATACTCGGGACTTTGCCCGATCTGGACGTGGTTTGGTTTAAATTGTTCAGCCGTGATGTTGTTACAGAAGTGACCTGGC
The DNA here is from genome assembly GCF_051654945.1 of Serratia sp. (in: enterobacteria). Lineage (GTDB taxonomy): Bacteria > Pseudomonadota > Gammaproteobacteria > Enterobacterales > Enterobacteriaceae > Chania. Next base: position 75,936 of record NZ_JBOFZA010000072.1, read on the forward strand.
ATCGGGGGCCATCACATTCACTTTTGCTGTTAACGGTGTTGGGATTATTGCTCTGGTTAGTGCTTAAATCCCGCAGCAGCCTAGTGCAAAGATCCCCGCTGCGGTGGCTATTGGCGATCTGGCTTGCCTTGATAACGCATCCTCTGCTGGACGCTTTTACCGTCTACGGTACCCAGTTGTTCTGGCCCATGAAGACCCCGCCAGTGATGTGGGCGACAATCTTCATCATTGATCCATTGTATACCGTCCCCTTGTTGACAGGGGTTATTGCTGCCTGGCGGCTAACCTCCCAATCCTCGCAGCAAACGAATGAGCCAGGCCGAGACAGGGCAGCACACAACTGGCTGGTAGCGGGCTTGCTGGTGAGCTCGGTTTACCTGGCGTGGAGTGTCGGCGCCAAAGCACTGATCGACAGAGCGGCATCGCAAAGCCTGGCGGTCCTGAACTTACAGAACGCACCACGTTTTTCAACCCCCCTGCCGTTCAACACCCTGGCATGGCGAGTGATCGTGATGGAACCTAAAGGTTACTGGATCGGCGACCGGTCCCTTGTTGCAGATCGAGAGGCAATGTCATTTACTTTTTACCCAAGCGACAACGCTATACTGGAGCAGTTGACATCCGCGCCCCAGTTGGAACGTCTGCGGTGGTTCACACATGGATTCTTCGCTGCCCACACGCAGCAAAGAAACGATGGTGAGCTTCGCCTTATCCTTGCCGATCTACGCATGGGATTAGAACCCGACTACCTTTTCCGTTATGACATTGCTGGCACAAATGAACATGGCGTTTGGTCCGTCACCCCCGAAATTACCCAATTAGCCACATTTGCTAATTTCTCCAACACGCTAAGCTGGGTGTGGAGGCGCATTTTTGACAGTAAAGCAATACCGTGATTAGGGCGCATCGATGGAGCACTAATCATGCTTGATTAGTTTCGTGCTCTTCGCCTCCGCATGCAGGCAGGATTAAGCAGGGGATATTTTCCGCTCCTAAGCGGCCCCTACACTTAGGCCGAAGTTGCCACCTTGGTGATGTTGCCCTACAATGTATGTTGTAACTAAAATGCGAGATAATGATGGATAAGTACAACCTGATCGGCAGAATGAATGCGCGTTTTAGCGAGTTGGAACAGGCTCTGGCCCTGCTCCACCAGCAAATTCTGCCACTACGATTACTGGCCGCGCGGGTGTTCAGCCTGCCGGAAATCGAGAAAGGCCAGGAACATGCCGCTATCGAGCAGATCGAAGTGGAACAGCACGTAGGCCAGGCCGCGCGCGATCTGGCTCTGGAGCACTATCAGCGGCTGTTTATCCACCATAACCGCCAGCACATCAGCAGTAAGGCAGCGGTGAGGTTGCCCGGTGTCATCTGCCTTGAGACTGAGCGGGCCGATTACCTGGCGTTACAGCAGCAGATCGCCCTAATCAACCGGCTGAAAGCCGAGTTGGAACAGATCATCACCGTCGAGTCCGGCCTGGCCCCCGAGCAACGCTTTGAATTTGTGCATACCCACCTGCACGGTTTGATCACCCTCAGCGCCTACCGTTCCATCACCCTGCTGACTAACCCCGACTCCGTCCGCTTTGGCTGGGCTAACAAGCACATCATCAAGAAGGTGAAGCGAGACGATATCCTGGCACAGTTGGAGAAAAGCCTGAAAGCCGGGCGCGCCGTTCCGCCCTTCAACCGCGAGCAATGGGCCCAACTGGTGAGCCGTGAAATTGACGACGTCAGCAGGCTACCGCAGAACGCGATGCTGAAAATCAAACGGCCGGTGAAGGTACAACCCATCGCGCGCGTCTGGTATCAACCGCAGCAAAAACAGGTACAACACCCCTGCCCGCTGCCGCTGATTGCCCTCTGCCAACCAGAGATGGGCGCACAGGTACCCAAAATCGGTGAGTTGCTCAATTACGACGTGACGGCGGTGAAACACAAATACAAGCCGCAGGCCAAGCCCTTACGTTTGCTGGTGCAACGCCTGCATTTGTATACCGATATTGAGGGATGACTACCGGGCGCAGCATGCAGCGCCCAGCGAGCAATAAAAGGAATTATTGGTCGTTAAGTTTATAAACGCGCAGCCGGTGACCATCGAGATCCTGCGCCACAAAGGTGTAGCCAAAGTCCAGCTCGACCGGAGTTTGTATGATGGTTAACCCTTGTTCCTGCCAGCGCTGATAGAGCGCATCAACCTGTTGCGGTTGTTCGCACATAAAGCAGATCTCAGTACCGCCCCCGGTCGCCGTCGCCGCTGGCTCAACGGTATGTTTTGACCACATGCCCAGCTTGAAACCGTTGTTCAAGACAAACAAGGCGAAGGTAGGAGACCGTTCGACAGGTTCGGCCCCCAGCAGTTGGCGATAAAATTCTGCGCTGTTTTCCGGGCTATCGACATAAATCATGGTCATGCTTGGGGTTGGGTTGCTCATAACGTTTTCCTTGTGATAAAAGCCGGTTGGCTCTGATAACGTTACTTTAATTCGTCCTACTGACAGTTTCTGGCAGTAGGATCATCGGGGCGAAATATTCTCGCTTTCCCGCCATTGCTTCATCAATGCCCGGCGGCCAGCAGGATAACGCTGCGGCAATGGCGTTAACCGGCCAATACGGTCAAGACGGAAATGGCGGATTGCGCCACGCAATTCACACCAGGCCATCAGGATCTGTACCTGCTCGAAATAGCCCATGGCAAACGGCCACAAAATACGCTCGCTGCCGTTACCGGCATAATCCCGATACTCCACCGTGATCTTACGCTCAAGGCGGATGGCCTCACGGATCGTTACCAGAATGTCATCATCGACATAGGCGGTCGGTACCGGTCCGATCAGCAAGGTATTGGCATCCAGCTCTTCCCGTAGCTCCGCAGGCAATACGGCAGCAATCTTTGCCAACGCATTGGTTGCCGCACCGGCAAGTTGGCTATCACCCCGGCGTTCCACCCAGCGCATCCCCAACACCAGCGCTTCGATCTCCTGCTGCGAGAACATCAGCGGCGGCAGCATAAATCCCGGCCGCAATACATAACCGATACCCACTTCACCAACAATATCCGCCCCCTGCTGCTGCAAGGTCGCTATATCGCGGTACAGGGTACGCATACTGATCCCTAACTCTTCGGCCAGGGAATGCCCGGCGACCGGGTAGCGATGGCGGCGCAGGATCTGCATCAGATCGAGCAGACGTTGAGTACGGGACATAGGGGTTACTCGTCGGTAAAAACATATGCAGGATTATACACATATCACTGGATTTGTAGGGGCCGACCTGAGCTGCCAAACAGGCGCAGCGCCCTACAGGGTGAGTTGCCGGTCTATTTCTTCATGCTGCCGACCATCTCCTCTGGCCGTACCCATTCGTCAAACTGCTGTTCGGTCAGATAGCCCAACTTCAGCGCCGAGGCTTTCAGGGTCAGCCCTTCCTTATGCGCCTGCTTGGCGATTTCCGCCGCCTTGTCATAGCCGATATGGGTATTTAATGCAGTAACCAGCATCAGCGACTCGTTAAGTAACTGGCTAATGCGATCGCGATTCGGTTCAATCCCCACCGCGCAGTGTTCATTGAAACCGCTCATGCCATCCGCCAGCAAGCGGATAGATTGCAGATAGTTATGGATCACCATCGGGCGGAACACGTTCAGCTCAAAGTTACCGGAAGCTCCGCCAATGTTCACCGCTACGTCGTTGCCCATCACCTGCGCACAGAGCATGATCATGGCTTCGCACTGGGTAGGATTGACCTTCCCCGGCATGATCGAGCTGCCTGGCTCATTTTCAGGGATCGCGATCTCCCCAATGCCGCAGCGTGGGCCAGAGGCCAGCCAGCGCACATCGTTGGCAATCTTCATCAACGAAGCGGCCAATCCCTTCAACGCCCCGTGGCTATGCACCAGTGCATCGCAGGTCGCCAAGGCTTCAAATTTGTTCGGGGCAGTCACGAACGGCTGCCCGGTAAGCTCTGCCAACGCCTTCGCCACGCGGACGGCATATTCGGGATGCGTGTTCAGCCCGGTCCCCACCGCCGTGCCGCCTAAGGCCAGCTCACTGAGATGCGGTATGCTGGCCTCAATATGTTTGAGGTTGTATGCCAGCATTGCCGCCCAGCCGGAGATTTCCTGGCCCAGCGTCAACGGCGTAGCATCCTGCAGATGGGTACGGCCGATTTTGACGATATCGTGAAAGGCTTCTGCCTTGGCATGCAGCGTCTGGTGCAGTGCCTTAAGCTCAGGGATCAGATGCTCACGCACCGCGATCACGGCGGCAACGTGCATTGCTGTCGGGAAAACGTCGTTGGAACTCTGGCTTTTGTTGACGTCATCGTTGGGATGTACCCGCCGCGCTTCACCGCGTTCGCCCCCCAGCAGTTCGCTGGCACGGTTGGCCAGCACTTCGTTCATGTTCATATTGGTCTGGGTACCGGAGCCGGTTTGCCAGATCGACAGCGGGAATTCATCAGGATGCCGATCGGCCAGCACTTCATCGGCAGCCTGGATAATGGCTTTACCCCGCTCGGCGGACAGCAATCCCAAATCCATATTGACGCTGGCTGCTGCACGCTTGGTCATCGCCAGCGCATGGATCAGCGCCGGGGGCATTTTTTCTGACGAGATACGGAAATGTTCCAGCGAACGCTGAGTTTGCGCGCCCCATAGCTGGTCGGCGGGTACTTCGATGGGGCCCATTGAGTCTTTTTCAATCCGAACGCCTGCCATCACGGTCTCCTTAGCACAATTCCTAAAAGTAGTGAGTATTGCCAACGGGCCACAACCCGTTGGCGAGCCACCTCAGTATAGCTAGATAATAACTATTCGCATTAACGTCTGGGACAAAGAGCATTTTTAGACATCTTGGCTTGCATGCGCCTGCGCCGCATTGTTTACTTAGCGCAATTTTCTTGAGATAGCAGGGATACAATCATGCAAAAAATGACTAATGCCATCCAAAACTACGCCTGGGGCAGCGCGGATGCGTTAACCAAGCTGTATGGCATTGCCAATACGGCAGGCAAACCAATGGCCGAACTGTGGATGGGTGCCCACCCGAAAAGCAGCTCACAGGTGGCCGATCAGGCGGGGAACCTGCGTTCTCTGCGTGAGGTGATTGATGCCGACCAGCCAAAACAGCTGGGTGCCGCAGTGGCACAACGCTTTGGTGAACTGCCATTCCTGTTCAAAGTGCTGTGTGCTGACCAGCCGCTCTCCATCCAGGTCCACCCGAGCAAGGCCGCCGCAGAGGTGGGTTTTGCCAAAGAGAATGCCGCCGGTATTCCGTTTGACGCCGCAGAACGCAACTATAAGGATCCGAACCACAAGCCAGAGCTGGTATTTGCCCTGACGCCATTCCTGGCGATGAATGGCTTTCGCGAGCTGGACGATATCGTTGCGCTGTTACAGCCGCTTTCCGGCGCACATCACGATATTGCCGCCTTCCTGCAACAGCCGGATACCGCCCACCTGGCGACCCTGTTTGCCAGCCTGCTGGGAATGAGCGGAGAGCAAAAAACGTTGGCGCTGGGCGTGCTGAAAGCCGCATTAAACAACCAGCAAGGTGAGCCTTGGGATACCATTCGCTTTATCGCCCGTTTTTATGCGGACGACAGCGGCCTGTTCTCGCCACTGCTGTTGAACGTGGTCAAGCTGGCACCGGGTGAAGCCATGTTCCTGTATGCCGAGACCCCACATGCCTACCTGAACGGCGTTGCGCTGGAAGTGATGGCCAACTCGGATAACGTGCTGCGCGCCGGCCTGACCCCAAAATTCATCGATATTCCTGAACTGCTGGCCAACCTGCAGTTCCGTCCACAACCGGCGTCTGGCCTGCTGACTCAGCCAGAGCAACGTGGCAAAGAGCTGTTCTTCCCTATCCCAGTGGAAGACTTTGCCTTCTCATTGCACGATCTGGATGCCTCACCTCAACCGCTGGCGCAAAACAGTGCCGCGATCGTGTTCTGTGTCGAAGGTGAAGCCACACTGGAGAAACAGGGCCAGCAGGTGGTTCTGCAACCGGGCGAATCCTGCTTTATCGCCGCCTTTGAATCCCCGGTTAACGTTGTGGGTAGCGGCCGTATTGCCCGGGTTTATAATCAGTTGTCTTAATTAGTGGTAAAATCGAGGCAAATGAGTTGCTAAGATGATTAGTTTACCTACACAATAAAACGCCTACGGGCGTTTTTTTGCAGCCCTACATTGCCCTGCCCTCTACCGGCTTAAGAAAGGAAGAACAGAACTATGAAAAAATCGTTAGTCGCTGTCAGCGTCATTGTAGTGCTCGGCGCAGCATGGACTGGAGCCTCTTGGTACACCGGCAAGCTGATCGAGCAACGGATGGGGGAAATGGTAGACACTGCCAATAGCCAGTTAAAAGCCGTGCTACCGAAAGCCGGGGTAAAACTTAGCTACGAAAATTATCAGCGCGGGTTGTTCAGCAGCCAGATCCGTTATGTACTGCGTGCCGACGGTAGCATCACCACTGATGATGCCCTGCTGAAATCCGGTGACGAAGTGGCCTTCATTGAAACTGTCGATCACGGCCCGTTCCCGCTGGCCCAGTTGAAAAAATTCAACCTGATACCCAGCATGGCCTCAGTGCATACCGAGCTGGAAAACACGCCGAAAGTCAAAACGCTGTTTGAAATCACCAAAGGGAAATCATTGTTTAGCGCCGATTCGCGCATCGCCTATAGCGGTGATATCGCCACGTCTATCGATGTTATCCCGGTGGAATACCAGAAAGATAAATCCTCACTGAAATTCAGCGGCGCGAAAATTGACGCGGATATCGGTAAAGATATGCAGACCGCCGTTCTTGATGCCAGCAGTGACAGCATCGTGATCGCGGGCCCAAATGAGTCCGGCCAGAACGAACAGATGACGATGCAGGGGCTGACGCTGAAAAGCAACACCCATCAGGGCCAATACAATCTAAGCCTGGGCGACCAGGCGCTGGGCCTGAAGCAACTGACCGTAGCCGTTGACGGCAAAGACGCCGTGACGATGGAAGGCTTCAACCTGGCCAGCCAGTTCGGCGAGAAAGGCAACAGCCTGGCGGGTCAGTTGGATTACACCATGTCGGCGCTGAAAGTTCAGGGCACCGATTTTGGCGCAGGCAGACTGCTGTTGAAAGTCGACAATCTGGATGGTAAAGGCCTGAAAGAGTTTGCCGATCGTTACAATCAGCAGGCGATGAAATTGCTGCAACAGGCAGAAACCCTGTCGCCAGAAGCTTACCAGCAGCAAACCGCAGAAATGCTGGTACAGAACCTGCCGCTGCTGCTGAAAGGCAACCCGACTATCAGCATCGCACCGCTGAGCTGGAAAAATACCAAGGGTGAAAGCACCTTTACCCTGAACCTCGATCTGCTGGATCCGGCTCAGGCTGGCGCGGCGGCCGAATCACCGGATCAACAGCTTGCCCGCTCGGTGAAGAAAATCGACGCCCAGCTGACTATTCCTGTAGCTATGGCGCAAGAAACCATGGCTCAGGCGGCGCAGCTGCAAGGGACCAGCGCAGCAGAAGCACAGCAGGCAGCCGAGCAGCAGGTGAAAAGCCTGGCGGCCATGGGCGAGATGTTCAAGATCACCAAGTTGCAAAATAACGTGATTGGCAGCAGCTTCAAGTATGCCGATAATCAGATTGAGCTGAATGGCGAGAAAATGTCGCTGCAACAGTTCGTTGGCCTGTTCGGTATGCTGGGAGGCGGTTCCGCACCAGATGAAGAGAGTGCCCCGGCAACCGATCCGCAGGATGCGGCTCCGGATGCAGCACCAGAGCCTATGATCCAAGGGCAGTAAGACGACCCGGGGCTTGGCGATATGCCAGGCCCCTATTGTCGGTAAATTGATTAGCCTCATATTTTTCTTAAACTCTCGCCGATATCGCGCAAATCCATTGCCAAGCCACCCCACCTGCCACCACAATCATCCCCAATCTTGACCGTATTGCCGGCCTTCTCTCGCTGTAGAAAGGAATCAACAACGCATGAAAAAGTCATTAGTCGCTGTCAGCCTCATTGCCGTCATTGGCGCTGCATGGAGTGGCGCATCCTGGTATACCGGCAAGCTGATCGAGCAGCAGATGGCAACGGTGGTCGCCAACGCCAACCAATGGTTGAAAGAATACCTGCCCGATACCGGAGTAAAACTCAGCGTTGAAAATTACCGGCGCGGCATTTTTAGCAGCCAACTGCGCTATGTACTCCATAATGAAGCTCTTGGCATGCAGGCCACCGGTGACAAAGTGACATCGTTGATCACCATCGATCACGGCCCTTTCCCGCTGAGCCAGTTAACCCATTTCAATCTGCTGCCGGCGATGGCCACGGTGCACGCCGAACTGGAAAATACGCCGGTTATCAATACGCTGTTTGAACTCGCCAAAGGCAAGTCCCCCATCACTTCCGATACGCGTATTGCTTACAGCGGAGATATTTCGTCGGTTGTCGATATGCTCCCGCTGGATCACCAGCAAGGCGAATACCGGCTGACCTTCAGCGGAGCCAAGCTGACACTCGGCATCAGCCACGATATGAAAGATGTCAGGTTGGACTTCAACGCTGACGGTCTGGATTTCGCTGATAAAACCCACAGCAGATTCGTGTTACGTGGCCTGGCATGGAACAGTGACACCAGGAAAAATCCCTTCGATTTCAGGCTGGGCACTCAGTCTTTGGCAGTGAAACAGTTGCAAGTATTAACACCGCAGACAGGCGCGGTTGAACTGGAAGGTATTACGATATCCAGCCAGACCGATGGTAAAGATAACTACCTGAATGGTCAGGCCGATTACCGCATCAACGCGCTAAAAATCAAGGGACACGATCTTGGCTCGGGGCAATTACGGATAAACGTTAACAATGTCGACGCCACGGTGTTGAAGACGTTTATCGATTTCTACAATCGCGAAAGTATCAATCTATTACAACAGTATGAAGGCACTCGGCAGCAGTTGGCCAAGCTGGTGGAACAAAATACGCCGCTGTTGCTGAAAGGCTATCCAACCCTCAGCATTGCGCCGTTCAGTTGGAAAAATAGCCAGGGCGAAGCCAGCTTCTCCTTTAATCTTGATCTGCAAGAAGCGCTGCAGACAGGTACTGCCGCGTCACCGGAGCAGCAACTGACGCAGGCCATCAAAAGGTTGGTAGCGCATCTGACGATCCCGGAAGCCATGGCAACGGAAGCTTCGGCTCAGTTGGCGCAACTACAAGGAGCCAGCGTGCAACAGGCACAAGCGATGGCACCACAGCAGGTGCAAGGCCTGGTCGCCATGGCGCAGCAGTTTAACCTGCTCACGCAGAAAGACGCGGTGATCGGCAGCAGCCTGCGCTATGCCGATAATCAGGTGGAACTCAATGGCAACAAAATGTCGTTGCAGGCGTTTATCAGTCGCTTTGCCGGGGGCGCTCCGGTAATCGAGACCGCGCCAGAGCAACCGGCTCAGTGTCATTAGGCGGGTATTGTTATTGAAGCGGGCGCATGTAAGCCCCTACGCAGTAAGTCCCACCAGAAACTGTATCAATGCCTTAAGCCGGGAGGGTTGATAGCGTGAATAAGGCGTCAGCATATAAAACGGGCGCGTGACGCCATCATAGCCGGTCAGTACCTCAATGAGTTTGCCCTCTGCCAACTCCTTTTCTACGGTAAAACGGTAAACCTGCATCAATCCGCCCCCGGCTTTAGCCAGCGTCAAGGTCGAGAGAAAATCATCGCGACACACCACGCCGCCTTGAATATCCAAATGTACCGCTTGGCCGAACAGCATAAATTCCCAAGGAATCAATCGCCCGGATCCCGGCAGCTCAAACTGAATGCACTCATGGTGCTTTAACGCCTCCGGCGTCGTTGGTGTGCCGTACTGCGCAAGATAATCCGGTGCGGCGACCACGCATAAGGCGGCATCTTCCAGTTTGCGGGCAACCAGACCCGAGTCCGGTAAATGATTGCCGCGAATGGCCAGATCGTAGCCTTGAGCGGTCAGATCGACATTATGATTACTGACATGGATATCCAGAGTCACCTCCGGATAAAGGCGGCGGAATGCGGGCAACTGTGGCAATAGGCGGTAATGGGCGTAGGGGGTCGGAACGCTGATCCTTAATAAACCGGAAGGTGTATCCTGCTCTTGTGCCAACTGTTTTTCGGCGTCGTTGAGCTGATTCAATGCCTGCCTGCACCGTAGATAATACTGTTCGCCCTCGGTAGTCAATCGCATGCTACGCGTGGTTCTGAGCAACAATTTTGCCCCCAGACGGGCCTCTAACCGGGCAACCGCACGGCTGACTGCCGCTGGGGTAAGCGCTGCCAGCGTGGCCGCAGCGGTAAAACTGCCGGTTTCCGCCGTAAGGCAAAACAGCTCCAAACTCCCTAGCTGAATTTCGCTGAGCTTCTGGTTCATCAAGGTCAGTTCCATTTATTACATGGTGTAATTATTGAAGTTAATTATTGCATATTTTTCCATGGTCGTTGCAACGGTAAAGTGGCGGTCAATCAACACCACTTACTCATTTCAACGGAGAACAACATCATGAACACAGCAAGAACCGTTATTATCACCGGGGCATCCAGCGGTTTGGGGTTCGCTATTGCCAGCGCATATCTTAAGCGTGGTTATCAAGTTATCGGCAATGCCACGACGCAAGCAAGCCTGGACAGAGCCAGCGAAAAGCTGGGAAATCCTGATGGATTCCATGGCGTCGCCGGTGATATTTCATTATCGGCAACGGCTGAAAAACTGTTCGGCTATGCCGAACAACATGGCTTGCGGGTAGATATTCTGATCGTTAATGCGGGAATATTTATTGCCAAACCGCTGACCGAATATACGCAAGAGGATATTACCCGCATGTTGGATATCAATCTGCGCGGTTTTATCTATCCCGCGCAGGCGGCCGCTAAACATATGATGCATCACGGTGGCGGTCATATCGTCGCGGTCACGGCAGCGATTGGCATGCAGCCTAACGCCAGCCTGCCTGCGCTATTGCCAGTCCTGACCAAAGGCGGTTTGAACCAGGCGGTGAAGGCGTTGGCGATTGAACTGTCCCCGCACAATATCATGGTGAATGCCGTTGCCCCGGGAGTTATCGCCACCCCAATGCACGCGGATAATTTACAGGCGCGTGAAGCGCTACAGTCTATGGCTCCCGTCCAACGGATCGGCGAACCGCAAGACGTTGCCGTCGCGGTATTGTACCTGACCGATGCCTCCTTCGTTACCGGCACAATATTGCCGGTGGATGGCGGTTCAACGGCCGGAGTTTGGTGACCTTAGCCACCCAGGGACCCTGTCTGTGGGTCCCTCCCTCATTCGCCATAGACCGCATCGCGGATCTGTACGGGATATAAACCGCTCATTCCCTCAAAGGCGGTGTTGGTCAGTGCGACCACGCTCAACTGCGCAATCGGATCGTAAAACCAGTTGTGGCCATATACGCCACCCCACTGTAAGGTGCCGTTATTCTGCGGTGTTAACGCCAGTTCCGCATCCACCAGCACCGCGCCACCAAAACCAAATCCCCAGCCTGGCCCCTGAATTTCGGCCTGTGCGCCGACATGAGGCTGCCGCATCAATGCGGCAGTGTGCGGCTGTAAAATCCCTTCACAACCACTACGCAACGTCTCCACCAGACGCAGCACATCGTCAGCGTCCCCAACCATACCTGCGCCAGCCGAGGGATAAGCATGACGATCGAGCGCGCGTGAAGGCGCAAATTCCACCTCAAAACCAAACCCCTCGGGAAGCGTTTGCCGCAAGCCGTCGTACATCACTGCCGGTTGCGGTTCACTATTGTAATAAGCCGTCGCCAGATTATCGGCGTCCGACGTATAAAAACCGGTGTTCCCCAGCCCTAATGGTTGGCCAACCCACTGTGCAAACAGCTGCGGTAACGGCATACCCGCTACCTGTTCCAGCACCGCACCTAATACGTCGATTGCCAGCGAGTAGCCGAAGACGCTTCCCGGCTCTGCCTGCAACGGTGCCTGCGCCAAGCGACGCAGGTTTTGCTCCAGCGTTAACGAGGATTGTTCCATTCCATCCAGGATCCCCAACCGCTGGTAGCTCCCATCTTGCGGCTGATTGAAACGGTAATCCAACCCGGCGGTGTGAGTTAACAAATGACGAATAGCGATCGCGGGCCGCCGTCCATCAGGCAGCGCCGGGGTAAACCACGGCAGCCATTGGCTAACGTTATCGTCCAGACTCAGCAGTTGCTGCTCTATCATGCGCATCGCTGCCAACGTGATGTAGGGTTTGGATACCGATGACAGGCGAAATTGGCTATCACGCCGCATCGGTCGCCGCCGTTCACGATCGGCATAGCCGCTGGCTCCGGCGTAAATCAGCTCTCCCCGTTGAGCCACCAGCACTACGCTACCCACGATCCGCCCTTCGTCGATCGCCTGGTGATTCACTGCCGCTATCCGTTGTGCCAATGCCTGAGCCATAACTGTGATCCTCCTGAGATAATGAGGCCAGTGTAAGGTTTTTATTATTAATTAAAATAGGCTAAAATTTAATACATCATTAAGCTGGAATTATTAATAGATGAGCTCATTACTGCAATTACTCCCCTACTTTGCCGCCGTCGCCAGGCTAGGCAGTTTTACCTTGGCGGCCAATCAGTTGGGCGTGTCACCCCCTGCGGTTTCACAAAATATCCGCGCTCTTGAGGCTCAACTGGGGGTGCGGCTGTTCAACCGCACCAGCCGTTCCGTGCGGCTGAGTGATGAAGGCCGGGCGTTTTATGAGAAAATCGCCCCGGCCATGAACCAGATTGAGGTCGCGGCAGAAAGTGCCAGTAGTCAACGCGGTGAACCAAGCGGGTTATTGCGTATTACCCTGCCGCAGTTGGCTGCTTCGATGTTGGTCATGCCTTATCTGCCAGAGTTCCATGCGCGCTATCCGGAACTAAAGCTGGAGTTGTTTACCGACGATCGTTTTGCCGATCTGGTACTGGATAATTTTGATGCGGGCATCCGCATGCAGCGCATGTTGCAAAAAGATATGGTGGCCATTCCTATCGACCACGGCCAACAGCATGTGGTGGTGGCTTCTCCGGCCTACCTGGCACAACATGGCCAGCCCGAAACGCCGCAGGATTTACCGCAGCATGACTGTATGCACTACCGTTTTCCCGGCAGCGGCAAACTGGAACCCTGGTATTTCAACGACCGCAATGAGCAGTTGGCACTGGAGGTCAATGGCCGGCTGATTTTCAATGAAAACCAGCTACTTAAAGATGCCGCGATTGCCGGTATGGGGCTTTCCCAACGCTTTCGGGCTGCCGTATATCAGGAGTTGCAGCGCGGACAGTTGCAAGAGGTTTTGCAGAATTTCAGCCACGTGGCGCCAGGGTTTTTTATCTATTTTCCGGCGGGCCGCCATATGCCGCTCAAGCTGCGCGCCTTTATCGATTTTATGCGGGAAAAACGTGAGCAGCAGATCAGGCCGATCCTCGCTTGATCAGTTCAGGGGACAAGATCACATTCTGTGGTGCCAGGGAATCGTCACCAATACGTTGCAGCAGCCGTAATGCGGCACTGCGCCCCACTTCACGGGCAGAGCTGGAGATAAAGGTCAGCGGGGGTTCGGTCAGCTCGGCCTCCGGCACATCGCCAAAACCGATCAGCGCCACCTGTTGACCATAGAAACTGTCCATCCCTTCCGAGCCAATACTGCGGCCACTGCGCACAATGCCAAAATAGGCTCCCAACGCTACTGAAGCCTTATGACACACCAACGCGCTGATATTAGGATACTGACGTAGCAGGTTTTCGGCGGCTTCTGCAGCCGCACGTTGATGACAATCGCATTCGACGATCCACTCCGAACGGAATGGCAGCCCATATTGCACCAGGGTGGCGCAGAATCCCCCCAGCCGTTCGGCACGGGTGAGCGAATCGCTTTGCCCACCGAGGTAGGCGATCTGGCTATGGCCGCGTTTGATCAGAAATTCGGTGGCCATTTTCGCCGCCTGCATATTATCGGGCCGCACCACGTCTACGCCTTCCAAGCCATTGGAGCGCGCGGCACAGACCAGCGGCACCCCCTGAGCTTCGGCTTTCTCTTTCAGCCCTTTCGCGGTACGCACTCCCCCCGCCAGCACCATGCCGTCAACGCCATGCTCCAGCAGCATATCAAAGCAGCGCATCAGCCCTTTGCCTTCGCGCCCGCTTTGGGTGAGAAACAGCACTTTGCCATTGGCTTCCAGTACTTCACTGACCCCGGCGGTCATCTCGGCATAAAACGGCTCACAGATATCACGCAGGATCAGCCCCACGACGCCCGACTCGCCACCGCGCAGCGTGGCGGCCTGGCGATTGCGGACATAGCCAAGCTGCTCGATCGCCTGATTCACACGGGTCATGGTGGTGGGAGAAATGCGACCTTTACCGCTCAATACCAGGGAAACGGTAGTGACGGAAACGCCTGCCAACTGTGCGACGTCAGTGATAGTGATCTTTTTGATGGGAATAACCTCTGCAATGCCCTATCAGGGCGGGCTTCACCCTGATAACAAATGGTATACCTAATCTATCAATGCAGTAAAACGATTTACCGCCTTTCGTATTGTCGCCGCAAAACGCTGTTCATAATTGTGATTAGCGACGCATTTTTACTAGGTAAAACGTTTTATCTTATTTTTACCTAATCGGGTACACACAACATTGCATGCTTTTTCGCCAGGAGTCGTCGGTTATGCCAGCGTCTAAAAAACAAAAAATTACGCTTTGGGAGTTTTTCCAAAGCCTGGGCAAGACTTTTATGTTGCCCGTCGCACTGCTTTCATTCTGCGGCATCATGCTGGGGATCGGTAGCTCACTCAGCAGCCGTGACGTGATCACCCTGCTGCCTTTCATTGGTCATCCGGCTTTCCAACTGCTGTTCACCTGGATGAGCAAGATCGGCTCCTTTGCCTTCAGCTTCCTGCCGGTGATGTTCGCCATTGCCATTCCGCTGGGCATGGCGCGTGAGAACAAAGGCGTGGCCGCCTTCTCTGGTTTTGTCGGCTTTGCCGTGCTGAACCTGGCGACCAACTTCTACCTGACCACCTCAGGTGTGCTGCCTACCGTCGATCCGCTGGTGCTGAAAGCCAACAACATCCAGAACATCCTGGGTATTCAGTCTATCGATACCGGCATCCTCGGTGCGGTGATCGTCGGGATCATCGTTTACCTGCTGCACGAGCGTTTCAACACCATCCGTCTGCCGGATGCACTGGCGTTCTTCGGTGGTACCCGCTTTGTGCCAATCGTCACCACCGTGGTGCTGGGCCTGTGCGGCCTGATCATTCCACTGATCTGGCCTTGGTTCGCTGCCGGTATTAACGGTTTGGGTCGGATGATTAACGGCGCAGGCATGTTTGGACCGATGATTTTCGGTTCCGGCGAGCGCCTGCTGCTGCCGTTCGGTCTGCACCACATTCTGGTGGCGCTGATCCGCTTTACCGAAGCGGGCGGTACGCTGGACGTCTGTGGCCGCGAGGTTAGCGGTGCTTTGACCATCTTCCAGGCGCAGCTCTCTTGCCCTACCACCCACGGCTTTGCCGAAAGCGCCACTCGTTTCCTGTCACAGGGTAAGATGCCGGCCTTCCTCGGTGGTCTGCCGGGTGCGGCGTTGGCCATGTACCACTGTGCCAAGCCAGAGAACCGTCACAAGATCAAAGGGCTGCTGATTTCCGGTGTGGTTGCCTGTGTGGTCGGCGGTACTACCGAACCGATCGAATTCCTGTTCCTGTTTGTGGCCCCGTTCCTGTACCTGATCCACGCCATCCTGACCGGCCTGGGCTTCACCGTGATGGCCTTGCTGGGCGTTACCATCGGTAACACCGACGGTAACATCATCGACTTCGTGGTATTTGGCATCCTGCACGGCACCGCAACCAAGTGGTATCTGGTACCGTTGGTGGCCGCCATCTGGTTTGTTGCCTACTATGCGATCTTCCGTTTCGCCATCCAGCGCTGGAACATCAAAACGCCGGGCCGTGAGACTGAAACTACCGCGACACAGAGCGCTCCTATAGGCGCCGTAGGTAAGTCCGGTTATAACGTGCCTGCTATCCTGGCGGCGTTGGGCGGTAAAGAGAACATCGTCTCGCTGGATAACTGCATTACCCGTCTGCGTATGTCGGTTAACGACATGAGCAAGGTGGATGACGCACTGCTGAAAGCCAACCGGGCAATCGGTGTTGTTCATCTTAATGACCATAACCTGCAAGTGGTGATCGGCCCGCAGGTACAATCGGTGAAAGATGAGCTAGAATCGCTGATGGCCACCGCATAACCTTCCCCCGGGCGCAGCCTGCTGCGCCCTTGCTCGGAGTTTCACATGTTTGATTTTTCTACCCCGGTAGATCGTCACGGTACCTGGTGCACCCAGTGGGACTACATCGCCGACCGGTTTGGCACTGCAGATCTGCTGCCTTTCACCATTTCCGATATGGATTTCGCCACCGCCCCCTGCATCCTTGAAGCCCTGCAACAGCGCCTGCAACACGGCGTGCTGGGCTACAGCCGCTGGCAGCATGAAGACTTTCTTGGCGCGGTGCGCCATTGGTATCAACAGCGTTTCAATGCCCCAATCGATACCAGCAAAGCCGTCTATGGCCCTTCGGTAATTTACATGGTGGCGCAGTTGGTGCGCATCTGGTCGGCTCCCGGTGAATACGTGGTTACCCATACGCCAGCCTATGACGCGTTCTATAAGGTGATCCTGGGTAATCAACGTCAGGTACTGCCTTGCCCGCTGCACAAAGTGGATAACGACTGGCAGTGTGATATGGCTCATCTTGAAGCCCTGCTGGCCCGGCCACAAACCAAGATCCTGTTATTGTGCAGCCCGCAGAACCCTACCGGCAAGGTGTGGACTCAGCAAGAGCTGGAGCAGATGGCAGAACTCTGTGAACGCCATGATGTGAAGGTGATCAGCGATGAGATCCATATGGATATGGTGTGGGGAGAACATCGTCATACGCCATGGAGCCAGGTGGCGACGACCCCGTGGGCATTGCTGACTTCCGGTTCGAAAACCTTCAACATTCCGGCGCTTACCGGTGCCTATGGCATTATCAGCGATGACAGCACGCGTGACAGTTACGTTCAGGCGCTAAAAAGCCGCGATGGTCTTTCTTCCCCGGCGGTGTTGGCCGTGGCGGCCCATATCGCAGCCTACCGGCACGGCGAACCTTGGCTGGATGCCCTGCGCGACTATCTGCAAGATAACCTGACCTACGTGGCCGAGCGCCTCAATCAGGCGTTGCCGCAGCTAAACTGGCAGCCACCGCAGGCTACCTATCTGGCATGGATCGATATTCGCCCATTGGGCATTGATGACCAACAACTCCAGCAGGTGCTGATCGAGCGCGAGAAAGTTGCCATCATGCCAGGCTTCACCTACGGTGAAGAAGGCCGTGGTTTCCTGCGTCTGAATGTCGGTTGCCCACGCAGCAAGGTCGAAGCCGGGATGGATAAACTGATTGCCGCGTTGCAATTTGTCCTGAACAATAAATAGCTCTGAACGCCAGGGGTATTGCGCCCCTGGTTTGTCCCTCATTTTTCCAGCGTGCGGTTTAACGCCACAAATTGCAGCAGCATGATGGTTTTGGCATCGACGATCACGCCCTGACTAATTGCGTTCAGCGCCTCTGCAAGCGACATTTCAAGTACTTCCAGATCCTCACCTTCCGCTTCAATGCCACCACCGGCGGCCACTTTGCTTTGCGCATCGTATTCGCCAATAAAAAAGTGCAGCTTTTCAGTGACCGAACCCGGACTCATGTAGGCCTCAAACACCTTCTGCACGTTTTGCACGAAATAGCCGGTTTCCTCTTCCGCCTCGGCCCGGATACGTGCTTCAGGTGAAGCGTTGTCCAATAATCCGGCTGCCGCTTCTATCAGCATACCGTCGTGGCCATTGACGAACACCGGGAAACGGAACTGGCGCGTCAGCACCACCGTCTGCTGTTGGCGATTAAACAACAAGATGGTTGCTCCGTCGCCCCGATCGTAGGTTTCACGGCTTTGCCGTTGCCATTGGCCATCGCTACGCAGGAAATCAAAGGTGGTTTTTTTCAGCACATACCAATCATCAGACAACACCTGGCTGGCAACAATACGCACTCTGTCTTTGGTGGTCACCATCTGTTCAACCTCGTTATCGCCGGAAGGAATAGTGATACTATCGTGCAATTTCGTGTATGATCAAGATAATTCATGCAACAGCAATAACAAGGGATCCTCCATGCTTACCAGCCAACGCAAAAAAATCATTCTGGAAAAACTGGCTCAGGATGGGCAGGTTGTTGCCAAGCAACTGAGTGAGTTTTTTGGCCTTTCCGAAGATACCTTACGGCGGGATCTGCGGGAGTTAGACAGCGAGGGGTTACTACAACGGGTCCATGGCGGCGCCCTGCCGGTTTCATCCGCGATTGCCAGCTTTGCCGAAAGAAATACCCTGGAATCCGCCGCCAAAACCGCCATTGCCAAGGCGGCGGTCGCCATGATTATGCCTGGGCAGGTGGTGATACTGGATGGTGGCACCACTTCAGCCGAGCTGGTTCGGCACCTGCCGCACAATTTGCAGGCCACGATTGTGACCCACAGCCCGAGCGTTGCGGTGGGTTTGGTCGAATACCCCAACATTGAGGTCATCATGATTGGTGGACGCTTGTACAAGCACTCCATCGTTTGCGTGGGTGCCGCAGCGGTAGAAGCCATGTCGCATATTCGTGCAGATATGTACTTTATGGGGGTCACCGGTGTGCATCCCGTTGCCGGGCTGAGCACGGGTGATCTGGAGGAAGCCTATATCAAGCGTGCATTAGCCGCACGATCGGCGGAAACGGTAGTGCTAGCCTCTGCCGCCAAGCTGAATGCGGCTTCGCAATACGCTATTGGCGAACTGACCCTGGCGCAGACGATCATTGTGGAAGGCAGTACCGATAACGCCTTGATTGAACCGCTACAACAGGCGGGCATGACCGTGATTAAAGCCTGAAGCCTGCGTGGGGCAGACCATCCCACTCAGTATTGTCTGAAACTGCGATCGGCATCGCGATTTAACGTGATTACCATCACTTTTTTATGCAACTAAATGGCTATTTTCATCCATTTGTTTTTATACTGCTCTGCACTTAATCTAAACAAATAACGAGTGCCTATCATGATCGATCGCCGTCTCCCTCTCACCGATATTCACCGTCACCTGGACGGCAACATCCGTGCGCAAACCATTCTCGAACTGGGCCGTCAGTTCAATCTGGCCTTGCCTGCCAACGAGCTTACCGCCCTGCTGCCACACGTACAAATCACCCATGCCGAACCGGATCTGATGAGCTTCCTGCAAAAGCTGGATTGGGGCGTGGCGGTATTGGGCGACCTGGATGCCTGCCGTCGCGTGGCCTATGAAAACGTGGAAGACGCGGCCAACGCCGGGTTGCACTATGCCGAACTGCGTTTCTCGCCGTATTACATGGCGATGAAGCATCAGTTGCCGGTCGCTGGCGTGGTGGAAGCGGTGATTGACGGTATTCGCTCCGGTTGCCGCGATCGCGATATTGACGTACGCCTGATCGGTATCATGAGCCGCACCTTCGGCGAAGCCGCCTGTCTGCAAGAGCTGGACGCCTTGCTGGCCCACCGCGATGGCATTACCGCGCTGGATCTGGCCGGTGATGAACTGGGCTTCCCTGGCAGTCTGTTCCTCAGCCATTTCAATCGTGCCCGCGACGCTGGCCTGCGCATTACCGTGCATGCCGGTGAAGCCGCTGGCCCGGAAAGCATCTGGCAGGCGATCCGCGAGTTGGGTGCCGAACGTATCGGCCACGGCGTTAAAGCAGTGGAAGATCCGGCACTGATGGATTTCCTGGCAGAGCATGCCATTGGCATTGAGTCCTGCCTGACGTCGAACATCCAGACCAGTACCGTCGCTTCGTTGGCACAACATCCGCTGGCTACCTTCCTGCGCCACGGCGTGGTGGCCTCAATCAATACCGACGATCCGGCCGTTCAGGGTATAGAGATTGAGCATGAATACCGCGTAGCAGCCCCGCAGGCCGGGTTAACGCCACAGGAAATCCGTACCGCGCAGGAAAACGGCCTGAAGATGGCCTTCCTCAGCGAGCAGGAAAAGCAGGCGCTACGCGCAAAAGTGCTTGGCTAAAGTCAGCCGTAGGCTCAGCGGCCTGGTGGGTCACTGAGCCTGTACCTCAAGGTAGATACGGCAATACCACCCGGTGGCTCGCCTCAATCAGGGCCACAATCTCCGTACGTGGCCCTGTCAACCAGGCCTGGCTACGGTAGAAGTCATGCAATACCTGCTCCATTGCCGCCATACCGTCAAACCGCCGCAGCAGGTAATAGGCATCGGGATCGTGTAGTGAAATACCGCACTCCAACACGGTGATCCCGGCCTCTTTATGTAACGGCACGCTGACATGCTGCATGATGTGGTGAAACCGCTCACCACTGCCTGCCTGTAGCCGATACTGTAATATCTCTACCACCTGATTCATTGGCATCCCTGTCTGTTGCGTTATTTATTGACCGCAGCCTGCTGCTGGGCCGTTTTGCGCGCATAGCGCTGAGCCAGCACCGCACACACCATCAGTTGTACCTGATGGAAGATCATCAAGGGCAATACCATCGCCCCAACGGCGGCGGCCGGAAACAGCACGTTGGCCATCGGAATACCGTTGGCCAGGCTCTTTTTCGAACCGCAAAACACGATAGTGATCTCATCGGCGGTATCAAAGCCCAGCCAACGTGCGGCATAGGTGTTGACAACCAGTACCACCACCAACAGCACCAGCGACATCACCAGGATCGTCAGCAGTGACCAGCCGTCAATGGTGTGCCAAATCCCCTCAACCACCGCCGCGCTGAACGCGGTATATACCACCAGCAGGATCGAGGAACGGTCGGTGAGGTTAATCAGTTTACGGTGGCGATCGATCCATTTGGCAATCAGCGGACGCGCCAGATGGCCAATCACAAACGGCACCATCAGTTGCAGAATAATCGATCCGATAGCGTGCAACACGTCGGTATTGCCTTCTTGCGTATGCATCAACGCGCCAACCAATAGCGGAGACAGAAATACGCCAAGAATACTGGAGGCCGAAGCGCTACAAATCGCCGCCGCCACGTTCCCTCCGGCAGCAGAGGTGAAAGCGATCGCCGATTGCACCGTGGCAGGCAGAGCGCACAGGTAGAGGAAACCCAGATACACGGTGGGCGTCATCAAGCCCGGCACCAGTAGGTTCATCGACAAGCCTAACAGCGGGAAAAGCGCGAAGGTACTGAGAAACACCACCAGATGCAGTTTCCAGTGGCTCATCCCGGCGACCACTGCCTCACGGGAGAGCTTTGCCCCGTGCATGAAAAACAAGAGGGCTATCGCGGCGGTAGTCAAATGTTCGAAGAAGGTCTGCCAAATCCCTTCACAGGGAAATAACGAGGCCAACAGCACCACCATCAGCAGAACCAGTAAAAACTTGTCGATACGTAGACGTTGCAACCAAGACATCCTGCACAATTCCTTGCCATTAAAACGTAAAAAAGGTTCAGCAACCAGCCTGAACCCTATTGTCGTTGCTGCGGTTACACCACCGGCAGCGCTTTTTGTTGTTTGGCCGATTCGATGCCCAGCTCAATCATTTCCATTACCTGTATAGCCTCGCTGGCCGGAACCGGATTGGCGCCAGCCCCGGAAATCGCATCACGAATGGCGGCGTAATACGCCGGGTAATTGCCCGGAATGGTCAGCAGCGGTTGCTCCGCCAGCAAGCCATCACGTGACAACGTCACGACTCCATCACGCATATCATAGCCCCAGTCGGCCTGCGGCAAACGCTCACCGGCTTTCAGACGGTCTTCCTGTGGATCCAGACCATATTTGATGAAGCTGCCCTGTGTACCATGCACGATATAACGGGCGGTTTCCGCCGCAGCCAGTACCGTGCCATGCAGCACCACACGCCGGTGGCCGTAATTGAGCACCGCATGGAAGTAATCCACCGATTGTGATCCTGGGCGCAGCTCACCGAGATCGACAAACAGCGTTTGTGGCTTGCCAAACAGCTGCAAGGCCTGGTCGATCAGATGTGGCCCCAGATCATACCAAATGCCGCTGCCAGCGCCACCTTGCTCACGCCAGCGCTGACGCACTTGCGGGCGGAAGCGATCGAAATGAGATTCAAAATAGACGACTTCGCCCAACGTGCCGTCTTTCAGCAACGCCTTTAAAGTCAGGAAGTCGCTGTCCCAGCGGCGGTTGTGGAACACCGAAAGCAGCTGTCCACTCTGCTGCGCTTGCTGTTGTAACTGCTGTGCCTGTGACAGTGTCACGGTAAACGGCTTATCCACCACCACATGTTTACCTGCCGCCATCGCCTGTTGCGCCAGCGGGAAGTGGGTATCGTTCGGCGTTGGGATCACAACCAGGTCAATGGTAGGATCGTTAAATAATACCTGCGGATCGCTGACCACCGTCATCGTCGGCCAGTCAGCGTGGACTTTACCAGCATCGCTGCTGGATACGGCGGCCAATTCCATGCCAGACGTTCCCGCGATCAGCGGAGCATGAAAGGTCTTGCTGGCGTAACCATAGCCCACCAGACCAACGCGGATTTTTTCAGACATCTTGTTTCCTCATACAGGGCGATATACGCATCATTTCCAGGCAGTTGAAATGCTACGTCCATGTCAGTTGGGACGAAAAACCCGCTCCCTGAGTGTTGCCGCTAGAAAAAGATGAACTAGAGATGGCTTCGATTTGACACCATGATGCAGGCAGGAACAAGCGCTAAATGCAGATTGTTGACATCCTCCCCGTCCTAAAGGACGGGGATTCCTACAGCGTTCAAACCGAAGCCTGACTCGCCTCAGCGGGTTCCTGCTTCAACGGGCGGCCTGACTGCACCATCCCTCCACAGGCAAGCACGGCATGTCCTGCCGCTAAAATATTACGGGCACCGTTGATATCAGCATTCGCGGTGTAGCCGCATATCTGGCACTCGAATTTACTTTGTGACTGACGATTATCCTTCGCAGTATGACCGCAGCAGGCGCAACGCTGGCTTGTGTATGCCGGAGGTATGGCAAGTACCTGACCACCGTGCCAGAGCTGCTTGTACTCAAGCTGGCGGCGCATTTCATACCAGCCCTGATCAAGTATCGCGCGGTTCAGGCCAGATTTGGCTCGGACATTTCTTCCAGGCTGCTCTGCCGAGCCTTTTGCCGATTTCGACATGTTACTGACCTTCAAATCCTCAATGACGATCATCGCGTGGTTTTTGCTGATTTCACTGGTGACTTTGTGAAGGTAGTCGCGCCTGATATTGGCAATATGCGAGTGAAGACGCTGGATTTTTCGCTTCTGTTTTTGCCAGTTTGCACTGAACTTTTCTTTGCGACTTAATTGTTTCTGAAGCACTGCCAGCTTGCGCTGGCTACCTTTAAAGCTATTGACGGGCTGATAGACCGTGCCATCTGAAAGCGTTGCGAGTTTCGTGACTCCGGCATCCAGTCCGACCATTGACTCTGAGTTGTGAACCGGATCAGCGACTTCGTATTCCGTCTGGATACTGACGTACCATTTACCGCATGACTGGCTGACCGTGACGTTCTTCACTTCGCCAATGACTTCACGGCTATTGCGGTAGCGCACCCATCCCAACTTTGGAAGCGATATACGATTGTTGGCCTGATCGAACTTCACGCCTTGCGGGTAGCGGAATGCGTCGTTTTGGCCTCGTTTTTTGCAACGAGGGAATGCAGCACGCTTCTGGAAGAAATTTTTGTAGCCGCGCTCCAGATCTTTCAGCGACTGCTGCAGCGGTTGTGATGGAGCGTCTTTTAGCCATTTGGTATCAGGGTGTGATTTCCACTCAATGAGCCATGAAGCCATTTTGGTGTAGGGGATATATTTATTCCCCGCTTCATGGTTCTCATTCTGAAGTGCCAGCGCACGGTTAAAAACGAACCGACAAGCCCCTGCGAAGCGCCGCATATCGCGCTCCTGCTGACCATTTGGTCTTAACTGGAATTTGAAGGCTTGAAATCGTTTCATGGCTATCATTATACTTTGGTCTATGACAAAAGAAACTGATATTCGCCGTGGAAGACACTGTGTTTTCCTGATGCATGTTCACTTGGTATTCGTCGCCAAATATCGACGAAAGATATTTGATCTGGATGCCATCGAAAAGCTGCGCAGCTACTTTGCCAGCGTATGCGCTGATTTTGATGTTAAACTGGTTGAGATGGACGGCGAATGCGATCACGTGCATTTACTGATCAACTATCC
This sequence comes from Serratia sp. (in: enterobacteria), assembly GCF_051654945.1. Taxonomy (GTDB): domain Bacteria; phylum Pseudomonadota; class Gammaproteobacteria; order Enterobacterales; family Enterobacteriaceae; genus Chania. The sequence continues at coordinate 100,241 of NZ_JBOFZA010000072.1, forward strand.
GCCAAAGCTCGCAGTATCGAATCTGGTTAACAGTCTTAAGGGCGTATCCAGCAGGTTGCTTCGCCGTGATCGCCCAGATATCGCCCAACGCTATTACTACAAAGGCGTTCTGTGGACACCGAGTTATTTTGCAAGCAGTTGTGGCGGAGCGCCAATATCGATCGTCCGGCAATACATCGAGCAGCAGCAGCAAACACCAAGTTAGTCGGAAAACCGCGCCTTATATCCCCGCCCTGAAGGATGGGGTTTTACGGCGCACCTGATAACAAACCGGCAATACAGCGAAGCATACGTGATAGGCAACCAAGCGGGCGCAACATGCTGCGCCCCTACAGAGGAATTCAGCTAACGGACCGCGGTAACCAATGGCCGCTCCTGGAAATGGTTGGCAGGATAATTGATCTCCAGGCTACGACGGCGGAAATCGCTCGGGCTGACGCCAACCCGCTTGCGGAACACCCGTGAAAAATAGAGCTGATCGTCGTAACCCACCACCCGGCCAATGGTGGCAATCGACTCCTGAGTGGTTTGCAGCAACAGTTTGGCGCGGATCACCCGCTGGTCTTCACGCCAACGCAGAATATTTATCCCAACCTGGTCGCGGAACAGATGGGCCAGCCGCGAAGGCGAAAGGCAAACGTGACGTGCCACTTCATCGATACGCAGTTCCCCTGCCAGATTGCCGGTAATAAACTGGCAGGCTTCAATCACCCGCGGATCCATAATCTTCTGCGGGCTGAGAGGATCCTCTTCCATCGCGCGAAGCAGGAGCCGTTCCAGCAGGTTCATGCCTATCTCTTCGGCAAAACGCCGGCCTGAGCGCTGGGTCTGCTCAATGTTGGCAAACAAGCGGTCAAATTCGGTCAGCAGTTGATTATTGGGCAACGTCAGACGCCCCACCTGATGCGCCTTGCTGTGCCATTCCAGCCAGTCAGCCCAGTAGGCACGCGGGCGGAAATAGACCCAACGGTGATACCAGCAGTCGCTATCCGGCGATCGGCCATAGTTATGCGCCGCCTTGGGCGGGAACAGCAGTAGATCGCCAGGATTACAGTAAAGTGTTTCCTCGCCGTCAAACACCTTGCCCTGTCCTTTAATGGTCAGGTTGAGGATGTACCCCTTCATACCGCCAGGGCGATCGATAAAGAAATCCAGCGGCCCGTCCGCCATGATCGGCGTCAGCCCGGCGACCAGGTAGGCGTTAAAGGTGTAACCCGGCAACAACGGGTTCGGTTGGGGTTCCTGAACCATGCGATGATACATCTGGCCTCCAAAAGTGTCGTGTCACTGGCCTAAACTTGGCGAAATGTGTGGTCTGTTCCCCTCACCCTAACCCTCTTCCACAGGGTGAGGGGACTGTCCGTGCTACATGTTGACTCCGGTGTCTGCCCACAACACCGGAGAGGGTTGGGAAAGGAGGAAATAGGGATCGCCGAACCGGCAGAACGCTATCTCACCCTCAACAAGTTTACCCATCCGGTAAAATACTGCTGAAGCTAATCGCAAAAATGTGATGTCTCTTTACGCCCTGCTCTTGGCTTTTTGCTTGTAACGGTCAAAAATCACCGCCGCCAGCAGGATCACGCCGCGCACCACGTACTGCGAGAACGGCGAGATGTTCAGCAGGTTCATGGCGTTTTCCACCGTGCCCAGGATCAGGATCCCGGCGATAACGTAAGAAATCTTGCCGATGCCGCCCTTGAGCGAAACGCCCCCCAGCACGCAGGCGGAGATCACGATCAGCTCATAGCCTATCGAGGTCATCGGCTGGCCACTGGTCATCCGCGAAGCCAGAATGATACCCGCCGCGGCGGATACCAGCCCGGAAAGCACAAAGATGATGATCTTGGTGCGTACCACCGGCACCCCGGCCAAACGGGCCGCTTCCTCGTTGCCGCCAATAGCCAGGGTATTACGGCCAAAGGTGGTTTTATTGAGCAGGAAACCGAACAGGATCAGGCACCCGACGGTGATCCAGATCGGCGCAGGCAATCCAAACCAGTTGGCGTAGCCCAGCGCAAAGAAGCGCTCGTCTTCGATCCCCACCGCTTTACCATCGGATATTATGTAGGCCAGGCCACGGAAGATCTGCATGGTGGCCAAGGTGGTGATCAGCGCGTTAATTTTCAGCCGGGCAATCACAAAACCATTGATCAGCCCCGAGAGCACGCCCAACAACAAACCGGCTGCCACGCCGATCCACAGGCTTTCGGTCATGTTGATCACCACGGCGGCGGTGACGCCGGCGCAGGCGATAACCGACGCGACCGACAGGTCAAAATCGCCGGAGGCCAGGCAGAACAGCATGCCACACGCCACCATGCCGGACATGGAGATCGCCAACCCCAGGCCCTTCATATTGATAAAGCTGCCAAAATTCGGCACAAACACCACGCAGGCAACAAACAGCACGGCGAACACCACCAGCATACCGTAGCTATCCCAGATACGTGCCAGGCTAAAGCCGCCACGGTTTTTCACAGAATTGGTTGTCATGCTCGACATCTCTTACTCCTTCACAATCAGGCCATCGCCGCTGCAATATCGGGGGTACGTAACATCGCCAGGCTGAGGGCTTTTTCCTCAGTGGCATCGCTATGAGTCAACTCGCCTGAAATCGCCCCTTCACGCATCACGATGATGCGATCCGCCAGCCCCAGCACTTCGGGCAGGTCGCTGGAAGCGAACAGCACGGCAATGCCCTGTTGCGCCAGTTGATAAATCACGTGGTAGATTTCATGTTTTGCGCCAACGTCGATGCCACGTGTCGGCTCATCCAGCAGGATCACTTTCATCTCTTCCGACAGCCAGCGGCCCAGGATCGCCTTCTGTTGATTGCCGCCGGACAGGTTCATGATCAGCTGTTCGGCCGTTGGGGTTTTGATATTCAGCGCACGGATATGGTGATCGGCATTGCTGGTTTCCCAGGCGTTATCGATCAGGCAACCCGCCTTGATACTTTTACGGCGTGCGCTGATGTTGATATTGTCGCGCACCGAATGGACTGGAATGATGCCATCGGCTTTGCGGTCCTCCGGGCACAGCATTACGCCAGCACGGATGGCGTCAATCGGTGAACGGACATCGAGCCGCTGACCATCCAGCGTCAGTTGGCCTGCGGTGACCCGCGTCGCGCCAAAGATCCCTTTCATCAATTCGCTACGCCCGGCCCCCACCAAGCCAAACAGACCGACAATCTCCCCCGCACGCACGTCAAGGCTGATCGGCGTTTTCACCCCACTGGCCTGCAAAGCGGTGAGTTGCAACCGCACTTCCCCCAGCTCTCGTGGCTGGTAGCCATACACATCGCCGAGATCGCGGCCAACCATCGCCTGCACCAGCACTTCATTGTTAACCTGCTGCATATCGTCGAAGGTGCGTACATAGCGGCCATCCTTGAACACGGTTATGGCATCACTCAGCGCGAAGATCTCCTCCATACGGTGTGAGACATACAGGATCACCCTGCCTTCGGCCCGCAGCTCGCGGATCACCCGGAACAGTTGCTCAATCTCACGCGCCGACAGCGAACTGGTCGGCTCATCAAACGCAATCACTTTGGCGTTGCGCGCCAAGGCCTTGGCAATTTCCACCATCTGCCACTGGCCAATCGACAGATACTTCAACGGAGTATCCGGATCGATATCCAACCCCAGGTGTTCCAGCTGTAAGCGGGACTCATAACGCAGCAGTTGGCGATCGACCAGGCCATATTTGGTCGGCAACTGACCCAGGTAGATGTTCTCTGCCACGGTCATTTCCGGCACCAGATGCAGTTCCTGATAGATAATCGCCACCCCGGCGTTCAACGCATCGGTGGTGTTGGCAAACTGCACCGCTTGCCCCTGAAGGTGAATTTCCCCTTGGCTTGGGGCGTAATTGCCGCTGAGAATTTTCAGCAGCGTCGATTTCCCCGCGCCGTTCTCCCCCATCAGCGCGTGGATCTGCCCGGCCTGACAGCTGAAACTGATATCATCCAGCGCTTTGACGCCAGGGAAGCTTTTACCAATGCCTTTGAATGCCAGATAGGGCGTGACGGCAGTCATAGTGCTTTCCTCAATGCTGTGCGATAGACGGCCGCCTGAATGAACCAGGCGGCACACGGCTTACATCAGACCTTTTTTCTGCAGTTCCACCTGGAAGTTGTCGCGGGTGATCAGCACCACGTCGGTCACTTCGGTGAATTTCTGCGGTTCCACGCCTTTCTCTACCCAGTCATGCAGCATCTGGATGCTTTTGTAGCCATGAATGTCCGGGCTTGGCAGCAGCGAGCCGTAGAAGCCGGTGGCCTGTTTCTTGGAAAGCTCGCTCACCGCATCGACGCCGTTGATACCAATACCGATCACGTTAGGCGCTTTGAAGCCCTGACCTTCGGTGGCGCGCACGCCGCCCAGCACGGTGTTGTCATTCATGCCGACGATCAGCCAGTTCTTCACTTCAGGATGCTGCACCAGCATTGAGTTGGCGGCATCGAACGCCCCTGGAATATCGTTGGATTTGGTCGGTACCTTGTAGATCTGTTTTTCTGGGAAGCCCGCAGCTTTCAATGCATCCATCGAACCACCGGTACGACGACGTGCGGTATCCAGTTCATCAGAGGTGATGGCCATGACCCCCGTCTCTGCCACTTGCCAGCCGCGCTTGTTCATCTCTTTCCACAGCTCTTCACCCTGGCGTTCACCAATCTTGGTGGCGGCCATCATCACCAGCGGCACGCTGTCCATCGGTTTGCCTTTGGCGTTTACAAACTGGTCGTCAACCGCGATCACTTTCAGATCGTAACTCCGCGCCTTGGCGACAATCGCCGAGCCGAGTTTGGGATCTGGCGTGCAGATAACAAACCCTTTGGCCCCGCTGGCCGCCAGGCTGTCGATGGCATTGAGGGTTTTCTCGCCGTCCGGCACGGCAATCTTGATCACTTCAAAGCCCAGGTCTTTACCCGCCTTGTCGGCAAATTTCCATTCGGTCTGGAACCAGGGTTCTTCAGGCTGTTTAACCAAAAAGCCCAGTTTCATGGTTTCTGCGACAGCCGAATGTGACATAACCGCCGCCAGACCGATCACTGCCAACGTCTTAGTGAATTTACGCATGGTACTCTCCGCTGTTTGGCTTTCATCGGGGGAAAAACCGGGCCGCCGTGAAAACGTTATCATTATGGGTTCTCGTCACGACAGTCGCTCTACACCGCGTTCTTTGTCGTCGACACAGATAAGACGCCAACAGTTTTAGCGGGTATTTGTTACCTAAATGTAGAGCGCTATCACATCTCGGAATAACAGCAGGTATGTGCATACATTTAGCAAATTTAACCAAGCGATAACTTTTGACACCCATCACAAAATCACTGTAGCAAGCAGAAAAGTGCATACTTCCAGCCAATGATTCCTCACCTGCCTGCTCGTCCCGCTCCTATCGTTAACCTCAATCTAACAAGTAAGGAGTCAGCATCATGACGGCAGGCGCTATTGCCCTGGGTTTAGACTTCGGCAGCGATTCAGTGCGGGTACTGGCGGTCGACTGTCATAACGGCAACGAACTGGATACCGAGGTGGTTTACTACCCTCGCTGGCAGCGTGGTGATTTCTGTAACGCCGCGCAGAACCAGTTCCGCCACCACCCGCTCGATTATATCGACGCCATGGAACAAGCCGTCGTCGCCGTGGTGCAGCGCATGACTCTGGAGCAGCGGCAGGCGGTGGTCGGGATCGGCGTAGATAGCACCGGCTCAACTCCCGCCCCAATCGATGAACATGGCGACGTGTTGGCGTTACGGCCTGAGTTTGCCAGTAATCCCAACGCCATGTTTGTGCTGTGGAAAGATCACACCTCCATTGAAGAAGCCGAGGAGATTAACCAACTGTGCCGCCGTGGCGATTTCCCCGACTATTCGCGCTATATCGGCGGCGTTTACTCCTCTGAATGGTTCTGGGCCAAGATCCTGCACGTCTCACGTCAGGATGAGGCGGTGCGCCACGCCGCTGCCTCTTGGGTCGAGCTGTGTGACTGGGTACCGGCACTGCTTTCCGGTACCACCGCGCCGGATAGCTTAAAGCGCGGCCGTTGCAGCGTTGGGCATAAAACGTTATGGCATCCAGACTGGGGCGGTTTGCCACCAGAAGCCTTCTTTGCGGCGCTGGATCCATTGCTGGTGGAAGATCTGCCCTATCCGCTGTTCACCGGTTCCTATACTGCCGATCTGCCGGTGGGAACCTTGACCAAAGAGTGGGCCGCGCGGCTTGGGCTGTCAGAAAGTGTCGTACTGTCCGGGGGAGCCTTCGATTGCCATATGGGGGCCGTAGGTGCCGGTGCGCAGCCCTATACGCTGGTAAAGGTGATAGGTACTTCGACCTGCGACATTCTGATCGCCGATCGTGAGCGCGTGGGCGATCGTGCCATTAGCGGCATTTGCGGCCAGGTAGACGGCAGCGTGGTGCCACAAACCATCGGGATGGAGGCCGGACAGTCCGCTTTTGGCGATATGTACGCCTGGTTCAGCCGCCTGCTGAGCTGGCCACTGCGTGAGGCAGCCAAGACTCAGCCACAGCTTCAGGCACAGTTGCAACAAATCGAGCATGACATGCTGGCCGCTCTGACCGCTGCCTGGGCCAAAAACCCGTCGCTCGATCATCTGCCGGTGGTGTTGGACTGGTTCAATGGCCGCCGTACTCCTTACGCCAACCAGCGCCTGAAAGGCGTGATCACCGACCTCAACCTCGGTACCGATGCTCCCACGCTGTTTGGTGGCTTTATCGCCGCAACGGCCTTTGGCGCTCGCGCCATCATGGAATGCTTTGAACAGCAGGATATCCCGGTTGAAAACGTGCTGGCTTTGGGTGGCATCGCCCGTAAATCACCGGTGATCATGCAGGTCTGTGCCGACGTGATGAACCGCCCGCTACAGATTGTGGCCTCCGACCAGTGTTGCGCGCTGGGGGCTGCCATCTTCGCCGCCGTTGCCGCCGGGCATTTCAGCGACGTGCCGCAGGCCCAGCAGCATATGGCTTGCAGCATTGAACGCACTTTGCAGCCCGACCCGGCCAATGTCGCACGCTATCAACAACTTTATGAACGCTACCAACAGTGGTGTCAGGCCGCCGAGCCGCGCTTTGCGCCAACCGGCAAAAATTAATACGCCGGGGTGCGCTCTGCCCCGGCTCAATAAAACCTCTAGATTCAGGAGTTTTTGATGAACATCTTTAAGCAACGTGAAGTGTGGTTCGTGATCGGCAGCCAGCATCTCTATGGGCCAAAAACCCTGCAACAGGTGACGGCCAACGCCGAGCAGGTGGTGAACAGCCTGAATCGTGAAGCCGGTTTACCGGTGAAGCTGGTATTGAAGCCGCTGGTCACCACGCCGGACGAAATCACCACCGTCTGTCGGGAGGCCAATTATCACCAGGACTGTATCGGCATCATGACCTGGCTGCACACCTTCTCACCGGCCAAAATGTGGATCGCCGGCCTGTCGATCCTCGATAAACCGCTGCTGCAATTCCATACCCAATTCAACGCCGAGGTGCCTTGGGACACCATGGATATGGACTTTATGAACCTCAACCAGACCGCCCACGGTGGCCGTGAGTTCGGGTTTATCGGCGCGCGTATGCGCCAACAGCATAGCGTGATCGCCGGCCACTGGCAGGACAACCGCGCCCAGGAGCGCATTGCCCAATGGATGCGCGTTGCTGCCGCCAAGCAGGAAAGCCAACAGCTGAAAGTCGCGCGTTTTGGTGACAACATGCGCCAGGTCGCCGTAACCGATGGCGACAAAGTGGCCGCGCAGATCCAGTTTGGCTACTCCGTGGATGCTTACGGCATCGGCGATTTAGTCAGCGTGATCGACGAAGTGAGCAAAGGCGATATCGCTACCCTGATCGAAGAGTACGAAGCCAGCTATGAGCTGAGCGACGTGGCAAAACTTAACGGGGCCAAACGACAGAATCTGATCGACGCTGCCGCTATCGAACTGGGCATGAAACGCTTCCTCGAACAGGGTAAGTTCCACGCCTTCACCACCAACTTTGAAACGCTGCACGGCATGAAGCAGTTACCAGGCTTGGCTGTACAGCGCCTGATGCAGCAAGGCTACGGCTTTGCCGGCGAAGGCGACTGGAAAACCGCCGCCCTGCTGCGCATTATGAAAGTGATGGGCAGCGGGTTAAACGGCGGGACCTCGTTTATGGAGGATTACACCTACAACTTCCAGCCGGGTAACGATCTGGTGGTGGGTTCCCATATGCTGGAAGTCTGCCCGTCCATCGCCAAAGAGCAGAAACCGCTGCTGGATATTCAATATCTGGGCATTGGTGGCAAGGCCGATCCGGCTCGTCTGATCTTCTCGACCCCGGCAGGCCCGGCGGTGAACGCCAGCCTGATCGATATGGGTGACCGTTTCCGTCTGCTGGTTAATCAGGTTGATACCATCGAACAACCGAAACCGTTGCCGAAACTTCCGGTCGCCCGGGCTATCTGGCGCGCTCAACCTTCCCTGGAAACGGCGGCCGAAGCCTGGATCCTGGCGGGCGGCGCGCACCATACGGTGTTCTCACATTCATTGAACGCCGACTATCTGCGCCTGTATGCCGAGATGCATAACATCGAATTCCTGCTGATCGACAACGCCACCACCCTGCCAGCGTTCAAGAACGAAATCCGCTGGAACGAAACCTACTATCAAATCAACCGTCGCTAATCTTCCATATCAATACTGCAACCGGTTTCAGAAACCGGTTGCAAACTCATTTCAAACCGACCTAAACTAGACTCTATATTTTACGTACAGAGAGAGAATAGTTATGTCTGCTTTCCCGAAAGAGTTCCTCTGGGGCGCGGCCAGCGCGGCGTATCAGGTTGAAGGCGCGCACGATGCCGACGGTAAGGGCCCATCCATCTGGGATACCTTCTCCCACCTGCCGGGTACCACCTACCAAGGCACCAACGGCGACGTCGCCGTCGATCACTATCATCGCTTCCGTGAGGACGTGGCGCTGATGGCCGAAATGGGGATGCAGAGCTACCGGTTCTCTATCTCCTGGCCACGCCTGCTGCCACAGGGCCGTGGCGCCATCAATGAGGCCGGGGTCAAGTTCTACAGCGATCTGATCGATGCGCTGCTGGAGCACAACATTGAACCGATGATCACCCTGTATCATTGGGATCTGCCGCAGGCGCTGCAAGATGAAGGCGGTTGGGAAGCACGCAGCACCGCCGAGGCCTTCGAAGAATATGCCCGCCTGTGTTATGAGCGTTACGGCGATCGCGTCAAGCTGTGGTCTACCTTCAATGAAACCGTGTGCTTTATTGGCTTCGGTTACATCACCGGCGGTCACCCACCGGGCGTACAGAACCCGGCGCGCGCCATCCAGGCCTGCCATCACGTATTTGTGGCACACGCCAAAGCCGTAGCGGCATTCCGCACCAGCGGCATCGATGGCCAAATCGGCTTCGTCAACGTGTTGCAGACCCATACCCCGCTCAGCCAGTCGGCGGAAGACCTGGCGGCCTATCAATTGGCCGAAGGGATCTTTACCCATTGGTTGTACGATCCGGTGCTGAAAGGCGAATATCCGGCCGAACTGCTGGCCCAGACTCAAGCGCTGTGGGGCGTACCCCAATTCGCACCGGGTGATGAACAACTGCTGCGCGACAATATCTGCGATTTCATTGGCCTGAACTACTACAAGCGTGAAACCATTGCGGCCAATCATCAGGAATCACGCCTGACCATCAACACCACCGGCGAGAAAGGCAGCGGCCACCAGCAGGGCAACGAATTCGGCTTTAAAGGGCTATTCAAGTTCGTGCGCAACCCGAACGGCGTGTATACCGACTGGGACTGGGAGATTTATCCGCAGGGCCTTACCGAAGGCATCATGAACATCAAGGCACGTTACGGCGATATTCCTATCTACATCACCGAAAACGGTCTGGGAGCCAAAGACCCGATTATTGATGGTGAGGTAGTGGATGACGATCGCATCGACTATCTGCGCCAGCACATTGGCGCCATCGAAGACGCCATCAAACAGGGTGCCGACGTACGCGGCTATTATCCGTGGTCGTTTATCGATCTGCTGAGCTGGCTCAACGGCTTCCAGAAGCAGTACGGTTTCATCTACGTTGACCACAACCAGGATCTGGCTCGCCAGCGCAAGAAGAGTTTCTTCTGGTACCAGAAGCTGATCGCCAGCAACGGTGCGGAACGTTAATCGCGTTCCTGGTGTTGCTGGGCATAATACCGCTGCACCTGAAGTTTGAGGCAGGTGGGGTTCATGGCAGGTTAGCCGACCGCTGAGCGCAGGGATGCGCAATTGCGAGCCCCCAGGGACGGGTTCACAACGTGTCGGCGTTCTGCATGATTTCCACCTGTTGCACCCTTTCTCGCCGCTCCCCTCCTGACTGGCATTCTTGTGGTGAAAACGCCTTCTCCTCGCGCATTGACACATATTTAAGTAAGCTATGCGGCTTACTTCGTTGGAATACCACTCAGGATCCCGTATGACCCAAGCTGAATATACGCGCATTGGCGGTTGGTTACTCGCCCCGATGGCCTATCTGATCGTTACCCTGCTCAGCGCCAGCCTGATGTTGGCCCTGTACGGTATGGCCATTTTTATGCCGGAATCCCGCGAGTATCTGAGTACCAATGCTCAGGCCTTCTCCACCCAGTGGTATCTGTCAGTGCTGACTACGCTGGTGATGTGGTGCTTTACGCTTTACCTGCTGTGGCTGTTCTGCCAACGTTCGCAACGTTTCCCGAAGCTGTTTCTGGTCTGGTTGCTGATCACCGTGCTACTGGCGATCAAAGCGTTCGCCTTTGCTCCGGTGCCCGACGAGCTTGCCGTTCGTAGCCTGTTATGGCCATTGGTGATGGCGGCCCTGCTGGTGCCGTATTTCAAGCGTTCCAAGCGGGTGAAAGGCACCTTCACCGAGCAATAACCGCAGCAACGCACGTTTTGCACGCCTTGCTGTGTAAATTTTCAGCAAAATTGGCAAAAAAGCGCAATACCCTTGCGATTAGTATGTTGTCGTTACGCCGCTGATTCCCGATAATAGGCGGCTTTTCTTTTTTTAGGCCTTGCAATGACCGAATACCTGCTGTTGTTTGTTGGCACCGTACTGGTGAACAACTTTGTCCTGGTGAAATTCCTGGGCCTGTGCCCCTTTATGGGCGTTTCCAAAAAACTGGAAAGTGCCATCGGCATGGGCATGGCGACCACTTTTGTGATGACGCTGGCCTCGGTCTGCGCCTGGCTGATCAACAGCTTCATCCTGATCCCGCTGGATTTGGTCTACCTGCGTACGCTGTCGTTTATCCTGGTGATCGCCGTGGTGGTGCAGTTCACCGAAATGGTGGTGCGTAAAACCAGCCCGGCGCTGTATCGCCTGCTGGGGATTTTCCTGCCGTTGATCACCACCAACTGTGCCGTATTGGGCGTGGCGCTGCTCAACGTCAACCTGGGGTATAACTTCCTGCAATCTGCGGTATATGGCTTCAGTGCCGCCGCGGGCTTCTCGTTGGTGATGGTGCTGTTTGCTGCCATCCGTGAACGCCTGGCCGTGGCCGATGTTCCCGCACCGTTTCGCGGTTCTTCCATCGCCCTGATCACCGCTGGCCTGATGTCTCTGGCCTTTATGGGCTTTACCGGGCTGGTGCGATTCTAATGACTGCGTTGTGGATTGCGGTGGCGGCATTAAGCGCTCTGGGCCTGCTGTTTGGTCTGGTGCTGGGCTTTGCCGCGCGCCGCTTTGAAGTGGAAGAAGATCCGGTTGCCGAACAGATCGACGAGATCCTGCCGCAGAGCCAGTGTGGCCAATGCGGTTATCCCGGCTGCCGCCCATATGCCGAGGCCGTGGCCAACGGTGAGATGATCAACAAGTGTGCGCCTGGCGGCGAGCAGGTCATGCTCAAACTGGCCGAGTTACTTAATGTCGAGCCACAACCGCTGGATGGCGGTGCCGCCGTGGCCGAACCTGTACGCAAGGTCGCCTTTATCGACGAAGCCAATTGTATCGGCTGTACCAAGTGTATTCAGGCCTGCCCGGTCGACGCCATCGTGGGCGCTACCCGCGCCATGCATACGGTCATTACCGATCTCTGTACCGGCTGCGATCTGTGCGTTGCACCCTGCCCAACCGATTGTATTGAAATGAAACCGGTCGCCACCACGACCGCCAGTTGGAAATGGGATATGAAAACCATTCCGGTGCAAGTGATCCCCGTGGAGCAACATGTTTAATCTGTTCGCCGCTATGAAAAAAGATCGGATCTGGGACTTTGACGGCGGTATCCATCCGCCAGAAATGAAGACCCAGTCCAGCGGTGTGCCACTGCGCGTGGCTCCCCTGCCAGAAATTTTTATCGTCCCCTTGCAGCAGCATTTGGGGCCGGAAGGTGAGCTGTGCGTCAAAGCCGGTGACCACGTCCTGAAAGGTCAACCACTGACCTTTGGCCGTGGCCGCACCTTACCGGTACATGCGCCCACCTCCGGCACTATCCGCGCCATTGAGCCTCACGTTACCGCCCACCCTTCAGGGCTGGCAGAGCTGTGCGTCATTATCGACCCTGACGGGGAAGATCGTTGGTGCGAATTAACGCCGGTGTCCGACTATCGCCAACTGGATGCGGCAGAGCTGATCCAACGTATTCATCAGGCCGGGATTGCCGGTCTGGGGGGCGCGGGTTTCCCGACGGCCAGCAAGCTGCAAGGCGGGCGTGAAGAAGTAGAAACGCTGATCCTCAACGCCGCCGAATGCGAGCCTTACATCACCGCCGACGATCGGTTGATGCAAGAGCAGGCCGCGCAAATTATCGAGGGCACCCAGATCCTGCGCCACCTGTTGCAACCCAAGGTGACGCTGATCGGCATCGAAGATAACAAACCGGAAGCCATCGCCGCCTTGCAAGTCGCCTTGCGCGGGCAGAATGATATCGTCCTGCGGGTGATCCCTACCAAATACCCTTCCGGCGGGGCTAAACAGTTAACCAAGATCCTGACGGGCAAAGAAGTGCCTCACGGCAAGCGCTCGTCCACCATCGGCGTGCTGATGCAGAACGTGGGCACCGCCTTTGCCATCAAGCGGGCGATTGTCGATGGCGAGCCGTTGATTGAACGCGTCGTCACCTTGACCGGCGAGGCCATGAGTCAACCGGGCAACGTCTGGGCCCGCCTCGGTACGCCGGTACAACACTTGCTGGCCTTTGGCGGTTATCAGCCTCAACCCCAGCAGATGGTGGTCATGGGTGGCCCACTGATGGGCTTTACGCTGCCCGCGCTGAACGTACCGATCGTCAAAATCAGCAACTGCTTGCTGGCCCCTACGGTTGACGAAATGGCCGTGCAGGAACCGGAGCAATCCTGTATCCGCTGTGGCCTGTGTGTTGATGCCTGCCCTGCCGGGCTGCTGCCACAGCAGCTTTACTGGTTCAGCCGTGGCGAAGAACACGAGAAGGCGCGCCAGCACAATCTGTTCGACTGCATCGAATGTGGTGCCTGTGCCTACGTCTGCCCTAGCAATATTCCGTTAGTGCAATATTATCGCCAGGAGAAGGCCGAAATTAACGCGTTGGATCAGGAAGCGGCGCGTACCGCCGAAGCCAAGGCGCGTTATGAAGCCAAGCAGGCTCGTTTAGAGCGAGAGAAACTGGCACGCGAAGAGCGGCATAAAAAAGCCGCGGTGAAACTGACCGATAGCGATCAAGATGCCGTTCAGGCGGCGCTGGCTCGCGTGCGCAGTAAAAACAGTGAAGCTGCCGGCATCGCCGTTAACGGGCAGGAGCCGGACAACAGCGCCGCCATTGCTGCTCGCGAAGCGCGTAAGGCACAGGCCAGAGAGCGCAAGCTTGAGCAGGCAAATGAAATTTCTGCGCGACCAGCCGGGCAAGAGGAAGACCCACGCAAAGCAGCCGTGGCTGCGGCATTGGCTCGAGTCAAAGCCAAGAAAGCGGCACAGACGCAAGACGCTGACAGCGTGGTAGCAACCGCTGAGCCTGAAGATCCCCGCAAGGCCGCAGTTGCCGCAGCATTAGCCCGTGTGAAAGCAAAAAAAGCGGCGCAGCAGCAGGAAGCGACTGCGCAACCAGAATCCACGGTTGAGGCAGAAGATCCCCGCAAGGCGGCGGTTGCTGCAGCATTGGCCCGCGTGAAAGCGAAGAAAGCGGCGCAGCAGGAAGCGGCTGCGCAGCCAGAACCCACGGTTGAGACTGAAGATCCTCGCAAGGCTGCGGTTGCCGCAGCGTTAGCCCGCGTGAAGGCGAAAAAGGCTGCTCAGCAGTTGGCAACGGTAGATAAAGAGTGATTAAAGCGGGGTCATAGACCCCGCTTTAATCAATAGAAATCAGGTAGGTGTAATTGACATCGATCTGACGCAATTTGGCATCCTGGTTCCACGCCTTGGCTTCGATCATCTCCATCTCCACGCTCCCACGCACTTCGTTACGCAACCCTGGCATCACATGTGAGATCAGATAAGAGACAAATTTCACGCACTCTTTGGCCGTCCCCTGATGGGCGATAGCAATATATTCACGCGTTGGCAGATGAATGTCGTCAATCTTGTGGCCGGACAGAATGTCTTTTTTAAATTCCGGCTCCACCGCCATCGTATGCGCGACCGAGCATTCGCCATCACTACGCTGAGGGGCTGAATGAATGCTGTAAACCTTGTGGCACTCCATATTCAACCCTTTGAAGAAGTCATTGAAGATTTCACCCTTCATGGCGATACAGGAAGAAACGGCTATCTCCTGCCCGGCATCAAACTCCAACTCGCGCGTAAACCCGACCAAATGCGTATCCGGCAACCTCAGCCGTTGTATTTCCGGGTAAAAACCGGCCTCGTACACCGCTTCAAAGTCGAAGCGCGGCATCAGGCTCTTCACATCCCATTTATCCATGGTGCGGTAACGGTTAGGCGTGATGCCAAAACGCTGCTTAAACATCCGGGTGAAGGTTTGCTGTGAATCAAAACCGAGTTCATCGGAGATATCGATAATCGTACGGTTCGTGATGCGCAACGCAACAGCCGCCCGGGTAAGAATACGAGAGCGAATATAGGTGGCAAGTTGAATGCCGGTGATCCGTTTGAACTTACGCTGCAGGTGCCATTTGGAATAACCGGAGATACGCGCAACCTCATCGAGGTTTGGCCGCGTCTCCAGATGGATTTCAACCCATTCAATCAGCTCTTCAATAAATAAAATATCTTCATTAGTCATTATTATCTGTTCACTACTCCAATAATAGCCGGGATAGTAACCTACGTTAATTATATAAAAGTTGTTATTTCGTGCGAAAAGCCGTCCAAAAATAACAGCTAAATCATGCCCAAGCCAACCCTTACTGCCTGTCTTGGACGTTAAATAGATTAATCTCAGTGTGGAAAACAGCCTACATTTGTGCGCCTTCTCCTCAGATAGAGGCTAAAACCTGAATATCCCCATGATTAGCACGTATTACCCGGCATATGATTGAGGTAGAATGCAGCGCTGTAATTTCCCCCGGTGCCCGCACCGTGAATGCACTGATTAACATGGCAAAGAAATGGTAGTTATTCTATGAAGTTCAGGCCGGTACAACAGGCAGCCCCCAAGGGCTTACACATCGCCAGCTCTCCGTTTACCCATAACCAGCAAAGCACCAGCCGTATCATGCTGTGGGTTATGCTGGCCTGCATTCCTGGCATGGCCGCACAGCTGTGGTTTTTTGGCTATGGCAACCTTATCCAGACCGCACTGGCGATGGTGACGGCCCTCGGCGCCGAAGCCGCCATTCTTGCCCTGCGCAAACAGCCGGTAAAAGCACGGCTGGCGGATAACTCCGCCCTGCTCACCGCGTTGCTGTTGGGTATCAGCCTGCCGCCGCTGGCTCCTTGGTGGATGATCGTTATCGGTACCTTTTTCGCCATTGTGATCGCCAAACAGCTGTACGGTGGACTGGGGCAAAACCCGTTCAACCCGGCCATGGTGGGTTACGTGGTGCTGTTAATCTCTTTCCCGGTCCAGATGACCAGTTGGCTACCGCCTGATGAACTGCGCGCAACCGCCCTGACCCTACCGGATACCTTGCTGGCTATTTTCAGCGGCCACACCGCTCAGGGTGCCACCCTGCACGAGTTGCAGATGGGTGTCGATGGCATCAGCCAGGCAACGCCATTAGACGGCTTTAAAACCGGCCTGCGTAGTGGTCATTCGGTGGAGCAGGTGCTCCAGCAACCGCTGTTCGGCGGTACGCTGGCCGGTATCGGCTGGCAGTGGATTAACCTGGGCTTCCTGCTCGGTGGGCTGTTTATGCTGGGGCGTAAGCTGATCCACTGGCAAATCCCGTTCAGCATGCTGGCCGTGATTGCCCTGTGCTCAGGCCTGGCCTGGACGTTGGATCCAGCCCATCAGGCTTCCCCACTGATCCACCTGTTCTCCGGGGCAACCATGTTGGGGGCATTCTTTATTGCCACCGACCCGGTCAGCGCCTCCACGACGCCTAAAGGGCGGCTGATTTATGGCGGCCTGGTGGGTTTGCTGGTCTGGTTGATCCGTGTGTATGGCGGGTACCCGGACGGCGTCGCCTTTGCCGTGCTGCTGGCCAACATTACCGTTCCGTTGATCGATCATTACACGCAACCGCGCGTGTATGGCCACCGTTGAGGAGTCAATATGCTTAATTCCATGAGAAAGCATGGCACCACACTGGCCGTGTTTGCCGCGGTCACCACCGGCCTGACCGCCGTGGTGTACCAACTAACCAAAACCACTATTGCCCACCAGGCAGCGCTGCAACAGAAAGCGCTGCTGGACCAGGTGGTTCCACCCGAGCATTATGACAACGATATGCAGAGCGAATGCCTGCTGGTCAGCGATCCGGCGCTAGGCAACGACGCACCGCACCATCTGTATCTGGCGCGCAAAAATGGCCAACTGGTAGCGGCCGCATTGGAAACCACCGCTCCCGACGGTTATTCTGGGGCGATCCAGCTGCTGGTTGGGGCCGATTTTAACGGCACGGTGCTGGGAAGCCGGGTGATAGAACATCACGAAACGCCTGGGCTGGGCGACAAAATTGAATTACGTATCACCGACTGGATCACCTTCTTTAGCGGTAAAAAGATCGACGGCCCGGATGATAAGCGTTGGGCAGTAAAAAAAGACGGCGGCATGTTTGATCAGTTCACCGGGGCGACGATCACCCCGCGAGCCGTAGTCAACGCCGTGCGTCGTACGGCGTTGTTTATGGAGACGCTGCCGCCTAAACTGGATACCTTGCCTGCTTGCGGAGCCAGCGAATGAGTGAAGCCAAAGAGTTAATCGTGCAGGGGTTGTGGAAAAACAACTCCGCATTAGTGCAATTATTGGGGCTATGCCCGCTGCTGGCAGTCACCTCTACGGCGACCAACGCCTTGGGCCTGGGGCTGGCTACAACGCTGGTGCTGACCATTACCAACGGTTCCATTTCGGCCCTGCGCCGCTGGATCCCGAGTGAGGTGCGCATTCCGATTTACGTGATGATCATTGCCGCTGCGGTCAGTATCGTGCAGATGCTGATCAACGCCTACGCCTTCGGCCTGTATCAGTCTTTGGGGATTTTTATCCCGCTGATCGTCACCAACTGTATCGTGGTTGGCCGGGCTGAGGCGGTGGCGGCACGAAAACCGGTAGGCTTGGCGTTGATCGACGGGATGGCCATCGGGCTTGGCGCGACCAGCGCCATGTTTGTGCTGGGCTCGCTACGTGAGCTGATTGGTAACGGCACGCTGTTTGATGGCGCCGACCTGTTGTTGGGCGGTTGGGCCAAAGTGTTGCGCATCGAGATTGTCCATTTCGACACCCCTTTCCTGCTGGCCATGCTGCCACCGGGGGCCTTTATCGGTCTGGGATTGATGCTGGCAACCAAGTATCTGATTGACGAGAAAATGAAGGCGCGTAAAGCCAAGGCCTTGGCAGTTGAAACTAACCTGGAACAGGGACACGTTGAGAAAGCGCTATGAATAAAGAGAAACGCCTGGAGATCCTCACCCGCCTGCGGGATAACGATCCACACCCGACCACCGAGCTGGTGTATACCACGCCTTTTGAGCTGTTGATTTCCGTGCTGCTCTCTGCGCAGGCAACTGACGTCAGCGTGAACAAGGCCACGGCCAAGCTCTACCCGGTTGCCAACACGCCGGCGGCCATACTGGCGTTGGGAGTTGACGGCGTCAAAGAGTACATCAAAACCATCGGCCTGTTTAACAGCAAAGCCGAGAACGTCATTAAAACCTGCCGCATCCTGCTGGAACAGCATGAGGGTCAGGTACCAGAAGATCGTGCCGCACTCGAAGCCCTGCCTGGCGTGGGGCGTAAAACGGCCAACGTGGTGCTGAACACCGCCTTTGGTTGGCCAACCATTGCCGTTGATACCCATATTTTCCGCGTCTGTAATCGTACCCACTTCGCCCCAGGGAAAACCGTTGAACAGGTGGAGGAAAAACTGCTGAAAGTGGTTCCCGCCGAGTTTAAGGTCGACTGTCATCACTGGTTTATCTTGCACGGCCGTTACACCTGTATTGCGCGCAAACCGCGCTGCGGCTCATGCATTATCGAAGACCTGTGCGAGTTTAAAGAGAAAGTTTATCCATTGAACTAAGCTTGGCGGGCATGGCGATCCGTGCCCGCGTCCCCTCTCTGCGGTTTTTTATCAAAAATGTGACTTCAGACAGCATTAACCTTGGTTGCATGCGGGATTTCGCTACAAACCCGTTGTTTTCGATATTTTCAACCCTAAAATTAGTCAAAAATTGTGGTTAAGCTCACGTCTTGATGTTCACATCCCATTTACAAATCGCATCGGCGTATCCTCTATTTTCTAAAATTTCACTCAAACCAAGTTATGCACGACAAACCAAGGCCCAATCACCACCAGGCATTGATATGGACTGGATATTTGCAAAATAGCAGAAGATATAACTAAATTAATTCCGGTTGGCTTTTAATCAAAACAAAAACTCGGCAAATTTAAAAATGACAAACGTTAATACTGCATAACATTTGCAACATAGTTACATGGCGTTGTTAATGTTATATGTAACAGAACATGTCAAAAAGCTTGCCACGTTGACAAAGATAGTGAACATTAACCGCCGGCATTAATCCTATAACAATGCAGAAGGGTGCAGCCCAGCATCACATTCTGCAATTTCCCGTCGTGACAATTCGGGTAGTGAAAAATCAGAGGTACCAGTGTCAACTGCAAACAACAATTCTTCGGACAACATTAGCCTTAACGCGTTTAAGCAACCTAAGGCCTTCTACCTGATCTTCTCGATTGAACTCTGGGAACGTTTCGGCTACTACGGTCTGCAAGGCATCATGGCCGTCTACCTGGTCAAAATGCTTGGCCTGAGTGAAGCCGACTCGATTACGCTGTTCTCCTCATTCAGTGCGCTGGTCTACGGTTTCGTGGCCATTGGTGGCTGGCTGGGGGATAAAGTTCTCGGCTCCAAGCGGGTGATCGTGTTGGGTGCCATCGTGCTGGCCGCCGGTTACGCCATGGTGGCTTATTCTGGCCATGACATCTTCTGGGTATACCTGGGGATGGCTACCATCGCCGTAGGTAGCGGCCTGTTTAAAGCCAACCCTTCTTCCCTGCTGTCGACCTGCTATGAGAAAGACGACCCGCGTTTGGACGGTGCATTTACTATGTACTATATGTCCGTCAACATCGGTTCATTCTTCTCCATGCTGGCAACGCCATGGTTAGCGGCCAAATATGGCTGGAGCGTGGCTTTCTCGCTGAGCGTGGTGGGCATGTTGATCACCCTGGTCAACTTTATGATGTGCCACGGCTGGGTTAAGCAATACGGTTCCAAACCGGACTTTAAGCCGCTGCAAATCCAGAAACTGCTGATGGTGATCGTTGGCGTGGTGGCCTTGGTGGCGATTTCCAGCTGGTTGCTGCACAACCAGATTATTGCGCGCGTAGCGCTGGCTATCGTTTCCGTGGGTATCGTCATCGTGTTCGCCAAGGAAACCTTCGCCTTGCACGGTGCCGCACGTCGTAAAATGATCGTGGCCTTCCTGCTGATGCTCGAAGCGGTCGTGTTCTTCGTGTTGTACAGCCAGATGCCAACCTCACTGAACTTCTTTGCTATCCACAACGTTGAGCACAATATTCTGGGGATCGCCTTTGAGCCGGAGCAGTACCAGGCACTGAACCCATTCTGGATCATGCTGGCCAGCCCTCTCCTCGCGGCACTGTATAACAAGATGGGTGACCGTCTGCCGATGCCGCACAAGTTTGCCTTTGGCATGATCCTGTGCTCTGGCGCGTTCCTGGTGCTGCCGTGGGGTGCAAGCTTCGCTAATGACCAGGGCATCGTCTCCGTTAACTGGCTGATCTTGAGCTATGCGCTGCAGAGTATCGGTGAGCTGATGATCTCGGGTCTGGGGCTGGCCATGGTAGCCCAGTTGGTACCACAGCGCCTGATGGGCTTTATCATGGGCTCCTGGTTCCTGACCACCGCTGCCGCCGCGCTGATCGCTGGTAAAGTCGCTGGCCTGACCGCCGTGCCAAGCGACATCAACGACCCTCACGCTTCTTTGGCCATCTACAGCCACGTGTTTATGCAGATTGGTATCGCCACCGCAGTGATCGCCGTGTTGATGATGCTGACCGCACCGAAGCTGTACCGTATGACGCTGGATACCGCAGAAGATACGGCAGAAAAAGCGAAAGCTGCTGCTCTCTGATCCCTGCTGTAATCTGACCATGAAACGCCGGAGCCTAGCTTCGGCGTTTTTTTTGACCAAACCTCACTTGACTGCCAATGTAGAGGCGCTGCATGCTGCGCCAACTCAGTGATCAAGTCCGTGGGTAATGGATCAGATCGTGGATACGTACCGGCTCTGAGCTGGCATTGTGATACGCATGTGGGCAGTCTGCCTGGAAACGCATGGCTTCACCGCTGGCAAGGCTGTGCCACTTGCCGTTAATCGCCAGCTCCAACTGGCCACTGATCACGATAACGTGTTCGATTACGCCCGCCTCGTGTGCCGAAGATTCGCTTACCGCGCCAGGAGCCAGGTCGATCACAAACATATCAAAACCCAATTGGCGATCGAACGGAAACAGCGGCACTACGCGCATATCGGCATTATCTTGCTTGAACATCGGCAACTCACCGTAGCGATGCAGCATCGCCGCCGGTTGCAGCGGTGCCGTTTCAAGAAAGGCCGAAAAAGCGACGTTAAACCCGGTGGCAATTTTCCATAGCGTCGCCACCGTTGGGCTGGATTCGCCCCGTTCGATTTGCCCCAGCATCGCCTTGCTGACGCCGGTATTTTCGGCGGCCTGATTCAGGCTCCAACCGCGCTGTGTACGTAATGACTTCAACGTTTGCGCCAAATGGCTGCCAAGATCCTGCATGCTGTTCTCCCGATAGGTCTGGACGATTATACCCGCTTGTGCGCTATAACGCACGATGCTATGCTGCCCTCATTCGTACGTTATAACGCACACAGGCCCGGGAGCGGTTATGCGTCCTGCACTCTCATTACGTGATATCTCCTTTTCTGCCATTGTCGCCGGTTTTGTAGCGGTGCTGGTGGGTTACACCAGTTCTGCCGCGATAATCTTTCAGGCCGCTGCTGCCGCAGGAGCCAGCCCGCTACAGATTGGCGGTTGGCTGAGTATGCTTGGCCTGGGCATGGGCGTCACCTCGTTGGGGCTATCGCTCTATTACCGCACCCCCATTCTCACCGCCTGGTCAACACCCGGCGCTGCGTTGCTGGTTACCAGCCTGCCCGGCACTCCGCTCAATGAGGCCATTGGGGTGTTTATTTTCGCCAGCGGCCTGATCCTGCTCTGTGGTGTCACTGGGTTATTTGCCAAGTTGATGAACTACATCCCGCAGGCCATATCGGCGGCAATGCTGGCCGGGATCTTGCTCCGTTTTGGTTTGGACGCCTTTGCCTCCTTGCAGATCAATTTTTCGCTTAGCGCGGGGATGTGCCTGGTATACCTGTTCACCCGCCGCTACCTGCCGCGTTACGGCATAGTGCTGACCTTGTTTGCCGGGCTGGCCATTGCGGCGTTACAGGGTAACATTCATTTCGCTCAGCAGACGCTGTCCTTCGCCAAACCGGAATTTATCGCTCCGCACTTCACGCTGTCTACGTTGCTGGGCATAGGTATTCCTTTCTTTGTCGTGACGATGGCCTCGCAGAACGCGCCTGGCATCGCCACTCTCAAGGCTGCCGGGTATGAGGTCCCTACTTCGCCCTTGATCAGTTGGACCGCGCTGACAGCGCTGGTGCTGGCTCCTTTTGGCGGCTTCACGGTGTGTATTGCGGCCATTACCGCCGCCATCTGCATGGGCCCGGACGTGCATCCCGACCCTAAACGCCGTTATATGGCTGCCGTGGCCGCCGGTGGATTTTATCTGTTGGCCGGAGTGTTCGGCGGCACCATAGGTATGCTGTTCAGCGCGCTGCCAGTAACGTTGATCCATACCATCGCCGGGCTGGCGTTATTAGGTACCATTGCCGGGAGTTTGCAGCGTGCACTGCAAGATGATAAGCAGCGGGACGCGGCGGTGATCACCTTTCTGATCACCGCTTCCGGGTTGACGTTGTTAAATGTGGGGGCGGCATTCTGGGGGCTGATTGGCGGGGTGCTGGCTTACGCCATTTTCTCATTACCGCAGCGTAAAACGCGTTGAACCCAGCTATTGCTCTGCGACAATCGGCAGGATAAATCCGCTATCGCCCTGCGGCAGCGCGATACCCAAGGCGCGTGCTGCCAGTTCTGCGACCCGGAAATCGATATCCGCCGTCTCACCATCTTCCAAAAACCAGGCGGCGGAAAGCCCCGCCCAGGCCAGGATCCATTGCAGCAAACGGCAGCGTTCCAATCCCGCCAGTGAGCACACCTGTTCTACACGGCGATGGAATATATCGGGATCGGTAGCAATACCGTAATTGGGGTTGCAGAAGATATTGGCATAATCAAATCCGCGTTCGCCATACAAACGCTTGGGATCGATCACCAGCCAGCCGCGGTCGGCAAAATCCAGCACGTTGTCATGGTGGATGTCGCCATGCAGCACCCCTTGCTCCCTGGGGCTGGTCAGCAGCTCCGCCGCCGCAGTAGCGCTCAGGCGTAACATACCGCCATGAGCCTGCGCTGCGGGCCATAAAGCATTAAACCATTGATGCAAAGGGATCAGGTCAGGATAAGGTTCATCTCGCGGCGCATGCAGACGGGCAATCACCTGGCACAGAATGGCCGTGGCCCGTTGGTCTTCACCATTACGTACCAACTGAGCCAAAGACAGCGGCCCCATGGCCCTTTCCAGTAAAATGCCGTCATCATGCCAGGCCAACACGCGCGCAGCGCCTTCTCCACGCCACCAGCACATCAGCAGACCGCCAAATTTTTCTTCCTGTTCGCGGGCAATTTTCAGCATCGCCGGCATCCTTTGATAGCGTACCGGCATCAACAGGCTACTGTGGGTTTCAAACGCTTGCCCGTCTGGCTCAAGCTGCCAACGTTGCAGATAAGGAATAAATGCCTGGTTGATCACCCTTATGCACCCTTAATTGCGAGAACGACTGTTTGGGATGATAGTATTACCCAGCAGCATCCTGCAAAACTTTCGGCTGCACGCGCTGGTTGGTGCGTGCTCTTGGCAATCTCGTGGGGTCATCATGTCATTAATCAAACGCACCAATTATGCAAAACTTCCCAAGCCAGGTGGACCCTATGTCCACGCGGTACGCCACGCCGATACGTTATACGTTTCCGGCCTGACGGCCTTTGCCACCGAAGCCCAGGGGCAGCCGGTACAGGATCAGGCTCGTGCCATACTGGAACAGCTGGCGGCCGTGGCGGCCAGCGAAGGGACCAATCTTAAATCGCTGATCAAGATCACCGTTTTTCTGACCGAAATAGCCGATCTGGCCGCCATCCGTGACGTACTGTTCGACTATCTGGACGGGGCACTTCCCGCCAGTTCACTGGTTGCCGTCAGCGCCCTGTTTTCCCCGGACCTTAACGTTGAGATCGAAGCCATTTTGGCGCTGTAAATCAGAGGGGCGTTATAGCGCCCCCTCATCCAGTTCACACGGGCCAATCTTGAACCAGGCTTTGGCGATCTTCCCCTGCTCAATCTCGTAGATGGCAATAACGTCCATCTTGCCGCGTCCCTGGGGAAAATTGCGCGTCACCACTTCCTGGTCGATGACCAGATTCTCCACCACCATCCGTTTGATACGCTCACCGTACAGACTGGGTTCCAGGAAGCGGGCAATATGACGCTCACGGATTTCACCTTTACCTCGGGCAAGCAGCGTATCCGGATGCTGGTAATACTGCGCATCATCGGCCCAGCAGGCCATAAAGGCATCGATATCACGGGCATTGTAGGCATCAAGTTGCTGCTGCACGATCTCTTCTGGACGTACCGTTTTGCTGCTCATCATTATCTCCTGCCCAAGGTTAAAGTTCAGTGATTTCATCCACCTGATGATGAAACACGTAAGGATCGGAAATCAGCTCGAAGGCTTCGTCATCCGGATAAGTGACCGCCACCTGATAGGCCTCACCGGCGAAACATTTGATAGCCTCCAGCGAGGTCCAATAGGTTGCCAAAAAGAAATGTGCGTAGTCTCCCTGCACCTCTTGCCTGACAAACGCCCCAAGGTTGCCCGCAATGCCATTAGCATGCTTGACGCCTGTGACTGCTAAATGATCGGCAAACCCTTGCCGATGTTGAAGCGGCACGCAGCCGTGCCAGGTTCTGACAACCATCGTCACCCGCTGAATATAAAGTCGGAAATAGTGAATAAATAACCTATCACGTTTTTAGCCGATTTCAATCCGTCAGCGCATGATTTTTCATCCGCTGCAGAAAGTGCCTCAACAACGCTTTTCCGTCATGACGGCGAAGGGAAAACTCTGTTAATTTATCCGCTAGAGACTGATTAAAGATGAGAGACTATGCAGCAAAAGCCGGTTTTGCACGAAGCCAGACAGTTGAAACGCCTCAACGCCGCAACGCGGCGGCAGTCGCACATGTATAAGTGGTTTGCCCTGGTTGCGGCACTCGATGCACTGTTGGTATTTTGCTATGACCGGGATATGCGTAACGTTTCGTTTTCAACCGTGGTCGCCCTGGTTTGTGGTTATCTATGGATCCGCGATCGCAATAAGGCACGCGGCTATCGGCGCGAGTACGACAGCAAATACGGCAACCCTCGCAACGAGTAATCACTCTTCACCCCCAGTACGCTGACGAGCGATTCACGCTGGATCACTTCGCAGCCAAGTTGTTCACACTACAGGAAAGTTTTCAGACAGCGACGGGTCATCAGATGGCGGCACTGCGCACCGAACGCATGCCTCGCTTTTGCAGCGAACTGCTGGAAGAAGTTTGATCGCTACGGCGCACTATTATTGCCATAAATCCTGTACACTGAAAGTCAACTTCACAACACAGGTTGCCAAAATGAAGAGACTAACGCTGAAAGAAATGACAGAAAGCGAACAACGTGAAGTAAAAACCGATCTGGACAGAGCAAGCAAAAACCTCGATCGTCAGTTGACCAACTCCGAACATAATAAAATTAAAGACGAAGCCATCGATCGCATTATGGCCGCACGCGAGAAGATTGCCAAAGCAACCCGGGCAGAACGCAAAGCCAACCGGGCGCAACCGACAGGCGCGACCTTCAGTTGGACCGCCTCCATCAGCACGCGTCCACACCGTTGATATCAGACCCCGCTGCGGCGGGGTTTCGGTTGCATAAGCCAGGTTTATCTGCACCCCGCCATTATTAATATCCCTATTATCAGCCAGTTATCCATTGACAGCCTGCCGTGACCTGTCCACTATCGAATGACATTCACTGGTTACGAGATCGCCATGACCTATCTACTCCAACAGGCAACACCGCAGCAAACCGCGTTGACCGTTGGTGGGATCCTGGCGGTTACTTCGAAGAAACAGTCGCTCATTTGACCGGGGCGTGCTGTCCCGTCAGATGAGCTGACTGGATGGTGTGCAACGCGTTACCCCTCTCTGGTTTTCTCATCTGACTTCTAATCTTTCACAGAAGGAGTTTTACATGGCTTCATTTTCCGGTATTTGGGTTGCGTTGGTTACCCCGTTCAATCATCACGACGTCGATTTCCCCGCCGTGAAAAGGCTGGCTCAGCATTTGATCGCCAAGGGGGTGGCTGGCGTGGTGGTCTGCGGTACCACTGGCGAAGCCGCGGCCCTGAGTGACGAGGAACAGCTGGCCGTGCTGGATGCCGTTCTCGAGGTGGTGCCCGCCCGCCAGGTGGTCATGGGGCTGGCCGGTAACAACATGACGGACACCTTGCAGATGCAGCAGGCCATCCATCAGCGCGACATTGCCGGCGTGCTGATCCCTGCTCCGTACTATATTCGCCCTTCACAGGCAGGCCTGGTGGAATATTTTACCCGCCTTGCCGATGCCTCTCGTGTACCGGTGATTTTGTATAACGTACCTTATCGTACCGGCGCAACCTTTGAGCTGGCAACGCTGCGCCAACTCGCCCGCCATCCACAAATCAAAGCGATTAAAGACTGCGGCGGCAACCTGGATACCACGATGGCGCTGATCCACGATGGCGACATCGACGTGCTGACGGGTGAAGACAATTTAATTTTCACCACGCTGTGTCTCGGTGGCCGCGGCGCGATTTCCGCTGCGGCTCACCTGCATCCGGAACGCTTTGTCGCATTGGTAGAACAAGTGGCACAAGGCGATCTGGCCACCGCTCGCGATAATTTCTATACCCTGTTACCCATGATCCACCAGATATTCAGCTACCCGAATCCAGGCCCGGTTAAAGCAGCGCTGTCGCAGCAGGGGCTGATAAACAATGAGCTGCGCTCGCCAATGCAAACGGCGCCACAGGCGTTGCAGCAGCAGATTGCTGATTTATTGGCGCAGATGCAGCCACTCGTCCCGGTGGAGTAAAAAAATTGTTGGCAAAACCGCTGTAATTTTTCCGGCCGAGGACTAGGATGGGAGGTTAAACCTGCCTGTCCTTCATCACCATCAAGGAGTTTTCGATGAAATTGTTCTATAAAGCCGGCGCCTGTTCCCTGTCACCTCACATCGTACTGCGTGAGGCCGGGTTGGATTTCACCGTCGAGAAAGTCGATTTAGCGCAGAAGAAAACCGAAAGTGGTGCCGACTATCTGGCGATCAACCCGAAGGGGCAAGTCCCGGCATTGGTTCTTGACGATGGCAGCCTGCTGACCGAGGGCGTTGCGATTGTGCAATACCTGGCGGATCGCGTACCGGATCGCAACCTGATCCCGGCCGCTGGCACACTTTCCCGCTATCATGCGATCGAATGGCTGAACTATGTGGCCACCGAGTTGCATAAAGGCTTCAGCCCGTTGTTCAATCCGAAAACGCCAGACGAATACAAAGCGATAGCCCGCGATAAACTGGCCAGCCAGTTCAGCTATATGGACTCGGTGTTAGAGAAACAGCATTACCTGCTGGGCCAACGTTTCAGCGTGGCGGATGCGTATCTGTTCACCGTGCTGCGTTGGGCAAAGGCGTTACAGTTTGATCTGCAAAAGCACGCGCATCTGACAGCTTACTTCGATCGCGTAGCGGCACGCCCTGCGGTAGCAGCAACGTTGAGTGCCGAAGGCCTGTAATTTTCAGGATTGCGTTATTGGCGGGATCACTCCCGCCACCTTCGTACATCACCGTAGCCAGGATCGGGTTGTTGTCCCCTCTGCGCTAATATAATAATTTTTCATTACCGATAAAAATAAGTTAATTCACAGGCGATAAGTATAATCTTATACTGCCAACCACCCGGCAATTGATTGGAAAAGTCTATTAACACGACATAAATACCAACCCTATGCCGTTTAAATTTCGCACTTTTATTATTATCCATCTTTTTTTATAAAATTGAAAAGTAATTTATGGACAACAAAAAGAAACTCCCGCTATTAATTGTATACTGAGAAAGTGATAATTACCTAGCCATGCACGGTTTACGCAATAGCTAATTACAGGAAACAATAATAAATAAAAGGACGCAACATGCACGCCCCCCTGCCAAACCTCGATATACATCCCTCACGCAGATTGCCAAGCAAATAACACTCACTGCACACTTTTTTCGACAAAAAAAAGCCGAATGCATTCATTAGCATGTCAGCAAGATAACGATTTAACATTGTCTTGCTTGATAAACCTGCGTGACGGTCTATGATCTATTAAAAGAGCATTTAACAATAATCACTCAGGTAATCATCAATTTATAAGTCACCAGGTGAATTATGAAAGAGCTTCCAAAGATTAATCAACTCAGAAACTTCCAGGCAATAGTCCGCTATGGGAGTATCACCATGGCATCACAAGCGTTGTTTCAAACGCAGCCCGCCATGACACGGAGCATGCAAGAGTTAGAACGCATATTGGGCGTAACGCTATTATCCAGAGGCCCGCAGGGCATGGTATTAACCAAGATAGGGCGTATTTTCGAATCCAGAGTTAACTTGATCCTTAATGATATAGAAAGAGCCGTCGATGAACTGCAGCAAATCAGCCAGCTTTCACAAGGCTCTGTCGTTTTTGGTTGTTCACACTTACCCGCTTTTAGTGTACTGCCTTCTTTGATCAATAAGTTTCAAGCCGAAAACCCATCCGCTACCATTACGATCATAGAGGGACAACTCTCAGAGCTAATTACATCTATACGCTTGGGGCGGTTGGATTTTTTCATTGGCATCGCCTCACCCGAGATATCGATGAGTGAATTTTTTATAGAAAAATCAATCAAGACCGAGTTTTTTGTTATTGCCCGCAAAGGACATCCTTTAGCCAATAGCCAGTCACTAAGCCAGTTACAGGGTGCCAAGTGGTACTTTCCTCATTCCAATACGGGCTACTACAAAAATTTGGAGAGGATGATATTCCCGATGGGCAGAAGTAAGGAAGACACGGTGATTTATGGTGACTCAATGACCATTGGCGAACAGTTGGTCATGCATGAAGACTATCTGTTCATCGGACCTAAGGCCATTCTCAATGTAGAACAGCTGAGGAATAGACTCTCGGTGGTTCCTGTCGAAGAGAAACTCCCCGAGGCGACCTATATCCTGATCTACAGACAACAGCAAGGTCTGACCCCCTTGGCCGCACAATTAATGAAGAAGATCGGCACCGCGTGTTTTGACTTTCTTACTGGTAAGGCTTAAATGTTTAAGGCCTCCATGCCAACGCAAGCATAATCAAAAGCCAGGTCCATATGGGGATCGCAAATCCCCATATGGCCTCAGCATCACGGTTAAAGTATTAATAATAGTTGACCGTAAACGTCACTTTGCCATTCGCCTTGCCTGGCGTGGGATTGTCAGCCGTTTGAATATAACGGGCAGCCAACGGGACACGAAGCGTCGGGCTGCCGTCTTTCGGTAGTGCCTGCGTTTGTTCGGCAGCAAAGTTAAATGGCGTCGGCGTTTGAGCACTGTCTCCCCAACCGATCTGGATACCTACGCCTGAAGCCGCGCCAGACACCGTCGAGTCGATTGCCATCACGCCATTGGCGGCATCGATCACGTTGCTCGTCGGTGCCAATCTCACGCCAACACTGTTATTCAGTGGGGTAGAAACCGTCGCTTTACCCGTGTTGTAATCCATCAATGATGTGGTATTGGTCGCATTATAAAAACCGTAAAATGTCGGGCAGTTAGTCAGAGTGATAGACGCGTCAATCCAAGGCGTGGTCGAGCCAACCCGGCTAAAATGCTCACGGATATCATAAGAACCCAATCCAACCGTCACATCCGGCGTGGTGCAGGTCTGTGTCGAGATCGTCAGGGCTCCCTGGAAATTGATATTATAAAAAGTAAACGGGATCCCGGTAACGGCAACCGAGCCAGGATGGCTATTCGCGGGTTGTTCAATCATCGTTCTGATACTCGGGAAATTTGCACCGCTAATCGTAAAGCTTCCGGGCGTGATCGGCCCCGTTTTAATCAGCGAGACATAACGAGTAGAACCGCCAAAATTCAAGGCGCCACCTAATTCATTGCTAACCTGCTTCATCGGGTTCTCTGTATCAGCGATCACGGCACGTCTGTTTACTGTGACCGGATCGCCGTCAGGGGTGCGTGAAATCACCACGCCGATCCCTGGAATATTGGTTTGATAGACGGCCCCCGCAAACGGGCCGGTCATCAAGCCGCTCAACGGCAGCGGAGCATTGTTAATCAGCGTTGAGCTGCTGAACCAAAATGACTTACCTACGTCCGCCTGTGTCCACTGGCATTCCATCAAGGTATTTTTCATCAACCAGGTACCTTGATAAAGCACCGTACCCACGGGAATATCAGCCCCGGCAGAAATCACCGGTGGGCTCAACGGCACCGTTTCCGTTTGAGTCGAGCCCGCAGGAAACGAACAGTTGGCCACGGCCCAACTGTTGGTGCTGATAGCACTTAACAAAATACCGCCGAGCAGACCCGCTAGTTTATTTATTGATAACTTCATCTGTCATAACCCCTGTTGCGGGCAAACCATGCCAGCAAGGAAAATCGTTGTCATACCTGGCCGTTAACCGTGGTTAACCGCCGATGTTGCATTTTTGTTCGCCAGTTTGGCTCGCGGAGAAATAGCCGGTGCTGTCGCCGTGCAAGGCGAGTTGAACTGCTGTATCTGCCCCTGCTTTTGCCCTTTGGCCATCGGCATCAGCACATAGCTGACCATGCATTGCATCTGGCTGCCTTCGCCCCACTTCACACTCAGCTGGCCCTTGTCTTGTGCCACGCGCGCATAGAGCTGCCCACCCTGACCCACCGTTCCCACGTTGTTACCCTTACCGTCGAAGACATCGGCCCCGAACGGCACCGGTTCCCCTTGGTAAGTCGAGTCAATCAGGATGGCCGTTCCCTGCTTGGTGGTGTATTTCATTTTCACTACCGCCCCGGAATGCGGTGCCACTTTCTGGCTGGTACTGTCCAGCTCAACATGGGTTGACGTGCCTTTCGGGTCGATACTGATTTCATTCATCTGGTACGGGTTCAAGTACGGCACTACCGCATAACCGCGTGAGTCGATGCTCACTCCGGGATACGAGGAGACTTTGGCCCCTTCGGCCCCTTTGGCTTCTACCAGCGCAAAAGTGTCAGAGGTGTACGGCGTAAAGGTCACGCCACCCGCATGGCCAATCACCGTGCCGTTCATCCCGGCTGAAGCGCTCTGATAACCTTTACCCGTACTGTAAGTCCCGCTCAGCGCGGTAGCCGGGCTGCGGTAGTTCGCACTTACCGATCCACTGCTCCCCTGGCCCTGATTGGCATTCATTGCCGTCACGCCGTAGCTGAACTGATTTTCCTGCCCGGCGCTACCGGACACCGTCGCTTGCTGGCCATAACGCCCGCTGCTGTCATGGGATAAATCCATCCGCAACTGCGGCGTGTGTTTCTGATCGTCGCGCCCCAGCGGCAGGCTGAAACTCAACAGGTAGTTGGTTTGCGCCGTACCCAGGCTGGAGAAACTGCGGTTGGCACTCAAACCGTAAGACAGACTCTTGTAACGGTTGTTGTAACCCACCTGGTACTGCTTCTCGCTACCGTCCTTATTCCAGTAATTCTGCAAGGAGCCGCTGATATACAGCTGGCCCCAGTTTTCCGGCAGACCCTGCCCGGCGGTAACCGTCAGGCGGTTTTTCGCCCGCGAAATCGCATCTGGCGAATAACCCTGCGCCACCGCATCACGGGTTTGCATCGCGGTCATAAAGTCCATGTAACCGTCGGTCGAGAAACGGTAGGCCGCCAGCGACAGGTTGCTGTTGGTTTCACCGATCAGCTTGCTGTAGCTCACCTGATAGCTTTGCCCATTGAGACGGTTGCCTGGATGATGTCGACCATTTTCATCGGTGCTGTTATCCAGCCGCGTCCCCGCCTGGGTAACGTCGAAGGCCAGTGCCCCGATGGGCGTACCCGCCGCCGTCCCCAGTTGTAACGCATAGTAATCCTGGCTGGCCTGCAAGCCGCCATATCCGGTGATCGCGTTGGTCAAGCCAAGCTGGTAAGTCGCCTGGTACAACGCCGGTTTCTCTCGCAGGTTATCGCTGCGTACTTCACCTGCGGTAATCGAATAACGTGATGACCCCGGGCGTAACAACTGTGCCACCGAGGCATAAGGCACGCTGAAGGTCTGTTCGGTGCCGTCGGATTCACGTACCCTGACGTCCAGATTGCCGCCGTAACCGGTCGGGTACAGATCGTTGATCAGGAACTCACCCGGCGTGACCGTGGTTTCATACAGCACCTGGCCGTTCTGGCGCACGGTGACACGGGCGTTGGTGCGCGCAATGCCACGAATATCCGGCGCGTAACCGCGCTGAGACTCCGGCAACATCCGCTCGTCACTGGCCAGCTGTACGCCGGTAAACGCCAAGGTGTCGAACAGTTGCCCGGTGGTGTTCGACTGCCCCATCAATACTCGTGCCTTCAGTGCCGGAATATCCCGCTGCAGATAGGTATTGATGTTGCTGTATTGGTTCTCACCGTTATCCATCCGGCTATAGGAGCCATTGTGGCGCAAATACCAGGCCCCGACATTCACCCCGGCGTTTACCCCGGCAAACAGCGAGTTATAGCTGCTGCCGTGCGATTCGCTGGTGTAGCCATTGACGTTGTAGCCAAGCAATACGGCCGGGACACCGCTGTCCCACAACTCTGGGTTGACGGTGCCACGGGCGGTGTTCAGCATGTATACCTGCGGGATGACGATATCCAGGCGTTGTTCATTACTGTCGTAATTGACCTGGGCTTCCGGCAGTTTTTGTTGCAGATCCAGACAGAGTTCGCCCGGGTTCTGTTGGCTTAAAAAATCTGCCGGCAACTTGGCGTAATTAAACGCAATGCTATTAATCAGATCGCGGGTCAGACAGGGATAAACCGATTTATCCGCCCGCGTCTTGAATTCAATATCGGTGTTGCTGATCGGCTGATTGTTAATATACAAAGCCGTTTTATATATCCCTGGCAAGCCTGAGGAGCCATTGGCAAAACGACTGAGATCAACCGACTTTTCATCATCGACATTCAGGAACGACGTATCAAACTCCAGATTCTTTGCGACCTCTTGCGGTGTCTCTGTATCAATCGCCGTCCCGGCATTGACACTACCCATAAAGAAAGTCGATAACACGGCAATAGCCAATGGAGATAACCGGCCATGCTGGCCCTGTGGCAAAGCGTTAGACATAGATATCCCTTCAGATCCGTCCTGAATACTGACTTATTGATTGATGCGAGCTGTTTTTATTAATTAACGAGGCTATTTTATCTCTGCATTAAACGCGGCAACCGCACCGTAATCATTCACATAGCTGCCAGCAATTTTGCTTCCTGCAAAACCTGC
The DNA here is from genome assembly GCF_051654945.1 of Serratia sp. (in: enterobacteria). Classification (GTDB taxonomy): domain Bacteria; phylum Pseudomonadota; class Gammaproteobacteria; order Enterobacterales; family Enterobacteriaceae; genus Chania. The sequence continues at coordinate 133,647 of NZ_JBOFZA010000072.1, forward strand.
CAGATCCAACGTCAGGGTGCTGCGTGGTGCCACCATCGCATGGTCGAGCTTTTTGCCATTTACCGACAGATTCACCAACGATACGTAGTACGGCGTTGGGTTAGTGGCCTGAATACGATTTCCCTGGCTGCTCCAGGTCAAGGCCTTCACCGCCTCGTTAGGATTACCTTCCAACCCGGCTGGGCGATAGAACAGCTTGATACGCGAACGGAAAGCCATCTGTAAGCGGTTCTCTGCGGTTTTGGTCTGGGCTTTGGCCGGGACTTCCAGCACGTTCAGCCAGAACACCGATTCTTTATCCATCGGCAGCGAGCCGCCAGCGTAGCTGATACGCAGCGTCTGGCCTTTGCCAGGTTCGACACGGTTCATCGGTGGCGTCAGCACGAACGGCACTTTGATCGCCGACGGCTTGGCATCTGCATCTCCGTTATCGATCCAGCTCTGCAACAAGACCGGAGAACGGCCACCGTTACTGATCTTGACGCTGATTTCTTTGGCATCAGAGGGGTAAATCACCCGCGTACCGCTAATCACCACACTCGCCAGGCCATTGGCGCTGAACAAGGCAACGGTGAACAAGGTAGTAATCTGGCGCCAATTAACAGAAAGAAACTTCATTATACACTCCGAACAAACTGACTCATTGGGAGAGGTAGGCCCTCTCCCACAGCCCATTACTGGTACTGGATAGAATAAACAACGTTGCTGACTACAGTACCGGCAGTGGTTGCGCCTTCCGCGTAGTAACGGACGATGTATGGCAAGGTGGTGCTACCGCTGGTGACGTTTTGATAGGTCGTGGCGGTGACCTGATCCTGGCTGCCGGCCTTGATCACGGCTTGTGATGAACTAGAGCCATCCAGCAATTGCAGGCTGACATTGGCTGCGGTGCCGCTCAGATTAGTCAGACGACCGGTCACGGCATCAACAGAGGCCCCCGCCTGGAAGAAGGCAGAAGCGGTCTGCAAGGTGCCAGCACAGTTGCTCAGCGCCATCACGAAACCGGTATCACCCGCCGTGCGGGTCGCGGTTTGCAGCTGGTTGGTGCTCACGGTTGGCAGAACTACGGTCGCGTCCGCATCCTGTCCATCAACAACAACATCACAGGTGTTGGCGGTCAGTTCACCGTTAAAGGTGATAGTGCCGCTAGAAGCGGCCTGAGCAATACCAGAAGAGAGAGCAACGGTAGCCATCGCGGACAGAAGAATTTTTTTCATTACAGTATTCCTTACGTATAATTAACTCTTGTATGACGTCCTTATCGTTAAGAAACGTCGAACCTATTTACGTTCTTCTATGAACGAGATAAAAATAACCCTCAATGCAAAGGTTATTTTCAATGCGTTCAACCAAGCATTATTTAGTATTCACGAGTGACGACAAGAAGTGACTGACAATTCCAATATTGGATACCTGTCGCTGCTGTGGAGCACTATAGAATATTCTTACAAAGAGAGTAAATGAAGTAATTTTTATTCCTCATACAAAAACTGCATAACGAAAATAAAAATCCGCACCACCCTAAATAGCAGACATGGGGAATTGGTTTTATACCAAACACGCATGATTTCAACCAATTGATTTTAAACGTGTTATTTAATTAAAAAATGACAAAGGAGCACATTTACAACCGCTAGTGACATGTATTTATCTTCAATATGAAACTTTGTTATCGCCAATGCAAATTAGTTAATTCATAACGTTTAAGCTGAACTCTATACTGGAAACCTCATAAAGCGCCACATACCTGCTTAACCTCAATAGTGCGTATGAAAGAGCTGCTATTACGAAGAAACTCCGTGCAACACCTGCATTAACCAGATACGACTAATTTAAAAAACACTATTAACTACCAAGACTGCTGATGAGAAGGCGATGCGCAAGAAAAAATTAGTATTACAATGTTCCTGTCATTTTACCCGGATGGGGTTGGAAGCATTAATCAACGAGTCCGAACTATCTGCATCAGTTGAACTGGTCGCCAGCACACGTGATGCGACACCATGTGAGTCTCTGTTGGCAGAGTTACCCGTTGTCGATATCGTGGTCCTGATATTACGCAATAACGATTATAACCTGGCCTCGCTCCTTGAACTGATTGGGGAACGATTGCCACACTGGCATCCCTCAAGCCAAGTCGTGCTGATGGGGAATCTGAGCTCGATGAATGTTTTGAAGCGTTGCTTTAGCGGGCTGGAAAATGTTTGGTCGATAACGGCCTCATCAGCCCCGTTGGCTGCCTTACTCAAGCACCTGCAGGAGATCGCTGCGGCTGAAAAAATGAAGGTTAAAGATCCCCGAGCCGGACTCTCGCAGTACGAGCGGTTGGTGTTACGAAAACTGCTGGGCGGGGAAAGCCTGAATCAGATTGCCGGCGGTCTGGCAATCCACTACAAAACGGTAAGCTATTATAAGCGTAGCGCGTTGGCAAAACTGGGGATGAGTTCCTTATCTCCTCTGGTATTAAACCGGCACAATGCAGCACCAGCGCGGAAGGCGATAATGATGGGATTATGGAAAAAGCTCGCGATCGCGATAAAACAGCCAACCCCACAAAAATATGAGGTTGGCTAGTGCGGTGAGACCTAGGCGATAGTGTAAGGGCGCGTACTGCGCCCGTTCAGATTATTTCCAGTCAACCAGGCAGTAATGCTTTTTGCCGCGACGCAGCAGCGTATAGCGGCCAAACAGGCGATCGCTGTCGGTAAACAGATATTCCGGATTGGACTGCTTCTCACCGTTGATGGTAACCGCATTGGAACCGATCATGGTGCGGGCCTGCCCGCGTGAAGGGACCAACTCGGCATTAACCAATGCCTGTTGCAGATCCGCCTCGCTTTCCAGCTTGATGGTTGGCATACCGTCTTGCGCCAACTGGGCAAAGTCTGCCTCGGTCATGTCGTGCAGTGCGCCAGAGAACAGGCTCTGAGTGATACGCTTCGCAGCGGCCAGACCTTCTGCACCATGCACCATACCGGTCACTTCTTCTGCCAGCACATACTGGGCACGTGGTGCCTTGCCGCTGTTCTTGTCTTCCTCTTCCAGCGCATTAATCTCTTCAATGCTCAGGAAGGTGAAGAACTTCAGGAAGCGATACACGTCCGCATCCGCGGTATTGATCCAGAACTGGTAGAATTTGTACGGACTGGTTTTTTCCGGAGCCAGCCATACCGCGCCACCTTCGGTCTTGCCAAACTTGGTGCCGTCTGCCTTGGTGATCAACGGCACCGTCAGACCAAACACCTGCTTCTGATGCATGCGGCGAGTCAAATCGATGCCTGAGGTGATGTTACCCCATTGATCGGAACCGCCGATCTGCAACTCCACCTGGTGGCGGTTGTACAGTTCGGAGAAGTCGTACCCTTGCAGCAGGTTATAGGAAAACTCGGTGAAGGAGATCCCGGAGTCATCGCGGTTCAGACGCTGCTTGACCGCCTCCTTGTTGATCATCTGGTTGACCGAGAAGTGCTTACCGATATCGCGCAGGAAGGTCAGCACGTTCATGCCGCCGAACCAGTCGTAGTTGTTGGCCGCAATGGCGCTGTTGCTGCCACAGTCGAAATCGAGGAACGGAGAAACCTGCTTGCGGATTTTCTCGACCCATTCGTTGACCGTTTCCGTGGTGTTGAGTTTGCGTTCAGCGGCTTTAAAGCTCGGGTCGCCGATCATCCCGGTCGCGCCACCTACCAACGCTACCGGCGTATGGCCGGCCAGTTGGAAACGCTTCAGGCACAGCAGAGGCACCAGATGGCCCAAATGCAAGCTGTCAGCGGTCGGATCGAAACCGCAATACAGTGCAATTGGCCCTTGCGCCAGTCGCTCTGCTAACGCTTCCTCGTCCGTCACTTGAGCCACCAGGCCCCGCTCTTGCAGTTGTTGAATCAGGTTGATGCTAGCCATCAATTTCTCCATGTATAAACGAATGCACCTTTGCCGGTACACGGCCTTCGCCCATTGGCGAAAATCATAAAATTCGGGGTAGCGCATAGAATAAAGCGCCAGCGGCATCAGTGCCAGCGCTTAAGGGGGATTTTCGGTCTATCAGGGTGCCAGTCGGTCAATTTTCCAGTCATTTCCCGCGCGTTGATACAGGAAACGGTCGTGCAAGCGGTGCGCGCCCCCTTGCCAGAACTCAACGGAGTTGAATTTTACCCGGAAACCGCCCCAGAAACTGGGTAACGGCACTTCCCCTTGCTGGAACTTTTGCTTCAGCTCAAGGAACTTGCTTTCCAGGATGCCACGAGCGGAGATGCGCGTTGACTGTTGTGACACCCAAGCACCGATCTGGCTGTCTTTAGGCCGACTGTTGAAGTACTTCATCACTTCCAGCGTCGAGAGCCGCTCGGCCTTGCCGAGAAAGATCACCTGACGATCCAGCATATGCCACGGGAACAGTAGGCTGATATGCGGGTTTTGCGCCAGCTGTTGCGCCTTGCGGCTGCCGAGGTTGGTATAGAATACCAGCCCCTGGTCATCGAAATGCTTGAGCAATACGATGCGCTGGAACGGCTGCCCCTGCTCATCCACGGTAGCGACACACATGGCGGTAGGATCGGCCAGGCGTGCTTCACAAGCCTGTTTGAGCCAGCGTTCGAACAAATCGAGGGGATTGACGGTCAGATCGTTGCGACGCAGGCCGCCACGGGTATATTCACGGCGCAGATCCGCCACATCAAACTCATTATTATCAGTCATCTGGGTTAGCAACCAAGCGGTAAATTCGTTGTCATATTCTGCGCCTGTAGCAGCAGGATCTCAATCGTTCTGCGGCTTTAGTGCAGCAGGTGGGGATAAACAGAACGCCGACACGCCGTAAACCCGTCCGTGGGGGCTCGCAATCGCGCATTCCTGCGCTCAACGCTCGGCTAACCTGTATTATCCCCACCAGCCTCAAGCATTGGTGGAGCGGTTAGCCAACACACAATCACTCATAATCACTTTATCATTGCGCTCGACAAAGGCGTTTTGCCCTTTCGACCAGAAGGTGTATTTGCCGTCGCTGTATTTGGCACCGGACGCCGCTATCACCTGTTTCAGTTTCAGCTGTTCGCCGTCCATCAGGAAGCTGACCGTGCTCTCTTCACCATTGAGCGCCACGGTGAGCGGCGTCGTTCCGCATTGATAGTGCAACGTTTCGCTCTGTTGCGGCATCACGTAGCTGCACCCCGCCAACACCAGAACTCCGCCAACCATCGCTATTTTGTTCATCAAATGCTCCTTCAGATAGTAACCTTTTCTTTATCCTAACAGAGCTAGCGGTGGCCCGATGGCAAAACCGGATAAATCCCACCCAGCAGGGTTTCACAACGGGCACCGGTTACCGAAGGCAGATTACCCGGCTGACCGGAAAGGGTGCGAAATGCCAGCCAGGCAAAGGCCAACGCCTCCATATCATCACCGCTGACGCCAAATTGGTCCGTGGTAGCGACCTCGGTGCCCGGCAGTAAGGCGGACATACGCGCCATCAGCAACGGATTACGGGCACCGCCACCGCAGACCATCAGCCGCTCGCAGCCCCCCGCCAGCAACACCTGTTCGCTAATGGTGGTAGCAGTCAACTCCACCAGCGTGCTCATCACATCCACCGGCGTTAACCCCGGCATCGTCGCCAGCTGTTGTTCCAGCCAACTGATATTGAAGTATTCCCGGCCGGTACTTTTCGGTGCCGGCAAGGCGAAATAGGGATCGGCCAACATCTGCTGCAACAGCGGGAGACAAACGCGCCCTTCCATTGCCCACAGGCCGTCTTTATCAAAAGGTTGCGAGCGGTGCCGCCATACCCACGCATCGAGCAGCATATTGCCAGGGCCGGTATCAAAACCACGAACCGCTGCGCCAGGCAGTAACAGGGACAGGTTAGCGATGCCGCCGATATTCAGCACCATGCGCCGCTCGGAGGGGTGAGCCAACAAAGCCTGATGAAATGCCGGAACCAGCGGTGCCCCTTGACCACCATAGGCCATATCACGGCGGCGGAAATCCCCCACGGTGGTGATATTGGTCAACGCTGCAATGCGGTTATTGTCCCCCAGTTGCATCGAGAAACGCGTCTCCCCCTCTGGCTCATGCCACACCGTTTGGCCATGACAGCCAATAGCGGTAATTTCATGCGCCGGAATACCCGTCTGTTTTAACAGCCCCAGCACCGCTTCACCGAACAGTGTGCCCAACTGCGCATCCAACCGCCCTACGGCGGAAAGCGTGGTCTGCTGCCCTTGGCACATCCCCAGAATATCTTTTTTCAGTTGGATCGGCATGGGGTGGCTATAGCTTGCCTGTTGCGCCACCATACGTTCATCGATCGCGGCAAGCACCACGTCGATCCCATCCAGACTGGTGCCAGACATAACACCGATATAGCGGCCTGACTTCATCAGCAATATCCTTTACCCTTTCCAGGTTGCAACCTTATTCACCCTGTAAATAGACCAGAATTGCACGATTAACGCCATGAATTATGATGTCTTTTTTACAGCCTGTGATCGAAGTTGTTTATTTTATGCTGAGAATTGGTTACATATCCAACAGCATGGGATGATAAAAGCCGCGCTTATTTGTTTTCAGTTCTGTCACAAAGCTAAACCACCGTTTATTATTGGTTGAACAGAGAAAAGCTAAGCTGTATACAGAAGCAGCCAATGGGTGAGATCACATCGATTCAGCCATAGTTGCCGTAATATTTATAGAACCTGGTCTGGGCCAACCTCCCAGGTCTGGATTACCTACTGCAGGAGCTTTATATGATCAAGCGTCTTCTCGTTGTCGCTCTCGCCTCAGTCACACTGGCGGGCTGTGCAAACCAAACCGCGTCCGGTGATGTCTATTCCGCCTCTCAGGCTAAACAGGTGCAAACCGTGACCTTTGGTACCCTGGTATCCGTACGCCCGGTACAAATTCAGGGCGGTGAAGGCTCAAGCATGCTTGGCACCATCGGCGGTGCAGTGCTGGGTGGATTCCTGGGGAATACCATCGGTGGGGGCACAGGTCGTAGCCTGGCAACCGCAGCGGGTGCCGTAGCCGGTGGTGTCGTCGGCGACAGCGTCGGCAGCGCGGCTAGCCGTAGCAACGCCTGGGAGCTGGAAATCAAAACCGATAATAAAGAAAATATCGTGGTGGTACAGAAAGCCGGGTCAACCAAGTTCACCCCAGGGCAGCGTGTACGTATGGCACAAAACGGCAGTACCGTTACCGTTTCTCCTCTGTAACAGCTTCGCCATAATGCAAAACCGGAGGCCCCTGGGCCTCCGGCTTCTGTATGTTGCCGTGACATAATTGAATAAAAAAAGCGCTGGAATTATTGTTTTTCTTGCAGTTCGATGATGTTCTGTTCCAGCTTGCTAATCAAACCGACTAAAAGTTTTACTTCCTCTGCCGAGATACCGCTGAGAATTTCGCCTCTGGTCGAGGTGATGACGCTATCCACTTCACGAATAATCGGTTCTGCCGCTTCGGTCAGCTTAATTCGCTTGGCGCGCCGATCGTTGGCGCAGGTATGACGGGTGATCAATCCTTTATCTTCCAGTTGATCCAGGGTGCGGACCAATGAGGGCTGCTCAATGCCGATCGCTTTTGCCAGCTGGATCTGCGACTGCTCAGGCGGTAACCGATTGATATTGTGCAAAGTAACCCAATGCGTTTGTGTGAGCTCCAACGGCTTCAACCGATGATCGATCAGCGCCCGCCAAACACGAACTAATCGTGCTAAATCTGAACCTAACGTTGATTCCACTTCCACCTCCTTATAATTAGCATGCTAACATTACTCCCAGAGTGTAGACCATTTTGGTTAAATCATATTAAAAACACAAATGTATATAATCCAAATAGTAAAAATAGACACCACTTTTATCCGTAATTGGTTATCCTCTATGCAAACATTGTTCATATTCACTCATAGGGATTGCTAACGTGAATACGCCTTGGCTCCATACTGCGTCACCCCTGCCCGACCTGGTGCTGGGTGCATCGCTTTATTTCCCTCCCATCTTTAAAGCATTCTTACTCGGATTGGTCTTCTGGTTGCTGGTACATCATCTGCTGCGCGACTGGATGTACTCCGGTGATATCTGGCACCCCATGCTGATGGATTTGTCCCTCTTCGTCATTACCGTCAGCGGTTCCCTGTGGCTCCTAGCGAGTTGGTAGCTCATGAAGCATAAGACATTAAAGTATTTTTCGACGGTTATTGTTTGTGCCATCGCGCTTTGCGCCGGTTGGTGGTTATGGAATTACTATATGCAATCCCCCTGGACACGCGACGGTAAGGTGCGGGCAGAACTCGTCAATATTACCCCGGAAGTCTCTGGAAGATTAGAGAAAATTATGGTTCATGACAATCAGTTCGTCCCTGAGGGGACTCTGATTTTCAGCATTGACCCCGTTCCCTACCAGATTGCGTTGGATAATGCCGAGGCGGCTCTGGCTAAAGCCCAGACTGATATGGCCAAGGCCGACCACGAGGCGGCCCGTCGCCGCAGCCTGCCCCGCAACGTCATCTCCTCAGAGGATTTGGATGAGTCGAACCTGGCCGCCGCCGCAATGAAAGCCTCGTATAAAGCAGCACAGGCCAATCAGGAACAGGCCAAATGGAACCTCAGCAAAACGCGGATCTATGCTCCAACCGACGGTTACATCACCAACTTACAGGCCCGCGTCGGCAACTACGCCACCGCAGGTACACCGCTGGTGGCGCTGGTAGACACCCATTCATTCTATGTGCTCGGTTATTTCGAAGAGACCAAACTCAGGCATATCAAAGAGGGCCGTAAGGCGGATATCGTATTGTATAACGGCAATATCCGGCTGCAAGGCGTGGTTGAAAGCATTGGCCGGGCCATTTACGACCAAAGCGCCGACAGCAGCAGTGATTTACTGATGGATGTGAAACCTAACGTGCCCTGGGTTCGCCTGGCACAGCGGGTGCCGGTACGGATCAGACTGGTCGATGTTCCGGTCGATTTGCCGCTGGTCGCAGGCACCACCTGCACCATCTCCATACATCAGCAGGACTAATGTGTGAACCTGCCCTTTCTTGAATGGAAGCGCTCGCCCTGGGGGAAAGCCACCGCAGGGCAATGGCGCTATGCGTTACGCAACACCCTGGCAATGTGCCTGGCATTGTGGGTCGCCTTTGTATTGCAGTTGGACGAGCCCTATTGGGCACTGACCTCCGCCGCCGTCGTCAGCTTCCCGACGGTTGGCGGTGTGATCAGCAAGAGCATTGGCCGCATTTTCGGTAGCCTGCTCGGGGCGATGGCCTCACTGCTGATTGCCGGCTGCCTGAACGATCCCTGGTTGTTCACCCTGTCGATTGCCAGCTGGTTGGGGTTATGTACCTACATTTCCAACCACTATCAGAACAACGTTTCCTACGCCTTTGCCCTGGCGGGCTATACCGCCGCGATCATCGTGTTTGGCACGGTTAACATTACCGATACCCAGCAAATTTTTGATATCACCCAGGCGCGCGTCTGCGAGGTGATCACCGGGATCCTGTGCGGCGGGCTGATGATGATGATCCTGCCCAGCACCTCGGATGGTGAAACCTTGCTGGTTTCGCTGCGCCGTATGCACTTACGCCTGCTGGAGCACGCCGCCATGCTGTGGCAGCCGGAAATCAGCCTGCGAATGCGTACCTCCCACGAGGGCGTTATCGGCCAGATCCTGACCATGAACCTGTTGCGCATTCAGGCCTTCTGGAGCCATTACCGGCTACGTCGGCAAAACAATATTCTCAACTATATGCTGCATCAGCAACTGCGTATCACCAGCGTTATCTCCAGCCTGCGCCGCATGTTGTTAAACTGGCCCGATCGCCCGGAAAATCTGGCGGCGGTGTTGGATCAACTGCTGAATGAATTACGCGATCCCACTACCGACAAATACCGGCTGGCGCATATTCTGGTGGCCATCGCACCCCAGGATCCAACCGATTACCGCCATCGCGCTTTCTTCTTGCGCCTGCGCCACTTTTGCTGGCTCTACCTGCGCTGTACCCGCTGGCTGCACCGGCTGGAAAACGCCACTCAGGCCAGCGATATTGAGCCGCCCCGGGTCACCTCACTGGCACGCCATACCGACAGCTATGAAGCGGCCTACAACGGACTACGCACCTTTCTGTGCATTCAGATCGGCTGCGCTTACTGGATCGCCACCCAATGGGAAGCAGGCAGCTCGGCGCTGACGCTAATCGCTATCAGCTGCGTGCTCTATTCTTCTACACCTTCGCCGATCAAATCCATCACCACCCTACTGAAGGCGGTTTCCCTGCTGTTTGCCTTCTGTTTTGTGATGAAGTTCGGTTTGATGATCCAGATCGATGACTTCTGGGTATTCTGCGCCTTCCTGTTCCCAACCCTGGTGACGATGCAGATGATGAAGCTGCAAAATCCCCCTTTCGCCCCGCTGTGGGGTCAGTTGATCGTGTTTATGGGATCGTTTCTCGCGGTGACCAACCCGCCAAGCTACGACTATCAGGCGTATATCAATGACAGCCTTGCCAAAATTGCCGGCGTGCTGTTGGCCGGTCTGGCTTTCCAAATCCTGCGGCCCAGCTCGGACAAACGTAAAAGCCGACGGATTATCCGCGCCTTGCGCCGTGATTTTATCGATCAGTTGAGCAAGAAACCGCAGCAAAGCGAAAGCCAGTTCGAGTCGCGTATTTATCACCGCATCAGTCAACTGAATCAAAGCCTGGATCAGGAGGCTCGCACCTGGCTATTGCGCTGGGGAGTGGTGCTGTTGAATTGCAGCCACGTAGTCTGGCACTTGCGTGAGTGGCAAACCCGGTCAGACCCGCTGTCTGCCGTCAGAGACGTTTGTATTCATTGCCTGAAGGGAGTCATGACCGAGAAAGGAGTGCAGCATGCGTCGTTGGACGCCACTTTGCTTGAGTTGCAACGCATGAGTTCCGCACTGGCCCAACATCCTGAACAGGCAGCCCGAGATTTGGCAGGGTTGATTTGGCGGCTTTACTGCTCACTGCAACAACTACAGCAGGCAATCATCCCACCGGAAGAGACAACAGCGCCCACGCCAGGCTGACGCGGGCGGCTGGTTTACTTGATTACGCCGCAGGCGAAGCGATCGCCACCACCACCCAGAGGCTTGGGTTGATCGGAGTGGTTATCACCACCGGCGTGTACCATCAGCGCCTTGCCTTCGATTTCGCTGATTTTCTTCAAGCGAGGTGCCAGCACCTGGGTATCCGCCATGCCATCCGCCGTCACGTAAATGGCGGGCAGATCGCCTAAATGCCCATCGGCATAAGGGCCAAGGTGCTTACCGGTTTTCTGTGGATCGAAATGGCCACCGGCTGCCAGCGCGGCTACCGCCTTGCCGTCTTTCATACCCGGCTCGCAGCTCCCTTTTTCATGCACGTGAAAACCATGTACACCAGCAGGTAAGGCTTTCAGCTGCGGGGTAAACAGCAGGCCGTAAGGCGTTTCGCTAATTGTGACTTTACCAATATCCTGCCCGATTCCCTGGCCGGTCACCAGGTTCATTTCGACATCAACCGTTGCTGCCTGCGCCACGCCACAGGCCACTAAACCCAATGCCGCACACCAATAACGTTTCATCAATCAACCTCCATGCGATAGTTATAGTCCATAGGGAGTATATACCGAATAAATTCCGCCATAGCCGGAAATAGCCATTAATCAGACGACATGCGATCCTGCTATAACATTTTGTGACCTCCCTCCCGCTATTCCTTGGCTTTTTGCCACTCTCCGTCGACACGTGTCAGTAACGCAAAGGTACCCATACCTGTTATTTCCTAAGCTGCAATCTCACTGATAATTAAAAGGAATAGTGCGTGAAAAAGAAAATAATCCCGCTGGTGGCTCTGTTTTTAGCCATGATATGGCTCCCTGGTACGACTCTATCGCAAACGGCAGTGCCCATACCGCACGATCAAACCAACGCAGAGCAGTCAAAAACGCTGCGCTTTTATTTAGTTCGCCACGGGCAGACCTACTCCAATATCAAGGAAATGACCATCGGCGGTGGCGGTAACGCCCAACTGACACCGAAAGGTCGTTACGACGCCAGCAGCTTAGGGCTGGGGTTGGCAGAAGTAGAGTTTATCGCCGGTTATAGCAGCACTCTGGGCCGAGCCTATGAAACCGCCAACCAGATTTTGCGTGGCCGCAACCTGCAGGTGAAACAGATTGAAGATTTGAAAGATATTTCCTGGGGTGATGCCGAGGGGGGGCGTATTGACGATCTGACGGCAAAATTTGGCCATTCTGGCAACGACTTCGCATTCTATTTCGGTACCTATAACGACTCAGCCTTCAAATCGCCAGTCAATGCCGAGAATATGTCTGATTTCTCTGCGCGCTTTGAAGGTGCGTTGCGACAAATTGCAGCACAGCATCCCGATCAGAATGGCAATATTCTGGTCACCGCCCACTCATCGATGGCTTTCTACCTGCAAAAATATCGAGCCAACCAACCGTTGGCCGGATTGGCTAATACCAGCGTCTCGGTGCTGGAATTAAACCAGGGTCAATTCCATCTGATCGATTTTAATAATACTGATTACCTTAAATCCGGTTACGCCAGAGAAAAAGCCCTGTCACCGCTGGAAATCACCCTGATCGTGAATCCACTGACCCAGTTGCAGCAAGCTGGCGTCATGGAAGGCACCACGGACTCAGATTTCACCGACGCAGGCGAAAAAGCTAACCAGCAATTACGCCACGCACTCAAGTCTACCCGGTTCATCGCGGCTTATAGCAGCGAATTGGGGCGCGGTTACAAAACTGCCCAACGCGTGATGGCAGACCACCACATCCCGATCCAGCAAGATAACCAGTTGAATGAAATGTTCCTGGGCCACTGGGAGGCCGAAAAGGTGGCAACGCTGAAAGGCGACCCGAGCAACGCGGCAAGAAACCTGTTCTCGGCAAACAATCTGATCCATTTTGTTTCGCCAGATGAGGGGGAAAGTGGCGAGAGCGCCGCCTATAGATTGGATAAATTTCTGTCCGCTATCGGTCAGAAATATGCGTTTAGCCAAGGTAAAGTGATCGTCTTCACTCATCCGTTAGTGTTGAACGCGTTCTTCAACAAACGGTTGCCCGACTCCTCATGGCAACCAAGCCAAGGTGTACAAGTTGTCACCTTGGCGTATAAAAACGAAACCTTCAGCGTTCAGCAAGTGAAATAGCGGTAGAGAGGCTGGCACGATGCCAGCCTTTGCCAGTTGAACTCAAGGCACGTCGTAGCCCAGCGCCGCTTTACGAATGCGGAACCACTGCTGGCGGCTCAATGTCAGCTCTTGCGCCTTCAAGGCCGAACGTACGCGCTCGATTTTACCTGAGCCGATGATCGGCAGCGGTGCAGAAGGCAAACGCATCACCCAGGCATACACCACCTGTTCAATGGTTTCGGCGCCAATCTCTTGCGCCACAGCCTGTAGTTCATCACGTAGTGGCTGGAATTCGGCATCGCTGAACAACCGGCCGCCCCCCAGGCAGGACCAGGCCATCGGTTTGATACGCAGTTGCTGGCATTGATCCAGAGTCCCGTCGAGGATTGCAGGCTGATAGATCGGGGAAATCTCCAGTTGGTTAGTAGCCAGCGAGAACGGCAGACGCGACTGCAATAGGGAAAACTGTGCTGGCGTAAAGTTTGAAACGCCGAAATGACGCACCTTGCCGCTTTTATGTAACGTCACAAAGGCTTCTGCGACTTCATCGGCATCCATCAACGGATCGGGACGGTGGATCAACAATAAATCCAGGTAATCCGTATGCAGATGCGATAACGACTGCTCCGCGCTGTGCACAATATGCTCACGATCGGTAATGTAGTGACCGATCGGGTTGCCCGGTTTGGCCGTCGTCGCGATACCGCACTTGGTCACCAGTTCCATCTCCTGACGCACCGAAGGCTTGAGCTTGATAGCCTCACCAAATGCCTGTTCGCAGGCATAGCCGCCATAAATATCCGCATGATCTGCCGTGGTCACCCCCAGCTCGACGTGCTGCTGGATAAACGTCAGCAACTGCTGCGGTGACATGCCCCACTCCATCAAACGCCAGTAGCCGCAAATCATGCGCGAGAACTCAGGCCCTTGTGGCGCCAGCTTAATACGATTCAGCATTGTTAAACCTCATGACAGTAGTTAACGCCAGCATACACAAGCGCCCAAGGCGTAGGAAACGCAAAAGGGGCCTTAACGTGCGGCAGATCGGGAAAATCGACAATAAAGTTTAAAACAGGGAGGGCTGCTCAGGCGGGATTTCGTCTGGTTGCTTGCCGGCACGTAGCGATCTCAGGTAACGCTGGCGGCACAGGCGCAGCACGTCCTTCTTCTGTACATCGTCCATCTGCATCCAGCCAAAGCGTTCCTCGCGGCTGCGCAAACAACCACGGCAATAGCCACGCTCATCGGCCTGACAAATGCCACGGCACGGGCTGGGGATGTCAAAGAACTCGAGTTGCTGGGCCACACGTCCTCCTGCGTTGTACCGTTAATTGAAGACGTCATCGGTGCCAATGGCAAGCGGCTTTTCCCCATGTCGGCGAAAATAATCCCGCAAATAGTGCAGCGCCTGGCGTGTTTTCTCTGGCAGCACCCTTTCCAGCGTCAGCGCATGCAGCCGGTATGGCGCTGGCCGCCACTGCGGTAACAGGGCGATTAGCTCTCCTCGGCGCAGTTCGTCAGCAATCTCATACAGCGGTTGACCGGAAATCCCCAATCCATTGCGGGTAAAGGCCCGCATGACGTTCATGCTGCCGCTGACAACCTGCCCAGCCGCCAGGCGAAGTTTGAAGGTTTCCCCCGCCTGGTGATGTAAATCGAGATGCAGCCCATGGCCGCTGCCGGTGATCCAGCGGTGTTGTACCAGTTCCTGGGGGGTTTCTGGCACGCCATGCTGGCTGAGATACCGTGGTGCGGCACACAGCACCATGGGCCAGGCGCTCAGTGGGTGAGCAATCAGGTTGGTATCTGCCAGTTGCAGATTCACGCGCAGCGAAATATCCACCCGCTGCTCGATCATATCCACCACCTGGTCGTCCGCCAGAATGCGCAGCGTCAGCTTCGGGTGCGCCAGCAGCAGAGGCGCCAGGGCTTCCGCCAAGGGACCGCCGCCGATACCGACGGTAGTAGCAATACGTAGCTCGCCAACCAGCGTATCCCGTAGTTCCGCCAGCCGTTGCTCGGCACGCTGTGCTTCCTGCAACATGGCTTCGCAGCCAGGGTAAAAGGCTTCTCCCGCATCGGTCAGAGCCAAACGGCGAGTTGAGCGATGCAATAACGGCACCCCCAGCGCCTTTTCCAACGACCGTATATGTTGGCTGACCGCGGAGGGTGTCATCTGTAGCCGACGAGCCGCAGCGACAAAGGATCCCTCGGCTACTACGGTGGCGAACACCGCCATTCGATGCAACTTATCCATGATTATGAAGTTTTACTTAATCAAGAAAGCATGAATATGCCACTAATCACCACTATTGTTAAGGCTTATAGTATGACTACTGAGCCGCCACTAAGTGGCACGGCTATCCGCTAAACAGCATGTCACAGGAGAAACCTCATGAAAGTCGTCGTTATTGGAGCAACCGGTTTTGTTGGCCGCCACGTAGTGGATGAGGCCCTGTCACGCGGGCTACAAGTGACCGCCATCGCCCGGCAAAACAAAGATCTGCCAGAAGATCCCCATGTTACCGTCGCTTTGGGTGACGTGGCCGATGGCCAGTGGCTGGAGCAGCAATTGGCCGGGCATGATGTGGTGATCAGCGCCTATAACCCGGGTTGGGGGGAAACCGACCTGTACGAGAAAACCGCCAAGGGTGCTCAGCAAATTCTGGCGGCGGTAAAAAAAGCCGGGGTTAAACGCCTGCTGTACGTTGGTGGTGCCGGTAGCCTGGAAGTGGCCCCAGGGGTTGAGTTGGTTGATACCCCCGAGTTCCCGGAAAACATTCGTCCGGGAGCCATGGCGGTGCGTGATTTACGTAATACGTTGAAAACCGAAACCCAGCTGGATTGGACCTACCTTTCTCCTGCCGCACTGCTGGAACCCGGCAAGCGTACCGGTCAATTCCGTTTGGGCACCACGCAGTTGCTGATGAAGGGTTCGGCACCGGCCAGCATTTCGGTAGAAGACCTTGCCGTCGCCATTATCGACGAAGTTGAAAAACCGCAGTTTATCAAGGCCCAGTTCACCGCTGCCTATTAACAAACCGCCTGCGGCTGCCTTTTGGCAGCCGCTCGCTACGTCTAAGGTTATCTTAAGTTTCATCTGGTAAATTTCAGCGCATTACCTCATAGCAGGATCCAGATTTAGCAATGCGCTTACGTCAATTATTACACTACAACAGCTTGGGCTTTATCCTGGCCTGCGCCCTATTCTTCACGGTTTTCCAGAACCTGCTATTTATTCACCAGGCCTGGTCATATATCACCTTCGATAATGTACGCAGCGTCATTTTTGCGGCAACCATGCCGATTGTTATTTTCTGCGCCCTGAACATTATCTTCAGCGTGTTGACCATCCCTTTCCTGCGTAAGCCTCTGATTATTCTGCTGCTGCTCGGCAGCGCGGCGGCTAACTATTTTATGTTCAGCTACGGCGTGGTGATTGACGGCAACATGATGCAGAACGCCTTCGAAACCAACCCACAGGAAGCCACGGCGCTGCTCACCCCGCGTATGGGGCTATGGTTACTGTTGTTGGGCATTTTACCTGCCGTTTTCGTGTGTTTTGTACGCATCAATAAAACCCGCCCCTGGTGGTATATGCTTGGCCTGCGCGCGGCGAACGTGATGCTTTCCGTAGTGGTGATCCTGCTGGTTGCGGCGCTGTTTTATAAAGATTACGCCTCGCTGATCCGCAACAATAAAAGCGTGGTGAAAATGCTCACCCCTTCCAATTTTGTGTCTGGTAGCATCAAGTACGCTCAACACCGCTATTTCCACAAGAATTTGCCGTTGGTCAAAATTGGTGAGGATGCTCATTTAGGTCCGGTGATCCGTGGCCAGGCCAAGAAGACCCTGGTGATATTGGTGGTCGGTGAAACCGCGCGGGCAGAAAATTTTTCGCTGGGTGGTTATCCGCGGGAGACCAATCCCCGCTTGAAGCAGGACAATGTGGTCTATTTCAAAAATGCCAGCTCCTGCGGTACCGAAACGGCTATCTCCGTGCCCTGCATGTTCTCCAACATGCCGCGCAGCGATTACGACGCCACCTTGGCCGCCCACCAGGAAGGCATGCTGGATGTGATGGCACATGCCGGAGTGAACCTGCTGTGGCGCGAAAATGACGGCGGCTGCAAGGGGGCCTGCGATCGCATCCCGCATATCGACATGACCAAGTTGCAACTCTCGCAGTATTGCGATGGCGATGTCTGCATGGATAACGTGCTGCTGCATAAACTGGGCGACTACATCAATGGCCTGCAAGGAGATGGCGTGATCGTACTGCATCAGATGGGGAGCCATGGTCCGGCTTATTATCGCCGCAGTACGCCCGAAATACGTCAGTTCTCACCGACTTGTGACAGCAACCAGATCCAGGACTGCACCCACGAGCAATTGGTGAATACCTACGACAATTCGTTACTGTACACCGACGCCATGCTGGACAGCACCATCAAGCTGCTTGAGCAATACAGCGGAAAATTCAATACGGCGATGGTCTACCTCTCCGATCACGGTGAGTCGCTTGGAGAAAACGGGATGTACCTGCACGGTACGCCTTACATGTTCGCTCCCTCGCAGCAGACCCGCGTGCCTTTCCTGATGTGGATGTCGGCAGATTATGAGCGCAACTTCGGCATTAACCGCCAATGCCTGCAATCCCTGGCGCAGACCGATAAGGTTTCACAGGATAATCTGTTCCATACCATGTTGGGTATGTTGAACGTGCAAACCCAGCAATATCAGCCCGAGTTGGATATTCTGCAACGCTGCCGCAAGGCGTAACGCCAAACGGGTGCCGCAGGCGGCGCCGGTTCAATGCGATCATTCTCAGCCGGTATTTTTTACCGGCTTTTTTTATCTGCGGCTTGACCTAGACCAGTCGGTCTATTATGCTCATTTCCATTATGACAAAACAGACGAATTGCAACGGGGATACCCGAGAACATCTGCTTGCTACCGGCGAAACCCTCAGCCTGCGCCTTGGCTTTACCGGCATGGGCCTGAGTGAGTTGCTGGCCACCGCCGGCGTGCCTAAAGGGTCGTTCTATCACTATTTCCGCTCGAAGGAAGCCTTCGGCGAAGCGATGTTGCAGCGCTATTTTGCCCATTACGACGCACAGATGCAGGCGCTGTTTGCCGACAACCGTAGCGATGCACGTAATCAGTTATTAAGTTACTACGCGCAGGCCATCAGCTTCCACTGCCGCAGTGAGTGTCATAACGCTTGCCTGGCGGTGAAACTCTCCGCAGAGGTCAGCGATCTGTCTGAACCTATGCGCCATGCGTTGGAAGCGGGCACCAGCCGCGTGATCGGCCATCTGCAAGAAGCGATCGAGCGCGGCATCCGTGAAGGTTCACTGGCTGTTTCCATGAGCCCGGCCGCTACGGCGGAAACGCTTTACTCGCTGTGGTTGGGCGCGTCGTTGCGGGCTAAAATCCGCCATTCGGTCGCCCCACTGACCTGTGCGTTGGAAAGTATCGAATTGCTGTTGCGCCCAGCGCAGCTATAACACCCCCTGGTTACCCGAAAGACATTGTAGCGAAAGTGTTTATCATCACTAGTCGACTGGTCTAATACTATAGGATGCACTATGAAGATTGAAAAGTTGTTCTCTCCAATCAAAGTTGGCCACACCACATTACCCAACCGTGTGTTCATGGCTCCGCTGACTCGACTGCGCAGCATCGAGCCAGGTGACATCCCTACACCGTTGATGGGGGAATATTATGCCCAGCGTGCCAGTGCCGGTTTGCTGATCACCGAAGCCACCCAGATTTCTTTCCAGGCGAAAGGCTATGCCGGCGCTCCCGGTCTGCATACCCCGGAACAAATTGCCGCGTGGAAAAAGATCACCCAGGCGGTACATGACAAACAGGGCCATATCGCCGTGCAGCTGTGGCACGTAGGCCGTATTTCTCATTCCAGCTTACAGCCGGGCCAGCAGGCTCCGGTCGCGCCTTCCGCGATCAATGCCGAAACCCGCACCACGGTGCGTGATGAAACCGGGGCCTGGGTGCGTGTGCCAACCTCTACCCCATGCGCGCTGGAAACGGATGAAATCCCAGGGATCGTCAACGATTTCCGTCAGGCTGCGGCCAACTCGCTAGAGGCCGGTTTTGATTATATCGAGCTGCATGCCGCGCACGGTTACCTGCTGCACCAGTTTATGTCCCCAGCGTCCAACCAACGTAGCGACCAATACGGTGGCAGCATTGAAAACCGTACCCGTCTGACGCTGGAAGTGGTCGATGCCACTATCGCCGAGATCGGCGCCGATCGCGTTGGTATCCGTATTTCTCCGCTGGGCCCATTCAATGGCCTGGATAACGGTGAAGATCAGGAAGAGGCGGCGCTGTATCTGATCGAAGAGCTGAACAAGCGTGGCATCGCCTACCTGCATATCTCCGAACCGGATTGGGCCGGTGGCAAGCCTTACTCCACCGCGTTCCGCGACGCAGTAAGAGCGCACTTCCAAGGCGTGATTATTGGCGCTGGTGCCTATACGGCGGAGAAAGCGGAAGAGCTGATCGCCCAGGGCTTTATTGATGCCGTTGCCTTTGGCCGCAGCTATATTGCCAACCCGGATCTGGTAGAGCGCTTCAAGCAGCAGGCTCCGCTCAACGAACCTCGCGGCGATTTCTTCTACGGTGGCGGTGCCGAAGGTTATACCGATTACCCAACCCTGTAAGTGAACTGAAATTTATTTCACAATCAGCTTAATAGATGCCTTTACTACCGCATTACCTCAAGCCTGAGGCAGGTGGGAGTCATGCAGGTTAGCCGACCGTTGAGCGCATGGAAGCGCGATTGTGAGCCCCATGGACGGGTTCACGGCGTGTCGGCGTTCTGTATGATTTCCACCTGCTACACCGTTATCCGCAGCAAACTATTTTTGTGACAACGTAACTTGGCTCCGCTATCAACCGCATGCGTTGAATTGCCTTATGCGACAAGGCTATACTGTCTGACGCTGTTCAAGTCACCTGCCGTCAGCCGCGGCATATCCAATCAGAGGAAATTATGCGCTTACTCCATACCATGCTCCGTGTCGGCGATCTGCAACGCTCTATCGACTTCTATACCAAGGTATTAGGCATGCGCCTGCTGCGTACCAGCGAAAACACCGAGTACAAATACTCGTTGGCCTTCGTTGGCTACAGCGATGAAAGCGAGGGTTCGGTCATCGAACTGACCTATAACTGGGGCGTCGACAGCTACGACATGGGCTCCGCTTTCGGTCATCTGGCGCTGGGCGTCGACGACGTTGCCGCCACCTGCGACACTATCCGCCAGGCCGGTGGTAAAGTCACCCGCGAAGCTGGCCCGGTCAAGGGCGGTACCACCGTGATTGCCTTCGTCGAAGATCCGGACGGTTACAAAATCGAACTGATCGAGAACAAGCACGCCGGTCACGGCCTCGGTAACTGAGGTTGCTCCAGGGCGCGTTCTGCGCCCTGCTTTCTTTCTCCGCTGCACCAGGGCAAGAAATTTGTCATAATGCGCGCTGAATTCGCTAAAGATAAGAAACTGATGGCCGAAAAAAGTGATCTTAACGCCCTGAGTGGTCGTTTCCGTGGGTTTTATCCCGTTGTTATTGATGTGGAAACCGCCGGGTTTCACGCTCAGACCGATGCGCTGCTAGAGATTGCCGCCGTCACGCTGAAAATGGATGAGCATGGCTGGTTGCAGCAAGATGAAACGCTGCATTTTCATGTCGAGCCGTTTGAAGGGGCGAACCTGCAACCGGAAGCGCTGGCCTTCAACGGTATCGATCCGCATAACCCACTGCGTGGCGCAGTGAGCGAATATGATGCGCTGCACGCGATTTTCAAGGCCGTGCGTAAAGGCATTAAGGATCAGGGCTGTAACCGGGCGATCATCGTGGCACATAATGCCAACTTTGATCACAGTTTCCTGATGGCTGCCGCCGAGCGTGCCAGCCTGAAGCGTAACCCGTTCCATCCTTTCGCCACCTTTGATACCGCTGCGCTCAGCGGGCTGGTATTGGGGCAGACGGTGCTGGCCAAAGCCTGTATTGCCGCCGGTATGCCGTTTGATAGCAGCCAGGCACATTCCGCGCTGTATGATACCCAACAAACCGCTCAGCTGTTCTGCGAGTTGGTCAACCGCTGGAAACGTCTTGGCGGCTGGCCGCTAGCCAACGCTGAATCGCAATAGCCTGCCGTAGGGCGACAAGCATAAAAAAATCGGGCGGCACTTTAACAGTACCGCCCGATTTTATTCGGGATAGACCTGAGCGATTACGGCTGCTGGTCTTCCTGATCTTTATATTTCTCGGCCGTTTCTTTGATCAACGGCTGCAGTTCACCACGCTGGTACATCTCGATGATGATATCGCAACCGCCAACCAGTTCACCATCCACCCACAGCTGCGGGAAAGTTGGCCAGTTGGCATATTTTGGCAGCTCGGCGCGGATATCCGGATTTTGCAGAATATCCACGTAGGCGAAACGTTCGCCACAGGCGGACAGCGCCTGTACGGCCTGAGCAGAGAAACCGCAGCTTGGCAATTTCGGGGAGCCTTTCATATACAGCAGGATCGGGTTGGCAGAAATTTGCTGCTGAATTTTTTCAATCGTCGTCATTATTGCTTCCTCAAGCCACATCATGGCTACAACATGCATCACACTGGCTATTGTAGCGGCAGGAACGGTACCAAGAAAACGCCATCTTTTGCAGGGACATTCTCTGGTTGCCTCAGCACTGGCTGCGGCCACACCGAACCGGTCAAAACATGGCCCCAGAATAACATTTTTAATCCACGCGTTTCACTATTATATTTGCACCGCCTTCTGCCGGCGCGGAATAAGGAAACTCCTGCATCCCTGACGTTTTTTTAGTCATCAGGTGTTTGATTATGCAGCAAAAAAAATGCCATTAACGTTTTCTCACAATATGGATTAGTATTTATGAGATCCACGCTGTTTTATAGGGTGAATTTCGGGAATACTGTGACTCATTCGATTTTTGTTCGGGGCCAAGGTTGGTAACGTCGACATGCGGTTAATTATTACACTTTTTGTGCTGCTGTTTACGCAGCTCTTCTTCAATCTGGCGCACGCTGCGCCACAGGCACGTGTTTCTGCCGAGCAGCGCAAGAGTCACGTTAATGAAGCCCGGCCCGATGACCGCAAGAAAAAGAAAGCGGAGAAAGCCAATAAAAAAGTGAAGGCAACCCCCCCACCGAAAACGTTAAAAGCAAAAACCGCATCATTAAAGACCGCTAAAAAAACCACCAGCGTTAAAGCCAAGAATAAGACAACCAAGACGGCCAAACTTAAAGTCACCCCACCGAAAAAGGGCTATAAAAAAGGTTATGGTCGTCATCGTGAAGAAGGGCTGGCTACGGCAAAGCTGGCTGGTCGTGAAAAACCGCTGAAACTTTCCGCCGCCCACAAAAAACGCTATCAGCACGCCAAGCAGACCGCCATGGCCAAGCTGATGGGGCAAATGGGTAAACCTTACCGCTGGGGCGGCTCTTCACCGGGTACCGGCTTCGATTGCAGCGGCCTGATTTATTACGCCTATAAAGACGTAGTGAAAATCAAAATGCCGCGCACCGCCAACGAAATGTACCACCTGCGCGATGCAGCACCGATCAAACGCAACGAGCTGGAGAAAGGTGACCTGGTATTCTTCCGCATCAATAACCGCGGCACCGCCGATCATGTTGGTGTCTATCTTGGTAACGGCAAGTTCATCCAGTCACCGCGCACCGGTGAAGAAATCCGCATCAGTCAGTTGGATAACGACTACTGGCAAAACCATTACATTGGCGCCCGCCGCGTAGTGACCCCAACCACCATTCGTTGACCTGTCACGGCTGAACCTTGCTGTTCGGCCGTGCTTTGCTGCCCCTACCCAATAAAAATCCGCTGCGACTTTAATCAATCAACCACCTGGCACACTTTGGATGTTCTTTTCGCGCCGAAAGTTGTTAAGATTAATAACCATAATAAAAGTGGTGCAATTGCGTTTTTCCTCCCTTGGCCTGCCTGGCTGACGGTGTCGGAGAAGCGTGTTGTCGATAAAAGGAGAAAGCAATGTCGTTTGAATTACCTGCATTACCGTATGAGAAAAATGCTCTCGAACCGCACATTTCCGCCGAAACGCTGGAATACCACTATGGCAAGCACCATAACACCTACGTGGTTAACCTGAACAATCTGGTGAAAGGCAGCGAGTTCGAAGGCAAATCCCTGGTCGAGATCGTCAAGACCTCTACCGGCGGTGTGTTCAACAATGCCGCTCAGGTCTGGAACCACACCTTCTATTGGCACTGTTTATCACCACAGGGCGGTGGCGAGCCAACGGGCGCAGTAGCGGAAGCGATCAACAAGTCATTCGGCTCTTTCGCCGCCTTTAAAGAGCAGTTCACCGATGCCGCCGTGAAAAACTTCGGCGCTGGCTGGACCTGGCTGGTGAAAAAAGCGGATGGCAGTCTGGCGATCGTCAGCACCTCGAATGCGGCAACCCCGCTGACGGGTGAAGACATTCCGCTATTGACCGTTGACGTGTGGGAGCATGCTTACTATATCGACTACCGCAATGCGCGGCCAAAGTATCTGGAAAACTTCTGGGCGTTGGTAAACTGGGCGTTCGTGGCTAAAAACCTGGCTTAACGGCGGGTGGTTAACGAGTAATAAGGCGCGGCATCAAGCTGCGCCTTTGTTTATTGCGGTGGATCAGTTCAATGCGGCAACAAAGCTGAAAGCAATAATCATTGCCAAAGCACCCACGGTGGTGAGTAATGACATCTTCAAATCGGTATCCATATACAACTCCCTCTCAGATTGGCTTTTCCAGAGCATAAGCCACACAGTTAATACGTCAAATCATTTTCCCACAGTTCGTGATTAAAATCTTGTTATCATTTCCCGGCGGATAAATACCGATTAGCTCTTCCACTTTTGTCCAATATGCGACAAAATCCGCAGTTCACAACTGCGTACCGATAAATTGCCCCTCCCTGTTCGAGCGACTTACGACTTCAGCACTAAAAACTCAGTTTTCGCTTATCTGGGAAAGGATCTACGCAGGCAAACGATTAACATCATACTTACATGCTGTAACATGTGGGTTCAGGAGTCATTTTTTACATGGCAACGATTAAAGATGTGGCCAAACGCGCTGGCGTTTCTACCACTACCGTTTCGCACGTTATCAATAAAACGCGTTTCGTCGCCGAAGATACCAAAACGGCCGTTTGGGCCGCTATCAAAGAGCTGCACTATTCACCCAGCGCCGTGGCCCGCAGCCTCAAGGTCAACCACACCAAATCGATCGGTTTGCTCGCCACCTCGAGCGAGGCCCCCTATTTTGCCGAGGTGATCGAAGCGGTAGAAAACAGCTGCTACAGTAAAGGCTACACCCTGATCCTGTGTAACTCGCACAATAACCTGGATAAACAGCAAGCCTATCTGGCGATGCTGGCGCAAAAACGCGTCGATGGTCTGCTGGTGATGTGTTCTGAATACCCGGACCAACTGCTGGGCATGCTGGAAGACTACCGTAATATTCCCATGGTGGTGATGGATTGGGGCACCGCACGCGGTGACTTCACCGATACCATTATCGACAACGCCTTCGAGGGCGGCTATCTGGCTGGCCGTTACCTGATCGAGCGCGGCCACCGTGATATCGGGGCCATTCCGGGTCAACTGTCGCGTAATACCGGCGGAGGTCGTCACCAGGGCTTTCTGAAGGCCATGAAGGAAGCCAATATTGACGTACACGAAGAGTGGATCGTGCAGGGAGATTTCGAGCCGGAATCGGGCTACAAAGCCATGCATCAAATCCTGTCGCAAAAGCATCGCCCAACCGCTGTTTTCTGTGGGGGTGACATTATGGCCATGGGGGCGATCTGCGCCGCCGATGAGTTGGGGCTGCGTGTCCCGCAGGATATCTCAGTCATTGGCTACGACAACGTGCGCAATGCGCGCTACTTCACCCCGGCCCTGACCACCATCCACCAGCCGAAAGAACGTCTGGGCGAGATGGCCTTTACCATGCTGCTGGATCGCATCATCAGCAAGCGTGAAGAGTCACAGGTCATTGAAGTACATCCAAAGCTGATCGAGCGCCGCTCCGTGGCCGATGGTCCTTTTGTCGATTACCGCCGTTAACCCGTAAGGGGTGCCGTATTCTGCCTGCGGCACCCGATTAGTTACGCGCTGTCCCCGGCATCTCTTCGCTGAGCCATTCCTGATTGAGCGTTTCGCTGTCGCCCAGATAATCCAGCAGCCAGGCCATCGCCGGTGACTGGGCGTTTTGCTGCCAGGTCAGGCAGCAGGCGCTGGGCGGGAATGGCTCTTGCAGCGGTAACACTACCAATTCGCCACTTTCCACCAAGGGTAAAACCCGATGCGCGGGCACCATGCCCACACACAGCCCGGCACGTAAACAATCAACCGCCGAAACCCAGTCCGGCACCGTCAATCGCCGCTGGTTGTCCAGCGACCAGGTCACCCGCTTGGGTAAATTGCGTGAGGTGTCTTCCAACAGCAGTGACGGATAGGGCCGTAATTGATCGTCACGCAGCTCCCCCGTCAAGGTAGCCAACGGGTGCTTGGCATGGACCACGCAGAGCCAATTCATAAAGCCCATATCGCGAAAGGCAAACCCCCCTCCTACAGGCACCGCTCGCGTTGCGCCAATAGCCATCTCCGCACGGCCATCCACCAGCGCATCCCACACGCCGTTAAACACTTCCGGCTGCACCATCAACTCCACATCGGGGAAGTGACGATAAAAGTCCAGCACCAACTGGCGGCTACGCTGGGGTTTGACGATCAGATCGACCGCAATCCGCAACTGTCCCCGCCAACCGTTGGCTACCTGCTGGCACTGTCGCCGGGTATCGAGCATTTTTTTGATAACAACCCGTGCTTCTTTAATAAACAGCGCCCCCGCTGGCGTCAGTTCCACATCACGGTGACGACGTTCAAACAGCGGCACCGCCAGCCATTGCTCCAATTGGCGCACCGTATAACTCACCGCAGAAGGAACGCGGTGCAGCTCCTGTGCCGCCGCGCTGAAACTCCCCGTCCGCGCGACCGCATCAACCACATCGAGTGAATATTCTGACCACATAAGCTTGCCTTCAAATTTTTTAACAGCATCTTGCAAATATTACCGTTTCACAACCAGAGATCCAGCCGTATACACTTGCCGGCGCTTCAAAACCTGCAACAACATAATTTTAACGAGAAATAGTAATGCGAAATTTTGGATTTATGTTCTACCTGGCCGGCCTGAGCATGTTGGGCTATCTGGCTACCGATATGTATCTGCCCGCCTTTGGGGCGATGCAGCAGGATCTGCAAATCTCCGCCGGTGCCATCAGCGCCAGCCTGAGCATCTTCCTGGCAGGCTTTGCCTTCGCCCAGTTGCTGTGGGGACCGCTGTCCGACCGTATTGGCCGTAAGCCTGTGCTATTGATTGGCCTGGCGCTGTTCGCCGTCGGCTGCCTCGGTATGCTGTGGGTCGAGAACGTTGTGCAACTGTGGTCATTGCGCTTTATTCAGGCCATTGGCGTGTGCTCCGCTGCCGTCACCTGGCAGGCGATCGTGGTCGATCGCTACCGCGATGGCAAAGCCAACCGCGTTTTCGCTGCCATTATGCCGCTGGTTGCCCTCTCCCCGGCGCTGGCTCCGCTGCTGGGGGCCTGGTTGCTGAATCATATGGGATGGCGCGCCATCTTCGCCGTGCTGCTGGGCATCACCGCCCTGCTGCTGATCCCGACGTTATTGCTGAAAGACCGTAGCAGACTGGTGCCCTCCGCCGATAAAAAGCCGAGTCTTGGCTTTATGCAGATCCTGAAATCTCCGGTATTCAGCGGCAACGTGATGGTGTTTGCTGCCTGCTCTGCCGGGTTCTTCGCCTGGCTGACCGGTTCCCCTTTTATTCTCGGCGATATGGGATATGGCCCAAACGATATTGGTCTGAGTTATGTGCCACAGACGCTGGCTTTCTTATTAGGGGGTTACAGCTGCCGTAGCGCCTTGAATCGCATTTCTGGCAAAGCCTTGCTGCCGTGGCTGCTGGTAGCTTATGGCATCAGCATGGTGGCGTTGTATCTGATCGCCATCCTGAGCGAACCGACATTGACCACGCTGTTGATCCCGTTCTGCTTTATGGCGTTAGTGAACGGTGCCAGCTATCCTATTTTAGTGTCCAACGCGCTAATGCCTTTCCCCAACAACAGCGGCAAAGCCGCAGCGCTGCAAAACACGCTCCAGCTGGGACTATGCTTTATCGCCAGCCTGTTGGTTTCGGCATTTATCAGCCAACCGCTGTTAGCCACGACCACCGTAATGGTAGCCACGGTATTTTTGGCAGCCTTGGGCTATCTGATCCAGCGTGGGAAAGGAACGGATGAAACGCAGGTGACGCGCCAGGAGCACGCCGACTCCGTGTCATAATTACCTTGGTAAATAGTCACTTAATGAAAATTCTTGCCGAGCGCGATTTGCAGTTGAGTCTGTGTCTCGGCAAGCCTATACTCAAAACGACCTTTTACAATAACAGTTATACTAAGCTCTTATTGCGGCAACTGCCGCATACGTGGATGGCATCACACTTTATTTAAGGCTGAATTTACCCGCGTCCTTTAACGCAGGGAGTCTCTTAAATTACCTCTGTTCCAGTCGGATTTCAGACACCACGGTCAACTTTTACCGTAGGTATACGTATGCCCCTGTAGAAATTGTCTACGCTAAATTCTGCAGGATCATAAGTCAGAAGAAGGTGATGGAGAAGCTATGAGTTCATCGTGTATAGAAGATCTGAGCGTCCAGGATAACCATTGGTATCGTATCGCACATGAAATGCTTAGCATGGCCGGTATTGAGATCAATGGCTCACGCCCTTTCGATATTCAGATCAATAATCCCAATTTCTTTAAACGCGTACTGCGAGATGGCTCCCTGGGGCTGGGCGAAAGCTATATGGACGGCTGGTGGGAGTGCGAGCGGCTGGACGTATTTTTTCAGCGGGTTATCGCCGCCGGTCTGGAAAAGAAACTGCCCCACCACCTGAAAGATATCCTGCGTATTGTCGCCGCCCGCCTGACCAATCTGCAATCTAAAAAACGTGCCTGGATCGTGGGTAAAGAACATTACGATCTGGGTAACGATCTGTTTACCCAGATGCTTGACCCTTATATGCAATATTCCTGCGCTTACTGGCCACAGGCCAACACGCTGGAAGAGGCGCAGGAAGCCAAGCTGCGGTTGATTTGCGACAAACTACATCTGCAACCGGGCATGCGGGTATTGGATATCGGTTGTGGCTGGGGGGGGCTTTCTGCCTATGCGGCCAAACATTACGGCGTTTCCATGGTAGGGGTGACCATCTCCGCCGAGCAGCAAAAAATGGCGCAACAACGCTGTGCTGGGCTGGACGTGGAAATTCTGTTGCAGGATTACCGCGATCTCCACCAGCAGTTTGACCGTATCGTCTCCGTCGGCATGTTCGAACACGTCGGGCCGAAAAACTACCGCACCTATTTCGAGGTGGTCGAGCGTAATTTAAAACCGGATGGTATTTTCCTGTTGCACACCATTGGCTCTAACCAGACCGATATGAACGTCGATCCCTGGATCAATAAATATATCTTCCCCAACGGATGCCTGCCGTCGGTGAAACATATCGCCAAGGCCAGCGAAGGCCGGTTTGTGATGGAAGATTGGCATAATATCGGTGCGGATTACGATCGCACCCTGATGGCCTGGTATGAACGTTTCAAACAGAGTTGGCCACAGCTGGCGTCGCGCTATTCCGAACGCTTCGAAAGGATGTTCAGTTATTACCTTAATGCCTGTGCTGGTGCGTTCCGAGCTCGCGATATCCAACTGTGGCAGGTGGTGTTCAGCCCTAAAGGCGTCGAGGGCGGCCTGCGCGTACCCCGCTGAAATATCTTCCCCCTCACCGAGGGGGAAGAGTCATTAACCGCAATAAACGCGAATGATCTTGTCTTCGCTGTCACCCATAAAGTTCAAACGCTTCAGATTGAAGTCCATGGTCACCATAGAGTTATAAGGAATGGTACGCACCTGCTGAGGAATACTGACCCCATCCAACGCAGACAGCGGTTTACCGACATAATTCTGATATTGCGCCGCGCCACAGGTATCATCCTCGGCGGGCTGTGAGTTTGCTTGCTCCGTTGAGCTTGAACAGGCCGTCAGCGCCAACAGCGCCGCTAACATCATCGTTTTGCCATAAAACTTCACGTTTGACTCCTCCAAGGGTTATCGGTTTACGGTTTTCAGGCTTTAGGTGCCAGCGCGTTGGCCACGGCTAACGCAGCCTCACGATTAGCCAATACGCGCTCAACGGTATCTACCACCGCCTGAGTTTGCGGATCGATCTCGATATTGACCTTATCACCCAGACGCTTTTTACCCAGCGTGGTGCGCTCAAGGGTTTCCGGGATCAGATGCACGCAGAAACGGTTATTTACCACCTCGCCAATGGTCAGGCTGATGCCGTCGATGCCGATGAAACCTTTATGCAGCACATATTTCATCAAATCGATATTCGGCATGCGTAGCCAAATCTGGCGATTATTTTCCGAGGTATAAATCTTGGCAACTTCCGCCGTACAGATAATATGCCCGGACATCAGGTGCCCACCGATCTCATCGTTAAACTTGGCCGCTCTTTCCAGGTTGACGATATCCCCCTGCTTAAGATCGCCAAGATTGGTCAACCGCAGAGTCTCTTTGATCAGATCAAAGCTGACACGGTTGCCAGCAATCTCGGTGACGGTCAGACAACAGCCGTTGTGGGCAACCGAGGCCCCCAATTCCAGCCCTGGCAGCAGTTCATCTGGCATTTCAACAACGTGGGTACGGAAATTGGGTTTTTCATCAATGGCAACCAGCGGGGCTGTGCCTTGTACGATACCGGTAAACATGTTGGCCTCTTCTTGGTGACTATGTTCTAAGCGCTGTAAGCAGTTTGCCCCAGTTAAGGCAGAAAACCAAACGCACAACGGCAAAAAAAACGGTACTTGCCTAGTTTGCATCCCGGTTGTTTCACGTTGCGGCCCGAAACCGTACGGCGATAACTATTTCGTTACAACCTTTGCTTAGCTCCGGCTTGCAGGTACAATATTTTCGACAAATTCCGCAGTTTTTAGTTGTTGCCGTTTTAGAGCAACACCCTTCATAAATAATTAAAAAGGTGTGTACGTGCAGAAGTATTTTATTGAGGCGCGTAGTTTATTGGCCCTCGCAATTCCGGTCATCATTGCGCAAATATCCCAAACCGCGATGGGCGTGGTTGATACCATCATGGCGGGTTCCTATAGCGCCACCGATATGGCGGCCGTGGCCGTCGGCACGTCTATCTGGCTGCCGACCATCCTGTTCGGCCACGGTTTATTGCTGGCGTTGACCCCGGTGATCGCCCAGCTCAACGGCGCGGGCCGCCGCGATCGTATTGCATATCAGGTGCGTCAGGGCTTTTGGTTGGCATCGGGGGTGTCACTACTCATTATTGCCGTGATTTATAACAGCCATTTGGTGATCGACATGATGCACAACATCGATCCGCTGCTGGCTGAAAAAGCCATTGGTTTCCTGCACGCCATTATGTGGGGGGCACCCGGCTATTTGTTCTTCCAGGTAGTCCGTGGCCAGTGTGAAGGCTTGTCCAAAACCAAGCCCGGCATGGTCATCGGCTTTTTGGGGCTGTTGATCAACATCCCGATCAACTACATTTTGATTTTCGGCAAGTTTGGCATGCCGGAAATGGGCGGTGTCGGTTGCGGTGTCGCTACCGCCAGCGTGTATTGGATGATGTTCCTGATGATGCGCTGGTACGCCAAACGCGCGCCTTCGCTGCGGGATATCAAACTGGAGGAAGGTGCACATCGTGGCCCGGACTGGCAGGCGTTAAAACGCCTGATCGGCATTGGTCTGCCGGTGGCCCTGGCCTTGTTCTTCGAAGTGACGCTGTTTGCCGTAGTGGCATTGCTGGTTTCGCCGCTGGGTATCGTCGCGGTTGCCGGGCACCAGATCGCCCTTAACTTCAGCTCACTGATGTTTGTACTGCCTCTGTCGCTCGGGGTGGGGGCGACCATTCGCGTTGGGCACCGCCTTGGTGAAGGCTCGGTTGAAGGCGCTCGGGTTGCCGCCTATGCGGCGATTGCCGTCGGTATCGCCATGGCCAGTTGCTCGGCGCTGTTTACCGCGGTGTTCCGTGAACCTATCGCCCTGTTATACAACGACAATCCAGCAGTGGTGACCATGGCCTCCCATCTGATGCTGTTGGCGGCGATTTACCAGATATCCGACTCTATCCAGGTGATCGGCAGCGGGATCCTGCGGGGTTATAAAGATACCCGTGCGATCTTCTACATCACCTTCGTGTCCTATTGGGTGCTCGGGTTACCAAGCGGCTATCTGTTGGCGCTGACGGATTACGTCGTACCTGCCATGGGGCCAAGCGGATTCTGGTTCGGCTTTATTATCGGCCTGACCTTTGCCGCCATCATGATGGTCTTGCGTATGCGTTGGTTGCAGCGCCAACCGCCTGCATTGATTCTGCAGCGTTCCACCCGTTAATCCCTGGTGCCGGTTTGCCCGAGGCAAACCGGCCAGTTCCTCGCCAGCCATTGCAGAAAAAACCGCCTGACTGC
Organism: Serratia sp. (in: enterobacteria); assembly: GCF_051654945.1. Classification (GTDB taxonomy): domain Bacteria; phylum Pseudomonadota; class Gammaproteobacteria; order Enterobacterales; family Enterobacteriaceae; genus Chania. Next base: position 165,477 of record NZ_JBOFZA010000072.1, read on the forward strand.
ACAGAAGCTCAGCAATCGCGTGAAATACCGAATAAAATTGCGTTTTTCCCCTTGCCAGCGGCCGGGTTGCTCGTTAATATTCGTCCCCGCTGTCAGCCATGACAGAGAGGAAGAAGATGCGTCTGTAGCTCAGTTGGTTAGAGCACCACCTTGACATGGTGGGGGTCGATGGTTCGAGTCCATTCAGACGCACCAAATTCCTGCAAGTACCACAGTGCGTCTGTAGCTCAGTTGGTTAGAGCACTACCTTGACATGGTAGGGGTCGATGGTTCGAGTCCATTCAGACGCACCACTTCTTGTTTCGCTTCCCAGTATTCTCTCTCGCCTGACGGCAAATCATGTTTAGCAGTAATACCGGACTAGCGTCAGCCTGTCGCGTATCATCAGCGCTGTATCCTGATGGAGGTAATATGATGTCGGTTTTTAAATCACAGCTAGCGTTCGAGCTTCTCGACAATGGCCTCACCCGCCGCCAAGGGCTGATGAGCGATGGCAGCACCGCCTGGGAAGTCAAATTTGCCGCGGGCATCTTTGACCAACTGCAAAAACGCCCCTACCCCCAGCAAATCCGTATCCTGTCGGGTATTTTCGAGTTCACCGTCGGCAGCGATGTGCACACGCTGATCGCCGAGGAAACGCTATTGATCCCTGCCGCTACCGTATTTGGTTGCTTCTGTCTGGATGACGGTATCCTGCTGGAAATTCAGCAGAGCGCTTGAAATATTAGCCAACATAATCCGTTACAGTAACCCTATTTGCGCAACAAACCCGCCGACCTGCGGTCTATTTGCGCCACATTTGCTGACTTTATGTACAAACCTGCCGACGGGTGCGGTTTTTTGTTTTGTTTCCAGCCGCATAGTCTTATAATGCGCCACGTCTTTCAGTTGAATGGTTTCAGCCCTTGATCTGCGAAAACGCGATTACAACAAATTCTCATCCTCGCTTTTTGCGCAGCCTAGCCGCATCTGGGCATCGGCCGAATTTTTCCACACCATTTCGACGACTGTCACCTATCCTTAACTATGTTTTGCATTGCCAGGTCCAACTCAAATCCCTTACCGATGGCTTAACCGTCGGTACCGTTAGTTTTATTATCCATCACAACTTGCAGAAAAAATCGTCATGAAAAAGACCAAAATTGTTTGTACCATCGGCCCAAAAACCGAATCGGAAGAAATGCTGACCAGCCTGCTGAACGCGGGCATGAACGTAATGCGCCTTAACTTCTCCCATGGCGATTATGAAGAACACGGCAACCGCATCAAGAACATGCGTGCGGTGATCGCCAAAACCGGCAAGAACGCCGGTATCCTGCTCGATACCAAAGGCCCGGAAATCCGTACCATGAAGCTGGAAGGTGGCGTTGACGCAGCCCTGGTTGCGGGTCAAACCTTCACCTTCACCACCGATCAAAGCGTTATCGGCAACAAAGAACGCGTTGCGGTGACCTACCCTGGCTTTGCTGCCGACCTGAAAATTGGCAATACCGTGCTGGTGGATGACGGCCTGATCGGTATGGAAGTAACTGCGGTCACCGAAAGCGAAGTGATCTGTAAAGTTCTGAACAGCGGCGATCTGGGCGAAAACAAAGGCGTTAACCTGCCGGGCGTTTCCATTCAGCTGCCAGCGCTGGCCGAAAAAGACAAGCGCGACCTGATCTTCGGTTGTGAGCAAGGCGTAGACTTCGTTGCGGCTTCCTTTATCCGTAAGCGTTCCGACGTGCTGGAAATCCGTGAGCACCTGAAAGCCCACGGCGGCGAAAACATCCAGATCATCTCCAAGATCGAAAACCAGGAAGGTCTGAACAACTTCGACGAGATCCTCGAAGCCTCTGACGGCATCATGGTTGCTCGTGGTGACCTGGGCGTTGAAATCCCGGTTGAAGAAGTGATCTTCGCGCAGAAGATGATGATCGAGAAGTGTAACCGCGCCCGTAAAGTGGTTATCACCGCGACCCAGATGCTGGATTCAATGATCAAGAACCCGCGCCCTACCCGTGCGGAAGCGGGTGACGTTGCCAACGCCATCCTGGACGGTACCGATGCGGTAATGCTGTCTGGTGAAAGCGCCAAGGGTAAATACCCGCTGGAAGCCGTGACCATCATGGCAACCATCTGCGAACGTACCGATCGCGTAATGCCAAGCCGTATCGACACCCTGAACGACAACCGTAAACTGCGTATCACCGAAGCGGTGTGCCGTGGTGCGGTAGAAACTGCCGAGAAACTGGACGCGCCACTGATCGTGGTAGCCACCAGCGGCGGCAAGTCAGCCAAATCCGTGCGTAAATACTTCCCTAACGCCGTGATCCTGGCACTGACTACCAATGAAGTGACTGCACGTCAGTTGATCCTGAGCAAAGGCATTACCACTCAGATGGTCAAGGAAATTGCTTCTACCGACGACTTCTACCGCATTGGTAAAGAAGTGGCTTTGGCGAGCGGCCTGGCACAAAAAGGCGACGTGGTGGTGATGGTTTCCGGTGCTCTGGTACCAAGCGGCACCACCAATACTGCTTCGGTTCACGTGCTGTAATATTAAACGTGACAAGAAATCCGTGAACAAAACGCCGCCTAGCGGCGTTTTTTTTATCTGCCGTACCGTAGTTTCAGAAAAACGCAACCATTAACTCGCTTTATTTTGTTCATTTCAATTGAGAGTTGTCCCATAGAATCCGGCTGTTTTCCCTCGTTTTTTTAACTATTTTGTAAAACAAGATGCAAGTTTGAGCGAACGATCAAAATAAAGCACCCTAATACAAAAAATTTATTCTCTTTCGAAAAAAGTTTGTGTAATACTTGTAACGCTACATGGAGATTAACTCAATCTAGAGGGTGTTATAATGAATCGTACTAAACTGGTACTGGGCGCGGTAATCCTGGCTTCAACTATGCTGGCTGGTTGCTCAAGCAATGCTAAAATCGATCAACTGTCTTCTGACGTTCAGACTCTGAACGCTAAAGTTGATCAGCTGAGCAACGACGTGAACGCAATCCGTTCAGACGTTCAAGCAGCTAAAGACGACGCAGCGCGCGCTAACCAGCGTCTGGACAACCAAGCACACGCTTACAAAAAGTAAGTTTGCTTCGGTTATTGAAAACGGTGCACATTGTGCACCGTTTTTTTTTTGCCTCTGATTTGCCCCTGCCCGCTTACCGACAAAAAAAAGCCCGGCTCAACGCCAGGCTCAGATTGATGACACTTTAACTATGCCGTGCCCTTCCTCAATACCAGAACTCAGTTCACCGAACTAATCGGGGCCCCAGTCTCGCCAGCGGTACCAGCAGCCTGTTCCTGAGGCGCTGTAGGCGGCACAGAGACGGCGGAAGGGTCTTGCCCTACACTGACCAGCACTGGCATGCCTGAACGCCGTACGATGGCGCTGTCGAGCACGGCCTTATCGGTCTGTTCATCAGCAGCAAATGCTTTCTGATTTTTGGAAAGCGCGATCGGCATGGTTTGCGGATCGTCGCTGGCCACTTTCGACAACGGCTGATGCACTTCGACATAGCGCTTACCGTCTGGCTCAACGGCGACTTTTATCGGTTCATTGACGATTTGCACTCGGGTGCCCTGAGGCACCTGGTTGAACAGCGCTTCGATATCGTCCGGGCGCAGGCGGATACACCCCGAGCTCACGCGCATGCCGATACCAAAGTTGGCATTGGTGCCGTGGATCAGGTATTCCCCATGCCCCATGGCCAGACGCATGGCAAACAGGCCCATCGGATTCTCAGGCCCAGCCGGAACTACCGCAGGCAACGTGACTCCCTGTGACTGGTAACGCTTACGAATGTTGGTGGTTGGCGTCCAGGTCGGGTTCGGGATCTTCTGGCTGACCGAGGTGACCTTCAGCGGCGTGTTCATACCGGTCTGGCCGATACCGATTGGATAGACGATCACCTTGTCTTCCCCTTTCGGATAATAGTACAGACGCAGTTCCGCCAGGTTGACCACAATCCCTTCGCGTGGGGTATCCGGCAGCAGCATTTGCGTCGGGATCGTCAGCGCCGTTCCCGGTTTAGGCAAATAGGGATCGGTGCCTGGGTTGGCTTCCAGCATGCCCAACAGACCAATCTTGTATTCAGCCGCAATGGCTTCCAGCGAACGGCCATCGTTTGGCACGTTATAAATCGTATTTTCACCAATCAGACGACTGCCCGGCGGCGGCAATGGGTATTCGTTGGCACTGGCGGCCTGGGTGCCGGTCAGTACGGTGGCGAATAACACGCCCATTAGAGTCAACGCACGTTTCATTCTCATCCCTATTGTTATTACGGTTCATGGCAAGGCTAGCGGTCGCTTGCCGGTAGGTAAATAAGACAAATGCTCGTTCGATATTAGCAAGAACCCGTTCAAAGGCAATTAATTGTCAAAAATCAACATGTTATAACATAATCAATTACCGGAATTGTCAAGGCATCGTCAACGGATAAGTAACTGAAATGATTGCGGATTGGTGTAAAAAGAGGGAATTCGGCTGAGATTGTAAAGGCTCATTGACATAACCTGCCATCAATAAGCCTTGGGGGTTCGGTCAGACGATCAGCGCCGCTTTACTGCGAATAGCGCGGATCATCGCCTCCAGCCCCTGAGAGCGGGAAGGCGTCAGATGCTGGCTCAAAGCCAGTTCGCTGAACAAGGGCCGCACATCCAGATCGAGGATTTGCTGCGGCGTGAGCTGGTGATAAACAATAAACACCACCGCCAGCAGCCCCTTGACGATGGCGGCATCGCTATCGCCGTGAAACTCGACTCGCCCTTGCGCGTCTTTGCTCATCACGATCCAGACCTGGCTTTGGCAGCCGGAAATCAGATTGCCCGCCTGGCGTTCACTTTCTTCCAGCGCGGGCAACTGGCTGCCCAGTTCGATCACATACAGGTACTTCTCTTCCCAGTTCAGGCAGCGGGAAAAGTTACGCACCAGTTTATCTTTGTCCGGCAATTGCGCCATGTGGCTCCCTTGAATGATTAGCCTAACAAGCGGTGGATACGCTGCAAACCTGCCACCAGCCGATCCACTTCCTGACGGCTAGTGTACAATGCCAGCGAAGCGCGGCACATACTTGGCACCCGGTAGAAATCCATCAGTGGCATGGCGCAGTGGTGCCCGGTGCGAATGGCGATCCCGTATTGATCCAGAAAGCTGCCCACGTCGTAGGCATGGTGTTCACCCAGGTTGAAGGCAATCACGCCGGCACGCTGCGCCGGGCCGTAAATCTTCAGCGTTGGCACCTGTTGTAATGCTTCCAGGGCATAGCGCATTAAAGATTGCTCATAATCGTGGATGTTTTCCAGCCCCAGAGCCTCGACATAGTCGATGGCGGCTCCCAACCCCATCATGCCAGCCGTATTCGGCGAACCGGCCTCAAAACGCCATGGAGGCGCAGCAAAGGTGGTCCCTTGCGTCAGGCTGACCCGTTGGATCATCGCACCCCCGCCTTCCCACGGTGGCATCTGCGCCAGCAATGCCTGCTTGCCGTACAGAATGCCAATCCCGCTCGGCCCATACAGTTTATGGCCGGAGAACACGTAGAAATCGCAGTCCAGCGCCTGGACATCGATCCGCTGGTGCATCACCGCCTGAGCGCCATCGACCAGCACCTTCAGACCCGCCGCTTTGGCCACGGGAATGATTTCATGCAGCGGATTAACGGTACCCAGCACGTTCGAGACCTGGGTAATGGCCAGCAGCTTGGTAGAAGCATCGATCAAACCCGGCAATTGCGCCAGATCCAGAGTACCGTCGGGTTGCAACGGCCAGACTCGCAGCTTGATACCACGCTCCTGCGCCAGCATTTGCCAGGGGACTATATTGGCGTGGTGCTCCATCTCGGTGATGATGATGCTATCGCCTGCCGTCAGGAGATCACGGCCAAAGCTGTTGGCCACCAGATTGATGCCTTCGGTGGTGCCTTTGACGAACACAATTTCTTCCGCCGAGCCCGCGTTGATAAAACGCGCCATCTGCTCACGCACGGCTTCCATCTGCTGTGTGGCTTCAGCGCTCAGCGTGTGGATACCGCGATGCACAGCGGCATAACCATGACGATAGAAATCCAGCTCGCGGTCAATCACACTCTGCGGTTTCTGCGCGCTGGCGGCGCTGTCCAGGTAAGCCAGCGGCTGCCCGTTAACCTCCCGGCTCAGCAGGGGAAAATCGCTACGCACCCGTTCCAGGGGATAACTCATGCGGCCTCCCTAGGCAAACGATCGGCAATGCGTGCCAGCACCTGTTGCCGAATGACCGGGTCGGCAATGCCCTCCGTAAGTTCGGCGGCAAAAGCAAAGATGATCATCTGCTGGGCCGCATGCTTGCCGATACCGCGCGATTGCAGATAAAACAGCTGTTCTTCGTCGATCCGGCCCACGGTGGCACCGTGGCTGCATTTGACATCATCGGCGTAGATTTCCAGTTGCGGTTTGGTGTCAACCTCCGCCACCTTGCCCAACAGCAGATTGTGGTTGTTCATCTGGCCGTCGGTTTTGATCGCGTGCTGCGCGACCTTGATCATGCCGTTAAACACCGCTTTGGCCCGATCGCTGACCACCGTTTTGTGCAGTTGGCGGCTTTCGCAATAGCCTTTGTTGTGCTCCAGATAGGTGCGGGTGTCACACACCTCTTTACCTACCGGCAGCACCAGACTGTTGATCACCAGGTTGCTCCCCTCACCGTTTAACTGTGCGCTGGTGTGGTGGCGTGTCAGCCCTGCACCCAGCAGGAAGCTGTCGCTTTTCACCCGCGCGTCGCGGCCAATCAGCAGGTCGTTATGGGCAAAGTGATAGCAGGCCTGACTCTCAAACGCCAGTTTGCAGTGATGCAGCTCGGCATTATCACCCACCGTGACGGTCAGACGCGCGCCGGTAAAATGGGCCGCCGGGCTGACGCTGACATAATGCTCGATGACCGAGGCCCGAGCACCGCCCGCAATCTCCAGATGGTGCCGATGATGCAGCGTATTGACTTCGCCGGGCTGGTCGCGCCCACTGCTGATATGCAGCAGGTAGAGTGGCTTGACCGGAGTTTTGCCGGCGGCCAGGCGGATGATGCTGGTTTCCTGCGCCAGGCTTTCGCTCAGATGCAGGAAAATCTCTGGCTGGATCGGCTCCGGCAGCGCTTGTGGCGCAACATGGGCGATCCTCTCCAGACGGTATTCGCCCAGATCCTCGTCACTCAATTGCGGGCACAAGCGCCCATCGACAAATACCAAGCGGTACGCATCGATCTTCAATGCCAGTTGATCACGCTGCGCTGCACTGAACACTGAGTCAGCCGGTGCCAGGAACTGTTGTTCCAGCAAGCCTTCCAGCGGGGTGTATTTCCAGTTTTCATGCTTGCGGGTCGGCCAGCCTTGGCGCAAAGCCTGCTGCCAGTGGGCTAACGCATGTGCAGAGTGCTCGCCGCCGCGGGCTTCGAACAGGCTGTACATCTGCTGTAGCGCCAATGAATTACTGTTGGTCGGAAAGCCAGCCATAGCCCTGCTCCTCCAACTGCTTCACCAATGAGAAATCACCGGACTTCACGATGCGCCCCTGGGACAGCACGTGGACGTAATCCGGTTTGATATAATCGAGAATACGCTGATAGTGGGTGACGATAATAAAGGCGCGCTTGCCGTCACGCAGCGAGTTGACGCCGTTGGCAACGATCTTCAGGGCATCGATATCCAACCCGGAGTCCGTTTCATCCAGGATGCACAACTCCGGCTCAAGCGCGGCCATTTGCAGGATGTCGTTGCGCTTCTTCTCGCCGCCGGAAAAGCCGACGTTGACCGAGCGGGTCAACAAATCCGCTGGCATATTCAACAGCTCAATTTTCTGCTCGATAAAATCGGCGAAATCAAAACGATCCAGCGCCTCTTGCCCACGATATTTACGCACCGCGTTCACCGACGCTTGCAGGAAGAAGTGGTTGCTGACGCCGGGAATTTCCACCGGATACTGGAATGCCAGGAACACGCCCTCACCAGCCCGATCTTCAGGAGCCAGCTCCAGCAGATCTTTGCCTTTAAACGTGACTTCGCCTGCCGTGACCTCGTACTCTTCCCGGCCAGCCAGCGTGGCAGAAAGCGTGCTTTTGCCGGAGCCGTTTGGCCCCATGATGGCGTGCACTTCGCCCGGTTTGATCTCCAGGCTCAGCCCCTTGAGGATCTCATTACCTTCGGCGCTGACTTGCAAATTCTTGATACTTAACATGCGGTGTCCTCAGACTGCGCGATTGCGCGATAAATGCGGGTGCTTAACCGACGCTGTGTTCCAGGCTGATAGCCAGTAACTTCTGTGCCTCCACGGCAAATTCCAGCGGCAATTCGGAGAACACGTCCTTACAGAAACCATTGACGATCATCGAGATGGCATCATCTTCGCTAATCCCCCGTTGCAGGCAGTAGAACAGCTGGTCGTCACCAATCTTCGACGTGGTGGCTTCGTGTTCAAGCTGTGCGCTGTTATTGCGCGTTTCCACATAAGGGAAGGTATGAGCCCCGCTGTTCGGCCCGATCAGCATCGAATCGCACTGGGTAAAGTTACGGGCGTTTTCCGCCCCAGGCAGGATCTTCACCAATCCACGGTAGGTATTCTGACTGTGCCCGGCGGAGATCCCTTTGGCAATAATGGTCGATTTGGTGTTTTTACCAATATGGATCATCTTGGTGCCGGTATCCGCCTGCTGATAGCCGCTGGTCAGCGCCACCGAGAAGAACTCACCGATCGAGTTGTCGCCCTGCAAGATCACGCTAGGGTATTTCCAGGTGATCGCTGAGCCGGTTTCCGACTGGGTCCAGGACATTTTTGAACCCGCACCTTCGCACAGCGCTCTCTTGGTGACGAAGTTAAGAATGCCGCCCTTGCTTTCGCCACCGCCGGAGAACCAGTTTTGCACCGTGGAATACTTCACTTCGGCGTCTTTATGCAGGATCACTTCTACCACCGCAGCGTGCAGCTGATAGCTGTCGCGTACCGGCGCCGAGCAACCTTCGATGTAGCTGACGTAGCTGCCTTCATCGGCAATCAGGATGGTGCGTTCAAATTGACCGGTTTTCGCGGCGTTGATGCGAAAATAGGTGGAAAGCTCCATCGGGCAGCGTACGCCCTTTGGCACGTAGACAAAGGTGCCGTCGGAAGCCACCGCAGCATTGAGCGCGGCGAAAAAGTTGTCGTTGTGCGGCACCACGCGGCCCAGATACTTGCGCACCAGATCCGGATATTCGTGAATGGCCTCACCGAACGAGCAGAAGATCACCCCGCTTTCCGCCAACTTTTCACGATAGGTGGTGGCGACGGAAACCGAGTCGAAAATGGCGTCCACCGCCACCTCACTGCCTTCACGCACTGGAACCCCCAACTGATTGAACGCCAGTTCAACCTCGCTGGTCAGATAGCCGTTTTCCGTGCTGGCTCCAGGCTGCTGCTCCGCCCCTGGCTGTGAACCACAGGCATCATCACAGCTGCCACAGGACGGCGCTGAATAGTAGCTGTAATCCTGATAGTTCAGCTTGTCGTAGTTGGCTTTCAGCCAGTGTGGCTCTTCCATTTGCAGCCAGGCACGATAAGCCTCCAGGCGGAATTCCAGCATCCACTCGGGTTCATTACGCTTGGCCGAGATGGCGCGAACCACCTCTTCGTTGATGCCTTTGGCCAACTCATCGGTGGCCAGTTGGGTAAAGAATCCTTCCTTGTAGCGACCTTCGCTGACCCAAGCCGGTACATCATTCGCTGTTTCTACGTTGCTTCGTGTCATTTTGGTATCGCTTAAACGCCAAAGCTCTCACCGCACCCGCAGGCGTTCTGAGCTTTAGGGTTGTTAAATTTGAACATCTGATTCAGCCCTTCCCGAACAAAATCTACCGTGGTGCCATCGATAAACGGCATCGCTTTTAGCGGCACGAACAGTTTTGCCCCGTCGCGCTCGAACAATAGATCGTCGCTGGCAGGTTCGCGGGTCAAATCCAGCACGTAGGCAAAGCCCGCACAACCGGATTGTTTGACCCCGAGTTGCAGCCCTTTAACCTGCGCATCCTGCTGCATGAGTCTGATTATCTGCTTCACCGCGCTGTCGCTCAGCGCAATGCCCTGCCAGACATTGTCTGCCAAGGAAAAAGTACCAACATCTTCCGTATGCATATGGCCTACCTCACATTCGTGTTTTACCACCGCCGGTGTGGTTTACCGCCTATGTTAGTGATAATGATTATCACTTCAACCGTTTGTTTTGCGGGGGTATTTGCCAAACGCCCGGATTTGCACTCGGCGGCGCGATAAACCGCTGACACATCCGGGCAAAAAAGTGGCTAAGACAATTTTCATCCCTATGAATTCATTGTAATTCATCCTATCTCGAACGCCTTATCCCGCTGCCCTCGCAAGGTTATAGAGACAGATAAATCGTCGATTTTAAACATTCATAGAAAATACCTATTTCTGCATTTTGTCTGTCTGAAAAATGCCTTTCCCTGCTTTAAGTCTAGTCGTTCGCGTGTTTTTAGCCTGTGTACGCACAAATCGCCCACAACAGAAAAAAATCGGCGAGGAGCATTGATCATCGCCACAGCAGCAAATATGATAATGATTATCATTAGCTTTAATTGGGCGTGGACCTATGGCTATCTCGATAAATGCGTGGCTGCTGGGCAAAATTGATGAATACAAGTTCAACATCCGTGATGTCACGGTAGATTTTTATATGGCGGAAGCGGCGCTGCAACGGCCGGAATGCCATATCAATCATCTGAAGCGTTACAATGCCATCAGCCTTGGCATGGCAAATTTATGCCTGGAAAACGGCGATGACGAAAGCTACCTGCATGCGCTGAGCAAACTGCACAATCGGCTGATTATTGAGATCAACAACCCACAGCGATGCCAGCTGTTCCGCGTGCAGAGTTACCATTTTGCCCGGCATACGCTAACGCTGATTTGCCAGAAATATTCGATGGAAGGCGGCTGGGATAAAGCCACCGCTTTTCAGAAGGATTTTGTGAAACGGGTACCATTCCAGCTATGAAGCCGGCCCCTAACCCTCTCCCACGGGGAGAGGGGACCGAATGTGCCACAGATTATTTACCGTGATCACCCTCAGCATCCACTCTGTCACAAATTAATTCCTGGACCCAAGCAGATCACCGCACTGGCCCCCTCGCTTATTGGGAGAGGGGACTGAATGTGCCACAACTTTACTACCATTACCTGCTTTGGCACCTCCCCTGTTACAGATTAACTGCGGCACCTAAGCAGATCGCAGGACTAGCTCCCTCGCCCTTTGGGAGAGGGTTGGGGTGAGGGGAAACAGCGAGCGCATTCCCCCTCGAACGCCCTTACTCCAATACTGCGGTAGTCAGCCGGGAGGTACAGCACAGGCGATCGCGATCGTCGAAGATTTCGATCTGCCAAACCTGATTGCGGCGGCCTGCATGCAATGCCCGACAAACCCCGCGCACCTGCCCTTTAAATACCGCCCGCAGGTGGTTGGCGTTAATCTCCAACCCCACCACCTTTTGCTCCCCTTCGGTACACAGATAACCTGCCATCGAGCCCATCGACTCGGCCAGCACCACCGAAGCCCCACCGTGCAACAGGCCAAACGGCTGGGTGGTGCGGTGATCAACAGGCATCACCGCCTCTAAATAATCCTCTTCCAGGCGGGTGAACTGGATGCCCACATGGGCCACCATACATCCTTCGCCGCTTTGGTTGAGTTGTTCCAGCGTTGTTTCACGTTTCCACAGCTTCACGCAATCATCTCCAGAAGTGCCTGTAACGGATGCCGCACGCCATTGCCTTCAATGCGTTTGACCTGGCTGCGGCAAGAATAACCGGTCGCCAGACAGCGTTGCCTTGGCAAACGTTGTAGCGCCTGATGCCATGATAACTCATAAATCCCCAGGGAATTTTGCAGATTGTTGGCTTCGTGGCCGTAAGTGCCAGCCATGCCGCAGCAACCCACGCTGACGTTTTCCAACCTGGCACCAAAACGGGCAAAGATCGAAGTCCATTGCTGAGTGCTGACCGGTAATGCGGTCGTTTCGGTGCAGTGGCCAAACAGATACCAGGCTTCCCCGGTGGCGGGCTGTTCTGCACGTTCGGCCAGCAGCTTCTGCAACCATTCATGAACCAGCTGCACCTGGAAATCACCCCGGTCGGCCCCGAGGATTTCTTGATATTCGTCCCGATAGCATAGAACCAACGCAGGATCGACGCCCACCATCGGCATGCCCAGCTTGGCAACCCGGTTAAGGAAGTCTGCGGTCTTGCGCGCCGTTTTGGCAAAGCGCGTCAGGAAGCCTTTGATATGTTGCGCCTTGCCGTTCGGTGAGAACGGCAGCAATACCGGCTTGTAGCCCAGTTTTTCCACCAGCCGGACAAAGTCTGCCACTACCTGGGCATCGTAATAGCTGGTAAACGGATCCTGCACCACCAACACATGCTGTTCACGCTGGCTGTCGCTCAATGCCTCCAGCTGTTCAAGCGTCATGCTAAATGCGCTATGGCCAGAAAGCTGCTGGCGCAACGTCGGACTGGAAAGCAGTGGCAGATCCACCATACCGATGGTGTTACGGCTCAGTTCGCGTACCCACGGCTGTTTGAAGAAGAAGTTGAACACCTTCGGTGCTTTGGCCATCAGCGGAGTGTAGCTTTCAACGCCAGCGACCATGTAGTCACGCAACGGACGCAGGTAGCGGGTGTGATATAGCTGCAAGAAGCGCGAACGGAAGCCCGGCACGTCGATCTTGATCGGGCACTGGGTCGAGCAGGCTTTACAGGCCAGGCAGCCAGACATGGCTTCCTTGACCTCATGGGAGAAATCATATTCACCCTTGCCTGCGTGCCAGCTATTACGGGTTTTCTCGACCAGGGTGCGGAAACTGAGGCGCTGCTGCGGTAACTGTTTTTCCAGCGCGACAGGATCGACGCCCTGCTCTGCCAGTAACCGTAACCATTCACGCACCAGGGCCGCACGGCCTTTCGGCGAATGAATGCGGTTGGCGGTGATCTTCATCGACGGACACATCGGGCTGTGCACATCAAAGTTGAAACAGAGTCCGTTGCCGTTACACTCCATCGCACCACGGAACGAGGTGCGAACGTCGATGGGAATACGGCGATCCAACGTGCCGCGTTTCACCGCATCAACCTTCATCATCACGGCGTCAACGCCCAGCGGCGGACAGATCTTGCCCGGATTCAGACGGTTGAGCGGGTCAAACGCTGCCTTGATGCGGCGCAGTTCTTCATAGAGTTCTTCGCCAAAGAACGCCGGGCTGTATTCCGCCCTAAAGCCTTTGCCGTGCTCGCCCCACAGCAGGCCACCGTATTTCGCGGTTAGCTCCACTACCTGGTCAGAGATCTGCTTCATCAGCACTTCTTGCTGCGGATCGCACATATCCAGCGCCGGGCGCACGTGCAGCACCCCGGCATCCACGTGGCCAAACATGCCGTAGCTCAGGTTATGGCTATCCAGCAGTTGGCGGAACTCGGTAATGTAATCGGCCAAGTGCTGTGGCGGAACGCAGGTATCTTCGGCGAACGGGATCGGCTTGGCCTGCCCTTTGGCGTTACCCAGCAATCCCACCGCCTTTTTGCGCATATTGTAGATACGCTCAATGCCGGTCAGATCGCCACAAATCTGATAGCCGATCACCCCAGCCTGCTGCTCGGAGATCAGGTCGTCCAGACGTTCGCACAGCGCTTCCATCTGGCCGTCGATCAGCGCCTTATCGTCACCGGCAAACTCAACGATGTTCAGCCCGAGCATTTCCTTGTCCGGTACGTTAGTGATCAGTTCGCTGACCGAGTGCCAGACGATATCTTCACGGGCCAGATTCAACACCTTGGAGTCGATGGTTTCCACCGACAGCGCCTTGGCTTCCACCATAAACGGCGCATTGCGCAGGGCTGAATCGAAAGAGTCGTACTTAACGTTCACCAGCCGCCGTACCTTCGGCAACGGCGTGATATCCAGCCGCGCTTCGGTGATAAAGGCCAGGGTCCCTTCGGCTCCGGTAAGAATGCGCGTCAGATCGAAGGTTTGCAGATCGTCACTCAACACGTGGCGCAGATCGTAACCGGTGAGAAAACGGTTAAGTTTGGGGAATTTTTCCAGGATCAGCGCCCGTTGCTCACGGCAACGATTCAGCACGGTGTGGTAGATCCGGCCTTCTGGCGTATCTTCCTGAGCAATCGTTTCCGCCAGCGTCGTCGGCATGACGCGGGTGTCGATCATCTCGCCCCCCAGCAATACCGCCCGCAGCCCCAGCACATGGTCCGAGGTTTTGCCATATACCAGCGACCCCTGGCCAGACGCGTCGGTATTGATCATGCCGCCCAAGGTCGCTCGGTTACTGGTGGAAAGCTCCGGCGCGAAGAAGTAGCCGAACGGGCGCAAATACTGGTTGAGCTGGTCTTTAATCACCCCGGCTTCTACCCGTACCCAGCCCTGTTCGACGTTGATGTCCAGAATGCGGTTCATGTAGCGTGACATATCAACCACAATGCCGGTGTTCAATGCCTGCCCATTGGTGCCGGTGCCGCCACCGCGCGGGCTGAAGGTTAATGCTTTGAAGCGCTCTTCATCGGCCACCCTGGCGATAAGCGCCACGTCAGCGGTTGAACGAGGAAATACCACCGCATCGGGCAACAGTTGGTAAATACTGTTGTCCGTGGCCATCGTCAAGCGATCGGCATAGCTAGTGGCGGTATCACCGTTGAATCCGCTCTGTTTTAACGCGGCCAAAAAGTCCAGCACCCGTTGCACGAGGCCAGGTGCCTGAGAAATTTGTGGGATCATTCGCTTGTTGGACTCTGTCTGCTCTTAATTGCTTAATCGGGCCCGGAACTGGCCCTCCCCTGTTTTTTATTATCACGATCGGCGCAGCTGCTGCGTCATCGCCATCTACCTCATAATGGCGGGTGTTTTGCCGCTTGTACATCCTGCAATTAGCATTATTTGGCGGGGAAAATGATAGCGCAGCCGCTAGCTGCGCTTTGGGGAAAGGAAACTCTGGCGGTTATTCCACTGCACTCAGTGCTGCCGCCACCTGCTTGAAGCGCTCAAATCGCTGGCGTAATACGCGGTGTTTCGCGGTATCTGGCTCAAGACGAACGATCGGAGCCTGGCTGGCCTCCATGGCCGCGCTAAACCCATTAAACTCACCGGCCCCCACCGAGGCACACAGCGCGGCAGCACGGCAACCCGACTGGCGTACGTCGACAATCTCCAACGGCAGGTTGCTGGCATCACAAAACATCTGCATCCATACCCGCGAATGGGTCGGCCCGCCGGTGAAGCGGATACTTTCGGTCCCGGCACTGAGTGCCAGAATGCGGTCCTGATGCAGCAGATGTGAGAACACGATCCCCTGATAGATGGCATACACCATATCTTCCACGCCATGATGGCCGCACAGCCCAAGAAAGCCGCCGTTCAAATTGGCTTTGAAGTTGGAGCCATACAGCCAAGGGAAGAACAGAATATCTTCCGATTTCTGATAACCCTGCTCCGCCCACTGGTTCAAGGTGGCGTAGCTGTCCGGCAGGTTGGGAAGAAACTGCTGCACAAACCAGGCGAGGTTACTGGCGGAGGTCGGGCTGCCTTCATGGACAAAATAGGTGCCGGGAATGCTGTATTTCCCCCAGACGTACGGGTATTCCGCTGGCATGATGCGATCGAACACGCGGGTAGCGATGGACCAGGTTCCAGCCACCGCGCTGAGTTTGCTGGCATCCTGCACCCCAGAGGTCAACGCTGCCCCCACCACGTCGAACATACCGCCAAATACCGGCGTCCCCGCTTTCAGGCCGCTGGATTGCGCGGCAGCGGTTGTGACATAGCCTGCACAATCGGCCGAACCGATGATCTCTGCCGTTTTGTCTGCGACTTCCTCGATACCAAAGATCGACAGCAGCGCCGGATCGATCGCGCCCTGCTGTTGATTAAACAGGTTACTGCCGGAGATATTGGTTTCTTCACTGGTGAACACGCCGGTCAGGCAAGAGCGGATATAGTCATGCACCATCAGCACATAGCCGGTTTGCGCGTAGCTTTCCGGCTCGTGATCTTTCAACCAGCGTAGCAACGCCGCTGGATGCGATGGCCATAGCTGTTGCAGGCTGTAACCATAGGCTTGCCGATCTTTGCCTTCCTGCTGCCAACGGCTGACCAAGGCTTGCGCACGGGAATCGGATGACACAATGCCCTGGCGCACCGGCCGGCCCTGTTTATCCACCAGATAAAGCCCTTTACCATGCGCCGAGAAGCTCACCCCTTTGATTTGCCCGGCATCTATCTTGCCTTCGGCCAACGCCCGGCGGATCACCTGACAGGTGGCTTCCCACAGCCCGGCCATATCCCTTTCGCAAAACCCACGCTGGGGGCTTAGCAACGGCAACGCCTGCTCGGTGACCACCAACTCCTGCCCTGCGGATGTGTAGATACCGGCCTTGGTGACCGTGCCGCCCAGGTCGATCCCTAGATAATAGTGACTCATCAGGCTACCTCCCCCGGGATCGTCATGGATGAACGCTCATCCTGCCAGCCAGCAACACGCATCTGCTCTTCGATCCACTGACGCGCGTGGATGATATCCAGCAGGGGCTGCGGCGACTTTTCGGTCCACATTTCGATCAGGAAAGTGCCACGATAGTTGAGCCGTTGCAGGGTTTTAAACAGCCCGACAAAGTCCACACAACCGTCACCAAAAGGCACATCGCGGAACTGCCCTGGAGCCTCTGCGGTAACCGGGTAAGTATCTTTCAGGTGGATCGCCGCGATTTGATCGATGCCGCAACTCAGCTCAAGGTCCACATCATTGCCCCAGGCGGTCAGGTTGCCAATATCCGGGTAGACGGTAAACCACGGCGAGTTGATTTTATCTGCCAGCACTTTCCACTTGCTGATGGCGTTGATAAACGGCGTATCCATAATCTCTACCGCACACATTACCTGCGCCCCGGCCGCCTGCGCCACGGCCCAGGCCAGCGAGGCTTCGAAACGCGCTATCGTTTCGCTGTCCTGCGGTTCGTAATAGACATCATAGCCGGCCAGTTGAATGGTGCGGATACCCAAATCCTGGGCCAGTTTGATTGCCTTGACCATGATCGCCCTGGCCTGGTCGCGCGTGGCGCTATCGCGGCTACCAAACGGGAAACGCCGGTGCGCCGAGAGGCACAGCGTCGGGATGCGGATGCCGGTCTGCTGCATGGCCTCGAGGATGGCCATACGTTGTTGCGCACTCCAGTCCAGGCGAGCCAGGCGTTCATCGCTTTCATCAATCGACATTTCGACAAAATCAAAACCACAGGCTTTGGCCAGCGCCAGCTTCTCCAACCAACTG
The DNA here is from genome assembly GCF_051654945.1 of Serratia sp. (in: enterobacteria). Classification (GTDB taxonomy): domain Bacteria; phylum Pseudomonadota; class Gammaproteobacteria; order Enterobacterales; family Enterobacteriaceae; genus Chania. Next base: position 182,808 of record NZ_JBOFZA010000072.1, read on the forward strand.
GTGTCTTTCGGCAGCGCCTTCTCATAAATCCCTAACGGATGACTACGCATTATTTCTCCTCACCGGTGGCCAGCGCACGTTGCAGCTTGGCCCGATTACGATCCATGGCACGCCGAGCCTGCCATTTGTCCTTGAAGGTTCTGAAAGCCAGCGCGCAGATCAGGGTGATGCCCCAGACCGCCAGATTCACATGCAGGCTGACGCCCAGCAGGCTCAGGCCGGTGGCGATCACCTGTAGCACCAGCAGCGCACAAAACACGTGGCTGACTTTGCCCACGCCACCAAATGGGTTGGTTCCTCCCAACACAATCGCCAACACGGTCAACAGCAGGTAAGAATCGCCGTACCCCATACGCGCCGAGTTGAAACGCGCCATCATGATCAAACCGGCCAACACGCACAACAGGCTGGAAATGGTATAGATGGCCAGCATCACCCGATCGGTACGAATGCCGCTAAACCAGGTGGCGTTGATATTGCTGCCACACATGTAGATAGATTTGCCCAGCCGGGTTTTCCCCAGTACCAATGCCAACACCAGCGATGCCACAATGAAAATCAGCATCGGCACCGGTACGCCCCACACCACCTCCGATCCCATACTGCGTACCAGCGGCGGCATACCGCTCAACGCCGCCCCTTTGGTCAGGTAGACGCCGATCCCGCTGATAATCGTCATGCTGCCCAGGGTCACCAGGATGGGGTGAGCACCAATGCGGGAGATCATCAGCCCGGTCAGGCAACCAATGATCACGGCGATCAGCGCAGCGCCCAGCAACGCGAGTACCAGCCACATCAGTTGCACCGCCGTACTGGCCTCCGGTGGCACAAAGCTGATCAGCAACCAGGCCATAAACAGGCTGGTCAGGTTGGCGGTGCCGATGATCGACAGGTTCAACCCGCCGCTCAGCATCGGCACGAACATGGCAAAGGTCAGCAACCCCAGTTCCGGCAGTTGAAATGCAATACTCAGAAAGGTGTTTTCGGTAAAAAAGCGTCCTGGCATCAGCAGCGTAAACGCCAAGGTCGCCAGACAGCAGATCCCCAGCAGGCCGGACACCGCACCATCAACAGCAAATAAACGGTTGTTTTTCATCCCTTTGGCCCCTGTCAGACGAAACCGACGTCGGTTTCTTTGCGTTTCTTATAATGCGTGACGCATATCGCCGCCACGATCACCATGCCAATCACGATATTGACGAAATAGCTGGATACGCCAATCAGGTTAAGGCCGTTTTTCAGGATGCCGATCAGGAATACCCCCATCAGCGTCCCGATCACCGTACCACGCCCGCCAGACAGGCTGGCACCGCCAAGCACCGCGGCAGCCAACACGTCCAGCTCGCCTCCCACCAGAGCGCTTGGGACCACCTCGCTCATCCGGTAGACCTGCAACATGCCGCCAATCGCAGCGGTGGCACCGAGGTAGCCATAGGCAAACAGATACACCAACACCACGCGGATACCGATGCGTCGGGCCGATTCTGGGCTGCCACCCACCGCGTACAGCTGGCGACCGATATGGGTTTTCGTCAGCAGCAACAGGGTTAGCAGAGCGATAGCCAGCATCACCACCAGCGGTAACCCTATCTGATAGCTTTCGCCGCCATAGCTGAAGGGCAGTACGGAACGTTGGGCAATCCACCAGTCTGGCAGGTCATAAATGCTCTGGCCGCCGGTCACCCACATCAGCAGGCCAAACAGCAGCGACTGCATACTGATGGTGATAATGATCGAGACGATATTCAGCGAGTAGATCAGGATGGCGTTGACCATGCCCAGCGTCACGCCTATCGCTACCGCGATCAGCAGGCACCAGACCGGGTTGGTGACCAAATCGTGCATCAGCAACGAAGCCACCGCGTACTGCACCACCGAAGCCACCGCCGCAAAGGAGATGTCGATTCCGCCGGTGACCAGCACCACAAACAAACCCAGGGCAAAAACGCCGGTGACCGCATAGCTTTCGCTTAAGTCCAGCAGGTTCTGCAACGAGAGAAATTCGCTGCTCAGGAGAGAGAACAGCACCAGCATGATGGCGATCACCCAGCCCAACCATCCCTCGACAGAACTCGGCTTAAGCCAGTTTACATTAACCATTAATCGCCTCCGCAAGCTGCTGCTCACTCATCTGGCCGGGGATCAGTTCATTGACGATCCGCCCCTGCGACATATGCAAAATGCGATCGCAGTTGTAATACACTTCAGGAACCTCGTCGGATATCAGCAACACGGCGATGCCAACGCCAGACAGGCGATGGATCAGCTTGTAGATACTGTCTTTGGCACCAATGTCTACGCCCACCGTTGGCGCATCCAGGATCAGGATTTTGGGCCGGGTCAGGATCCACTTTGCCAATACCACTTTCTGCTGGTTGCCCCCGGATAAGGTGGACAACGCGTTGTCTGGATCACTCACCTTGATATCCAGATCCTTGATCCACTGCTGCACCAATTCGTCCTTATGTGCCTCGTCAATCAGGTACCATGGAGTCTGAATACGTTTGAGAATGGATAACACCATGTTGTCGGCCACCGACTGGGATAACACCGCGCCCAGCGTCAGGCGATCTTCAGAGACGTAGCCAATCCCCAGCTCAATCGCCTGGGTGTTGTTTTTGATGCGGACTTTTTTGCCTTCGATCTGCAGCTCGCCGCTATCCGGGTGCGTGATACCAAACAGGCTAAGCGCCAGCTCGGTACGCCCGGCACCCAACAAACCGCATAGCCCCAACACCTCACCGCGATGCAGGCTGAATGAAACGTCCTGAAATTGGCCTTTGCGGCTCAGCTTATCCAGTTGCATCACCACCTTGCCTAACTCGGCATTCGGCGGTTTTTGTTCATGGACGATGGTCAGCCCGGTCATCAGTTCGGTAATACGCCCGGTCGATAACTCCTGCGCTTCCCAGGTACCGACCTTTTCGCCGTCACGGATCACCGTGATACGGTCTGAAATCTCTTTCACTTCATCCAGCCGGTGGCTAACAAACACCACGGTAATATTTTTATCCCGCAGATAGTTCACCGTGCGCAGCAGCTGATTGACCTCGGTACGCGTCAGCGAAGCGGTCGGTTCATCCATAATCACCAGGCGTGCCTGGGCCACCAGGGCGCGGCAAATCGCGATCTGCTGGCGCTGGGCAATGGGTAAATGCTGCACTAACGCATCGGGATCGATATTGAATGCCAGCTCATCAAGGATTTGCCTGGCTTTGGCCTGGAGCTTGCGCTTGCTGAACCAGCCCAGATAGCCGTTCAGGTTGTATTCAAACGCGATATTTTCTGCCACCGTCAGGTTGGGGAACAGCGACAGATCCTGATAGATCACCTGGATGCCTAAATCACGCGCGCGCCCCGGTGTCAGGCGGGTATAAGCTTTATCGCCAATGCAAATCTCGCTGCCCACATCGGGCGCGTAGACGCCACTGATGGTTTTAATCAGGGTGCTTTTCCCACAGCCATTGGCCCCTGCCAGGCAATGCACCTCCCCCTGGTTGAGGGTCAGCGTGATATTTTTCAGCGCCTGATGCCCCCCGAAGCTTTTTGACAGCGACTTGAGCGTGATCAATGGCACTTTATTATCAGTATCAGTAAGTTGACTCATCATACCGTTCCCTGCAATAACCAAGATGCCGGGCAAAACGCTTGCCCGGCAGTGTCACATCACCCGTGTTTACAGGCCAAGCTTGACCAAACGCTTAGTGTTTTCCACGTCCAGTTTTTCCGGATTGTTACTGAGAAGGGTGTTGCCATTGATTTTGATGTCTCCCATGCCACCCAGCTTGCCACCATCCTTGATCGGCTCACCGTTCATCATGGCGGTAGCCACCTGAACAAAGACTTTGCCCGCCAGCATTGGGTTGGAAATATAGCCACCGTCGATGGCGCCTTTCTCCAGCAGTTTGATGCCCTGGCCCGGCGTGAAGGTACCAAACACGCAGGTAGTGTCGTTCTTCTTACGCTTGTCGATGGCGCGGCCAGCACCGATCGGCCCTTGTGAACCGAATGACATGATCCCTTTCAGATCCTTGTGCTTGGAAAGCAGGTCGTTGGCGGTACGCATGGAGTCATCGACCGACTCCGCCACGCCAAAGCGATCCTCAACCAGGGTCATCTTCGGATAATTGGCTTTCTGGTAGGCGATCGCCGCGTCGGCCCACTCGTTCACCAAAGGCACCGTCAGGCTGCCGACAAACATGGCGTACTTGCCTTCCTCACCCATGCACTGCGCCATATCTTTCATGTGATTGGCCCCCATGCTCTGGGTGTCCAGCAGTTCGAAATCCCAGTCCGCGTTCACCTGGCCTGGGGATTCATGGGTTATCACCTTGATGCCGGCTTCCTGGGCGCGCTTGAGTACCGGCTCCAACACTTTGGCGTCGTTCGGTACCACCCCAATCACATCCACCTTTTTGGCAATCAGGTCTTCGATCGCCCGCACCTGCTCTGCCGGGTCGGCCGTCGTTGGCCCGACCTGCCAGGCGTTGACGCCCAGGGCTTTGCCTTCCTCTTTAATGCCCTGTTCCATCACGTTAAACCAAGGGATGCCACCCACTTTAACCACCACTCCCATGGTGAAAGGCTTATTGGCTTTTTGCACCGTCACGGCATCCTCGGCCCAGGCGGAATGAGCGGTCATCAACGTGGCGATCAGGCAAGGTAAGAGTGCTTTTTTCATAAGTCGATCCTCGGCAGAATTTTATTTAAGCAGTAGGGTTCCCGGCTTTATCACCAGCCAGACGCTTGCTATTAAGGCGGTGAATTTAAGCTATCGGGATTTATATTATTTTTACTTAACTATTTAACGGACACTGGTGTTGACACTGTTTTATTGCTGCACATAATAAGCGTTAGATTGCAACCGTCATTTGCTTAAGAACGGCTTACTTATGGGCTTCGATAATTTCCAACCCTGGATTATCCCCACGGTATTTGGGCGAGACGAGTTTATTGGTAATTAAAATATCTACTTCATCCAACATACATATTCTGCAAAATGAATATTGCTCGAATTTACTGGAACCGGCGAGCAGGATCTTTTTCTCCGACACCTGCAACATCACCTGTTTTAATCTGGCGTTGATTTCATTACCATCCCGGATGCCGTGCTCCTGATTCAACCCTTGGCACGAGAAGAAAAAGGTATTGATCTGGAAGTTTCTCAGCGCGCTTTCGGCCACCGGACCATGAAAATCATCATGCCTTCTTGAGTATTCGCCACCGATGCCAATCACGCGGATCTTGTCGCGGCAGGCCAGGGCCTGAATGATTTTGACCGAGTTGGTGACCACGGTAATATCAATATCCGGGATCTGCCGGGCCAAAAACCAGCAGGTGCTGCTGTTATCCAGCAGGATGCAATCGCCCGGATGGATAAATTGCAGCGCGGACTTGGCTATTTTCATTTTGATATCAGGATGTTCTTCCGTTCTTTTGCGAAAGCTCTCCGCTTGATCGACGCTGTTTGATACCGCCGCGCTCTCCCAATGGTCCAACACCGGCACTTCATGTACATCCAGAGCCACAGCCCCGCCAAAGCTGCGGATCAGCTTCTTGTTCTTTTCCAACACCCGCAAATCCCGGCGGATGGTCTCAGGCGAGACCTGACAGACTACGGATAACTCAGTCACCAAAGCAGAACCTTGTTGTTGTACGTGGCTACAAATGAGCTTATAACGTTCGGCTTGTAACATGATATCCCTTTAAAAATAGCGAGATTGGCTTAACGCTATAATGATATTTTTTACCTGGTATGAAAGTGACTCAATTCAAGAAACGATTTGCCTGCCTTTTTCACCCACCATTACGTGATTCAAGTCACACTTAAATGCAACACAAACATGAATAAATAATATAAACGATATGTTTGTCACATAAAACAGGGTGTCGGACACCAACAAAAGTCTTTATCAAAAACAAACGGGCACAATCAAACACAGAAATCATGCCCGAATGTGACCGAATTTGCCCAAATTTAACCATTTATTATTTCTGGCCACCTTACCCGCTTTAATCCTGCCGATAGGCACAGTATTTTAGTCTGAGGCAATAATAGGCCCTGTTATTTAATCGCCCAGCAAGAGCGATTTATTAACGTCAACGTCCTTGCCCAAGCGCACAGAGCCAGATTTGGTGGCCTCCCCCACCAACCGGCGAATATCTCACGAGGTGAATTATGTTACAGCAATTAAAACAGCAGGTTTTTGAGGCAAACTTATTATTGCCTGAACATCAACTAGTGACATTTACCTGGGGGAATGTCAGCGGTATCGATCGCCAGGCGGGGTTAATGGTAATCAAGCCTTCCGGGGTGGAATACAGCACCATGCAGGTTGAAGATATGGTGGTGGTAGAGTTAGCCAGCGGAAAAGTCGTGGAGGGAAATAAAAAGCCCTCTTCAGATACAGCGACCCACCTTGCCTTATATCAGGCCTTCCCCGACATTGGCGGCATCGTCCACACCCATTCCCGCCACGCCACCATCTGGGCGCAGGCAGGCAGATCGCTGTCAGCATTAGGCACCACTCATGCCGACTATTTCTACGGCACCATTCCCTGTACCCGCTTGATGCACGATGAGGAGATCGCTGGCGAATACGAGCATGAAACCGGTAAGGTCATCATCGAGACGTTTCAACAGCTTGGTATCGATCCCAATCAGATCCCGGCGGTTTTGGTCAACAGCCATGGCCCTTTTAGCTGGGGAAAAGATGCGGCAAGCGCGGTACATAATGCCGTGGTGCTGGAGGAGATCGCCTACATGAACCTGTTTACCCAGCAGCTCAGCCCCCAGGTTCCGGCAATGCAAGCCACGCTGTTAGACAAACATTACTTACGTAAGCACGGTGCCAAAGCCTATTACGGCCAATAATCTTTCCCTCCAGAACACCCCACCAACGACCAGTCTGGAAAGCGGGCTGGTCTGCCCAACAACACTCTCGTTTACCCCACCTGAATTATTTACATCACTAATCAATGAAAGGCTGTACCGCAGATGGAAATTCACGGCAAAATGTGCGGCTGACTGTGAAAGTCAGCCAAAATGCTCCATGATGAAAGGGTACCAAGGGATTAACCACTAGGATGAAAACGCATACATGACACAACCGCAACGCCGCTACGATTTACCGACGATAATTTTTGGCGTGCTGTTTATCGCCATTATGATCGTCGCCTGTTTTTGGGTCATTCAACCGTTTATTCTGGGCTTTGCCTGGGCGGCGATGGTGGTGATCGCCACCTGGCCGGTATTGATTAAGTTACAACACCTGCTGTGGGGCCGTCGGTCACTGGCCGTTGCGGCCATGACCATCCTGCTGCTCTTGCTGTTCGTACTGCCGATTGCCCTGCTGATCAGCAGCGTGGTGGATAATAGTGCTCCATTCGTGGCGTGGGTAAACGCTCCGGGCCAGATCCATGCTCCACAGCTAGATTGGCTTCGCTCCATTCCGGTGATCGGGCATAAATTATATAACAGCTATCATCTGTTGGTTAACACCGGTGGTAACGCCCTGGTAGCCAAAATTCAACCTTACTTCGGCCAAACCGCCACCTGGTTTGTCACCCAGGCGGCACATATTGGCCGTTTCCTGATCCACTGTTCGTTGATGTTGTTGTTCAGTGCGTTGCTGTACGCCCGTGGTGAGCAGGTAGCCATGGCAATCCGCCATTTTGCCATACGCCTTGCTTCCACTCGCGGCGACGCGGCCGTGTTGCTGGCTAGCCAAGCGATCCGCGCGGTCGCATTGGGCGTGGTCGTGACGGCATTGGTACAGTCAATCCTGGGCGGAATTGGGCTGGCTATTTCAGGCATCCCAGCGGCCACCCTGTTGACCGTAGTGATGTTTATCTTCTGTCTCGCCCAACTGGGGCCATTGCTGGTGCTGATCCCGGCGATTATCTGGCTGTACTGGACCGGAGACACCACCTGGGGCACCGTGCTATTGGTGTGGAGCTGCGTGGTTGGAACGCTGGATAACTTCCTGCGCCCAGCGCTGATCCGCATGGGTGCCGACTTGCCGCTGATACTGATCCTGTCTGGCGTGATCGGTGGCCTGTTGGCCTTCGGTATGATTGGCCTGTTTATCGGCCCGGTGGTGTTGGCCGTCTCTTATCGGTTGGTGAGCGCCTGGGTCAACGAAGCCCCGGAACCAACTACCGATCTGGAAGAAGTCGCCAAAGATTTAGAACAGCTGTAATCCCTGCATCGCCTGCCCATCCACTGGGCAGGCGATTACCCTTTAGTCTTCACCCCGCTGATTATTCACGTCACTAAAACCTGCAATTCAAAGACCTGTTGTTACAGCAAACCCGTATAAATCCGGCCATTTTATTGGGACGATTCTTAATGACGCGAGCCGGATAACTGCCTAGTATAAAACTCTATCTTGCTGAAAATCATTGTGTTGCAGTCATTGTTTCCAGTGGGATCCCCTACAAGCTAACCCCGTATCTCTGAATTGCTGTGTGTAGTCTTTGCCCGTCATTGATGGGCTTTTTTTTATCAAAAAAACCATCCAAGATAAAAAAAACCGCCAGGATTAACCGGCGGTTTTCTGTTTTAACAGACGTCGTTATGCAGGTTTATTTTCTTTGCGACAAATTAACCCAGGTTTGCACCACGGTATCCGGGTTCAGCGACAGGCTGTCAATGCCCTGATCCATCAACCACTCGGCAAAGTCGGCATGGTCTGACGGGCCTTGCCCACAGATCCCCACATATTTGCCGTGACGCTTGGCCGCCTGGATCGCCATGGAAAGCAGCGCCTTGACCGCCTCGTTACGCTCATCAAACAGCTCGGAGACTACGCCGGAATCGCGATCCAGCCCCAGCGTCAGCTGCGTCATATCGTTGGAGCCGATAGAGAAGCCATCGAAGTGCTCAAGGAACTGATCGGCCAGCAAGGCGTTGGACGGGATCTCGCACATCATGATCACTTTCAGCCCGTTCTCGCCGCGTTTCAGCCCCTGGCGCCCCAACTCCGCCACTACGGCCTCCGCCTGAGCCACGGTACGCACAAACGGCACCATGACCTCAACGTTGGTCAGCCCCATTTCATTACGCACCCGCTTCATCGCAGCGCACTCCATGGCGAAGCAGTCGCGGAAGCTATCCGCCACGTAACGACCCGCGCCGCGGAAACCTAACATCGGGTTTTCTTCGTGCGGTTCGTACTTCTCGCCACCCACCAGGTTGGCGTATTCGTTAGATTTGAAATCGGACAGGCGCACGATCACCCGCTTCGGCCAGAATGCGGCACCCAGCGTGGCGATCCCTTCGGTCAAACGACCCACATAGAATTCGACCGGATCGTCGTAGCCCAGCATCAGCGTCTTGATTTCTGCCTGCAGTTCTGGGGGCTGCTGGTCAAACTCCAACAGGGCACGCGGGTGAACGCCGATCATGCGGTTGATAATAAACTCCAACCGGGCCAGCCCCACGCCCTCATTCGGCAAGCGCGCGAAGTCGAACGCACGGTCCGGGTTGCCGACGTTCATCATGATCTTCAGCGGCAGCTCTGGCAGTTCGGTGACTTCCGAGCTTTGTATGCTGAATTCCAGCATGTCGCTGTAGACAAATCCGGTGTCGCCTTCGGCGCAGGAGACGGTGACTTTCTGCCCTTCTTTCAGCAGGTCCGTGGCGTGGCCACAGCCGACCACGGCAGGGATCCCCAGTTCACGGGCGATGATCGCCGCATGACAGGTGCGCCCGCCACGGTTGGTAACGATCGCAGACGCCTTCTTCATGATCGGTTCCCAATCCGGGTCGGTCATATCGGTGACCAGCACGTCGCCCGGCTGGATGCGATCCATTTCGCTGATATCGTGGATGACCTTCACCGGGCCCGCGCCAATGCGGTGGCCAATGGCGCGGCCTTCCACCAGCACGGCACTGTTGCCGTTCAACTGGTAGCGTTCCATCACCTGCTCATTGGAACGCACGGTTTCTGGCCGTGCCTGGACAATCAGCAGCTTGCCGGTGTGACCGTCTTTGGCCCACTCGATATCCATCGGGCGGCCATAGTGTTTTTCAATCAGCAATGCCTGATGCGCCAGTGCCTGCACCTCGTCATCGGTCAAAGAGAAACGATTGCGTTGCTCTTCTGGCACATCTTCAATGCGTACCTGCTTGCCGTGATCCTGCGAAGGCGCGTACACCATGCGGATTTTTTTCGAGCCGATGTTGCGGCGCACAATGGCCGGTTTGCCCTTCAGCAGCGTCGGTTTATGGACATAGAATTCATCCGGGTTGACCGCCCCTTGCACCACCATTTCACCCAGCCCAAACGCCGAGGTGATAAACACCACCTGATCAAAGCCGGATTCGGTATCAATGGTAAACATGACGCCCGAGGAGGCCAGATCGGAGCGCACCATACGTTGCACACCGGCGGAAAGCGCCACGCCACGGTGATCGTAACCCTGATGCACGCGGTAAGAGATGGCCCGGTCATTAAACAGGGAGGCGAAAACGTGTTTGATCGCCACCATCACCGCATCAATGCCCTGCACGTTGAGGAAGGTTTCCTGCTGGCCGGCAAACGAGGCGTCTGGCATATCTTCGGCCGTGGCGGAAGAACGCACGGCGAAGGAAGCTTCGCTTTCGCCCTCGGACAGTTGTTGGTACGCCAGCGTGATTTCACGTTCAAATTCCGCATGGAAAGGCGTATCGATCACCCATTGGCGAATTTGCGCACCGGCCTTGGACAGTTGAGCAATATCGTCAACGTCAGTCTGATCCAGCAGCTGATAAATGCGCTGGTTAACCCCACTTTGCTCAAGAAAATCATTAAATGCCTGGGCGGTGGTGGCAAAACCGTTGGGTACGGCCACGCCCAAATCGGAAAGATTGGTGATCATTTCACCGAGGGAGGCATTTTTGCCACCAACACGGTCAACGTCGTGCATGCCAAGCTGGTTGTACCAAAGCACATTACGCAAGTCTGGGCCATTGTTAGACATCGAGACAATCCTTATTGCTATCAGTAGGGTATTGACGGATTTTTGACTCGTACCGCAAAAACGGCACCCAGCCAGACTAGCACAATGATCCATAGACAATGGAAAGGTGAATCGATCAAGCCAATGAAGAAAATAGCAATTAAGAGAATTCCAGCGGGCACCTTTTTAATAGGGATCGTTCCCTAACTGGCTAAAAGCTTACAATTCAACAAATTATGTATTCTTTAAACTTTTGCTTAAATACCCCTATGTTTAGTGACTAATTTGGTGAAAATAGCGTCAATCGGCGGTGCTAAACGCCGATAAAATAGCATGTTTGATTTTATAAAAAATGAAATTAAGTTTTAATAATTATATTTATTGACGCGTATTATTCCCATCATCACAAAATTTACCCCCTCCTCTTTACCGTATACAGGTTTGCAGACCATGATGTGGCTATCAGTCGTCTCAGAAATGGGTTCAGTTAAGGAGTCATGGGTGGAAAGAAGCGTTTTTTATATCTCGGATGGCACGGCCATTACCGCCGAAGTGTTAGGGCATGCGGTGCTGTCGCAGTTTCCCGTCAAGGCCACCACCTTCACTCTGCCCTTTGTGGAAACCGAAGCACGTGCACGGGGCGTTTGCCAGCAGATCAATGAGATTTACCAGCAGACCGGAGTACGCCCACTGGTGTTCTACTCGATTATCTCGCCGGAAGTACGCCAGGTGATCACCCAAAGTGAAGGGTTCTGCCAGGATATCGTGCAAGCGCTGGTCGGCCCGCTTCAAGGCGAATTAGCGGTGGACCCAACGCCAGTGCCCAATCGCACACACGGGCTGACGGAAAACAACCTGGGCAAATATGACGCCCGGATCGCGGCGATTGAATACACCCTGGCCCATGATGACGGTATATCGCTACGCAACCTCGATCAGGCGCAGGTGATCCTGCTGGGCGTGTCTCGCTGCGGTAAAACTCCCACCAGCCTGTACCTGGCGATGCAATTTGGTATCCGCGCGGCCAACTATCCGTTTACCGCCGATGATATGGATAATTTGCAGCTACCCGCCGCGCTGAAACCGTTTCAGCATAAGTTGTTTGGCTTGACCATAAACCCAGAGCGATTAACGGCGATCCGCGAAGAACGCCGCGAGAACAGTCGTTATTCCTCTCCACGCCAGTGCAGGATGGAAGTTGCTGAAGTTGAAGCGCTATTTCGCAAAAACCAGATCCGCTACCTTAATACCACCAACTATTCGGTGGAGGAGATCTCCACCAAGATCCTCGATATCCTTGGTATGAGCAGAAGGATGTTCTGATATTGGTAGCGTCCCCTCACCCCAACCCTCTCCCAAAGGGAGAGGGTTGGGGTGAGGGGAACAATCACCTTCATCCACTTTTTTGTGCTTTTTTTCCGGTTTTACTCAGCAGATCACCATCTCTCCGGTTGAATTCAGCGGTTTTTGCGTTATTGTGATCGCCATCACTTCCCGGTATTCCTGCCGTAGCGAAGAACAGTTTTCGAGATAATCATGCACAAAACAGATGAACTGCGGACCGCGCGCATCGACAGCTTGGTCACGCCGCAAGCGTTGGCGGAAAAGTTGCCGATCTCGGCGTCGGTAGCCGATAACGTGACAGCGTCACGTAAACGTATTGAAAAAATCCTGACCAGCGAGGATAAACGCCTGTTAGTGGTGATTGGCCCTTGCTCCATTCACGATCTGGATGCGGCAATGGACTACGCCACCCGCCTTAACGTATTGCGCGAGCGCTATCAGGATCGCCTGGAAATCGTAATGCGCACCTATTTTGAAAAACCGCGGACCGTGGTGGGCTGGAAAGGCTTGATTTCCGATCCCGACCTGGACGGCAGCTATCAGGTCAACCGTGGCATTGAGATGGCTCGCAAGCTGCTGTTGGACGTCAACCAACTAGGCCTGCCAACGGCGACCGAATTCCTGGATATGGTGATCGGCCAGTATATTGCCGACCTGATCAGTTGGGGCGCGATTGGCGCTCGCACCACCGAAAGCCAGATCCACCGTGAAATGGCCTCGGCGCTCTCCTGCCCGGTCGGCTTCAAAAATGGCACCGACGGCAATACCCGCATCGCCATTGATGCCATCCGTGCCGCACGTGCCGGTCATATGTTCCTGTCGCCGGACAAAACCGGTCAGATGACCATTTATCAAACCAGTGGCAATCCTTATGGCCATATCATCATGCGCGGCGGCAAGACGCCAAACTATCATGCAACCGATGTGGTAGCCGCCTGTGATAGCCTGCGTGAGTTCGATTTACCCGAACAGTTGGTGATCGATTTCAGCCACGGCAACTGCCAGAAACTGCATCGCCGCCAGCTAGAAGTGGCGGAAAACGTCTGCCAACAGATCCGTGCAGGCTCCGTGGCCGTGGCCGGGGTAATGGCGGAAAGTTTCCTGGTGGAAGGCACGCAGAAGATCGTGGCTGGCCAATCGCTGACCTACGGGCAATCCATTACAGACCCTTGCCTGAGCTGGTCGGATAGCGAGCAATTATTAGCCATGCTGGCCGATGCGGTAGATACTCGTTTCTGATCTCACCATGGGCGCAGTGCACATGCTGCGCCCGTTTAGCCGGAGCCTTTGCCGATGAGTCGTTCACTGCTGTCCATCCCCTGCGTCACCCTGCAAGGGGAACATAAAACGCTGGCAGACTTTCCGGCGCGGGCCTATCTGATCGTTAATACCGCCAGTAAGTGTGGCTTTACCCCGCAATATGCTGGCTTGGAGAAACTGTGGCAGTTTTATCGCTCGCGCGGCTTGATGGTGCTGGGTTTCCCCTGTAATCAGTTTGGCGGACAAGAGCCGGGCAATCCGCTGGAGATTGCCAATTTCTGCACCCTCAACTATGGCGTCAGCTTTCCCCTGTTCAGCAAAATCGACGTCAATGGCGCACAGGCACATCCCCTGTTCAGCGAGCTAAAACGCCGTGCTCCCGGGCTGTTGGGCAGCCAACGTATCAAGTGGAACTTCACCAAATTCCTGCTCACCGCCGATGGCGAACGCATCACACGCTTTGCCCCTGTCACCAAACCTGAGCGCCTGTTCGGGCGTATCGAAACTCTGCTGAAATAGCCTTTTCCTCAACAAGTTAGCCGGGTTCTCTCTAAATCCGGTAAGCATTGCGGCAAAAAGGTTCCATCTGTAAGAAAATTTTCCTTGATGTAACCTTTCGTTCACATGATAATGATTATCAATTTGATATTAATTACCATTCACTGGTTGATTTTATGGACAATCTCGATAATTCCCATCAGTCCAACAACGCTTTGACCACGCCTGATGACAGCGTAACTGCCGCGTTACCGCCCTGCTTCGACAGTGCAGAGCTGCTGGGCACCGATGGGCTGGCGGTGATCATCCATCAAGGACAGCGCTACCAGCTACGTCAGACTAAAGCAGGAAAATTGATCTTAACCAAATAACGCCATAATCCTTTTAACGCCAGCCACCCCGATCTTGCGATCCAGGCAGCCAGCAAATCTATTGATATGTTGAGTCATACGGAGAATTGCCACATGCCTGCCATTTTTGCCTCCCGGCTGCGTTTATCCGCATTAAGCCTGGCCATTGCCTGCGCTTTGCCTACGGGGGCGGTTGCCCAGACCGACACCAGCGCGACAACAGCTACCGCCAAGGAACAACCCAACCACAAAGACGACGCGATGACCGTGGTCGCCACCGGTAATCAGCGCAGCAGCTTTGAAGCGCCGATGATGGTGACGGTGATCGACGGCAACAGCCCGCAGAGCCAGACCGCCACAACAGCCGGAGATATGCTGCGCCATGTTCCGGGTATTACCGTTAGTGGTACCGGCCGGAGCAACGGACAAGACATCTCGATGCGCGGCTACGATCGCCGTGGCGTGCTGACCCTGGTTGATGGGGTTCGTCAAGGTACCGATACCGGCCATCTCAATGGCACCTTCATCGATCCTGGTTTGGTAAAACGTATTGAAGTGGTGCGTGGACCATCGGCACTGCTGTATGGCAGCGGTGCACTCGGCGGCGTGATCTCCTATGAGACCGTCGATGCAGCCGATCTGCTGTTGCCGGGCCATAACACCGGTTATCGTGTCTTCGGTACCGCGGCCAGCGGCGATCATAGCCTTGGCATGGGCGCTAGCGCTTACGGTAAAACCGACGATCTCGATGGTTTGATCTCTTTCGGCACTCGCGATGTCGGTGATATTCGCCAGGGCGATGGTTTTAACGCGCCGAATGATGAAACTATCAGCAACGTGCTGGCCAAAGGCACCTGGACTATCGACGACAGTCAGTCACTGAGCGGTAACCTGCGCTACTACAACAACCGTGCTCAGGAACCCAAAAACCCCCAGACACCGGATGTTTCCAGCGGTAATTTGCTGACCGATCGCTCCACCATTCAGCGTGATGCTCAGGTTGGCTACAAGCTCAAACCTACCGGGCAAGATTGGCTGGACGCCGATGCCAAGCTGTATTATTCCGAAGTGGAGATTAACGCGCATACCGACGGCAGCGCGGATGAAGCCCGTAAGCAAACCACCAAGGGTGGCAAGCTCGAAAACCGTACCCGCCTGTTCGCAGGCAGTTTCGCCTCGCACCTGTTCACCTATGGCAGTGAAGCCTACCGCCAGGAACAGACCCCAGGGGGTGCTACCGAAAGCTTCCCGCAGGCCAAGATCAACTTCGCTTCCGGCTGGTTGCAAGATGAGATCACTTTACGCGATCTGCCTGTCACCTTCCTGGCCGGCACCCGTTACGACAACTATAAAGGTTCCAGCGACGGTTATGACGACGTCAACGCCAACAAGTGGTCATCTCGCGGTGCAATGAGCGTCACGCCTACCGACTGGTTAATGATGTTTGCCTCCTATGCTCAAGCGTTCCGGGCACCAACCATGGGCGAGATGTACAACGACTCCAAGCACTTCTCGATCCCCATGGGGCCAACCACCATCACCAACTATTGGGTACCTAACCCGAACCTGAAGCCGGAAACCAACGCCACACAGGAATACGGCTTCGGCTTGCGCTTTGATGATGTGCTGATGGCCAATGACAGCCTGCAATTCAAGGCCAGCTACTTTGATACCAAATCCCGGGATTACATCACCACCGATGTCACCATGGAGCTGGGTCGTGGCCCAACCGGTATGTATTGCATCAGTTGCACCACTTTCTCAACCAACATCGATCGCGCCAAGATTTGGGGCTGGGATGCCTCGCTGAACTATAAAACCCAGTGGTTCGGTTTGGATCTGGCCTACAACCGTACGCGTGGTAAAGACGAAGCTACCGGCGACTGGCTGCCGAGTATCAATCCGGATACGGTCACCAGCGTGCTGGATATCCCCATTGCTGAAACCGGCTTGTCCACCGGCTGGGTAGGTACCTTTGCCCAGAGTGCGAACCACGTAGCCTCTGGCTACAGCAAACAGGCCGGCTATGGCGTGAACGATTTCTATCTGAGCTATAAAGGCCGCGAAAACCTGCAGGGCGTCACCACCACCGTGGTCCTGGGCAACGCCTTCGATAAAGAATATTACTCACCACAGGGCATTCCGCAGGATGGTCGTAACGCCAAACTGCTGGTCAGCTATCAGTGGTAACCCTTTGAACCAAAGCGGGCACACTTTGTTGCCCGCCCCTCACCCACAGTACAGGAAGCAAAAAATGAGCGAGACCCTATACCAACGTTATGAGCAGGCAAAAATCGATCATCCAGGTAAATATGCCCGCGATCTGGCCGACCTGTTTGAAATCAGCGAAGCCGAACTGACCCACGCTCGCGTCGGCCACGATGCGCGCCGCCTGCAGGCCGATGCCCGCACGCTGCTGACCGAACTGGAACAGGTCGGCGTTACCAAATCCATCACCCGTAACAGCTACGCGGTACACGAGCAGATTGGCCGTTACCAGAATCAGCACCTTAATGGCCATGCCGGGCTGATCCTCAATCCACGCGAGCTGGATCTGCGCCTGTTCCTCAACCAATGGGCCAGCGTTTTTGCCCTGAGTGAAACCAACAAACGCGGCGTGCGCCATAGCATTCAGTTTTTTGATCATCAGGGCGACGCGCTGCACAAGGTCTACACCACCGACGAAACCGATCTCGCCGCCTGGTTCGCGCTGGTCGAGCGCCATCAGAGTGCGAAAAATCCAGCCTTGGAACTGCAACCGGCCGAGGTTAAAACCGGCAACAGTGCTCCAGATCCCGCCAAAATCGATGCCGACTGGCGCGCCATGACCGATGTTCACCAGTTCTTCCAACTGCTGAGCCGCAATGACCTCACTCGCCAACAGGCCTTCCGCGCCGTTGGCAACGATCTGGCCTATCGCGTGGACAACAACGCGCTGACGGAAATTCTGCAAGCCGCCAAGTCCGCGCAGAACGAAATCATGATCTTCGTTGGCAACCGGGGTTGCGTGCAGATCTTTACCGGCCAGATCGAACGCCTGATGCCGCAGGACGGCTGGGTTAACATCTTCAACCGCCACTTTACCTTGCATCTGATTGAAGGGGCGATTGCCGAAAGCTGGATCACCCGCAAGCCAACCAAAGATGGCATGGTTACCAGCCTGGAACTGTTTGCCGCCGATGGCACCCAGATCGCCCAACTCTACGGACAGCGTACCGAAGGTCAACCGGAGCAGCTTCAGTGGCGTGAACAGGTTGCTGCACTGGAATCGAAGGAAGTCGCCGCATGATAACTTCATTGCCCCGTCGCCTGGCGCTGTGTATCGCGCTGGCGTTGCCATTGGCCGCCATGGCGGCCGAGAGGATAGTTTCGATTGGCGGTGACGTGACCGAAATTGCCTTCGCGCTGGGCGCGGGCGATGAAGTTGTGGCACGAGACAGCACCAGTCTGCACCCTGCTGCAGTGCAGAAATTGCCTGACGTGGGCTATATGCGCCAGTTGAATGCAGAGGGTATTCTGGCGCTGAAGCCCACCCTGATCCTGACCACCGAACTGGCAGAGCCCGCGTTGGTGCTCAAGCAGTTGGCAGACAGTGGTGTGAAAGTGGTACGTGTCCCTGGCGATACCACCGTACAGGCAGTACCCGAAAAAATCAGCGTCATTGCCGATGCCGTCAACCGCAGTAGCCAAGGCAAGCAGTTGGCCGAGCGCTATCAGCAGCAGTTGGCAGCCGTCGCCAACACCCCGCTGCCGGTGAAGGTGCTGTTCGTGATGAGCCACGGCGGCATTACCCCGATGGCCGCAGGCCAACAAACGGCGGCAGATGCCATCATCCGTGCCGCAGGGCTGCAAAATGCCATGCAAGGTTTCAGCCGTTACCGCCCGCTCTCACAAGAGGGCGTGATTGCCAGCGCACCAGACTTGCTGTTGGTGACGACCGATGGCGTTCACTCCATCGGTGGCCAGGAGAATCTGTGGCAGTTGCCCGGCATCGCGCTAACCCCGGCAGGGAAAAATCGCCGTGTGCTGATCGTTGATGATATGGCGCTGCTCGGTTTTGGGCTGGAAACGCCGCAGGCGCTCAGCCTGTTGCGTAAAGCGGCGGAGCAAAAGTAATGCGCTGCCGAACTTCGCCCCGCCTGGCGATCGGCAGCCTGCTGATCCTGCTGACCATCCTGGCGCTTGGTGCCGCTAACCTGGGAGCGTTGACCCTGTCATTTCGCACCCTGTGGCAAGCCCCACTCAGCGATGCCTCCTGGCATATCTGGCTGAATATTCGCCTGCCGCGTGTGCTGTTGGCCGTGGTGATCGGCTGTGCGTTGGCCGTTTCTGGTGCGGTAATGCAGGGGCTGTTTCGCAACCCTTTGGCCGATCCCAGCCTGTTGGGGATCAGCAGCGGCGGCGCACTGTTCGTCGCTCTGGTGATCGTCATGCCGCTGGCCCTGCCCCCACTTATCGCGCTGTACAGCCACATGTTGGCGGCGTTTCTTGGCAGCCTGCTGGTGTCGATACTGATCTACGCTATCAGCCGCAGCGGGCACGGTAGCCTGTCGCGGCTGTTACTAGCCGGTATCGCCATCAATGCGCTTTGCATGGCGGCGATTGGCGTGTTGTCCTATCTCAGTAGCGACCAGCAACTGCGTCAGTTTTCGCTGTGGATGATGGGCAGCCTCAGCCAGTCACAGTGGCCTACCCTGGTGGTTGCCGCCTCGCTGATCCTGCCAGCCGCGTTGTTGACGCTATTACAGGCACGCCGTTTAAACCTGCTACAGCTGGGCGATGAAGAGGCACACTACCTTGGGGTGAATGTGCAACGCGCCAAGTTGCAATTGCTATTGCTGAGCGCCTTGCTGATTGGAGCTGCCGTGGCCATGAGTGGCGTAATTGGCTTTATTGGTTTGGTGGTGCCGCACCTGGTGCGTATGCGGCTTGGGGGCGATCATCGCTGGTTATTGCCTGCCTCTGCCCTCGGTGGTGCCTGCCTGCTGCTGGTGAGCGATACGCTGGCACGCACGCTGGTTGCCCCGGCAGAGATGCCGGTAGGCCTGATGACCAGCCTGATTGGTGGTCCCTATTTTCTGTGGCTGGTGATGCGCCAGCGGGAGCGAGCGGGTGGATGACTCTTCAATGCTGACAGCACGGCAGTTACGCTACAACCTGGGGGATCGCCGGTTGATCACCGATGTTTCCCTCAGCATCGCCAGCGGTGAGATGGTGGCGATCATCGGCCCCAACGGCGCAGGGAAATCGACCCTGTTACGCTTGCTCACCGGCTATCTGGCCGCTGACTGTGGCGAGTGCCGCCTGCAAGGTAAACCGCTTGAGCAATGGCAACCGCAGCAGTTGGCCAAAGTGCGGGCGGTAATGCGTCAACACAGCGAACTGGCCTTCCCGTTTACCGTGGAAGAAGTGGTTGCCATGGGCCGCTCCCCGCATAGCGGGCGTGACGACAAGCTGGCGATCCAGCAGGTGATGGCACAAACCGACTGCGCCGCGTTGTCCCAACGTGATTACCGCCAGCTCTCCGGCGGCGAACAGCAGCGAGTTCAGTTGGCGAGGGTTTTGGTGCAATTATGGCAGCCGCAACCCGCGCCATCCTGGTTATTTCTGGATGAACCTACCTCGGCGCTCGATCTGTATCATCAACAGCATACCTTGCGCCTGCTGCGTTCCCTGACGCGTCAGCAGCCGTTAGCGGTCTGTTGCGTACTGCACGATCTGAATCTGGCCGCGCTGTATGCCGATCGCATTCTGTTGTTACATCAGGGCCGTCTGGTGGCTTGCGGTACCCCGCAACAGGTATTGCAGGCAGATATCCTGACGCGTTGGTATCAAGCCGATCTGGGTGTCGTTGCCCACCCGGAAACCGCACTGCCGCAGGTATTTTTGCGGCAGTAGGGGCAAGCCATGGAGGGCGTGCTGCATTCAGCTCGAGCAGGAAATTTCCAGATGCTTGCCCCAATCCGGTGGCAAGGCCGCCAGATCGTCATACTGCGCATCATCGGCAAAAGGCTGTAACAATGCCTGATGCAACCGTGCCAACTTGCTGACGTCGTCCTGTTCTGCCGCTTCGATGGCCTGCTGTGCCAGATAGTTGCGTAAAATCAGCTTAGGGTTCGCCTGCTTCATCGCTTGCTGGCGCTCGGCATCGCTGACCTGTTCTTGTTGCAAGCGCTGGCGATAGTTTTGATACCAGCCGTCAAAGGCGGCGCGATCGATAAATTCATCGCGCATTGGCGTTTGCGCCTGCTGTTGCTCAACGTCGCTCAATAAACGGAACGTGCGGGTGTAGTCACGCCCTTCTTGCGCCATCAGGCTCAACAGGCCGGTCAACAGATCGTTATCCTGTTTCGACGGGGTAAACAACCCCAGCTTGGCACGCATCTGTTCACCATAAGCCAGCATCAACGCCGGTTCATAGGCGGCCAGCGCCTGCTGTAACTGTTGCGCAGTCAGTAAACCGGACAGCGTTTGTGCTAAGCGATGCAGGTTCCATAGCCCTACGGCAGGCTGGTTATCGAACGCATAGCGGCCCTGATGGTCGGAGTGATTACAGATATAATCGGGCCGGTAATCGTCGAGGAAACCATAAGGCCCATAATCCATCGTCAGGCCGAGGATCGACATATTATCGGTATTCATCACGCCATGGGCAAAACCCACGCACTGCCAGTGGGCGATCATCCGTGCGGTACGTTCCACTACATCGGTAAACCACAGCAGATAACGATCTTGTTCCTCAGCCCATTGCGGCCAGTGGCGCGCAATGACGAAGTCCGCCAGTTGCCTGACCTGCTCCGACTGTTTACGATAATAGAAATGTTCGAAATGGCCGAAGCGGACATGGCTTTCCGCTACGCGCAGCAACATCGCGCCCCGTTCCGGCTGTTCACGAAATACCGGCTGTTCACTGGTGACGATCGTCAAGGCCCGCGTGGTCGGGATCCCCAGGTGATATAACGCTTCGGAGGCCAAAAACTCACGGATCACCGAGCGCAACACGGCTCGCCCATCGCCCATGCGGGAATACGGCGTTAACCCGGCACCTTTCAGATGCCAGTCCATGCTGCGGCCATCCGCGAGCCGCTGTTCGCCCAGCAGGATCCCCCGGCCATCCCCTAATTGCCCGGCCCAGGAGCCGAACTGGTGGCCGCTGTAAACCTGCGCCAGGGGCTGCATGCCTGGCAACAGGGTTTCACCCGCCCAGATTGGCGTTTTTTCTGGGGTAAACCAGCTGGCATCCAACCCCAGCTCCTGTGCCAACGGCTGGCTGTAATACAGCAAACGGGCAGCCTTGAGCGGCGTTGGTTGCAGTGCGGTATAAAAACCGGGTAGCTGTTGATAATAAGCATTTTCAAATTGCGGCATAGGCCCTCCATCACTGTCAGTGTAGAGCTTGCAGAGGCGGATTAACACGGATGAATTGCAGGGAGAACGCCCCTGCTTTACTGGCAGAGGGCGTGGCAGGCTTATCGGCGGCGCCGAGAGCCGTTTAAAGATTTATTGCGTGTCTGGCTAAAGTGTTTTATCAAAGATAAAGCCACAATAATTATCAGAGCTGGGATCAAGGTAAAGATCATCCAATCCACTATTTACCCCGGTGAGTAGTCAAAATTCAGTTATTATTCTCGAACTCTTCGGCAACCCTGCGTAGAGAATTCAGATTATCCACACTGATGGCAGGCCATAAAAACCCCTGTAGCCCTAAAACACCGGTGTTGGTCAATTTATTGAAGTATTCGTGTTTCTCGATACCGCAAACAATCACGCCCTTACAAAGTTGATTGATATTCCTGAGCAGTGAATCGATAACCCGGTCATATCCCTGCTGGGTAAACAATTGCCAATAAAAGCGTTTGTCTATTTTTACGTAGTCAAATAACCCATCGTACAGGGCGGTCAACGTCGCTTTACCAGAACCGAAGCCATCGAGCCACAGCGTAAAGTAGTCACTTAACATGCGGATCTTCCCGTTGTCTTTCCCGGCGGAAAGATTGGGGAAACTTTCGTTGATTTCAAAGGCAATAAACGTTAATTGCTGCACCTGCTGGCGAAGTTCCTGGTTGCCAAGCAGCCAATCGACAACCGTTTCTTCGATATTGATGGTCAATGACACCCCATTAGCCCTAAACCAGGGCGCGTGCTTTTCAGCCAGCATCACCTGGTCGTTGAATAAATCAATCCTTTGTTGTGGGGATAATAACCGGACTCCGATCTCCGTAGGCATCGCCAGGTTGCCTCCCGAGCCAGAAAAACGGGTGAGCAACTCCACCGCCAGTAACTTTCCCGTCATGGAATAAATCGGCAGGAACACGTACTGACTAATAAATTCAACGTCAGATTGAATATTCATTTTAATGCCAGTGGCTTAATGGCGTGCAAACCATCGTATAACAATAAGTTTTACCGATCAATCCCTGGAAAATAGTTCAGAAATAGTAATGTGGTTATGCAAACGCTGCCAAGTAATTGATACTTTGAGCGATGTTTTTTTGTTCTTACTTGCAGGCCGGATAATTTAATTTTTACTGTCTGGCGTTAATAATTAATAGCCTTATGCTTTGTGGGAGGTGCTTTTAGCGCGAAGCTATCAGGTGATGCGGCGATCACCTGATTTTACTGATTAAAAACCTGACGGGCCCGGGACTACTTGATGGTTTCCAACAGCCAACGCCGCAGTTCGCCAAGTTCCTTCTCCTGCTGCGGATACTGCGCTACCAGCTGCGCGCAGCAATCTGCCAACGCCTCGCTGCGATAGGCACATCCCACCAGCCTTTCGGCCAAGGTCTGTAATGGTGCGGGGTTTAGGCTGTCGGTGAAGATCTGGGCACGTACAATCGCGCCTTTCTCGACATCAAAGAAGATATCCACCCCACCCCAGGTAAAGCGCTCATTTAACAAGTGGCTAAACGCGGGCGCTTTGCCAAAATTCCATTCCCAGCTGCTCTGCTTGGCAAATTGCTGGGCAAAATCGGGCAGGTCGGGGAACACATCCGGAGAAATCACTTCCGGCTGCGCCGTTTCACCATAATGGGTGAAGAATGCCTGAATGACGGCATCACAAACCTGTTGGTGGTCGATCTCTGGGACAAACTCGGCCAGGTTGGCGACTCTGGAACGCACGGAGGTAATGCCCTTCGCCTGCAATTTTTTCGGATCGGGGTTGAGGTAATCTGCCAGGCGATTGAGATCGGCCTTCAGCAACAGCGTGCCGTGATGAAAGCCACGATCCTGAGTTTCGCGGTAGGCTGAGCCGGAGATCTTGCGCACTCCGTCGGGCGTTTCGACCACCAGATCGTTTCGCCCGGAAGCCGTTGCATCAACCCCCAGCTGTTTTAGTGCCGCCAGAATAATGCCGGTAGAAACGGTTTTGTCATAGCCAGGCTTACCGGCCATAAAGGTAAAGCAGGTATTACCCAAATCGTGAAACACCGCTCCACCACCGCTGCTACGCCGTGCCAAACGAATGCCATCCTGCTCCATCCGCCGGGTATTGCACTCTTTCCACGGGTTCTGCGACTGGCCAATGACTACGGTTTCGGCATTACGCCACAGGAAGAGGATTTTTTGCGTGGTCATTTCGCGGAAGATGCACTCTTCTACCGCCAGATTAAACCAGGGATCGTAGGAATCGGAAATCAATAAACGTAAGGAATTCATGGCAGTCACCTCATCATGCAGTGCTGCCATCATACACCAGATAGGCGATTTGCGGCGTTAAATCCGGCGCGCCTGCCAGTACACCTTGCGCCAGTAAACGTTATTGAGTGAGGAGCGGATCACCCCTTTGCTGGTCGAGGCATGAATAAACTCGTCATTGGTATCGTAGATACCCACATGCAACCCGTTCTCACCGCTGCCGGTCTTGAAGAACACCAGGTCCCCCGGCATCAACTCATCACGCGAGACTTTAGTACCCAGCCCGGTTTGCTGTTCGGTGGATCGCGGTAATTGCATATCGAAACGATCGCGGAAGGTACGATAAACAAAGCCGGAACAGTCGACCCCGCCGCGATCCAGCCCGCCGTAGCGATACGGGGTGCCGTACCATTGGCGCAGTTGCTCGTTCAATTGCGCGACTACCACGATGGAATCGGACAAACGGCCGCTCGGCGGTGGCGCATGGCTGCTGCAACCGGCAAGGATCAAACTGGCTAATAGAAACCATACACGCATCGCATTTTACCTTTCACTTGA
Organism: Serratia sp. (in: enterobacteria); assembly: GCF_051654945.1. Classification (GTDB taxonomy): domain Bacteria; phylum Pseudomonadota; class Gammaproteobacteria; order Enterobacterales; family Enterobacteriaceae; genus Chania. The sequence continues at coordinate 207,401 of NZ_JBOFZA010000072.1, forward strand.
ACACCGAACCGGATCAACCGCCTGCGGTATTTCACCCCGCCACCCCAGGTAAGGAGAATGCTGTTTGGCGTTAATTTATCGCTCAAGCTGGGAAAAAGGCAAGTTTTGGGCATGAGATATTCGAATCGACAGCGTTTTTTTTCACTATTCGCGCTTTTTTTCCGCCCGATGACCGTTAATCAGCCAGACGCCGAACAGAATAAACAACGTCCCCAGCGTTTTAAGCAGGGTGGCCGATTCATTAAACCAGGGCAGGATCACCGCAGCCAGATATACCAACGCATAGCTGACGCTCAACAGCGGATAAGCCCGGTTCAGCGGCAGGTAATGGAGCGCAAAGAACCAGCACAGCATCGATAACGCATAGCCGCAGATACCCATGGCCACTGCTAGCAGGGCCACAGCGTAATGGTTGAGTAACGGCCAGTTCACCTCAATAATGGATAGCAGCGGGATCTGCCCCATGCCCCATTTCATCAGCAACTGTGCCAGCGTGACCAGCAGTACGCTACCCGCGCCCCAAAGATAGCCTTTCATGATTGCAGACTCATCAACAGGATCCCCAGCATGATTGACACCACGCCGCACCAGTGGCGCAGCGTAGTCGGTTCATTAAACAACCAGCGTGCCGCCAGCGTCACCAGGACAAAATTGAGACTCAGCATCGGATAGGCCACACTAAGCGGCAGGCGCTGCAACACCGAGAGCCACACCAACATGCCCAGCCCCAATAGCAACACCGCCAGCGCCAACCAGCGCAGCGTTATAACCCACCGCCGTGCGGTAGCCTGTTGCCAACTGAGGGCCGCCTGCTTCTGACACAGTTGCCCTGCACAGGTGAACAGGCTAACCAGGATCACCAATAAATATGCCATCATGGCTGCTGCTTATACCATACCAATGCCATGCGGTGCATCTCGACCACGCTGTCTGGCGTTGGCAAATCTGTCGGCACATGCTCACCACGGGAGAGTTGCATCACCAGCGATACGTCCCCTTGCTTGCGAGCCTGCGTCAGCCAGCCAGCAAAATCTTCCTCGCCGATATAGTGACCTTTAGCATCCGGATAAGCCAAGCCATAGGCGATCTCGCCTTTCTCGCCGTACATCAACACATCGCTGCGTTTTAGTTCCCAGGCGAGGCCAGCGGCGATACCCACGCGATCGGCCAATACAAACCGGCTCTGACTGAGCATGGCTATATTGTCACGGGTAAAGTTTTGCGGCAGCTTGGAATCGGTCACCTGCTGCGGAATGGCATAGCCGATCAACAGGCACAGCAGCAGTGGGCAAGCGGCCGCCCAGGTCCAGCGTTTCGCGTTATCACGGGCGGAAACCACGGCAAACAGCAGCCAACCACCAAAGGCAATCAGGCCAAGCACGATTTTCGGCCATTCATCGGCGGTAAACAGCTGCACTTTGGGTAACACACCGGAACCGATCAACAGCAACGCGATAATACCAATCAGCCCAAACAGACCGTTCAGTACGGCATTGACCTTGAATACCCTGGTGCGCAGTTGACCAACACAGTCCTCGGCGTACGCCGCCATCAGCAGGGCTAACGGTGCCATGCATGGCAGAATATAGGTAGGAAGCTTGCCTTTGGCGATGCTGAAGAAGATCAGCGGCATTACCACCCAGCTCAGCAGGAAGAACAACTCCGGGCGTTGAGCGCGTTCACGCCATCCCTTGAGCAGTGAGCCTGGCAATAGTCCCAGCCACGGTAATACCGCAGCGATCAGGATCGGAAGGTAATACCAGAAGGGGGCCTTATGCTGGGCATTTTCTTCAGCAAAGCGCTGAATATGCTCCACCCAGAAAAAGTAGTTCCAAAAGTCCGGCTCACGCTGGGCTACTGCCAGCGCCCACGGCAGGCTGAGCAATGCTGCAACCACGATCGCCACCGGCCCATAGCACAACAGATCTCTGACTTTGCGCTGCTGGATCACAATCGGGATCACGGCAATCACCGGTACCGCCAGCGCCAGGAAGCCCTTGGTCATAAAACCCATGCCACAGGCCAGGCCAAGCAGCACATAGCCAGCCAGTTTCCCTTTGGCGGTGGTGGCTTGCAGCGTCAGGTAGTAGCTGACCATAGCCGCTGTCAGCCACAGTGAGATCATCGGATCGAGCACGCTGTACGTGCCGATGCTGAATACCAGCACCATTGACAGAAAGATCAGCACCGCCAGGCAGGCACGACGCGCGTTTTTCCACATCAGCCAGGCCAGGGCAAAAACCAGCAAGGCGGTCATGCCGGTGCTGAATACCGAGCCAAAGCGCACGGCAAAGTTACTGTCGCCGAACAGCCATTGGCTGATGTTATTGATCCAGTAACCGGCGACCGGCTTTTCAAAGTAGCGCAGGCCGAGCAGATGAGGGACTACCCAATCGCCACGCGCCAGCATCTCACGGCTAATCTCGGCATAGCGGGTTTCATCAGGCTGCCACAGCAACCGCCCATTCAGTGGCAGCAGGTAAACCAGAGCAAAAAAAATGGCCAAAACGATGGCCCAGGTTCCTTTCAGCGCTTTCATGTAACGTCTTTTCCCCCAACTGCGGTTTGACAACCCAACCAGCCTTCTCGGCCAGGAAACGGCGCTCGTGTAATTCGGCCTAACGGTAAAGATGATACGTCTTGCGGCAGCAATGCGCTCAGAGGACAGAACTCTATGCCCTGCTGTTTGGCACGTTGTAATAACCGTTCGAACATCGCCGACTGCGACATACCTTCAACTTCGGTGTGAATGGTGTATACCGGCACACCGCGATCGTTGGTTATCGCTTGCAGAATATAGTCATTGAAGTCCGCCATGCTGGTCTCACGGCCAATCACCTCATCAAAGGTGGGCAACGTCACGGGGATTTGCACCGTGCCGGGTTGGCCGTTCTCTAATAGCGGGCGGAAAGGATGGGTGCCTCGACAATCGCTGTTGTACTGAAAAGCAAAATCTTGCTTCACCTCCACCACGCGCTGATCGGCACGCCACCCTGCCACAGCGGAACACTGAACCGGTTCTCCGATCGCGTTTGCCAACGCATCAACGCCCAGTTGCACCTGTTGCGCCAACTGGGCTTTTGACCACTGCCCCACCTTGGCCTGCCAACCTTGGTGATCCCAAGCGTGCAATCCTACCTCATGGCCCATCTCCAGCGTACGCTTCATCAGCGGCCCCAAAGATCGAGAGATATTCCGCCCCGGCCAGGCGGTGCCTGCCAACAGAATATCCCAGCCATACAGCGATGCGGCCTTGGAACGCCACATTTTCAGCAGGAATTGAGGACGAAGCAGGCGCCACAAGTGACGCCCCATATTGTCCGGCCCGACGCTGAAGAAGAAGCTGGCCTGAATCTCGTATTTGGCCAACAGTTCCAGCAGGTGCGGTACCCCTTCACGGGTACCGCTAAAGGTGTCTACATCAACTCGCAGGCCGACCTTCTTCATGCACTCTCACCTTCCTTTACCGTGGTGCGCAGGAAGTAGTCCAGCGTCTCGGCAACGGTCTGCTGCATGGCGATGGTCGGCTGCCAGTCCAGCAGGCGGCGCGCGTTCTTGATGCTTGGCGTACGATGCTCGACATCCTGATAGCCTTTGCCGTAGTAGCTGCTGCTTTCCACATCCTTGAAACCGGCAAACGGTGGGAAATTGCCGCGCAGCGGATGCTCGTTGAAGCTGGCCAGCAGCATTTCCGCCAATTCACGAATACTGGCTTCGTTGGTCGGGTTGCCGATGTTGACGATTTGACCATCGCACTGGCCGTCACGGTTTTCAATAATGCGGTACAGCGCTTCGATACCGTCGTTGATGTCGGTAAAGCAGCGTTTCTGCGCCCCACCGTCCACCAGCTTGATAGGAGATCCTTCAACCAGGTTCAGGATCAACTGAGTGATCGCGCGGGAAGAACCGATACGCGCCGCGTCCAGGTTGTCCAGGCGTGGCCCCATCCAGTTAAACGGACGGAACAGCGTGAATTTGAGGCCTTCTTTGGCTCCATAGGCCCAGATCACCCGGTCCAGCAATTGCTTGGAGACCGAGTAGATCCAACGCTGTTTGTTGATTGGCCCGACGATCAGACGTGAGGTGTCCTCATCAAACTCTTTATCGTCACACATGCCATACACTTCGGAAGTCGACGGGAAGATGATGCGTTTGTTGTATTTCACACAGTCGCGGACGATTTTCAGGTTTTCTTCGAAATCCAACTCGAAAACGCGCAGCGGGTTACGGGTGTATTCGATCGGTGTAGCGATCGCTACCAGCGGCAACACCACGTCGCATTTCTTGATGTGATATTCGATCCACTCGGAATGGATACTGATATCCCCTTCCACAAAGTGGAAACGCGGGTTATCCAGGAAACGGCCGATCGCATCAGAGCCGATATCCAGGCCGTAGATATCATAACGATCTTCGCGCAACAGGCGTTCGGTGAGGTGGTTGCCGATAAAGCCGTTCACGCCAAGGATCAGCACGCGGGTCCGACGTTTCATCACGGAATTAGGCTTGGCAGCCAGACGCACGTCGGTCACCATGCCCATTTCCAGCGCCAGACGGCTGCCCTGCACATACAGGCCCGACTCGCTCTGGCCAGCAACAATTTCCAGCGCCCCTTCACCACAAGCGATCACCAGTGGCGTGGTGCTCAGCACCGTACCCGGTTGCTTATCGTGTGCGGTATTCAGCACGCGTGCGCGCCAAACGATCATCTTGCGCTGGCCCAGATAGCTGAATGCGCCCGGATAAGGTTCGGTAACGGCACGCACCAGATTGTTGATTTCACGGGCGGATTTGTGCCAGAGGATCTCACCATCGGCGGCGGTACGGCGACCAAAGTAGCTGGAATCCGCTTCATTCTGTACGGTCAGTGTCGCTGTGCCATTTTTCAGTTTCGGCAGTTGCTCTTTCAACACAACCTGTGCCGCTTCCAACACTTTTTTGTGCAGCGTCAGCGCCGTGTCCTGCTCGGAAATCGCCACCTTATGCTGGCCGACGATATCACCGGCGTCTGGGCGTCTGACCATCTTGTGCAGCGTAGCGCCGGTTGCCGTTTCGCCGTTCACCAGTGCCCAATTGATTGGCGCACGGCCACGATAGCGCGGCAACAGTGAACCATGCAGGTTAAACCCGCCGTTAGGGGCCAGCGACAGGATCTCTTCGCTCAGCATGTTACGGTAATAGAAAGAGAAGATGATATCCGGTTGCAGCTCACGGATGCGTTCCACCCATAGCGGATGATTGACGTCCTCCGGCGCATACACCGGCAACTCCAGTTCGGCACCCAGACGAGCAACGGAAGAGAAGAAGTTGTTCTCACCTGGGTCTTCGGTATGGGTAAACACGGCCTGTACGTTATAGCCCGCTTCTGTCAGCGCTTTCAAGCCTGCGCAGCCGATATCATGGTAAGCAAATACGATAGCTTTCATCATTCTTCTTCCTGAGTATTTTGGGTTGGTTTAGCACCAACCACTTTCTGGACAAAATAGCGGGGACGAGCACGGACATCGTTATAAATCCGGCCGATGTACTCCCCTAACAATCCCATACCGACAAACTGTGCACCGATAAAGGTGAATAGCACCGCAAACAGCGTGAAGACCCCACCTGCCGCCCATTCAGGCCCCAGGATCAGGCGCAGCACGATCAACAGCACCGCCAGCACGAAGCCCGACAGCGCGATCACGCTGCCCACCACGCTGAGCAACCGCAGCGGCGTGGTAGTCAGACAGGTGATCAGGTCATACATCAGGTTGATCAGCTTCATCAGGCTGTATTTGGAGTCACCGAACTCGCGCTCGGCGTGGCGTACCTCGATCTCCGTGGTGCGGCGAGCAAAGGTGTTGGCCAGGATCGGAATAAAGGTGCTGCGCTCATGACAGTGCAGCATCGCGTCAATAATGTGGCGGCGATAGGCACGCAGCATGCATCCATAGTCGCCCATGGATTTGCCGGTGGCGCGCTGGATCATCATGTTGATCATGCGTGAGGCGGTTTTGCGGAACCAGGAATCCTGACGGTTGGCACGTACGGTACCCACCACGTCATAGCCCTCTTGCGCAACGCTGACCAGACGGGGAATTTCCTCCGGCGGGTTTTGCAGATCGGCATCCAAAGTGATCACCAGATCGCCGCTGACCTGATTGAAGCCCGCCATAATGGCGGAATGCTGGCCGTAGTTACGATTCAGTAGCACGGCAATAATGCAACTGCCGGGCTGTTCCGCTGCGGCGGTCAACATGGCGGCGGAGTCGTCGCTACTGCCATCATCAACCAGGATAATTTCATAGGGTTGCAGTAACTGCTTACAGGCAGCGGTGGTGCGTTCCAGCAAGGCAGGTAAACTTTCCTGCTCGTTGAACACCGGGATCACCACCGAAACTTTACTAATCGGTTCAGCGCGAGACACTTGAAGACTCCAGAACAGAAGACAGGGCATTGACCACACGATCGACATCGGCTTCGGTCATATCCGGGAACAGCGGTAAGGTACACAGGCGTGCCGAGTTCCATTCGGTATTGGGCAGTGACAGCTGTGGGTAACGTTCACGATAGAATTTTTGCGTATGCGCCGCGCGAAAATGCAGGCCGGTGCCCACGCCGACTTCTTTCAGCCGTTCCATCAATTGATCGCGCTCAATACCACAGCGCTGGGCATCAACACGTACCATAAACAGATGCCAGGCGTGTTCGTGCGGGTAATCCGGCAACCCCAACGGTTGGCAAGGCGAGTCTTGCAGTGCGGCCAGATAACGTTCCGCCAGCACCTTGCGCCGGGCATTCAGTTCAGGCAAACGCGCCAACTGCACCACGGCGATCGCCGCGTGAATATCGGACAGGTTATATTTATAGCCAGGCTCAACTACTTCGGCCTGTGGCTTACGCCCCTGTAATTGACGATCGAAGGCATCAACACCCAAGCCGTGGAATTTCAGGCAGCGGACGCGATCGGCCAATTCATCATCATCGGTAGCGATCAGGCCACCTTCGGCACAGGTCAGGTTCTTGATGGCGTGGAAAGAGAAGATCGCGGTACCCCGTGCGCCGACCCATTCACCATTGAAACGAGCGCCCACGGCATGAGCCGCATCTTCAATCAGGGGGATATTGTGACGTTGTGCCACATCGCGTAACGCATCCATTGGTAATGGCGCGCCCGCATAGTGAACGGGAACAATCGCTTTGGTACGTGCGGTGATGGCCGCTTCAACATCCGCTGCGCTGACCATCAACGTATCACGGTCGATATCGATCATCACCGGCGTAGCGCCAAGCAACTCGATCATATTGAGGGTGGACACCCAGGTCTGAGAGGGAGTAATCACCTCATCACCAGGCCCGATCCTCAGAGACATCAAGGTGATATGCATACCTGCCGTTGCAGAACTGACGGCCACCGCATGCTTGCAGCCAAAGGTTCGGCAAAACTCGCTTTCCAACTGCTGATTTTGCGGCCCGGTGGTGATCCAGCCGGAACGCAACACCTTTTCTACCGCCGCAATTTCTTCATCCCCAATCGCCGGGCGTGAAAAAGGCAGGAATTGATCCATAATTAAACCCCAAACGTCTCGATTTTCTTTAAGCCACTGTAAGACTCTTACATTTAACGAATAGTAAACGTCACAGAGAATGGTTCCTGGTAAATTAACCACCAATGTACTTGGGTAAGCTTAACTAAACCTTAAGGGGGGAATTATTATCAGGAAACTTTTTGCAAAACGTTGGCAGCAGTGAAATAGTTATCTTCTGTATAATCATAATGTTATACAGTTATAATTATTTACCGAATTTTATTTGAACCTAATCAGCCTAGCAGGGAATGGGCGTTGTTCAACAAAGCTGGCGGGATTAACGGAGGAATTTCGCTCCCCCGTAGAGTAATTATATCGTGCACGTTTACTTTTCGTTTAACTCCTATTTACGGCAACATCACTAGGCCGTTTTAGTCATAATCCAGCGTTGCTCCCCCACCGCCTGCAGATGGAAATCCACTTCGTAGACCCTGGATAATAGCCCCGGCTCCATGACCTCGTGCGTATTCCCCTCAGCCACCAGCCGCCCGGCTTGCAGTAACCAGACTCGATCGGCCTGTTGCAAGGTATGATTGAGATCGTGAGCGCAGACCAGCGCACTGCGGGCATTTTGACAAAATTCTTGCAGTAAGCGATCGAGCGCCACCTTTTGCGCCACATCCAGGCTGTTGGTGGGTTCATCAAGCAGCAGCAGTTGGCTCAGCGGGTTGACCGTTGGCCAAACCTGCAACAGCACCGCAGCCAGCCGCACCCGTTGCCATTCGCCCCCTGAGAGCTGGGTCAACATGCGGGATAACTTATCCGCCAGCTTCAGGCTACGGGCCAGATAAACAATCGTGCTTTCCAGTTCACCTGCGTCCGCCCCAGCGGGCTGATGCAAGGCGAGATATTGAAACACCGGCATCAGCGCAACCGGAGGCTGCTGCTGACACAGATAAGCCCGGTGTCTGGCCAGCTCCGCCCCCGTATACGCCTCCAGCAACCGGCCAGATAAACGAATTTCGCCAGACCCCGGCAGCATTCCCGCCAATCTGGCCAACAGCGTACTCTTGCCTGCGCCGTTTGGGCCGATCAGGTGCACCTGCAACCCAGCGGCGATTTGCCCCGAAAACGGCATTAATCGCCCTTCTACCCCGACCTCACTGAGTTGCAGCATGGTGCTATCGCTCCTTTACTTGGCCAAGGCCTGTTTGATGGCCTCGGACACCTGCGGATCTTCCGGCGTCATATCCGGTGAGAAACGCTGGATCACCGTGCCATCACGGCCAATCAAGAACTTCTCAAAGTTCCACAGGATATCGCCGGTTTGCTTCGGTGCACGGCCTTTGCTGCTCATCCGCTCCAGGAAACCGCTGCCTTCCGGCGCAACGGCCTGTGGTTGTGCGGCAATCAGTTGCCGATACAGCGGATGACGCCCTTCGCCATTGACTTCGATTTTGGCAAACATCGGGAATTGGACGCCAAAGGTGCCACGGCAGAACGCCAGGATCTCTTCATTGCTGCCCGGCTCCTGACCAAGAAACTCGTTGGAGGGGAAGCCCAACACCGCAAAACCCTGCTCACGCCAGGTTTCATAAAGCTTTTCCAGACCTTCGTACTGCTTGGTCAGGCCGCATTCCGACGCCACGTTGACCACCAGCAGCACCTTGCCCGCATAGGCGTCCAGCGTGGTTGATTGGTTCTCGATGGTTTGCAGGGGAATGGCATAAATCGGGTTGCTCATCAGATGTTATCCTTTGGTTTTATTTGCAGGTGATACAGAAAAACGCCGCCGGCGATCGCCGGTAGCCGGTTTACCTTACGCTTTTTGTCCGGGCCAGTAACCAGATAAAAAGTGGCGCTCCCAGCGTCGCAGTCACCACGCCGATGGGTAATTCCGCCGAAAACAACGCAATCCTCGCCACCACGTCTGCCACCAATAACACGCCCGCCCCCGCCAGCGCACAGCCAGGCAGCAGATAGCGCTGGTTGGTCAAACCGCTGAGGCGCAAAATGTGCGGGATCACCAGACCGAGAAAGCCAATCACGCCCGCCAGCGCCACGCTGGTTCCCACCAACCAGCCAATAGCCAGCACCAGCAGATTACGCCATACATGCAGGGAAAGACCCAACTGCCGCGCCTGCATCTCGCCAAGCGTCATCAAGTTGAGTGGCTTGCCTTGCGCGCATAACCACAGCAGCACCGGCAACAGGGCTAACAGCAGCCATTTCTGCCGCCAATCCACGCCGCCGAAACCGCCCATCATCCAATACATCAACTGTCGCAGATCGAGGCTCGAACTGAAATAGACGGCCCAGGTCATGATCGCGCTGCACACAATCCCCAGCGCGACACCCACCAGTAGCAAACGCGCGTTGCTCAACCGGCGGCGGCGGGCAAACATCAGCAACAACAAGGTCATCACCAACGCGCCAATAATGGCGTTCATGCTCATCACCGCTACTGGCAACAGGCCGTTACCGAACAGTACCGTCAGCACCAGCGCCACTCCGGCACCGTTGGATACGCCCAGCAACCCTGGTTCCGCCAGCGGGTTCTCGAACAGTGCCTGCATTGCTGCCCCAGCCACCGCCAGGCTTGCCCCTACCAGCATCACCGCCAGCGCGCGTGGCAGCCGCAATTGCCAGACAAACAGTTGTGCAGGCTCACTCAACCATTGCGCAGGCCAGATCCACAGATCCCCGGCGCTCAGGCTGAAGGCAAACGCCAGCACGACGCCCAGCGCCAGCCAGGACAAATAGCGTTTATCGCGTCGGTGTTGATGCTGTTGTAACAACGTGAAGGTTTGACTGCTCGGCATGACTACACAACTTCCCTACTGGCCAGGATTATGGCCTGAAAATAACGTCTTGCAGCAAATAGTAGGAGGTTCGGGCGCTGAGGGGAAGGTTTGAATGCGTGAATGGTGGGGAAAACAGCGGCTGGCACTGCCGGGCATCAAGATGATGATGGCAATACCAGCCTCCGTGGAATTGATTAACGCTGTGGGCCGTTGCCCTTGTCTGGGTAAGGTTTACCCTGCCCATTGCCGTTATTGTTGTTGCCACGGTCATGATCGTTGCCACGATCGTGCTGATCATCACGGCCGCCGTTGTCATGCTGGTTGTTATGCGCATTGCCATTGTCATGACGATCGCCGTGGAAAGGGTTGCCTCCACGCGGTTGATTACCGTGTGCCGGAGCCGGTTGCCAGCGGCCACCGTCCCAATACAGGCCACGAACGTTACGTTCCCCTATGCCACGCCCCTGATGTTCATGCCACCACTGCGGTGGACGCCAGTCGTAGCCATCCCAGTAGTAACCGCGTTTATCCTGATCACCAAGATGCAGTGAAACACCGGGCACGTTGATATCAATAGAGACGGCCGCCTGGGCCGCAATCGGCAGCAACAGCGGTAAACACACCAGCAACAGGATCTTTTTCATTGGACGCTCTCCCTTTAGTAAAGCTGGGATGGTTATATCAAGGCCCCCCTGGCACGCCTATTGGAGCAACGCCGATTTTCAGATCGTTTTCGCTCTGCTTACGCAATTCCTACACGGTTATTTTGGTGAGAACGGGTTCAACATGCGGCGCCCCTACAGGATTGGCCCAGTAGCTCCCAAAGAAAAAGGCCGCTTGCGCGGCCTTTTTGGCGTTGTGTAACTTACTCTTTCGGGCTGGCGTTCTCCACCCGGCTTTTCAGTTTCTGTCCCGGACGGAAAGTGACCACGCGGCGCGCCGTAATCGGAATGTCCTCACCGGTTTTCGGGTTGCGTCCCGGACGTTGGTTCTTGTCTCGCAAATCAAAATTGCCAAAACCAGACAGCTTGACCTGTTCCCCATTCTCCAGAGCCCGACGGACCTCTTCAAAGAACAGTTCTACCAGGTCTTTGGCATCCCGTTTGCTAAGCCCTAGCTTCTCAAACAGGTGTTCTGACATTTCAGCTTTAGTAAGCGCCATAGGTTCAATCCCTCAAGGATGCTTGGAATCGCTGTTTTAGAGCCTCTACACATTTTGCAACGGTAGCGGCAATCTCCTCTTCTTCCAGTGTACGGGCGGTATCCTGCAATACCAGACTGATAGCCAGGCTCTTATAACCCTCAGCTACGCCCTTGCCACGGTACACATCAAACAAGTTTACGCCAACTACCTGATTTGCGCCAACTTTCTTACACTCTGCCAAAATATCTTCTGCGGCGACGTTTTCAGCCACTACAACGGCGATATCGCGGCGGTTTGCAGGGAAGCGAGAAACCTCTCGGGCCTGAGGCACGGCGCGGCTTGCGACCTTGTTCCACTCCAATTCAAATACCACAGTTCGGCCGTTAAGATCCAGTTTACGTTCAAGTTCTGGGTGCACAACACCGATAAAACCGACACGTTCGCCGTGTAAATAAATGGCCGCACTCTGCCCAGGATGCAGGGCTGGATTGGATTGTGCCTTGAACTGAATTTCGGATAATTTACCGGTCAGCTCCAGTACCGACTCCAGATCCCCTTTCAAATCATAGAAGTCCACCGGCTTTCTTGCCAGATCCCAATGTTCATCATGGGTATGCCCGGCAATCACGCCAGCCAGCATGACATCCTGACGGATCCCCAGATTCGCCGCAGTATCAGGCACAAAGCGCAGCCCGCTCTCAAACAGGCGCACACGCGTTTGCTGGCGATTCTGGTTATAAACCACCGCCGACAGCAGGCCCGTCCACAGCGACAGACGCATGGCAGACATCTCTACCGAGATAGGGCTTGGCAGGATCAACGCTTCTTCAGCTGGGTGCAACAGCGCCTGTACTTTCGGGTCGACAAAACTGTAAGTAATTGCTTCCTGATAGCCATGATCGACCAACATGGTCTTCACACGCTTCAGCGTCAGATCGGCTTCACGGTGTTTGGTCATCACCAGATCGGCGCGCACAGGCACATCCGGGATGTTGTTGTAGCCATACACGCGGGCCACTTCTTCCACCAGATCTTCTTCGATCTCCATATCGAAACGCCAGCTTGGTGCGACCGCCAGCCAGTTGTCACCCTGCTCGGTAACCTGACAACCCAGGCGGCGCAGAATATCGCTCACCTGCTCACTTGGGACCACGTGGCCAATCAGGCGGTCCAGCTTTTCACGGCGCAGCGCAATGGTGGCACGCTTCGGTAAGGTGCTTTCATCGCTGACATCAATGATTGGGCCAGCCTGACCACCGCAGATCTCGATCAGCAGGCGTGTGGCACGCTCCATCGCTTTATGTTGCAGTGCCGGGTCAACGCCACGCTCGTAACGATGGGAGGCGTCGGTATGCAGGCCATGACGGCGAGCGCGGCCAGTAATCGACAGCGGGCTGAAGAAGGCGCATTCCAGCAGCACATCCTGGGTTTCGTCATTCACGCCGGAATGCTCGCCACCAAAGATACCGCCCATTGCCAGCGCTTTTTGCTCATCGGCAATCACCAGCGTATCCGCCTGCAATTTGGCTTCGTTGCCATCCAGCAGACGCAGGGTTTCACCTTCGCGGGCCATACGCACCACGATACCGCCTTCAATGCGATTGAGGTCAAAAGCGTGCATTGGCTGGCCCAGCTCCATCAGCACGTAGTTGGTCACGTCTACCACGGCATCAATCGAGCGAATACCGGCGCGGCGCAGCTTCTCACGCATCCACAGCGGTGAAGGTGCCTTCACGTTGATGCCTTTCACTACGCGGCCAAGGTAACGTGGGCAGGCTTGTGGAGCCTCTACGCGGATTGGCAGCGTGTCGGTGATGGTGGCTGCAACCGGGCTCATATCCGGCTCGGTGAGCGGCAGTTGGTTCAGCACGGCAACGTCGCGCGCTACGCCAATGATGCCCAGGCAATCGGCACGGTTCGGCGTAACGCTGATTTCGATCGCGCTATCGTTCAGTTGCAGATAATCGCGGATATCGGTACCGATCGGCGCATCTTGCGGCAGCTCGATGATGCCACCATGATCGTCGGAAATCGCCAGTTCGGAGAACGAACACAGCATACCTTCGGAAGGCTCGCCACGCAGCTTGGCGGCTTTGATTTTGAAATCACCCGGCAGCACGGCACCGACGGTAGCAACAGCCACTTTCAGGCCAACACGGCAGTTTGGCGCACCACAAACGATGTCTAACAGGCGTTCGCCGCCCACGTCCACTTTGGTAACGCGCAGTTTGTCGGCGTTCGGGTGCTGACCGCACTCCACCACGTGGCCCACGACCACGCCGTTGAACACGCCAGCCACCGGCTCAACGCCGTCCACTTCCAGGCCAGCCATGGTGATTTGATCGGATAATGCTTCGCTGCTGATGGCCGGGTTTACCCACTCGCGCAACCAGAGTTCACTGAATTTCATGTGATATTCCCGCCTTACTTAAACTGTTTGAGGAAACGCAGATCGTTTTCGAAGAACGCACGCAGATCGGTGACACCGTAACGCAGCATCGTCAGACGCTCCATACCCATGCCGAAGGCAAAACCGGAATAGATTTCCGGATCGATGCCCACGTTGCGCAGTACGTTCGGGTGCACCATGCCGCAGCCTAACACTTCCAGCCACTTGCCGTTCTTGCCCATCACGTCCACTTCGGCAGAAGGCTCGGTGAACGGGAAATAGGAAGGACGGAAACGCACCTGCAGGTCTTCTTCAAAGAAGTTGTTCAGGAAATCGTGCAGCGTCCCTTTCAGATTGGTAAAGCTGATGTCTTTATCGACAATCAGCCCTTCCATCTGATGGAACATCGGGGTGTGCGTCTGATCGTAGTCGTTACGATACACACGGCCCGGCGCAATGATGCGGATTGGTGGCTGCTGGTTCTTCATGGTGCGGATCTGCACGCCCGAGGTCTGGGTGCGCAGCAGACGCGTGGCATCAAACCAGAAGGTGTCATGATCGGCGCGCGCCGGGTGGTGCCCGGGGATGTTCAGCGCATCGAAGTTATGATAGTCATCTTCGATTTCCGGGCCGGTCTCTACCGAGAAGCCCAGCTCACCAAAGAAGGTTTCAATGCGATCGATGGTGCGGGTGACCGGGTGCAGGCCACCGTTCTCCAGGCGACGCCCCGGCAGCGAGACATCGATGGTCTCCGCCGCCAGGCGGGCGTTCAGTACCGCAGACTCCAACGCGTTCTTGCGCGCGTTCAGCGCATCCTGAACTTCCTGTTTTGCCTGGTTGATCACCGCCCCGGCTGCCGGGCGCTCTTCCGCTGGCACTTCACGCAGGGACTGCATCTGTAAGGTGAAATGACCTTTCTTGCCAAAATATTCGACGCGTACCAAATCCAACGCGGCAACATCTTGGGCATCGTCTACGGCTGCCTTGGCGTTGGCAACCAGCTCTGCGAGATGTGACATTGCTTTCCTCTTCCTCTGGCCCTATGGCCCGCTAAGTAATTATTGTGATTTTTCGAACACACCTGGCACTCATCCCCAAAGCACTCATTGGCGATGAGCGGAAACAAAAAAGCCTCCACTTGGGAGGCTTAGGCGCTACTTTCCGTTTCTTTTCTTACGCGCAAAGCCTCCTGAAGTCAGGCGCTAAAGTAAAAAAAGAAGCGGAAAATAACAGCGTGCATGGTTGTCGTACCTTAGTCGTTAGCTTGGCTACCAGTGTTATAGCGCCAGCCAGTAAAAGTCAATATCTGTAGTGATAACAAATAGTAAAAGAGGGAGCAAGCTCCCTCTTTTCAACTAGCTTACGCCAGTGCTGCTTTCGCTTTTTCAACCAGTGCGCCGAAGGCCACTTTGTCGAATACTGCGATGTCAGCCAGGATCTTACGGTCAATTTCAATAGAAGCTTTTTTCAAGCCGTTAATGAATTTGCTGTAAGACAAGCCGTTCTGACGAGCAGCTGCGTTGATACGTGCAATCCACAGCTGACGGAACTGACGCTTACGTTGACGACGGTCACGGTAAGCATACTGACCTGCTTTGATTACTGCCTGGAAGGCAACACGATAAACGCGCGAACGGGCACCGTAGTAACCTTTCGCTTGTTTCAGTATTTTCTTGTGACGTGCGCGTGCAATTACACCACGTTTTACGCGAGCCATATGCTCTCTCCTAAAGTCTTATTCTAGATTCAAAAAATGTGGCTTATGCGTACGGCAGGCACGCGATAACCAGGACCAGATCGTTTTTAGACACCATGCCTTTCGGACGCAGATGACGTTTACGCTTGGTTGCTTTTTTGGTCAGAATATGACGCAGGTTAGCATGTTTGCGCTTAAAACCACCGCTGCCGGTCTTTTTGAAGCGCTTGGCTGCACCACGTACAGTTTTAATCTTTGGCATGTTAATTAAATCCACTTCGCATTGTTAAACAACGAATCAGTGAGGCGAATAAAACCCACGCACGCTTGCACGGCGCGGGTTCGATTACTTGGAAGCCTTACTGTTTCTTCTTGGGTGCGAGCACCATAATCATCTGACGGCCTTCGATCCGAGTAGGGAAGGATTCGACAACTGCCAGATCAATATCTTCACACAGGTCTTTACGGACGCGGTTAAGCACTTCCATACCGATCTGCTGGTGCGCCATTTCACGCCCACGGAAACGCAGGGTGATCTTGGCTTTATCGCCATCTTCCAGAAAGCGAATCAGGTTGCGTAGTTTGACCTGATAGTCGCCATCATCGGTGCCAGGACGGAATTTGATTTCCTTAACCTGGATAACTTTTTGCTTCTTCTTCTGTTCTTTGGTCGACTTGCTCTTCTCGTAGAGGAATTTGCCGTAATCCATGATCCGGCAAACTGGCGGTTCGGCATTTGGGCTGATTTCTACTAAATCAACACCCGCTTCCTCAGCTTTTTCAAGAGCTTCATTCAGACTGACAATACCAATCTGCTCGCCATCGACGCCGGTTAGGCGAACTTCTTGCGCGCGAATTTCTTTGTTAATGCGATTTGGACGCGCCGGTTGAACTCGTTTTCCGCCTTTAATACTTTATTCCTCCAGTTGATGAAGACTTCGGCTGCGGATCTCATGTAGCAGCTTGTCTACGACTTCTTGTACGTCCAGGCTCCCCAGGTCTTTGCCACGGCGGGTACGAACGGCAACTTTGCCTGATTCGACCTCTTTATCACCGCACACCAACATGTATGGAACCCGTCGTAAAGTATGTTCGCGAATTTTAAAGCCAATCTTCTCGTTTCTCAAGTCCGCTTTTGCCCGAATCCCTGCATCTTGCAGTTTTTTGGTCAATTGCTGGACATAATCAGACTGGCTGTCGGTGATATTCATCACCACTACCTGCACTGGAGCAATCCAGGTTGGGTAGAAACCGGCATATTCTTCGGTAAGGATACCGATGAAGCGCTCCATGGAGCCAAGAATAGCACGGTGGATCATTACCGGGACCACGCGTTCGTTGTTTTCGCCAACATACGACGCGCCTAAACGGCCCGGTAAGAAGAAATCGAGTTGCACGGTACCACATTGCCATGCGCGATCCAAACAATCATGCAAGGTAAATTCAATTTTTGGTCCGTAGAAAGCGCCCTCACCCGGCTGATATTCAAACGGAATCCCGTTTTCAGTCAGCGCAGCGGCCAGATCGTTTTCAGCTCGAGTCCACATTTCATCAGTACCGATGCGCTTTTCAGGACGGGTGGAGAGTTTCACCACGATCTTTTCAAAGCCAAACACACCGTACATATCGTAGACCATTTTGATGCAGTCGTTCACTTCGGAACGCACCTGATCTTCGGTACAGAAGATGTGGGCATCATCCTGAGTAAAGCCACGCACACGCATCAGGCCATGCAGCGAACCGGATGGTTCGTTACGGTGGCAGCTACCGAACTCGCCCATACGCAGCGGCAGGTCACGGTAGGATTTCAAGCCCTGGTTGAAGATCTGCACGTGGCCCGGGCAGTTCATCGGCTTGATGCAATATTCACGGTTCTCGGAAGAGGTGGTGAACATGGCGTCTTTGTAGTTTTCCCAGTGGCCGGTTTTTTCCCACAGCACACGGTCCATCATGAACGGCCCTTTCACTTCCTGATACTGGTGCTCTTTGAGCTTCATGCGCACAAAGGCTTCCAGTTCACGGAAGATAGTCCAGCCGTCGTTATGCCAGAACACCATGCCAGGTGCCTCTTCCTGCATATGATACAGGTCGAGCTGCTTGCCGATCTTGCGGTGGTCACGCTTGGCCGCTTCTTCCAGGCGTTGCAAGTAGGCGTTCAGCTGCTTCTTGTCTGCCCAGGCAGTGCCGTAGACACGTTGCAGCATTTTATTTTTGCTGTCGCCACGCCAGTAGGCACCGGAGGTTTTCTGCAGTTTGAAATGGTGGCAGAAACGCATGTTCGGCACGTGCGGGCCACGGCACATATCCACGTATTCTTCGTGATGATACAGGCCAGGCTGGTCGTCATGGCTGATATTTTCATCCAGAATCGCCACCTTGTAGCTTTCGCCACGGGCTGCGAAGGTGTCGCGGGCTTCCTGCCAGCTCACTTTTTTCTTGATGACGTCATAATCTTTGTCGGCCAATTCATGCATCCGCTTCTCCAGCAGATCCAGATCTTCCTGCGTCAGGGTATGGTCGAGGTCAACGTCGTAGTAGAAACCGTTGTCGATCACTGGACCAATGGCCATTTTGGTATCCGGCCACAGTTGTTTGATCGCATGACCCAGCAGGTGCGCACAAGAGTGGCGCATGATTTCCAGGCCTTCGGCATCTTTGATGGTGATGATGGCCAGTTGCGCGTCGGATTCGATCGCATCGTTGGCATCAACCAGTTCACCGTTAACGCGGCCGGCGATACAGGCTTTGGCAAGGCCAGGACCGATATCACGGGCAACATCCAGCGGGGAAACGGCATGGTCGTATTGACGCTGACTTCCGTCAGGAAGAGTAATAACAGGCATTAATAATTCCTTATCTACAGTGGTGACCCACACGACAGATCACATGCAGTACAGATATTTTGGTTAGTGTTGAGTCAGTTATGCGCCATATCTCGCCCACAATTGCCAGATTGACGCACGACTTGGTCCGTTAATAACACGCGAACCTCCAGTGGCTGCTCACAGCCTTGCGAATAGTAACATTAAATCTGTGGAGGATAAATAAAGCGCAGTTTACCCTGCTGCATAATTGATCGCGCTTGACTTCCAGATACACCTCAGTCAAATTACCCGGGTAAAATAATTTAACCCGGATATAAAGCGCATGAAAATTGTTACTACGCCAAGCTGTACCGCATTCTTGCAGCATCAACGGATAGCCGCCGGGTCGTATGGCGAAGTTGCTCAGGCGCTGGCAAAGTTGGATCTCACTGCCGGTGGCCTGTTGGTGTTTGATGATGCCACGGGCTCACAGGTGGATTACCCTTGGCCAGCAGGCTACGTTTGGCCTCAGCCCGGTGGGGATATTGCAGAACCCGACGGCGAACCCGCAGCTCAGCCCTCGGTTGGGCGGCCAAAACTCGGCGTGGTTGCCCGTGAAGTGACCCTCCTGCCGCGCCATTGGGAATGGCTGGCACAACAGCGTGGCGGGGCTTCTGCGGCGCTACGTCGTTTGGTTGATGAAGCCAGACGTGTTTCGGTCGAGCAGGATAATGAACGCCGTAGCAAAGAGAACGTCTATCGCTTTATGAGCGCCATAGCCGGTTCCTTGCCGGGGTATGAAGAAGCCACCCGCGCACTGTTTGGTCATGACGCCAATCTGTTTGCCGAGCGCACCGCGCATTGGCCTGCCGATATCCAGGCCCATTTAGCCTGGATGACCCGCGATGCGTTCCCATGATGACATCTGATATCCAGGCGGGAGCAGCGCCCCTACATTCGGAACCGGGCAACGCTTTGTCAGCACACTTGGTACTCTTTACAGGCCTTTCAGCCGCAGGAAAACATTGAATGCAAACCCGTCCACAGCATAAGCAGCCCCCCCTTTGGCGCATCTATCTGATCTTTTTGGTGCCCATGGTGCTGGCCAACTTCCTGCAGGGATTTTCTGGCACGCTCAACGGTATCTACATTGGCCAGATGCTCGGCACCCATGCATTGGCCGCCATCTCCGGGATGTTCCCGGTCGTGTTCTTCTTCATCTCACTGGTGATTGGCGTCGGGGCCGGTGCCTCGGTGCTGATTGGGCAGGCGTGGGGCGCGAACGAACCGGAAAAAGTCAAAACCATTGCCGGTACCGCCTTGATGCTCGGCGTATTGCTTGGCTTGCTGGCAGCGGTCTTTGGCAGTCTGTTTGCCCGCCAGGCTTTGCAGGCGTTAGGCACGCCCGCAGACGTGCTTGAAGAAGCCGTTTCCTACGCCCGCGTCATGATGCTGATCATGCCGCTGCTACTGGTGTTTGTACTGTTCACTCAGTTGCTGCGTGGCGTCAGTGATACCGTTTCGCCACTTTTAGCCCTATTGCTGTCCACCATCGTCGGCTTGCTGCTCACTCCGGCCCTGATCCGTGGCTGGTTGGGCTTTGCCCCAATGGGCATTCAGAGTGCCGCTCTGGCGGGCATGGTGGGTAACGTGCTGGCTATGCTGTATCTGACGGTGCGCCTGCGCCGCAAAAAGCACGTGTTGGCACCCGATCGCGCCATGCTTGCGGCGATGAAACTGGATATGGTGGTACTACGCAAAGTGTTACGTATTGGCTTGCCCACCGGTCTGCAAATGGTGGTAATTTCGATGTCTGAACTGATCATCCTGACGTTGGTTAACCGCCACGGCTCGGATGCCACGGCAGCCTACGGTGCAGTGACGCAGATCGTGAACTATGTCCAATTCCCTGCCCTGTCCATCGCCGTTACCGCCTCTATATTAGGCGCTCAGGCCATCGGCGCGGGTAAAACGGAACGAATTGCCCCCATCTTGCGTACCGGGCTGTTTATCAATCTTTGGCTGACCGGTTCGTTGATCATTCTGGTCTACCTGCTGTCACACTGGATCCTGGGCCTGTTCCTCACCAGCCCGGTGGTATTGGCAGAAGCGGAGCATTTACTGCATATCATGCTGTGGAGCATGTTGGTGTTTGGTTTCCAGGCGATCGTCGGTGGCATCATGCGCGCCAGCGGTGTCGTGGTGGTGCCAGTGACGATTTCCATTCTGTGTATCGTCGCCGTGCAGTTGCCTGCGGCCTATCTACTCAGTGATCGCTTTGGCCTACAGGGCGTATGGATGGCCTTCCCTATCGCCTACTTAGTGATGTTGGCATTACAGACCACGTTCTATAGGTTGGTATGGCGGCATAAAAAAATTGAGCGCCTGGTTTGACGAGGGTGGTTTAAATTAATCCTCTGGCTACGCCGGAGTTTCATTGTTTTATTGGGGTCTGTTTATGTCGAGTATTCTGCAGTTGTTTCAGGCCATCGGGCTAGGGTTAGCCTTACTGTTGCCGCTAGCCAACCCACTGACGACCGTGGCATTGCTGCTGGGCCTGTCAGGCAATATGACCAACGAAGAGCGCAACCGTCAGTCGCTGATGGCGTCGGTATACGTGTTCTTTATCATGACGGTGGCGTTCTATGCAGGCCAGGTGGTGATGAGCACCTTTGGGATCTCCATCCCCGGCCTGCGGATCGCCGGTGGCTTGATTGTCGCCTTTATCGGTTTTCGCATGTTATTCCCACAACAAGGTGCCGATGAAGCCCCGGAGGTAGAAAGCAAAACCCAGGAACTGCACAAGAAAACCTCGGCCAATATCGCCTTTGTACCATTGGCCATGCCTAGTACCGCGGGGCCGGGTACCATCGCCATGATCATCAGCACCGCATCCAGCGTCCACGAAAATACGTTGGGTTTTGCCAACTGGGTATTGCATGTCGCACCGGTGGCCATTTTCCTGTCGATAGCGATCATTCTGTGGGTCTGTTTACGCAGTTCTACGGGGATCATGAAGCTGGTTGGCAAAAGCGGTATCGAGGCGATTTCCCGCCTGATGGGCTTCCTGCTGGTGTGTATGGGCGTCCAGTTTATTATCAACGGGATATTTGAACTCATTTCTACCTACACGCCAATGGCTTAACCAAACAGCCCCGCGACTGCGGGGCCAGTTCGAACACTATGCCAGCCCATAAACCAGGGCGGAAAGCGCAATCAATCCCATCACCAGCACAAAGACATTACTCAAGGCACGATAACGGCGCATAGCCGGAACCGCTCGCACCGCATACATCGGTAGAATAAACAGGATCACCGCGATCAGCGGGCCGCTGATGGTTTCAATAATATGTAAGGCGCTCGGATTCCAGACGGTAGCCGCCCAGGTGAGCAAGAACAGCGCCACGCCGGAGATACGGTGGGTCGTCGCAGAACTCAGCGGCTTGCCGACAGTACGTGTCAGCCCATCGATCAGGCTCGTTGCTCCTTCGGTCACCCCCAAAGAGGTGCCAAGATAGGACTTTGCCATCGCCAACATCGCCATTACCGGCCCGAGATAGGCAATCAGCGGGTTGGAAAATTTGTTGGCCAAGGTGGTCAGCACCGTGATGTTCTGCGCTTTCGCCTGCTCCATCTCCTGATGTGACAGGCTCAGCACACAGCTGAATACGAAGAACAGCACGGTCACGCAAATCAAAATGTAGCTGTAACGCATAATCCGCGCACAGCGGCGCTCAGCCTTGTCACCGTATAAGCTTTTCTGGGTGGAGGCAAACGAGGAAATAATCGGCGCGTGGCTAAAGGAAAACACCATCACCGGCACGGCCAACCATAAGGAGTGCCACAGGTCCGGGCTGCTGAACTGAGTGTTGGCCAAGCCAGCGACAAAATTCTCGGTCTGCCAGGTGGGCACCAGATACAGCGAGATCCCCATTAGAAACACCAACAGTGGGAATACCAGGACGCCCATCGCGGCCACGATGGTATCCTTACCGCGCAACAGAACCAGATTAAGCACCACCACCACCGCCAAACTCAGCCAGATCCGGGGCACCGGGGCGAAGTGAAATTGGTGGGTCAGGAAACTGTCCAACGCGTTGGTAATGGAAATGCTGTAGACCAGCACGATGGGGAAAAACGCCATCAGGTACAAGACCATAATGATCTTGCCGGCCAGTACACCGAAATGCTCGACCACCACGTCCTGAATATTACCATCGCGGCTGGAGCCAGAAAGGACAAAGCGGGTTAGCGCCAGATGGGGTAAATAGGTTAGCGGAAAAGCGAACAGTGCCATCAAGAGCAGCACCAGCGGGCCGTTCAGACCGGCATTGATGGGCAGAAACAGGGTGCCCGCCCCTACGGCCGTCGCGTATAACCCGAACATCCAGACGGTGTCGGTCTTGTTCCATTTGGTGGGTTGGGCAATGGCCAACGCGCCATGATCTGGAGAAATCGTACTCATGAGACAGCTTACCTTAATCTACAGCGCCAACGAATGCGCCCGACGGAAACTCCCTTCTCCGTAGAATGGTTATTTAAAACAGGATATTAACGGCAAGACATACCCGTCGTCTTTCAAGTAGCAGCGTTGTTACCTGCACTTACTCACCCCAGTCACTTACAAAAGTAAGCTCCTGGGGATGAGTAAGCTTGTCGCCTAGCTGCAACTTGAAATCCATAGGGTATAGATTGCTCCACCTGATAAAAGGACGGCAAAGGATAATGAAAATCTGCAGGATGGTCTATGTTTGGGCGATTAACTGCGCGCTTCGTGAGCAGCCAATGCCGCTCACGAGCCAGGTGGGATAGATTCGTTTCAGGCGCTGGCGGCGGCAACAAACCGGCGTATTTCGTCGATATGCTCAGGGCCATAAGCACATTGCCCGACTTCTATTTTCGGTTTGTTACGCCCGTGGAAATCGCTGCCACAGGTAACGAACGCCGAACGGCCAACGGTAAACTCATACAGCTGGCTGGCTAATTCTGCTGAATGATAGCTGGAGAATACCTCAACCCCCATCACGCCAATCTTCAACATCTCATCGATGACCTGGGTATGATCCTGTTTAACGTTGGCACCGATATGCGCCAGAATTGGTATTCCCCCGTTATGGCGGATCACCTCCACCATGCGGCTCATGGCCGGATAGGTGACGGGCATATAGCAAACCTTTCCGGGGCCAAAAAAGTCCCAGTAAAAGTTGATTAATGGCATATCGGATCTTTCGCCACCGGGACGATAAGGCATCAGCAACGGATGACCATCATTGCGCGGATCTTCAAGGATCACCTCACCCATCTGCTCTTCCTGCGGAAGAGCACCACCACAGACCTGCGCCAGCCGCTGCTCATCCAGATAGAATTTCAACCCGCGCAGCTTGGCAAATTTTAACGGCGTCAGTTCCCGTTGGATGGCACTGAAATTGTCATAGATTTCCACAAAGTCATTGCTGGGGGTAAAGCCGTAACCCAACAAGTGGAAGTTA
Organism: Serratia sp. (in: enterobacteria); assembly: GCF_051654945.1. Lineage (GTDB taxonomy): Bacteria > Pseudomonadota > Gammaproteobacteria > Enterobacterales > Enterobacteriaceae > Chania. The sequence goes on from NZ_JBOFZA010000072.1 coordinate 231,235, forward strand.
CGTCCATCAAAGGTGCAGTCAATCTCGATACCGGACAGCACATTAAGGCTGGATGAGGCCAACGCCTTGGCCTCCGGCACCGAATTGGCATTATTATGGTCGGTCACCGCCAAGGTACCTATGCCATTGGCCTGGCAGCGGGCGATCACCGTCGCCACCGGGAAGTCCGCATCATCACTGTAGTTGGAATGCATATGCAGGTCGATTTTTTCCATGGCCATGTCCTCGGCAAATAGTCAGTCATCACCCCATAGTAAAGCAGCGGCTGAATGCATACAGCGGATTTGGCGGTTTTTACCGCCAGGATCACAAATAGCCCTCCCCGCTCAAGATTTGCGCAGGTGCAGCAGCATCCGTCAGGATAGTCTGAATGTTGCCCTGCCTTGTACTAAACCGCATGAACGCCCTCCCCCCAGCATCACAGCTCTGGCTATAATGAATTAGGTTGATTCCGATCATTTCTGCACTGGCTAAGCGTTTGGCCGCATCCCGTGCAATCTATTGATAAAGGTGACGTGTATGGTTAGCAAAAATGTGGCGGGTGCGGTGGCACTCACATTGTTAGTCAGTTTTTCATCCCTTGCGGATACGGTGGTTAAAAACCTTGCAGCCTGCGATGGTTCGTTCTTCAATCAAATGAAAGGCAATAAGCAGATCGGTAACCTGATCCGGCTCGCCAACGCCCAACCGATCCAAGAAAAAGGCAATGTCACCTTGGATGCCAAAAGCTACCGCGATGGCGATCTGACGCTGAACAGATATATCAGCAGGTATAGCAACATTGATAAAAATCATCCTGGTGCGGGGGAATACTATTTTTGGGGCTTTGAAACCGACGAAGCGTTTGACGTGGTGGTAAAAAAAGTCGGAAAACAAGTCCCGTTGCTGAACAATAACGGCCCCTATGTGCATGGCCCAATGATCAAAGAGAGCAACAGCAGCAACTGGACCATTAACAACAACCCTAGCTCCGGCTCTATTCCCGGCAAACAAACGGCCGAGAAGCTGTTCTTTATTGAGAAAAACAGTGATGGCACCGCGTCTTTGCTCTGTACACTGCAAGGTGTGTTTACTGCAGCCGATCTTAAGGCGGTTCGGCCCGATTTGAATTAATCATCGGTCAATCGACAGGTTGAAAATGAAAAGGTTTCGGCTTGTCGATATCCACCAGGCGATCGCTGTCGCCTAAAATATCGAATTCCCTGGTGTTGCCGCTATGTCCGAAAGAACAGTAATTTGATTAATCTGGCGCATTTCTTTTTAAAGCCGCTGCGCTTTTTGTCGGTGTAGTTTCGCCCTGTCCGCATAGTGAGCCGCTTTCTTCTGGCAACCTCGAAAGCGATACAGACATAAACGATGACCAATAGAACTACAATCAATATTGTCATAGTCTCCTCCCTCTTCGCTCTCCTTGGTCATTAATAGTAGTAACACCGATAAGCTTTTGGGTCATATGTAATTTCACCCACCATTAATACAATAAAAATCAATGCATTAGGAAACATCAGCGATATGATGACCTGGTTAGACCAGTTGATAGCTTGATAAACAGGGCAATATTCTGAAAATAACACAACAAAAAGATCATAAATTAATCAACAAAAGAATAAATCAACTGTTTAATATAGCAGGAGTCAATATCACCCAGGGGTTGTTTCAGCCAAAGACATGGGAATAACATATATTTACCTCCGTAAAACCGGGTTAATTTATGGCTGAATCGATAACCGATTTAAATCAAAGGCGAAGTGGTTTAAGCGTAGAAAAAACAATATTGGGGTAAATATCAGATTTCTTCAGCTGGAAGGAGATAGAGAATGCCCCGCGATTGAGGCAATCTCTGTTGAAAAATAGCGAAACGACAGCATCTTAATAACCTTGTCGAATGACGGTTCTAAAAGAGTCAAGTTCTGAACAGCAGCGTGTCGATTAACCTGACACATTTCCTCTGCCAATGAATACGCTTTTTGTAACCATATTTGCGGCCTGCACCAATGCAAAGGCGCTTGCGCCTATCTACCTCAAAAGCGATGGAAACATAAATCACCACCAATAACAGCATTACCATTACCACCTCCCTTGCAATCACCTCTCCTTGCAGTCAACAGTAATATCATTAAAGAACTTAGTATTCACTCGCAAAAACAGTGCATGTAAATTCATATAAAAACAAACACATAACCTTAACAAACAATATAACCCTCTAAACTTGATGGTTATATTCGATTTTTGTAGAGAAATATCCCAGGAATAGGGCAATAAAAGAGATTAAAAGTCAACCAATTGAGAGAGCCATTAAAATATCTAATCTATTTAGGTTGAGCAATTGCCCTCGCCCAAGGCCGAGGGAGCCAGTGCGGCGCTCTGCGTGGGTCCAGAAGTTAATCTGTAACAACGTGGATGCTGAGGATGATCACGGTAGATAATTTATAGCACATTCGATCCCCTCTCCCTGTTGGGAGAGGGTTCGCGTGAGGGGTATTACTTGGCACCCACCGGTGCCGGCTCTGGGATAGCAGCGCTGCCCATCGCCTGCTCATTGCGGATGATTGAGCGATCTTTACGCACGTCGGCCACATCTGAGGCACTGATTGCCTTGGCATCGTTACCCCAGCTTGAACGGATAAAGTTAACCACGTCGGCAACCTGCTGGTCGTTCAAACGCCAGCCAAACGGCGGCATGGTGAGGTTGGAAACAGCGCCCTTCACCGCTGGTGTGGTATTGCCTACCAACACAATATGGATGAGCGAAGTCGCGTCCTCCGTCTGCACCACCGGATTGCCCTTCAACGCCGGGAAGGCACGCTGGTAACCAACGCCATCGGTACGGTGGCAAGCGGCGCAGTTATCAACGTATAACGCAGCTCCTGGTTTGCTGTCGTTACCGCGCCATAAATCTTTGGCGACGCTGTCTTCCCGCGGTGCGGCCTGTTGCTTCCCGTCTTGCGGCGGTAAAGTTTTCAGATAGCGGGAGATCGCGGTCAAATCCTCATCGCTGAGATATTGCAGACTATGTTCGACCACGTCGCTCATGCCACCGAATACCACCGACTTATCGTTACGACCGGTTTTCAGGAACTCGGTCAGTTCGGCCTCGCTCCAGGTGCCCAAGCCGTCTTTATTCTCGCCACGCAGGCTGGAAGCCACCCAACCGTCGATCGGTGCGTTGCTGCCGGACAGGTAATCATCCCCTTCCGTGTTGCTCAGCGCCTTTTCTTGCATGGTCAGGCTGCGCGGCGTATGGCAGGCTCCGCAGTGCCCCAGCCCTTCGACCAGATAGCGGCCACGTTCGATCACCGGATCGGCGTTGGTATTGGCCGCGAAATCTGCCGGCGTCGGTGCAAACATCCCACGCCAGAGGCTAAGAGGCCAGCGCATGGACAGTGGCCACGGAATATCGGAGTCCTGATTGGCCTGCTCTACCGGCAGCACACCATGCATGAAATAGGCGTACATGGCACGCATGTCATCCTCTTTCACCAGGGCAAACGAAGGATACGGCATCGCCGGATACAGGGTACTGCCACTCTTCGCAACGCCTTTGCGTACCGCATTGTCAAAGTCTTCGAAACTGTAGTCACCGATGCCAGTTTTTTTGTCTGGAGTAATATTGGTGGAGTAGATGGTGCCAATCGGCGTCTCCATCGCCAGGCCACCCGCAAAGGGCACGCCACTTTTACCATTGGTATGACAAGCCACGCAGTCACCGGCACGGGCCAGATACTCCCCCCGTTTGATCAGTTCACTGCTGACGGTGGCTTCCTGCGCCAAAACGGAAAAACTCAGCGCACTGAGAACCAGTGCGGGGATCATTACTTTCATCGCTCGCGTCCTCATGCCTGCACCAATGGGCCTGGATTTTTCAGATACTGCTCGCGAATGGCGCGGGCAGACCAGTAAGCCAACGCGGCAACGGTGCCGGTCGGGTTGTAACCCAGCCCTTGCGGGAAGGCCGAAGCACCGATAGAGAACACGTTATGCACGTCCCAGCTTTGCAGATAGCGGTTGACCGCGCTGGTCTTGGGATCTTCCCCCATCACCGCACCGCCGTTCATATGGGTGGTTTGATAGCTGGTGGTGTCAAAATGGCTGTTGGCGTTTTTCGGGCTGCCAGAAATCAGTTTCGGGTTCATCGCCTTGGCAATCGGAGCCATTTTGTTAAACATAAACTGCGCCATCTTGATGTCGTTGTCCTGCCAGTCGAAGGTCATGCGCAACAGCGGTTGGCCAAACACATTCTTGTAGTTCGGATCGAGATCGAGGTAGTTGCTACGATAAGACTGGTGCGCGCCATGGGCATCCATGGAAACGTGGTGCGTATAGGCATCCGCCACTGCGGCTTTCCACTTGCTGCCCCAGGCAGGTGTGCCAGGAGGCGTTGGCAGGCCGGAGATCGGCTTGGTACCCGCCTGGTTCACCCAGAACGGTGAGCCACCGACAAAACCTTCTTTACCGTGGTCAAAGTTATCCGCATTGAAATCATCCAGACCAACGCCGTTGCCGCCCGCGCCAATAAACGGATTGGTGTGAACGTCCTTATCGAAGAATGCCTTGATGGTGGTCAGGTTCTGGTAGGCAAAGTTACGCCCTACCACCCCTTCGCCGGTCTGCGGATCGTAAGGTTTGCCAATGCCGGACAGCAGCATCAGGTGCACATTGTGGAACTGGAAGGCACCGAGGATCACCAAATCGGCAGGCTGTTCGATCTCGCGGCCCTGGGCATCGATATAGTTGACCCCGGTTGCCCGGCTTTTATCGGCGGTCAGGTTGACCTTCAGCACGTTGGCGTTGGCACGCAACTCAAAGCGCTTTTCCATCCGCAACGCAGGCAGGATATTGACGTTCGGTGAAGCCTTGGAATACATATAGCAGGCATAGCCGCTACAGAAACCACAGAAGTTGCAAGGCCCCATCTGCGCACCATAGGTGTTGGTATACGAATCTGAGGTGTTGGCCGAAGGCAGGTTGTAAGGATGATAGCCTACATCGCGTGCCGCCTTTTCAAACAGCTGGGCGGAGAAGGTGTTCTTCTGCGCTTTCAACGGGAAATCGTCGGAACGATCTGGCGCAAACGGGTTACCGCCCTTGTCTTTACCTACCAACTTTCCTTTCACCGTCCAGGCGGTGCCGGAGGTGCCAAACACCTTCTCGGCCTTATCGAAGAACGGTTCAAGTTCGTCATAGCTCACCCCAAAATCCTGGATCGTCATATCTTTGGGGATAAAGCTTTTGCCATAACGCTCCTCATAATGGCTGCGCATGCGCAGTTCCATCGGATCGATACGGAAATGCACGCCAGACCAGTGCAGGCCCGCGCCACCCACGCCGGTACCCGGCAGGAACGCCGCCAACTGGCGATAAGGGACTGCGGTTTGGCTGGTGTTGTGACGAATGGTCACGGTACTTTTGGAGAGATCCTGGAACAGCTTGCGGCGGATATTATAGGTGAGTTCGTCGATCACCTGCGGGTAGGAACCGTCTGGATAAGTATCGCGCATTGGGCCACGCTCGAGCGCGACCACGTTCAGCCCGGCTTCGGTCAACTCCTTCGCCATGATCGCACCAACCCAACCAAAACCGACGATCACAACGTCTTGTTTCTTCATTACCGTTGCCATAATTATCCTCTCTCCCCACGAATCGATACCGGCGGGAAGGGATAACGTTCCCCTCGCTCAACCCAGTCCATAAAGTCGGCGCGTGCGCCCGGAAAATTAATCAGCTTCCATCCCACCATATCTTTGTTACCACCATGGATCGGATCGCTGAAAAAGCCTTCACGGGTGTTTTGCAACAGGTAAGAGAAGAACAGCTTGGCAGGCAATTGCTCAAACTCGGCCTCGCCAGCTTCAAACGTATGTAACAGAGCGTCCTGTTGTGCGCCCTCCAGCTCGGCAAACACCTTACCGGTCGTTTTCAAGCTGTAAGCATTCGCCTCAGCAATACCCAGGTTATAGATCTGTTTGGGCACCAGCGGCAGTTGATAACCCATTTCCGGGGCAACATCGGGATTGAATGGCCCTTGCATGTACCAGATGGCACCGGTGGCATAAGGCGTATTCATCTGGCGATCGATAAATTCCGGCACTCCAGCCTCCAAAGCGCCCGGACCGCGATCGTCCGCAGGGATCAAACGCGCGACCGCCGCCTGAACAAAAGCCCATTCTTCGGGGGTAAAAAAGGTCGGTTGATAGTCATTCTGTTTGGGAGTACCGCTAGCGGCAAGCACGGGTGTGGGCGCCGTCAGGGCACTCACACCGCTGCTACCGATAACGGCCGCGGGGATCAACGTCATCGATTTCAGCAAAAAATCGCGGCGGGAATTGTTGGTTTTATCATTCGACATGTCACATTCCATCCAAAAATAATCACAACTATTTAACCCCAACCTTGCGGTCGATACGGGATTTCAAAATAATTTGTAACGTTATTGTCTATTTATTGAAGGTCAGAATGTGAGCTATAGCAACAATGTTACCGGTAACTATTTGATTGAACGTAAAGTTTTCTTTGTTAATGTAAAATTAACAATTTGTGCGGTTTTTTAGATCATCGGGCGGGAGATATGCAGAAATGGGATACAAAGCACGTTTTAGTCGGAAAAAAATGGCGAAACCGGCCCCCTGCGGTGGCCGGTTGTGGGTAATCTGAGATCAGTCGGCCATCGCTTGATAAGCGGTGGTAACCTTCCATAGGTAACGCGGCGCTTGCGGTGCCGGATGTTTCTTCTGGATATGCTGATAAAACTCGTCCGGGCTCATCTGATTAATGCGGTTGACGGCCACACGTTTATCCGATGAGAACGTCCGCAACATCGCGCCTGCCCCGTTCACATAGGAAACGATGGTGGCATAGCGTAACGTCTGTGGGTTAGTGATCCCGGCTAGCTGCTGGCTTTGAAGAATATTGATATAGGCTGTTCCCAGATCAATATTGACCGCCGGATCCTTCAACTCACGTGAACTTGGCTGCCCGTTTTTTCCCTTCATACGGTAGGCATCGCGTCCTGCGGTTGAAGCCTTCAGCTGCATCAATCCCACGGCATTCGAAGTGCTGACCACGTTCGGATTAAACCCGGATTCCACCTGAATAATCGCTTTAATCAGCGTTTCGTCGACGCCATAGTTGCTGGCGGCCTGACGGATATAATCATTATAAGCGACCGGTGTCCCGGTGCGGTTGCTTGGTGTTTGCGGTGGGGTTTTTAGCCAACCGCCCGAAGTGCCACTGCCTGCCTGGTTGCCCGTTGTTTGCGGATCTTTCGCACAACCGGCTAATAGTACGATTGCCATCAGGCAACCTATTTTTGTTTTCACAGAATCCCTCACTCCTTTCAATGAGTTGCGAAGCATATACAACGGGTAAGGATACCTGCCTGACTTTTTTGGTCTATTCTCTGGCTATCCATATACCAAGAGGTGATTTATGAGTCAATCTTCGTCCACAGGTTTTGTGGTTTCTTTCAGCTATCCGGAACGAAGCTTAACCGATTTAGCTAAATTAACCGGACAAATGACACTGGCCGGCTTTTCCACCACCATCACCGACGAAAACGGTGTTCCTCACGAATTAGGCATCAATAGCTTTGCGTTAATAACGCCATTAAATCAAGACGATGCACAGAAGTTAGCACAGGGGTTGGGCGAAGTAGCATTAGGCGAAAAACCGGATGTAACAATAGTTACCCGTAGTGACTACTTTAAACAGTTACATCCGGATACATAAAATGCTATAACTCACAAGGCGGTATTATTTCATTAACAACAAAATAACCCCTCGGCCGTGCTTGGTGATGCTTGACTTCCGCTCAATTGATATTGATAATCATTTTCATTTGAATCAGGAGACGTCACCATGCCAATGAAAAACAACGTATTTAGTCGTTGTCGTTTTAGTTTGTCCCGCTTACGCCCCCTTACCCTGCTCTGCGTATGGCTCAGCGTTCTTGCCGTGACCCAACCGGCTCTGGCGAAGGAAAAGCTGCGCGTGGTGACGACGTTCACCATCATCCAGGATATCGCCCAGAACGTGGCTGGCGACGCCGCGGTGGTCGAGTCCATCACCAAACCAGGGGCGGAAATCCATGACTATCAGCCCACGCCACGGGATATCGTGAAGGCACAACATGCCGATCTGATTTTATGGAACGGCATGAATCTGGAACGCTGGTTCCAGCGCTTCTTTGAAAATATCAAGCAGGTGCCCGCCGCCGTAGTGACCGATGGCATCACCCCGCTGCCGATCCACGAAGGACCGTATAACGGTAATCCCAATCCCCATGCCTGGATGTCGCCAAGCAATGCGCTGATCTACATTGAGAACATCCGCAAAGCGTTGGTTGAGCACGATCCCGACAACGCGGAAATCTATAATCGCAATGCCAAAGCCTACGCCGAAAAGATTGCGGCGCTGGATGCACCGCTGCGTGAACGTCTGTCACGTATTCCGGCAGCTCAGCGCTGGCTGGTGACCAGCGAAGGCGCCTTCAGCTATCTGGCCAAAGATTATCAGTTGCAAGAAGTCTATTTATGGCCGATCAATGCCGACGAACAGGGGTCACCACAGCAGGTACGCCGGGTGATCGATACCGTGCGGGCCAACCAGATCCCGGTGGTGTTCAGTGAAAGCACCATTTCGGATAAACCTGCCAAGCAGGTGGCCAAAGAAACCGGCGCGCAATACGGCGGCGTGCTGTATGTCGATTCCCTGTCTGCCGCAGACGGGCCGGTACCGACCTATATCGACCTGCTCAATGTCACCGTGCAGACCATCGCCAAAGGATTTAATCAATGAGCACAGAGACCTTTATCCGCCCCGAACTCAGCGTGGATGACGTATCGGTCACCTATAATAACGGCCACACGGCGATCCAGAACGCCAGTTTCACCCTCAGCGGCGGTTCGATCTGTGCCTTGGTGGGGGTTAACGGCAGCGGTAAATCAACCTTGTTCAAAAGCATCATGGGGCTGGTAAAACCCACGTCTGGTCAGGTGATGCTGAGCGGGCAACCGGTTGTCGCCGCGCTGAAGAAAAATACCATCGCCTACGTGCCACAGACCGAAGAGGTTGACTGGAACTTCCCGGTGCTGGTGGAAGACGTGGTGATGATGGGCCGCTATGGCAAAATGAATTTCCTGCGTATCCCCAAGAAAGAGGATCGGCTATGGGTCGATAAGGCACTGGAACGCGTTGGCCTGAGCGAGCTACGCAGCCGGCAGATTGGCGAGCTTTCCGGTGGGCAAAAGAAGCGCGTATTCCTGGCCCGTGCCTTGGCCCAGCAGGGCACGGTGCTGTTGCTTGATGAGCCTTTTACCGGCGTGGATGTCAAAACCGAGAACGCCATTATCGAGCTGTTACGTTCGCTGCGCGATGAGGGCCACCTGATCCTGGTGTCAACGCATAATCTCGGCAGCGTACCGGAGTTTTGCGATCGGGTGATCCTGATTAACCGTACCGTGCTGGCCGCGGGGCCGCTTGAAACCACCTTTACGCAAAGCAATCTGGAACAGGCGTTTGGTGGCGTATTGCGCCATATCAACCTCTCCGGGCCCGACCTGCACGATGATAACGATCCCCGCACCGTAACGGTATTAACCGATGACGAGCGTCCTGCGGTGTTTTATGGCCATACCAAGAGCGATCCTCCGGCACAAAGCCAGCAAAAGGAGAAAAACCCCTGATGCTCGAGATCCTGCTGCAACCGTTTAACTATAACTACATGGTCAAGGCAATGTGGGTGAGTGCCATCGTCGGTGCGGCCTGCGCCTTTCTGTCGGCGTACCTGATGCTGAAAGGCTGGTCGTTGATGGGGGACGCACTTTCCCACTCCGTGGTGCCCGGCGTGGCCGGTGCCTATGCCCTCGGCCTGCCCTATGCGGCCGGTGCATTTTTTACCGGCATGCTGGCCGCGTTGGCGATGACGCTGGTGCGTCACGTTACCCGCCTGCGTGAAGATGCGATTATCGGCTTTATTTTCTCAACCTTTTTCGCCGTCGGCCTGCTGATCATTTCCCTCAACCCCACCTCGGTGAACGTGCAGTCGATCATCTTCGGCAATATTCTGGGTATCGCCGACGAAGACGTGTTGCAGGTGGAGATTATTATCGGCGTTTCGTTACTGATCCTGTGTCTGGTATGGAAAGACCTGCTGGCGGTATTTTTCGACGAAAATCATGCGGTCTCGATCGGACTTTCGCCCTTAAAGTTGAAGATCCTGTTCTTCACCCTGCTCAGCGCCTGTACCGTGGCGGCATTGCAAACCGTTGGTGCCATATTGGTGATCGCCATGGTGATCACACCGGGTGCCACTGCCTATCTGCTGACCGACCGTTTTGGTCGCCTGGTGATTATTGCCATTGCGATTGGTGCCATAACCAGCGGTCTGGGCGCATATCTGAGCTTCTTCGTTGATGGGGCAACCGGTGGCGTGATCGTCACGCTGCAAACCTTAGTGTTCCTGGCTGCCTTCCTGTTCGCACCGAAGCATGGGCTATTAGCCTCAAAACGCCGCGTCACCCGTGGCAATACCCCGGAGGGCAACTGATGGAATACCTGATGCAATGGCTCTCGGAACCGTTCGCCTATCCCTTTATGCAGCGCGCCATCATCGCAGCCATCGTTACCGGCGTAGTCTGTGCCGTGCTGTCCTGCTATCTGGTGTTGAAAGGCTGGTCACTGATGGGAGATGCCATCTCTCACGCGGTGTTACCTGGCATTGTGCTGGCCTTTGTGTTTGGGATCCCGCTGGCGATTGGTGCCTTTCTTTCCGGCATTTTCTGTGCGGTAGCGACGGGTTATCTGAAAGAAAACAGCCGCGTCAAAGAAGACACGGTGATGGGGATCGTCTTCTCCGGCATGTTTGCTTTTGGGCTGGTGCTGTTTGCCCGCATCGATACCGATCAACATCTCGGCCATATTCTGTTCGGCAATATGCTGGGGATCACCGACGGCGAGCTGCGGCAAACCTTGTGGATCGCCGGGATCACGCTGGCGATCGTGCTGCTCAAACGCCAGGATTTCATGCTTTACTGTTTCGATCCCAACCATGCACGTGTCATTGGTCTGCCGGTGAAACTGCTGCATTACGGTTTGCTGTGCCTGCTGGCGTTAACCATTGTGGCCTCGCTACAGGCGGTGGGGGTGATCCTGGTGATTGCAATGCTGATTGCTCCAGGCATCATTGCGTTTACCCTATGCCGCAGCTTCAACCGGATGCTGATCGTCGCCACCGTCGCTTCAGTGTTTTCCTGCGTGCTGGGGACATTGATCAGCTTTCATATCGACGGCGCTACCGGGCCGTGCATCGTGATCGTCCAGGCGTTGCTGTTTGTTATCGCCCTGCTCTATAGCCACTTCAAACCCGTGCAGCGCCACGAGCCCCGCTTGGCGAAAGGCCAATAAGCCCGGTCTGCCGGGCACTATTGCTGCTGCTAAAGACCGGGCCGGGCATTCTGCCAGACAAAATCCTGCTGAGATGGATAGTAAAGAAACGACTAAACATCGTCGAGCTGTTGCCAAGTTGCCAGTTGAGCGTACTTAAATTAATCAATAGCGTATATACTTTGACCAGACACGCGGCGATGACTTTTTCGTCAATAGATGGCGCAGCTGTGCGCCACATCGTGTTTTCGCAGCAGGAAAGACGCTAACCTAATGAAATCGCAGGCAACACAAGGGGATTACTATGTGGCAAGCCGTTAGCCGTCTGTTGAGTGAGCATCTTGGCAGCGCAGAAATCCGCGAAAGGACTGAACTACCCGGGGGAGAAATCCACCCAGCGTGGCGCGTGAGTTACGGTGACAGCGAGGTGTTTGTTAAATGCGATACCCGCGAATTGCTGCCGATATTCAGCGCGGAGGCCGATCAACTGGCCCTGCTGGCGCGCAGTAAGACCGTACGAGTCCCCGAGGTATATGGGGTTGGCAGCGATCGCGATTACAGTTTCCTGCTGCTGGAGTATCAGCCGCTCAAACCGCTGGATGCACACGGGGCGCACTGCCTCGGGCAACAGCTGGCCCGTCTGCATCAATGGAGCGAACAACCACAGTTCGGGCTCGACTTCGATAACCATCTTTCTACCACCCCGCAACCCAATGCCTGGCAACGCCGTTGGGCGGAATTTTTTGCCGAGCAACGTATCGGCTGGCAGCTCCAATTGGCCGCGGAAAAGGGTATGACCTTCGGTGATATCGACGAGATTATCGACGTGGTGTATCTAAGGTTGCAAAACCATCAGCCGCAGCCCTCCCTGCTGCATGGCGATCTGTGGCCGGCCAACTGTGCCCAGGCCGCCGATGGGCCTCTACTGTTTGATCCAGCCTGCTATTGGGGCGATAGGGAGTGCGATCTGGCGATGCTGCCGCTGTATCCTGATTTGCCTGCGCAAATTTATGACGGCTATCAGAGCGTATGGCCACTGGAAGCCGGGTTTATTGACCGTCAGCCGCTGTATCAGCTTTATTACCTGCTCAACCGCAGCAACCTGTTTGGCGGCCAACATCTGGTCATCGCCCAGCGAGCCGTCGACAACCTGCTACATCCTGACGCGCTTTAAACCATCAGGGCGCTGCAAGCAGCGCCCTGAAACTTGTGAGCTACGTTACGCCCGGTCAGGCCACTCCGGCCATTTGCCCTAGCAGCTTGAGGACAAAATACGCTACCACGGCAATCACCAACGGCAAGATATACAGCGGGAAGTATTGCAGCAAAATGGTGTGGTGCGGCAACGTTACCCGCTCTTCCAATTGCGCACGCGTATGCCCTTCGCTGCCCTTGGCCTGTTCCAGGATCATCTGATCTTCCAGCCCCTCGCGGATGAACTTTACCTGGCGCGACATGCGCGCACCGGAAGTCTGTAATGCCAGGCCGACAAAAATCAGAAAATAGATAATGATAAACATCAGATTAGCGCCACTAGACAGGCTCTTCTCTACGTCCGGGACCGGTGAGTTATACCAGAAAATATTCAGGAATGGCGTATTGAAGCGCACCATGTCGACCATAACGTGGACAAAATCCAGCATCACGGCATTGATCCCTTTGGTTTTCTCACTGTGTTGATAAACAAAACCCAGCAGCGAAACCAGCGTTGAAAGTAACGCCGGGATGAAAACGACCCATCCGAAAATGCGTTTCAATATGGCAACGCGCCCAGCCTGTTGATACGTCATGTGTTCCCCTTGTAAGCGACGTAACCGTTGTTGGGCTAAGTCTACCTGTAGTTAATGAAACTCGCCCACCGTTTTCTTCGTCTTCACGCCTAATCCAGAGAGATCCTGCACTTTGAGCAAACAGCCCGGTGCAGGAGCTTGAACAAAGATGATAGAGTGACGAAAACATTTTCTTTTACTGGTGCTGCAGGAGTTAATTGTTAATGGCTTATTCGCAACGCATAGCAACCGCAATTTTTGATATGGACGGTCTGCTGATCGACTCTGAACCGCTGTGGTTACAGGCGGAAATGGATATCTTCAGTTCACTCGGTCTGGATCTGTCCGATCGCCACAAGCTGCCGGATACGCTGGGCCTACGCATCGATTTGGTGGTACGGATGTGGTTCGAGGCCATGCCGTGGCAAGGGCCTTCTCAGGAGGAGGTGGCTGGCCGTATTATCGAGCGGGCCATCGAGTTGGTGCGGGAAAAGCGCCCGCTGTTGCCTGGAGTGCAACACGCGCTGGAACTGTGCCGTAGCCTGGATTTGAATATTGGCCTGGCCTCCGCCTCCCCGCTACATATGCAGCAACAGGTGCTCAAGATGTTCGATCTCGAGAGCTATTTCGACCAGTTGGTTTCGGCCGAATACCTGCCGTATAGCAAACCGCACCCGGAAGTCTATCTGATCGCGGCCGAACGGCTGGGCAGTGAACCGCATCAATGCATCACTCTGGAAGACTCCTTCAACGGCATGATTGCCACTAAAGCGGCACGCATGAAGTCGATCGTGATCCCTGCACCAGAATACAGTCAGGATCCCCGCTGGGCCTTGGCCGACCTCAAGTTGCAAAGTCTCGAACAGTTGACTGCCGCCCATCTGGCCTGATCTGACGGCATCGGCCACGCCGATGCCCTTTTCCCTCCCCACGCCGTCAAAATAAATAAAACATCGTTTCATTTTAATTGAATTAGAATGCCATTCAATTTATGCTAGTCGCATAAAGAAAACATCGGGCGACTAGGTGACACTGTCACTGCCACGCAGCGCTGCCGAAAGCCCGGTGCTTTCTTCCCTCACGGTAAGAGAGCCAAGCTATGATTCTGAATTCGTTCGACTTGACGGGCAAAGTGGCGTTAATCACCGGCTGTAATACCGGTTTGGGGCAAGGTATTGCGGTTGGGTTGGCGCAGGCCGGTTGTGACATTATCGGCGTTAACCGCAGCCAACCGCTTGAGACAATGAGCAAAGTCACCCAGACCGGGCGCAGGTTCCTGAGCCTGAATGCCGATCTTGGCAGTATCGACGCCATCCCTTCGCTAGTGGCCAACGCCGTTGAGGCGTTTGGCAGGATCGATATTCTGGTGAACAACGCGGGGATTATCCGCCGTGAAGATGCGCTGAATTTCAGTGAACAAGACTGGGATCAGGTGATGGACGTCAATATCAAAACCCTGTTCTTTATGGCGCAGGCGGTGGCCAAACAGTTCATCAGCCAGGGCAGCGGCGGTAAAATTATCAATATCGCCTCAATGCTATCCTTCCAGGGCGGTATCCGCGTGCCGTCTTACACCGCGTCGAAAAGCGCGGTACTGGGCATCACCAGGTTGCTGGCCAATGAATGGGCGCAATACCAGATCAACGTCAACGCCATTGCGCCAGGTTATATGGCCACCAACAACACCCAGCAACTGCGTAACGATGAAGACCGCAACCAACAGATACTCGAGCGCATCCCCGCCGGGCGCTGGGGCACGCCGGATGATTTGATGGGGCCGGTCGTCTTCCTCGCCTCGGCAGCCTCTGACTATGTTAATGGCTACACTCTCGCGGTAGACGGCGGTTGGCTGGCTCGCTGATCCTGAAAGATTGAGCAAATTTGAACGGGCGCAGCATGCAGCTGCCCCTGCAACATAGTGAGAGACTCCGATATCCACCCGCAATGAGCTTTCAACTCTTTGTAAAACGGCGTAAAACTAACAAATAGTTACAGGGTAACCGCTTCCGTTACTGTGAAAATTCCCATATACTGGATAAATTAACAGTTTAGTGGCCGGAATATCGCAACATGACCGCGGAAGGACATCTCATTTTCTCTGTTGCCTGCGCGATCTTTGCCAAGAAAGCGGAGGTGACCCCCGTGCTCGCCACCGGCGACTGGTGGCACATCATCCCTGCCGCACTGCTGACGTCACTGTTGCCTGATATCGATCACCCTAAATCCATCCTCGGCCAGCGTCTGCGCTGGATCGCGGTCCCCATCTCACGCGCCTTTGGTCACCGTGGTTTCACCCATAGCCTGCTGGCGATCGTCGGCGGCATGTGGCTATTTCAGCTGGAGGTGCCACGCGGTTGGCCGATTCCGGCCGACGTGCTGCATGCCATGATTATCGGTTATTTCAGTCACCTGCTGGCCGATATGCTCACTCCCGCTGGTGTACCGTTGCTGTGGCCCTGCCGCTGGCGCTTCTGCTTACCGATATTGAATTCCCAAAAAGGCAACCAGTTGGAGCGGGTGCTGTGCTTATGCCTGGTCGCTTTCGCCATCTACTGGCAAGGGGATTACACCTTTCCAGTGCAGTCATATTTTGAGCAAATAAAAAATATCCGACTGTGATCACAAAAATTCGCTGATTTATTCCCCTTTCCGCTCATTTCGTCGACGATTTTAAGTCAAAAGTTATATTAAATTCTTTTTGGATATAAGTGCGCCGCGCCGCAAACTGTTACGATATTTACATCGGTGCGTGACACCTTTACTTATTATAAGAAAACAAGATTGGAGAAATGGGGATGAATCTACCGCTCGTATTAAACGTGCTGGTTTTTGCCGCCCTCCTGTTGCTGTTGGCGCAAACCCGCCATAAGCAATGGAGCCTGGCTAAAAAAGTGCTGGTCGGTCTGGCGCTCGGTGTGGTGTTCGGTTTGGCACTGCAACTGATTTACGGCTCGGACAACCCGGTGCTGAAAGAGTCCATCAGTTGGTTTAACATCGTCGGTAACGGCTATGTCCAACTGCTGCAAATGATTGTGATGCCGCTGGTCTTCGCCTCGATCCTGAGTGCGGTTGCCAAGCTGCACAACGCTTCTTCATTGGGCAAAATCAGTTTCCTGACCATTGGTACCCTGCTGTTCACCACGCTGATTGCTGCGCTGGTCGGCGTATTGGTCACCAACCTGTTCGGCCTGACCGCAGAAGGTCTGGTCCAGGGCACGCAGGAAACTGCGCGTCTGTCTGCGATCGAAACCAACTATGCGGGTAAAGTCGCCGATCTGAGCGTACCGCAACTGATCCTGTCATTTGTGCCGAAAAACCCGTTTGCCGATCTGACCGGGGCTAACCCAACGTCGATTATCAGCGTGGTCATTTTCGCCGCCTTCCTGGGTGTGGCTTCCCTGCAACTGCTTAAAGATGATCAGCCGAAAGGCCAGCGTGTACTGGTAGCTATCGATACCCTGCAAGCCTGGGTAATGAAGCTGGTACGTCTGGTGATGAAGCTGACTCCGTACGGCGTGCTGGCGTTGATGACCAAGGTCGTTGCCGGTTCCAACGTGCAAGACATCATCAAGCTGGGCAGTTTTGTGGTGGCCTCTTACCTTGGTCTGGCGATCATGTTCGTGGTTCACGGCCTGCTGCTGAGCTTCACCGGCGTGAATCCGCTGAAATTCTTCCGCAAGGCGTGGCCGGTGCTGACCTTTGCCTTTACCAGCCGCTCCAGCGCTGCCAGCATCCCGCTGAACGTCGAAGCGCAGACACGCCGTCTGGGCGTGCCTGAGTCCATCGCCAGCTTCTCGGCTTCGTTTGGTGCCACCATTGGTCAGAACGGTTGTGCGGGCCTCTACCCGGCAATGCTGGCAGTGATGGTTGCGCCTACCGTTGGCATCAACCCGCTGGATCCCCTGTGGATCGCGACGCTGGTCGGTATCGTTACCGTCAGCTCAGCAGGTGTTGCCGGCGTCGGCGGCGGCGCGACCTTCGCTGCGCTGATTGTGCTGCCAGCGATGGGCCTGCCGGTGACCCTGGTTGCCCTGCTGATTTCGGTTGAACCGTTGATCGACATGGGCCGTACCGCGCTGAACGTCAGCGGCTCGATGACCGCAGGTACCGTCACCAGCCAACTGATGAAACAGACCGATAAGACCATCATGGACAGCGAAGACGAGGCGGAACTGGCTCATCAGTAACGCTGAGCGATTCGCAAACTGAACCGGTGCCTGGGCACCGGTTTTTTTATGTCTCCAGGTCTGCCAATGATATCTCATTAGTATTAATGTGTATCAAACAAGATCCAGGGAGCCCTTATGATTGAAACCCGACTACTTCACCAGTTCATCGCCGTCGCCGAGGAGTTGCACTTCAATCGCGCCGCACAACGGCTCCATATGGCGCAACCGCCGTTAAGTCAGGCTATTCGTCGGCTGGAACAGGAGATCGGTGCTCCGTTGTTTGAGCGCACCAATCGCACTGTGTCGCTTACGCCTGCCGGAGCAGACTTTCTGGCAACCGCGAAGAAGGTGTTGCGCTTGCTGGACGATGGCGTCGAACAGACCAGGCGCGTGGCGCAAGGTATCGAAGGCCATCTCACGCTGACCTTCATCAATATCGCCCCTTATGGCGCACTGCTGAGCGCACTCCAGCACTTTCGCTCCTCATCCCCCGCCGTCTCTTTCACCATGCTAGACGCCACTACTCAGGAACAGGTTGCAGCGCTGGAACAGGGCAACGCCGACCTTGGCTTTATGAGACCGCCGGGCAGGACAGCTCCAAATCTGCGTTTCGAATCCATTCTGCACGAACCTATCCTGATCTGCCTGCCAGCCAAGCACCCTCTGGCATGTAACGAGCTTGTCCCACTGGCCGCATTGCGAGAGGAGGCATTCGTCTCGTCGCCACGCCATCTGGGCCAGGGCTTTCATGACCAGTTGGTGCAGCTTTGCGAAGCGGCGGGTTTCATGCCGCAAATTACCCAGCAGGCGCGGCAGCTACAGACATTGGTGGCGTTGGTAGCCAGCGGCTTTGGGGTCGCGCTGCTGCCAGCCTCACTGGCGCAGGAGGGGCGAAATGACGTGGTATTCCGGCCAATCCAGGTGGATGCACCAGACGCACTGCGGCATGTGGAGTTACTGATGGCCTGGAACCCGCAGTCACCCGGCATAATCCGGGACAAACTGATCGGCGAAGTGCGTAACGCCATGGCTACGGCTGCCGTTACTGAGACTTGATAAGTCTTGTTTCGGTATAAATAAGATATTTTACACCGAACCCCGCTCATTCCATCATCGTGGTCTATCCCAACGGAGGTACCAGATGACAGAACGACGCATAGACGGGCTTTTCAAAGACAAGGTAGCTATCGTCACCGGCGCTGGACGGGGCCTTGGCAGCTCTTACTCCAAAGCCCTGCTGGCACAGGGGGCACGTGTGGTCGTTAGCGACTTGGGCACCGATCTGAGCGGCGATGGAGCAAATCCGGATGTGATGAGCGAAGCCGTGCATGACTTACAGGCAGAGGGTTGGCCGCTTGTTACCCACAACGGCCCCCTGGATGACGAGGCCAGTTGCCAGCAACTCGTGGCGCTGGCCATTGAGCATTTTGGCGCACTGGATATTCTGATCCACAACGCTGGCTGGGTCGGTTATCAGCCTATTGAGGCCCAGGAAGACGATTTCCTGCAGCGCAGCCTTGGCATCAACGTACAGGCACCGATCTGGTTGAGCAAGCATGCCTGGACGCATCTCAAGCGATCCTCATCGGCACGGATCGTGCTGACAACCTCAGACCGCGCCATGTATCAACGTTACGCGCAGCCGGGGCTGGCTGCCTACGCCGCCGGTAAGATGGCCCAAGTGGGTATTATGAATGCCCTGAGCATGGAAGGTGAACCGCACGGCATCTTGGTCAACGCCATCTCGCCGGTAGCCAAAACCCGCATGTGGGGGATCACCCAGCCGCCCACTGACCTCAAACCCGAATGGGTAGCCCCAGGTGTCCTGTATCTGGCCAGCCCGTTATGCCAGGATACGGGCGTGATCCTGCGAGCCAGCAACGGCCAGTTCACTGCTACCCGTTTCTGTGAAAACCCGGGGGTTAACTACCCCACCGACTTGGCAAGGATTGAATGCGCCAGCGTGGAAGACGTCGCCAACAATTGGCAGCGCATCAAGGAGTTTGGTGATGCGTGACGATCGTCGCCTGCGCAGGATTGCCCACGTCTGCGCCGACCTTGGGGAGAGCCCAGTCTGGGACGAACATAACGGTCTGTTGTACTTCGTCGATATCTCTGCTGGGAAGATCAACGTCCTGACCCCGTATGCGCAGGTGGAAACCCTCTATCAATCGACGTCGCGCGTTGGAGCCTTGGCGCTGACCGATAGAGGCAACCTGATTTTTACCGAAGACGCCCGGGTTGCCATGCTGGATCTCAAGGAAGGGGCCGTTTATACGCACTCCATCGCTATCCATGAGCGGGCAGGCTATAGGTTCAATGACGGTGCCTGTGATCCACAGGGGCGCTTTATTACCGGCCTGATGGATGAAGGGCCGAACCGTAAGCCAGGAGCGCTATACCGCTATGACCATGAGCTGAACGCCCAAATCATCCACCGGAACGTCGCCCTGCCCAATGGCTTAGCCTGGTCGCAGGATGGCCAGACGCTGTTCTTTGTCGATTCAGTTGCACGTGCAATATTTCGGGCCGACTATTCAACCACAGGGGAACTGGGACCGGTGATGTTGTTTGCCGAAACCCCGTCTGATCTGGGCCGTCCCGATGGCATCGCCCTGGATCAGGCCGGAGGGTTGTGGGTCTGCCAGTTCAACGGGGGATGTTTACTGCACTATAATCGTCATGGAGACCAGAGCGATCGCATCACCATGCCCGTACCACGCCCTACCAGTTGCTGCTTTGGCGGAAAGGGCCTGGAGACACTGTTCATCACTACGGCGCGCTTTGCCATGACGCCCTCGGAGCTGGCAGCTTGCCCTGATGCAGGTGATCTCTATGCCATACGTCCAGCAATCGCAGGTGTTGCACGTCATTTATTCAAGGAAGGCAAAAGGACTGATGGTTAACAGGTGGAATGATAAGGACATTGGGTGGGGAAACGTAAGGGCGAAACCGTGTTCGCCCCTATAAATTTGGCAGGCTTAAAACGGGTAGTCGTGATAACCCATCTGCTCGGAAATCAGGCGAGCGGCGGTATGCAGTTGCGCCACATAACCCTCTTTGCCTTCTTCAGAGAAGCGGATGGTCGGGAAGGAAATGCTCAGACCGGCGATCACCACGCCAAAACGGTCGAATACCGGCACCGCGATGCAGCGTAAACCTTCTTCCTGTTCTTCGATATCTTCGCCAAAGCCCTGTTCGCGCACTTTGTCCAAAAGCGGCAGTAACTCTGCGGCGCTGGCAATAGTGTGTGGAGTGCTACGGGTAAACTCAACGCCGGACAGGATTTCTTCCACTTCACCGCGATCGCGCCAGGCTAGCAGTACCTTACCAATCGCGGTGCTGTGCAGCGGGTTGCGACGGCCAATGCGCGAATACATACGCAGGTTATACATGGAGTCAATTTTGTGGATATAGACGATGCTGTCTTCATCCAGTGCCCCCAGGTGGATCGTCTCACGCGTCTGGTTGGACAGTTCGCGCATCTGAATGTCCGCGCTGCGGATCAAATCGACGTTTTGCAACGATTTGGCACCCAGTTCAAACAGCTTGAGCGTCAGCGAGTATTTCTCCGACTCTCCTTCCTGTGAGACGTAACCCAGCGACTTCATGGTTTGCAGGAAACGGTAAACGGTACTTTTGGACATCATTACCCGCTGAGAGAGCTCGGTAATGCCGATCTCGCGTTCATCACCCAGTGCTTGCAGGATACCAAACACTTTCAGCACTGATGAAACCGAATCCGGTTGTTTGTCTAGATCTGCGTTAGCCATGGTTAATACCTTAACTTAACTATTTTTGTTTTAGGAAATTTGAACAAGAGTTTCAGTATAATCGGAACATTTCGCCCCACGCAATCAGAGTTGCGCAATTATTGTCATTTTTGAGACAATTAGCGGCAGACTATGCGGCGTTTTTACATTTAGCACAGAAACGGCGGATGCAATCAGCGGCAAATATGATTAGCATATTAATATTCCCCCTGTTTAGTAAATGTCCTCATGACAACGCTTTCCAATACCGACGGCTTACCGGTTCCACAGCGCTACGGGGCGATCCTGGCGATTGCGCTGGGCATCACCGTTTCGGTGCTCGACGGGGCGATTGCCAACGTCGCCTTGCCAACCATTGCCCGCGATCTGAACGCCAGCCCGGCCAGCTCGATTTGGGTAGTCAACGCCTATCAGTTGGCGATCACCATTTCGCTGCTTTCGCTGGCGTCCCTGGGCGATCTGATTGGCTATCGTCGGATTTATCAGGTTGGTCTGCTGGTATTCAGCATCACTTCGCTGTTCTGCGCACTCTCCGATTCGCTGTTAACCCTGACGATTGCCCGCGTGCTGCAAGGCTTTGGTGCCGCGGCAATTATGAGCGTCAATACCGCCCTGATCCGCATCATCTATCCGCAACGCTTTCTTGGCCGTGGTATCGGCATAAACTCGCTGATCGTGGCCTTCTCTTCCGCCGCCGGGCCGACGGTCGCCGCCGCAATTTTATCCGTGGCCTCCTGGCAATGGCTGTTTGCCATCAACCTGCCCATCGGTATCGTTGCCCTGATCCTGGGAATGAAATACCTGCCGGGCAACAGCCAGAAAAGCAGTAACCAGCGCTTTGATCCTACCAGTGCGGTGATGAATGCCCTGACGTTTGGCCTGCTGATCACCGCCATCAGTGGATTTGCCCAAGGACAGAGCCTGCTACTGATTGCCACAGAAATAGCCGCTCTGCTGGTGATAGGTTACTTCTTCGTGCGCCGTCAACTGCGGCAGACAGCCCCCTTGCTGCCGGTGGATCTGCTGCGTATCCCTATTTTTGCGCTGTCGATGGGCACTTCGATCTGCTCTTTTGCCGCACAGATGCTGGCCATGGTGTCATTGCCCTTCTTCCTACAGGCCTCATTGGGCCGTGACGAGGTGGCAACCGGCTTGCTGTTAACCCCTTGGCCGTTGGCCATTATCGTGATGGCGCCGATTGCAGGACGGTTGGTGGAGCGCGTTCATGCAGGGTTACTGGGCGGCATTGGTTTGGCGACCTTCGCACTCGGCCTATTTCTGCTGGCGCTGTTGCCGCATAACCCAACGGATTTGGATATCATCTGGCGTATGGTGCTATGTGGCGCGGGCTTTGGCTTATTCCAGTCCCCCAACAATCACACCATTATTTCCGCCGCCCCACGCCACCGTAGCGGCGGAGCCAGTGGCATGCTGGGCACCGCACGCCTGCTGGGGCAAACCTCCGGTGCGGCGCTGGTGGCCTTGATGTTTAACCTGTTCCCCACCAGCGGAACACACGCCTCATTGGTGCTGGCTGGCACCTTCGCCAGCGTCGCTGCCGTGGTGAGTTGTTTACGTATCACCCAGCCCCGCGCCAGCGTCACTGAACCCGGCAAGCCGTAATGCCCCCTATCGCAAAGGAAGAGGGAACAGAACGTGCTACATTTTAACGCCTTCAGCTGATCTCGCGCTGGACTCGCCCCTTTTCCCCTAAACAGATGTTCATGAGGATCCCATATCTGCTGTGGGAGAGCGTTGGGATGAGGGCCGATTGTTGGCCTTAAATGACAAAAACCCCGGCAAGCCGGGGTTGATATTGGATGCAGAATTATTTCAGATACTGGCCGGTACGCAGCGCTTCGATACGCTTGTCCAACGGCGGGTGCGACATAAACAGCTCGCTGAACGACTTGGATTTGCCGTTGATGCAAAACGCCATCAAGGTGCCCGCTTCCTGCGGTTCATAGCTGGTTTTCAGGCGTTGTAGCGCAGCGATCATCTTCTCGCGCCCTACCAGTTTGGCCGAGCCCGCATCGGCGTGGAATTCACGGTGGCGTGAGAACCACATGGTAATAATGCTGGCCAGAATACCAAACACCAATTCCAGTACCATCGACACGCCGAAGTAAATCATCGGGTTGCCGTTGCCTTCGCCTTCCCCATCGCGGTTGCCGAGGAAACCGGCGGCCACCTGGGCAATCAGGCGTGACACAAAAATCACAAAGGTGTTTACCACCCCCTGGATCAAGGTCATGGTCACCATGTCGCCGTTGGCAACGTGGCTGATTTCGTGGGCGATCACCGCTTCCGCCTCATCGCGGCTCATGCTTTGCAGCAGACCGGTACTGACAGCTACCAGCGAGGCATCGCGGCGTGCGCCGGTCGCAAAGGCGTTAATGTCCGGTGCCTGGTAGATAGCCACCTGCGGCATGGCGATACCCGCCTGCTGCGATTGGCGACGTACCGTGTCCAACAGCCAACGTTCGGTTTCGTTACGCGGTTGTTCAATCACTTCCCCACCGACGGAGCGTAGCGCCATCCATTTGGACATCAGCAGTGAAACGAAGGCACCACCAAAACCAAACAGACCGGCCATGATCATCAGACCCTGCACGCTACTGGATTGGATCCCTGTCAGGCTAAGTACCAGCCCGAAAACCAACATCACCGCCAGGTTGGTGAGCAGGAACAAAGCTATACGCATCATAGTATGTTTACTTCCTCGTAAGTGTTAACAAAACGCGACCTCAGATACCTCGATCTTATGGGCATTGGTCACAATTTCAAGATTTGGCCGCCATTAACCCACTAAAAATACGTAACTTTACAAAATCCATGGCGACACAACGGTTTTACAAAGTGTAAACGATCGCTGCACCAAGGGGAGAGATTTTAGCGGAAATTTTACTGCAGGCCGGGCAAAAAAAAGCGCACCCAAAGGTGCGCTCGAAAAGGTTAAATCCGTGAATAACTTATTTGGCGGCGGCTAT
This sequence comes from Serratia sp. (in: enterobacteria), assembly GCF_051654945.1. Classification (GTDB taxonomy): domain Bacteria; phylum Pseudomonadota; class Gammaproteobacteria; order Enterobacterales; family Enterobacteriaceae; genus Chania. Next base: position 255,315 of record NZ_JBOFZA010000072.1, read on the forward strand.
CTGCTGTGAAGGCTGCTGCTTTTCGCTGGCGGCCAGATCCAAGGCGATCTTGACCGTTTCATCCAGATACGGATCCGGCTCCTTGTAGTCCTTTGGCAGATCCTCCAGGGATTTCAGCGGTTTTTTGCCTTCACGTTGCAGACGCTCATTGATTCGGTTCAGGCGCGTCGCATCATCATCATGGCTCTCTTTCTCGCGGGTCGCCAGATTGAGAGAAACAATGTTGCGCTTGTCTTTCAGCGCCTTGTAATGAGCAATATCCTGCGCGATGTACTGGAATTCCGGATCTTTGGCGATACGCTGCGCGTGATCTTTCAGCAATTGCGGTTCAAACGGCTTCAAATCACCGGTTTTGGTGTAGGCAGCCGCATTGACGCTATCCCATGGCATGGCGTTATCTTCAAAGCTTTCACCGGTTTCTGCCGGATCGATACCGGTTGGCATCAGAATATCTGGCGTGACGCCTTTACGTTGGGTGCTGCCACCGTCAACGCGGTAGAACTTCTGGATGGTGTACTGGACAGAGCCCAGCGCAGGCCATTCAGGGCGCAGCATCTGATCGTAGATCCGGTTCAGGGAGCGGTATTGCTGTACGGTGCCTTTACCGAAGGTTGGCTCACCGACGATCAGCGCACGGCCATAGTCCTGCATTGCCGCCGCAAAGATCTCGGAAGCCGAGGCGCTGAAGCGGTCAACCAGCACCACCAGCGGGCCTTTGTAGTAGACGACGCCATCGGTATCCGCATCCTCGCGGATCTTGCCGTTGTTATCGCGCACTTGCACAACCGGGCCACTCGGGATAAACAGACCGGAAAGCGATACCGCCTCCGTCAATGCTCCACCACCGTTAGCGCGCAGATCGATAATCAGGCTGTTGACGTTCTGCTTGGCCATCTTTTGCAGCTGAACTTTTACGTCATCGGTCAGACCGACGTAGAAGCCAGGGATGTCCATTACCGCCACTTTCTGATTGCCGACGGTCTTGATGGTCATTTTAACCGCGCGATCTTCCAGGCGAATACGTTCACGAGTCAGCGTAACTACGCGAGTTTTGGTGCCTTTGCCCGCAGGCAGGATCTCCAGGCGCACTTTGCTGCCCTTTGGTCCTTTGATCAGGGAAACGACATCGTCAAGACGCCAGCCGATCACATCCACCATCGGTTTGCCTGCCTGACCAACGCCAACAATGCGGTCGCCTACGGCGATCGCCTTGCTCTTGGTTGCCGGGCCGCCTGGCACCATGGAATTGATCACCGTGTAGTCATCATCCATCTGCAACACGGCCCCAATCCCTTCCAGCGAGAGACTCATCTCGGTGTTGAACTGTTCGGTATTACGTGGCGACAGATAGTTGGTATGCGGATCGATCTCGTGGGCAAACGCGGTCATCACCAGCGAGAACACGTCTTCGCTGTTGCTTTGCGTCAGGCGTTTGATGGCAAACTGATAGCGTTTGGTCAGCGTGTCACGGATTTCTTTATCCGTCTTGCCGGTCAGCTTCAGGTTCAACTGATCGTATTTGACCTTGGCATCCCACAGGCGATCCAGTTCGGCCTTGTCTTTCGGCCACGGCGCTTTGCTGCGGTCTACGTCAATGGTGTCGTTGCCGGTGAAGTTCATCGGCTTGTCGAGCAGCGACAGCGCATATTGATAACGCTCAAAACGGCGTTTCTGCGCCAGATTGAACAACGCATAAGGCGTAACCAGTTTGCCGGATTTAAGCTCTTCACCCAGCGTGCTGCGTTTGTCGGCAAATTGTGCGACGTCGGAGGCCAGCAGCACATTGTGGCTGTAGTCCAACATATTCAGGAAGCGATCGAAGATCTTGCCTGAAAAGTCCGCATCCAGAGCAAACTGGCGATAATGAGAGCGAGTGAAGCGCGAAGTTACGCGCTCACTCACGGTTGCATGTTGCGCTTCTTGCTCTAGCTTGGGCAGTTGATCGATGCGAATGTTGGCTGTATCCGCTCCGTAACTGACACCCGCCCACAGCAAAGCCGTAACTGCGGTCAATCTGACAAATTTGTTCATGCCTTGGTTGGCCTCCGTATCAGAACTGCAAGTGTTCTGCGCGCACAATCATCGCCAGACCGGAGGAGAGCTGCACACGTACGCCATCTTTGGCGATTTCGAGTACGGTTGCGTCCATCGCGCTCTGACCTGCTCTGACTTTGATTTCCTGGCCAATTTGCAGTTTTGAGATGTCTGTGACTGGCACATGGCGCTGCTGGCTTTCCTCTTTGGCTACACGAGGTTCACGAGCTTGCTGTGGGCGTGTTTGTGGGCGCGGCTTGCGGTTCTCTGGTGCGGCTCCGCCTTCACGACGTGCGGCAGGCTTTTTACCGGCAGGACGCGGACGACGAGGCTCGGCAGTGGCAGACTCACCAGCAGCTTCACGTTTTTTGGCATTTTGTTCGGCACGTTGTGCCTGAACGCGCGCCTTGGCTTCTTCAAGCTGTTGGCGAGCATGATCGACATGCTGCTGTTCCAGCTCACCGCACGGGTTACCGTCCAGGTCTACACGCTGGGCACCAACTTTGACACCATACAGGTAACGCCAGCTTGAGGTGTACAGACGCAAAGCGGAACGCAGCTGCGTTTTGCTGAGGTTCTCTTCCCCTTGTACACGTTCTACCAGATCCTGAAAAATACCGATTTTCAGCGGGCGTGCTTCGCCTTCGGCGCTAAAGCAGAGCGGGAACCGCTCGGCAAGAAAAGCAATGACTTCTTTAACTGAGTTCAACTTGTGTTGATTTTCCATGAAATTTCCTGATTACAACGGGTTGCCAACAAGCCGCAGGCATGAACAGGCGTCATTATAATGACGCCATCGCTAAATGCCACGTTATCCGTAGATCAACTTGCAGCTACAGTGACATATTTCGCAAAATTGCCCTGTGCCAGTCGTGCGCAAAGCCCCGCCACCACTGCTTTCAGACCGATTTCGTCCTGTTCGTCGAAGCGTTGATAAACTGTGCTGTCGATATCCAGAACGCCGATGACCTGACCACAGACCTCCAAAGGCAGCACAATTTCCGCGTTACTGGCGGCATCGCAGGCGATATGTCCAGGAAATGCATGAACATCGCCAACACGCTGTACCCGGTTCTCCGCCGCTGCCGTGCCACACACGCCCTTACCCAACGGGATCCGCACGCAGGCAATCTTGCCCTGGAACGGACCGAGCGCCAGTTGATGGCCCTCCATCAGGTAAAAACCCACCCAGTTTACGTCATCGAGGCGTTCATTGAGCAGCGCACTGGCGTTAGACAGCGCGGCGATAAAATTCTCTTCCCCATCAAGCAATGCGCTCAAATCGCGTTTTAATTCCGCGTAGAATGATTCTTTAGTCATGATTAACCGTTCAAAATGCTTCAATAGCCCAGACTTAACCCGTATAAAATAAGCATTAAATGCGTATAGCCACAAGGTTAATCATCTGTTACTTCACAAAACACGGTACAACAGGGTATGTTTGCCGTCTAAAATCATTTGTAACCTGCGATGCCAACCCTTTTTAGCGGTTGATGATATTGTCGGTTTGTTTTCCAACTACGCTAAGTAGACCTCAGGTTGCAGAACAGCACTCACGATGAAGATACTCGCCATTACCGGCCCGCTCTCCAAGGCTCGCCACCAACGCTGTTGTGAATGCGATTTGCTGTTCACGTTGCCGCCTTTGAACCGTAATCAGGCCGCCTATTGCCCACGCTGCAACGCCAAGGTGGTGCATGGCCGCGATTGGTCAATGACCCGTCTGACCGCCGTGGCCGTCACCATGCTGTTGTTGATGCCGTTTGCCTTTACCGAACCGCTGATCAGCATCCGCCTGCTCGGCACGCGGATTAACGCTAGCCTGCTGGAAGGCATCTGGCAAATGAGCAGCCAGGGCGATCCCTTTACCGCCAGTATGGTCGCCTTCTGCACCATCGGCGCGCCGCTGACGCTGGCGCTGTCATTGCTATACCTGTGGTTTGGCCATGCGCTCGGCATGAACCTGCGGCCAGTATTACTGATGCTGGAACGGCTCAAAGAGTGGATCATGCTCGATATTTACCTGATCGGCATGGTGGTTGCGGCGATCAAGGTCAAGGAATATGCCGATATTCAAGCCGGCAGCGCCCTGATTGCCTATCTGGCACTGACCCTGCTCAGCCTGCTGACGCTGATCCACATGAATCTGGAACAGCTGTGGGAACGCTACTATCCGCAGGAACAGCCAGAGGGAAAATCAGACGCATTGCACGTCTGCCTGGCCTGCCATTTTACCGGTATTCAGGATGAACGCGGCCGCTGCCCACGCTGCCACGTGCCGATGTGCCATCGCCAGCCTTACAGCCTGCAAAAAACCTGGGCCGCGCTGATTGCCGCCATCGTGCTGCTGATCCCTGCCAACCTGTTACCGATCTCGGTGGTTTACGCCAACGGCGCGCGCATGGAAGATACCATTTTCTCCGGCGTCGTTGCGTTGGCGAACTCGGGCAACATGCCGATCGCCGCCATCGTGTTTATCGCCAGCGTGCTGGTCCCCTTTACCAAGGTGATCGTACTGCTGGTGCTGTTGTGCAGCATTCATTTCAAAACGTCGCACAGCCTGAAAACCCGCATCCGGCTGCTGCGGCTGGTCACCTGGGTTGGCCGCTGGTCGATGCTCGATCTGTTCGTGATCTCGTTGATGATGTCGCTGATCAATCGCGACCAACTGTTTTCTTTTACCATGGGGCCAGCAGCTTTTTACTTTGGGTCTGCGGTCATTTTAACTATCCTTGCCGTACAGTGGCTGGACAGCCGATTGATTTGGGATGCACATGCAACAGGAAACGCCGAATACGCCGACTGAGGCGCGGGTCAAAAACAAGCGCCGTATCTCGCCATTCTGGTTACTGCCGTTTATCGCCCTGCTGATTGCCGGGTGGCTGGTCTATACCAATTACCAGGAGAGCGGCAATAGCGTCACCATCGACTTCCAGTCGGCGGCAGGTATTGTCGCCGGCCGTACGCCGGTGCGTTACCAGGGCGTGGACGTAGGTACCGTGCAAAGCATTTCGCTGAGCAAGGATCTGCGTAGCATCGTGGTTGAAGCCAGCATCAAAAGCGATTTGGAAGACTCGCTGCGTGAAGGTACGCAATTCTGGCTGGTGACGCCCAAAGCCTCCTTGGCCGGGGTTTCTGGCCTGGATGCGCTGGTTGGGGGTAACTATATCGGCATGATGCCGGGCCGGGGCAAGCCACAAACCCACTTTACCGCGCTGGATACGCAACCGAAATATCGCCTCAACACCGGCGAGCTGATGATCCACCTGCAAGCGGACGACCTTGGCTCCCTGAATACCGGCTCGCTGGTCTATTACCGCAAGATCCCGGTCGGTAAAGTTTATGACTACACCATTTCACCGGGCAATAAAGGCGTGATTATCGACGTGCTGATCGACCGGCGTTTTGCCAACCTGGTGAAAGATAACACCCGCTTCTGGAACGTCTCCGGTTTTAAAGGTGATTTCAGCCTGTCCGGTGCCAGCGTGCAGATGGAAAGCCTGGCGGCGCTGGTAAATGGAGCGATAGCCTTTGACTCTCCGCTCGACGGCAAGCAGGCCAAGGCCGATCAAAACTACGCGCTGTATCCGGATCTGGCCCGCAGCCAGCGTGGCGTAAATATCTCGTTGGATCTCCCTGATGGTAACAGTCTGAGCGAAGGCCACACGCCGCTGATGTATCAAGGATTGCAGGTCGGTACGTTGACTCGCCTGGCTCTGCAACCGGACAGCAAGGTGACCGGCGAACTCACCATTGATCCTTCAGTGGTCGATCTGATGCGCAGTGGTACACGTATTGAGATGCGCAGCCCGAAAATCAGCCTTAACGACGCCAAACTGAGCCAGTTACTAACCGGTAATACCCTCGAATTGGTGCCGGGTGAAGGCGAACCGCAACAACACTTTACCGTGCTGGACAGCAGTAAAACGCTGCTGCAGCAGCCTGGCGTGATGACGGTCACCCTGAATGCTCCGCAAAGCTACGGCATCGATGTCGGGCAACCGTTAATCGTGCATGGTATCAAGATTGGGCAGATCCTGACGCGGACCCTGACCGACGGCGGCGTGACCTTTACGGCGGCGATCGAAGCGCAACACCGCAGCTTACTGCACAAAGACAGTAAATTCGTGGTCAATAGCCGGATGGACGTCAAGTTCGGGCTGGATGGCGTGCAGGTACTCGGAGCCAGCGCTCAGGAGTGGCTGGACGGCGGCGTACGCCTGATCCCGGGCGGTAAAGGCGAGCCGGAAGCGCAATATCCGCTGTACAGCAACGCGGAGAAAGCCGCCGAGGGCATCGTCGGCAACAGCCCACTGCCAACCCTGACGCTCACGGCCACCAGCCTGCCAGACGTGCAAGCCGGTTCCGTGGTGCTGTACCGCAAGTTCCAGGTGGGTGAGATTGTCAACGTCCGGCCCAAGGCGAATGAGTTTGATGTTGAGGTCTATATCAGCCCGGAATACCGCAAACTGTTAACCAGCGAGAGCATTTTCTGGGCCGAAGGTGGTGCCAAGGTGCAATTGAACGGCAGCGGCCTGACGGTGCAGGCCTCACCGCTGAACCGCGCGCTGAAAGGTGCCATCAGCTTTGATAACCTGCAAGGCGTGACGTTGGATAAAGGGGCCAAGCGTGTGCTGTACGCCTCCGAAACCGCCGCTCGAGCCGTGGGCAGCCAGATTACGCTGCGTACCTATGATGCCAGCAAGCTGTCGCCTGGCATGCCAATACGCTATCTGGGCATCGATATCGGCCAGTTGGAGTCCCTGAAGCTGGCACCAGAGCGTAACGAGGTGTTGGCGAAAGCGGTGCTATATCCAGAGTATGTAAAAACCTTTGCCCGTCTCGGCAGCCGTTTTGCGATCGTTTCACCTGAGATTTCCGCCGCTGGGGTCAATAATCTGGATTCCTTGTTGCAGCCTTATATCAACGTGGAACCCGGTCACGGCGGTTCAATGCGCACCTTTGAGCTCCAAGAGGCCAGCATTACCGACTCCCGCTATCTCGATGGCCTGAGCATAATCCTGGATGCCGCCGAGACCGGCTCACTGCAAATTGGTACGCCAGTCCTGTTCCGTGGCATTGAAGTGGGTACCGTGACCGGTTTCTATCTGGGAGCAATGTCAGATCGCGTGCATGTCTCGCTGCGCGTCAGCAAGAAATTCCAGCATCTGGTACGTAACAACAGCGTGTTCTGGCTGGCCTCTGGTTATAACCTGCAATTTGGCCTGACGGGTGGCGTGATCAAGAGCGGTACCTTCCAGCAGTTTATTCGCGGCGGCATTGCCTTTGCCACCCCACCGAGTATTCCGCTGGCCCCTAAAGCTACGTCGAACAAGCACTTCCTGCTGAATGCGGAAGAGCCGAAAGATTGGCACCAATGGGGCACCGCTATTCCGAGAGACTGACCGAAAACGATCGGCAGGGTTCAATTTACTGAGCCTTGCCGATTTTCTCAGGGTGGCAGTTTATGGTAGACTAGCCCCTTCGATTTTTTCCATCCTGAGAGCCCCCCTTGGCTAAACCTGCCCCTGCTTTTTTGCCTGCTGCATTTCTCGACGCTACGCGCGCCATCATGCCTGACCATTTATCCATGGATGACTTCATCGCTATTTGCCAACGCCCTTTGCGGCGCAGCCTGCGGGTCAACACGCTGAAAATCAGCGTGTTGGACTTTCTGGCCTTGGTCAAAGACTACGACTGGCGGCTGGAGCCTATCCCCTGGTGCCCTGAAGGCTTCTGGATCGAGCGCGAGGACGACGCATTGCGGCTGGGCAGCGCGGCGGAGCATTTAAGCGGCCTGTTCTACATTCAGGAGGCCAGCTCCATGCTGCCGGTGAGCGCCCTGTTTGCCGGGCGTGAAACTCCGCACCGGGTGCTGGATGTGGCCGCCGCTCCGGGGTCAAAAACGACCCAGATCGCCGCGTTGATGGGCAATCAGGGCGCTATTGTCGCCAATGAATATTCAGCCAGCAGGGTCAAGGTGCTGCACGCCAACATCAGCCGCTGCGGCGTCAAAAATACGGCGCTGACCCATTTCGACGGGCGGGTGTTTGGTGCCGCCTTACCGGAAAGCTTTGATGCCATCCTGCTGGATGCCCCTTGCTCGGGTGAAGGCGTGGTGCGCAAAGATCCGGATGCCATGAGCAACTGGTCACCGGAAAGCGTCACCAGCATTGCGCAAACCCAGTGGGAACTGATCGACAGCGCCTTTCACGCCCTGGCACCCGGCGGCGTGATGGTTTACTCAACCTGTACGTTGAATGCTCAGGAAAATCAGCAGGTAGTCAATCAACTGTTGGCAACCTATGGTGATGCCGTCAGCGTTGAGCCGCTGGGCGATCTGTTCCCACAGGCGGAGCTTGCCTTGACTGCCGAAGGGTTTCTGCACGTCTTTCCGCAGATTTATGATAGTGAAGGCTTCTTCGTCGCCCGGTTACGAAAAAATCACAGCGTCCCAGCCTTGGCCAAACCGAGCTATAAGCTGGGCAAGTTTCCTTTTGCCCCACTTTCGGCCCAGGAATCCGCACTGGTTGCACAGGCTGCCGCAATCTCAGGCTTAGCCTGGGATGAAACCAGCAAGTTATGGGCGCGGGATAAGGAAATCTGGCTGTTCCCGGCAGCGCTCGAGCCGTTGATCCACAAAGTGCGCTTTTCACGCATTGGCCTAAAGTTGGCGGAACGCTTCCCAAAAGGGTTTCGCTGGCAGCATGAGGCGGTGATCGCCTTGGCTGCCAGTGGCAACCCACAAAATTTTGAGCTTGATGCGGCACTGGCCCAGGAATGGTTTCATGGTCGCGATATCTACCCATCACCGCCCCCGCAAAGCAATGAGTGCATCGTCACTTATCAGCATCAACCATTAGGCATGGCTAAACGTATTGGCAGCCGGATCAAAAACAGCCTGCCGCGCGAACTGGTGCGCGACGGAGTCCTGGACTTCCATCAATAACGCGATCCAGTGAGAGCCATTTTCCCCTCCCCCCCAACCCTCTCTCCCCAAAAAGGAGAGGAGGTTGGTACGGTGCTCAGGTCAGGTTCAGAACTCACTTGTGGCGCATTCGGCTCCCTCTCCCTTTGAGTGAGTGGCAATTTAATAGGCCACCGTAACCGTTACGGTGTCACTATACGCCCCTGCCGGCTGATTGTTTTGCGACAGGTTAACCGAGGCGGTATAGGGAAAGGATTGCGAGGTGCCAGCGCCCGTCGCATTGCTATCGGTGGCGGCGGACCACACGGTGCCATTCCCTTTGAACAACTGATACTGAATATAGCTGGTGGTGCCATTTACGGTTGACGCCATTTGCCGATACTGCCCTGAACTGGCAACGCTGCTGGTCAGGTTGACCGAATAGCTGGCGTTGAGGGTGCAGCGCACGCTGAGAGTATTGGAAACTACCGTAGTCAGGCCAGAAGGCAACGCCGCAGTGCCGAAAGCGACGTTCGGCGCGCTGTCGATATAGCAAAAATTGGTGACAATCAGCGACAGGTTGATATAGGAACCCGTCGGGATACTACCGGTGTCGGCGAGACATAGCAGTGTGCCAATGGCCACCGAGCAGATGTTCCAGGTCCAGGCTATTGGAATGGTGTCAGTATAAGTGCCGGCCGCCAGATTAGTGTTCATTTGTGGCCGGATAAAAATCGGTAGCGTACTGCTTGGCCCGGTGAACAGGCCTAATAAACCCAATGCGGTGGTACTGCTCCAGGTGATGACGCTGCCCTGATTATACAGCGTGCTACAGCCCCCATCCTGGCACAGGCTATAAGGCAGATACTGGCCAGTGGCCGCACTGTATAAGCGGGGTTGAGACCCGTCGGGATGTAAAGTCGCGCCGATAGTGGCGGTGATGATATTGGTGCCGCCAATATTGAGCAGTCCGCCAGTGCATTTCAGCCCGCTACTGACGGAAGTGGTTAACGGGGTACTACTGACGTCAAATGAGTTTTGCGTACCCAGACTCCCCGTGGTTGGCGGTGCGGTGCAGACAGCCCAACCTGATGGCATAAAAGCCATTAATAGTATCAATGCCACCCCTGCTCGTATCCATGGTAATAACCCGGTCATGATTTTGCCTCCGCTGCACTGCTTTGGCAGACCAACGGCCCGACCTGTTCAATGCTGTGATAATTGGGATCCAGATCGAAGCCCACACGGCATATCGAGCGATCTTCCTGCTGGATACTTAACTGACCGTGCGGCTGTAAATGGGAGAAGTACACCAGCCCGTCATAGCCGACAACGGTAGTTTGCTGGGTGGTTTGTTCAGTGACCAGCGTACCCAGTTTCACTGGCTGCCCGGCGGTATCATGCAGCGTGATATTGGCCGAAAGGACTTTCTGAACCGGGAATTTAACCACCATCCCGCTGCCCTGTTTGACGGCAATGCGATTGTTGACCTGGTTGGCCACCACGTCCGCCGGTAACGGCAGCGTGTCGATCTCTACCTTGGCTGGATAGTAAGAACTGATCGACGGGATCAGCAGGTGCCCGTTGCTGTCGGTGGTTCCCATTTTCTGGTTTTCGTACAGCACCGAGACGCCGGCATAATTATCGGTATCGACCACGATAAACGCATCGTTGATCTTGTCCGACAGGAACCAGGAATTAGCCATAAACACCACCGAGCCGCTCAAATCTGCCCAGTTGGTATATTCACCCTGCGGGCCAAAGATGCCGCCTTGCAGGGTGGCATAGCGGGTTTTCCAGGTGGCATCGGCCTGCTGGTAATCACCGTCGCCGCCGCTGTAGGCCAGATTCCAACCTATACCGCCGTCGCTGGGAGCCGCTTTACTGGCCCCCACCTGTTGTTGGTAATGCCCGTTATTGTTACGCGCCAGCCCGGCGTTCATGCTGATATCGTTACCCAGCGGGATAATAAACTGCAGTTGTGCACTGTAGCCGTTATCCCCCAGCGTTTTATTGAGCGAGACAAACATGCTGCTCTGGCCCCACAGAGCACGGCTGTAGGAGAAGTTCACCAGGCGGGTGTGTGAGTTGTCGTAAGCCTGCACGTCGTAATAGCCCAGCCCCAGAGTGCCATTGTGCGAGCCAAACGGCGAAGCGCTGAACGTGGCCTGATCGGACTTACGGCTCAACCGGGTATCGCTGGTGTAAGACGTGAGATCCTGATAGCCCACGGTGCGCGACGCCCGCTGAGCCGAAAAGCTAAATAGCGTGGAACTATAGGTGTAGCCCAGCGTGTACTGGCTGCCGTCTTTTTTATCCGTCACGTTGGTACCCAACGGATGATCAATATCCTGGTTGGGATCGGGCATTCCTGGCGTGTTCGGCGGGACGATCTGGTCGTTCACCACGTTACTGGTCGCGACCGGCGGATGATTGGCCTTGCTCTGGCTGCCAGACAGACTGAGCGTTCCCCAGGTCCCCACCGCAATATCGGCCCCTAACCCGCCGAGTGCCAACCCTTGCGTGGCCTCGGAGTGCCCGGACAGCGTCAGGTAATTGCTCAGCCCATAGCGGTAAATCCCGCTGAAGGCAGCATCGGAATAATCGCTGTTGGAGATGCCATAGTTCTGGCGTACCGCGCCGAGCGATACATCAAAGTCGCTCAGGTTTTTACGCAACAGGGTGTTGGAAACATAAAACGGCACCGTGGTAGATACCTGTCGCCCAACCGCATCGGTGGTCACGATCGTCGCCTCTCCGGCCCCGTTGATATAGGGCACGTTGGTGAGTGTAAACGGCCCGGAATTGAGATTATTGCTACTGGCCTTAAACCCATTGAGGAATAAATCGACGGTGCTGGGTACCGCCGCAGTACCGCTGTATTGCAGCAGTGGATAGGTCACCAGATCCGGGCGCAGGGAAAAATTGCGGCTAATACGTAATCCTCCCATACGGGCCGAATTACTCCAGGTAAGCGAGTTGCTGACAAAATCCCCAATCTGATAGCTGATCAGATCTTTTTCGTCACTGTAACGCCAGAACGTATCGTAACGCAGAAACTGGTCTTGTACGCTGCTGCCCCCCTCACCCGATACCGTGTCGATATTGTAGCGGTAAGTCCCGGTGTTACTGATAATGCCCACGTTGCTGAACAGGCGCTGCTCCATCCAGGTTGCCACCGACCGGGATCCTCCATGAGGATCGGTATAGTAGGAATCATAGTTAAGCAACAGGCCGGTACTGCTTTGTGCCGGGGTGTAGTTCATCAGTTCGCCGCCCCCCACCTCCTGTTTTGGCAACCAGGCATCCGGCACCTGTAAAATCAGTTGCTGAGCGGCGGAGTCGTATTTCACTTTCACCCCGGGTAATTGCTCGACGTTGAGCAATCCCTGCTGGCCATTGGTGTGCACATGGTTTTTAGCCAGGACGCCGGCCTCGACGTAATACGCATTTTCCCGATAGGTCACAGGGATGACCTGCCCATCGCTCTGGCCGTTGACGACCAGGGTCAGATAGAACATCGCATTGGTGATCACCGGTGCCGCTCGTGGGGCATCGGGCAATGATGAGTATTCCTGCGCCTGAACGCTAAAGGTACTCAGGCAGAGCAGGCACAGGCCGCCCCGGTAATACAGCGGATACTGATGACCGGGGGGGGTAATGGCTCGGTTCGACATTCGTCGCGCTTCCTGACGCTATTCGCCGCGTGGAATGACGATCGGCTTGGTATTGTCGGCAATTTGCGCATTGAGCTGCGCGCCAGGGCTAACCCCGGCAGGTACCGGCCAGCGCATCGACTGCCCCGGCAGTACGTAGCCCATAAAGCCCGCGTTCATGGTTTTCACGCCCTGCTGCTGGTTACCAGTCTGCGACCAGAACACATTACTCAGCCGCGCATGAACGATGCCGGTATTGCGCACCTGCAGATAGCTTTTCCCGCCGTCATTGACCGTGTGCCATTGCAACACGGGCCGTGTCGCCGTTGAGGCATCGCGTTTGATATCGCTACGTTCGTTGGTCCACAGACCGCCACCGTACATAAACAATGGCAACAGATAGCGCATCTGCAATTGCAGTCCGACCACCGCCTTGCTTTGCCCCCCTGCCGTGCCGTTGATCGGCGACGGGATTTCATCAACGATAATGCGGTAGGCCTGCTCGGTATTGGCCGGTACCGGCGTATTGCGGATCAGCCTGATTAATTGTCGTTGTCCTGGCGGGACGGTAGCGAACGGTGGGCTGGCAACCACGTTATTTTGATCGGCATAGCGCTCATTAAAATTTTCCTGTTTCCACGCCAGCACCCGCACCTGTAAAGAAACGGGTTCCGTCCCGCGATTTTCCAGCCATAAGGCGGACCCATTCTGATCGGATTCAATGATTTGATATACCGGCCAGACCAACACCGAGCTGGCGGCCTGAGCGATGATTGAGGAGCACAGCGCATAACTCAGTATTGCGATAATGGTAAGGCGTTTAAACAACATCGACATGGCTCATATCCTGATGATTCAATAAGTTAATGTTACGGTGACCGTATCGGTATAGTTACCTGCCGAAGGCAGTGTGGTCACGGCGTATAAACGGGCATAAACCGGGTAGGTTTGGGTGGTACTGGGAAAGCTGGGGATAGACATGGCCAATGCGCCATTGCCCCAGACCTGGCTGCGGTTGGCATCCCTAAACAACTGATAGCCCAGCGTGTCGCTATTGGCGGTGTTCTGCATGAAACGCCGGGTGGCATTACCGCCGTGAATACCGTAATCCATAGCAATGGTGACCGTAGCTCCCGGAGTACAGGTCACCACCACCGAGCCGGCACCGGCGCTGCTCACGGTATCGATGTTACTGGCAATGGTCGTCATGGTGCCGAAGTTGATGATGCCGAGATTGGAAGTTGGACTGGATAACGAGCTGCCAAACGCACAGCCGTTGGTCAGGGTCGCCGTCACGGTGAAGGTTTTGGTGATTGGCGTGGCGGCACGCACCGCAGCACACATGATCAACGGCAACAGGATTAAGGAGATGTAGCGCATCCTGGCCTCCAGCTACCAGGACACGGTGACATTCACCGTATCCAGATAAATACCGGCAGCCGGTGTGGTTTGCGCCGGAACACGGCCATAGACGGTATGCCATTGATCGGCACCGTTGCCCGTGTCACTCAACCCAGTGGTGTTATCCCAAATTGTTCCGCCGGGTTGATTGGTATAAAGGTTGTAAAGCACGCTGATCGCACTATTGGTGGTATTTACCATTTTGCGATTGGTCACGACACCGCTACTGCCCCCATCCAGCAAGATTTTATAACTCAACCCGCTGACGCATTTGACACGGATAGAACCCGCCAACTGGGCGCTGGCCTTGTTGATCAAGCTGCTCAGAGAGGCGTAATTACCGAAATTCATCGTGCCAAAGCTGGTGTTGCCAGACGTTGTCGTTCCCGCTTCACAGGCGGGCAGTAACGTGGCGGCTATGCCGATCGTCGCTGCCTGACTTAAGGGAATGCTGATCAACATCGACAGCGACAGGATCGCTGGCAATAACAGCAGTACCTTGATCCCCATGCTCTTTCCTTCGCGTATAGAAAACCAGTCAGGGGCAAATTTGCCCCTGACGGAATAACAGCCTTACCAGGCAAGCGTGGCGACTACGGTATCGTTATAGGTTCCAGCGGTCGGAGTGGTACTGACTTGGTCGCCAGGTAATACGCGGCCATAGATCGGAATGTTTTGTGCGGTAGTCCCCGTCGTCAGGGCAATCGGCGTATTAATGGCGATTTCCGTGGTACGCGCGGTATCAGAATAGAGACGATAAGGAATGGTGGTGCCACCGGAGCTCATGGCACGCAGCGCTCCGGTGGCCGCCAGGCCGCCATTAAGCGACAGCGTCGGGCTCAGGCCCGTGCTACAGGTGATAGTGACCGCGCTGGAGCCATTGGCACCAAACACCGTACCGTTAATGACGCTGGTCAGATCGGAGTAAGTGCCAAAGTTTAAAGTACCCCATTGGTTGGTGCCGCCAGTCGCGCCACCGTTACCGACGGTACAGCCACTACCGATGGTCAGTTGAATGCCTACTTGCCCTGTCAAGAGACCCGCAGCCTGCACACCTGACGCCAACGTCAAGGTTGCAGCAGCCAACAAGGCCAGTAATACACTATTTTTTTCGCCCATGATAACTCCCAATAACAACTTACACCGATGTGTATTCATGCAACCAGGTTGCGTATGGAAATTCTCTGGTGGATCCACTTACTGCCAAAAATTGCCAAGGACGAGTTTCGAGCCGGGTTCTGTTTTTTTGCAAGGGAACCCTGGCGGCAACAACCGGTGACTCAGGTTATCGAGGTTAAATATAGATTAATAAATTTAGCTTAAGCGCAATTTCCTGACTTTCAACAAAATAAGGATAAAAACCCGTTTTTGAAATTTTTAGCAAATTTTACGCCGGAAAAAGAGGTTACTTATTGACTTAAAAATGGTTAAGAAACGCGATAGTGAAAAATGTTAATATTTACCGAAGAAATTAATTGATTCACAACGGTTGAATTTCGCTCCATTGGCGCCAGAACTGAGGGCCAGGGTACTTTTTTTGTGACTTTTTCGCCCCTTTGTCTATGCTTAATGGGTGATGGCAACTGGTCACACCTCATACCACCAGTTTCAGCAAGGAGTTCCAATGGGCAAAACCGTCGTGAAAATAGGCAGCTTCGAGGTTGATGACGCGCATTTAACGCCAGCAGCCGAACACGCCGAAGGGAAAACCACCCTGGCGATCCCCTGCAAATCAGACCCCGATCTGTGCATGCAACTGGACGGGTGGGACGAACATACCAGTATCCCGGCAATGCTCAATGGCCAGCAGTCGCTGCTGTACAAACAGCATTACGACCGACATGCCGATGCCTGGGTGATGCGGCTGGAGTAGATGACTGCGCAAGGAAGGACGCGCCGTGTTCCCATTGGGCACAGCGCGTTGTTTTATGTGATGGCGATCCTGCGCCCGGCGAAGAAATGGCCGAATTGCGCCGGTGACATGGTCACCTTACCGCGACTGGCAACCTGCTTCAGAACTTTTCAATCACCTTGAAGTGCATCAATACCAGCGTCATATCCGGCGAGAACAGCTCATATTCCTCAAAGAAGCGTTTGTGCTCTTTGCGCCAGTAATCCAGCGAGCGATCGCCTTCCCCTTCCGCCAGGGCATGAGCCGCATCCACCTGCTCATAAGTGCTCATATCCACCGTGGTCAGTTCAATGGCACACACCGGTTCATTCTTGCCGTCGACCACCACAAAGACATCGCCGGGCTGCGGGATCCCTTCGCCATCCAGGTTGGAGCAGGTGGCGGTCTTGACGCCATCCAGCACCAGCTTCACCAACTCATCCGCTTGCTGTTCGGTGTCACCAAACGCCCAACGCTCTACATTTTCATACTTTTCAGGAATGGCCATTACTTTACCTTTATTGATTGATTCACGGACGCTCAATCAATATTACACCGTATTCCCCAACCTCTGCACCCATCGAGTTAGCACGCAGGTGGGTAACCGCTGCTTTTTACCAGACTTTACCGTTAAAGATCTGTGCGTAACCCGGTGCAGCATTCATACTGTGGATCAAGACGTACTTATTGGCAGCCAGCCTGCCAAGGCAGTAATATGAACCAGGCGGAGCAAGATCCTGATGACACCTTCAGCGATTTACTGAAAATCATCAGCTATATGGCCATCACCCTGCTCGGTCTGGGTGTTTGGTATCTCAGCGTCTAAAGGAAAATAAGGAACCCCAATTGCCAACCAAGCGTATGCGTACCAAACACTGGAAAATGTTTGTGATCCTGGTGCTGATCTGTCTGGCCCTGCTGTTACTGCGCTGGGCGGCAATCGTCTTCGGCTAATCCTGCGTTTTGCCTGACACTGCTCGCACACGAGCGGCAGGCGTTTTGGCCGTCGGCTCCAGCAGTTCACGCAAATAGGCAACCCGGGCCTCGCCCTGCGGTAGCCACCAACGGCACCAGCGATTTTTCACCTCTGCATGCCGGCTAAGTTGATAATAAGCCGCTAATTGTTCGACCAGTTTCATGGTTGCGCCCCTCTCGTTGATTGCACCAAATCAGTATTGAATATAAAAACAAGAAGAAACACTGATGGGATAATCTTTATACTTCCGGTTTTATTTTCTCCGTGGTCTGACAGGTGGCGCAGCGGGTTGGCAACTGCTACATTGAGCAAAAAACACCCAGCCGAGGTTGGCAATGAAGTTCTCGGAGCAGGAGATCAAGTCAGTATGGGATGAGGTTGCCCGATTGATTGGCGACAGCGTGATGCAATTGCGTCATCGCGGTGAGGAATTGACGGTGGAGAGCCTGTCCAGACAGTTGGCGCAGCATCAGGCAACATGCCACGATGTTGAACAGCGGATCATGATCGCTGCCGCGATCAACATGCTGAAAGATGGCAAGTGAATCGCCAACCGAGACGATTGGCGATTCGGTAAGAGCCCAAGGTATGCAAGCCCGGCCTCTCTTGGTGCGATATTCTCACGCCAGCCGTGGGACGGTAATAGGAATAGTCCAGAATGTCACAGAACTGGGCACCACACGCTGCCCTACAGCAGCGTAGTGGGTACGATATCGGCCCATAAAGCCTGAGCATCATTACCCTGAGCCACCAGCCGCAACGGGCCATCCCCTGGCAGCCACCAGCAACCTTGGCGAACGGCCAGCAAACTGCCGTCTGGCAACTGCCATTCCCCACGCAGCACATACAACACGCCTGCATGTTGTAGCGAAAGGCCAATGGTCTCGACAATGCGCTGCACCTGCGCCTGATAATGACCTCGCCGCGTCATGATGTTGAAATCCTGACTGCTGCCGCCTAATAATCTGGCCTCCAGCGCCACATCCCCAGAAAATGCAAACGGCTCACCGACGTGCTGCAAACGGTGATCAACCTGACCGGCGCTGGACAAATGCACGCCATCGCCTTCCAACAACGTGATGGAGCGGTCAATACCCTTAAAGGCCGAGAATGGCCCATCCTGAGCGATAGTGGCAATACTGGCGCGCCAGCCAAAATCGGCATTGCCCGGCGGTTGGCAGGTAATTTCACGAGTTTCACCCCCGCCATTACGCCAAGGACTGACCGGCAAACCGGCAAAGTCGAAACGGTTCAGTTTCATCACGCCTCCTGTTGGAACGTTTTCAGCACCTGCAGGAACTCGGCGCTACTTTGCTGCTGCAACGCATGACGCCCCTGCTCAATCACTTGCCGACCGGCCACAAACACGTCACGGATCTGCTCTTTGCCCCCGGCAAACAGCCAGCGGTTGAGGATAGAAGCCTCCGGCGCAGACGCCAGATAAGGGTCGTCACCATCCAGCACCAGCCAGTCCGCGCGGTAGCCGACCGCCAGCTTGCCGATTGCCGTGCCGCAAGCCTGAGCGCCCCCTTGTAACGCCTGCTGATAAAGCACGTCTGCCACGGCGGGCTGCTCTGGCGTAGTCAGACGGTTACGACGCTGATCGCGTAGCCGCTGCCCATACTCAAACCAGCGTAACTCCTCCACCACGTTTAACGACACGTGGCTGTCCGAACCGATCCCCCAGCGCCCTTGATGATGCAGATAGCTGTCACCAGGGAAAATGCCGTCTCCCAGATTAGCCTCGGTAGTTGGGCACAATCCGGCCACCGCTTTGCTGCGCGCCAGTTGCTCAAGTTCTTCACGATCCAGATGCGTGGCATGCACCAGACACCAGCGGCTATCCACCGGTAAATGCTCATACAGCCAGGCCACCGGGCGTTGACCACTCCAGGCCAGGCAGTCGTTGACCTCTTTTTGCTGCTCGGCGATATGAATATGTACCGGCAAGGCCGGGTCCGAAGCCGCCAGGATCTGCTGCATCTGCCCCAGTTCCACTGCCCGCAGCGAATGGAAGCACAGCCCCTGATTCTGCAATGGCTGGCCTGCCAGTTGGCGAGCGATCGTCTGTTGCTGTTCGAGGTAGCTCTCTTCATTCTGAATAAAGCGCCTTTGCCCCGCTTGTGCAGGCTGAGCTCCAAAGCCGGCATAGCTGTAGAGTACTGGCAATAGCGTCATGCCAATACCCGCCTGATGCGCAGCCTCGCTAAGGCGGCCGGTCATTTCACCGCGGTCGGCATAGGGTTTTCCTTCCGGCGTGTGATGCAGATAATGGAACTCGGCAACCTGGGTGTAGCCGCCCTTGAGCATTTCGATATACAGTTGACGGGCAATAACCCCAACCTGCTCCGGGGTTAAACGCTGCACCAGGCGATACATCAGATCGCGCCAGGTCCAGAAGCTGTCTTGTGGATCGCCAGCCACCTCTGCCAGCCCGGCCATCGCGCGCTGGAAAGCATGAGAATGCAGGTTCGGCATGCCCGGCACCACATCACCGTGCAGGCGCAGGCAACCGTCAGGGTCGGCATTGGGGGTCACTTGGGCCAACTGGCCGTGCGCATCGACTGCGAGCCGCACGTTGTGAGCCCAACCGGTCGGAAGCAGTGCGCGAGAGGCAAAATAAGCAGGCATAGCAGTATTCCAAAGTAGGTGTAACGGCTAAGAACGCACGACAATCACGCCGCGCAGGTAAACAATTTGTAAACCAGTTTCATTCATCTGGTGAACAGACGCTTACTTGTATATACATATACGTATCTCCAACATCAACAGTAAACTGGTGTTATTATTTTTTTATTTGACGAGGTTAACGTCGTGGTAGATCAACAGACCGTGTTGCAGTTGGCTGCAGCAATGAGCGAAACCCCCGCCCCGATCTATCAACGGGTCAAACAGGCCATCGTAAGCCAAATCCGTGCGGGCCATTGGCAACCGCATCAGCGCGTTCCCTCAGAAAGTGAACTGGTCAGTGAACTGGGCGTCAGCCGTATGACCATCAACCGGGCCTTGCGTGAGTTGACCAGCGAAGGCTTTTTGATCCGCATGCAGGGCGTTGGCACCTTCGTGGCCGAGGCCAAGGCGCATACCGCGTTGCTGGAAGTACATAATATTGCCGATGAGATCGCCGCTCGTGGGCATCGCCACAGTAGCAAAATCCTACAGCTTAACGCCAGGCCGGCCAGCGCCGAAGAGGCTACTGCACTGGGGATCCTGCCGGGCCAGCAGCTGTTCTACTCACAGATTGTGCATTACGAGAATGACGTGCCGGTGCAGGTAGAAGATCGCTGCGTCAACCCGCTGGCGGCTCCCGATTATATGAAGCAGGATTTCGACCGGGTCACCCCTTATATTTACCTGACCCAGTCGGCTCCGCTGACTGCGGGTGAACATATTGTCGAAGCCGTGGTGCCAACCAAGCATGAGCGCGAGTTGCTGCAATTGGAAGACCACGAGCCGGGCCTGCTGATCCATCGCCGCACCTGGTCGGGTAAAATGGTGGTAACTTCCGCACGTTTGCTCTATCCAGGCAGCCGCTATCAGCTGTTTGGCCGCTTTACCAATCAGGTTTAAATCTGGTGACGGCCCCCTCACCCTAGCCCTCTCCCTGGGGAGAGGGGACCGAACGTGCCACAGAATGAGCCCTGCATTTGGCCTCAACACAAGCGTAGTGCCACATTACCTACCAACGACGCTGAACTGGCTCCCCCGCCCTGTGGGAGAGGGTTGGGGTGAGGGGAAAATCGCCGAAGCTAAACGCTACCTTTTTCGCGTTTCATCACATCTTGGTAACAAATTTTTATCCCTTCTCTTGTCGCCACCCGGCGAATGCGTTAGGTTGTTTTTAATTGTATATACAACCATGTGGGAGCGGAAACACCATGACGTCTGAGATCCACTGCGACAGCCTGTGGCGCGGGGCCGATATCGTCACCATGCGTGACGGCAAGTATCACATCATCAGCAACGGCGCGATCGCCATGCACGCAGGCAAGATCGTCTGGCTGGGTGAACAGGCATCGATGCCCGCCATAACGGCGACAAGAAATGTGCAGCTTGACGGTGGCATCATCACCCCCGGTCTGGTGGATTGCCACACGCATCTGGTGTTTGGCGGCGACCGCAGTGGTGAGTTTGAACAACGTCTGAACGGGGTAAGCTACGCAGAAATTGCCGCTCAGGGCGGAGGCATTATCTCCACGGTCAAGGCCACGCGCGATGCAGAAGAACTCGATTTACTGGGACAGGCGTTGCCCCGCCTGCTGCCGCTGCTGGCCGAAGGCGTCACCTGCATTGAAATCAAATCCGGTTACGGATTAACGCTGGACAGCGAGCTGAAAATGTTGCGCGTGGCACGTGAGTTAGGCGCGACATTACCGCTCGAGGTAAAAACCACCTGCCTGGCCGCTCATGCCCTGCCACCGGAATACGCCGGGCGCAGCGATGACTATATCGACCTGGTGTGCAACACCATCATCCCTGAAGCCGCTGCGGCAGGATTGGCCGATGCAGTGGATGCGTTTTGCGAACATCTGGCATTCTCACCTGAGCAGGTCGAGAGGGTCTTTGCCGCCGCAGAAAAGGCTGGATTGCCAGTTAAACTCCACGCGGAGCAACTTTCGGCACTTGGTGGCAGCACATTGGCGGCACGGCATCATGCCCTTTCCGCCGATCACCTGGAATATGCCACCGAACAAGATGCAATGGCGATGGCTGCGGCCGGAACCGTGGCAGTACTGTTACCGGGTGCCTACTACATGTTACGCGAAACGCAGTGCCCACCGGTTGATCTGTTCCGCAAACACGGCGTCAAGATGGCCATTGCCAGCGATGCCAACCCTGGCACCTCCCCCGTATTATCGCTGCGTCTGATGATTAATATGGCCTGCACCCTGTTCCGCCTGACGCCGGAAGAAGCGCTGGCAGGCGTCACGTTGCATGCCGCCAAGGCATTGGGCCTGCAGGAAACTCATGGTTCTCTGGAGGTGGGCAAAATGGCCGATTTCGTTTACTGGCAGCAGCTGGAACATCCGGCAGAGCTGGCTTACTGGCTGGGCGGACAACTGCCCTGCAAGGTGATTTTCCGAGGAGAACTCCGTTAATGTTAATCCGCGATCCTTTCGAGTTCCAAAGCGGCAAACTGCCGCTGTTGATCAGTATTCCCCATGCCGGTACCCGCTTGACGCCTGCGGTTGAGCAAGGGCTAACCGATGAGGCCCGTCCCCTGCAGGATACCGATTGGCATATCCCACGGCTGTACGATTTTGCCCGTGCCATGGGGGCCAGTATTCTGGTGGGTAACTATTCGCGCCTGGTGATCGACCTGAACCGCCCGGCCGATGACAAACCGCTCTACACCACGGCCACCACCGGCCTGTTCCCGGATGTGCTGTTCGATGGCCGCCCCAGTTTTCGGCCGGACGCCGCCCCTTCGGATCAGGAGCGGGCCGGGTATCTGCAAACTATCTGGCAGCCCTACCATCAGCAATTACAAAACGAGCTGACGCGGCTGAAAGCCCAACACGGTTACGCCTTACTGTTTGACGCCCACTCGATCGCCTCCGTGATACCGCGTCTGTTCGACGGCAAGCTACCCGATCTTAATCTGGGCACCAACGGCGGTGAAAGCTGTCCTGCTTCACTGAGCGACAGGCTGGTCAGTTGCTGTCAGCAACAACAACGCTTCAGCCACGTGCTCAACGGGCGCTTCAAAGGGGGCTACATTACCCGCGCTTATGGTCATCCGCAGGAACATCAACATGCGGTGCAGTTGGAGTTGGCGCAGGTGAATTATATGTCCGAGCAGACATTCGAATTTGACGCTGATCGGGCCGCACCGTTACAACGCCTATTACAGCAAATGATTGAAAGTATGCTGACCTGGGGCGAGCAACAACGCTAATCCGTACCTCTACTCCGGTGCGACTGTCGCACCGGAGTCGGACTGACTTTCACCTTCCTGTCTTACTTCTCCTTCCATTTCAATTTGAGCACTGCATCGCAATTTTGGCGGAAAGGTTCGCCACTGGTCTGAACAGCGCACAAAACAGCGGCCCATGACTTTTTTCATACGCCACAATTGGGCCACTTTCATCCCATGAACCCGTGTCAAACGGTTATGCGGCAGAAATCAGGGCTTGAAAGTTCACCCTTGCCATACCCGCCAACCACTTCTGCACCGTGGCTGTGGTAGACATGCGTGTATACCAGGCCACGTGATTTGTGGCGCTCGTTATTCCAGGAGGAAACTATGTCTGACACCCCGCTAAACTGGCGCGCCGCACAGGCAGCCGCCACTCAACTGCTGGCAGGCTGGCAAATTGAAGGCCAACCCGGTGGGGCTATCACCCTGTTTGACACGGATACCACCCAGGCGGTGGTCTGCGCTGGGCTCGCCGATCTGGCACGGCGCGATCCCTTCACCGCCGACAGCGTAGTGCGCTATGCCTCCATCACCAAACATATCTTTGCCGCGCTGGCGCTCAACGCCACTGACAACACCTTGCAGCTTGACGAACGCCTTGGCAATCTGCTGCCCGAACTACGCGGGCAACTGGCGCAAGTCACGGTCGGCCAGGCGTTAGACATGACCAGCGGGCTGCCCGATATTCGGCAAACGCTGGGGTTGCTTGGTGTCTCAGTCAGCACCGTGAGTGAGGCTCAACCGGTAATGGCCTTTATCCAGGGATTAACCCGGCTCAACTACCCGGCGGGCCAAGAGATCGCCTACACCAATACCGGTTATCGGCTGGTAGAGGCGGCGCTGAAGGCAAAGGGTTACGCTTTTGACTCGCTGGTACAGCAGCATCTGGCCAGCCCGCTTGCCGTGCAGCTACAAGCTCCCGAAAGCTGGTTTGATGTGGTGCCAGGGTTGGTTCCCGGCTATTGGCACACGGCCAAAGGTTGGCAGCAAACCAGTGCCGGCTTGCACCTCTCCGCCTCCGGCTGCCTGACAGGGAGTGCCAACGCCCTTACCCGCTGGTTACAATGCCTGTTGGCCAATACCGGCCCTGGCAAAGGAGTCTTGACGCAGCTAAGCTCCCCACGTCGACTCAGCCAGGGCCAGGTAAGCCGTTACGGACTGGGGTTGGCGCAAACGCCTCTGGGCAGCCAGACATTGCTGGGCCATGGCGGCTCTCATGCGGGATATAAAACCTACTTCCTGCTGGCTCCAGATCGGCAAGCTGGTGCCCTGTTGGTGTCCAACCGTGAAGACTGCGACAGCTTTACCCTCATTTTACGGGTCATGGCAGCACTGCTCAGTGAGCCTCTTCCCCAACGCAGCACGGCGATCCCGGACGGGATTTACGCCACCCGGGCGGAGCCTTACTGGTTGGAGGTTAAAGAGGGTAACGTCGCTTATCTGGGTAGCAATGAACCGCTGTATCAAAGTGACGACGGTTACGCCGTGTCACTATCGGCCCATCAGCCAATGCGCCTTAAGTGGACAGGAGCTGCTGTAGAAGGTGAAGTTGGCCACGTTGCACGGCGCTTTCTGCCGGTAGCGAGCGAATCGGTTTGCCTCAAGCAGGTTCAGGGGCGCTGGTATCATCCACAATATCGCACCTCGTTCGAAATTTGCGGCAACCAGATCCACATTGGAGTCGGGCCTGCGGCGCAAACCGGCACCCTGAGTTCGCTGGGGGATGGGCGGATGCTGGTTGAGAGCAACGATGGCCCCAATCTGAATCGGTTTTGCCTGTATTTCCGCGGTTACCAGGTCGATCTGATCGCCAGCCGCAGCCGGGTACTCACGTTCAAACGCAACATTCGCGCCAATGCGTGAATTGGAACCGCTGCTGATCTTAGGGCGCGGCATGCCGTGCCCAGTTGGATAATCAATACGTGAGATCGAGTCAAATATATTTGCCCCAACAAGTTTGGCCACATCGTCGCGTTGCGGGTGCCAAGCCAACCGCAGCCAACATATCATTCACCCAGGTTATTTAAAAAACTATCATGGCCAAAAGACAAAAAATTTATTCACATACAAAACTATTCGTAATAGCCGATCGCAAAGCACGAATTTTTCTTGCTGAAAAATAAGCCACCCCGTAATTTAAACGAGCCACAAAAAGTGAGTAACGCTACTATTTTTGCTGGTGTCTTAAATACCCGTGTAAGCCATCGTTTTTTAAATCGCTCCATTTCCCGCCGCCCTGTGGGGGAATTATTTTGCTATTTACACCCTTAACATGACACTTTTCGGTGCTTCTTGTTGCGATTTGGTTACTTATAATTTACATTTATGCCTTGCAAAGCTCGACCGCTCAACCTAGTAAAACCGGCTACCACTGGGCGTTTAGGAGTTATACCCATGCATATGACGCTGATGGAGTACATCCAGCTGCACTTCGATGGCGATATTTATCGCTATGCGCTATTTGAAGGTGTCAGCCGTGAGCAAATCCTCAAGTGGATCGACAATGAGTGCTACGTTATCAAGGGTAAACTGGTTATGCCTGTTAAACATTTACCAGCGGAAAGTCACCTGAGATAATGATAAAAAAACCCCGCCAATGCGGGGTTTCCTGTTTCTGACACCACGGAAAATCAGAAGTTATAACCGGCAACCAGGTAGTATCCCCAGCCGGTTGACTTGATTGGCCCCTGCGGCGTACCAATATCCACCCCATCATTCCATTGACCACCGTTATGGAAATAACGCGCGACGAAGGAGTAATGCCAGTGAGTGTAGTTCAGCGCCAAAATGTGGCTGGAAGCGATTGAGTTGCTGGTACGTGCCTGGCGGCCATCTACCACGAAGTCATCGCTGCCCAGATCGGAATCAAAGTCAAAGTTGGTGAAGCCAATATAGCTCAGGTTGCCGCCCCACATTTCGGTCAACGGCACAAAGTATTTCACCTTGAAGCGATAGCCGTCCCAGCTGTTCTCGTTGGATGCACCGTAGTTCTGCCACTGGTATTTGGCATAAATGTTCATCGACAGGCTCATCGGCAAGCCGGTTTCGATATCTGTACCCAGCCCCATGTACCAGGTGCTTTGACGGGAGGCGTCGTTGCGCCCCATGTCGTAAATATAGTTGTTGGCAAAATACCATTCTTTAAACGGCCCGAAGCCCAGGTTGGTGCCCGTCAGTTTGTCGATGGAGAAGCGCGGCTCGATCTCCATGAACAGCGGTGAACCTTTGTCCCAGATACCGCGGTCCGGAGTGTTACCGATGCCGAAGAACTTTGGCACGTCTACGTAACCATAAAAATCCAGCCAGTCTTTCTTGGCGAAGGCTTCGTATTCCAGATACACGTCATTGTTCAGCTGCGGCCCGAAGCGGGTGTGGTAGCTGCCTACTACGTTGACACTCTGATGCCACCAGTCTGAAACAAACTGGCTGTCTTTGCTTTCCGCCGCCATGGAAACGGGGCTGAAAGACGCGGAGAGAAGCACACCTGCTGCGAGAGCTATTTTCTTCATTTTATTACCACATGCTGAGTGGGCCATTCCCTGCCCGTTAGAATGATGATGAGTCTGGCGATGCCTGCTGTAAACGAATGGTTACCTATTGCGGGTTGCCGTGCGCATTATAGAAAGCTCTCACTGTAATAATCTGTGATCCAGTTGGGCATTTTACCATTGCGTAATCGATTGCGTTCTCATTTTATAAAACAAATTGCACTGCAAAACATTTTTGATGTGATTTTCATCATATCAACAGATTTCAAACAGCGACCTTTGGTGTCTTTTTGTACGACACAAAATTTTAACCTGGGGTCAAAAAGCGCGTAAAAAAACCGACGAGATGTCGGCTGAGGGTGAAGATAAACACGGGGCTGCATGCTGCGCCGGTTCAGCAGCATGCGGCAAACCTGAAAACGAGGAAATCAGATTTTGTCAGCGGGCTCCAGGTACCGCCTTGGCGATGTTCTCTTGCCGGAACACCACCTCATCGCCGGTGGCAATTTCCCATTGGCTGACCGGGATATCGGTTTTCGGTGAGGCCACGACCACAGAGCCATGGATCAGCTTGTCGTCACGGCGCAGGATCATTACATCCAACTGATACTCATGCGGCAGGTTCGCGGTCGTCAGGCGAACGATATCGCCGGTGCTGAAGCTGTGGCCATTCAGTGCTGGCTGCTGAATAAATTGAATATCTTTTTTCATTTTCCCGTTCCTTCTGGCGGAAGACTTACCTTGAGATTAGCTCGAATTTCATTGTTCTGCCGCCTGCGCAGGTAAAAATTGGCTCAGTTTGCACGGGTGGCCCGCCAGCAGATCAGCGATCCCAGCGTCACCATTATCACTCCCTGCCAAAAGTTGAGGGTCAGCGCGGTACTGAGCACCACGGCGGCAAAGATCGATGACAACACCGGGGTAAAGTAAGAGACGGTAGCCAGCAGAGTCATGTTGCCATGGAGGATCCCGACGTTCCAGGCGGCGTAGCCCGCCCCCATCGCCGTCCCCACGCATAACAGCGCCACAACAACCGGCAGGCTGAAATGCATGCCAGTTTCATGGCTAAACGGATAGAGCAGCCACAGCGCCAACGCAGTCAGGCTGATAAACAGGACCACCGCATTTTTACCTTGGGCGATCCTCTTGGTCACGTTGCAATAGATTGCCCAGATCACCGCACCGCTAAACGCCAGCGTATAACTCAACGGATTACTGCGCACGTTGGCCAGCATTTGCGCCGGTGACCAGCCGCCGCTGCCACTCATGATCCAACCAATGCCGAACAGCGAGAGCAACAAGCCAGGCAGCACCCACCATTTGGCCTTTTGGCCGTTGAACACAATGGCCATCAGCACGGTAAAACAGGGCCAAAGATAGTTGATCATCCCCAGCTCAATCGCCTGCATGCGGTTGCTGGCATAGCCGAGCGACAGCGAAAGGCAGATCTCATACAGCACAAACAGCAGGCTACCGAGGATCAGATAAGAACGGCGGAACTCGCGCAGCTTGGGGATGCCCATCACCCCCAGCAGAAACAGCGTGCCCACACTGTAGATCATCGCCGCCCCGCCTACCGGCCCCAAACCTTCGCTGACGCTGCGGATCAGGCCAACCACGCTGCTCCATAACACAATGGCCAACAGGCCGAGCAAGGTAGCTTTATGAGAAACGGACAACGGTGACATCAGCGTGAGATCCAATCGGTTATTTTTATACGATTTTTTACTCTACTGCCCCGCACGGGAAAAAGAAAGGACGCATCACTGCGCCCTTGCCTATACCGATCACTGTTGAGGCTGTCGTTCCAACTGCGGCGGTGGCTGGCGGAAACGACGGGTGAGATAGGCCAGATAGCCAAATCCAAGCGCCGCCCACAGCAGCCCCATGGTCAGGGAGCTTTTCTCCAGGTTCAGCCATAAGATCCCGACGGTCAACGCCCCCACCAGCGGCAAAATCAGGAAGTGGAAGCGATCTTTCCAGCTCTTGTTACGCCCTTCGCGAATATAGAAGTGACTGATCACCGAAAGGTTGACGAAGGTAAAGGCTACCAGCGCGCCAAAGTTGATCAGCGCGGTCGCCGTCACCAAATCAAAAGATAATGCCGATAACGCCACCAAACCGACTAACAACACGTTAAGCGCCGGCGTACGCCATTTGGGATGGATGTAACCAAAGAATTTTTCCGGGAACACATTGTCACGCCCCATCACATACAACAGTCTGGAAACGCTGGCGTGAGAAGCCAGACCCGACGCCAGGGTGTTGATAAAGGTGATGCACAGGAAGATCGACTGGAACAGTTTGCCGCCGACGTACAGGGCAATTTCCGGCAGGGCCGCATCTGGCTGTTTGAAACGTTCCAACGTCGGGAAGAACAGTTGAATAAAGAACGACACGCTGATGAAAATTACCCCACCATAGAGCGCAGTAAGAAAGATGGCACGCGGTATCACACGGGCGGCATCCGGCGTTTCTTCGCACAGCGTAGTGACGGCGTCAAAACCCAGAAACGAAAAGCACAGAATGGTGGCACCGGTAATGATCGGCAACAGATGAGCGTTTTCACTGATAAAGGGTTGCAGGCTCCAGACGTGGCCAATCCCTTCGCCACTGTGTAGGCCACGCACCACCAGGAAGATAAACACCACGATAATCGCCACCTGCGCCACCACAAACAGGGTATTGAAGTTCGCCACCAGGCTGACGCTTTTCAGATTGATAGCGGTGATCAGGACCACAAATCCTACCACCCAAATCCAGGGCGGGACTTCAGGAAACAGCGCCGTGAGATAAATTTTCGCCAATAGCGTATTGATCATCGGCAAAAACAGATAATCCAGCAACGATGACCAGCCAACCAGGAAGCCCACATGCGGGTTGATGGCCTTTTGCGCATAGGTGTAAGCCGACCCTGACGTCGGGAACTGGCGCACCAGCTTGCCGTAGCTGATGGCGGTAAACAATACCCCTGCCAACGCCAACAGGTAAGACGCCGGAACATGACCGTCCGTCACGCCAGAAACGATACCAAAGGTGTCAAACACCGTCATTGGTGTCAGATAGGCCAGGCCCATCATCACCACTTGCCACAGCTTCAATGTCTTGCGCAGTTGCGGTTTGCCCGCGCCATTATCGTCGATGGCACTTATCGTCATGGGTTATTCCTCACCGGCGTCCTGTACGCCAAGTTGGAAGAAGTCATCACCGTCGCGCACGGCTTCGCCAGGCCACAGGGAACCCGCGGGAATGCGCCGGCGCGCGGTAGGATCGGGTTGAGGACGTCAGGCGTTTTTCAGCATCCACTCGATTTCGGTTTCGGTGATCAGCTTTTCAAACTGCTCCAACTCATCGGTTTTACAGGCCAGGTAGACATGGCTGAAGCGTTCGCCCAGCAGCGCATTCAGCACCGGCTGGTGTTCGAACTCATACAGCGCATCACTCTGGCGAATTGGGAACGGCAGCCCCTCCTGCTCCAGCCCGTTGCCGGTCACTGGTTCCAGAAGGGGTAATTGAGTATCGAGGCCATAGACAATCCCGGCCAGAATGGTCGCCATCACCAGATAAGGGTTGGCATCGGCCCCCGCCACGCGGTACTCCACGCGGTGGCTGTCGCGATCGCCGCAGGGAATTCGCAGCGCTACGGTGCGGTTGTTATGGCCCCAGGAGGCCTGTGTTGGTACGTACATCCCCGCCTGGAAACGGCGGTAAGCATTAACGTTGGGTGCCAACAGGGCCATAGAGGAAGGCATTAAAGCAATCATGCCAGCCAGCACCTGCTTTAGCAGTGCGGAGTCTTCCCCATCCGCATCGGCAAACACGTTATTGCCTTGCTTATCCAGCATGCTGATGTGCACGTGCATACCGCTACCCGCATGTTCCTCATAAGGTTTAGCCATAAAGGTCGCATGCATATGATGTTTCTCGGCCACCATGCGTATCAGCCGTTTTAACGCCAGGGCATGATCGCAGGCCTGCAACACATCGTTGGTATGATGCAGGTTAACTTCAAACTGGCCCGGTGATGCTTCCGCTACCGCACCGTCGGCCGGGATCCCTTGCAGGTTGGCCAGTTCGTCAATCTCGCTCAGCACGTCGGCAAAGTGATTGAGGTTGTCCACCGAATAGACCTGGCTCTGGGTGTTGCGTTCCTGGGTGCCGGGGGCGCAAGGCGGTTGCAGATAACCTTCCGCATCGCGCTGGCGATCGATGAGATAGAACTCCAACTCTACCGCTACAACGGGGAATAACCCGCGCTGACGCAAACGCTGCCACACTCGGTTCAGCACATTGCGCGGTTCAACGTCAAAGGGAGTACCATCTTCATCAAGCATGGTGAGCAGTACCTGGCCCAGATATTGCGGATCGGCCGCCGATGGCGTCAGGGTGCCGGCCACCGGCACGCAGATATGGTCCGGCTCACCCAGCTCTTGCCCCAATCCTGCCTCTTCCACCACGTTGCCAAGAATATCCATCGCGAACACCGAGGCCGGGAAGTAACAGCCCTTTTCCAGTTTACCCAACCCACTCACTGGGATGCGCTTGCCGCGGAAGCTGCCGTTGAGATCGGTCAGCAGCACGTCGATATGCTGGGTTAACGGATAACGTTCCAGATACTTCTTCACTTCGCGCTGGAACGTGCTACTTCGCCTTTCTTCATTATGTTGCACAAAGTTTTCAACTTCTACGATGTTGGTTTGCATGATTCACCCGCCGTTGTGTTTGGTCTGTGGTTCTCACACTTACTGGCTTCGATGTTTACTGACCATCTTGCTCAATATAATGTCCACCAATGAAACATAGTTGCAACAAAAATGTTTTGCAAGTGTTAATTTGGTTTGAATATTGGCCATCTCGCTGCTAGATTTAGTGAATATTGAACAAAAAAGGCGATTAAGCGGCTTATCGGTCATAATTTCGAACAACCTGAGGGGATAGCATGGGCAATATATTTAACAGACCACTCGTCGGCATCGTGATGTGCAGGTATAGGTTAAACCAGCACCTCACCCAGACCTTGCAAGAAAAGTACCTGAATGCGGTGTTAGCCGCCGGAGGATTACCCATCGCCCTGCCACACGCGCTGGCAGAGCCGGAACTGCTGGCAGAGTTGCTGCCCCACCTCGACGGCATCCTGCTGCCGGGCAGCCCCAGTAATGTGCAGCCGCACCTGTATGGTGAAAACGGCGATGAGCCTGACGCCGATCCTGGGCGCGATGAATTGAGCCTGGCGCTGATCGGCCTGGCACTGAGCAGGCGCATCCCCCTTTTCGCCATCTGCCGCGGCATGCAGGAGTTGGTGGTGGCAACCCAAGGCACGCTGCACCGCCGTTTATATGAACAACCCGAACTGCTTGAACACCGGGAAGATCACGAACTGCCGCTGGAACAGCAATATGCCCCGGCGCACGAAGTTACCGTACAGGAAGGCGGATTGCTGACGCAGCTGCTGCCGGATTGCAACCGATTCTGGGTGAACTCACTGCACGGCCAGGGCGCTAAAACCCTCGGGCCAAGCGTGCGGGTCGAAGCCTATGCCGCCGACGGTCTGGTGGAAGCTCTCAGCATTCGCGATCAGCCATTTGCCTTAGGGGTGCAGTGGCATCCTGAGTGGAACAGCGATGAATATGCCCTGTCCCGCCTGTTGTTCGAAGGATTTATCAACGCCTGCCAGCACTACCAAAAGGAAAAACGCCTATGAGCGACGTCAGCTTGGCACCGGGAAAACGCTTGTCGCAGATCCGCCAACAGTTGGGGTTATCACAGCGCCGGGTCGCCGAACTGTCTGGCTTAACGCACAGCGCCATCAGCACTATTGAACAGGACAAGGTCAGCCCGGCCATCAGCACGCTGCAAAAACTGCTGACGGTGTATGGGCTGTCGCTATCGGCTTTCTTTACCGAGCCGGAACAGCCGCATGAACCGCAGGTCGTCATCAACCACGACGACCTGATTGAAATCGGCAGCCAGGGGGTTTCGATGAAGCTGATCCACAACGGCGATCCCAACCGCACCCTGGCAATGATGATCGAAACCTACGATCCGGGCACCACCACCGGTGAGCGGCTCAAACACCAGGGGGAAGAGATCGGCACCCTGCTGGAAGGCGAAATCATGCTGCAAGTTAACGGGCAGAGCTATCACCTACAGGCAGGCCAGAGCTACGCCATCAACACCGCGATCCCCCATAGTTTCAGTAACACTTCGGCGCGTATTTGCCGAATTATCAGCGCACATACGCCGACGACATTCTGATTAACGGAGCAAGTTATGGACTTCCACCAGCTAGAATATTGGCAACAACGGGCACAGGCCCTGAAGATCGAGAACCGGCTGTTTATCAATGGCCGTTACCTGCCAGCGGCCGAAGGGGAAACCTTCAGCGTGCACAACCCAGCCAAGGTTGAGGAACTGGTTCAAATGGCCCGGGGCGGCCAGATCGATATCGATTTGGCCGTCAAGGCGTCACGTGAGGTGTTTGAACGCGGCGATTGGTCGCAGGCCTCCCCCTGCAAACGCAAGGCAACGCTGTTCAAACTCGCCAACCTGATGGAAGAGCACAGCGAGCAGTTAGCACTACTGGAAACGCTGGATACCGGCAAACCCATCCGCCACAGCCTACGTGATGATGTTCCCGGGGCGATCCGCTGCATCCGCTGGTACGCCGAAGCCATCGACAAGGTGTATGGCGAAATTGCCCCAACCGGGAATGATGCGCTAGCCCTGGTCCAACGGGAACCGATCGGCGTGGTCGGTGCCATCGTACCCTGGAACTTTCCGCTGCTGCTGGCCTGCTGGAAGTTAGGCCCGGCGTTGGCGGCAGGAAATAGCGTGGTGCTGAAACCCTCCGAAAAATCACCGCTCACGGCGGTGTATCTTGGCGCTTTGGCACAGCAGGCAGGATTACCCGATGGCGTGCTGAACATTATTCCTGGTTTCGGCCACGATGCGGGTAAGGCGCTGGCCCTGCATGACGATGTCGACGCCCTCGCCTTTACCGGTTCCACCCAAGTCGCCAAACAGCTGATGAAATATGCTGGTGAATCCAACATGAAACGCGTGTGGCTGGAGGCCGGTGGCAAAAGTGCCAACATCATCTTTGCCGACTGCCCGGATCTGGATAAGGCGGCGCAAGGCGCGGCTGCGGGGATCTTCTATAACCAGGGCCAGGTGTGCATTGCAGGCACCCGCCTGCTGGTAGAGGAAAGTATTCAGCAGGCGTTTTTACAGGCATTGCGCAAACACGCTGCGGACTTCGTGCCGGGCAACCCGCTCGACCCACAGACGCTGATGGGTACGCTGATCGACCAACAACACTGCGAAAAAGTCACCAGCTATATCGAACAGGGGTTAAGCCAGGGAGCCTCGCTGTTCCTTGATGGGCGTGCCCATCCGCAAGACGAGCATCACGGTTATCTCGGCCCCACCATTCTCACCCAGGTAGACAATGCGATGAGCGTCGCACGGGACGAGATTTTCGGCCCGATATTGGCCGTTACGACCTTCAACGGTGAACAGCAGGCGCTGGAATTGGCGAACGACAGCGAATACGGGCTAGGAGCTGCCGTCTGGACGCGCGATCTGTCAAGGGCACATCGTATGGCTCGCCAGTTAAAAGCAGGCACCGTGTTCGTCAATAATTACAACGACGGCGACATGACCGTCCCCTTCGGTGGCTACAAACAAAGCGGTAACGGGCGTGACAAATCACTGCATGCGCTGGACAAATTTACCGAACTGAAAACCACCTGGATTTCTCTGGAATAAGGAATTGATGATGACTGAACACGTAAAAAGCTACTATGCGGCAACGGCCAATGACCATCAGCCTTATCCGCAGCTGAATGAATCGATCGACTGTGACGTGTGTATCGTTGGCGGCGGCTACACCGGGCTGTCATCGGCGCTGTTTCTGGTTGAGGCAGGTTACAACGTGGTGGTTTTGGAGTCTGCCCGCATCGGCTTTGGTGCCAGCGGCCGTAACGGTGGCCAACTGGTCAACTCCTACAGCCGCGACATCGATGTGATTGAAAGCCGTTACGGTGCCGAGAGCGCCAAGGTGCTTGGCAGCATGATGTTTGAAGGCGCAGAGATTATCCGCAACCGCATCAAACGCTACGCCATTGACTGTGATTATCGCCCCGGCGGGATCTTCGCCGCACTTAATAATAAACAGTATCACGCGCTGATCGAACAAAAGCAGCACTGGGAGCGTTACGGCAATACCCAACTGGAACTGCTCGATAGCGAGCGTATCCGCCAGGAAGTCAGTAGCGATCGCTATGTTGGCGCACTGCTCGATCACAGCGGTGGCCATATCCACCCACTCAATCTGGCATTGGGCGAAGCAGAGGCCATTCGTCTGCAAGGGGGACGGATCTTTGAACAATCCGCCGTCACCCATATCCGTCATGGGGAACCGGCGCTGGTCAGCACCGCCAACGGGCAGGTCACCGCTCGTTACGTGATCGTGGCCGGCAATGCTTATTTGGGCGATAAGCTGGAACCAAGATTGGCCAAACGCAGCATGCCGTGCGGGACTCAAGTGGTCACCACCGAGCCGTTAGCCCCTGAAGTGGCCGCCTCACTGATCCCGCAAAATTATTGCGTGGAGGATTGTAATTACCTGCTGGATTATTACCGCTTAACCGGTGATAACCGGCTGCTATACGGCGGCGGCGTGGTCTACGGTGCCCGCGATCCCGATGATATCGATAATCTGATCCGCCCCAAGCTGCTGAAAACCTTCCCGCAACTGAAAGGTGTACGCATTGATTACCGCTGGACCGGCAACTTCTTGCTGACGCTATCGCGCATGCCGCAGTTCGGCCGCTTGGAAAACAATGTCTACTACATGCAAGGCTACAGCGGCCATGGCGTGACCTGTACCCATCTGGCGGGTAAGCTGATCGCAGAACTGATGCGGGGCGATGCCGAGCGTTTTGACGCCTTCGCTAAACTGCCCCACCTGCCGTTCTTTGGTGGCCGTAACCTGCAAATCCCCTTCACCGCCATCGGCGCCGCTTATTACACCTTGCGAGATCGCATTGGCGTATAAATTTTAAGGGGGCAAGAAACCAACTTGCCCCTTAAATTGATACATTTCTCTAACTAAGATGATTCTCAGTCTTCTGACTTGTTAAAATCTTGGTTTGGCAAAGCTATCAACCATTTAGCGACATTAATTTTTATTAATTGCCATTTAATAATTTACAGCCCATTTACCTAATATTAATAACTACCAACGACAATCATAACGGATTTTAATCCGCAGTTTGCTGATAATACTCTATTTTATACTGCTTGTTTGTTGCCCTAGCGCCAAAAAAACAATATTATAAGACCTAGGATTAACGTTATTTAAGTAGAGTTAATTGACTTACATGGAGTGAATCAGCATGACTAAGCCTCAATATCGTATCGAAGGAGACGTCCTTTTCTGCCCCAACAGCGTGGGTTTTTATCATCAGGACCTCCAGGAAGAAATCGTCACCATTTCCTCTTCCGCGGCTCGACTTTTCTCCTTTCTTATTAAAAATAAAGGAGAAATTGTTGAGAGAGAAGTACTTCTGCAAAGAGTGTGGGATGATTACGGTCTACAGGCCAGCAATAACAATCTCAACCAATGCTTAAGCACGCTGCGGCGGATCATCAAGAGTATGGGCATTGATAAAAACATCATAGAAACCATACCAAAAGTGGGGTTAAGAATTGCCAATAATGTGGCGATTGAAGAGATCTCAATTAAGCAGGAAGAACCTGAACCCCCGCGTAATGATAAAAAGAATTTTCTTAAAAAGGTTAATATCACCTACGTGTTAATTGCGTTAGTGATTATATTGGCGGTGACTACTGCAGTGCACATATTCCATATCTATCAGCACTACTATCAATCTAATGCAAACTTTACCGCGATGATAGCGAATGAAGCCGTCTGTGAGGTAGCAGCAACGCCTTCAGTAGCTAATACTGCTAAATTTGCCTCATTGTTAACACCGGCTGTCGCCTATTAAAAAGGGAGCCTGTTAAGCTCCCTAAATTGTAGACACTCTCGCTTAGGGGCGCTGTATACCGCCCCCGCTTGTAGCTAGCTCACATCGCTGCGACGATAAAGTGCCACCCCGATGGCCAGCACACCAAGCATGCCGGCACAGCTACGGTTTACCCAACGCATCACGTTCGCCGAGAACTTACGCATCGCATGACGGCCGCCGTAGGCATAGATGGTCATCATCACGCAGTCGATGATCGCGCTGACCAGTGCCAGGATCAGATATTGCATGGCGATCGGTTTTTCGGGCTGAATAAACTGCGGCAGAAAGGCGGAGAAAAACAGCAGGCCCTTTGGATTGGACAACCCAACCATCAAAGAGCGCAGGAAGGCTGTTTTCCCGGTCGCCGCAGCTGCGCTAGCGTTTACTGCTAAAGCCTTCACCGGCGCTCGCCACAGCACCCATGCCAGATAGACCAGATATAACGCACCGCCCCACTTCACCACGGCAAACAGTTGCTCAGAAGCCTGTAGCAACGCCCCTAGCCCGCAACCTACGGCACCAATCAACAACAGATCGGCCAATACCGCGCCCAGAAAACCGTAACTGGCAATGCGCATACCGTGGATCGCACCATTGTTTAGCGCCAATAGCATCGAAGGGCCAGGCGTCACCATCACCGCGCTAACGGCGATCACGTAAAATAAAAGCGTAGTTAACTCCATCAACAACTCCGGATAAATGTAAAACTCTCTGCATCGCAATACGACGATATCGTTATGGGGGGAATATAGGGGATCTGCCCGATGTGATACAAGTCACATTCTGTCTGGCGGCGGTGATGGAGCAAGAAATCATCCTTCGAGCTCTCAATTCAACAAAAAATAGTCACCATGGTTACTTATTAATCACAAACAACCATTTTATTCACAAACCGTATGAATCAATGAAAACACATACAAATTAATTAACCATTTTGTTGCAATCACGCATCATTTTATTGATGAACTCTCGTCTCAAAAAACATATAGTAATAGCAGATTAGCAATCAACGATTTCCCTGGTGTTGTTGTGTTTGCCCCTCTTTTTTGCGGGGCTTTTTTCCTCCCCCGTCTTCCTTGGCTCTTAACCACCTTCCGCGCACCAGGCAATGGTTTACCAATCTATGTGGAGCTATCACCGAGCGATAAAGGTACACTGAACTCCTCCTACCTCTACCCGGTGATAAAGATGTCTTTCTTTGATGCCTTTAAGCTATTTGGTGATGCCCCAGTGGACGTCACCTGCCCTGAATGTGGAAAAAGTTCGCCGCAAAATCGCAGCAAGGTGAAGAAAAACGTCACGCTTATCTGCCCCCACTGTGGGCATTACTTCCGTAAACGCGAAGATTGAGAGCGCCAGATTGGTTGAGATAGAGCGGGGATCGTTGCAAAAAGACCGCTATCAATATCAATGGGCTTGATAGCGGCAAAGACCACACGGGACTTCGAATGGATATGGTAGACGCGGCCATTATACCCGCGTGAGGCAAAGGGTTAATCCCTGATGCTTTGATTTAGGATTTTACCCCGGAGTTTTTATTGTTTGCCCTCCTCTGACTGACTACTCTTGGTGTCCGACGCTCAAATCGGTTTGAAGGTAATGATGGCTTTATTGATAATTTGGTAGGTTTCGTCGTCAGGAGGCGCAGGTATGTCAGCATTTTTGATGGCATTCATCGCAGCCTTACAGAGCGGAGGGTAGCCGTTGCCTTGCGCGTCATAAATCAGCCCATCTTTAGACATCCTGATCGCAACATCGCAGGTCTTACCCTGATAGCTATCTTCAATAAAAAGCTTCCGCTGAATAGCGGCCTGAATTTCATGTAGATAATGGGCTGTTTTATCGACGAATGGAGACACTTCTTGTGGCTGTAGCTCGGTAGGCTGGGTGCGGGTGCTTTTATGGGGGCTACAGGCGGAGACAAACAGCAGGCAGCCCAGACACACAGAGGTGAGTTTTTTCATGTCTAAATTCCCTTTTGGCGTTGTTCGTTGAATGTAACAGAAGAAGCCCTCGCGGAAACATTTGAAGTTGATTTCTGTGCTGCCGGTATTGCAATAAGCATGGATCGAAACCAAGGGATTAGAATCACGAAACCATAGACAAAAACCACCAGACGTAAACGTAGGGGCGCTGCATTTGGGGTTCAGTTCATTGCTGCGCCCGTCACTATAATCAATAGGCTGCAATTGCTACTTGGTCATCAATCCGGGGAGTTTAAAATCCCTTAGCTTTTGAGCTGCCTGCGCGGCAGTGAACGCTCATCGACAGTTTGTAGAGCATAACGCTCATTTCTAAGCTGCCTATACGGCAGTGAACTGCGCTAGAACTTTTCCCCTGTTCGACATAGTTTTCTAAGCTGCCTGTACGGCAGTGAACTGGCACCACATGTTGTTGACTGCGCCGACTTGTTTCTAAGCTGCCTGTACGGCAGTGAACTGTTTCATCCTATCGCTAATCCTATGTTAATTAAACAGTAACTCTAAAATTAAATTGAAAACCCTTTTTTCACACCCCCTCAATCATTCATTGAAAATCAATAAGTTACAAATATCACTAAAATTAGGGTCTGACAGAACATGGGGAGTATTAACATTAAACGAAGCTTACGGGATAGTTTTAGAGCGAGCGATTAATGAAGGAGGTACGGTTTTAATATCGTTTTGTATAAGACTTTTAAATGGGTAAAACAAACGGGAGCCATAAGCTCCCGTTATCATTCAACGCTAAATCACAATTACATGTGTTTAACGATAGCGTCGCCAAACTCTGAACATTTCAGCAGCTTAGCGCCTTCCAGCTGGCGTTCGAAGTCGTAAGTTACGGTCTTGGCAGCGATTGCGCCTTCCATGCCCTTAACGATCAGGTCAGCAGCTTCGAACCAGCCCATATGACGCAGCATCATCTCAGCGGACAGGATGATTGAACCTGGGTTCACTTTATCCTGGCCAGCATACTTAGGTGCTGTGCCGTGGGTAGCTTCGAACAGTGCACAGTCGGAACCGATGTTGGCACCTGGGGCGATACCGATACCGCCAACCTGGGCTGCCAGGGCGTCGGAGATGTAGTCACCGTTCAGGTTCATACAGGCGATCACGTCGTATTCTGCCGGGCGCAGCAGGATTTGCTGCAGGAAGGCATCGGCGATCACGTCTTTAACCACGATCTCTTTGCCAGTGTTAGGGTTCTTGATTTTCAGCCATGGGCCGCCGTCGATCAGTTCACCACCAAACTCTTCACGCGCCAGTTCGTAGCCCCAATCCTTGAAGGCACCTTCGGTGAACTTCATGATGTTGCCTTTGTGAACCAGCGTCACGGAATCGCGATCGTTGTCGATGGCATATTCGATGGCCGCACGAACCAGGCGCTTGGTGCCTTCTTCGGAACACGGCTTAACGCCAATACCGCACTGCTCTGGGAAACGGATCTTCTTCACGCCCATTTCGTCACGCAGGAATTTGATCACTTTGTCCGCTTCCGCAGAACCCGCTTTCCATTCGATACCGGCGTAGATGTCTTCGGCGTTTTCACGGAAGATCACCATATCGGTCAGCTCAGGTTGTTTTACCGGGCTTGGTGTACCCTGGTAATAACGCACCGGGCGCAGACACACGTACAGATCGAGCTGCTGGCGCAGGGCAACGTTCAGAGAACGAATACCGCCACCCACTGGCGTAGTCAGTGGGCCTTTGATCGCTACGCGGTAGTCACGAATAAGTTCCAGTGTTTCTTCCGGCAGCCACACGTCTTTCCCGTAAACGTGGGTGGATTTTTCACCGGTATAGATTTCCATCCAGGAGATTTTACGTTCGCCGTGGTAGGCCTTTTTAACCGCTGCATCCACCACGTGGATCATGGCAGGGGTAACGTCAACGCCAATACCGTCACCTTCGATGAACGGGATGATAGGGTTATGCGGAACAACCAGTTTACCCTGGGCATCAACCGTAATCTTTTTACCTTCTGCCGGAACAACTACTTTGCTTTCCATCAACCTCTCCTTTCTGTCTTCAAGCGCAATTTTTGTTAATGCTTTGTAAGATGCGTGTCAATACTACTTGAATATTCAACTCGCGCCAATCCAAAACGGATTAGGCTATAATGCGCTTATCATTCGTAATCGCAAAGACCATGACTAAATTCTCTGTTAAAAATCACCAAGTTAAACGATTCAGCCGCAGTAAACCCGCAGCACGCCCGCAATCGCAGGCGCCGCGGCGCGTGGTGATATTCAATAAACCCTTTGATGTGTTACCACAGTTTACCGACGAAGCCGGTCGCGACACCCTGAAAAAATTTATCCCTTTCAGCGATGTCTATGCCGCCGGAAGGCTCGATCGCGACAGCGAAGGCTTGCTGGTGCTGACCAACGACGGCAAGTTACAGGCACAGCTTACCCAGCCCGGCAAGCGCACCGGCAAAATCTACTACGTTCAGGTGGAAGGTGAACCGCAAGAGAGCGATCTGGCTATGCTACGCAGTGGGGTCACGCTGAAAGATGGGCCAACCCTGCCCGCCGGTGTGGAACAAGTTGATGAGCCAGAATGGTTATGGCCGCGTAATCCACCGATCCGCGAACGCAAATCCATTCCCACCCGTTGGTTGAAAATCACGCTCTATGAGGGACGAAACCGCCAGGTGCGTCGTATGACGGCACATATCGGCTTCCCTACCCTGCGCCTTATTCGTTACAGTATGGGCACGCTTTCCCTGGGGAGCTTGCAGCCAGGGGAATGGCAAACCGTTGACTCGTTATAACCTAAGGAACCGCCATGTTTAAGCCGCACGTCACCGTCGCCTGCGTGGTTCATGCCGCCGGTAAATTTTTGGTGGTCGAAGAAACCATCAACGGTAAAGCCCTGTGGAACCAACCGGCTGGCCATCTTGAAGCGGATGAAACGCTGATCCAGGCCGCCGAGCGGGAGCTGTGGGAAGAAACCGGCATCCGCGCCACGCCGCAGTCTTTTTTGCGTATGCACCAGTGGATCGCGCCAGACCACACACCGTTTCTGCGCTTCAGCTTTGTAATTGAGCTGGAACAGCCGCTGCCTACCGAGCCGCACGACGATGATATCGATCGCTGCCTATGGCTGACTGGCGAGCAAATCCTGGAAGCTAAAAACCTGCGTTCACCGCTGGTGGCCGAGACTATCCGTTGTTATCAGCAGCAGGAACGTTACCCGTTGTCGCTGGTTGCCAGCTTTAATTGGCCGTTTTGACGACTAATAAGGGCCGTGCGCGCAGGCGGCCAACGTGGTAAAATCCTGCGCTTGTTTTTTATCGCACAGTATGTGTTCAAGTTCGTGAGATCCCCATGTCAGACAACAGCCAGAAAAAAGTGATCGTCGGAATGTCCGGCGGCGTCGACTCTTCCGTTACTGCCTATCTGTTACAACAACAGGGCTATCAGGTCGCTGGGTTGTTCATGAAGAACTGGGAAGAAGACGACGACGAAGAATACTGCTCGGCTGCCACCGATTTGGCCGATGCGCAAGCCGTCTGCGACAAGCTGGGCATCGAGTTGCATACGGTGAACTTCGCGGCGGAATACTGGGACAACGTATTCGAGCTGTTCCTGGAGGAGTACAAGGCGGGCCGTACCCCTAACCCGGATATCCTGTGCAATAAAGAAATCAAATTCAAAGCGTTCCTGGAGTTTGCGGCTGAAGATCTGGGGGCGGACTTTATCGCTACCGGTCACTATGTCCGCCGTCAGGACGTGGACGGTAAAAGCCGCCTGCTGCGCGGCGTCGACGGTAACAAAGACCAGAGCTATTTCCTGTATACCCTGAGCCACGAGCAGGTCGCGCAAAGCCTGTTCCCGGTCGGCGAGTTGGAAAAGCCGGAAGTGCGCCGCATTGCGGAGCAACTGGAGCTGGTTACCGCCAAGAAAAAAGACTCCACCGGTATCTGTTTTATCGGCGAACGTAAATTCCGCGACTTCCTGGGCCGCTATCTGCCAGCACAGCCTGGCCCGATCGTCAGCGTCGATGGTCAAACCATCGGTGAGCATCAGGGCTTGATGTATCACACCCTCGGCCAACGCAAAGGGTTGGGCATCGGCGGCATGAAAGACAGCAGCGAAGATCCGTGGTACGTGGTGGATAAAGACGTCGCCAACAATATTCTGGTGGTCGCCCAAGGCCACGAACACCCACGCCTGATGTCTCTCGGCCTGATCGCCCAGCAGTTGCATTGGGTGGATCGCCTGCCGTTGACACAACCTCTGCGCTGTACGGTCAAAACCCGTTATCGCCAGCAGGATATTCCCTGCACCGTGACGCCGCTGGACACCGATCGCATCGAAGTCCGCTTCGACGAACCGGTCGCTGCCGTCACCCCAGGCCAATCCGCCGTGTTTTATCAGGGCGATATCTGCCTGGGCGGCGGTATTATTGAACAGCGTTTACAGGAGTAATCGTGGCGAAGAATTATTACGACATCACGCTGGCTATGGCCGGGATTAGTCAAGCAGCCCGTCTGGTACAACAGTTGGCGCACGAAGGGCAGATGGATAACGAAGCCTTTCATACCTCGCTCAACAGCCTGTTGCAGATGGATCCGCCTTCTACCCTGGCGGTATTTGGCGGTGAAGAGCGTAACCTGAAGATGGGCCTGGAAACCTTGATTGGCGTGCTCAACGCCAACAACAAAGGCCCAGCCGCCGAGCTGACCCGCTACACCATCAGCCTGATGGTGCTGGAGCGCAAGCTGAACGCCAATAAAACGGCGATGAATACGCTCGGCGATCGGTTGAGCCAGTTGGAGCGCCAGTTGGCGCACTTTGAGCTGGGTTCAGAAACCATCATCAGTGCCCTGGCCGGTATCTATGTCGATGTCGTAGCCCCTTTGGGGCCGCGTATTCAGGTCACCGGTTCGCCCGCCATCCTGCAAAATCCGCAGGTGCAGGCCAAGGTTCGTGCCACCCTGCTCGCCGGTATCCGTGCCGCCGTGCTCTGGCAACAGGTTGGCGGCAGCCGCCTGCAATTAATGTTTTCCCGTAATCGTCTGCTTACGCAGGCGCAAAATATCGTTGCTCATTGTTAATCTTCCCAGGAGTTGCTACCGATGGAATTATCCTCACTGACCGCCGTTTCCCCTATTGATGGACGCTACGGTGATAAAGTCAGCGCACTGCGCACCATTTTCAGCGAGTATGGCTTGCTGAAATTCCGCGTGCAGGTTGAAGTACGTTGGCTGCAAAAACTGGCCGCTTGTGCAGAGATCAAAGAAGTTCCCGCTTTTGACGCCGACGCAAACGCTTACCTAGACAAGATCGTCGCAGAATTCAGCGAAGAAGACGCACAACGCATCAAAACCATCGAGCGCACCACCAACCACGATGTGAAAGCG
The DNA here is from genome assembly GCF_051654945.1 of Serratia sp. (in: enterobacteria). Classification (GTDB taxonomy): domain Bacteria; phylum Pseudomonadota; class Gammaproteobacteria; order Enterobacterales; family Enterobacteriaceae; genus Chania. Next base: position 298,975 of record NZ_JBOFZA010000072.1, read on the forward strand.
GTTGAGTACTTCCTGAAAGAGAAAGTGGAAGCAGTACCTGCCCTGCACGCGGTGTCCGAGTTTATCCACTTCGCCTGTACCTCAGAAGACATCAACAACCTGTCGCACGCCCTGATGCTGCACACCGCCCGGCAGGACGTGGTATTGCCACACTGGCGCAAGATCATCGAATCCATCAAAGGACTGGCGCTGGAGTATCGCGATATTCCGCTGCTGTCACGTACCCATGGCCAACCTGCTACCCCGTCTACCGTGGGTAAAGAGTTTGCCAACGTGGCCTACCGGATGGATCGTCAATATCGCCAGTTAGAGCGCGTCGAGATCCTCGGCAAAATCAACGGTGCGGTAGGCAACTACAATGCCCACATCGTGGCCTATCCGGAAGTCGACTGGCACCGTTTCAGTGAAGAGTTCGTCACTTCGCTGGGGGTAACCTGGAACCCGTACACCACCCAAATCGAGCCACATGACTATATCGCCGAGCTGTTCGACTGCGTGGCGCGCTTCAATACCATCCTGATCGACTTCGATCGTGATGTCTGGGGCTATATCGCCCTGAACCACTTCAAGCAAAAAACCATTGCCGGTGAAATCGGTTCTTCTACCATGCCGCATAAGGTTAACCCGATCGACTTCGAGAACTCCGAAGGTAACCTGGGCCTGGCCAATGCGGTGCTGGGCCATCTGGCGAGCAAACTGCCGGTTTCCCGCTGGCAGCGTGACCTGACGGATTCCACGGTGCTGCGCAACCTGGGCGTAGGCCTGGGCTATGCGCTGATTGCCTATCAGGCCACCATGAAAGGCATCAGCAAGCTGGAAGTGAACCGTGCGCACCTGCTGGACGAGCTGGATCACAACTGGGAAGTACTGGCCGAGCCAATCCAGACCGTGATGCGTCGCTACGGCATTGAAAAGCCGTATGAGAAACTGAAAGAGCTGACTCGTGGCAAGCGCGTCGATGCGGCCGGGATGCAGACCTTTATCGATAGCCTGGCACTGCCGGAAGAAGAGAAAACCCGCCTGAAAGCGATGACGCCGGCTAACTATATTGGCCGCGCAACCACTATGGTTGATGAGCTGAAGTAAGCATACTTCCCCCTCACTCCAACCCTCTCCCACAAGGAGAGGGTACTGCCACCGTTACGTGGTCAGGTGCAGGGGGAGTTTGCAATAAATCTAGTTCCCCCGTTGGCGTTGGTGCAGTGTGTCAAGCTATTGCACCGCAAACGCCCATCCCCGATCCCAGCTTTATCCCGCAACTTCGATAAGATCTCCTTAATTTTTTACTAAAAACTGATGAAAGTTCGCCGTCATCCCTTACAATGCCAGGTAACCAAGTTTGCCGTTCAGGCTGTGAGTTAAGGATAGATATGGCAACGCTGAAAGATATCGCGGCCGAAGCTGGAGTTTCACTGGCAACGGTCTCCCGGGTTCTGAATGACGATCCCACGCTCAACGTCAAAGAAGAAACCAAGCATCGCATTCTCGAAATTGCCGAAAAGCTGGAATATAAGACCAGCAGTGCCAAAAAACATCTGACTAACGCGGTGGTACAGCACCACGTGCTGGCGCTATACAGCTATAAGCAAGAGCTGGAAATCAACGACCCTTACTACCTTTCCATTCGTCACGGCATCGAAACCCAGTGTGAAAGGTTGGGAATTGAGCTCACCAACTGCTACAAAAACAATCAACTGCCTGAACTGAAAAAGATCACCGGCGTGCTGATCGTCAGCAAACCCGCACCTGAAACCCTGCGTAAAGCCGCTGCGCTTACCGATAACATCTGCCTGATTGATTTTAACGAACCCGGGTGTGAGTACGACTCGGTGGACATCGATCTGGCAAAAATCAGCAAAGAGATCATCGATTTCTTTATTGAACACGGTGCCAAGCGCATCGGTTTTATCGGCGGTGCCGATGAGCCGGACAGAGCGGATATCCGCGAAGCGGCCTTTGTGGAATACGGGCGGTTGAAAGGCGTGGTTCGCGAGCAAGATATCTACCGGGGCGATTTCTCTAGCGCCTCCGGTTATGAGCTGGCGAAAAAGATGCTGGCCAAAGGGGATTATCCCTCTGCGCTGTTTGTCGCTTCTGACTCGATCGCCATTGGGGTATTACGCAGCATCCATGAGCTGGGGCTGAAAATTCCGCAGGACATTGCCCTGATCAGCGTAAACGATATACCCACCGCACGTTTTACCTTCCCACCGCTGTCTACCGTGCGTATCCATTCGGAAATGATGGGCATCCAAGGGGTCAATCTGCTGCTGGAAAAATTCCGTGATGGCCGCGCCCTGCCGCTACAGGTCTACGTGCCCAGCAAGTTAAAGCTGCGTGAAACCACCCTATAAGGGCCCCTCACTCTAACCCTCTCCCAAAGGGAGAGGGGACTGAACGTGCTACATATTGGCATCTGCGCCACCTGCGGCTTCGGACTCGCCCCCTCTCCCCATCACTGTGCCTAGGGTATCCCTGGACGCTATATCGGGAAAGGGCCGGGGTGAGGGGCATCCAACTATCCGTTATTAGTAAAATATACTAATAATTTGGCTATGTTTTACCTCTATATTTATCACTCCTTCCCGCTTGCTACGCCTTTCTGCCATTTCTTTATCTCGATCACAGAACCACCAGCCCATCGTCCATAAAGCGTGATCGAGTTAAAGTAAAAGCAATTACCGGCTATATTTTAGTAAATGTTTTACTAAAATCCATGCCAGGCATTGACGCATTCCAGCGAACACTAGGGTCTACCGCCTTCAGACCAGGAGAGATGACGTGAATAATTGGGAAAATTTTCAACACCTGCATGAGAACCGGATGGCCCCCCGCGCCTACTTCTTCTCATATGATTCACTTAAACGCGCCCAGACCTTTCAGCGCGCCCTCAGCAGCCACTTTATGGCGCTTAGCGGCCAGTGGAGCTTTAGCTACTTCACTAACCCGCTGCTGGTGCCCGAAGCCTTTTATTCACAAAGAATGGCAGACTGGGGCCAGATCACGGTGCCCAATATGTGGCAGATGGAAGGCCATGGCATCCTGCAATACACCGACGAAGGGTTCCCCTTCCCGATCGATGTGCCTTTCGTCCCGACGGACAACCCAACCGGTGCTTACCAACGCAGCTTTACGCTGGGCGAACAGTGGCGTGGCAAACAGACCATCATCAAATTTGATGGCGTTGAAACCTATTTTGAAGTCTATGTTAACGGCCAGTATGTGGGCTTTAGCAAGGGCAGCCGCCTGACCGCCGAATTTGATATCTCCGATTACGTGCAATCCGGGGAAAACCTGCTGGCCGTGCGCGTCATGCAGTGGGCGGATTCTACCTATATTGAAGACCAGGATATGTGGTGGACGGCTGGCATCTTTCGCGATGTCTATCTGGTGGGCAAAGAGCCGGTGCATGTGCAGGATCTGACCGTTCGCACCGATTTTGCCGCCGACTATCAAAGCGCCACCCTGTCCTGTGTGCTGGAGATCGAAAATCTGTCCGGGACAGCGCTAGCAGACTACGTGGTGGAGTATGCCCTGTTTGATAACGATAACCTCCTGGTACAACAGAGTCTGGGTGCGCTGGCGCAAACCCATTTTGCTATTACTCTGGCAAACCCGATCCAGTGGTCGGCGGAAAACCCCTATCTCTATCAGCTGTTTATCACCCTTAAAGCCCCTGATGGCTCCGTGCTGGAGGTGATCCCGCAACGCGTCGGATTCCGCGATATCAAGGTGCGCGACGGCCTGTTCTACATCAACAACCAGTATGTGATGCTGCACGGCGTAAACCGCCATGATAACGACCATCTGAAAGGCCGTGCGGTAGGCATGGATCGCGTCGAAAAAGATCTGATCCTGATGAAACAGCACAATATCAACTCGGTACGTACCGCGCATTATCCGAACGATCCGCGCTTTTATGAGCTGTGTGACATTTACGGGCTGTTCGTGATGGCCGAAACCGACGTCGAAACCCACGGTTTTGCCAACGTGGGCGACCTGAGCCGCATCACCAACGATCCAGCGTGGGAAACGGTGTTCGTCGATCGTATCGTGCGCCACGTCCACGCGCAGAAGAACCATCCGTCGATCGTGATGTGGTCTCTGGGCAATGAATCCGGCTACGGCTGCAACATCCACGCGATGTACCATGCCACCAAGGCCATCGACGATACTCGCCTGGTGCATTACGAAGAAGATCGCGACGCCGAGGTGGTGGATATCATCTCCACCATGTACACCCGCGCACCGTTGATGAACGAGTTTGGTGAACACCCACATGCCAAGCCACGCATCATCTGTGAATACGCTCACGCGATGGGTAATGGCCCCGGCGGCCTGACGGAATACCAGAACGTGTTTTACCAGCACGATCATATTCAGGGCCACTACGTCTGGGAATGGTGCGATCACGGCATCCTGGCGCACGATGAGCAAGGTCAGGCATTCTACAAATACGGCGGCGATTTCGGCGACTACCCGAACAACTACAACTTCTGCATGGACGGGCTGATCTTCCCGGATCAAACTCCAGGGCCAGGCCTGAAGGAGTACAAGCAGGTGATCGCACCAGTGAAGATCCGTGCGCTTGAGGCTCGTCTTGGCACCTTCCTGGTTGAGAATAAACTGTGGTTTACCAACCTGGATGATTACACCCTCACCGCCGAGATCCGCGCGGAAGGCGAAACGCTGGCAACGCTGCCGCTGCGGTTGAAAGATCTGGCGGCCAACTCCTCGCGGGAAATCAGTCTTGATCTGCCTGAACTGGATGAGCGCGAAGCCTTTGTCAACTTCACCGTGCGCAAGAATTCCAGCACCTTGTACAGCCAGGCCAATCACGAAATCGCGGTCTATCAGTTCCAGCTCAAAGAGAATACCGCGCAGCCTGAACGCTTTATCAACCCCAATGCGTTGCCGCTAGAGGTGGCAGAAAGCCGTCTGGCGTACTGCATCAGTGGCCAGGACTTTGCGCTGACCTTCTCAAAGGTGAACGGCAAGCTGACCTCCTGGCTGAGCCATGGCGAAGAAATCATCGCTTCTGCTCCAGCGTTAAGCTTCTTCAAACCGATGATCGATAACCATAAGCAGGAATATCAAGGCCTGTGGGAACCCGCGCATCTGCAAATCATGCAAGAGCACTTCCGTACGCTGGACGTTATCCAGACCAATGGCCGCGTTGAAATCACCGTGACCAGCATCATCGCCCCACCAGTCTTCGATTTCGGCATGCGTTGCTGCTACCGCTACCAGATCAATGCCGAAGGCCAGCTCAACGTGGAACTCAGCGGCGAGCGCTATGGCGATTACCCTTATGTGATCCCGGCTATCGGGCTGGATTTGGGCATCAACGGCGGTTTTGAGCAGGTGAACTATTACGGCCGTGGCCCGGAAGAGAACTATCAGGACAGCCAACAGGCCAACCTGATCGATATCTACCAGACCACGGTAGCCGAGATGTTCGAGCACTATCCGTTCCCACAAAACAACGGCAACCGCCAGCATGTACGCTGGGCAGCGCTCACCAACCGGCACGGCAGCGGCCTGCTGGTCAAACCGCAACAGGCAATCAACTTCAGCGCCTGGGAGTACACCAACCAGGGCTTGCATCAGGCGCAGCATACTAACGAACTGCAACCCAGCGGTTATATCACGCTCAACCTCGACCATCAGGTGATGGGCCTGGGTTCCAACTCCTGGGGCAGCGAAGTCCTCGATTCATACCGGGTGTATATGGCGCCGTTCCGCTACGGCCTGACCCTGATACCGCTGCAAGCCGGTGACGTCAGCGCCCAGGCGCTGGCCAACCACGACTTTGCCAATGAGTTCTTCACGCCAACCGCAAACGAGGCCTGATCCATGCACGTATTAGACAGTCTGGAACAATTCAAAGTGGTGTATCGGGACGGGCGCAAATGGCACCGTTGCGTGGAAGCCATTAACAACATTGCCAATATCCAAGATGGCGTGATGCACTCCATCGGCGACACGCTGGTCTACATGATTGAAGACGGCGTCAGCCGCAATAGCGCCAGTTTTGAAGGCAACCGCCGCTATTTCACCATCCATTACTACCTCGAAGGCGGGGAAACGGTGGAGTTCGCGCCAAAATCCGCCCTCTCCCCCGTTACCGCCTACCGGGATGAAACCGACCGCGAATATCTGCAAGGCAGCGGGCAGACCTGCGAACTGCGTGCCGGGCAACTGGCGATTTTTGACAATCAGGAAGCCTACCGTTTTCACGGCGACAACCGGGTAAGAAAAGTGGTGCTGCGGGTCACCATTGAGGATGGCTACATGTTGAACAAGTGATCCTGCTGGCTATGAAGCGAACCGGGCGGGATATCACTCCCGCTCAATCCTGATTGAGTTCATCATTGATGTCGTTCATCGGAGGACGCTATGTCCGATTCTTTACGTGGCACGATTGGCAAGTTTGCCCTGTTGTCGATGACCTTTGCGGCGGTGTTCAACGTGCGCAATATCGTCAACAACAACATTGAGCTGGGCTTAAGCTCAGCCCCGGTATTTTTGTTTGCGACGTTGGTTTACTTCATTCCCTTTGTGTTCATTATCGCGGAGTTCGTATCCGCCAATAAGAACTCGGAGTCGGGAATGTACGACTGGCTGAAACAGCCTCTGGGTACCCGTGCGGCCTATATGGGGTCATTCCTGTATTGGTTCGTTAACCTGTTCTGGTTTGTGTCCCTGCTGCCCAACGTGATTGCCTATGCGTCTTACGCCATCATGGGCCGTGAGTACGCTTTTTCCCCGGTGATGGTATCGATTATTTCGATCGTGCTGTTTGCCGCTACCACCCACATTTCCACCAAGGGTGCCAGCTGGTTGGGCAAGATTGCCGAAGTTGTGGCTTATGGGGTCTTCGCACTGTTTGCGATTTACGTGCTGGGCGCGCTGATGGCGCTGAGTGGGGATCACGTCCCCGCACAACCCATCACGCTGGAGGCGATGACGCCGACGGTGAACTGGGCAACGTTGGGTATCATGTGCTGGATCTTCCAGGCAGCCGGTGGGGCAGAAACGGCAGCGGCCTACCTCAATGACGTCAAAGGGGGCCAGAAGTCGTTTATCAAGGTCATCATTATTGCCGGCGCGGTGATTGGCGGGATGTATGCCGTCGGTTCCCTGCTGGTTAACGTGTTTGTCGCCCGTGAAAACCTGACCTACGCGGGTGGTATGGTGGAAATCTTCACCGGCATGGCCAAATACTTCGGCATTTCCGAAACGCTGGTGGGCCGTCTGGTGGGTGTCGTGCTGTTTATCGCCATCTTCGGTTCAATGATGATGTGGACCTCCGCACCGGTCAAAATCCACTTCTCCGAGATCCCGAAAGGCGTGTACGGCCCAAAAACCACCGAACTGAACCAGCATGGCGTGCCGGTACGTGCCGCATGGTGGCAGTTTGCCTTCGTGTTCGTGATGCTGGTGGTCAACGGTTTTGGTTCAGAATCGGTACAGCAGATGATGAACACCGCGATCAACCTGACGGCGGGCACGGCAATGCTGCCACCGATCTTTATCATGGTGGCCTACTTTGTGTTCCGCTGGAAACACGACGATACGCCGCGTGAGTTCCGCATGGGATCGCGTAAGTTTGGCATGGGCGTGGTTTCGGTGTTGATCACCATCTTTGTGGTCAGCATGACGGCATCGGCGTTCCCGCCGGGCGTAGATTTGATGAGAGCCTTCTTTATCAACGTCTGTATGACCGCCGTATTCTCTGCCCTGGCCTGGTGGTGGATCTCACGTTTCGAGGCCAAACAGGTAAGAAACAAAGCGGTGCTGACCGAACGGTAAGCTCCAAATAATGGCAGGGAGCAATGTCTCTCTGCCATCTCATGGTTAAGACATAAACGCCTGTAAACGCTGTTTCTGCTGACCCTGCGCGCTAAAGTTCTCATCGGCCAACCAATCTTCAAACGCACTCCGCACCTGCGGCCAGTTTTGGTCGATCATTGCAAACCAGTCGGTATCGCGATTGCGACCCTTGGTCACCAGCGCCTGCAAGAAGCGCCCTTCGTACCGGAAACCAAAACGTTGCGCCGCCTGCCTGGAAGGCGCATTCAGGCTATCGCATTTCCATTCACAGCGACGGTAACCCAACTCGTCAAAGGTGTGGCGCAACATCAGGTAGATCGCCTCGGTGGCGCAGGAGCGCTGCTTCATCAGCGGTGACCAACAGACATGGCCAATTTCCAACACCCCGCTGGCCTCTTCAATACGCATAAAGGCCACCGTTCCGACGGGCTGCTCAGTAGCCGAATCGAACACCACCAGATTCACCAATGCCGGATTGGCTTGCAGCTTTTCCAGATGCGCACGCATCTCCTGCGGGCTATCTGGCCTCTCCCCCATCAGGTAAGTCCAGTCGCGTCCATCGGGCGCTAGCTGGTAAGCCGCGAACAACGCAGCCGAGTCCCGCTCGGCATCCAACATCGCCAGGTAGCAAAATTTGCCGGTAAGAGATACCGACTGTGGGCGCGGCAAGGCCTGCCATTGTGGTAAAGGGTCACCCACTGGCTGACCATATTGATTTATCGCCATAAAAAGTATTCCGTCTGGTTGCTGCAACAATAGCTTCTCACCCTCAGCATATACCTAGCCCAGCATGCCTCATATAGACCAATTAACCACAGCGACCAGACCAATCTACCAACGCTTGTTGACTGCAATAGTCAAGGAAAGTTGTTAATGAAATGATCCAAGTCAAGATCAATGTGAAGAAAATGTTTTGATACAGATGCTTTATTGTTTGTTTTACTTGCCAAGATCTACACTTAACCCACCATACCAGTAGCTTGCTAATCATCATTGGTCATGTCCCTTAACCCGTTTACTGCCCAAGACTGTGGCAGCGTAGCCGATCTGCGCGCGGGTATTTCTGTTAAACATATTCAAGGTGGAATCATGTCTCGACAGCACTCTCCAGAACCGCCACGGCGGAACTTCCTCAAGAAAACCCTGGCACTAATACCGCTGGCTGCGGCTGGGGGCACCGGCGTAGTCACGCTAACGACGCCACCAGCCTCAGCGGCGGGTGTCTCCCCTCACTATGTCCCTGCTTATTTCAATAACGATGAATGGCGCTTTCTGCTGGCGGCCTGCGATCGCCTGATCCCCAGTGACAGCAATGGCCCTGGCGCGGTCGAGGAAGGTGTGCCGATTTTTATCGATAAACAGATGACCACGCCTTATGGCCACGGTGGCCTGTGGTATATGCACCCGCCGTTTGTCCCTTCGGCCCCTGAGCTGGGCTATCAGTCCAAACTGACGCCACGAGAAACCTACCGCATCGGCATTCGTGGCCTCAACGCACACTGCCAGCAGCAGCTCCAGAAAGCCTTTGCCGATTTAGAGCATGTCCAGCAAGAGCAAATCCTGACGGCGCTGGAGAAAGGCGAACTCGACTCTGAGGCGCTGCCCGGTAAAGCCTTTTTCAGCCAACTGCTGCAAAACACCAAAGAGGGTTATCTGGCCGATCCGCAGCACGGCGGTAACCAGTCGATGGCTTCATGGAAACTGATCGGCTTCCCCGGCGCACGGGCCGATTTCACCGACTGGGTCGATCATCCCAATCAAGCCTATCCCCTTGGCCCGGTAAGTATCTCCAGCAAAAGGAATGCATAAATGAGCAGCATAAAAAAACCACCGGTAGACGTGGTGATTGTCGGATTTGGCTGGACCGGCGCCATTATGGGCATGGAACTGACCGAAACCGGCCTGAGCGTATTGGCATTGGAGCGCGGTGAGCAACGCGATACCTACCCTGATTTTGCCTATCCACGGATTGCCGACGAACTGACCTATGGCATCCGCCTGAAACTGGAGCAGGAGATGGCACACGAAACCGTCACCGTGCGCCACACGCCAGCAGATTTCGCCGTCCCTTACCGTCAGCTTGGCTCCTTTTTGCCCGGCAACGGCGTTGGCGGCGCTGGCGTCCACTGGAACGGTATGCACTGGCGCGCCCTGCCCGCCGATCTGAAGATGCGCAGCACGGTGACGGAAAAATATGGCGACAAATGGGTGCCCGAGGGCATGCTGTTGCAGGATTATCCTGTCAGCTACACCGAGCTGGAGCCGTATTTCGATAAGTTCGAGCGGGTTTGTGGCACTGCAGGCAAGGCCGGTAATCTGCAAGGCAACATCATCAAGGGCGGCAATCCGTTTGAAGGCCCGCGCAGCCGCGAATATCCGACTGCGCCCCTCAAGCAGCTTTATTCTGGCTCGCTGTTCGGCAAGGCCGCCGAGTCGCTCGGTTATCATCCGTTCAGCATTCCGGCGGCCAACTGCTCCGAGCCTTATACCAATCCCTACGGTGTGCAGCTCGGTCCCTGTAACTACTGCGGTTACTGTGAACGCTTCGGCTGCTTTATGTATTCCAAGGCTTCGCCACAGACCACCATTCTTCCGGTGCTGATGAAGCGGAAAAACTTTGAGTTGCGTACCCAGTCGCAGGTCATCAAGGTCAATCTGGACAGCAGTGGTAAAAAGGCCACCGGCGTCACCTACGTGAATGCCGAGGGCCAGCAAATTGAGCAACCGGCAGATCTGGTGATCCTCAGCGCCTTCCAACTGCATAACGTGCGTCTGCTGCTGCTCTCTGGCATCGGCAAGCCTTATGATCCGGTCACCGGCGAAGGGGTCGTTGGCAAGAACTACGCCTATCAGATGAACAGCGGCATCTCGCTGTTTTACGATAAAAACACCCATTTCAATCCGTTTATCGGGGCGGGTGCCGCAGGTACGGTGATCGACGATCTCAACTCGGAAAACTTCGATCATGGCTCGCTGGGCTTTATCGGCGGGGCCTATATTTCCGCGACCCGCACCGGTGGCCGTCCGATCCAGCAGATGTCGTTACCACCGGGGACACCTACCTGGGGCAGCGGCTGGAAACAGGGTATCAAAGACAATTATCAGCACGCCATGAGCATCGGCTCCGAAGGCTCGGTAATGCCCTACCGCGACTGCTATCTCGACCTCGACCCGACCTATCGCGATGCCTATGGGCTACCGCTGCTGCGCATGACCTTCGACTGGAAGGATAACGAGATCAAAATGACCCAGCACATTACCAGCAAGATGGCCAACATCGCCAAGGTAATGGAGCCGAAGCAGATGGCGATTTCGGTGATGGGCAGCGGTTCGCACTATGACGTGCGCCCTTACCAATCCACCCACACCACCGGCGGGGCCATCACCGGCGATAACCCAAAAACCAGCGTGGTGAACAAGTACCTGCAATGCTGGGACGTACCTAATGTGTTTGTTACTGGAGCCTGCGCCTTCCCGCAGAACCTGGCTTATAACCCTACCGGGATCGTCGGCGCACTGGCCTATTATTCGGCGCAAGCGATCCGCAATCAGTATCTGAACCAGCCCGGTCCGTTGGTTCAGGCCTGATGCGCAAGGAGAAAATAATGAAAGGATTAACCCCCTCGCTGCTGGCCTTGCTGGTATTAAGCAGCGGCGCTCTGGCCGCCGATGAGACCAATCTGGTCGCTCGAATTGCTCATGGCGAATATCTGGCCCGTGCCGGTGACTGCGCCGCCTGCCATACCGCGCCTGGAGGCATGGCCTTTGCCGGTGGATTGAAGATGACTACGCCGGTTGGCGCCATCTATTCCACCAACATCACCCCAGACAAAGCCACCGGGATCGGTGCCTACAGCCAACAGGAGTTTGCCGATGCCTTGCGCAAGGGCATTGCACGTGACGGCACCCGTCTGTATCCCGCTATGCCTTACCCTTCTTTCGCCAAGATCAACGATGAGGATATGCGCGATCTGTATCTCTACTTCACCCAACGGGTAACGCCGGTCACGCAAAAAAATCAGGCCAGCGATATCCCCTGGCCACTGAGCATGCGTTGGCCACTGGCGATGTGGGACGGCATCTTCCGTGAGGATGGCGTCTATCAGCCGGACACAGGCCAAACAGCACCATGGAACCGTGGGGCCTATCTGGTCCAGGGTTTGGGCCACTGCGGCAGTTGCCATACGCCACGCGGCATCGGCTTCCAGGAAAAGGCGCTGGATCAGACCGATGACGCTTACCTGAGTGGCGGGACACTGGAAGGTTGGCACGCCGCCACTCTACGTGGCGATACGCTTAGCGGGCTGGGTAGCTGGAGCGCTGAAGATCTGACCCGCTTCCTGAAAACCGGCCACAGCGACAGGTTTGCCGCTTTTGGCTCGATGGTGGACGTGGTGCAAGACAGCACTCAACATCTGAGCGACGAGGATTTGCAGGCGATCGCAACCTATCTTAAATCGCTGCCTGCTGGAGATGAACAACCCGCGCCACCAGCCAACAAACCTCTGGCACTTTATACGACCGACAAAGGCAATCCGGGCGGCCAGGCTTATCTGGACAGCTGCGCCGCCTGCCATCGCAGCGACGGCCAGGGATATCGCAATACCTTCCCGCAGTTGGCCCATAACCCGGCGTTGTTGGCAGAGGATCCCTCTTCAGTGATCAGCATCATCCTCAATGGATCACGCACGCCGATGACCGCAAACGCGCCGACCGGGCTAACCATGCCGGACTTCGGCTGGCGGCTGAGCGACCAGCAGGTTGCCCAGATCGCGACCTTTGTACGCAACAGCTGGGGTAATCACGCCACTCCGGTCACCGCCGAACAGGTCAAAGACCTCCGGCAGAACAGCACCGTCAAACCCTCCCAACCGTAAACAACGCAACGGGCCTGGTTTACCAGGCCCAATCAATTCAGCAGATATCGTGCTACGCGGTTGCGCAACCCGCTGAAATCACCTTAAATAAGCTCTTGTATTAAGGCTACAGGATTTCGGTCGTCTATGAGCATGGATCCCAACCAGCGCCTGCTGGATAAACTGCAACAAGATCTGACCAGCGCTGGTGCTATGCCGCTCTACCTGCGTTTTAACGAATCGGTACGTCAGGCCATTGAGCTTGGCTTATTGAGCCAAGGAGATTTTCTGCCCAGTGAACGGCATTTCACCGAACGCCTGGGGATCTCGCGCATCACGGTACGCAAGGCTTTGGCCTGTCTGGAGCAGGACGGTATTATCGGCCGCTCACGGGGCTATGGCACCTTCATTCAAAGTACCGTGGCGCAGCCTAAGCTGGCCTATTCATTAGCCGATGTGAAAGGTTTCTCACGTGAGGTGATGCTGCAAGGCCGCAAGCCGGACACCATGTGGATCAGCCGTGAACAGATCCCGGCGGATAATGCTTTAGCAGAAAAGCTGGCGCTGGCCGAAAAAACGCTGGTGTACAAACTCAAGCGCATTCACTTTATCGATCAGCGCCCCATGTCGGTGGCGGTGTCTTATGTGGTGGCGGAGGCGATAGCCAACGTCGATGACATCGGCGTTTCCCTGTATGACTATTTTCGTTTGAACAACGTGGAACTGGGGTCACTGCGCAGCCAGGTCAGCGCCGCCATGAGCGACGAAGAAACTCTGCGGGCGCTACAGCTGAAAGAACCGATGCCGCTGCTGATCATCAAGCAAACGCTGTTCGACAGCCAGAAAAAACCGATCGAATACAGTGAAAGCTTCTGCCGCAGCGACATGTACGAGTTTATCAGCGAGGATTAAGCTCCTCGCTGGCCAGTAACTGAGCCAGGGTTGGCGCACAATCCCCACCGGCCTGCGAGACGACGTAACCGGCAATGCTATTGGCTAACATCATGCTTTGGCGAGCGCTCAGGCCCAATGCCAATCCGGCGATCAGACCTGCGCTGTGGCTGTCGCCAGCGCCAATACTGTCGACCACCTTGACCTGACGCGCGGCAATCCAACCGTGATCTTCCGGCCCGGCAAAATAATAGCCGCCTTCGCCCCCGCAACGCACAATCACCAGTTGCCCGGTGGTTGACCATAACCGTTGGCAGAAGCCTGTCATATCTTCCTGCATACCAAGATGCTGAGCTTCACGCTGGTTCAGCGTCAGGATCATCCCCGGACGGATCAGCCGTTGCAACAGGCTCTGCGCCATCACGTCGATGCGCGGCCCAATATCCAGCACTACCCGAACCTCGGCAGGCAGGCGCAACAGCCAATCCACCAGCACGTTCCCCTGTTTGGCACCCAGTTGATAACCGGAAAGATACACCAGTCCGCTTTGTGGCGTCGCACTGGCCAACCACTCCGGCCGCCACTGGTTTTCTATGCCATCGATAGAGATGAAGGTGCGCTCTCCGTCCGGTTCGACCAACGCCAGACACCAGCCGTTATCCTCACCCGCGACTTGCAGATCGGAAATCACGCCACGCTGCCCCATCTCGCTGCGCAAACGCTCTGCCCACACGCCTTCTCCCACCGGCAGCAGATTGCGGCTGGTAACACCCAACTGACGCAGGGCCACGGCGATATTCAGCGCACAGCCCCCTAAATGCAGCCCCTGCATCCGGGCAGACACATCGCCACCGCGTACCGGCAATGCATCGGCGTTCACCACCATATCCATCACCGCTGCGCCGATCACCGTCACCGGGCACTGCTGATGCCAGCCGCCCTGGGTCAGCGTCTGTAATAACTCGCGTCGTTCGTGACTCATTCGCCCTCCTGCCAGCGCTGACGGAAACGGATAAAGGCCTGCGCGTAATGATTGATATCCAGCGGATTCACCCGTTTCAGTTCCGCCAGCATAGCTGCATCGAACGCTTCGATACCGTTCAGGGCACCGCAGATCGCCGTGGCCATTGCGCCGATGGTATCAGTGTCACCGCCCAGGTTGGCACACAGGATCGCACAGCGGGTGGGATCGGTCTGCGCCAGTTCGACCATCGCCAATGCGGCCGGTACAGATTCTATGGTGCTGACCCCTGCACCTACCAGCTGGTAGACTCGCTCTGAAGCCTGCTCGGTGCCGCCAGCCCGTTCCACCACCTGGAAGGCCAGCTCGATACGCGCCGCTAAAGACGCACTAAAGGTGGTGCTGTGGCGGCGTTGGGCGTAATCGGCCACCCCTGGCAATGCCAGACGGATTTCAGCCCAACTGGCTCCTTCTACCGCTTTGGCAACCGCCCAGGCAATCACCACCGCACCGGCAACGGCAATATCGGACTTATGCGTCGGGCTTGAAGCCAGCCAGACCTGCTGGCAAAACTGTTCCAGCGGGGCGGAAGGCAGTACGCAACCCAGCGGAGAAACCCGCATCGCCGCGCCGTTGGTCACGCCATTGTTTTCCAGCTCGCTAATCGGCGTACCCTTCTTCTGCTCCCCCAGCGCCAATTTAGAGCTCGGGCCGAGAATGTTTTTGTTGAAGGCATCAAAACTGTCGACCCAACGGATCACGTTGCGGGCAATCAGTTCCGGCACCACTTTGCCGTCAGCCTCGATCAGCGCGTCGGCCAGCGCCAGTGCCATCGAGGTGTCATCGGTGTACTGCGCCGCCTTGAAATAACAGGCGGCAGAGTTTTCCGCCGGACCATCAAGGAAGCGGTCGATCCAGCCAAAATGGCGCTTAACCCGCTCACGCGGCCACAGCTCGGACGGCATACCGAGCGCATCGCCCAGCATTTGGCCGTAGAGTGCACCCACTACGCGTTGTTCCTGGGTTAACTGCTTCATCTGTTTCTCCTGAATTTTTACCATGCCGGGCAACACGCCCGGCGCAATGAATTAAGAACGAGCCACGTCAATCGGGGTGATAGTGTTATTGCGCTCACGGAAGAACAGCAGGAATAGCAACATGACGGCCACGACCATCACCGCACCCACGCCCCACACGGCAAACCAGTCAAACGTCATACCGTCTCGTGGCTGTTCAAGCGCGAAGGTGGTCATCGCACGACCGCCCAGCCAGTTGCCGATAAAGCTGCCCAGCCCTTGGCAAATCAGGGTGATCAGCCCCTGCGCGGCAGTACGCATATGCGGTGGCGCTTTTTTGTCGACGTAGATATAGCCGGTCACGAAATAGAAATCGTAGCTGACACCGTGCAGCAGAATGCCCATGAACAACATGCTGTAGGCCCAGACGTCGGCGGTGCCGCCGTAGATAAAGAACACATAGCGGATCGCCGCGGTGACGAAGCCCAGCATCAGCACCCTCTTGATGCCATAACGCTTAAGCAGCAGCGGCAACGCCAGCATGGCGAAGATTTCCGACACTTGTCCCAGGGTCATCCAGCCGGTGGCATTCGGTAACCCAACCTGAGTCAGATAACCATTGGCAAACTGGTAGTAGAACGCCAACGGCATGCAGAACAGGAACGAGCACAGTGCGAAGGTAGCAAATGAACGATCCTTCAGCAGCCCGAGCGCGTTCAGGCCCAGCAACGCTTTGATATCCACCGGACCAGAGCCTTTGGCTGGCGTATTGGGCAATACAAAGCTATACAAGCCGAGCGCGATTGAAGCCACACCGGTAATGATCAACGGCAGGTTACTATCGGAAATATTGCCCAACCCCAGCAACGGCGGCAGCATAAAGCCCACCACCAGGCCGGAGGCAATCCAGCCCAAGGTGCCCAGCACCCGGATGCGCGGGAACTCTTTTTCAGTATCGGTAATATTGGCAAAGGCGATACTGTTGGTCAGCGCTACGGTCGGCATATAGGTGATGGCATAAACCACCAACAGCGGGAAGAAGGTGGCGAAAGTGGTTTGCCAGGCGATGATAAACATCAGCCCCCCACCGGCCAGATGCAGCCATCCCAAGACTTTTTGCGCGGCGAAATAGCGGTCGGCAATGACGCCCACCAGCACCGGCGAGAGGATCGCCGCAATCGCGGTACTGCTGTATGACCAGGCAATTTCCCCCGGGGTAAAGCCTAGTTTGTTGAGGTATTGCCACAGAGGAACAAACCACGCTCCCCAGATAAACCATTCGATAAACATCATGACAGACAGCTTCAGATGAGGATGTTTCATTATTATGTATCCTTGCTGGCTAGCTTTCCGGCGTCGGCACGGCAAGCGGTGTAGGGTTCCTGGTGTTAGCATCTTTACGATACCTATGTAATACCTTAATGATACCTTTATGGGTTTGCAACGATCCCGCTCACACTTCACACTGACGCCCATGGTTTAAGTTTTGTTTACCTTTGTCCCTGCGCTGTTTATCCTGCGTTTATTACCCATTGTCGATAATCGAAGGATGACGCTGATTTGCCACGTTTCCTTGCAACAATAATGGGCGCTCTGTTCCAGTATTAACCAAAACGATCAGGGAGTGGTCAGCTACCAACATGCAGCAAAGCATGTAACCTTTAAGCGTGGGTGCCAAGTGTTTCACCCATCATCAACAGGAGTCTGTGCCATGCGAGTACTGGTTGTTGAAGACAATGGCCTATTGCGCCACCATCTTAGTGTCCAAATGCGTGAAATGGGGCATCAGGTCGATGCCGCAGAGGATGCCAAAGAAGCCGACTATTTTCTGCAGGAGCATGCGCCGGATATCGCCATTGTCGACCTCGGGTTACCGGGTGAAGACGGCCTGAGCCTGATCCGCCGCTGGCGCGCCAACCAGATGAAATTGCCAATCCTGGTGCTGACCGCCCGCGAGAGCTGGCAGGATAAGGTGGCGGTGCTGGAAGCCGGTGCCGACGATTACGTTACCAAGCCCTTCCACCTGGAAGAGGTCATTGCGCGTATGCAGGCGCTGATGCGCCGTAATAGCGGCCTGGCTTCGCAGGTGATCGTGCTGCCACCGTTCCAGATCGATCTCTCACGCCGTGAGCTGAGCGTCGGTGAACAGCAAATCAAACTGACGGCATTTGAGTACACGATCATCGAAACGCTGATCCGCAATGCGGGCAAAGTGGTCAGCAAAGACTCGTTGATGTTGCAGCTGTATCCCGACGCAGAACTGCGCGAAAGCCACACCATCGACGTGTTAATGGGACGCCTGCGTAAAAAACTCCAGGCCGAATACCCGCAAGAGGTGATCACCACCGTGCGTGGGCAAGGATACCGTTTCGATGCCAAGTGAACATCATGTTCAACAAAGATAAAAAGCCCTTTTCGCTACGCGCCCGCTTTCTGATGGCAACCGCCGGGGTGATCCTGGCGCTGTCGCTGTCGTATGGGCTGGTGGCGGTCGTTGGCTATATCGTCAGTTTTGATAAAACCGCCTTCCGCCTGCTGCGCGGTGAGAGCAACCTGTTCTTCAGCCTGGCGCAGTGGAAAGACCAGAAGCTGACCATTGCCATCCCGCCCGATCTCGATCTCAACTCCCCAACGCTGGTATTTATCTACGACGATAAGGGCAATCTGCTGTGGAGCCAGCGCTCGGTGCCGGAGCTGGAAACGCTGATCCAGAAAGAGTGGCTGCAAGAATCCGGTTTCTATGAGATCGACACCGACACCCGCGTCAGTAGCGAAGTACTCGGCAATAACCCCAAGGCCCAGGATCAGCTGAAGGATTATGACGATACCGACCATAACGCGTTGACCCACTCGGTAGCCGTCAATACCTATGCGGCCACCGCGCGCTTGCCCGCTTTGAGCATCGTGGTGGTCGACAGCATTCCCCAAGAGCTGCAACGCTCGGACGTGGTGTGGGAATGGTTCAGCTACGTGCTGTTGGCCAATCTGTTGCTGGTGGTGCCTTTACTGTGGCTGGCTGCCTATTGGAGTTTGCGGCCAATCAAGGCGCTGATTGCCCAGGTGGGTGAACTGGAAAACGGCGAGCGTGAACAACTGGATGAAAATCCCCCCAGTGAGCTGCGCGGCCTGGTGCGTAACCTGAACATTCTGGTACGCAATGAGCGCCAGCGTTATACCAAATACCGCACCACGCTGTCGGACCTGACCCACAGCCTGAAAACGCCGCTGGCGGTATTGCAGACTACCCTGCGCTCGCTGCGCTCCAGCAAGCAGACGACCATTGAAGAGGTCGAGCCGATCATGCTCGAACAGATCGGCCGTATCTCTCAGCAGATCGGCTATTACCTGCACCGCGCCAGCATCAACTCAGGCCAGACCGTGCTGACTCGCGAGATCCATTCGGTTTCAGCCTTGCTAGACAGCCTGAGCGTAGCGTTGAACAAGGTCTATCAGCGCAAAGGGGTAGTGATCACCCTGGATATCTCACCCGAAGTCACCTTTATGGGCGAGAAAAACGACTTTATGGAAGTGATGGGCAACGTGTTGGAGAACGCCTGTAAATATTGCCTGGAGTTTGTGGAAATCAGCTCGCTGCACTCGGACAAATACCTGACGATCGTGATTGACGACGACGGCCCCGGCATCCCGGAAAGCAAGCGCGAGCTGATCTTCCAGCGTGGCCAGCGCGTCGATACACTGCGCCCCGGCCAGGGGATTGGCCTGTCGGTTGCCGCCGAGATCATCGAACAATATGACGGGAAAATTACCCTCAGTGACAGCCCACTCGGCGGTGCACGGATGGAGGTCACCTTCTCCCGCCAGCACGATTCTCACCATCACGAATAAATTCTGTCGCTCTGGCCCCGATCCACGGGGCCTAACTTCCGTTATAATCCCCTCAGGCTCACTCTATCCTGGAATAGAACATGGATTACCAATTAGATCTGGACTGGAACGACTTTTTGCAACGTTATTGGCAAAAACGTCCGGTAATTATCAAGCGCGGTTTTAACAACTTTATCGATCCGATTTCCCCGGATGAGCTGGCCGGGTTAGCGATGGAAAACGAGGTGGACAGCCGCCTGGTGAGCCATCAGGATGGGCGCTGGCAGGTTGGCCACGGCCCGTTCGAGAGTTTTGACCATCTGGGTGAGAACAACTGGTCATTGCTGGTACAGGCCGTTGACCATTGGCATCAGCCCTCCGCTGCTCTGATGCAGCCGTTCCGTCAACTGCCGGACTGGCGTATGGACGATCTGATGATTTCGTTCTCGGTACCGGGCGGTGGCGTTGGCCCGCATCTCGATCAATATGACGTGTTTATCATCCAGGGCACCGGCCGCCGCCGTTGGCGCGTGGGCGAAAAAGTGGCGATGAAGCAGCACTGCCCGCACCCCGATCTGTTACAGGTAGAGCCGTTTGACGCCATCATTGATGAAGAGATGGAGCCTGGCGATATTCTGTATATCCCACCGGGATTCCCACATGAAGGCTACTCGCTGGAAAATTCGCTCAACTATTCGGTTGGCTTCCGTGCGCCAAATGGCCGCGAGATGGTGAGTGGTTATGCCGACTACGTGCTGGCCCGCGAATTGGGTAGCAAGCGTTACACTGACCCGGATATCGCGCTGCGCGATCACCCGGCAATGGTGCTGCCGCATGAGGTCGATGCGCTGCGTGGGATGATCCTTGAATTGGTGCAACAGCCGGAGCACTTCCAGAACTGGTTTGGCGAGTTTATTTCCCAGTCGCGCCACGAGCTGGACATCGCGCCGCCTGAGCCGCCTTATCAGGCGGGTGAAATCTATGAGCTGCTGCAACAGGGTGAGCCATTACAACGTTTAGGTGGGTTACGCGTGCTGCGCGTTGGCGACCAATGCTTTGTGAATGGTGAGCTGATCGACACCGAGCATCTGCAAGCCGCCGATGCGCTGTGCCAACACACCAGTGTTGATGCCACCTTGCTGGGAGACGCGGTGAACGATCCTTCCTTCCTGGCACTGCTGACGGCGTTGATCAACAGCGGTTACTGGTATTTTAACGACTAATCATAATGAGTGAGGGGCAAACTGGCCCCTCACTCAATCTATTAACGCAAAAAACTACCGTTTAGCGCGCTCGGCGCTCAGAGTGGCAATGCGCATGATCACCGCAACCGCCTGCTCCATCCCTTCCAGCGTAATAAACTCATGCTTGCCGTGGAAGTTATAGCCGCCGGTAAACAGATTCGGACAAGGCAGCCCCTTGAACGACAGTTGTGCGCCATCGGTGCCACCGCGGATCGGCTTCATCACCGGCTCAATATCGCAGTCACGCATCGCCTGCTGGGCCAGCTCGATCACATGCGGATGCTCGGCCACCTGCTCACGCATATTGTAGTAATTGTCTTCAATCGCTACCTCAATATAGCAATCCCGTGGCAATCCACGGCCGACCTGCTGCGCAACCTCAATCATCTTGCGCTTGCGTGCCTCAAAGCCCTCACGCTCAAAATCCCGCAAGATGTAGTGCATCTCGGCACGTTCGACATTTCCCTTGATGCTGTTGAGATGGTAGAAACCCTGGTACCCCTCGGTATGCTCTGGAGTCTCCTCGGCGGGGAGTGCCTGCTGGAAACGGGTGGCCAGCGACAGCGCATTCACCATCACCCCTTTGGCGCTGCCGGGGTGCACGTTATTGCCGACGATTTTTACCGTTACCGCCGCCGCATTGAAGTTCTCACACTCCAGTTCCCCCACGCCGCCGCCATCAACGGTGTAGGCCCACTCGGCATCGAACGCGGCCACGTCAAAGAAATGCGCCCCTTTGCCCACTTCTTCATCCGGCGTAAACGCCACGCGGATATCACCGTGAGGAATTTTTTGCTGCTTCAGCCGCACCATCGCGGTCAGGATCTCGGCGATCCCGGCTTTATCATCGGCACCCAACAGCGTTTTGCCGTCGGTGGTGATCAGCGTTTGCCCCAGCATCTGATGCAAGATCGGGAACATCACCGGCGATAGCACTTCATCTCCGATACCCAAGGCAATATCACCGCCGCGATAGTTTTCCACTACCTGCGGGGCCACATGCTTACCCGAAAAATCGGGTGAGGTATCAAGGTGAGAAATAAAGCCAATGGCTGGCACTGGCCAACTCACATTACCAGGCAGCGTGCCCATCACGCAGCCATGTTCGCTGAGCGATACCCGTTCAAACCCCAGCCCAATCATTTCCTGTTGCAACGCACGCGCCAGCTTCAGTTGCCCTTCGGTACTCGGCACATGTTTGACGTTCGCTTTAGCCTGTGTGTCAAATGAGACGTAGTTAAAAAAGCGATCTAGTAGTTTATCCATGGTTCCGCCCTCAGAATTTCGCGTTTCATTATGCGGAACCGATCCGGATCAAATATTGAGACAGGTCATTAATAATCAGATTTAACGCAAATCATTAAACCAAGTGATGGTTTTAACAGGAAACTACCGGTGTTATATTCGGCCAATGATCATGACTTATAGGCTGTTTGGCTTTCAATTACACGATTCAGCGTCTATCATGCGCCCTCTTTAAATTTTGATCGGCGCCGCTGGCTTTGAGCTTCAGTACCTGACGGGTCACCCCCGTAAGCTCGCGCAGTCTTTTCCAGCGGCGGTTCTATCTGCATCACCGTACGGGATAGAGACACAAAAATGACTGAACAATCCTCTCTGGTAACACTGAACGCCCTGAGTAAAAGTTTTGACGGCAAAGAGATCATCAGCGATCTCAACCTTGAGATTAACGATGGCGAATTTCTGACCCTGCTTGGCCCCTCCGGCTGCGGGAAAACCACCGTGTTACGGCTGATTGCCGGGCTTGAGAATGCCGATCGCGGGCAGATCGTGCTCGACGGGCAAGATATCACCGCCATCCCGGCCGAGCATCGTCACGTTAACACCGTGTTTCAAAGCTACGCCCTGTTCCCCCACATGACCGTGTTTGAAAACGTCGCCTTTGGCCTACGCATGCAGAAAACCCCAGAGGCAGAGTTAACGCCACGTGTGGAAGACGCTCTGCGCATGGTGCAATTGGACGAGTTCGCTCAGCGCCGTCCACATCAGTTGTCTGGCGGGCAACAACAGCGGGTTGCCATTGCCCGCGCGGTGGTAAATAAACCCAAACTGTTACTGCTCGATGAGTCACTGTCGGCGCTGGACTACAAGCTGCGTAAGCAGATGCAGAACGAGCTTAAGGCGTTACAGCGCAAATTGGGCATTACCTTTGTATTCGTCACCCACGATCAGGAAGAGGCGCTGACCATGTCCGATCGGATTGTGGTGATGCGCGATGGGCGTATCGAGCAGGACGGTACACCACGTGAAATCTATGAGGAACCCAAAAACCTGTTTGTCGCCAGCTTTATCGGCGAGATTAATATCTTTGATGCGGTAGTGCTGCACCGTATCGACCCGCAGCGCGTACGCGCCCGGGTTGAAGGCCGTGAATGCGATATCTACGCCGATCTGGTCGTTGAGCCAGGGCAATCCCTGAAGGTTCTGCTGCGCCCGGAAGATCTGCGCGTTGAAGAGGTGAACGACAGCGAGCAGATCGATGGCCTGATCGGCTACGTGCGCGAGCGCAACTATAAAGGCATGACGCTGGAGTCGGTGGTCGAGCTGGAAAACGGTAAGATGGTGATGGTCAGCGAGTTCTTTAACGAAGACGATCCTGACTTTGACCACTCGTTAAACCAGAAGATGGCGTTAACCTGGGTAGCAAGCTGGGAGGTGGTGCTGGCCGATGAAGAAATCGCGTAATTTGCTGCAAAACCTGGTGATCAGCGGCATCGTTGGCTGGTTGCTGTTGTTTGTGTTTCTGCCGAACCTGATGATCATCGGCACCAGTTTCCTCACCCGTGACGACGCCAATCTGGTGCAGATGGTATTCACGCTGGATAACTACACCCGGCTGTTTGATCCCCTGTATGGCCAAGTGATGCTGCACTCGCTGAACATGGCGGCGATCGCCACCTTGTGCTGCCTGCTGCTCGGCTATCCTTTCGCCATGATCCTGGTTCGCCTGCCGCAAAGGGTACGCCCACTGTTGCTGTTCCTGCTGATTGTGCCCTTCTGGACCAACTCACTGATCCGCATCTATGGGCTGAAACTGTTTCTCAGCACCCGTGGCTATCTTAACGAGTTCCTGCTGTGGGCCGGGATCATCGACACGCCGTTACGCATTATGTATACCTCTGGCGCGGTAGTGCTTGGGCTAATCTACATCTTGCTGCCGTTTATGGTGATGCCGCTCTACTCCAGCCTGGAAAAGCTGGATAAATCCTGCCTGGAAGCGGCCCGCGATCTGGGTGCCAGCAAAGTGCAAACTTTTATCCGCATCGTCATCCCTTTGACTATGCCCGGCATTATCGCCGGCTGCCTGTTAGTGCTGCTGCCGGCCATGGGCCTGTTCTACGTAGCCGACCTGATGGGCGGTGCCAAAAACCTGCTGATCGGTAACGTGATCAAGAGCCAGTTCCTCAACATCCGCGACTGGCCGTTTGGTGCCGCCACCAGCATTTGCCTGACGCTGGTGATGGGGCTGATGCTGTGGGTCTATTATCGCGCCGCCAAGCTGCTGAACAAAAAGGGAGAGCTGGAATGATGGGACGCCTGCTGCGCGGCGGCTTTATGAGCCTGATCTACGCCTATCTGTATATTCCCATCGTGATCCTGATCGTTAACTCGTTCAACACTTCGCGCTTTGGCATCAACTGGCGCGGATTTACCACCCACTGGTACAGCATGCTGATGAACAACGATAGCCTGTTGCAGGCCGCGGGGCATTCGCTGACCATGGGGGTGCTTTCCGCCAGCTTTGCAACCCTGATCGGTTCCTTAGCGGCAGTAGCGTTGTATCGCTACCGCTTTCGCGGCAAACCCTTCGTCGGGGGCATGCTGTTTGTGGTGATGATGTCGCCGGATATCGTCATGGCCATCTCGCTGCTGGTGTTGTTTATGCTGCTGGGGGTCTCATTAGGCTTCTGGTCGCTGTTATTTTCGCATATCACCTTCTGCCTGCCTTTTGTGGTGGTCACCGTCTATGCGCGCCTGAAGGGCTTTGACGTGAAGATGCTCGAGGCGGCGCGCGATCTGGGTGCCAGCGAAATGGTGATCCTGCGTAAAATCATCCTGCCGCTGGCGATGCCTGCCGTCGCCGCCAGTTGGCTGCTAAGCTTCACGCTATCGATGGATGATGTCGTGGTCTCTTCTTTCGTCACCGGGCCAAGTTACGAAATCTTGCCGTTGAAGATCTATTCGATGGTGAAGGTTGGGGTGTCTCCTGAGGTGAACGCTCTCGCGACCATCCTGCTGGTGTTATCGCTTGCGCTGGTACTGACCAGCCAACTGCTGTTACGCGATCGCCAAAAACACTGATTTGCCAACGGGATAAGCGTCTTTACCCCACTGGGCGTGCCGCCTATAATGGCCGCTCTCTGGGGTATGGCGCATCTCGCTATACTGTAAAAACATCTACTGCTAAGGGATCCGCACCATGAACAAGTGGTCACATCTGCTCGCAGCCGGAATGATGGCACTGAGCCTTGGCTCGGCAAACGCCGCGGACGACGGCAAAACGCTCTATTTCTATAACTGGACCGAGTATGTCCCGCCGGGCTTGCTGGAACAGTTCACCAAAGAAACCGGTATCAAGGTGATTTACTCCACCTATGAATCCAACGAAAGCATGTACGCCAAGCTGAAAACCTATCGCGACGGCGCGTACGATCTGGTGGTGCCCTCCACCTATTTCATCGCCAAGATGAGCAAGGAAGGGATGCTGCAAAAGATCGACAAAAGCAAGCTCAGCCACTTTAACGATCTCGACCCTGGCCTGCTAAACAAGCCGTTCGATCCCAACAACGATTACTCCATTCCGTATATCTGGGGCGCGACCGCCATTGGTATCAATACGGACGCGATTGATGCCAACACCGTGACCTCCTGGGCCGATCTATGGAAACCGGAATATAAAGGCCGCTTGCTGCTGACCGATGATGCCCGCGAAGTGTTCCAGGTCGCGCTGCGCAAGCTGGGTTATTCGGGCAATACTACCGATCCCAAACAGATCGAGGCCGCCTATAACGAGTTGAAGAAACTGATGCCCAACGTGCTGGCGTTCAACTCCGATAACCCCGGCAATCCGTATATGGAAGGCGAAGTCGATCTGGGGATGGTGTGGAACGGTTCGGCCTACGTGGCACGCCAGGCCGGTACTCCGCTGGAGATCGTCTGGCCGAAAGAAGGTGGCATTTTCTGGATGGATAGCCTGGCGATTCCGGCTAACGCCAAGAACGTTGAGGGAGCATTAAAGCTGATAGACTTCCTGCTGCGCCCAGAGATTGCAGTGCAGGTAGCGGAAACCATCGGTTACCCAACCCCCAATCTGGCCGCGAGAAAGCTGTTGCCGAAAGAGATCGCCAACGACAAGTCGCTGTATCCCGATGATGCGGTGATTGAGAACGGCGAATGGCAAAATGATGTCGGTGACACCAGTACGCTGTATGAAACCTACTTCCAGCAGTTGAAGGCCGGACGCTAATATCCCCCTCATCCCGCCCCTCTCCCACAGGGAGAGGGGCGCGGTCCGGAGCGCATAAATAGCCCGAGCAACTAAGACAAGGTATTACTCAAAGCAACCAACGAACTCGATCGGTCCCCTCGCCCTGTGGGAGAGGGTTAGGGTGAGGGGTCAACACCGAAGCCAACAACCTCACCAAACGTTCTGCTAAGGCTTATCTGCCCGCTCGACCTTGCCCATCAGGAATTTGTGCACAAAACGGGGCACCACTTCGCTGGCCGGGCCGTAGTGCTTCTCTTCGAACTGACTTTCCACCAGACTCGGCTCCAGGTTCAGCTCCATGGTATATGCCCCACCCAGTCTTGCCTCGTGGACAAAGCCAGCCGCCGGGTAAACATTGCCGGAAGTGCCAATCGCAATAAAGAAATCGGCCTTGGCCAACGCGGCATAGATCTCCTCCATGCCCAACGGCATTTCACCAAACCACACCACGTGAGGCCGCAAAGGCGCCGGGAACTGACAACAGTGGCAACGCTCATCCACACTCAGATCGCCCAACCACTCCACCACCTGACCGGAACTGGTGCAACGCACCTTCAGCAGCTCACCGTGCATATGCAGCACCTGCTTGCTGCCAGCCCGCTCGTGCAAATTATCAATATTCTGCGTGACCAGCAGGAAGTTTTCTTCCCCCAGCCACTCTTCCAAATCGGCTAACGCACGGTGAGCCGCATTAGGGCCGATAGTCGACTGCTGCAGCTGCCGACGGCGCGCATTATAAAATTCCTGCACCAAGGCCGGATCACGTTGATAGCCATCCAGAGTCGCGACATCTTCCACCTTATGCTCTTCCCACAGCCCATCGGCAGCGCGGAAAGTACGGATACCGGACTCGGCAGAGATCCCGGCCCCCGTCAGCACCACGACAAACGGCTTTTTCAGCTCAGCCGCCGCCATGGTATCGCGTTGGAATATCCGCGAACGAAAACGCTGATGCCGCACATGCTTACTCTTGCGAAACTGACACAACCGATGGCGAGTGTGCATGAACTCTCCTTTTTATGACTTATCCACCAAATTGAGGAACGCTGCCCCGCGAACACCGCCAGCGTCGCCATAGCGCGCCTTCTCGATGCGCGGCAGTTTGGCCACCCGTAACAGATGGGCTGGCAAACGCTGGGGCAACGCCTGATAAATTGCTGCAAAATTCGAGAGACCACCGCCAATCACCACCAGGTGGGGATCAATGATGGTCAGCAGGTTGCCCAGACAAATGGCCAGGACATCCAGAAAACGCTCTACGTGTGCCACGGCCTGTGGCTCACCAGCCTGATAATGCGCAATGATTTGCTGCGCTGGCAACGGCTGTTGGTAAAAATGCGCATACATCCACTCAAATCCGCGGCCCGAGATGTAATTTTCGATGCAACCGTCATGGCCACAGCCACAAGGGACGCGAGGAATATCACGCCCCAGCACCTCCAACGCATCCACCGGCAAGCGGAAATGGCCGAACTCGCCGGCAATAAAGTTACGCCCGGAGACCACTTTACCATTAACGATCAAACCACCGCCAACCCCGGTGCCCAGGATAATCCCCAGCACCGTCGGATAATGGCGAAACTCTTCGTCCCAGGCCTCTGAGAGCGTGAAGCAGTTGGCGTCGTTATCTACCTTGACCTCGCGGCCAATCAGGGCGCTCAAATCACGCGGCAGCGGCTGGCCCATCGCGGCCGGAACGTTGGCGGTAAACAAGGTGCCGTCTTCATTAGGCAACCCAGGAATGCCGATACCCACCAACCCTGGCGTGCCGCAGACGGCATCGGCCTCGTGGGTGAGATCGCGCAATACCGCCAGCAGTTGCCGGTAGTCGTCACGCGGCGTCGGCACCCGCTTTTGCCAGATACGTTGCAGATTGGCGTCGAACACCCCAAGCTCAATCTTGGTGCCGCCCATATCGAAACCGTAGTACATAACTCACCCTCTGGGTAAAAAAATGGGGCGCATTGCTGGCCCCAGGTTTTTATTATTGTCCGCTTAATACGCGGGCCGGATCGATGCGGCTGGCGCGTCTGGCCGGATACCAACTGGCCAATAGGCTAAGCACCAGCGCCGTGCCCAATACGATCGCCACATCCAGCCAGTGCAGCTCGGAAGGCAGGAAATCGATAAAGTAGATATCGCCAGACAGGAATGAGTGGCCCATCAGCTTTTCGATACCCTTGATAATATTGGTCAGCTGCAGCGAGGCGATCACCCCGACCACCACGCCGCTAAGGCTGCCCACCAGACCGGCCAACAGGCCATACCAGATAAAGATGGCGCGGATAAAGCCGTCTTTGGCCCCCAGCGTACGCAGCACGGCAATATCACCGCTCTTGTCCTTCACCGCCATCACCAGGGTGGAAACGATGTTGAAACAGGCCACGCCGATCACCAGTACCATCGCCAGATACATGATGGCACGGATCATCTGAATATCGCGGTACATAAAGCCGTAGGTGCCAATCCAGCTCTTGATATAGACGGTGGCATCGGCAACTTCCCCGGCATCGCGCACCAGCTTGTTGGCGGCGAACACGTCGTTGACCTTGATGGCAATGCCAGTGACACTGTCACCCATATCCAGATATTGCTGTGCATCGGCCAATGGCACCATGGCCAAGCTGTGATCGAGCTGGCCGCTCAGTTGCAGAATGCCGGTCACATGCAGACGAATGCGTTTCGGCTGCAACAGTTTCATCTCTGGGTCACTGTTGGGGATCATCACCGTAACGTAAGAGCCCTGCTTCACGCCCAGCGCTTCGGCCACGCCCTTGCCCAGGATGACCTGCTGCTCACCGCTTTTAAAATTGGCCCAGGCATCGCCCTGCACATAGCTTGGTAGCGCGCTAAGCTGGCTTTCCTGTGCAGGATTGACACCTTTAACCTGCACGGCACGCAGCTGTGCGCCATTTTCCATCAGCCCGGTAAAGTTGATATAAGGTGCCGCAGCCAAAATACCTGGCACCTTTTCGACCCGTTGCAGGATCTCCGGCCAGGCGGTGAACGGCTGCTTGACCGGTTCAATCTCGCCGTGTGGCACCACCGCCAGAATACGGTTCTGCAGTTCACGTTCGAAGCCGTTCATCGCGCTTAACCCGACGATCAACACCGCCACGCCCAGCGCGATACCGATGGTGGAAATCACCGAGATCAGCGAAACCATGCCGCCACGCTTGCGGCCTCGGCTAAAGCGCAGCGCCATCAGTAATGATAGTGGCGAAGCGCTCATTACTCGGCCCCCATCAGGGTCAGTTGCGCCTGCAAATGACCGTCTGCCATTTCCAACTGGCGGCTCAGACGTTTGGCGAGTTGCAGGTCGTGGGTCACCACCAGGAATGCGGTGCCCTGACGCACGTTCAGTTCACCCAACAGATCGAAGATGCTGTCTGCGGTGCGTTTATCCAGGTTGCCGGTGGGTTCATCCGCCAATACCAACGACGGGTTATTCACCAACGCACGGGCAATGGCCACACGCTGGCGTTCCCCGCCGGAAAGCTCGGACGGGCGATGTTTGCTACGCTTTTCCAAGCCCACAGCAGCCAGCATTTCCAGCGACTTCTCCTTCGCCAGCGTCGGTTTCATGCCACCGATCAGCAGCGGCATCGCGGCATTTTCCAGCGCGGTGAAATCAGGCAGCAGATGATGGAACTGATAGATAAAGCCGAGCTGGCGGTTGCGCAGTTCCGCTTTGGCAGTGGAAGACAGCTTGTTCAACGACTGCCCTTTGTAGATCACTTCGCCGGAGGTGGGCGAATCCAGCCCCCCCAGCAGGTGCAGCAAGGTACTTTTACCGGAACCCGAGCTGCCGACGATCGCCATCATCTCGCCCGGTTGCATGGCAAAACTGACATTGCGCAGCACGTCGGTATGCAGGTTGCCTTCCTGATAGGTTTTACACAGGCGCTCACACTGCAATAAAGGATGGTTACTCATAACGTAAAGCCTCAGCGGGTTGTACGGCGGCAGCGCGCCATGAAGGGTAAAGCGTGGATAACAGAGAAACGGCCATCGCCACTACGGCAATGATCGTCACCTGGAGAGGGTCAACCGCCACTGGCAGAGAAGCCCCGTCGATCAACGCGCCAAGGATCGGCATCAGGTTGTTCAGATTGGTGGCCAACAGCACGCCTAACAGCGTACCCAGCAGCGAGCCGATAATCCCGGCGCTGGCCCCCTGTACCATAAACACCGACATGATCTGCCGCCGCGTCAGGCCCAGAGTTTGCAAAATGGCGACTTCGCCCTGCTTCTCCATCACCAACAGGCCCAGCGAGGTAATGATATTGAACGCCGCCACCGCCACGATCAGGCTGAGCAACAGGCCCATCATGTTTTTCTCCATGCGCACCGCCTGGAACAGCTCACCTTTGCGCTCACGCCAATCCTTCCACTGGGTGCCTTCCGGCAGCGTTTGCTGGCTGAGGGTATCCACCGTCAAGGGCTGTTGCAGGAACAGGCGCCAACCGGTGATGTTGCCTGCCGGATAGCGCATCAGGCGGGAAGCATCTTGCTGGTTCGCCAGCAACTGATAACCATCCACTTCGCTATTGGCGTGGAACGTGCCAATTACGGTGAACAGACGCTGGCTCGGAATGCGGCCCATCGGCGTGAACTGGCTGGCACTCGGCACCATCAGACGCAGCTGATCGCCGCGCTTGACGCCCAACTGCCCGGCAAGCTGTTCGCCGATAATCAGGTTGTACTCGCCGGGTTGCAGTTGCTGTTGCTTCACATTCACCAGATAGGGCGTCAGCGGATCGGCTTCATCCGGGTTGATCCCCAGCACCACGCCCACCGCCACGCTACGGGCGCTTTGCAGCACCACATCGCCAGTGGTCAACGGGGCCACTCGGGTGACGCCTTGCAGGCCTTGAACCGTAGAGGCTGGCAGTTGTTCAGGGTTGACAGACCCCTGTTTGCTGGTGATCAGCGCTTGTGGCATCAGCCCCAGGATGTTGTTTTCGAGATCTTTCTCGAAGCCATTCATCACCGAAAGCACGGTTACCAGCGCCATGACCCCCAGCGTAATGCCGATGGTGGATAGCCAGGACACAAACCGCCCAAAGCGGTCTGAAGCTCGCCCGCGCATATAACGCAGGCCAATAAATAACGCGACAGGTTGATACATGAAATCCGTTTTGTTGCCGTAGCTTAAGCAAAGTGATCAAGGATAATAAAGGCTCTATCTGGTTTATGGAACCACCCGACCGGTTTTATTCATCATGTTTGCACGGGTTTACAGAAAATACCGGATTTTGACGGTGCCAATGACCGCTGGTTTCCGCCGACGGCGGCTTAACCGTTTGACAATCCGTTTACAACGGGCAAATTAAGAGTCTATACCCTATGGATTTCAAGTTGCAGCTAGGCGACAAGCTATCTCATCCCCAGGAGCTTACTTTTAGTAAGTGACTGGGGTGAGATAGCACAGGTAACAACGCTGCAGCTTGAAAGACGACGGGTATAAACGAATCAATGCCAACCAACGAGGTAGCCATGACCGTTACGCCCCACTGCATTACCGCCGCCGATATTGCCAAAGCCGCCGAAATCCTGCAAAACCACGCGATCCGCACCCCGATAATGACCTCACGCCAGGCGGATGAGATCGCCGGTGCCCAGCTATTTTTCAAGTGCGAAAACTTCCAGCGCATCGGAGCCTTTAAATTCCGCGGTGCCTATAATGCCATCAGCCAGTTGACCCCGGCCCAACGCCAGGCCGGAGTGATTGCCTTTTCATCCGGTAACCATGCGCAGGCGATGGCGCTGGCAGCCCGTGAGCTTGGGGTGAACGTTACCATCGTGATGCCACATGACGCCCCCGCAGCCAAGCTGGCAGCAACGCGTGGTTATGGGGCAAACGTAGTGATCTATCAGCGGCAAACCGAAGACCGCGAAGCCATTACCCGGCAGTTGGCGACGGAGCAAGGCTTGACGATGATCCCGCCTTACGATTATCCGCAGGTGATGGCTGGCCAAGGCACTGCGGCCAAAGAGCTGATCGAAGAAGTTGGCCCACTGGATGTGCTGCTGGTTTGCACCGGTGGCGGTGGGCTGCTTTCCGGCTGTGCCATTGCTGCACATCACTGGTCACCCGGTTGCCGGGTATTTGGTGTCGAGCCAGAGGCTGGCAACGATGTCCAACAGGCGTTCCGCAGCGGGGAGAAAGTGTGGATCCCAGTGCCAAAAACCATTGCAGACGGCGCGCAGACCCAGCAGGTAGGCAACCTCACCTTCCCGATCATTCAACACTATGTGGAAGATATCCTGACGGTGACCGACAAACAGCTGTGTCAGCAGATGCGTTTCTTTATGGAGCGGATGAAAATGGTGGTCGAACCGACCGGTTGCCTGGCAGCCGCTGCGGCGATGAATCGGCTTATCGATCTGCGCGGCAAAAAAGTGGGGGTGATCGTCAGCGGCGGCAACGTGGACGTCGATAAGATTGGCCAGTATCTCGCCATGGCGCAGGATTGACCAAATAACCACCAACACGACACTTCTCCACGCTTTTACCGGTGTCAGTTTATCGGCCGCTAGGCTAGTATAACCAAGGTAAAAGGTGATGGGCTTGAGTGACTTGAAGTGCCCCTCACCCTAACCCTCTCCCACAGGGAGAGGGGACTGAATGTGCCACAGTGTTGTTCCGTACTTAACCTCAACACCAGACTGGCACCCTCTCCTTGAGGTGAGGGAGATGGAGCAGCACCACGTAAACAGGATTTTGTGGTATTCACGCGTCGAGCGCCACGGTGAACACCACAAAAACTGTTATTTAATTCATTGATTAAAGAAAACTGAATGAGCATTTCTGATAAAAGCCGCAGTTCCGCATCCTCCTACCGTTACTCTCTTCCTGACCGCGCGGGTGATTTACGCCAGTTGGGGCAGCTCACCGGTTCTGCCTGTGCCGTTGAATGCGCCGAGATCGCCGAGCGCCATCCCGGCCCGGTGATGCTCATTGCACCGGATATGCAGAATGCCTTGCGGCTGCGTGACGAGATCCAGCAGTTTACCGATCAGATGGTGACCACCCTTTCCGACTGGGAAACGCTGCCGTACGACAGCTTCTCACCTCATCAGGAAATCATCTCGGCACGGCTTTCCAGCCTGTATCACCTGCCAACCATGGCGCGCGGCATAATCATTCTGCCGGTGAACACGCTGATGCAACGCGTCTGCCCGCATGAATTCCTGCATGGCCACGCGCTGGTGATGAAAAAGGGCCAACGGCTATCGCGGGATCTGCTGCGGGCACAGTTGGAACAGGCCGGTTACCGCAGCGTCGATCAGGTGATGGAGCACGGCGAGTTTGCCACACGCGGTGCGTTGCTGGATCTGTATCCGATGGGCAGCGAAGAGCCTTACCGCATCGACTTCTTCGACGACGAGATCGACAGCCTGCGCACCTTTGACGTCGATAACCAACGCACACTGGCTGAAGTCGAAGCCATCAATCTGCTGCCTGCGCACGAATTCCCGACCGACAAGGCCGCCATCGAGCTGTTCCGCAGCCAGTGGCGTGAGCAGTTTGAAGTCCGCCGCGACGCCGAACATATTTATCAGCAAGTGAGCAAAGGCACCTGGCCTGCCGGTATCGAATACTGGCAACCGCTGTTCTTCAGCCAGCCGCTGCCCTCGCTGTTCAGCTATCTGCCAGCCAATACGCTGCTCGTCAACACCGGCAACCTGGAAGGGGCCGCTGAGCGTTTCTGGCTTGATGTCAATCAACGCTATGAGAACCGGCGGATCGATCCGATGCGGCCACTGCTGGCCCCGGATACCTTATGGCTGCGAGTGGATGCACTGTTTGCCGAGCTGAAAGCCTGGCCGCGGATGGCGTTAAAAACCGAGGAGCTGCCAGCCAAAGCCGGTTGCACCAATCTGGGCTATCAAACCCTGCCCGACCTGGCTGTACAAGCTCAGCAAAAAGCGCCGCTGGATAATCTGCGCCGCTTTATTGAAAGCTTTACCGGTGGCGTGGTTTTCTCAGTCGAAAGTGAAGGCCGCCGCGAGACCCTGCAAGATCTGCTTGGCCGCATCAAACTCAGTACCAGCCTGATCCATCATCTGGATGAGGTCGAAGCTCCTGGCCGTTACATGATGGTCGGTGCCTCGGAGCGTGGCTTCCTCGATACGCTGCGTGACCGGGCGTTAATCTGCGAAAGCGATCTGCTCGGTGAACGCGTCAGCCGCCGTCGGCAGGATAATCGCCGCACCATCAACACCGATACCCTGATCCGCAATCTGGCGGAGCTGCATCCAGGGCAGCCGGTGGTGCATCTGGAACACGGCGTAGGCCGCTACGTAGGCCTGACGACGCTGGAAGCCGGAGGCATCAAAGCAGAATATCTGATCCTCTCCTATGCCGGTGAGGACAAGCTGTATGTGCCGGTCTCCTCCCTGCACCTGATCAGCCGCTATGCCGGGGGGGCCGACGAAAACGCCCCACTGCACCGGCTTGGCGGGGATGTCTGGTCACGAGCCAGGCAAAAAGCCGCCGAACGCGTGCGTGACGTGGCTGCCGAGTTGCTGGACATCTACGCCCAACGCGCCGCCAAGAGCGGCTTTGCGTTCAAACATAATCGTGAGCAGTATCAGCTGTTCTGCCAGACCTTCCCATTTGAGACCACGCCGGATCAGGAACAGGCCATCAACGCGGTACTGAGCGATATGTGCCAGCCGCTGGCGATGGACCGCCTGGTCTGCGGCGACGTGGGCTTTGGTAAAACCGAAGTGGCGATGCGGGCCGCCTTCCTGGCCGTCGAAAATGGCAAACAGGTGGCGGTGCTGGTGCCGACGACCCTGCTGGCGCAACAGCACTTTGACAACTTCCGCGATCGCTTTGCCACCTGGCCTATCCGCATCGAGATGTTATCGCGTTTTCGCAGTGCCAAAGAGCAGCAGCAGATCCTGGAAGACGCGGCCGAAGGCAAAGTGGATATCCTTATCGGTACCCACAAGCTACTCCAGAGCGACCTGCGCTGGAAAGATTTAGGGCTGTTGGTTGTCGATGAAGAACATCGCTTTGGCGTGCGTCACAAAGAGCGCATCAAGGCGATGCGTGCCGACGTGGATATCCTGACATTGACCGCTACGCCAATCCCACGCACCCTGAATATGGCCATGAGCGGCATGCGCGATCTGTCGATCATTGCCACGCCGCCTGCGCGCCGTCTGGCAGTGAAAACCTTTGTCCGCGAATACGACAGCCTGGTGGTACGCGAGGCCATCCTGCGTGAGGTGTTGCGCGGCGGCCAGGTGTATTACCTGTATAACGACGTCGAAAATATCGATAAGGCTGCCGAAAAACTGGCGGAACTGGTGCCAGAAGCGCGTATTGCCATCGGCCACGGCCAGATGCGCGAACGCGATCTCGAGCGGGTGATGAACGACTTCCACCACCAGCGCTTCAACGTGCTGGTCTGTACCACCATTATTGAAACCGGCATCGATATCCCCAGCGCCAATACCATTATTATCGAACGCGCCGACCGTTTTGGCTTGGCACAGCTGCATCAGTTACGTGGCCGTGTCGGGCGTTCACACCATCAGGCCTACGCTTATCTGCTAACCCCGAATCCAAAGGTCATGAGCACCGATGCCCACAAGCGGTTGGAAGCGATCGCGACGCTGGAAGATTTAGGGGCCGGATTTGCGCTTGCCACCCATGATTTGGAAATTCGTGGTGCGGGGGAATTGCTAGGGGAAGACCAGAGCGGCCAGATGACCACCGTGGGCTTCTCGCTGTATATGGAGCTGTTGGAAAGCGCCGTCGATGCCTTGAAGAACGGGCGTGAGCCTTCGTTGGAAGATCTCACCAGCAATCAAACGGAAGTGGAGCTGCGTATGCCAGCGCTGCTGCCTGATGACTTTATCCCAGATGTGAATACCCGTTTATCCTTCTACAAACGCATTGCCAGCGCCAAGGATGAAGGCGAGCTGGAGGAGTTGAAGGTCGAGCTGATCGATCGCTTTGGGTTGTTACCTGATGCAGCGCGCAACCTGCTGCAAAGCGCGGCGATGCGTCAACAGGCGCAGATACTCGGGATCAAACGTATCGAAGGCAACGAACGCGGTGGCTTTATCGAGTTTGGTGAGAAGAACCGGGTCGATCCTGGCTATCTGATTGGCTTACTACAAAGTAAACCGCAGGTTTACCGTCTGGATGGACCGACCAAGCTGAAGTTTATGCTGGATCTCAGCGACCGTGCCGAACGGCTGAAGTTTATTGGGGAGTTGCTGGCTGCATTCCGGGAACATACCTTGGCGATTTGATGGTTATAGTCCCCTCACCCCAGCCCTCTTCCAAAGGGAGAGGGGCCAGTCCGGTGCAGAGGTCAAACACAGGCGTTAATTTGTAGCACGGTAAGTCCCCTCTCCCTTTGGAAGAGGGTTAGGGTGAGGGGTAAACTCGACCTATCAGACCTTGCTCAGCACCAACTGGCCATTTTTATCCACCGGGATCTGGGTGCCAGGATCGTGATCCATACGGATCTTGCCCTGCTGGTTACCGATTTTGTACGTCACATCATAGCCCAGCGTTTTCTGGGATTTGTCATACACCGTTTTGCAGCGCTGCTGCGTGCTGGTAGTGGTATCGTTGTCCTGCAACGCCCCCTGCACCTGGTGTCCGGCATACCCGCCACCCAGCGCGCCCACCACGGTCGCAACATCACGGCCACGGCCACCGCCAAACTGGTGACCAATCACGCCCCCGGCAACCGCACCCAGCACGGAGCCAGCGATACGGTTTTCATCCTGAACTGGAGCACGATGGGTCACAGTGACGTTCCGACACTCCTGGCGAGGAGTCTTAACGGTTTCTTTGATCGGTGTTGCGGCGAGAACCTGCGCATATTGTGGGCCGGGAGTAAATACGTCCAGACCGGCCACGGCAGCAATTCCCAGAGCGGCTGCAATACCAATCCCAACACCGGCTAACATTGATTTGTTCACAGGAAATCCTCCTGAATGTGTTACCACGCATTATGCACCGGGAAAACACGCTCCCCGGTTTACGGCGTGCGTGACGCGCCGTCTGTAAACTCCCTAAAGTCTGCACAAGGAAGTTCGACCTCGCAATAAGACTCAAAGAGCAAAATGGCGCTAAACCGGGAAAAATCTGATAATTTGAGAGAATTCCGAACGGCGAGCTAACAAAAAACCCACGTGGCAAGCCTACGTGGGTTTTCATTAACCGATCCAGCGGCTTAAAGCATCAGTGCATCTTCAAGCGTGGGCGGATCACCCGGTTGATACCCCCAACCAGCATCATCAGGCCGGTCTTGGTATAGCCGTGAAGTGCTACCTGGTGCATACGGTACAGCGAAATATACACCACACGCGCGATACGCCCTTCGACCATCATCGAACCGCGCATCAGATTACCCATCAGGCTGCCTACGGTGCTGAAACGGGAAAGTGATACCAGCGAGCCGTGATCCTTATACACATAAGGTTTCATCGGCTGTTCGTTCATCATGGCCAGGATGTTGCTATAGCAGCGTGATGCCATCTGGTGGGCAGACTGTGCCCGTGGTGGCACGAAGCCGCCGCCCTCGCGCGGGCAGGAGGCGCAGTCACCAATAGCGAAGATGTTGGCATCACGAGTGGTTTGCAGCGTCGGTTCAACCACCAGTTGGTTGATGCGGTTGGTTTCCAAGCCGGCAATGTCTTTCATAAAGTCTGGAGCCTTGATACCTGCTGCCCAGACCATCAGATCGGCATTGATAAACTCGCCGCCTTTGGTGTTCAGGCCATGCTCGTCGGCACTGGTCACCATGGTGTTGGTCAACACCCGCACGCCAAGCTTGTTCAGTTCCTGGTGTGCCGCAGCGGAAATACGCGGCGGCAAGGCTGGCAGAATGCGCTCACCGGCTTCAACCAGGGTGACCTTCAGGGCGCTGTTATCCAACCCTTCAAAGCCGTAGCTGTGCAGCTGTTTAACCGCGTTATGCAGTTCCGCCGACAGTTCAACACCAGTAGCGCCACCGCCAACGATGGCAATGTTGACGCTTTCTTTCTCTTCCGGCTTGGCTGAGAACTTGAGGAACAGGTTTAACATTTCGTTATGGAAACGGTGCGCCTGATTTGGGTTATCCAGGAAGATGCAGTTATCGCGCACTCCTGGAGTGCCAAAGTCGTTCGAGGTGCTGCCCAGCGCCATGACCAGAATGTCGTAGCTCAACTCGCGAGCCGGAACCAGTTCAATCCCCTGCACATCGCAAATCTGCGTCAGTTGCAGCGTTTTCTTTTCACGATCAATGTTGACCAGTGAACCCAGCTGGAAGTTGAAGAAGTGATTACGCGCATGCGCCAGATAGTTCAACGCATCCACGCCGTCATCCAGGGAGCCGGTGGCGACTTCATGCAACAGCGGTTTCCACAGGTGACTGTGGTTACGATCCACCAGCGTGATCTCCGCCTTGTGCTTACGACCCAGTTTATGGCCCAGGCTGGTTGCCAGCTCCAGACCACCGGCACCACCGCCGACAATAACTATTTTCTTCTTTGGCGTTGTCAAAATGACCCCCTGAATGTGAACCAATTGTT
The DNA here is from genome assembly GCF_051654945.1 of Serratia sp. (in: enterobacteria). Lineage (GTDB taxonomy): Bacteria > Pseudomonadota > Gammaproteobacteria > Enterobacterales > Enterobacteriaceae > Chania. The sequence goes on from NZ_JBOFZA010000072.1 coordinate 337,671, forward strand.
GCCTAAGGGTAAATAAATAATATCCTTAGAATACATAGGGTTCGCTTAAGTTAAACCTGCTATCTGAGGCCAGAATAGCATGAGAGGTTATTTGGTCATACCAAAATTGATGTACATCAAAGTTTTTTGGTTAAAGGCTGGACGAAGGCTTTTTTTGAGGATTGTGATTCAAATAGTTAGCGTGAGATCACAGTTTTTAATTTTGCTGCTGGCCAGCGAAAACCGGGCCGATAAAAACAAAAAAGCCGTAACGGTTGCCCTTACAGAACAGCGTTTACGGCTTGGTTGTGCGTTACGAAATTGTTATGCCAAGGTCTTGAACGCTTTGATACGCTGCAAATGCGGCGAGATGTTTTTAAACTTATGGCTCTGCTGCTCATCCCAGACGATTTCATAATACTTGTGCAGCAACTCTGCACTACGCTGGCTGTCCAGCACTTCATCCTGGCGAGAAAGTACCACCAGGCAGCGATCGCGGTTCTTCTCACGGAAATCGTCCACGCATTTGGTGGCAATATCGCGATACTCTTCCGGCCGATCGATCTTGCCGTGCATATGTTCTTCCGGGTAAAGATTCGGGTTGAAGATCACCTGACGGATGCCGCACAAAAAGCCGATACGTTCGGCCCAAAAACCGCCTAACCCCACGCCGCAGATCAACGGATGGGCATCTCCTTCCTGCTGAACCGCCTTGTCCACCTCTTTCAATAAATGCTGCATATCATGGCGTGGATGCAAAGTGCTGTAGCTGATAAAGCGCACGTCCGGATCGATGAATTGCAACTGCATAATCTTTTCATGATTGCCGGGACTGGTGGAATCGAAGCCATGCAAATAAATAATCATGTGGTTCCTCGCAACAAGCTGGGGGCCGCTGGCAGCCCCCATTATTAACGCCGCCTTCTTGCGGCGCCCTGGCCGTTCACCCCGCTGAGCGTTGCTTATGCTCTTCCCAGCGTTCATGCAATTGGCTCAGCGCAGTATGCGCCTTTTGCCAACGGTCGGAATCGCGCAGTTCCTGACGGGTGAACTGACCGCGATGATATAACCGCTGCAATTTCTCTACTTTGACCGGGGACAGGTTATCTAACACGCTGACCGCCCCTGCCCGATTATTGCAAACCAGGATCATATCGCAACCGGCGTCCAGTGCAGCCTGGCCACGCTCGGCATAGCTGCCCATGATCGCCGCCCCTTCCATCGACAGATCGTCGGAGAAGATCACGCCGTCAAAGCCCAGTTCCTGGCGCAGGATTTGTTGCAACCAGTAAGGCGAGCCGCTGGCCGGACGCGGGTCTGCTTCAGTATAGATGACATGCGCCGGCATGATGGCATCCAGCAAGCCACGTTGGATCAGCTCACGGAAGATAGTCATATCATGTTCGCGGATCTGGGCCAATGGCCGTGGATCGCGCGGCGTTTCTTTATGCGAGTCTGCCGTGACCGCGCCATGCCCTGGGAAATGCTTGCCGGTGGTTTTCATCCCGGCGCTGTGCATCCCCTGGATAAAGCGCTCGGCCATCACTAACGCCTGCTGTGGATCGCTATGGAAAGCGCGTTCGCCAATCGCCGCGCTGGCGTGGCCGATATCCAATACCGGGGCAAAGCTGATATCGATATCCTGTGCGATCATTTCCGAGGCCATCAGCCACCCGGCTTCCTGAGCCAGACGCCCGCCTTCCTGGGCATCATTGAGTGCGGCAAAGGACTGCGCCGCAGGTAAGCGGGTAAAGCCTTCGCGGAAGCGCTGCACACGCCCGCCTTCCTGATCCACTGCCACCACCAGACGCGAATGCGAGGCCGCACGGATCTGGCGCACCAGTTCACGCAGTTGCTGCGGATCGGCAAAATTGCGGGTAAACAGGATCAGGCCGCCCACCAGCGGGTGTTTTAAAATCTCGCGTTCTTCTGCGTCCAGCTCATAGCCGACGACATCTAGCATTACTGGGCCCACGGCCACCTCACAACTGTTGATGATTATTTGACGATGATAAACAAAAACGCCGGTATAACGCTGCGCCCCAGCGCAAAAATTCCATATCCCGACATTGCTGCCAGCGCACTTCGCACCACATCAATATCAGGTAATCCACCCATGGCGACCAGCGCTGGACCTGTAAGGCCAAGCGCGGCAAATCAGCATAGCCATGTGACTGGTATTGTTCTAAAAAACGTTGTTGCGCATCTGGGGAAAATTGATTGAAGCGAAACATGGCGGCCAGTTCCAGGGCGATATCGCCATCTGCGGCATACTCCCAGTCTATCAACCTGAGCTGCCCGGCCTGTTGCAACAGATTACCGGCATGAATATCCATGTGCAGCGGAGCCAGTTTCAACGGCCGTGGCATCGGGCCATTGGTAAAATAACGCTGCCAGCGCAACCAGCCAGGCGTGATGCGCTGGCGATCGATCTGCTGCCAATAGCGGGCGAACTGCTGTTGCAGATCCAGCCGATAGCCACTCAACCTGCGGTTATGCAGCCGGGCGGTCAACTCCGCCAACTCGCCGCGGGCCGTTAAGCAAGCAAACGCCGTTTCATCAACGCTCTCGCCAACCAGCCATTCGACGATCAGCCAATCGGTGCTCTGTAGCCATACCTTTGGCCCAATGCCCAACCCAACGCGCTTCAGCACTTGCCCCTCACGCTGGCGGTCAACGCCAAGCGCCCGTTTTTCCGGCGTCTGCGGACGGGCCAGCAGTTGCACCCCCTCGCCTTCGATCCGCCAGCTTTCCCCACTCAAGCCCTGTACCTGGCTAAAACGACAACCGGCGGTATTTACCGCCGGTAGCCTGTGACGCAGGATTTGCCGTAACCGAGACTCAGTATTTGACGTCGCCATTGCCTGACCAGACAATCTCACCGGTTTGTACCAGCATCAGCTGCATTTCCATCGCCGGTGACTTCACATCGCCACTGACAGCGCTATACAACACGTATTGCGCGTTGACGATGCGCGCCAGGCCAATGGCTTTGCTGCGCGATCCCAGGCTGTCTTCCGCCGACAGGCCCAGAGTTTGCCTGGCGCTCGCCAATTGCGCTTCTGGCACCACGGCAAAGGTCTTGTTGGAGGCTAAAGCCTGATGCAGCGCCGAGGTGGCGTTGCCGATGCTCAATGAGCCGTTGGTGTTGTTTTTAACACTGTCCAACAGCAATACGCTGCCGGGCGTCACGCCATCGGCCTGCAACATCTGATTGACCATCGGTTGTACGCTGCCCAGCCAGTCAAGCTGCTGGATCTTCGGCGGCTGCGGTACCGGTTCCGTGATCGGTGGCAACGGTTCTGGCTGAGGTTCGGGTTGTTGCGGCTGTGGTTCCACCGTTATCGGTGCCGTAGGCTCTGGCGGGCGTGATGGACAGCCAGTTAACACCAACGCGGCCAGCGCCACCCATAGAAACTTTTTCATTACCTTCTCCAACGTAACCAAAACTTATAAGTATAAATACAGACGCACGCGCTTGGCATCGAGATTGCCATTGAGCGAATAAATCTCGACGTCTGAATTGGCGGCAACGGTAACCGTGCGTGGCTGTTCAAAAGGCAGGATATCCAGCCCCTGTTTGTCATACCAGTAGAAACGATAGTGGATGGTCACCGGAGTCGTCTGGGTGTTGCTGAGCACCGAACTGGCCTTCAGACGACCCGACGCATCGGCGATCGACGGGTTATCCGCCAGAATACCCGCCGTCAGCACCGGTGAATCCATCACCACCGTTTGCCGTTCATTGACCGAGATGCCCTTTGGGCTGCTACAGCCCATCAACATCACGGCAGGGAGCACCAGCGCCATCAGATAACGCGTCGTGTGGATATAGCGCATGGTTTTCCTCGGTTAACGTGGTAACAACGGGCCCAAAACACGCCCACCAACTAAATGCATATGAATATGATAGACCTCTTGCCCGCCGTGGCGATTGCAATTGACGATCAGGCGGTAGCCATCTTCGGCAATCCCTTCCTGCTCGGCAATTTTGGCCGCCACGGTGATCATACGACCTAACGCCGCCTCATGTTCCACGGTCACGTCGTTCACCGTGGGGATCAGCACGTTTGGCACGATCAGGATATGGGTCGGTGCCTGTGGGGAAATATCACGAAATGCGGTGACCAGCTCATCCTGATAGACCACATCGGCAGGGATTTCGCGGCGAATAATTTTACTGAAAATCGTTTCTTCAGCCATTTGGAACTCCTTGTTCAGCATAATAAGGGATTATGCAGTATGAGTGACAAATTCTACTGCTTTCAACCCGATTGCGCACTTTCCGCATCGAGTGATGGAGAATCACTCAACCTTAACACTATTGCCTGGATTATTGGCAGCCGATCAACTGCGGCGCGTTAGCGCGCATCCAATCGGCCAACGAATCCAGCGTGGGGCGCAGCGTTTTGCCCAAAGGGGTGATTTGGTACTCCACCCGTGGTGGCACCTGTGCGAATACCTGGCGGGTAACCAGACCGCATTGTTCAAACTGGCGCAACTGACGCGTCAGTTCTTTTTGCGCGATGGGAGCAACCGCACGCTGCAACTCGCTAAAGCGTATCGGGTCATCGATCACCATCAGGCGATACAGGATCGGGATCGCCCATTTGCCCGATATCAGATTGACAAAGTTCACCATCGGGCACGGTTCCCCCGCAGGCGGTAACGGATAATTTTTTTCTGCCTTCCCCTTCACTGTTGACGCCATAGCATCCCACCCTGCCCTTTAGTATCCAAATGGTACCTACTATGCAAAAGGTACTAATGCACCAATAATGGCTTAACTGAACAACGAGAGGAAGAGCTATGTCGCGATTAGCAGGTAAATATGCGTTGATCACCGGGGGAACCAGCGGCATCGGGCTGGAGACGGCCCGGCAGTTTATTGCCGAAGGGGCAACGGTAGCGATCACTGGCCGCAGCAAAAGTGGACTACAGGCCGCGGGAGAAACGCTGGGCGAAGTGGTGCTGTTGCACAGCGATGCGGGAGATATCAGCCAACAGCCGGTTCTGGCAGCACAACTGGCTCGACGCTGGCCGCGGCTGGATATTCTGTATATCAACGCCGGGGATGTTACACACCTGCCGTTGCAGGAATGGGATGAGCAGCGCTATGACCAACTGATGAACACCAATCTCAAAGGCCCCTTCTTTTTGATCCAGGCTCTGTTGCCGTTGTTGGCTAATCCCTCTTCGGTGATCCTGTGTGGTTCCGTCAGCGCCCATATTGGTCTGGCACAAAGCAGCGTCTATGCCGCCAGCAAAGCCGGGATTTTATCTTTAGCGCGTTCGCTCTCTGCCGAGCTGCGCTCGCTTGGCATTCGGGTCAACGGCCTCAGCCCTGGCCCTACGGCAACTCCGGCGCTGGGCAAACTGGGCTTACCAGCACAGGCTGAACAAGCATTGCGTGAAGAGATCCACGCGCTGGTGCCGATTGGCCGTATGGGGACCCCGCTGGAATTAGCTAAAGCCGCCGTGTTCCTCGCCTCTGACGAATCCAGCTTCATGGTGGGCAGTGAATTATTGATCGACGGCGGCGTTAGGAACCTGGCGCGGAATTGAAAGGCCACTGGGGCGTGGCACGCCTACCGCCCCTGCAAAGCCTCCAACCCAGCTTTCACCTCAGGCCACTCATCATCGATGATGCTGAACCTGACCGAGTTACGTTTACGCCCGTCGGGCATGATCCGCTCGTGGCGGACGATCCCCTCCTGCTTGGCACCAATACGCAAAATTGCCGCGCGTGACTTGTCGTTCAGTTCATCGGTGGTGAACTGCACCCGTACCGCCTGCAAAACGTCAAAGGCATAGCCAAGCAGCAGGTATTTCGCTTCGGTATTCACCCCAGAACGCTGCACCGACTGGCTTAGCCAGGTGTGACCTATTTCCATTTTGCGATTGACCCGATCGATCTTCCAAAAACGGGTGCTACCGACAATGCGCCCGCTGGCCCGTTGAACAATCACAAACGGTAGCATTGTACCGGCATCACGACCCGCCACTGCGGTGGTGATGTAGTTGTCGATGGTGCTGGCATTTGGCACTGCGGTGACCTTCAGGTTCCATAATTCACCGTCTGCGGCAGCGCTCAGCATTACCTCACGATGCTCCGGCTGCAAAGGCCATAATTCGATATGGTCTCCGATCAACGTCGGTAGTTCATGCATTACCTGAATGGCCATTTTTCCCCTCTGCATAGATGCCTCTGCCCGCCGATTAAGGGAATGTTTGGGCGTAGGTCACTACCATGCCAACTGCGTTGCTACGTTTCTCAACGTAGATCTGGTTATTAAACTCAACGTTTCCCGCTGGGTAGCATATTCTGATATTCGAGCCTAAATCTACATCATTAACTTCCGCACCAGCACAACTGCTACGGCTGGAGGCAGCATAGGTATAATTCGTGGTATATGAAGAAGCCTCGCCAGGAAGGCAGTATGCGATGGTGACCAATACCAAGATAGCAACCAGGAGCAACGAGATGTTTGCAGCACAAAAAAGCCTAATGTAATCAACATACTTATTACTCTTAATCGTTCCTCGCTTGATAACATAGCACGACGTAACCAAGGCCACTATGAATACGGTCATCAACATATAGCGCACCGTGGAACGATTTAGAAAGGTCATTCGATATACCTCCCTATGCCACATAAAGCCCCCAAAGATAAACGCCAGAAACAGGATCGTGACGCTAAAAAGATATGGATAAGAGTATTTTTTCATCGCCAAACTCCTTCTGGCCAAGTTTCAAGGAGCGCATTTTTGCTCTTGCGACTACTTGCAGTGCCTTGACATTAGCGGCATTGCCAAACCCATGTCAACACAACATAAAACCTATAAAAAGGCAGCGTAAGTCGCCATAGGGGGAAATAAAAACCAGAAGGATAAACACTGAACCGGCTCGACTTAATTGTCGTATGTAATAAAGGGCTGATTTATTACCAGGCGGGATTAGGGTTAGAATTCGCATGGGTGCTCTGGATCTTTTTGTCCCGAGCATTGGCAAGGGATAAAAAGAGAAAGACCCCGAATCGATAACATCAACCCGAGGTCACTCTTTATGCATGAACACCATAAAGGTAGCCTCTTACCCGCCGAAAGGCAAGGACAAGGAGGCTATCATGCCGCAAAAATGGGTAGTAACGACTCTGGTTATTCTCTGTATCACCGTGCTGGTGTTTACATGGATAACCAGAAAAAGACTCTGCGAAATCCGCATCCGTAGCGGAGACACGGAGGTTGCGGCCATGATGGCTTACGAATCCCTAAGGTAAGGCAACCCAACGGCGGGGCTTTCCCCGCCTGTTGGTTGTTTGAGCTGAAAATCCATGAGCGCCCCTTGCTATGTTATTAAAAAATCCCATAAAAAAAGGGGAAGCCTAAGCCTCCCCTCTATCAACTCCCCTACCTGAATTAGTTGTTACGGATGTATTCATCCATATCGGTTTTCAGGTTGTCGGATTTGGTCCCAAAGATTGCCTGAACGCCTGAGCCAGCCACAACCACACCGGCAGCACCCAGTTTCTTCAGACCAGCCTGGTCAACCTTGGATACGTCGGCCACGCTAACGCGCAGACGGGTAATACAGGCATCGAGGTTGGTGATGTTTTCTTTACCGCCGAATGCCTGAACCAGCGCAGCAGACATTTCAGAACCACCCTGAGTCACCTGGTCGGTAGAGTTTTCTTCACGGCCAGGGGTTTTCAGATCCAGTTTGGCAATCAGCACACGGAAGATGGTGTAGTACACCAGACCGTAGATGACACCGACGATAGGGAACAGCCAGATTTTGCTGCTGTTGCCGCTCAGTACGATGAAGTCGATTAGACCGTGTGAGAAGCTGGTACCGTCACGCATACCCAACAGAATACAGATTGGGAATGCCAGACCGGCCAGGATCGCATGGATTACATACAGGATCGGCGCAACGAACATGAAGGAGAACTCGATCGGCTCGGTAATACCGGTCAGGAACGAGGTCAACGCAGCGGAGATCATGATACCGCCGACTTTGGCACGGTTTTCCGGCTTGGCAGAGTGCCAGATGGCAATCGCGGCGGCAGGCAGACCGTACATTTTGAACAGGAAGCCACCGGACAGCATACCCGCAGTTGGGTCACCCGCCATATAGCGAGGGATGTCACCGTGGAATACTTGACCTGCTGCGTTGGTGTATTCGCCAATCTGCATTTGGAACGGTACGTTCCAGATATGGTGCAGACCAAACGGCACCAGAGCACGCTCAACAAAACCGTAGATACCAAACGCCACCACTGGGTTCTGATAAGCCGCCCATTCAGAGAAGGTCTGGATAGCCGTACCGATTGGAGGCCAGATGAAGGAAAGGATCACACCCAGAACGATGGCGGCCAGACCAGAGATGATCGGCACAAAACGCTTACCGGCAAAGAAGCCCAGGTATTCTGGCAACTGAATGCGGAAGAAGCGATTAAACATGTAGGCAGCGATGGCACCGGAGATAATCCCCCCGAGCACACCGGTATCCGCCAGGTGTTTAGCCGCAATCTCTTCGGCCGGCAAATGCAGCACCAGCGGCGCTACCACGGCCATGGTTTTCACCATGATGCCGTAAGCCACTACCGCGGCCAATGCAGATACGCCGTCGTTGTTAGTGAAGCCCAGGGCCACACCGATAGCGAAGATCAACGGCATATTGGCGAATACGGAACCGCCGGCTTCCGCCATCACGTGTGAGACTACCAGAGGTAGCCAGCTAAAGTTGGCGGAACCGACGCCCAGCAGGATACCTGCGATAGGCAATACGGAAACCGGCAGCATCAGCGATTTACCTACTTTTTGCAGGTTGGCAAATGCGTTCTTGAACATAGTTGAGTGTGCTCCTGAGTAATAGTGCTTTGCTACTTTTCGCGAATTTTCGCGTTGCAGAGGGGGGAGAGAAAAACCCCTGCATTTTCAGGGTGTCTGAGCACCCCTTTAATTTTTACGCAGAGTAAAATAAATACCCTGAACAATGTTTGATAACTGTCACGTTTCGATGAATCAGCTCGGCCATTTTTCTCATATCGCCTACTTTTTGTAAGAAAAGATGAAAAAACATGCAGTCTTTGCCCTGAAACGGGTGGGAACATTACCCGTTTCGGGGATTAATTACGAGCTTAAAAAGAATTACCTTGGCGCCGCCGATTGGCTAAGCCTAGGCGAAGGATCAGAGTTTAATGTGAAACAATCGTGAAAAGTTGGCGGTGGTCGCTTGCGCCAGCGCTTCCAGGCTGACGCCCTTCAACACGGCCAGGTATTCCGCGACATCGCGCACATAGGCAGGTTGGTTTTCTTTGCCACGATGCGGCACTGGCGCCAGGTATGGCGAGTCGGTTTCCACCAGCATGCGATCCAGTGGCACATAGCGGGCCACTTCGCGCAGCGGCTCAGCGTTACGGAAAGTGACGATGCCGGAAAACGAGATATAGAAGCCCAGATCGAGCAAGGCCTTGGCCGTCGGCAAATCTTCGGTGAAGCAATGCAGTACGCCGCCACAATCCTGGGCATTTTCTTCACGCAGAATGGCTAGAGTATCTTCGCGTGCATCGCGAGTATGCACGATCACCGGTTTATTGAGATCCCGGCCAATACGAATATGTTGGCGGAACGACTCTTGCTGCAACGGGATATTGTCTTGCTGATAAAAGTAATCCAGCCCGGTCTCCCCCATGGCAACCACCTGCTCTGCCGCTGCCAGACTGCGCAGCTCGGCATAGTCATAGCCGCCTTCCAGATTCAACGGATGAACGCCACAGGAGAAGGCGACATCATCACGTTGGCCAATCAACTGGGTCATAGCCTGATAGCCGGGCAGCGTGGTGGCAACCGCCAGTACAAAGCCCACATCCTGCGCTTTGGCTTTGACCAGCGCATCGTCCACGCTGTGGTGCAAGGTGGCGAAGTCCAGGCTGTCGAGATGGCAGTGAGAATCTACTAATAACATGATAATTAACTCTTTTACAACGAATGAGGGGAGGAGTAACCGGTAGCGCCGAGCATCTGCTCCCAACCGAGTAACTGTTCTGTCAGCAGCAGCTCGCGATTAACGCCAACCACGCTGAGTAACTGATGGCGGCAGTTAAGCCACTGCTGCATGATTTGTTGTAGCGAAACGCTGCTCAACCGGCTGGCCAACTGCTGGACTAGCGGTAGTTGATCCTGGTTCAGAGCATAGCTCGCGGCACCTTGCTGGTATTTCATTGCGTCCATCAACAATGCACACAGCCAGTGCAACCTGTCGGCCACGTCGTCATGATTCAGCGCGGGTAGCAGGCCCAGCATATCGCACTGCGGCAAAGCGGCACTCAGGGCGCTACACAGTGCCACACGCTGTTGCCAACGCTCTGGTTGCAGCAGCTTTTCAGCGGCCAACGGAGCGCCATCATGTAAACGTAACGCAGTCAGACGATCTAGTGGAGCACCCGCTCCCTGGCGATTTAACCACTGCAAGCTGAGCTGTTCATCCGGGCTGGCCAGATGCCAGTAGAAGCAACGGCTACGCAGCGTCGCCAGTAGACGTGAGGGTTCACGGCAGCCTAACAGGAAGTAGGTATTGGCCGGAGGCTCTTCCAGGGTTTTCAGCAAGGCGTTAGCGGCGGCTTCGGTCAGCAATTCCGCCTGCGACAGCCACACCACCTTGGCTCCCCCCTGCTGAGCATGGGAATAGAGGATCTCGATCACTTGGCGGATCGGTTCGATACCCAGGCTGCTTTTGCCTTTTTCCGGTGCCAGCACGTGATAGTCCGGGTGGTTGCCTGCCAGCATCAACCGGCAGCTGTGGCATTCACCGCAGCTCTTTTCACCATTGCGCTTCTGGCAAATCAGCCAGCGGCTTACGGCATAGAGTAACTCCGCATCACCGTTACCCACCGCCGCATGCAGCAGCAAGGCGTGATGGCCGCGCCCAGCGGCATACTGCCCCACCAAATGACGATAGGGGGCGTTAAGCCACGGATACCAGTTCATTACGCCTCTTCCTGCTGTTGCAGCCACTGCGCCACTGCGTGGCGAATATCGGCGGTGACCTGTTCCAGCGTTTGTGCCGCATCCACGGTAACGATGCTCGCATCCTCGGCCGCCAGTTCAAGATAACGTGCACGGGTGCGTTCGAAAAACGGCATCGCCTCTTGCTCAATACGATCCAACTCGCCGCGCGCTCGCGCTCTTTGCAAACCTACCGATGGCGGCAAGTCGAGATACAGCGTCAGGTCGGGACGGAAATCACCCAGTACCGTGTCACGTAGTGATTTCATCAAGCGAGGGTCAATACCTCTGCCCCCACCCTGATAGGCTTGCGCGGAGAGATCGTGACGATCGCCAACCACCCAGGCTCCCCGAGCCAACGCTGGTTGGATCACGGTTTCTACAAGCTGCACGCGCGCAGCATAGATCATCAACAGTTCCGCTTTGATGGTTGGCAAATCGCCATCTGCGCCGCATTTAAACAGCTCGCGCAACTTTTCTGCCAGCGGCGTACCGCCGGGTTCGCGGGTAAACACAATATCGTTAATCCCATGCTCGTTGAGCATGTTGACCACGGTATTGCGCGCGGTGGTTTTTCCCGCGCCTTCCAAGCCTTCAATGACGACAAATTTACTTTTCATTCTTTTCCTTTTGCACCTGCCGATAGGCACGCACCGCCGCATTATGGCTGGCCAGATTGGTGGTGAACGTATGCCCACCCTTGCCGTCGGCAACAAAGTACAGGTAATCGGTTTTAGCCGGGTTGGCAGCGGCCTCCAGCGAAGCACGGCTCGGCATGGCAATCGGCGTTGGTGGCAGGCCACTGATCACATAAGTGTTATAGGACGTTGGCGTTTCCAGATCCTTGCGGGTGATGTTGCCGGTGTAATTCTCTCCCATGCCGTAAATCACCGTAGGATCGGTCTGCAAACGCATCCCCAAACGCAGACGATTGATAAACACCGAAGCAACCTTGGTCCGCTCTTCCGCAACCGCGGTCTCTTTTTCGATGATCGAGGCCATCGTCAGCATCTCTTCCGGGGTTTTGTATGGCAAGCTGGTGTCTCGCGCATGCCAGATATCCTGCAATGCCTTGTACATCCGCAGTTGCGAACGCTTCAGCAATGCCAGATCGGTCGTTCCCGCCGTGTAGAGATAGGTGTCTGGATACAAACGCCCTTCCAGCGTGGTTCCTTCCGGCAAGCCCAGCGCCATGGCGATTTCCGCCTCGCTTTTACCCGCCAGGGTATGTTTGACATATTTGGACTCTTGCAGCACCTGCAACCAATCTTTCAGACGCGAACCTTCAATAAAGCGCGCGCTGAACTGGGCTTCTTTGCCGCTCGCCAGCAGTTTCAGCATTTGGCGCACCGTCATCCCCGGCGTCAAACGGTAGGTGCCAGCCTTGAATTCGGCCAGTTCCGGCTCCAGGCGCAATAGCCAGGGGAACCAGCGACCGTTGTGGATCAGTTTGTCACGGACCAGCAGCCCTTCCAGCGCCACACGGCCAGTGCCTGCGGGCAGTTTGAAGTAGGTTTCCTGCCCAATCGCCAACGGGGTATCGGCAAAGCGTTCAATCCGCTGATGCCCCCAAAACAGCGAAGCCAACGCCAGCAGCAGCACCAGTAAAACAATCTTGAGCTTTTTTCTCTTCATCAATCAGCCATCATCAACAGTGTGGTCGCAAAAAATCATACAGTTGGCGCGCGGGGTAACGCCATGATTGTGCCCTATTCACCGGCAGCAACGGCATCAGCGCGTTGCATACCAAAACTTCCTCCGCATCCGCCAGCGTGGTTATGGGCTCACTGACGCCATGCAGTAGATATTCACTGCCCTGCAAAAGTTCAATCACCCGGCGGCGCATCACTCCGGCGACACCGGCCTGATCGAGATTGGGCGTAAAGACGTTTTTTCCTTTGCGCCAGAATAAATTAGCGGCACAGCATTCCACCAGCATACCCGCAGTGTCAAGCACCAGCGCCTCATGGGCATCGGCCTGGTCAAGATGTGCGCGGATCAACACCTGCTCCAGGCGGTTAAGGTGTTTCAAACCCGCCAGCAGTGGGTTACGCGCCAACGCTACCGGACTAAGCGCCAAGGTGATCCCTTCATCACGCCATGACAGGTAGTGCGTGGGATAAGTGCTGCGAGTCACGATCCTGGTAGGCGCTGCGCATCCTTGTGGGCTGTAGCCACGTCCACCGCTGCCTCTGGTCAGTATTGCCTTGACCACGCCAAGCTGAAGAGATCCTGCCGCATGGCACATCTCACGTTCCAATGCTGCCCAATCCACCGCAGGCAGCAGCAATCGTTGTGCCGCCTGCTGCATACGTTCAAGATGCCAGGGCAAGAGATCGATATTGCCATCCCTTACCCGGGCGGTGGTAAAGCAGCCATCGCCAAACTGCAAGCCGCGATCGCTGGCTGCCAGGGCGTCATGTTGTTGTCCGTTGATCCAGTACATGCGTTTCCCCACCGTGGTTTTCGCTACAGCATAACATTATGTATGGCGCATAAAAAAAGCCCGGTCAAAATGCACCGGGCCTCTATCAGCTTAAGTTGGCAATAACTACACGCGACGGAAAATCAGCGAGCCATTAGTGCCACCGAAGCCGAAGGAGTTACACAGCGTGAACTCCATATCTTTGGTCTGACGTGCTTCATGCGGCACGAAGTCCAGATCGCAACCTTCATCCGGGTTATCCAGATTGATGGTAGGCGGAACGGCCTGATCGCGCAGCGCCAACACGGTAAAGATCGACTCAATCGCACCAGCGGCACCCAGCAGGTGGCCGGTCATCGATTTGGTGGAGCTGACCATCACCCGCTTGGCATCGCTGCCAAATACGGATTTCACCGCCTGGGTTTCGGCTTTATCACCGGCCGGCGTCGAGGTGCCATGCGCGTTGATATAATCAATTTGTGACGTTGTCACACCTGCATCACGCAGCGCGTTCTCCATCGCCAAGGCCGCACCGGCACCATTTTCTGGTGGCGATGTCATGTGGTAGGCATCGCTGCTCATCCCAAACCCGACAACTTCGGCGTAAATTTTCGCACCGCGGCGTTTCGCGTGTTCGTACTCTTCCAGCACCATCATCCCCGCGCCATCGCCGAGTACAAAACCATCACGGTCTTTGTCCCAAGGGCGGCTTGCGGCCTGTGGGTTGTCATTGCGGGTTGAGAGCGCACGAGCCGCCCCAAAGCCGCCGACACCCAGAGGGGTACTGGCTTTTTCTGCACCACCGGCCAGCATCACATCGGCATCATTGTAAGCAATGATACGTGCAGCATGGCCTATGTTATGGACACCCGAGGTACAGGCAGTAGCGATGGAAATACTTGGGCCACGCATGCCGTACATGATGGTCAGGTGACCGGCAATCATGTTCACAATGGTCGAAGGCACAAAAAACGGACTGATTTTCCGTGGGCCACCGTTAACCAGTGAGCTATGGTTCTCTTCAATCAACCCCAGGCCGCCGATACCGGAGCCGATGGCGGCACCAATACGATTGGCATTTGCCTCGTTGATATCCAGCCCCGCGTCCTGCATGGCTTGCATGCCGGCGACGATGCCGTATTGAATGAAGGCATCCATCTTGCGCGCATCTTTGCGCGAGATGAAATCTTCACAGTTAAAATTCTTTACCAAGCCAGCAAAACGCGTTGCATAGGCAGTAGTATCGAAATGGTCGATCAGGCTGATGCCACTCTGACCGGCAAGCAGGGCATTCCATGTGGACTCTACCGTATTGCCGACAGGAGACAACATGCCCAGTCCGGTCACAACTACTCGACGCTTAGACACGTTTGTCCTCCAAGGAGGGAAAATATGACGCAAGGGATAAAAAAAACTTAGGCGGTCGAGTGACCGCCTAGATATGTTCGCTTACTGCTGGCTAGCGTTGATGAAATCAATAGCTGCTTGCACAGTAGTGATTTTCTCTGCTTCTTCGTCTGGAATTTCGGTGTCGAATTCTTCTTCCAGAGCCATTACCAGCTCAACGGTGTCAAGAGAATCAGCGCCCAGGTCTTCAACGAAAGAAGCGTTGTTCAATACTTCTTCCTGCTTAACACCCAGTTGCTCAACAATGATTTTCTTAACGCGTTCTTCGATAGTGCTCATACTCTTAAATTTCCTATCAAAACTCGCTTTCGCG
Source organism: Serratia sp. (in: enterobacteria) (assembly GCF_051654945.1). GTDB lineage: Bacteria > Pseudomonadota > Gammaproteobacteria > Enterobacterales > Enterobacteriaceae > Chania. The sequence continues at coordinate 352,805 of NZ_JBOFZA010000072.1, forward strand.
ATGGTTTTCGTAGTGTATAAAATGTTGAAAAAGATGCAACTAAATCCCGGCTGGTCAAACCACGATTTTACGCTATTTTGCGGTTTTTACCTCAAATAACGCAAATAGTTTTCACATTTTTTAAATCATGTACATGCCGCCATTGACATGTAACGTTTCACCGGTGATGTAGCTGGCCTCGTCAGAGGCTAAAAATGCAACAGCGCTGGCGATTTCTTTTGCTTCCCCAAGCCGGCTAGCCGGAACCTGAGTCAAAATGCCTGCGCGTTGATCTTCTGTCAACGCCCGTGTCATGTCCGTCTCAATAAAGCCAGGAGCCACGACGTTGACCGTAATGCCACGTGAAGCGATCTCACGTGCCAAAGACTTACTAAAACCAATCAGACCGGCTTTAGCCGCCGCGTAGTTAGCCTGCCCTGCATTCCCCATGGTGCCAACAACGGAACCGATAGAGATGATACGGCCAAACCGCTTTTTCATCATAGCTCGCATTACCGCTTTTGACAGACGGAATACGGAAGTCAGATTGGTGTCCAGGATATCCTGCCACTCATCATCCTTCATTCGCATCAGCAGGTTATCACGCGTAATCCCGGCATTATTCACTAAAATGTCGATTTCGCCAAATTCCGCACGAATCGAGGTCAAAACGTGTTCGATAGATTGCGCATCAACCACGTTCAACATATAGCCTTTGCCGTTCTCACCCAGATAGCTGCTGATGGCTTCAGCACCGCTCTCGCTGGTAGCGGTGCCGATAACCTTGGCGCCACGTGCAACAAACATCTCTGCAATAGCCCGGCCGATACCGCGGCTTGCGCCGGTGACCAGGACAATTTTCCCTTCGAAGCTCATGGTGATCCTCTTTTACTGTTCCAACGCCGCAGACAGGCTGGCAGTATCGTTCACTGCCGCCGCCGTCAGGGTGTCTACAATGCGTTTGGTCAGGCCGGTCAGCACTTTGCCTGGGCCCACTTCCAACAGCAGAGAAACGCCCTCTGCTGCCATAAATTCTACGCTTTCCGTCCAGCGCACCGGGCTGTACAGCTGGCGAACCAGCGCACTACGGATAGCTTCTGGCGCGGTTTCTGCGCGTACATCAACGTTATTGACCACTGGGACCAGCGGCGCGTTGAAGGTAATGTCTTGCAGCGCGACAGCCAGCTTATCGGCAGCCGGTTTCATCAATGCGCAATGAGAAGGCACGCTCACCGGCAACGGCAGCGCACGTTTGGCACCGGCCGCCTTGCAAGCGGCACCAGCACGCTCAACCGCTTCTTTGCTGCCCGCGATAACCACCTGCCCCGGGGAGTTAAAGTTCACCGGAGAAACGACCTGGCCCTGAGCAGACTCCTCACAGGCTTTGGCAATTGAGTCATTATCCAGGCCGATGATGGCGTACATGGCACCAGTACCTTCAGGTACCGCTTCCTGCATCAGCTTGCCGCGCAACTCTACCAAACGGATGGCCGCCGCGAAATCCAGGACACCGGCACACACCAGCGCAGAGTATTCACCCAGGCTGTGGCCTGCCATCATCACCGGCATGTTACCGCCCTGCTGCTGCCAGACACGGAAGATGGCAACCGAGGCCGCCAACAGCGCTGGCTGTGTCTGCCAGGTTTTGTTCAGCTCTTCTGCCGGGCCAGCCTGTACCAATTGCCACAGATCGTAACCCAAAGCCGCAGAAGCTTCGCTAAAAGTTTGTTCCACAATGGGAAACTGTGCGGCCAAATCGGCCAGCATGCCAACGGTTTGTGAACCCTGGCCTGGAAAAACAAAAGCAGTTTGCGTCATTTTTTTATTCCTGTTGAATCAAAAACGAACCAGCGCCGAGCCCCAGGTAAAGCCACCGCCGAATGCTTCCAGCAACACCAGCTGACCACGCTGGATGCGACCGTCGCGTACGGCTTCGTCGAGCGCCGCAGGTACCGAGGCGGCAGAGGTGTTACCGTGACGATCGAGCGTCACCACCACTTTATCCATCCCCATACCCAATTTCTTTGCCGTTGCGCTGATGATGCGCAGGTTGGCCTGGTGCGGAACCAGCCAATCCAGTTCGCTGCGGTCAAGACTGTTGGCCTTCAGCGTTTCATCAACGATATGTGCCAGTTCGGTGACTGCCACTTTAAACACTTCGTTGCCCGCCATGGTGACGTAGGCTGGCTGATCCGGGTTCTGACGATCTTTATTCGGCAGCGCCAGCAGATTGCCGTAACGGCCATCCGCATGCAGATGGGTAGAGATAATGCCCGGCGCCTCAGAAGCCCCCAGCACTACCGCACCGGCACCGTCGCCAAACAGAATGATCGTGCCACGATCTTCTGGATCGAGCGTGCGTGACAACGCATCTGAGCCGATCACCAGCGCATGTTTTACCGCGCCGTTCTTGACGTACTGATCGGCCACGCTCAAGGCGTAGGTAAAGCCAGCACAGGCTGCCGCGATATCAAACGCCGCGCAGTCCTGAATACCCAGCATCTGCTGCACCTGGCAAGCAGAACTTGGGAATGCATGGCTCGAGGTGGTGGTAGCCACCACGATCAGGCCGATATCTTCTTTAGCCACACCGGCCATTTCCAGCGCGTGAGACGCAGCGTGGAAGCTCATGGTTGCCACGGTTTCATCAGGGGCAGCGATACGACGTTCACGAATACCGGTGCGAGTCACAATCCACTCGTCAGACGTATCCACCATTTTTTCTAAGTCAGCGTTGGTGCGCACTTGTGCGGGCAAGTAACTCCCCGTACCGAGAATCTTTGTATACATGAACGATCAGTCACTCTTGGGTAATACAGCTTCAAGGCGCGCAGCAATCCTGTCCGGGACTTGCCGCTGCACCGCCTGTACAGCCTGTTCGATTGCCACTGCAAACGCGTTTTGGTTCGCGGCGCCGTGGCTCTTGATCACGGTTCCCCGCAATCCTAACAGACATGCACCATTATACTGGTCGGGGTTCAGGTGGCCAAAACGCCTGGCGACCCTTTTTTGTAACCAACGACCCAACAATTTTAACCACCACGCCTGCTTCCCCCCTTCGGAGGATGACTTGAGTAGTGACAAGAACAGTCTTATCACACCTTCCATGGTTTTCAGAGTGACGTTGCCAACAAAGCCGTCGCAGACCATCACATCGGTTTTACCGGTGAGCAGGTCGTTACCTTCCAGATAACCAATATAGTTGATTGCCTGAGTTTTTTTAAGTACGGCGGAAGCTTCGCGGATATTATCCAGACCTTTGGTTTCTTCTTCGCCGATATTGAGCAGCGCCACACGTGGTTGCGCAATACCCAATACCTCTTCTGCCATCACTGCGCCCATCACCGCGAACTGCACCAGCATCGTGCTATCACACTCGACGTTGGCCCCCAGATCCAGCACCACGGTTTTCCCGCGCTGTTGGTTTGGGATCACGGTCATCAACGCCGGGCGTTCAATGCCGTCCAGCGGTTTGATCAGCAGCTTGGCCAGCCCCATCAACGCCCCGGTATTCCCCGCACTGACACAAGCCTGTGCCTCACCGCTTTTAATCAACTCCAGCGCAATGCGCATGGAGGTACCTCGGCTGGCCCGGATCGCTTGTGAAGGCTTGGCGTCACCGGCAATCACCGATTCGGCAGGTACGACTTGCAAGCGTTCCAGTACAGACGGATCGGCTTTGGCAAGTAACGGAGAGATGATGTCGGGATCGCCGACTAACAGGAGATGAAGCTGTAAATTAGAGGCCAGTGCCTGCAATGAAGCAGGCACTGTGACGCAGGGACCGAAATCCCCGCCCATAGCATCTAACGCCAGGGTTAGACGAGTCAAAGTATCGCTGACTTAGCCGATAACCTTGCGACCGCGGTAGAAACCGTCGGCAGTGATGTGGTGACGACGATGAGTTTCACCGGAAGTCGCATCTACAGACAAGGTGGTGGTGGTCAGGGCGTCATGTGAACGACGCATGCCACGTTTGGAACGGGTTGGTTTATTTTGTTGTACGGCCATGGACCTTACTCCTCGATTACTTACGCTTTAAACTGGCTAATACGGCAAATGGATTTGGTTTCTCCGCCTCTGGAGGCAGTTTGCCAAACACCATGTCCGCTTCGGACACTTCACAGTGTTCAGATTCATGTACCGGAACGACAGGCAGTGAAAGAATAATTTCATCTTCAATCATTGCCAACAGATCGACTTCGCCAAACTCGTCAACTTCGATCGGTTCGTACGCTTCCGGTAATGCCTCAGCCTGCTCATCATTGACGACCGGGCTAAAACAATATGTTGTGTGGACCTGATGTGCAAACGGGACACCACAGCGTTGGCACATCAGCGTTACCGCGACGTCCGCCTGCCCTGTTATCACCGCGAGGCGCTGGTTATCGATATCAAACGACAACTGCACTTCAACATCACTGTCCACACTGACCACGGAGTCGGCAACACGTGTAACCAGCTCAGGCGCATAGGAACCAACATAGTCCAGGCGTTTCTGAGCGGTACGTACCGCATCAATGGTCAAGGGTAATTTTACCTTTTGCATAGGGCGCGCATATTAACTTTGTAACGTCATAGAGTCAAAGAAAAAGGCCCTAAAACGGCACCTTTCACCAATATTCGCTTCCAGAGCGGCCGACAGTTTAAGATGGTCGACCTATTTACGCCATGGTTTGTAGAAAAAATTATGCAAAGACTGTTACTCGCCTCAACGTCGGTTTACCGCCAGCAGCTGTTGGAAAAGCTGCACCTGCCGTTTATATGTGCGGCTCCACAGGCCGATGAAACGCCGTTAGCCGGTGAAACTGCCGAAGCCCTGGTGCTGCGCCTGGCGGCAGCCAAGGCTCAGGCGCTGGCCGTGGCTTACCCGGATCATCTGATTATCGGGTCCGATCAGGTTTGCGTGATCGACGGTGAGATCACCGGTAAGCCCCATAGCGAAGAGAACGCTCGCAAGCAACTGCATAGGGCCAGTGGCAAGCAGGTGACCTTCTATACCGGTCTGGCGCTCTATAATAGCCATAGCCAACGCCTACAGGTGGTGTGTGAACCTTTTCACGTGCATTTCCGTACCCTGAGCGAAGCGGAGATCGCAAACTACGTACGCCTGGAGCAACCGCTCAACTGTGCGGGCAGCTTTAAGAGCGAAGGTTTGGGGATTGCGCTGTTTGAAAGGTTGGAGGGCCGTGACCCGAATACCTTGATTGGTCTGCCGCTGATCGCACTGCTGGAAATGTTGCGGGCTGAAGGCATCAACCCGCTGGGGTGAAGGTTATTTTTTGGCTGCGGCCGTCCGTTGCCGCAAGACTTGCAGGCAATGGCGCAGTTCATCATCCATCGGCGCTTCGATACGCATCGTTTCGCCGGTGGCGGGATGTTCAAAACGCAACGCCGCCGCATGCAGGAACAGGCGCTTCAGGCCGGTGCCCGCCAGTTGACGATCGAATTCCCGGTCACCATATCGGTCGTCAAAGGCGATCGGATGCCCCGCATGCAGGGTATGCACACGGATTTGGTGGGTACGCCCGGTGATCGGGCTGGCCTTCACCAGCGTGGCGTGTTCAAAGCGCTCTTCGATCTTGAAGCGGGTTTCCGAAGGCTTGCCTTCGCTGTTGACGCGTACGATCCGCTCGCCGCTCTGCAAAATATTTTTCAGCAACGGAGCCTGCACCGCCTTGCAGTGTGACTGCCACTCGCCACGCACCAATGCCATATAATCCTTCTGCATTCCCTTGAGACGCAGTTGCTCGTGCAACGAACGCAGCGCCGAACGCTTCTTGGCCACCATCAATACGCCGGAGGTATCGCGGTCCAGACGGTGTACCAATTCCAGGAAGCGCGCTTCCGGGCGCAATGCCCGCAACCCTTCGATCACGCCGAAGCTCAGGCCGCTACCGCCATGCACCGCCGTACCCGAAGGTTTGTTCAGCAGCAGCAGGTGATCGTCCTCATAAAGGATGCAGTTGGCCAAGGCGGCCACTTTATCCAGCTTGGCAGAAACCGGCGCGTCTTCACGCTCGGCGACCCGTACCGGAGGAATACGCACCACATCGCCCGGTGCCAGTTTATATTCCGCCTTGATGCGACCTTTATTGACCCGCACCTCGCCTTTACGCACGATGCGATAAATCATGCTCTTCGGCACGCCTTTCAGGCGGGCAAGCAAGAAATTGTCGATTCTCTGACCGGCTTCATCGTCAGAAATCGTCACTAATTGTACTGCGGGAATGTTCGTTTTCATGGTGCGGGATTCTAAATACAGCGAGTCAATAGCGCCACCTCTTTTTATGTGCTTAACTGTCTCTCAGACTGCAAGAGAAACGGCGGCGAACAATAAGGCAGCAAGCCAGGTTGAACGTTTGCGGTTTCAACGACAGTTTCAGCAAAGTCACCTTGCTATAACGGTGTCAGCAATGGAATAATGCTGTAACTTTCCGTGCCGATCCCCTTGAAACAGGGAGAATTGCGGAATTATACAGTTTGTCTGGTGACACAAAAACGCAGCAATGGCGTAAGACGTAATGTGAAATCAAACAATTAGCGGGCTGCGGGTTGCAGCTTGGCCAGTAAACGGAATCAGCTCTGTCAACCAATTCCAGAGGCTATTCCCTGAGTGAAAAGCGCTGTGCTTCACAAAGAAACACAGGCTTACCGAGATAATGCGCCCCTATGCAGGCGACAACCGTGAGGTTGACGGCTTTGCGAGAAGACACGGGGTTTTCGGTTTTAGCCCGGCCATGAGGTTATTTTGCCCGCAGCTTTGTCGATAATGTAAAAAAAACGAGTAAGTTAAGATGAAAAGAATGTTGATTAACGCAACTCAGCAGGAAGAGTTGCGTGTTGCCCTTGTAGATGGACAGCGGCTGTACGATCTGGATATTGAAAGCCCTGGTCATGAGCAGAAAAAAGCGAATATTTACAAAGGCAAAATCACTCGTATTGAACCAAGTCTCGAAGCCGCATTTGTTGATTACGGCGCTGAACGACATGGTTTCCTCCCGCTAAAAGAAATCGCTCGCGAATACTTCCCAAGCAATTACTCCTCCCATGGTCGCCCGAACATCAAAGATGTGCTGCGTGAAGGCCAGGAAGTCATCGTTCAGGTAGATAAAGAAGAACGTGGTAATAAAGGCGCTGCCTTGACCACCTTCATCAGCCTGGCCGGTAGCTATCTGGTACTGATGCCGAACAATCCGCGTGCCGGTGGTATCTCCCGCCGTATCGAAGGTGACGACCGTACCGAACTGAAAGAAGCGCTCTCCTCGCTGCAATTGCCAGACGGCATGGGTCTGATTGTCCGCACCGCTGGCGTTGGCAAGTCTGCCGATGCGCTGCAATGGGACCTGTCATTCCGCCTCAAGCACTGGGAAGCGATTAAGAAAGCCGCCGAAGGCCGCCCTGCTCCGTTCCTGATCCACCAGGAAAGCAACGTGATCGTGCGAGCATTCCGCGACTACCTGCGCCCGGACATCGGCGAAATCCTGATCGACAACCCGAAGGTCCTCGATCTGGCCAAGGAACACATCGCTGCCCTGGGTCGCCCGGATTTCAGCAGCAAGATCAAACTCTACAGTGGCGAAATCCCGCTGTTCAGCCATTACCAGATCGAATCGCAGATCGAATCCGCGTTCCAACGTGAAGTGCGTCTGCCTTCCGGTGGCTCCATCGTGATCGACACCACCGAAGCGCTGACCGCTATCGACATCAACTCCGCGCGTGCAACCCGCGGTGGTGATATCGAAGAAACCGCATTCAATACCAACCTGGAAGCCGCGGATGAGATTGCTCGTCAATTACGTCTGCGCGACCTGGGTGGCCTGATCGTTATCGACTTTATCGATATGACCCCGGTGCGCCACCAGCGTGAAGTGGAAAACCGTCTGCGCGACGCCGTCCGTCAGGATCGTGCCCGCATTCAGATTGGCCGTATTTCCCGCTTCGGCCTGTTGGAAATGTCCCGTCAGCGCCTCAGCCCGTCACTGGGTGAGTCCAGCCATCACGTGTGCCCACGCTGTACCGGTACCGGCACCATCCGTGATAACGAATCGCTGGCGCTGTCTATTCTGCGCCTGATCGAAGAAGAAGCGCTGAAAGAGAACACCAAAGAAGTTCACGCCATCGTGCCGGTTCAGGTTGCTTCCTACCTGCTGAACGAGAAGCGTGATTCCGTCAGTGCGATCGAAAAGCGTCAGGGTGGCGTGAAAGCCATCATCGTGCCAAACGATCAGATGCAAACTCCGCATTACTCCGTGCTGCGCGTTCGTAAGGGTGAAGAAACACCTACCCTGAGCTACCTGCTGCCGAAGCTGCATGAAGAAGAAATGGCTCAACCGCAGGAAGATGCGCCGATTGAGCGCAAGCGCGAGCAACCGGCCCTGGCCTCCTTCTCTCTGGCTCAAGATGCTCCACCGCAGGAAGAAGAAGCTGCCGTTAGCAAGCCTGCCGTTGCCGCCAAGCCAGCAACAGCACCTGCCGCAGCGGTTGAAGCCAAGCCTGGCCTGTTGAGCCGTCTGTTCGGTGGCCTGAAGTCACTGTTCGCCGGTGAAGAAACGCCAGTGGTAGCGGCTAAACCGGTCGAGGTTGAAAAAACCGAAGACAGCGACAACCGCCGCCAGGATCGTCGTGGCCAACGCCGCCAGGGCTCAGCCCGTAAAGGTGAACGTGGCGAGCGTAAAGATCGTGGTGAAGGCCGTGACAACCGTGAACGTGGCGAACGTGATAACCGCGAACCACGCGAAAATCGCGAGAACCGTGAACCACGTGAACCGCGCGAAAATCGTGACGATCAGCGCCGCAACAACCGCCGCAACGCACAGCAGCAGACTGCACCAGCGGTTGCCAACAGCGAAGTGCAGACTGAAGAAGCGGCCAAGGCACAGCGCGAAGATCAACAACAGCGTCGTGAGCAACGTGCCGAGCGTCAACGTCGTCGTCAGGAAGAGAAACGCCAGGCGCCGCAAGACGTCAAAGTGCCGGACACTGCTGAAGTTGTCGTTGCCAGCCATAGCAATGACGAAGATGAAGATCGTCATCAGCAACCGACCCAGCGTCGTCAACGCCGCCCACTCACGCAGAAGGTTCGCGTCCTGTCGGCGGAAGAAGAGCTGCATCGCGCCGCTGAAGAGCTGTTAGCGCCTAAAGCGCCGGTTGCCAAGGTAGAAGAAAGCCAGGCTCCAGCAGTGGCAGAAAGCGTGAAGCTGTTGCCACAAACCGTTGAGGCACAGTCTGACGAAGAAGCACAAGCTGACAACCGTGGTAACGGTGAGAACGGGATGCCACGTCGCTCTCGTCGTTCTCCGCGCCATCTGCGTGTCAGTGGTCAACGTCGTCGTCGCTATCGTGACGAGCGTTATCCAAACCAGTCGCCAATGCCGTTGGCCGGGGCTTTTGCCTCACCAGAAATGGCTTCAGGCAAAGTTTGGGTCAGCTACCCTGTAGCACATGCAGCAGCCTATGTGGAACATGAGGAAGCTCAAGCACCAGTGGCAAATGAAGCCGTTGCAGCACCAGTTGCGGTTGAAGTTGCTCCAGTGCAGCCAGCAATCGTCAACGAAGCGTCAAGCGTAGTTGAAGAAGACGTGGTACCGCAGGCAGTAGCAGCTGAACCAGTGGCTGTAGAAGCTCCTGTAGCAACAGCATCTGTTGAAGCCGAAGCTGACGTTGCCATTGTTGCCGAGCCGGTGGTGGAAACCGTAGCCGTTGAAGTTGTTGCTGAACCGGTTATTGAAGAGCCAGTGGCACAAGAGCCGGTTGTTGAAGCCGAAGTAGTTGCCGTAGCGGAACCTGTTGTTGCCGCAGTTGAGCCAGAGGTCATCCCAGCCCAGCCAGAGACAGCTCCTGAACCAGCACCTGTGCAGGCTACCCCGGTTGTCGCACAGCCGCAGCCAGCGCTGTACAAGCATATCGCTACCGCACCAATGACCAAAGCGCCAGCCCCGGATTACCAACCGGAAGCCGCTAAAGTCAGCGAGTGGCAGCGCCCTTCCTTCAACTTTGATGGCAAAGGCTCTGCAGGCGGTCACGCAGCGGCAAATCAGGCCACTGCGCCAGCAACCAAACCGCAGCCGGTTAACGACTAAGTTAATCCCTGCCATAAAAAAACCCGCCTGAATGGCGGGTTTTTTCTTACCACTGAAAACTCAGGCAATCTGTTTCAGTTTCTTGATGTCCAACACCTCAAGCTTGCCATCAATCTGACTGACAAATCGTTTGAAGTGTTCGGTCGCGTTGTGCTTCTCCAACGCTTCGCTGCTGGCCCAACGCTCAAAGAACACGAAGGTGCCTGGCTGGTCCATATCCCGGTGCAGATCGTACTGTAAGTTCCCCACCTCAAGACGGCTGGCCTCGATAATTTCATGTACCGCATCGCTGACGGCGTCGATGCTGTCAGGCTTGGCTTGCAAAGTGGCAATAACACGTACTTCCATTTTATTCTCCCATCTCGACAAAGTGCCCCTCACAAGTCTGGCCAGAGGGAACCGGTGTATCACGGTTACTATGCCGCCGTTGGCCAACTGATTTCAACTTGCCATTAACAAACAGATGCATCCAAAGCGTTTTCCGCTTATGCTTGCACCCCGGCGTGAAGAACCCAAATTATACCCGTCGCCTTTCAAGCTGCAGCGTTGTTACCTGCACTTACTCACCCCAGTCACTTACTAAAAGTAAGCTCCTGGGGATGAGTAAGCCTGTCGCCTAGCTGCAGCTCGAAATTCATAGGGTAACTTCACTTTTATTAAGATTTTTTGACCGCTGGAGCTCTGCACCATGACCGCACAACCCCAAGCCCTGAAAATCCGCCGCCCTGACGACTGGCACATCCATCTGCGTGACGATGCCATGCTGAAAACGGTTCTGCCCTATACCAGTCAGGTGTTTGGCCGGGCGATTGTGATGCCGAATCTGGCCCCACCGATCACCACCGTTGCTGCAGCACGCAGCTATCGTGAACGTATCCTGGCAGCCCTTCCCGCAGAACATAACTTCACGCCGTTGATGACCTGCTATCTGACAGATTCACTGGCTGCGGCGGAGCTGGTTAACGGGTTTGAGCAAGGCGTATTCACCGCCGCCAAACTGTATCCTGCCAATGCCACCACCAACTCCAGCCACGGCGTCAGCGATGTGACCGGAATTTATCCCCTGCTTGAGCAAATGCAGAAGATCGGTATGCCGCTGCTGATCCACGGCGAGGTCACCGATGCCAGCGTCGATATCTTCGATCGCGAGGCTCGCTTTATCGAACAGGTGATGGAGCCGGTACGCCGTCAGTTCCCGGAATTAAAAATCGTCTTCGAGCATATCACCACCCGCGAAGCGGCTCAGTACGTGCAGGAAGGCAATCGTTTCCTTGGCGCTACCATCACGCCACAGCACCTGATGTTTAACCGCAACCACATGCTGGTAGGCGGCATCCGGCCACATCTGTTCTGCTTGCCGATCCTCAAACGCAACATCCATCAGGAAGCGCTGCGCAACGCCGTTGCCAGTGGTTGTGACCGGTTCTTCCTGGGCACCGACTCGGCACCGCATGCCAGACACCGTAAAGAGAGCAGTTGCGGCTGTGCCGGGGTATTTAATGCGCCCAACGCCATGCCAGCCTACGCAACCGTGTTTGAGCAATTGGGCGCGCTTGAACATCTGGAAGCCTTCAGTTCGCTCAATGGCCCGCGCTTCTACGGCCTGCCAGTCAACCAGGACTTCATCACGCTGCAACGCCTACCGGTGACCCAGCCAGAGGAGATTGCCTTGGGTAGCGAAACCGTGGTGCCTTTCCTGGCCGGTGAACAGATCAACTGGTCGGTGACCGACTGCTAATTATTTTATCTCTGCTCTTGCCTCCGGCGAAAGTTAACTGTATAAATATCCAGTAGACAGTTCCGGGGGCAATTATGCGTGTTGAAGTCACTATAGATAAAACCAAACCACTGCCGCCGGGGGCTATCGAAGCCCTGACCGGCGAATTCAGTAAACGGGTGAATCGCCAGTTTCCTGACACTACCGTACAAATCCGTTACGCCGGTGCCAATGGCCTCTCCGTATTGGGCGGTGCCAAAACAGATAAAGACCTGATCGAGGAGATACTCCAGGAAACCTGGGAAAGTGCCGACGATTGGTTCAGTGCAGAATAATTCTGCAATGTAGTTGTTGCCGGGGGTCGCTCTCCGGCTTTTTTGTTTCTGGCGTAGCGCCCTTTTGCCTGGAAGAAACGGCACTTGTGGTCTGTAATGAGTAGACGACTTAAGATGCAACGGAGGTGTCAACCATGGTTCCGGACAAAGACAAGCCCGAAGAAGCGATGACCTTCGGCGAGCTGCTGGCCCTGATCGCCGATCAAAAACGGCGGCTGAGCGTGCTTGAAGTGGCTTTCTCCTATTTATCCTTTGGCCTGAATGACAAAGCCAACCAGTTGCTGATCCACAGCCTGAAACTGGAAGCACAGAATCAGAACCGCGATCCTGAAATGCAAAAACATTTCGCCCATCTGGCTGCCGAATTGGAAAGCCACGCGCAGGTTACACTTCCTCCAGCGTCTGAAGAATAATATCTGTCACGGGCGCAGCAGCGCCCCTGCGGTAGATTAAAAACCCCGCTAGCCGATTAATTGTGCAAACAAATATTTATTTTCAATTATCAGCAGGAAAACACCCCACGCCAGATCCTGGATGCGTATACTGTAAAAGCTCACTGTAAAGATGAGACGCATTGATCCTCGTTAGTAACTCCAGCTAGTCACTACTTGATAAGGGGTCTTTATGGACAGAAATGATGAAGTAATACAGACACATCCGCTTGTTGGCTGGGATATCAGTACCGTCGATGTTTATGATGCCATGATGATTCGCCTTCATTACCTGTCTTCACTAGACCAAACTGCCGAAGAAGCGCAAGTCGATCGGACGCTTTGGCTAACTACCGATGTTGCCCGCCAATTGATCAATATTCTAGAGGCCGGCATCGCCAAGATTGAATCAACGGATTACTTAGACCTTGATCGCAGAAAACATTAATCCCATCACCCTCACCCACTAAGGCGTCGGCAATTATCCGGCGCCTTTTCTTTTGCCTGGCCCGAATCGGTTCCAGGTGCATTAGCGCCGCCAAACTCTTATCATATCCCCCATCAGCGACACATCAGAGAAAGGATATGGCACGTGGAATATGACTTGATCATCGTGGGTAGCGGCTCAGTTGGCGCTGCTGCAGGCTATTATGCGACGGCGGCGGGCCTTAAGGTCTTAATGATTGACAGCGCTTTCCCCCCGCATCGTCAGGGCAGCCACCACGGCGACACCCGTATCATCCGCCATGCCTACGGCGAAGGTGAAAAATATGTGCCGTTTCTGCTGCGCGCCCAGGCGCTGTGGAACGGCTTAGAACACAAAAGCGGTGAAAAACTGTTTCACCCCTGTGGCGTGCTCACCCTGGGGCCGCAAGAAAGTGAATTCGTCACTACAGCACAGCGCAGTGCAAAAAACTTTAACCTCAATACCCAGCTACTGAGCGCGGAACAGATCCAGCAGCGCTGGCAAGAGTTCACCGCTCCTGCGGGTTATGTCGGCCTGTTCGAACCGGATGCGGGAATACTGCGTTCGGAACTGATCGTTGCCAGCTATATCAAACTGGCCAGAGAAGCAGGCTGCGCCCAGTTGTTTAATTGCCCGGTCACCGCTATTGAGCCAATCGAACAAGGGGTTGAGGTCGTGACACCTGAGGGGCGCTACCAAGGGCGTAAAGCCGTGGTCTGCGTGGGAACCTGGGTCAAAAATCTGTTACCCCAGCTCCCCATCACGCCGCTACGTAAGGTGTTTTCCTGGTATCAGGCCGATGGTCGTTACAGTGAAAACAACCGCTTCCCGGCTTTTTCCGTTGAAGCACCAGATGGCTGCCACTACTACGGTTTCCCGTCCGAGAATGACGGACTAAAACTCGGTAAACACGATGGCGGACAACCGATGGAGACACCGGAACAACGCAAGCCGTTCGGCGCTCTGGCCAGTGACGGCACCGAGGTATTCGGTTTTCTGCGCCACTTCCTGCCGGGGCTGGGCGTCTGCCTGCATGGTGAGGCCTGTAGCTATGATATGAGCCCGGATGAAGACTTTATCATCGACACCCTGCCAGATTGCCAACGGCTGATGGTAATCACTGGCCTGAGCGGCCATGGGTTTAAATTTGCCAGCGTGCTGGGTGAAATCGCCGCGCTATTTGCGCAGGATAAGCCCTCCACGCTGGATATCACGCCCTTCAGCCTGCAGCGTTTCTGACCGTTTAATCCCCTGTTCGCACCGCGCAAGCCACCGGCAGGGGAACTCCTCAACCAGATAAACACTCTAATCCACTGATATTGCTAATTAATAATCTATAGACGGAAATAACGTCCTAAAGTCTCTGGATTTCCGAATTGATCCCACAACCGGGTACGGCCTATTTTACATAATTGTGCTTTAGCCCGTTTTGTATCTTCAACAAGGACGTCACTATGAAACTACTCGTTGTGGACGAATGCTGTTTCACACGTGTCGGCATAGCCAGTCACTTTACTGACAACCCGTTTGCGTCAGTGAAATGCAGCCCAGACATCGACACCGCGCTCCCTCTACTGGCCAGTTTCAAACCCAGCCATATTCTGGTTAATCTGACCAACTACTGCCGCTATACGACAGATAATCAGTTGCTTTCAGCGTTTATCTCGTCGGCCAGGCATGCAATGCTGCATATTTATCTGGATGTTCCTTATCCTTACTGTGAAAGCCCGCAGCGTATTGCCAGCAATACCTTTTTATTCAATAAAGCCGTATTACCCGATGCGCTAACGACGCTGAGTAGCAACCCGAGTGTGCTAATGAAGGATCAGGAAGCTCATTCGCTTTTCAGCCCGCAAGAATTGACGGTAATGCGTTATTGGATGTCCGAGATGCCGAATTATCGCATCGCCAAGAAATTGCAGATCAGTTCCCATACGGTGTATGTACATAAACGCCATATCACCGAGAAAATCCACGTGCGTAACCGGCTGGAATTTTATTCGCTGTATAACATACTGCGCTATTTCTATCCGCCAGAACCCACCTTTAGCCCGGTGAGCTCTGCTTCGTTAACCATGTTGGCCGCCATGTAACTGTTACTTCGGCGGTGTTTCCGCTATTTGTCGCCCATCACCGAGGATCATGGCCACCTTGCGCCCTCCATCCATATTTTCCAACGTGATGCGCGCGATAATGGTCAAAGGGACGGATAACAGCATCCCCACCGGCCCCATCAGCCAGCCCCAGAAGATCAGGGAAAGGAATACCACCAGCGTAGAAAGCCCCAGCCCACGCCCCATGATCCGTGGTTCCAGGATATTACCGATAATCAGGTTGATCAGAATGTAGCCCGCAGCCACCACGGCCGCATCGGCAAAGCCGTTAAACAGCAATGCCTGGATCAACGGCGGTATAGCGGCAATGATCGAGCCAATATTAGGTACATAGTTAAACATAAACGCCATCATGCCCCAGATAAAGGCAAAGCGAACGCCAACCCAACTGAGGAAACCCCAGACAATCAGGCCGGTTGCCAGGCTGATGGCGGTCTTGATCACCAGATAGTGGGTTACCCCTTGCAAGGCTCTGCGGATAGTGGCCATGCCTTCGGTAGGATTATCCAGCGCCTGCTGCAGCTTGTACGGCAATACCTTCACCTCAAACAGCATAAACACCACCGTCATCAACAGCAGGAAGATACTGGTCATCGCGCCAGAGAGATGGGTTAACAAGCGGGTCACCAGATTCATGGTGGCGCCAGGATCGACGTATTTAACCACCGCATCCGCCGAGAAGGTAATATCCAGATTCAGGCGTTGCGCCTGATATTGCAGTTCGTTCAGCTTCTCATGCATCATGCCACTATACTGCGGTAATGAGCGCGCAAACTCGTTCAACGAAGAAGCCAGCATGCCGACCAGGGTCAACAACAGCACCACGATGGCGACGACCAACAGCGTCACGCCCAACGCTCTGGGCACCCGGCAGCGCTCCAGTAAAAGCACCAATGGGTTTAACACGATGGCGAGGAACACTGCCAGCAGGAACGGCACCACAATGTCTGCCGCCGCCTTGACCCCAGCCAGGATCACCACCAGCATGGCCAGCATCATGATCAAACGTAGCTTGCGGTCATTGAAATCGGGTACGCCCATGTCATTTCCTTGAGTAAAACAGGCCCCCATGAGCCGCCAATGAATACATGTTAGCAAATAATTCTGTGCTGGCGCAGGCATATTGCCGTCAAGCTGCTGATGGAATTAAATTAATTCGCCAGGTAACGGTGTTAAAATAATCACCGCTAGTCGTTATTCAATTATTTTCCAGGGTTTGCCGACGTATTTACGAAAAATGACAAAAGCTGACAATTAACCATTAAGTCGATAATTTTCAATTGGCCAGCGTTTAGCCAACGGCGGCAAAAAAAAGCGCTCTCCAACGATTCCTTTGACCAACTTGCCGCAACTCAAACAAATCTACTGATTAATATTTTTATGAAGTAACATAGTTAAATTTATTATTGATTTATGTTTCTTAAAGTTTAAATATTGCTGCCGGTAAATGCGCAATGTAAGGAAAGCTGATGCTCTGGAAAAATACCGCCGACCGCTTTGGTCACGTTTCTGTGCTGATCCACTGGTTGGTGGCGCTGGCCGTTTACGGCATGTTCGCCCTAGGCTTATGGATGGTCACCCTGGGTTATTACGACGTTTGGTATCACCAGGCGCCGGAGATCCACAAAAGTATTGGCACGCTGCTGTTTATCGTGATGGTGGTGCGAGTGGTTTGGCGTTTTATCTCACCGCCACCCAAGCCTCTGGCAAGCTATGGGCGTCTTACGCGTATTAGTGCCACCCTCGCCCATATTGCACTCTACACCGTGTTGTTCGCCATCCTGATCAGCGGCTACCTGATTTCTACTGCCGATGGTCAGGCCATCAGCGTGTTTGGCTGGTTCGACGTACCGGCCACCTTGACCGGTTTGCCTCAGCAAGCCGATACCGCCGGGACTATCCATCTTTATCTGGCTTGGGCCGTCGTGGTGCTTTCGGTACTGCACGCCCTGGCTGCGCTTAAACATCACTTTGTTGATGGTGATGTAACTTTGAAACGGATGCTGGGTCGCAGCACCGATTAACCCCTTGGATTTATGGAGTTATTGCTATGTTGAAGAAAACCGTATTAGGTCTGGCCGCAGGCGCCCTGCTGTTAAACGCCGGTTCTGCCCTGGCTGCCAACTACAAGATTGACAAACAAGGCCAGCACGCCTTTATCGAATTCCGCATCCAGCACCTGGGCTACAGCTGGATTTACGGCACCTTCAAAGATTTTGACGGTGGCTTTACCTTCGATGAAAAAGATCCGGCTAACGATAAAGTCAACGTGACCATCAACACCGCCAGCGTTGACACCAACCACGCCGAGCGTGACAAGCACCTGCGCAGCGCCGATTTCCTGAACGTTGAAAAGAACAAGCAGGCCACCTTTACCTCTACCGAAGTGAAGAAAGACGGTGAAGGCTATGCCGTAGTCGGCAACCTGACGCTGAACGGCGTGACCAAGCCGGTTACGCTGGCTGCCAAGCTGGTTGGCGAAGGTAAGGATCCATGGGGCGGTTACCGCGCCGGTTTCGAAGCCAACGGTAAAATCAAACTGAAAGACTTTGGCATCACCACCGATCTCGGCCCGGCGTCCCAGGAAGTTGAGTTGATCATCTCCGTGGAAGGCGTACGCGAGAAGTAATAAAAAGGGCGCTGAAAATTCAGCGCCCTTTTCTATTGCCTGCAACCCCCTACTCTTTCGGTTCCGGGATATGCATGGTGGTTTGCAACAGCCCTTTGGATTTATTGAAGATCTTCACGCCATTCTCGCGGCCAGCCCGGCGGGCTCGCTGTTCCTCACGCGGCAATTTCAGCTCTTCACGGCAGGTTTCACTGCAACAGCCCGCAAACTTCTCGGCACAGCTCGGGCACTGGATAAACAGCAGATGGCAGCCGTCGTTCAGGCAGTTGGTATGGGTATCACAAGGTACGCCGCACTGATGACAGTTGGCGATCACGTCCTCTGAGATACGTTCCCCCATGCGCTCGTCAAACACAAAGTTCTTGCCGATAAACTTCAGTGGCAGCCCCTGCGCTTTAGCCTTGCGGGCATATTCGATAATACCGCCTTCCACGTGATAGACGTTTTTGAAGCCATTATGCAGCATGTAGGCGCTGGCTTTCTCACAACGGATCCCACCGGTACAGTACATGACGATATTCTTGTCTTTCTGCTCCTGTAGCATCTCCACTGCCATCGGCAACTGATCGCGGAACGTATCGGAAGGCACTTCGATCGCCTTCTCAAAGTGCCCAACCTCATATTCATAATGGTTGCGCATATCGACGAATACCGTGTTCGGGTCGTCAATCATCTGGTTGACGCGATCGGCCTGTAAATATTCGCCCACGTTGGCTGGGTTGAAGGTTTCATCTTCAATCCCGTCGGCCACAATGCGTTCGCGCACCTTCAGGCGCAGCACCCAAAAGGATTTGCCATCGTCTTCCAGCGCAATATTCAGGCGTACCTGATCCAGAGCCGGGTGGGATGCAAACAGCGCGGTTTTGAACGCATCGAAATGACTCTGCGGCACGCTGATCTGCGCATTGATACCCTCTTTGGCCACGTAGATACGGCCAAATACCTTCAGCTTATCGAACTGAATATACAGGCTATCGCGAAAGGCCTTGGGGTCGTCAATGGTGAAGTATTTATAAAAAGAAACTGTGGTGCGTGGCTCGGTTTCAGCCAGCATACGCGCCTTCAGTTCCTCATTAGAAATTCGGTTATGTAACACTGGCATGGTGTACTTTCCTGTCTTTCGGGAGGTGACTGATTGAGTGCCCACGGGCCGTAAGCCCGCGCGCGGCGCACATAATACCCGAAAATAGGCTGCAACACAGCATTAACCCGGCGGTAATGATTTCCGCACAAAGCTTGACGTTATTGGCAAATACCGATAAGCCTAATGCCAGTCGTACCACCGAATTTTAAGCCATGAGGAAATTATGAGCCAGCTGTTTACGCCGATCACCCTGGGGCTACTGAAGTTGCCTAACCGCATTATTATCGCCCCGATGTGCCAGTATTCTGCCGACCACGGCAAAGCCACCGAATGGCATACCATGCATCTCGGCCATCTGTCGCTTTCCGGGGCAGGTTTGCTGATTGTGGAAGCCACTGCGGTTTCACCGGAAGGACGGATTTCCCCAGGGGATCTGGGCCTGTGGGACGATGAAACCGAGCAGGCACTTGCCGATGTGGTACAGGCGGTAAAAAAACACGCCACCATGCCACTGGGGATCCAATTGGGACACGCTGGCCGTAAAGCATCTTGCGCCCTTCCCTGGCAAGGCGGCGCACAGCTGGCCAACGGTGAGGGCGGCTGGCAAACGTTGTCTGCCTCTGCCCAGCCTTTTAACCCTTTGGATGAAGCTCCCCAGGCCATGAGCCTGGAGCAGATTGAACAGTTGAAGGCACAGTTTGTCGCAGCGGCGCAGCGTGCCGACCGTCTAGGCTTTGACCTCATCGAACTGCACGGAGCACATGGTTATCTGTTGCATCAGTTCCTGTCGCCGCTGGCCAATCAGCGTACCGATCAATACGGCGGGAACCTGCAAAATCGTATGCGATTGTTGCTGGAAATTTTCAGCGAGGTGCGGGCGGTGTTCCCTGCCCACAAAGCGCTTGGCGTGCGCATCTCCGCCAGCGATTGGGTTGAGGGAGGCTGGGATGAACAGCAGTCCGTTGAGCTGACCAGTGCGTTAAAAGAACTGGGCTGCGATTACATTCATATTTCCAGCGGCGGCCTGTCACCGCAGCAAAAAATCCCGGTGGGGCCAAACTATCAGGTGCCGTTTGCCGAAACTATCAAACATAAAGTGGGGATGCCAACCATCGCCGTGGGGTTGATCACCGAGCCAGAACAGGCGGAAGCGATCGTCGCCACCGGCCAGGCCGATATGGTCGCGCTGGCACGCGGTATTCTCTACAACCCGCGTTGGCCGTGGCATGCTGCCGCAAAACTGGGTGCCAAGGTGCAGGCTCCACCACAGTATTGGCGCTCAGAACCGCACAGGGTAAAAGGATTGTTTAAAGATCAGTGATACAGCAGCAAGCGGGTGCTCAGCGCCCGCTTGACCACTCCGTAGCCCCGGAAATAATCGCCCCCGCCAACAGTCCGCTTCCCGCTACGGCCAGCAAAGGATTGTACTGCAAATATGCCCCAAGACAGCCGAGTAACCCGCCAATCACCAGCAGCCCAGCGCTTAACCATGACGCCAACATCGTCACCTCCCGAATCTATAATCGATTGAAATGTCGCTCGAAAGAGAGTCCCCAGCCACCGTTTCTGGCGAAAAAACCGGCACTCGCACGCAGTTTACAAGCAAAAATGGTGTTTTAATGCGGTGAATTTTCCTGTTACATAAGAAAAATGTCACAATACGCTATTATAAACGGCAGAAAACCTTTGCATAGACCGATTTGTTCAAGCCACGGGCTGAGTCTGATTACCTCTCGTCACGCTGATACCCAGTGTCTATGCAAGAACCCTGTTATTACTGTTAAATGACTGCTTCTAAGCTGAGAACCCATGACGCAAGTTCCTTCTTTCAATCGATCTTTACTGCATCCCCGCTACTGGCTCACCTGGTTTGGCATCGGCTTACTTTACCTGCTGGTGCTGCTGCCGTACCCGATTATTTATCGCTTAGGTACCGGGTTAGGCCGGTTTTCAATGCGTTTTCTCAAACGCCGCCTTGCGATAACGCAGCGTAACCTGGAACTGTGTTTTCCGACTATGCCAAAAGCCGAACGTGATGCGTTGATTGCCAAGAACTTTGAATCCGTGGGGATGGGGCTGTTTGAAACCGGTATGGCCTGGTTCTGGCCCAACTGGCGTATCGAGCGTTGGTTCAGCGTCAGCGGTCTGGAACACATTCAAAAGGCCAAGGACAATCATCAAGGGGTGCTGCTGATCGGTCTGCACTTCCTGACACTGGAGTTGGGGGCACGGATTTTTGGTATTCACAATCCGGGGATCGGCGTCTACCGGCCACACGATAACAAGCTGATGGACTGGCTACAGACCTGGGGCCGCATGCGCTCTAACAAATCGATGCTGGATCGTAAAGACGTCAAGGGGATGATCCGCGCCCTGAAACAGGGTGAGATCATCTGGTACGCACCGGATCATGATTACGGCCCACGTGCCAGCGTGTTTGCCCCGCTGTTTGCGGTGGAAAAAGCCGCCACCACCACCGGCAGCTATGTGCTGGTGCGCATGGGGAAACCGGCGATCATCCCGTTTACCCCACGCCGCCTACCTGGAGGCAAAGGCTATGAGCTTATCATGCAGCCAGCGGTGGAAAACTTCCCGCTGGATAACGAAGTCGAAGCCGCAGCCTTTATGAACAAGGTGGTAGAAAAAGAGATCCTGATGGCACCGGATCAATATATGTGGCTGCACCGCCGCTTCAAGACCCGCCCGGAAGGCGAGCCTTCGCTTTATTGACTGATATTGGACAGGTCTGGCGGGTTCGCAACCGCCTTGAAAAAGCGTCCAAACGATGTGATGTTAAGGACTTACCAGCAAAGGAGTCACTCTATGTATATCGTCAGCCTGACCTACCACCGTCCGATTGAAGAAGTAGAAAGCCATCTCGACGGGCATATCGCCTGGTTGAAGCAGTACTTTCAAACCGGCAGCTTTATTGCCTCTGGCCGTAAGCAGCCACGTACCGGTGGCGTGATCCTGGTGAAAGACATGGAGCGTACCCGGTTGGATGCCATCCTGGCAGAAGATCCCTTCGTCGACGTAGCCCATTATGAGGTGACAAACGTCGCCCTCACTACCGCCAGCGCTGGATTCGAAGCCTTGATCGGTGCCTGAAACATCTCGTTCCCGCGTCGCCCGATGCGGGAATAATTGTCATTATCCTTTTTAAAACTTTATTTCATTTTCACTAAAATTCGCACAACTGCTCAATTGATAACCTGCGTTATTAAGCGCATACTTACCAGGCTAACTTTTTTTGCTTTGCGCTATTATCCTTTGCGATCGTAAAGCCCCTCTTCCCCGCACGGAAACCTATGGCCCCGGTAGCAGAACCTATCAATTGGCAACGTAACCTGTTCGTCACCTGGCTTGGCTGCTTTCTGACCGGTGCGGCTTTTAGCCTGATCATGCCATTCTTGCCGCTGTACGTTGAAGCCCTTGGCGTTACCGGCCATCAATCGCTGAATATGTGGTCCGGCCTGGTGTTCAGTATCACCTTCCTGTTCTCCGCTATTGCCTCACCGTTCTGGGGCAGCCTGGCCGATCGCCGTGGGCGTAAGCTGATGTTGCTACGTTCTGCTCTGGGGATGGCGATTGTGATGGTGCTGATGGGCATGGCGCAGAACATCTGGCAGTTTCTGGCTCTGCGTGCGGTGCTGGGGTTGCTCGGCGGCTTTATTCCCAATGCCAATGCGCTGATTGCCACCCAGGTGCCGCGTCATCGCAGCGGCTGGGCGCTAGGTACCCTGTCAACTGGCGGCGTCAGCGGCGCCCTGATTGGCCCATTGATTGGCGGCTTGCTGGCTGACCAGTATGGGCTGCGGCCAGTGTTCTTCATCACGGCCACGGTGCTGTTTATCTGTTTCCTGCTGACGCTGTTGTGCGTGCGGGAACAGTTCACCCCGGTGCAGAAAAAAGACATGCTGCATGCGCGCCAGGTATTTGCCTCGCTCAAAAGCCCCAAGCTGATCCTCAGTCTGTTTATCACCACCATGATCATCCAGATCGCTACCGGTTCGATTGCCCCCATTCTGACGCTTTACGTGCGTGAACTGGCGGGTAATATCAGCAACCTGGCGTTCGTCAGCGGTTTGATTGCCTCGGTGCCCGGCGTTGCCGCCTTGATGAGCGCCCCTCGGCTGGGGAAATTGGGTGACAGGATCGGCCCGGAACGCATTCTGGTGTTTATGCTGGTGGTGTCCGTGCTGTTGCTGATCCCGATGGCCTTTGTGCAGACTCCGTGGCAGCTCGGCGTATTACGCTTCCTGCTCGGCGCTGCCGATGGCGCACTGCTGCCTGCGGTGCAAACCCTGCTGATCTATAACTGCACCAATCAGGTAGCCGGACGAATATTCAGCTATAACCAATCTTTCCGTGATATCGGCAACGTCAGCGGGCCCCTGCTCGGAGCCGCCGTTTCTGCCAGTTATGGATTCCGCGCGGTATTCTGCATGACGGCACTGGTGGTGTTATTTAACGCGTTTTATTCCTGGTGGTGTCTGCAACGGCGCCCGGCCAGGATGCGTGAAGATACGTTGCAGGAGGAGTAATAGCGTTATTTATCGCCACTTGCTGCGCTAAATATTCCCCAAGCCCCATTTCCCTTATTTTTATTACTGTTATCCCCCCGGCGGAGCTCGGCATCAATCGCTAAGAATAATATTATTAACACGCTGTTTTTAAACAGCAAAATCATATTCAGAGCAATAAACCAGCTGTCAATAAAAATAACGACTTAACCAACAGAAAAACCAATAAAGTAGATGTTTGTCGACTTTTCGTCTAAAAAATGGGATACAGGTACTAGACAAAACCACCATTCAGTTATCAAATGGTTAAATAATATCACGCCAGAAGTAAAACTCTGACCAAGTGAATAAAATGGCCTGCATGTATTTCACGCTTAATAGGCGCTGCGGCTGAGGTTTTGTCAGGTAATCCACATCAGCGGGATTACCTCGCTTACAGACACAGACATATCACAGTATCTGCTGCCATCGCGCAGCACATTATATTGGGAAGACTTTATGCAATCCTCTGTTGATCAGAAAGAAAGCCGGACGTTCCTCGGCCATCCATATCCGCTCCGCTCGCTGTTCTTCACTGAAATGTGGGAGCGTTTCTCGTTTTATGGCATTCGCCCGTTACTGATCCTGTTTATGGCCGCCACGGTTTATGACGGCGGGATGGGGTTGGCGCGCGAAAATGCTTCGGCAATCGTCGGTATCTTTGCTGGCAGCATGTATTTGGCGGCGCTGCCCGGTGGCTGGTTGGCCGATAACTGGCTCGGCCAGCAAAAGGCCGTTTGGTACGGCTCAATCCTGATCGCTCTGGGCCACCTGTCGATCGCCCTGTCCGCTTTTATGGGCAACGACCTGTTCTTCGTCGGCCTGATGTTTATCGTGCTCGGGTCCGGCCTGTTCAAAACCTGTATCTCGGTGATGGTTGGTACCCTGTACAAGAAAGGCGATGCGCGTCGTGACGGTGGCTTCTCGCTGTTCTACATGGGCATCAACATGGGCTCCTTTATTGCACCGCTGATTTCCGGCTGGCTGATCCGTTCACACGGCTGGCACTGGGGCTTCGGTATCGGTGGTATCGGGATGTTGGTAGCGCTGGTTATCTTCCGGGTGTTTGCCGTACCGGCCATGAAGCGCTATGACAGCGAAGTGGGCCTGGACTCTACCTGGAATAGCCCGGTTGCCAAGAAAAATGGCGTGGGTGCCTGGTTGATTGCGCTGGCCGTGGGCGTTGCCGCGATTGTCGTGATGATCTCCCAAGGCATCATCGTGATTAACCCGGTCGCCGTTGCCAGCATGCTGGTCTACGTTATCGCCGCCTCGGTCACGCTGTACTTTATCTACCTGTTCTTCTTTGCCGGCCTGAGCCGCAAAGAGCGTGCTCGTCTGCTGGTGTGCTTTATCCTGCTGATTTCTGCCGCCTTCTTCTGGTCGGCCTTCGAGCAGAAACCGACCTCGTTCAACCTGTTCGCCAACGATTACACCAACCGTATGATCGGCGACTTTGAAATCCCGGCGGTCTGGTTCCAATCGATTAACGCCTTGTTCATTATCCTGTTGGCGCCTATCTTCAGTTGGGCCTGGCCAGCTCTGGCTCGCAACAAAATACGCCTGAGCAGCATCACCAAATTCGTCATCGGTATTCTGTTTGCCGCTGCGGGCTTTGGCCTGATGATGCTGGCTGCGCAGCAGGTGTTGGGCAACGGTGGGGCTGGCGTGTCGCCGATGTGGCTGGTAGGCAGTATCCTGATGCTGACGCTGGGTGAGCTGTGCCTGAGCCCGATTGGCCTGGCAACCATGACGTTACTGGCACCGGATAGAATGCGTGGCCAGATGATGGGCCTGTGGTTCTGTGCCAGCGCGCTGGGTAACCTGGCCGCAGGCTTGATCGGTGGCCACGTGAAAGCGGATCAGTTGGACATGCTGCCAACCCTGTTCGCCCGCTGCTCGATTGCGCTGGTGATCTGTGCTGCCGTGCTTATCCTGCTGATCGTGCCAATCCGCCGCATGCTGGAAAACACCCAGGGTAAAAGCGGTGACAAACCGGCAACGCACGCCTGATAAACTCTGAATGAGTTACCTAAAGCCAGTGCCTAGCGCTGGCTTTTTTTATGCGCGCGATAGCAAATGCCCCCTCACCCTAACCCTCTCCCCCAGGAGAGGGAACCGAGCGAGCTACCACTTGGCTACGGTATTCGTCCTCTGCATTCCCAGTTACAGATCGACTCGACACCTGAACACAGCTCCGTACCGGCCCCCTCGCCTTTTGGGAGGGTTGGGGGATTTACACCTGCCAGGCGCGAGCTTGCAACACCACGCGATAACCATCCAGATCTTCGAACGTTTGTCCATGAACATCCCAGTAAGGGTTATAAGCCGGTACAAGTTGGAAGCCACTGGCTAGCATCTGATCGCACCCTCTTCGCCAACTCGCGATTTCTGGCAGATAAAACACCAGCAGGTTGTCCTGCGTTGGCGCGCGCCCAACCCGCACACCACGATGATGGGTAAATTCCAGATGATAAGCATGATGCGGATGACCAAGCATAATCCCATCAAAACCCTGATGATCCTCAAACGCCCCCAGTTGCTCAAATCCCAGACCCTGGCAATACATTTCGGCAATCGTAGTCAAATGGTCGGTGGGCCGGGCAATCCGTAACACCGCGTTGGCAACATCCATATATCCTCCCGCTATTGAAACCAACAAGCTAAACCGTTTTCACACTGCTACGACGTACAGGAAATGCGCTTTGCGACAATGGCCAGACATGGCATGCTGCATGGATGGCTTGATCACCCACCAAAGGAGCAAACGTGCTGTTTAGCATCGATAATCTGGCAGAGAATCAATCTATCGTGCCGTTCTCGAAAGACTATCTGGATGGTGACTGCGAACCGGACCACTGCCACAACTGTGCTCAACTTATCCACGCACTGAGCGGTGTCGTGCAGGTCAACACTCGCGTTGGCAGTTGGGTGGTTCCTCCGGGGCGTGGCGTCTGGTTACCGGCCAAGGTAGAGCATAACCTGCGGTTTAGCGGGAACGTGGCGGCGCGCACGCTGTTTGTTGATCCTTTGGCGCGCGCCGATTTGCCCGCCCAGTGTCAGGTGGTACAGATTTCCCCGTTGTTACGTGAACTGATTATCAGCGCGATGGACATTCAGCCCGATTATCGGCCCGGCGGGCGTGAAGAGCGCATTATGGAGCTGATCCTCGATGAACTGCGTATGCTGCCGATCCTGCCCCTACACCTTCCCGAACCACGTGATAGCGTCTTGTTGGCCCTGTGCCAGCATATTCAGCAATCATTGGCCCAACCTTGGGAATTGGAGCTGGCGGCGCGCCATATCAACGTCAGCGGCCGTACGCTGTCCCGCCGCTTCCAGCGCGAGACGGGCCTACGCTTTAGCGACTGGGTACGCCGTGCCCGCCTGCTGGCGGCGCTCAACGCCCTCGCCGCCGGAAGTTCGGTGCTGGAGGTGGCTTTGGATCTGGGCTATGACAGCCCCAGCGCGTTTAGCGCCATGTTCCGCCGCCTGCTTGGTGTTTCCCCCAGCACCTACTTTTCCCAGGCCCAGCCGGCGATCAGGGTAAACAGCGGCCAGCCACGTTAAATAGAGCCTGGAGCGAAGCGCTGGCCGAGTCAGCGTCAATCCCTACCCCATAAATTGCCTCACTTCTTGCTGACGTACAGCGAATGTAAGTCACGGCACGGCTGTGGCTCTGGTGACCCAGAGTGTGTTCATGGTAGTCGTCAATAGCCAGCACCAGACCAAAACGCTGGCATAACGCATCCACCGCGCTGGACAATAATCCATTGCCACTCCCCTGCAGCGATATTGACTCCCCTGCCAGAGCCACCTGCGCCGTAAAGCTGTAAGCCGCCCCACCCTGGCTTTGCGTTTGGTAACTGAGCAACTGCAAACGAGGTTGATCCACCAATCCGTAGCTGTTGCGGAACAGCCGCCAGATTTCCGCCACCGTCATTTCCTTACCGCTTTCATCCGTGGCCTGCTGCACCACCTTGCTGAAATCGATCTGCAAGCCACGCGGCAGGCGCAATCCATGATTCTGCTCCAGCAACCAGGCGGCACCACTTTTGCCAGACTGGCTGTTAACGCGGATCAACGCCTCGTAACTGCATCCCACATCTGCCGGGTCGAGCGGCAGGTATGGCACCTGCCATAACCCATCTTCGCGCAGTTGCTGGGCGGCAAAGCCTTTCTTGATGGCGTCCTGATGCGAGCCGGAGAACGCAGTAAACACCAATTCCCCGGCATAAGGATGGCGCGGATGTACCGGTAGCTGGTTGCATTGCTCCACCACCTCAACCACTTCTTTCAACCGGCTGAAGTCCAAGCCTGGCGCGATGCCCTGGGTATACAAGTTAAGGGCCAGCGTCACCAGATCGACATTCCCGGTACGCTCGCCATTGCCAAACAGACAACCTTCAACCCGATCGGCCCCCGCCAGCATGGCCAGTTCGGCACAAGCGACGCCGGTACCGCGATCGTTATGCGGATGCACGCTGATCGTTACCCGCTGACGCTGGCTGAAATGGCGGCAGAACCATTCGATCTGGTCGGCATAAATGTTCGGGGTACTCATTTCCACGGTGGCCGGCAGGTTGATGATCATCGGCCGCTGGCGTTCGGGTTGCCACACGTCTGCCACCGCTTCGCAAATTTGCAGGGCAAACTCCAGTTCGGTAAAGCAGAAGGTTTCCGGCGAATACTCGAAGCACCAATCGGTTTCTGGATGCCGATCGCACCACTGGCGAATACGCCGTGCGCCATTCACCGCCAGCGCCACGGTGGCGGCCTTATCCTGCTTGAAGACGATCTCGCGGAACATCGGAGCGGTAGCATTATACAGATGGACGATGGCGCGTGGAGCCCCTTGTAACGACTCCATCGTGCGGTCAATCAGATCGTCACGCGACTGCGTCAGCACCTGGATTGAGACGTCATCCGGGATCAGCCGTTGCTCGATCAGATGCCGCACGAAATCAAAGTCGGTTTGCGAGGCGGAAGGAAATGCCACCTCAATCTCCTTGAATCCACAACTCAATAACAGCTGATAGAACTGTAGCTTGCGAGCGTTATCCATCGGCTCGGCCAACGCCTGATTGCCGTCGCGCAGATCGCTGGAACACCAGCGTGGAGCCTGCTGCTGGGTGCGACCCGGCCACTGACGATCGGGTAAGTCAATGGCCGGGAACGGCCGGTACTTGCTTGCTGGGTTGGCTAACATCCTGATTCTCCTACAGACCAAAGGGTGTAGCCATTATTTCCTGAGCACGGCCAGGCGTCTCCCGACGGATGGACAATCATCGTCGCAAAACGGACAACAAAAAATTTGCATCCTGCGGCGATGCGACAACAATTAATGCTGGTGTTCCCCAAGATGATTGAAACAAGGAGATGCGTATGAGCCTGTATGCCACGCTGGAAGAAGCGATCGAAGCCGCTCGCGAAGAGTTTATCGAAACGGCAGAAGGCGGCGATGATGAGCCGCCGGTGCCCCAGCAGTTTAACCTGCAAAAATACATCATGTTGGACGGTGACACGATGTGGCAGGCCGAGTTTTTCGAAGAGGAAGGCGAGTCGGTCGAATGTTTTACCCTGCGTAGCGGTGCTGCCGCTCAGGCCATTTTTGACGGTGATTACGACGAGATTGAGATCCTCGCAGAGTGGATCAACGAAAATACGTTGTATGAGTGGGAGGAAGGTGATTTTCAACTCGATCCCCCGCTGGATACCGAAGAAGGCCAGAGCGCGGCCGACGAATGGGATGAGCGTTAAGACACTGGGGTGGGTGATGGATTGCCCACCCTCGCCTTGACGGCCCTGGCTGCGCATTGCATGCTGCAACAATCCTCCATTAACACAGGCAGCTATCATGCTTATCAGGCAGGCCGTTCCCGGTGATTATCAGGCAATTCTGGCCTTACAGGCGCAAAACACCCCAGAGCATCTCAACGCCCAACAGCGGCAACAGGGATTTATCGTTTCGCAAATGAACGAAAAACAGCTGGCAAGCATTAACAGCGGCCTGGGTATACTGATCGCCATTGAGGATCAACAGTTGGCAGGCTTTGTCTGCCTGATGCCAACCGATGCCCAACCCCGGCCACCGGTCGTGGATGCCATGCTGCAAACTCTAGCCAACCAGCAGTTTCAAGGGCAGACGCTGTCTCAACGGCGGGTATTTCTCTATGGCCCGGTATGCCTGAGTGCCGAATGGCGGGGAAAAGGCGTGCTGCGGCAGTTGTTTGCGGCGGTGAAAGCACGAACCCAGCAGGATTTTGATGTAGGTGCGTTGTTTATCAATGACGATAACCCGCATTCGCTAGCCGCCCATGTTGATGGCCTGGGGATGACGGCGCTAACCTCTTTCCACTGCAACCAGCAGAATTATCAACTGGTGGTCTTCGCCACCCACGGCTAAAAAAAGGGGGAACACGCCACGCGCATTCCCCCTTATTGATCAGCACTTGCCGTTAGCGTTGGCCGACGGGATGAGCCTGCTCATTATGCGGCAACTGCCGATAATGTTCGCGCCAGGCCTCGCCCTGCGGCAACTGCCAGATGCGTTGATGCAAACGTGACAGCGCCACCGGATCGCTCAACAGCTCCAGGCGTTTGGCTTTCGCCAACTTCTCTGGCCCCACTTCCAGCGCCTCGTTCACCCGCTCTTCCCGCACCTTTTCGATGAGAGTACGCAGATGGTGACGAGCCGTTGCCAGCGCGGCAGCCAAGGCGTTGTAAGACGGGTCCACCGCCGCATGCATAAAGCCGTTGCGCAAGGCGCGCTGACGATTAAGTTGCAGGTAGGTATCCGTAGCCACCAGCTCACGCGGCGGATCGTACTCTTCCGGGATCAGGAACAGCTTGGCACGCTTGCTCTTCAGACCGAGCGTGGCCCGGCTGGACAGCGCCGAAACAAACGGCGACAGGATCAACGAGAAGACAATCGGTGATAGCCACCACAGGAAGTTCAGATCCAGCAACGCCATGCCACCGCCCCAAACCAGGCCCAGCAGCATTTGCGAACCGTGGCGTCTGAAGGCTTCGCCCCAAGGGGTGTCATCATCATCACGCTGCGGTGAGTTCCACACCACTTCCCAGCCCAGGAACGCGCTGACCACGAACACGGTATGGAACAACATGCGCACCGGCGCCAACAGCACCGAGAACATCACCTCCATCAGCATGGAAATCAGCAGCCGGATCGGCCCGCCGTACTGCTTCGACCCTTTGGCCCAAACCAGCACGATACTCAGTAACTTCGGCAGGAACAGCAGCACCATGGTGGTGGAGAACAGCGCAATTGCCAGTTCAGGCTTCCACTGTGGCCACACCGGGAACAACTGCCGCGGTTGCAGGAAGTATTGCGGCTCCACCAGCGTATGTACTATCTGCAACGCGGTAGACAGCGCCAGGAACATAAACCACAGCGGTGCCGACAGGTAGGACATCACCCCGGTCAGGAACACCGCACGGTGTACCGGGTGCATGCCTTTTACCAGGAACAGGCGGAAGTTCATCAGGTTACCATGACACCAGCGGCGGTCGCGTTTCAGCTCGTCCAGCAGGTTAGGCGGTAACTCTTCATAACTGCCCGGCAGATCGTAGGCAATCCACACGCCCCAGCCGGCACGACGCATCAATGCGGCTTCCACAAAGTCATGAGAGAGAATGGAACCGGCAAACGAACCTTCACCCGGCAGCGGCGCCAATGCGCAGTGCTCGATAAAAGGTTTCACCCGGATGATGGCGTTATGCCCCCAGTAATGGGACTCACCCAACTGCCAGAAATGCAGACCAGCAGTGAACAATGGGCCATAGAGACGCGTGGCGAATTGCTGCACGCGAGCATACAGCGTATCCATCCCGGAAGCTTTTGGCGCAGACTGGATGATACCGGCGTTCGGGTTGGCTTCCATCAAGCGTACCAGCCCGGTGAGGCACTCACCGCTCATCACGCTATCGGCATCCAGGATCACCATATAGCTGTACTCGCCACCCCAACGACGGCAGAAGTCGTCGATGTTGCCGCTCTTGCGTTTCACACGACGGCGGCGACGGCGGTAGAAGATGCGCCCGTGGCCCTCAACATCGCGGCACAGTTCCATCCAGGCTTTCTGTTCGGCGACGCAGATATCGGGATCGTAACTGTCGCTCAGCACGTAGATATCAAAATGCTCAAGCTGACCGGTTGCCTTCACCGACTCATAGGTTGCCCGCAAGCCGGCAAATACCCGTTCGACGTCTTCGTTGCAGATAGGCATGATCAGCGCGGTACGGTGCGCCGGATCGATCGGCTCATCGCCCTTGATGGTCGAAGAAATGCTGTACTTATCTTTGCCGATCAGCAGTTGCAGGAATCCCATCAGCGCGGTCCAGAACCCGGCCGAAACCCAGCAGAACAGAATGGCGAACAGGATCAGAATGCCGGTCTGCAACAGATAAGGTAACAGTTGCAACAACGACTGCATCAGATCCTGATCCCACATGGCGAACGGATCGATCAGCGCCCAGCCCTGATAAGGCAGAATGGTTTTCATGTACCAGGTGGCAATGCCGGTTTGCACCAGCATCAGGATCAACAGCACGTAACGGCGCATTGAACCGACGATACGCCAGCGGTTTTCCGCCTCGGCCTCTTCTTTGCTGGCATGGCGATTATGCGTCTTACGCCCCAGCAGAGAATCCCAGAAGCGGCCCACCGGGTTGGTGCGCCAGGCCTCGGGGAACATGCTGGTGCGTTTGACCGGTGGCGTGGCTTTCAGAATGGTGCGCCCTTCCGGGTCACAGTCAAAATCGTCGTCATCAACGGCGTCCGGCCAAGCCTGGCTGATGCGCGCCTTGACCGAGGCCAGGGCGACATCATCGGCAGACAGTGATGCCACATTGACATCAGAGACGCCCATCTGACGATGCAATGCCTCCAGTGCCGGGGTCTCGGCCGCCATCAACTGTTGCTTGAGCTCCTCTGACCGCTCAGCGGTCAGAGGCATTGCCGCAAGATATTCCTGGGCAGTTTCAGTAGACTTATTCATTGGCAGGTAGCTGATAGCTCCAGGTTTCCGACAGGGTCTTGTCACCGTTGACCAACGCAGCACGCATTTCTACCGGTTGTTTCTCATCTTTGACTTTCAAACGTACCGTCAGGCGCCAGCCTTTGGTGACCGGATTATAGCGGACGCTGTTTTCCACCATTTCACCGTTGTCACCAATGCTGATCTGAGAAGCTACCGGCGTATTGGCATCCAGCGCTTTCAGTGCCGGGCCAACAAAATCAACCAGGAACGCCACGCTGCCGTCCGGTTCGCGGATCAGGTTCGACTGCTTCACATCACCGGTTGAACGCATGGTTTTACCCACGTAGCCGATATCCTGGGAATGCAGCTTCTCTTCGTCGCGGGTGAAATATAGACGGTAGTTCAACGCCAGCGGCGTTTTCGCGTCTGGCAGCACGTCCGGCGTCCAGAACGCCACGATATTATCGTTGGTTTCATCTGCGGTTGGGATCTCTACCAGTTCAACCTTGCCCTTGCCCCAATCGCCGCGCGGCTCCACCCAGGCACTAGGACGCAGATCGTAACGATCGTCCAGATCCTGGTAGTCACGGAAATCGCGACCACGTTGCAGCAGACCAAAACCTTGCGGATTTTCGACGGTATAGGTGCTGACCGACAGGTGCTTAGGATTGTTCAGCGGACGCCAGATCCACTCGCCGTTGCCGGCATGGATCGACAGACCGTTGGAGTCATGCAGCGCCGGACGGTAATTCAGGGTTGGCGAAGGATTGCTCGGCCCAAACAGGAACATGCTGGTCAACGGTGCCATACCCAGCTTGCCCACTTTGTCGCGCAGGAACACCTTAGACTCAACGTCTACCGTCGTATCGCGGCCGGGGTAAACCACAAAACGGTAGGCACCGGTGGCACGCGGAGAATCCAGCAAGGCATAGATCACCAGATGCTTGTCGCCCTGCTTCGGCCGCTCGATCCAGAATTCACGGAAACGCGGGAACTCTTCACCGGATGGCAAAGCGGTATCGATAGCCAGCCCACGAGCAGAAAGCCCATAAACCTGCCCTTTACCCACCACGCGGAAATAGCTTGCGCCCAGCACGCTCATGATTTCGTCGTTTTTATCCGCGCTGTTGACCGGATAAAGCACTTTAAAGCCAGCGAAACCGAGTTTCTTCACCGTGTCAGGATCGTGCTTGACGTTGCCAAAGTTAAAATAGTCCGGGCTGTACTTGATCTCTTTGACGGTGGTCGCCGTAACCTCGTTGATGGTGACCGGGGTGTCGAAGTACATGCCTTGATGGTAGAACTCAAGCTTGAAAGGGGTTTTCAGCTTATTCCACACGGCCTTGTCGTGGTTGAACTGGATCTGCTGATAGTCCGCGAACTTGAGTTCACGGAACTGAGAAGGAAGGTTGCTCTTCGGGGCTTCAAAGCCTTTTCCTGCCAGATCCTGCGCCTGTTTGGCCACATCGTCGATAGAAAAAGCCCATGCCTGCGAACTCAACAACGTGCACAAAACGGTAGCACCTAACCAACGTACGCTCGTGGCGCGTGGTTTTTTTGATAATAGATTTACTAGCACATCCCCCCCTATTCGTGTGCTCAAAATATTCAAAATCCATATTAATGGATTATTCCGCTCGCCGACAACATGATAAACGTGTGTTAATGTTTACGGCTTAGAGTTTAAGCAGTTGTGCAGCGTAGCAAGCCGTGCCCCAAGACGCTATGGAAAAATGTCAGTCGCTATAGTAGGGTTTGCGGTTGCGATAGCCTTATTGCCGACTTATTAAGCGGGTTTATGCCCTCCAGAGCAACCATCAGCGGTAAACTATGACAAACGGCACCAACCAGCGGGAGTTTTTCCTCGATTCAATCCGGGCGTATTTAATGTTGCTCGGCATTCCTTTTCATCTTTCTCTGATTTACTCCAGCCATTCCTGGGCGGTAAACAGTGCCACCCCGTCGTTTTCACTGACGGTGCTGAACGACTTTATTCACGCCTTTCGCATGCAGGTGTTCTTCATCATTTCCGGCTACTTTTCCTACATGCTGTACGAGCGCTATGACAGCCACCGCTGGTTAAAGGTACGCCTGGAGCGGGTTGCCATCCCGCTACTGAGTTCTATCCCTTTGATTACCCTGCCACAGTTCTTTTTACTCAAGAACTTCACCGATAAAATCAACGGCTGGGATGGCTTTACCCCTTATCAAAAAATAAACGTGGCGGTTTGGGAACTGGTTTCCCATCTGTGGTTTTTATTAACCTTATGCTTATTGACCTGCGCCTGTTTTTATCTGTTTAAAAAAATTAAGGCCATCACATCACCAACGGCACCACGGCCGATTAATAAAATGACCAATTTGAGCAATATCTCATTGTGGTTTTTATTATATGCCTTTATATACGGCGTGTTTCATCGCGTTATTTTAATCACGGCTCCGCATTTGCTGTCTAACGGCCTGTTCAACTTCGTGGTGATGGAAACGCTGTTCTACCTGCCGTTCTTCATTATCGGTGCCTACGCCTTCAAGTACCCGTGGCTCAAAGCGGTGTTCCTCAAGCCCTCATGGCCAGCCGTGCTGGGTTCGCTGCTGCTGTTCTTGGCCTACATGCTCAACCAGAAACTGCTGGCAGACAGCAGCTTCATGTTTGAACTGGAAATCGCGATAAAAAGCGTGCTCGGCGTCCTGATGGCCAACGTGGTGTTCTCATTTGGCCATGCGCTGCTTGACTTCCAATCGCCACGCATTACCTATCTGGTCAACGCATCGCTGTTCATCTATCTGGTGCACCATCCGCTGACGTTGATATACGGTGCCTTCGTGACCCCGCTGATCGAGAGTAATCTACTGGGCTTCCTGTTGGGTCTGGTGTTTGTTTTTTCCTGCGCCTTCCTGCTCTATGAGCTGCACAAACGCATCCCGCTGTTACGCTTCCTGTTTTCCGGTAAAGCCTAGTCTGCCTGTACCGGGCGCGGCATGCTGCGCCCGCTTGGCTATAATTGATCGGTACGCAGCGCACAGATTGGTCAACCTATTGCGGCCTGTTGATGCAAAGTTGTGCTGGAGCATATTGCGGTGAGTTGTTATAACTACAGTGCATAAGAAAAAATCCACATCCCTGCCTTACGGTAGCGATTGGGCTCAACACCCCAAGGGATGGCGCATCACCATCGCGTGCGCCAGTACGACTTCCCTTCCGCCACGACAGAGAGGATTTTTAATGACCGACAAAACGACCACGGCAACCGAAGCCGTAGCAGAAAACGCCACACTACTGAAAATCCTGGGCAGACTGCTCTCTGCACTGGATTCTTCCATCAGCGGCAAAGATCGCAGCGTATTGGTTACCGAGCTTTCCAGCCTCAACCTGGACGGGATCTCCGAAGCTGAACGGAAGCTGGCGGGCGAATTAATCAAGCGCGCTCTGCAATCACTCGATCACTAAGCTCCCGCCCACAAACCATTAAGCCTCCGTTTGGGGGATTAATGGTTTTTCATCACAAATCTGTTTACTCCCATCCTCAATCAGCTGATAAATAGACACAAAAGCCGCAATATCCGCATTTCACTCCTGTTTTTACCAAACTCTGTGGCAAACAGCCATAATGGCACCATTTTTTGGCAATCAGCCTTGGCGTTTTACCGGAAAAACAGGCTATCATGGCCCTAATGCTTGTCAGTTAAGGCCATCCGTCGCCCCTCACCCCGGCCCTCTCCCGATATAGCGTCCCGGAATACCCTACGTACAATGATGCGAAGAGGGGGCGAGTCCGGAGCCGCGGGTAGGTACAGATGCCAATTTGTAGCACGTTCAGTCCCCTATCCCTGTGGGAGAGGTTAGGGTGAGGGCATTACTGACAAACATTACGATCATGGCCCGGTGCCTATGCTTTAGCGCCCCCACCCTTTCAGCTCAATTCGCAGGAGAACATTATTTTGGATGCCAGCACGATCAATAGCTTGTTCATCATCGGTGCCGTGTTGGTGGGAGCAAGTATTCTGCTCAGTTCTTTCTCTTCGCGTCTGGGTATTCCCATTCTGGTGATCTTCCTGGCGATAGGCATGCTGGCCGGCGTTGACGGCCCCGGTGGCATCGCCTTCGACAACTATCCTGTCGCTTATCTGGTCAGCAACCTGGCTTTGGCCGTGATCCTGCTTGACGGCGGTATGCGTACCCGCGTCAGTTCTTTCCGTGTCGCCCTGTGGCCAGCATTGTCACTGGCCACTATCGGCGTACTGATCACCGCCGGTCTGACGGGCCTGGCCGCCGCCTGGCTGTTTAACCTCGATCTGATCCAGGGGCTGTTAATCGGGGCGATTATTGGCTCCACCGATGCGGCGGCGGTATTTTCGCTGTTGGGCGGTAAAGGGCTGAACGAGCGTGTCAGCGCTACGCTGGAAATTGAGTCCGGCAGCAACGATCCGATGGCGGTGTTTTTAACCATCACCCTGATTGCCATGATTTCCGCTGGCGAAACCTCGTTGAGCTGGATGTTCATCGTCCATCTGTTGCAGCAGTTTGGCATGGGCATCGTGCTCGGGCTGGGCGGCGGCTGGTTGCTGATGACGCTGATCAACCACATCAAACTGGCAGAAGGTTTATATCCGCTACTGGCCGTGAGCGGCGGTATTTTGATTTTTGCGTTAACTACCGCGCTGGATGGCAGCGGCATTCTGGCGGTCTACCTGTGTGGCCTGTTGCTGGGTAACCGCCCGATCCGTAACTATCACGGCATTGTGCAAACCTTTGACGGGCTGGCCTGGCTGAGCCAGATCGGCATGTTCCTGGTGCTGGGGCTGTTGCTCAACCCGCACGATCTGTTGCCTATTGCCATCCCTGCCCTGCTGCTCTCGCTGTGGATGATCCTGTTTGCCCGCCCGATCTCGGTGTTTATCGGCCTGTTGCCATTTCGCAACTTTAACCTGCGTGAACGCATGTTCATCTCCTGGGTGGGGCTACGCGGCGCGGTGCCGGTGATCCTGGCAGTGTTCCCGATGATGGCCGGGCTACCCAATGCCAATCTGTTCTTCAACGTCGCGTTCTTTGTGGTGCTGGTTTCACTGCTGTTGCAGGGGACATCGCTGTCCTTTGCCGCCAAAAAGGCCAAGGTGGTAGTGCCTCCGGCATTGGCACCGATTTCCCGCGTGGGGCTGGATGTCCACCAGGAAAACCAATGGGAGCAGTTTACCTACCAGCTCACCGCAGAAAACTGGTGCGTTGGCGCGCAGCTGCGTGAACTCAAGCTACCGCAGGGAACGCACATTGCCGCGCTGTTCCGCGGCAAAGAGCTACTACATCCGAGTGGCAGTACCCGCTTGCTGGCAGGTGATACCCTGTGCGTTATCGGTCATGAACACGATCTGCCTGCGCTGGGTAAACTGTTTAGCCAAGCGCCTACGGTGACACTGGATGAGCGCTTCTTCGGTGATTTCATTCTGCAATCCGATGCGCGTTTATGCGATATCTCGCAGGCCTACGGCCTGGATCTGCAAGACGGCGTGGACGAACAGCAAACGCTCGGCCAGTTCGTCACCAAGTTGATCGGCGGCGAAGCCGTGGTGGGGGATCAGGTGGAGTGGGATGGATTAACCTGGACCATCGCGGAAATGGACGCTAATCAGATCAGTAAGATAGGCGTGAAAATCGTTACCGATTAACCCGTCAATACCATTAACGGCCACGCTGCGGGAACTAATCCAGCCCGCAAAACTCTTAATGTCTGGCATGGCCGACTTGCTCCACCGAATACTAATTGGAT
This sequence comes from Serratia sp. (in: enterobacteria), assembly GCF_051654945.1. GTDB lineage: Bacteria > Pseudomonadota > Gammaproteobacteria > Enterobacterales > Enterobacteriaceae > Chania. The sequence goes on from NZ_JBOFZA010000072.1 coordinate 390,968, forward strand.
GATGTAATCTGATGCAAAATAAACAACAAGAGAAAGACGTTCTGGGAAAAGTACTGCTGACGGTTTCTGCCCTGTGCCTGGTAACTGTGGCAGGGCTGTTGATTTGGGGTTTTGTGCTTGATTAAAACAATCTCTGGCGGGCGGACATAAAAAAACCGCCGCAGCGGTTTTTCAGGTAATTCGATCAGATTTTGCAGCCTTCGCAGTCTTCTTCATCCTCAAGGATTTCAGGAACTTCTCTGGCTTTCTGCGCCGCATTCTTTTCCGCTTTGGCTAATTCAGCATCAATGTCAAAATCAAAAATATCATCACTCATCGCTATTTCCTAAGAATAGTCTCATAACCAACGACTATTATAACCCACATCGGCACTGGTGCAACCACTTCAGCTCAGCACCGCCTGAGGCGTTGACGGGGTAGCCAATCTTTTGCCATAGGCTAGATCGTAAACGTCATAGAAGTCGATCTCGCCCTTGTTGGCGATGATTTCCTGCATGCGGGTTTTCAACACCGAACTCACCGTCGGTTCGTTCAACAGTGTCTGAATGGCCTGCGGCGACAAAGCGCGTGTAAAGTACCATTCCCCGTTGTAGCAGACGCGCAGATCCAGCACGCCGATATCTTCAAAACGGTATACCGGTTTGATTTCAATCAACAACATGGCAAACATAAACAGCACAAAGGCAGTAAAACCCAGGAATGAATACAGCCCCATGTAGGGCACCGGGTACATCACCGCAATCACCGCAAAGTAGCCAGCGAACATGGCAAAACACAGCCAACGGTGGGTGCGTGCAAACTCACTGTTGAAACGCGGCTTGCCGTCACGCCCTTCTCGCCGGTTAATCTGTTCTATCTCTGCAACCAGAATGTTCTTAATCGTATCCATCGCCATAACCTTAATGCCTCAGCGCATCGTTTCTATCACCAATCTCAGCCCAAGCTATCACAATGACAATTTATTGAGGTAGATCAATTCCTGCATTATTCGCAGCAAACTGTTATAGCTCAACTCAGCGTGACTCTGATGCCCTGCCCTGCGCGACCATAAACATACGCTGTGCCACATCATCCGCCTGCTTGATCTTGCGTTTCTGTGGTTCGTTACATCGCTGCGCTGCGCGCACATAGGCAATTTCATGAGCCTGATCGATCATCGAGATCACTTTGTCGCGCGCGGTCTTGTCCATATTGCCCAATAGGGTGGTGATGATCGCCTGGTAGGCATTGGAGGCCGCAGTTAATGCCTGTTCCCGGGCCTCCAACGCCTCAATACGTTGCAATAACGTTTGCAGTAGTTCGGTATCAGACATATCCACCTCCACTAACCAGGCAACGCTGCCTGATATAAGTCTAGCAAAGGTTCTGCTTGCTATGATGCTGATGGGTTTCAATATGTTGCAACTGGGATAGAATAGCCCGGCATCCTCTGGAACAGAAAATACCCTATAACATGGAGAGTCATATGCCGCTTAAACGTTACCGCACGCTCCCGCTGCTTGCCACGCTGTTGCTTTGTGCCTGTACGGCATCCCAAAGCAGCGTTGAAAAACACGCGCGCCGTTCAACCTTCCAGTTGGCGGATGCGCATTTCAGCCCCGATACGCGCACCGATATCTCAAAGTCGATGAAAGCCGCCATCCCGTTCTTCGAGCAGTTTTACCAGCTAGGCAAAAAAGATCGCCAGGATGGACTGACCCGCGAACAGGCTCAGCAAAGGGTGGACGGGTTCCGCAGCCCTGATTTTTTACCTGAGTCAGAGCAGAAAGCGACGATGTTTAATCAATCCTATACGGCTGATTCGCCGAAGAAACAGCGCGCGATCCTGCTTGAAAATGCTATCGCCACCTACTGGGATGGCTATGACGGCAAGCCCTAAACGAGCCAGTTTCGCCCCCTGCTTTTGCGTCTATGCGGGGGGTTCCCTCCGGCAGTGTTCGGGGACATGGTAGACAGGTGTTCGCAGACATGCTGAACGCTTTTTAACAGCCAATCTTGATGAAAATCAGTCATTCCCTCAAACATTCCTTCCTGCAAAGTTACTGAAAAACATAACATTTGTTACTCAATTTGATTCAAACTCCAGATAACGCTAAGCTATATGACAAGAAAAACTAATCCTAAAGATGACATTTTTTGTTTAAAACCCTATTTATTGTGATGAGAATCTCAGAAAAGAAGCACAAGGACGATCTTTCTAAACAGGGGGTGACATTAGCCTGACTGATATCTTGACCAATAAAAATGAGCGGGCCGACGAACTCGCCGACGATCAATTTTGCATGGGATGATTTATGAAGCTAAGAAAAAAAAAGCATAAACCACTACAGATTAATGACATCACGATTATTGATGACAGCAAGTTAAAAAAAGCCATTACCGCCGCCGCATTAGGCAACGCCATGGAATGGTTCGACTTCGGTGTTTACGGCTTTGTTGCCTACGCACTGGGCCAGGTGTTCTTCCCTGGCGCAACGCCCGGCGTGCAGATGATTGCCGCTCTGGCCACCTTCTCGGTTCCTTTCCTGGTACGCCCTCTGGGCGGCGTGTTCTTCGGTGCCATGGGCGATAAATTCGGCCGCCAGAAAGTGCTATCCATTACCATCATTATTATGGCCATCAGTACCTTCTGTATCGGCCTGATCCCATCCCACGCCTCGATCGGCATTTGGGCACCTATCCTGCTGTTGCTGGCCAAACTGGCTCAGGGTTTCTCCGTTGGTGGGGAATATTCTGGTGCGGCCATCTTCGTGGCCGAATATTCGCCGGACCGTAAACGCGGATTCATGGGCAGTTGGCTCGACTTTGGCTCCATCGCTGGCTTCGTATTAGGGGCAGGCGTAGTGGTGTTAATCTCCAGCATCGTGGGCGAGGCCAACTTCCTCGACTGGGGCTGGCGTATTCCGTTCTTCCTGGCCGCGCCGCTGGGGGTGATTGGCCTGTATTTACGCCATGCCTTGGAAGAAACGCCCGCCTTCCAGCAGCATATGGACAAGATGGAACAGAACGACCGTGCGGCGATTGAAAACCCGCCGAAGACCTCGTTCAAAGAGATCGCCACCAAACACTGGAAAAGCCTGCTGGTGTGCGTAGGTATCGTGATCTCGACCAACGTGACCTACTACATGCTGTTGACCTACATGCCAAGCTACCTGTCGCATAATTTGCACTATTCCGAAGACCACGGCGTGCTGATTATCATTGCCATCATGCTCGGGATGCTGTTCGTGCAGCCGTTGGTTGGCCTGACCAGTGACCGTATTGGCCGTAAGCCGTTCATCATCGGCGGTAGTATTGGCCTGTTGGCGCTGGCTATCCCCAGCTTCATCCTGATCAACAGTAACGTTATCGGGCTGATTTTTGTTGGCCTGCTGATCCTGGCCGTATTGCTCAACTGCTTTATCGGGGTGATGGCGTCAATACTGCCTGCGATGTTCCCTACCCACATCCGCTACAGCGCATTGGCCATTGCCTTCAATATCTCGGTACTGATTGCAGGTGCCACGCCGACGCTGATCGCCTGGTTGGTCGAATCCACCGGCAACCTGTATATGCCAGCCTACTATCTGATGGTAGTGGCAGCGATTGGTCTGGTGACTGGCCTGTATATGAAAGAAACGGCCAACAAGCCACTGCGTGGCGCAGCACCTGCTGCCTCTGACCGTTCGGAAGCCAAAGAGCTGTTGCAGGAAACCTACGATAATATCGAGCAGAAGGTGGAAGATATCAGCCAGCAAATCGCCGATTTAGAGAAGAAAAAGCAGACGCTGATCGACCAGCATCCAAAGCTGGATTAATCACCGATAGTCGCTATAGGCCAGAGTTCGTGAATATCACGGCTCTGGCCTTTTTATTTGTGCAGTATGAGCTAGGCAGTCAGGATGTTGTCGCTACCCCGTTCTTTCACTTCCCGCTGGTTTCACCGTCACGATATAGATGCCCAACATAATCACCAGCAGGCCAATACCCAGCGTGAGGGTCAGTTTCTCGCCCAGGAAAGCAACGGACATCAGCAAGCCTATCACCGGTACTCCGAGCATAGCCGTCGACATGCTGGTGCTCGACAACCACATGCTGGCGGCGTTCACCGCAACAAAGCAGAATGCGGTTGCCAACGGCCCCATAAACAGCAGAATTTCAATTAATGAGGTAGAACCATCACCGGTAAACGGCCCTTCCACCACCCGTGCCATCAGCGCCAACGGCACGCTGGCCAGCAGCATCTGCCAGGGCGCAAGCTCATAAGCGCTGCATACACCCTTGTGATAGCGCAGGTGCAAGATACACATCGCCCAGGCAAATGAGGCCGTCAGCAACATCAGGTTCGCCACGACGAGTACCTTATCGCCCCAGTTAAAGGTGAAGGGATTGAACAGCACAATCACCCCAACACCACCAAGCAATGACCCCATCAGTTGCCGACGTGAAAGTGACTGACGGAAAAATAACACCGCAATCGGCGTGACCCAAAGCGGCGTGGTGTAGGCCAGGATCGCGGACCGGCCTGCGGGCACTTCGGTCATGGCAAAAGCCCCCAGCACGGTAAACGTTAACATTTGCAACAGCCCCACGCTCAACACCAAAGGCCAATCTTTTCGCGGCGGGAAGCGTAATTTCTTCGTCAGTATCTGTAGAGCAAACAGACACAGCGCACCACTGACAAATCGGGTGGTTGAGAGCCAGATGGGCGTCATATGAGAGAGCCCCGCCTTCATCACCGGCCAGTTCGCGCCCCAGATCACAATTGCCCCAACCAACAGCAGGACACCTTTGATTTTTACGCTATCGGGCGCGTAACCCCGCGTGCTTTGCGAGCCGGTTAAGTATTTTCCCTCAGTATCCACAGCGATTTCTCATCCATTAATTCAATACGCTGATTTTATCTGGTTAACCGGGGGTAATTTCTCTTATTATGTTTACCGAATCGGTTTTTATGAGTCATTTTACCCATCAAAGCCATCTTTATAGGACAAATTTTCTCACATGAAGAAGCTCGATCGTACAGACGTCGCCATTCTGAACTCCATGCAGACAAATTCGCGGATCACCAATGCGGAGCTTGCGCGCTCGGTCAACCTGTCCCCCACTCCCTGCTTTAACCGCGTAAAAGCGATGGAAGAGTCAGGCATTATCAAGGGGCAAGTGACCTTATTGGAACCGGCGGTGCTAGGGCTGCATGTGAACGTATTTATTCAGGTGAGTCTGGAAAAGCAGGTGGAAGGTGCGCTCAGCAACTTTGAGCAAGCCATTGATGAACGGCCCGAAGTAATGGAGTGTTATCTGATGACGGGGGATGCCGACTACCTGCTGCGGGTATTGGTGCCCGATATCCGCGCATTGGAACGCTTTATTCTGGACCATCTGACCAAGATCCCGGGCGTCGCCAATATCCGATCCAGCTTTGCTCTCAAGCAGGTACGCTACAAAACGGCCTTGCCGTTACCGGCGGAAGGCATCAGCGTCCAGCCAATTAAATAATTTTGCGGGTGCTCACGGCGTAGGGGGCGCTGCGCCCGTCAGGATAATTGCACGCTGATGACCTTGCCGCATTTTATTGAAGCTGCGCGAAGGCTCAAGCCCCCGCGCATAAAGGGATTATTTTTTCTTGGCCGTTGTCGGGTTTGGCTTGGCTTTCTTTGGCTTGGCAACGACTTCTGCCGTAACGGCTGGCTCTTTCGCCGCAGGGGCCGGTGCCTTGGTTTTCGCTTTTACCGCCACAGGAGGCTTCTCAGCCGTGGTTTTGGCTTTGGCCGCAGCCACTACAGGCTTGCTCGGCGTTGCGGCCGGCTTGACCTCCGAAGCGGTAGGCACAATATCATTGCCCTTAACCTCGGCAATAGCCGGATCGGCAGCCAATGCCTTGTACTTTTCCACCAGGTGTTGATAGGTATTTAACGCTTTGACGCCGTTAAAGGAGTTATCAATCTTCCCCGCACGGATCAGCTCGATCACCACCTGCTGGGCCGCAAGCTCTGGGTGCTTCGCCGGGTTAATAATCTCAATTTCAAATTCCATCGTCATCTCCTGATCCTCAATGAATAGCTGAGCTTGGCAGCATACCATTTACCGCCGATCACGAAATCGCGCTGAATCCATTCAATTTAAAAAATCTTTAGAACTCATCAGTTAGCTTGCCGAAAAGTGCCCATTCCGTTAGTCATGGGCACTATAAAGGAACAGACTTAACCGGTATGTACTCCGAATAATTTGGGCAGGAACAGGGAGATGGCCGGAATGTAGGTGATCACCATCAGTACCAGGAACAGCACTGCATAGAAAGGCAGCATCGCTTTCACAACCTGCTCGATTTTCTGCTTGCTCACCGCACTGGCGACAAATAATACAGATCCCACCGGCGGCGTGATCAGACCAATCCCCAGGTTAACCAGCATGATCATACCAAAGTGCACCGGATCAATGCCCAGCGAGTTGGTCACTGGCAGTAGCACAGGCGTGAGGATCAGGATTAACGGCGCCATGTCCATCAAGGTGCCAATGAGCAGCAACATGATGTTGATACACATCAGGATCACATATTTGTTATCTGAAATGGAGGTGAACATCTCGGTAATGCGCGCAGGCAACTGCATGTAGGTCATAATGCCGCCGAACGCCGCCGCAAAACCAATCAGGATCATCACGATGGTGACGGTTTTTACCGTGCGGTACATCAGTTTCGGCAACTCCGACCATTTGTAGTCACGATAAATAAACATGGTGACGAAGAACGACCACAGGCAGGCAATGGCGGCCGATTCAGTGGCGGTAAAGATGCCTGATAGGATCCCCCCCATAATAATGACCACGGTCATTAATCCCCACAGTGTATCAACGAAAATTTTCACTGCCTGGCGGAAAGGAATTTTTTCACCTTTCGGATAACCCCGTTTATGAGCAAAGCAGACGCACATCACCATCAGGCTAAAGCTGAGTAGCAACCCAGGCAAAATCCCGGCGATAAACAACGCAGCAATTGAAACCGTTCCCCCGGTCGCCAGTGAATAAATGACCGAGTTGTGGCTAGGCGGGGTCAAAATAGCTTGAACCGACCCACTCGCCGTTACCGCTGCGGCAAAATCGCGTGGGTAACCTTTCTTGTCCATTTCCGGGATCATCACGGAACCGATGGAGGCCGTATCCGCAACGGAAGAACCGGAGATCGCCCCAAAGAACGTTGACGCCACAATATTGACCAGAGACAGGCCACCGCGAATAAACCCGACAAAGATATAGGCAAAGTTAACCAATCGCCTGGCTATTCCCCCTTCGGCCATGATCGCCCCCGCCAGAATAAAGAAAGGGATGGCCAGCAATGAAAACTTGTTTACGCCATTGGTTAACTGGATCATTACCGCTTCAAGCGGGATATCGATCCACAAGGCCCCCACGATCGCACTGATACCAACCGCATAAGCAACGGGAACACCGATAGCCAACATTACGGCCAATGAAGCAACTAATATGAAAGCATCCATGTAATGGCTCCTGGATAGTAGGCTGTATTAACTCTCTGCTGACCCCAACATCACAGCTGGGCGGCGTTGCTGAGAACCAAAAAGGATCCGTTCAACAATAAAGAGTATCGTTACCGTTGATCCGATTGGCAGTGGCAAATAGGTTTCCCCAGCGGTAAGCAGAGGGAATTCTGCCACCGGCTGTTCCCACAACTCCCGGCACAAGGCATAGCTGTACACCAGAATAAATACGCTGATCGCCAACATCATCAGGTCGGTCAGCAAGGCACTGGCTTTTTGTAAATGAGGCGGGAGACGGTCCGTCACCATGGAGACGGCAATATGGGAACCAGCGCGATAGCTCACCGCAGCCCCAATAAAGGTAAAGGTAACCATACACATGATGGCGACTGGTTCAGGCCATGATAACGCGCTATTCAATATATAACGCGCAAATATGCCGACAGGAATTACCGACACCATAAGTAACAAAGCTATCCCTGAGCCCCACATTGAAATGCGATAAATAACGTCCATGAGCAACGAATAATAACGTCCCATAATAATATTACCTATATGAAAAGGTCGTTTGTATGAGCACTCTGTAGTCGTAATATTTGCCGTCGTGGGCGAGGGATATACTATTCCCCTCGCCCACCGTCAGAGTTCAGTTTTTTATACGACGATATAAAGAACGTTACTGTACATCTGCAATGCGTTGGAGCAGTTCTTCGTGGCCCTTACCGAACTCATCGCGCACGGATTGGGTCGCTTTGTAGTAATAATCGGTATCGATATCATGGAACTGCACTCCACCCGCTTTCATCACGTCCAGAGATTTCTGGTTATATTTCTTCCACAGTTCGCGCTGCTCAACCTGGGCTTCTTTGGCGAGTTGGATAAGCAATGTCTGATCTTCCTTGCTTAACTTATCCCACTTGGTTTTGGAGAACAGGAACACTTCTGGAATAATCGAGTGACGGCTGTAGGTATAGTTTTTCGCGACCGGCAAATAGTTATGTGCAACAAACGTCGGCGGGTTATTTTCAGTGCCATCGACTACACCGGTCTGCATTCCACTGAAGACTTCACTAACCCCCATCACCACCGCGTTGGCCCCCATTGCTTTCAGCGTGGCCAAGGCGACCGGGCTTGGCTGAACACGGATCTTCATGCCTTGCAATTCTTCCGGTTTAGTCACCGGGCTTTTGGTGATAAGGTTACGCGTACCGCTATCCATCCATCCTAAAAAGACCATCCGCGATTTTGGGCTGTTCGACAAACGATCGCCAATATCCTGACCTACCGCCCCATCGAGCACCTTATGCATATGATCTTCGTCACGGAAGATGTAGGGCAACGTGAACATGTTGACGTCAGGTAATATTGCTCCAACCGGCGTCATTGAGACGCGGATAATATCTATGGCGCCGATCTGGGCCTGTTCGATGATCTGTTTCTCATCACCTAACACTCCACCTGGGAAGGTCTTGATCTCAAGACGACCATTGGTCGCGGCTTTTAATTTTTCCCCCATATGCTGGATAGCCACGACGTTGGGATATCCTTCAGGGTGCACATCGGCAGCTTTAAACGTTTGGGCCAAAGCCAAATGGTTACTCAGCAGCGTGGCAGATGTCAGACAAACGCCGAATAGAATTTTGGACAATTTCATCGGTATATCTCCCGGGGCAGTAATGCTAATTAATTGTTGTTATGACTGGATAACGTGAAGATTGACGTTGTTAAGCGGCTTCCCTGCCGCAAGCACTTTGGTAAAACCACAATGAAACACATCGTTACAATACAAGCACCGTAACTTATCACACAGGTTTTTAAGTTGAGCCCAATCACAAAAATACAACAAAATGAAATGATGTTCTTATTTTTAAAAAACATTATTTCACCAACCTCACACCCCGTCTTGACTTGTAGATTTGCAAATAATTGTGATATACATCAAAAATAAATAATGATAACAATCTTTAATTACATTATTAATCGATTCTGATTGCAAACTTAAAAAAACAACATTGACTATAATGACAGGTGGATAATCTTTATAGCCATCATCAGACTGGTTTTACCCACTTCTTTTTGTGTAAGTGAAAATGACTGTTTAACTTTGTATTTTATGATCGGACAGGAGATATCATAGAACTTTGTCATTTTGGTCAGACCAAAACCACAAGAGGGAGAGAGAGGATCCTATTCACAAGACCAAAGCAGAGAATGCCAAGGCCGGTTTTGCAGCCACAGCCACCAGTGCCACCCCATTTGCCGTGAGTGGGCTGTCATCCTCCCACAGACGGGCAACAATCAGTATTGATAATAAGGGCCGTGTATGGACCATACGATAAGCAGGCCAACGCAAAAATCCGATGGCGTACTGGTATTCAGCAATGGTCCTGTCATTTAAACCATTCAAGGAGAACGTTGCCTCAATGGGGAAGATGCGTGGGTGAATAATGTAGCAGGCACCCAAGCAGCGATTAACGCCAAATAAAGGGGAATGGCCGAACTATTTCAGCCGACAAGCGGATTTCAGGCACAAAAAAACCGCCTCTCGGCGGTACGACATTACTACATATTGCTTTGATTATTCTTAGTTTATTTTCCTGGTACCCGGGGCGGGACTTGAACCCGCACAGCCATAAGCCGAGGGATTTTAAATCCCGCGCTTACTTGTTAAATTTCAATTCATTAGCCTTTTTTTTCCTAAGATGGCGCTTTCAAGAACCCGCGCCATTACTGGGTTTGCCGTTTAGGATTTCCCTCATGTTAGGAAAGGATCGCCAGGATTTTTTCTAAAACACACAGTGTAAGATCATGCCGTTCTCATCCAGGCCCGCAGTTGCAAATACCGACTAATAACAGAGAAACTTTGCCCGCTTCCGGTAGCTCCAATTGTGCCAGAAACCGTGTGAGTATGGTCAGCTGCGGCAGAGATCAGATCCACCCCTGAATATGCTACGCCAGCCTCGATAGAATGCCGGTTAGATGTTCCACTATCTAGCGCCGTGTTTGATGGATAAGACCGTAAATTATGCGTGTGCGCACCACCGCCCCCCGTAGAACCCGAAAATGTATGTCCGTGGCTAGGTAACTGCGCCACGCTTAACGTTACATCATCAGCCCCGCCCACGGTTAATGGGGTAGTGCCGATCATGATAGTTCGTGTGTCATAGCTTTTTGATAGATCTAACCATGTTGTACCTGGATATTTTACATTTGGATCATTAGTATTCCCTTTAAATATCACATCGCCGACTTCAAACGGACAATCTGGAATGCCTAGATTTTTTCTTGCCGCTGCCGCATCAGTTAGATCTGATAAATTATTAGATTTAACTAAAAACTTATCCGAATCGAAAAGCCCTTTTGCGGGATTCACTATAAAGAAACAAGATAATTCCTGTGAAAATACAATGATGGCAGGCTGATTAATATTTAGATCTCCCGCCTCTAAATTGGAGTTTACTCCCTTATATAATGGATACGTCCCAATAATTCTATCTGAAACGATCAGTTGAATTGTTGTTGCCCCTGTATTTGCAAGGATTGGTTTTATACTTAATGATGCCCGTAATGCAAATGTGTTTCCCCCATTAATGAAAAAAGTAGATGGAAGTGTAACAGTTAGTGCATTCGCCGTACCGCCAGCAATAGCCGATAAATATTTTCCATTTTGCAAATCTTCAATTTGGACAAAATTATTTTCAGATCCGCGCGTTGAAAAATTTGAAACCACATCATTTAAAGACCAGCCTTTTCTTGTTGTGCCTTCCTGCCCACGAATTACCGTTAAATTATCACCGGAAACGCTAATAAGATGGCAAATTTCAAATACGGTTTCAAGCTCATCAGTAATAGTAATTTTTGAATAAATGGTTTTACTATATGATGGATTAGCGATTGAGGCATCTTCTTGTAATGTTCTTGCGAATAATGCCCCCGTCCCAGGCATGACAGCAATCACCGTTTGTAATGAATTTATATCTGCCGCCAGCGTTGCCCGTATGTTGTTACCGAATCCCAGATTCATCTTGATCCCCTTGTGCAATAGGATTTAATTCATCATCAAGTTGGATTCCGAAAACATTCGCGAATCGTTCGTAAAAATCATCACCAACTTTATTATCTACAATATCATCCCCCATAACTTTTATGACATCCGCCGCTTCCAGTTGAGTAATATAATCTTTAAATACATCATCAGTCTGTGAATAACCGATGAGTTTTTTTAGTTGCTTAATTGTTTTCATTATGCACCACCTCCGCCCCATGCTGCGGGTATTTGATTGTAGTCAGTTAAGCTGGTCGCCAAGTTGAATGTGCTTACATGAGTCGTAGCATTTGGCAACGCAGCTATTAATGACAATCCACTACCTGTTGCCAGTGCGCAATTACCAAATAACCGACTAACATTTGTTATCGTAGGATAAGCAGTTAAATTGAATATAGAGTTTATATTACTAGTTAAATTCCCACAACTATTGAATGCGTAATACAATGTCGTTGCGGCAGTGTTATTGAATAATCCGTCAGCAACACTAACTAAATTAGGGCAGCTTTGGAATGCATACATAAATGTAGTTGCCTTTACATTATTCTCAAACAATCCAGCAGGAACATTTGTTATTCCAGTTGCTGAAAGAATATAAGTAAAATCTGTTGCGTTTATATTGTTTGCGAATAAATTTCTTGGAATATCAACCAAGTAGGTATTAAATGAAAAGGCACTGCTAAAACTGGTTATTAAATGGCAATTCTCCAATATATCTTCTGGAATGTTTCTCAAATCGCAACTCGAGAATAATCCTGTCGCGGTGACCAACTTTGTATTGTATTTAAACAATCCAGAGGGAATTACCTGCAATTTACTACAGTCGAGGAATGTAGATTGCAATGACGTAATATTAATCATTGGGTCAAACAACCCGGCAGGAATTTCTACCAGTGATGTGCATTTTCCGAACAAAGACAAACTGGTTGATATGGCCCCGCTCAACCCATCAAAAAGGGTTGGTGCTAAGGTAATAAGATTTGAGCAGGTATTGAACAGATACTGAATATCAGTTACTTTTGAACACCCTTCAAATATCCCACCCGGTAATGAGACAAGACCACTGCACCCTTGGAATGTATATTGAAGAGAGGCGAGAGCATAACAACCTCTGAATACTCCAGTGGGTATTGTTTTTAATCCGCTGCATAGTTGGAATGCCCTGGCGGCATTACTTAATAAGGTCTTTCCATCAAAAGCATAAGGTGTGATTTCTGCTAGCGCTTTACAGTTGTAAAAACTGTATTGTATTGTCGTTATTTTATTGCAATCTGTGAATAACGGCATGTTTGTCAGTGCGACACAACCATAAAAAACATACGCAAATGTCGTTACTGACGTACATCCTGAAAAAATATCAGAACCAACCGATATTAATGCAGAGCAATTATAAAATGTATTTGAGAATATTGTCGCTGATGAGCAATTTTTAAATACAGCAGCGCCAACAGTTTTAATCCCTGAACACCCTGAGAATGTCTCTGTGAATGTAGAGGCCCCTTTCAATCCCTCAAATAGGCTATCAGGGACAGATGTTAATGATTTGCAGTTGTAAAATGTCTGTGTAAAATTACCACCAGCAATTGCTGTGAATATTCCGTGTGGCAATGACGCCAGAGATTGGCAGTTATAAAAAGCGCCCTGGAATGTCAATGCACTTGAGCAATCAGCGAATAATGCGTCAGGAATTGCGGTGAGGGCAGTGCAACTACCAAACACGTAATAAAAATTACTCGCGGCAGAACAGTTTTTGAAAATTCCATTCCCGATTGTTGCCAATTTGGTGCACGCCTGGAATGCTCCATAAAATGTTGTTACGTTTAATCCATCAGAGAACAAGTTGCTAGGCGTGGTCGTTAATGAGGAACAGCCGTAAAATACATTCTGATATGTCGTGACATTGACCAATCCAGAAAATAAACCATCGGGGATTTTTAACAACCCAGAACAGTTAGAGAAGGTTTGCAGGAACGTTGTTACTAATTTACATTTGCTGAATAAACCATCAGGAAGCAATGTTAAATTCGTACAACCAAAAAGCGCCTGTGCGAATGTTGTCACATTGGGGCATGGGTCGAACAATCTATCTGGCAGCGTCAGTAGACTGGTACAACCATAGAATGCTGCCTCAAAACTGGTGACACTGCTCAGGTATTGGAATGCATTATCATGGATTTTATACAATCCGGTATTGGCGCGAGCAAATGACGACATGCTAGTTCGAGCGCTGGATACCCGGATGATTTCACGCAACGTGTTGAATACGTACGTCGTGCCCGTTCCAGAGCCAAAGAACCGGATGGTATCGCTGCGCTTAACGGTGATGGTGTAATCTTCGCCAATATTCAGGTCTCGGGTTGTCAGCACCCAGCCATATCCGGTGGTGAGACTATCCTCAATAAACCGATAATCGACACTGTCTACCCCGTCGCCGTAATCAATAGTGAATGGTTCTGCCATATTGACGTAAAATAGCGGACGCTCTACGGCATCAATACGCATAACAAATTGTGTTGCGCTAACAACGTTTGTTACTACAGAGGCTATATATCCGCCATCTTCCGTAGTTACAGTAACGTTTGTATTTCCAAATTTACTTCCGCCCGTAATAATTATTTGGCCGTCAGCCATGGCAATTCCTCCAATAAAGGATTTTATATTTTGCTTTGATAATTTATTCTTCTGGGATGATAACTGTTGCTATAGAAGTATCATCTGAAGCGGCTGTGAAAGTTTTATTTGTTGCGTCTTTTGGTAAGACTGTCACATCCAAAATACGAACCTCACCAGGCATAAGATCAATAATAGTTTCAGATAATTTAATTTCTGATACCGGTATAATTTTATATACAGTTACGATGTATTTATACATGAATGGCAAATTTACAAACTCTTGTTCAATACATGCTGCCAGCGCATAAGCTACACCATCATCATAATCGGGTATGCGAACATAGAATGTTCCATCTTTTGATTTAATACTAATATCAAAAGTTTCATCTACTGGTGGATCAATCCCATCATTGACCAGAATAAATCTGGTTATACGCCGTTTAAACCAGGGGATTGAAAATTGAAATCCATCACCCTTGTAAAAATTCCAGGTTAAAACGCGCTTAAACAAATCATCTGATAAATTGCTATATTGCCCGGCAACATAGTTTGAAATGGTCGCATATGTAATAGCATTATATTCTATTGTGTTGTAATCCCCTTTTTGTGTTTGTTCTTTTACAATTTGCAATGCTGGCCTGATTTGCCCATAAATCCCTTGTGCTATCCAATCCAACAGCCACCCTGTAATTAATTGTGATGTCCAACATGGCAATTGTAAATTATTAAACGCATCCAAATATTTTTGAGCCATTTCATTATAAGACTCAAAAAATGCCGTTACATCCTCATCATCGTTATATTGAGTAAAAACATATGAGGGAATTATGTTTGTTTCAATTTGATCCATCATATTTTTGCACCGTTACATGAGAGGCGTTAGTTGTGAAATATTTATAATAATCACCGGTAACTAATCCTGTATTAACATCAGGTTCAACTATGACACCGTCAATGGCAATTCGAATTCTTATCAATGAAATTTGCTCAACATTAATAATTGAACTAACCGATGTTGAAAATAAAGCTTGTAACTGATAAACGTTAATCGGTTGACCTACAAATATATTATTAATTTGTTCCACAATGGCAGGCGTTGAAAGTGTAGCCATAATTGTTGGATCAACAAAATTAGTTCCTGATGTATTCCACGTTAAAATCACCGTTACAGTTTGTGAGCTAGGAACAATAAAAGGAATATCATAAAAATCAGGAAATCCATTTATTGTTATTGTTTCACTATGGGGGGCATATCCCGTCGCGCTAACCACATCAGCCGTTAACATAGAAATATCAGGAACAGATTCATAAATTGCCAATGCAACCTCATAGGGATCGCCACCGCCAACAATAATTGCCCATTTATTTAGCGCAACTTGCCGATATGAAATTAAATTAGGATAAACACCATGCACCCTTTCCAGGGCAGACTTCAAATTTTCCGGCGTTCCTTGAACGGTAAACATCCCCGCATTCATCACTTGCGTTCTGTAATCTTCATTCGTTTGCGCAATCAGACCAGGTAAGCCGCCAATCGCGTTGGTCACTGATAGCGTGATGCCCTTTGGAACGGATGTGATTATCTGCGTGACAGTTCCTTCCGGGACGGCCCAGGAGCCACCAGCGACAGCTAAGCAGTAAACCGATCCACTCTGCCCGCTGGCGGGAATGATGCTGTTATTTTGAACTGCGTATTGGTAATTACCATCAGAAACGATAAATCCACGCGGCACGACAAATCCAGGTGAACCCATGAAAATCACGCTTACCGATGTATTGGAACCAATGCCCCTAGGAACGCCGTAAATCCCCCCTAGCTGATTCAATAAGGGGATATTGGCACCATATGGCGTTACCGAGTTGATAAGGTCTACCATGGCGGAATCTATCAGGGCTAGCGCCCCTATGGCTGTACTGGCTAAATCCGTGATCAATGCTGGTGGAAGATTTGCCGTATAACCTGGAACTTTTGATTCTACAGATGTTACCAATTTTTCTAATAATTCAGCTGGTGGCGTAGGTTGAGCGCCGGCCTGTGTTATTGTTACGGGGAAATCTGACATGGTTTCGATTACTCCAGGCGTAAAAAAACCCGCGCTAGGCGGGTTCGTGAGATTTAATGACTAAATGATTTAATTTTCAACGGAGATGTAATTGTACATTCCTGCTGATTTTTCAAAAACAATTGAACCTGTAGCCCTATCAATTATTTTCATATTAATAAGAGAATTTCCACTACCATTTCTAACATTAATTTGGAAGTGTTTTGAAAGTGGTATTCTTAGCACGCCGACACTATTATTTCCAGCAGCCCCAATATCAGCCCCTTGATACATATTATAATTATTTCCATTTTTAATTTCAAATGTCGATTGTGTGTATGTACCATAAGCACAATGAATTATCGGATAATCATATCCCATGAGCTTACAACTAACGTATGCCATATATGGATATGCTTTTATTGATATAGAATTAAATTCAATTTCTTTTCTATTTCTTTCTTTTATTTCATCTTCTTTAGTTTTTTTAATATCATTATCTGATTCCCATGTAACTTCCGGTTTCCCCTCATTATCCTCTTTAAATGTTAAATATCCGCTTTCCTTACCTCCTCCGTGGAGTTCAATTTCAGAACGACATATTATGGTATTCTCTTTAATGGAGTTTCTATCCTCATTATCAATGCTTTTATTTATAACAATAGATTTTGCTATTATGTTACTTTTATTTTCAGATAAAGATTTATTTAGCAATGCAACGGTATTTTCAGATGTGAATCCTTTATAATAACAAACCGGAGGATCATTTCTAGGTTTTCCGCTCCAGGTGGCCGGATTAAATGATTTCAAAGCCTCTAAATAAGTTTCTCCGATAATGCATCCTGATAAACTTATAGAAACTAAAAACAATACACTATAATTTATTATTTTCAATGCTCTACCCTCATCCATTACGAGTAGAAATATTTTATCACTAGCTAGCATAACTATCACCATGGATTATCACACGGCGATCGTACTGCTAAACGATGCACCAGAAAGCGTCACAATATCAATGTCATATGTTGGATTTTGAGCGCCTGTAACCTTTCTTATCGCAAGTGAGGCAAAGTAACCGGAAAACTGTTGTTGTACCATATTGACATAGTAATCTGGGTAAACCTGTTCAACTACGCTCTGTTGTGCGGGGATGCCATATTGAGCATAAAATGGGGATTCCCGCAGGTTTAGCTTTAACGTTTGGATCAGCGTTGTAATCCAACCATATGTGAAATCACCATTTTCATCCGATTCAACGGCAACCCATTTTTTAACGCCATCCACATCTATACGGCCCCATGTTCTCATTTGTTCGGTTTCTCCGATGTTACCGTACCGCTACCGGTCTGGATTCCCTTAACTTCGTGCGTATGCCCGATGGTGCTGATGTTGCTTGCTGTTACGTCATTTTCTACGTGTACAGGGCCAATCAATCTTGCCGTTGTGCCGCTGGTCATCTGATCCGCATCCTGAACTATCAGACCGTTTAAATGGATGATCCCATTTAAATAGATATCTGCCGCAGTAATGGAAATTTTTCCCGGCTCAATGTTGATTGAAGAATCCGCGCCTGTGGTCTGCAACAACACCCCTTTTGGCCCATGAATTGTAACCTGGTCTGGATCGAATGCTATCCAATCCACATTAGAAATAGGATGGAATACTAACGCGGTCAATGATGGAGGTGTGCTCATATCAGGCAAGCCCACTCCCAAGCCGCTCACGTCCCGTATGGACACGCTAGCGGCAAGCGCGATCCCTTTGTCGCCAACTTGAATCGGATATCTAATATATTCAGCCCCGGAAAGCGGGATTTTAACTTCCGGGATATTAAAATCACCTGGTAAAACGTCAAATTTTACCGTAATGATAGCCCCTTCAACCTTCACAACATGGCAAGGTAACACCTTACCTAATATAGATGTGTTATCACGTGCGGCCCCTTGGCTAAATTCCGCAAGTGTTTTTAATGGTGAAATCTTTTGTGAATTACTCATATGTTCCCCTTAAGATGGATTTATTTAATTAACTTCTTTTATTTTGTTTTTCCCATTCACTAATTTCAACCATTTCAAACACTGTTACCCATGATTCACCAGAACCATTGTAAAAATCTCCAATGTGCCGGATTCCCAAAATTACATAGATCCCCGTAAAACTTAATCTTTGAGTTTCATTAATAATCGACATTTGGCTACCAATGCTCAAAATTGATAGTGGGCCATTAATAATATCAATAGGTAATGTCACATGATCACCAACACTAAGATCTGCTCTCATCGGGGTTTTTACGGAAATAGTTGCGAAATGATCATTTCCGCCAACCCATGTTGGTTGCCCTATAATATCTTGAGCATAGAATTTTATAGGCTCCGCCGTGACTGAATTATCAAAAATATTAATTTCACCTTTTTGCACCACAATTCTAACACCGGAATATCTTAAACCACCATTCATTCCAATTGTGATATTTTTTAACGCCAATGACATTTGCGTCAAAGTACGAAAAGGCGCGATCCAATCTTCTTGCAAAATTAAATTCTGGTGAATATCTACAGTTATTTTTTTGTTTGGGTAAGCCTCTGTTAATGTTCTTGTAATTACGTCAGCTAATTTTTCCCCTTTTTTTCCAGACATGTTTATATTTATAGGCTCTCCATCAATAGTGGTATATTCCATAGGGTTTATAATAAGATTTAACGTTTGATTTACGCCTTCCCAATTTCCGTAAGAACTCCATACGCGCCCGGTTAAAATCATTCCTTGTTGTGCAGAATTCGCTAACGGTAAACCTTTCGAGAATCCAGCATAAATAGTAACGATACTATTTTGTAAATTTACCGCCTGCCTCAACATGGATAATGGCAAACCATAAATCACTAACATTGCCCCTTGCGCTGGTAAATCCATCGTTATTGTATTTATATCAAATGCAACTTGTAACGGTGCTGAAATTTGTCTTTCTCCTTTTTCTGGCACACTGTATAAGGGAAAAATCTTCATTCCGTTTGCATCAGTAACAGGCTTACCACTTGCATCAGTTAATTCTATTCGATAATAACGCATTATGTAGCCTCAAAATTTTTCGTGCTCTCCCGATAAACTAAAGCACCTGGCGCATAAGGTAACGCCAAATTAATATCATAATTATCTGGGGATGCCACTAGCGGAGTATAAATAACGATTGTGTTATTAACATCGCTGATTTGAACATAATAGCGATTTGCATAACGATTATATGGGATCGTGATGAAGAAAGTTTGCCCGCCTATACTTGCCGTAAATCTGAAAGGCGCTTTATCTGATGGTGTGAATGCTATAAATACGGTCATGATGGGAATAATCCTGATATAGACTGTTTAATTGTTGACCAAACATTGCCACCAGGTGACGATACTCCTTGAGTAAATTTATCCATGAGATTTCCCATGACAATATCTAATTGTGAAATATATAAAAGAGGTTGTTCAAATTCGAATGCCCATTCATATTGTACTTGCTTAATCTGATCGCTAAACCCTGAAATATCCGTCATTGAACGCATCACACAGCCAGCATAGATAAAAGCAGGGGTTAAAATAGTGTACGTTCCTCCCAACTCATGATGTTTATCTAAAGCCATCTTGATCCCTGTAAATGTAATAGGCTTCGTAATGTAACCGCCATCCCTAGTGGTTGCTGGTTTTAGCATATTCATGGTTACTCTATTTGGCCTTTTGATCGTCGCATTGCCAGCGGTAGCCATATTAAAAAATGGATACGTGCCGACATCTTGAGCGATTAGTGTGCTGCCTGGAACTACTCTAAAGTTAGTTGTCAATAATTCCGCATCCAACCCCGTATCACTGAGTTTTCCTTGTAAAAGCCCATTAACTAAACTTAATCCATCTGTTAACACGGCAATAGGCATGATTCCACCAGGTATGGATTCCGCAATGCCATCAACTAGCAAGATTGGCGTTTTTTGAAAGGCCAACGAAAAAGCATTTTCGTATAAATTCATAATTGTTCCTTAGTATGGAACCACTATAGGCGAATACATATTAGCGGCAATTTGTGCTGTTATATCAGATCCTGGTGTTTGTTTAATCTCAACATCCAATTTAACCCTATTTGGATTTTTATCTGTAGAACGGCCATCACGTAGAGCTATTCGGGATAATTCATCCTCATAACCAAGCCGTGGTAGAATTTTATTTAGATAGTCATAGGTTTCTTTAGGGAGTGATGTTAGCCCATGCTTATCAACATTGCCCATACCCCAGTTATAAGCGGCTACGGCTTTTGCTACGTCGCCATCATATCTTTTCAATAAACTATTTAGGTATTTCGCTGCGGCTTTTGAGGCTTTTTCGCGATCAAAGACTTCTCCGCCTAACAAGCCCATATCCTTAGCTGTTCCTGGCATAAATTGAAACGGGCCTTTAGCGCCAGCTGAAGAAACGGCAAATCTATTCCCGGCAGACTCAACATCTTCAACAACGCTTAGCATACCAGCGGGAAGATTATATTGATTTTCAAGCTGCGCATAACTTCCACGATTTACGCGCCTTGTTGATTGTGCATGTTGTACTGGTTCATTTTTATTTAATTCATAATTTGACCATCCACCGGCATTCCAACGTTCTTCAACATCATCTACACCGACTCCAGTCAGAAGGCCAAAAGCAGTTTTGCCCAAAGCTTTAACAAAACCCCATGCGCTGGGATCTGGTTCATGAGGTGCGGCGTTGTATTGACTGAAAGACGAGCTAATAGATTTGTTTACTTTCGGGTTACTCAAAGAGTTAAGTGCATTATCTCTTATCTGATTAATTAACAGATCGTCCTTACCGCCCAGCAAACTACCGAGCCAGATAATCCCCCTCGCAATAGCCTTGACTATATCTGCAATCGCTTTACTAAAGTCTCCCAAATCTTTTTGAAAACCTGGATTGCTGATCCATGCGCTGAAGGTTTCAAGACCTTCCCGAATAGTATCGAATACAGCCTTACCATTTGGGCCTTTTAGAAATTTATCAACAGCCTGAGTAAATGTAGTAGCCAATTCACCAATCGGGCCATTTAAATTACTAACCCATGTTTTAAATGAATTAGCCATTAAATCGCTATTGGTATCAAAAATTGTAATCAACTTTTGAAATGATGAATTAACATTTTCTGGCAATGCTAATTGTGTTGATGTTGTTTCAAATTGCCGGGCTAATCCTGGTAAATTTTCCCGGTTAGCCATGATCTGATTAAGCACTTCAGGGCTGATTAACCCCCCCAGGCCACGACTACTAATTGTGGTATAGGCTAAGCCGGTATCTTTCATTCCTTTTGTTAATTCTGCTACTTTTTGAAAAAGCAAAGGTAGATTGGTTCCCGCTCCTTTTGTCGGATCGATGCCTGCCGCCAATAGACCACGATAAGCGGGATTGGTTACATCTTGTTGCGCTGCGGCCAATCCTTGCATAATGCCGGATACGCCCGATATGCGGCTACCGTAGACGTTTTGCGCGGCCTGCATTTGCCCTACAGGCACGTTAAGACCTTGCGCGGCCATAGCTTGCTGTGAGGCGCGGCGGGCCATCATGTCATAGCCAAACAGACTACCCCCGCCGATTAACGCGATCCGCACGCTCCATTTTAAAGCAGATTCAAACAGCCCCTTTAATCCGCCGATGGTTTTTTCAATTGTTTTATTAACTTCGCCAAATGTTTTATTGATCCCTCTAGCCAGTCGCTCCACGTTAGCCAGAAAGCGCCCCTGGTCGCCACCACGGCCACCGCCAGCGCCACCGGCACCACCAGCCCCGCCAGCACCGCCAGCACCGCCAGCACCGCCAGCCGCACCAGGGCCACCAGCACCGCCAGCGCCACCATTTAAAGGAGGGGCAGATCCCGGAAAATCACGCTGATAACGTTCGGCCACTTCACGTAATTTTTCATAAAGTGATAGGGTTTCTTTTAATTTTTCGTTATCAACATTAATAACTAGTGTGGGGATTGGCTCTGCCATTATATTTTGCTCCTTTTATGTTTCATGAGTTCGCGGAGTTCTGCGGCGGTATTAATATTAAAACCGTACTCACGCATAAAGGCATTAATTCCATCATGAGTTATATACTCTAAGATGGAACTGATGAGGTTTTCTCCGTCCCGCCAGTATTCTCTTTGTTGATCGATGTCTGCAATGATGTTAGCCACTCCGTAGCAGTTTGCGACGTATAGACACTGCCCCATAGAGAACTCACATCCTCCATCAGTGACTTGGCCTGCGCTGGCTTGTTGATGGTGTAAACACAAGTAAAAAAAACAATCTCGCCTAGCACATCATCAGGATCAACAATATCGCGACTGATCGCCACGTCCAGGGGAATTTCTTCCCACCCTTTACCCTCGACGGGAACAATCGCCGTTGAATTTCTGATAATTTCTTGCACTAGTGTATTTTTTACACCGTGCGCACCTTCCCACGTCTGATCGAGTTTTGAAATATTTTCAAGCATCATATAAGCCACGCGCGGGCCAGCGATCACATTTAATCCCTGTCCAAAAATGGCGGCAAAGGTTTTACTCAAGGGCAAAAAATGTTCCCGGTAAATTTCTTTAGAGATTGGCACGGAATGCACATAGATAACGCCTGTATCAGTTTCAACAGGCGTGACCAAATTCATTTTTCTTGAAATTTCCATTTTTATAAATCCCACATATCTTTGTTAACGTCATAAATCCCAAATACTGAGATAAGGAACGCCGGATCACGTCCAGCGAAACTTACATCACCCGCAGAACGCAAGGTTGCGCTGCGTATGACGAAATCGCCTAGCGTTGTTGTATCTGAGAAAATTTTTGCCTCACCTAAAAAAGTATCCGTTTCAATCTGATTTTTAAATAGTTGCGCCATCCCCTGGCTACGCACCAAATGAATTTGAACATTGATCATTTGGTATGGATTAGGGGACGGTGCGCCACCAGTCATGGTAGGCAGCAATACGCCCGCATCGCCTTGAAATTGAATGTCTATAGCATCCTGGGTTAAGTATGCGGCGGTAATGTTTAATTCTGGATGCTGTGTGAATTTCACAGACGCTCTAACTTTATTGAATACACCTTGCGAAACAAATGGATTAGGCATTTTATTTTATTCCCACTATTTAGATTAAGAAATGTTTATGGCAATTGCATAGTAACGTTAATGTTAAAGACAATTTTCACAAAACCACGCATTGGGGTATATTCTGCCGACAATCCTGCATATCGGCCAATGGCGTAATCATTTGGATTATTTTTCACATATTGCCTGAAGCCTACAGCGTTAACTGTTGGATTACCATTAACCAGGCCATAACTAACGCCAGAATTAAAGACACTTTGTGCTCTAAGCTGTAAGCGTTCGATGCCATCCTGATTAAAATACAACGGATTTATTGGGTTATTACTTCCATTGATAATTTCATTAGCCAATGCAAGATGCGCGTTAATTTGGATCCAGTCTACTGAATACCAATAAGTCAAATCATTGCCATCTGATGACATACCATTAAACAAAACTTTATTGCTAATCCCACCTTCAGCGCCAACGCCAATATAATTTATATAACCATTGGTCAAAAGTGTTTTTACTGATTTTCTCTTGGCAAAGGGGATTACGCCGAACATGAAGCGAAATGCCATCGGTGGAACTTTGTTAATTTCAGATGGATCAGCGCTAACCAGATTCCACATAAACGCGGCAGAATTACTGATTGTAGCATCATCGCTTTTCCGGGTTACGATAACGCTTTTCGTCCCCTCATACGGGTTTTTTCCATCATCTTCATCTATATCAACGAAAAAATATAACATAGATGTTGTAGTCTCGTGTGCCGCCGCTAAACTAATAAAGCTTGCAATGCCATCCCAAGATGCGGGAACTGTGTATGCATAAAATCGCAATTCTGGATCATCAATGTATTCTTTCAGATTTGCAATTGCCGCCACTGCCTCAGTGCTGCCGGTTTCATAAATATATACGGCTTGATTTTGGCCTTGAGCAAAAAAGCTTTCTGTCATAGCTGTAATCGATGCCGTTCCCGTTGCCTTGAGAATATCCTTTAAATCGGAAGCCTGCGTAATTAACTGTGATGTACCCGCCTCAAGCGTTGTTTCTCCACTTGAAACGAGCGCCGCAGTTTTTTGTAATGTTGAAGGGATCGCGCCGATAGTTTGCGTTACGTTTATTGTTACGATTTGAAAATCTGAAGTATCCGGCATTATAAAATCTCCAAATGAATGAAAGCTTCTTTGATTAGTTGTAGCGCAATATCTCTTGCGGTCTTTTGATAATAATTTATTTCAAAGTCGATATGCTTTTTCTTTGCTAAAGCATGTATTTCAACTTGATTTAATTTATCATCAATCATTACCGGGGAATTGCTTATCCCATAGCCTTCTTCATCACATGCATTGTAAACGATATAATCCATATAATTTAGGGCTTGAGCGTTATTTAATCCGTATAGCGTTACGCGCACCTTATCAACTACATGCTGTGAGCGTGTAAATAAATTAGCTGCGGCCTGTAGCGGCTGTGTTTCTTTGACATCAGCAACAATATAAGGCGGTATCATGTCAGACGGTGATAGATAAGACGGGTAAACCGTCCCGTATTTTTTTAATCTCATCCAGATAGGGATACTATTAGATAAAATCAAATCAGTATCGATATCTGCGGGATCGTTGATGATTTGAGATTTTAGCGTTGGTAAAACCGCGTTTCCCCGATAATGAAAAATTCCTGCTTGCGTATATTTACTTTCCATACGTGAAAAAGTGAATTGAACGCCATCATATTCACCAAGATAAACCCCCTGGGGACTAGGTACATTAAAATCTGCAATCGGTTCAAGCGGTGTAAAAATAATATGATTTACTGATTGTGATGCGGTTTCTGTTTGTTCTATGACTGCCTGGCGGTGCAAGCTGCCAGTAATTTTTACCGTTAGCGGCGCATTATCAAACCCCAGCCGTTTTAATTCCTCCTTGTTTACCACGCTTGCTTTTACCCAAAATACATAACCGTCCAGCGGCAAAACCTGTTTCACATAAAGCGTAAATGTGATTTGCTGATGTGCTGAAATGGTTTCTACAGCGGCCTGCAAAACATTTGATAAATCCGTGCTCGCTGTTTTTGCGGATTCTTCTAAACTAGGCATCGAAACTTATCCAGGCAGTGACAGATGAAAGGAATAGACCGCCATCGATAAATGACGGCCTGCGCGGGCCGTGATGGATTTTTAAACGGCTGTTAATGCCTTCCAGTGCCGCAAGCGTAGGAACGCCGTCAACGTCCAATCCGGCCATTTCCTCACGCTCAAGAAAAAGACTGAATGCTTTAACAACACCGCTTAAAATAATTTCTGATTCATCAAAAGGCGCTCCGTAACTGATATGATTAATCAGCTGTAGCGTAATGGCTTCATTTACTTCCCTTATGATCTCCTCTTCATGCTCATGATAAAAATTTGTGAAAAGCTGATAGCGATCTTCTAAATCGTCTGCGACCTGGTGCGTCGTTGCCGGGGCAATCCCGTAGTCATAAGGGATATCAATTACGCCAAGATTTATTTTCATCGCGTCAGCCCCCAATACGGCCCCAACTCCATTAGGATCGCCAGTGCAACTTTCCCATATGGATCTTGCAATAGCATTAAATCCGCCAAGCTTAAATTGCTCAGCGCATCACCTATAACCGTTGATCCGGATGTTCCTTGATCGGCTGCGGCTGTCATAACGCCAGTAACTTTTTTGCCAAGCCCCAATTTTGATCGCGCATCTGCAAAAAAAGTGCCTGGCGGAATGTCATTAGCGAAATTTAAAAGAAAAGAGGCGGCAAGGTTATACACGCATGTTTTATACATGGCAGGCAACATTTCTAGCCCCGTTCCCTTCGGCATCCATTCGCTAGCGACTTCAAAGGCGCATTGCAAAAAATAACTGTCATCAGCAATAGCAGATACAGGAACTTCCATATAACTACGGACGAATTTTAAAAATCCTTCAAAGCTTGGAAGCTCCCCGATCATTTTATTTCTCCACTTTAATTTTTTGTTTGAATGTCTTTGTCTCTTCTGTTTGCGACGGCTCAAGCGGCTGACCTTCGATTGTCATTTCAAAGCCAGATTTTTCTTCTTTACCGTGATTTCTGGCGACTTGCGTCAATTCGTTATTCATGGATAAAACGCTGTTATCGCGGATTTCCTGCGCTCGTTGATCCAAGAATTCAACGCGGGCCTCATAAGCCTGGCGGATTTTTGGTAATTCGATCTGTTTATCCTGCGAATAACACAGCCCGGAAAAATCAGATGGAATTTTTTTCACATCAACAAAACCATATGGCTTGTGCTGGTGGATGATCGCGGCAATTTCATCTGAGTTACCTTCGATCATGATCTGTTCGCCAGATTTAATTTCTCTGACAAAATTTTGTGTGCGCTCAGGCAATTTATAATTAAATGCGTGAAGTTGTGCGGTGCAATTTCCGATAAAGAGTTTCATAAATATCCTTAAAAAAGGCGGCATTACGCCGCCATGAGGGAAAATTAATATTAACCATACATCGCAGAAAGCAACGTTACGCCTTCAGATCGCAGCGTCCAACCCGGCGTTGATCGCATGGTGTACAGCGTAGTTAAAGCGCCGTCAGCAATCGGGGTCGTGATTTCCGTAGGCGCGGCCACATCACAGAACATCTGATTTACCGCCCGTTGGTTAGGCGTCAAACTGGCGAAAATGTTCGTGTTGATACCCGCATCATTGCTAGGAACGTTCAACACTGGCGCACTGATGATAATCAGATCAGCACCGCCAGCGCCTTTTTCCAGCAATGTTTCATCAACTGTGAAAATCACATCATCGCCAACGGCTTCACCTGCGATTGTCTGCACAATAACGCCAGTTGTTGATGTACCAGCGCCCGGACGTTGATAGCTCGTCAGCTCTACAATGCCAGTGTATGACAACTGACTTAAGAAGCGCTGCGGCCCGCACACGACGATCCGCGCTGGCTGGCCCAACATCAACATGCGAATTTTCAACGCTGCAATATGACCTAACAGCGCTTGCGCCAATTCGCCGTTATCCCAACGCGTATACGCCGTTTCGCCATGGCTATCAGCGCCAAGGTTTACAGTCATCGCATTCGGTGCGTTTACGATGCCTTCGCCGTTTGATGGCTGCATTCCGTACAGCAACATAACGCGCAGCGTTTGCGCCGTACCTTGCCGCGCTGCAAGCTGTAGGGCTGCGGGCAACGCGTAGCCCCATTGGCTAGCGGCGGTATCGTCATAAAGCCCGTATTGCGAACGTGTAGCAATGCGGTATGTCATCATCTGGGTATAACCAGGAACAACAGAAGATGACATCAGCTGATTAGGTAAGGATTGGCTCACTGAGTTCTGAGTGGTGAGGCGCAATGTTTTTTGGTAAACCAAAAGATCATTTGTGCCAATTTTCACTTCAGGCCGGGAACTTGGTAGTAAATCAAACGCGCCTGTTACCATCGAATATTGCATGGCAATGTCAGGCAACATCATTGATGGATTAAGCGTAACATACGCTGGTGCAAATGTGCTCATTATGTACCCTCAATTTAAATCTGAAATAGTCCCAATGGGGCGTCAGTCCAGTTAACGTTTTTAGTTGCGCTATCTTCTTCTGCCGCCATGTTGCCGGTCATTGAAACAAGTAGCAGTTTAATAGCCATGCCATCGCTGGCGGCTATGTCGATTCGTTTATTTACCGGATCCCATGAAAACGTATGTTCATCGACTGCCGTAGAACCATCAGCCAATGCCGCCACTTGTGGGCTGATAGGTAATGGAATACGAGCGCCAGAACCAATACGATAAAAATGGATGCCGTTAGTCGCCATATATTGGGGAACGCCACTGCTCGGACTAATTACCCCATGGTTGGCCTGGTTGAATACGCAAAACGAATTGGCATTAGTTTCCGTAGCGGGACGAATTACCGCGCCCAGGGCATTATTTTTCGCTTGAGGAATAGCGGCATTCAGCGCCAACCCACCCCACAGTGAGCCTACAACATCGTCAGCAATGATACCCGCTGCCAATGATAGGCGAATGGCTGGATCGTCTTGAGCGTCGCCCTGTGTTAGCCCTGTTGAATCGACATTAAAGCTATTTTTAAATGCCGGGCCTGTTTTGTAAGCATTACTTAGCGCCATAATTCATTGCTCCTGGTGTGTTAAAACGGACTAATTTTTGACCTGGGTATTTAACAGAATTTAGCCAAACATCCATATCGCCTTTATATTCTTTGATAGGACGGCCCGCATCATCATGTCTGACAGTTTGAATCAATTGTCCTGGTTTATTTGCGATTTCCCGCGCAATGGATGCCTGCGCATCTGCAAAGATTTCTTTTTCTACCATCGACAATACCGCAGCATCAGCGATAACTTTAATATTGAGATCTTTGTGTTGCTCGGAATATTTTTGCAGCCCAGCCAAAACGCGCTTGCGATAAGCCAAGGAATTTTCACCACTGAATGGCGACGGGGCTTTTTTACCGCAGGCAGTATAAGCGGAATCCGCTTTAACTTGTGCAGCTGTAAGATCAGCCTCATCAGCCATAACATTTTTTTCCTGTTCTGCGGCATCAGCCTTGGCTTTTTCTTCTTCGGCCTCCATAGCGTCAGCTTTCGCTTTTTCTTCGGCCTCCTTATTTCTCGCCTCTTCTTCTGCCGCGTCAGCTTTCGCCTTTTCCTCTTCGGCGGCTGCGTCAGCCCTGGCTTTTTCTGCCCGAACCTTTTCTTTTTCTTCCGCTTCGATCCGTTGTTGCGCTGATGATTCCATGCTATCCATTCGCGTGGTCAGGGCATCAAATTTTGTATTAATAGTTTTCGTTACCTCGCCGAACATGCCAGCCAGTAGCGCTTTCATTTCTTCTTCGTTCATATCTAATTTACCTGTGTTAGTAATTTCAATACCTGCCGGAATTTTATCTACATCCCAGACGCCCAAACTACCCCGATCCGCTGTTACTAATGCGATATGGTCAATTAAAAACGGTTTTCCTTCGATTAACATCGTTGAATCATCGATTTTTAATTCAATATTTCCAGATTCGTCGTCAAAAATTACTGATGGGCTGGTAGATACTTTTCCGGTCAGTATTTTATCAACGGCATCCTCATAATATATGCGAACAACCGCCCAAACCTCATTGCCTTTGATATAGGGTAACATTACGCTACCCACTACTTTTTCTTTAAAATCTTTTTCTGTTAATCTCCCATCATCGGTATGATTCATAATAACCGGCAGGCCATTACAGCGTTTTAGAAATTCATCATTTAAATAAATATCAGGATCGCGCCATACATGTTCATCTATACCGGCTCTATAAGCTAAGCCAGTGCCGGTTATCCGCAGATTTACGAGCCACATACTAGAAAATTTCATCGGTGAAGGAATAGTGCCATCACGGATATTTTCTGCTAATTCGAATTCAGTTAACAAATTCTAGCCTCCCTTTTTCTGTTAAAAACTCGAGCGGCAATTTTTGCGGGGCATAAATCGGCAATGCCTTACAGCTGCAAAAAACTTCCTCACCAGCGGCGGTGATTTCATCATAATAGCCGTAAACAGGTTTAATCAGCCCTTTCTCAAGCGCCCAGGAACCACGGATCAGGTAGATTAAATCATCGCGATCTTTGTGGTCTACGCGGAAGTTATATCCGGGCCTACGCCAATTAGAATGCCATTGAAACGCTATAGCGCCACCCTGAATGGATAGGATGTGAGTTACGGCACTAGCAAGCTTGTGGCCCTGGTCAATCGCCACACGTCGATTAATAAAGGATTGTTCCATCAAAGAACTTTTAATCGCTTGCTTTTGTGCGTTCCTATCTACCGCAGATGTGCCACCAGGCGGCACGGATGAAACCCACCCTTGAAAGCGTTGAACCGTTTTATTTATAGCAGTTTCGCGATTTAATTTAATTAAATCAGCCGCCATAAATATACGCTTATCCAATTCACGCCTTAAATCAGGCTTGATGTTGTTTAATGTAATCCTGTTAGGCCCATCAACAGGCTGATCACGTAATGCGCCACCATCGATAACTAGCCGCCTGTATACGGCTTTAAGATGGTTTCGCGTGACATCAAGATTATCGTTTTCTCTATTTGCGGCAATCCTTAGTTTATTGCTCCAACTGAGTAGTGATTTTTCTGAATCCCAACCGCGATCAATATAATAATTAATTGCATCGGTTAGCGTTTCATATAATGTCTTTTTCCGATAAGTCTTGCTGGCCATTATCGCTTACCTGTAATGGTGGGGCATTTTCCTGTAAATATTCATAGTCAAATACAATAGGATTGTTTTTCGCAACATAGGTAGTATTTATTGTTTCATTTGACCATTCAATTAATTTCGTCCTGTTAATGGGATCGACTAATGGAGCCATAGCGGATACATATTTTATTGCCCTAACAATCAATTTTGAATCAGCATCCTGTTTTTCTTCTGGTGATTTCTCCATTAATTCAGGCCATTTAGACCTAAAGCTACGACGCCATGATAAAAAAGTCTCTTGATATTCACCGGAAATAATTTCCGGGTTAGATGCTTTTAATGCGTTAAAGAAATCTTCACTCCACGCGATATATTGCACTATACGCTCAAAGAATAAAATAACCGGCTCAATAGTTTGTCGCACACTATCGATATATTGAGCAATAGCTTTCGAATCCTCTTTGCCATCACCAAAGCCATTTGCGAACGCTTCATCTTTCATCAGAAATGAAGGCGTATCACTGGCGGCTGCAATGTTAGAAATTATATTATCTCTAGCGGTCGTCATGGCTTTATCAATATTTTGTAAATCCATGGATTCGATAGAGTCACTTTGTCCAATACTTAATACACCTTCGTTTTCTGCGTCCTTAATATCCTTTCGCCTGGCAATGTTTGCAATTCCCATTAAATTAGAAATCACCGATGAATTTTGCTGTACTTTAGCAATGATAACACCCGCTTTTTTACTGACTAAATTATCAGTGACCATTGTGTTTATAAATGATTGTAACGGGTATAACGCACGCTGAAAGACTGATCGCCCGGTGTAACCAAAGGCCGAACGCTGATAGCCAAGATAAATTGGCGCACCGTTAAAAATTTTCATGGTGCGTGATGGATGCCATTTTTGACCTGAAATGTTTAATGTGTCATCAGGACGTTGGAAATCTGGTGAATTCGGTTGCTGATCCGTCACCATGGAACCGGCAGCGTTTAGCGGATCCCATACGTTGATAAAAATATTATCAGCCGATAAGCCAAACCCACCTAGTGGATCCTCGCTTTTCTCATTTATCGTGCCTACGCCGATTGCTGCGGCCCCGTAGCAACGCACCAGAAAGAAGAGGTTACGAATTTTTTCGGTCACACCTAGGGCTAACCAGGCATCCTCAAAGGCTTTGACGATTTTGTCATCCGGATCATCATCGACATTATTAATCCGTGGTTTAAATAACGCCATCGTGATCGGCTTTTCCACCAGCTTTCCGCCCAATGGATGCTCAGCCCAAATGATTTTGCACATTTCATAACTTGCTTGATCACCTGGCGTAATGTTGGCGCATTGTAATAAACGGGATAGCTCCGAGCCTACCCCGCCTACATTCGTTAATTCAGCCATTATAATGCTGCTCCGTTCCCGAACGCGATAATCAGACCGTACATGTAGCCGTCTAGCAGATCATCAGCGCGTATATGTGCTTTTTTATCTGCCAAGTGGAACCCGGCAACCTGTTTTGAAAGGTGATTAGCCTCAGTGTTTTTAAATGGCATTGTTTTATTAAATGCCTGCTCAGTGATTTTACACATTTCCTGGTAATGGTAGCCTGAAGCCATTACGCCGCGTTCATCCTTACCTTTGCTTGTAAGCTCGGAATCAATGGCTTTCATATCCCATTCTTCCGTTTCGGCCTTCTGTAGCAAGATAGCGCCCATTGCGGCGTCCTCCATGAATATTCCTGCACTGCCCATACGTGGCTTGCAAAGAAGTGAAAGACGCTCAAGGTTTAAATAAACATTGGGGATGTATTCAGGCAGCAACGAGCCTTTTATTTGCGTTACATCCCAATCAATAATTGCTAATTGTGGTCTAGGGACGTAATTGTAAGTGTAAGCATAATATACAACGCCTGTTCCATCGTTTTCCGTCCCGCCCTTGAGCGCAGTATCTGCGACAGCAAAAATTAAATCGCAGGTTTCCGGCATGGGAACCGGCTTACCATCCACCAGCCATTTATTGATATCAAATAACGCATCTTTTGACCAATCAACAAACTTAGCCAAATATTCTTGCAGCCATACACGCGGATCAGAAGTCCTTTCTATTTCTGCCAATTCTTCCGGCGACATAAACGGATTAGATGAAGTCGGCGCGTAATGTTCATGAAATCCTAATTTTGGATCATGACAAATCGCATAGAAGAAGTTTTCATCGTTAATCCCATCCGGCGTAGAAAATACCCAGGCGCAACCTATATAGTCCAACAGCGTAGGTTTAATAGCTCTAGGCCAGATTTCCGCCAGCATTTCCGGCGATTTAGTAAATGACGCTTCATCAATGAGCACGGCATGATATTTTCGCCCACGTCCTGCAAGCTTATTATCATTCGTTACCCAAAAATCTATTTTCCCGCCATTTTTTAAAAGAATACGCTTTTCAGACCGGGAACTACTTTTTATTAATGGCCCTAGCGCTTCCTCTAACTCATCAAAAATTTCCTGGTATTGTCGATATTGCGCGGTAAAAATACCCACGCGGCCAGCAATTATTTTTTTAGAAGTTGGAACCTTGAATTTATTAGTGACATAGCTAATTGCTATCGTCACCAACATCGCCGTTTTACCCCAACGTCTACCGCACCGAACTACGTTATATCGATACTGGCTTCCTTCCTTCCATATTTTTTCCTGCCCGGTGTGTAATTCGGGTATGAATATTTCTCTCATTACATGCCCCGATCATTCGCTTCCTGGCGGCTTCAGCGCGTTGTGAACAATGATCGTTTCATCACCGCCCGTCTGTTTAAGGTTGTTTATTTCAGCGCGTAATTTCTCATTGGCAAGCTGTAGGCGTTGCAAATCTAATGCCTGCGCTCTTTCAGTGCGGCGGAAGTTGAGCAATTGCATCAACTGGATCCGCGCTGCTTTTTTATCTTCAGTTAAAATTTCTATGCCAAATTTGCTTTCTTTCACACCAGCAAAGTAATGCAGGGCATCACCATCTAAATCACGCGTATCTGAATAAAACGTTTCCCCAATGCCTTCACCCTGGCAGCGGGGGCAATCAGGGTTAGGATCCATGTTCTCCACAAATCCTATTCCACCTGTTAAATCAACGGGGGGTTTTTTATCAGTCTCCGCTTTTTTTTCCGCTTTTAACTGCTCATCCAGATCCCGCCATTGGTAGTGATTTTTTTCTCCCCAACAAAAACGGCAGTTAACGCGCCGGTACTGAGAAAGCGCGTTCGGGTCTGCATTGATGATAGCCATCAGCTGATTGATCACCTGGTCGAGATCGGCTTCATAACGCTTTGCCGTCCTGGCTTCCTGGTCACGAATTGCCCGTCTAACCTTAACATCCCTATACAGGCGACTGGCCGCAGCGTAGGCCGTGTTGCCCTGGCAGGTGTAACCAGCCTTACGGTAAGCCTCAACGCGGCTTTTTGTGACCGTGAACCAGTACGCGAACCAAGCCTGTTGGACTGTTATCCCGTATTCGTCAGGATCGATTGATAACGTTGTGCCATCATCATCAGTTATTTCAGACTGTTTTTTTTCTCTCCCAGATGACCGACTAATTTTTTTTTGAGCGATTTTTTTAGTCGCCGTCTTAGAAGGTTTTTTTTTACGTACCCATCCCAATCTTTTCGCCATGTCGATCAGCGTGGTTTTTTTTACACCATGCTTATCTGCTACACCCTGGATCGTGAGCAAACCAGCACAATAATCAATCCTGAGTTGGCCCCCGTCTGAGTCAGTCATAGCTTACCTACGATAAAAATAGTTCTCTTTCTACAATGCGGCGTCTTTGTTCGAACGGTGTCCAGCGTCCCGGTAAATCTGACCAGGATAAAAATTCTTCCGCCGCGCCCTCTTGATCGCCAGCATTCAGTTTTTGTAGCAAGCTGGATGCGGTGAACGCTTTTGATCCGATGCTGCAAGCCAGGCTCATCAGTGCATCAAATTGACGTTGCCCAATCTCAACAGTGATCACATCAGTTAACTGAAGCTCATAGCGGCCTATCATCTTAAGCAACAGCTCGTTGGCCTTAGCCTTGGTTATGATCATGCCTTCGTGCAACTCCAGTCCGTCTATGGGGCGCTTCCAGCCGTAGCCTATGATCCACTCGCCACCATCATTTTTAAAAGCGCGTAACCGGCAATGTTCAAAGCTCTTGATCAGGTTCAAACCGTTTTCACTGATGTTCATTTAGAATTTCCTGCTGCTTTGTAAAATATAACCCTGGCAAACGGCGATACCGCCCACCCTGAAAACAGATCATTTATTCTTTAAAACACACTCAATCATGATTTTTTCAGAAGATCATAAAATTCAGCCACCAGCTTTGGATCGCTTTGATAAAAAAAATCCATTATCGGTGGCGCTCTTAGAACGCCACCTGTAATGGCCTTAATCCTTCAGGTATTCGTCTGTACGGCTGCACATTTTGGTTTCGAGTAGCTCCGCACTGTTGGATGTGATGACCGCTGTGTGATGAGGGTGGACGTTCTCAGCCATCCACTTGATCAGCGGCTTGGCGGCTTCTTCAAAGCTGGCTGGTTTCTTTTGCTCAGTTTCTTTTAGCGCCATAATTTGTTGGGCTTTCTTTAACGCGTTAGAGCGTGCGGCTTTCTGCCCTACATCTGGATCATAACCTTCAAAGTTAGGGCGTATATCTTCACCAATTACCACCCGGCCACCGCGTAGCAATAACACGCAGAACGTCAGCAAATGCAATGGATCAGGGGTGGCTTCAACGTATGGCATAGGATTAATTTTTAGATCATCTTCCTTAGCCTGGTGATCACCTTGCGCCGCTGTAAAATAATACTCACCGATAAGGCCAATTTCATCACCAATTGCGCATTCATCCAGGCATGGCCCTTGATCAGTAAAGCAGTTGACGCAGGCGTGATCATGCTTGGCGGTCTGCGTGTTGAAGAATTCCCACGCTTTCCCATGCTCATCACGTAGCTGTACGTCGCTCATCATTCGAAAGGGCAGATGAAACATTTTTTTGTAGCCTTGAGCCATAGCCTCATTGATGTAACAGATTTTTTCAGTTCTTTCTTCAGGACTAAATGTAATGGTCATTTTTTATTTCCTATAAATTACATCATATGCACGTTCGCAAGCTAATCCCCTAATTCGAGCGTCGTCAGCTGTTGCCGCATATTCCCCCGCTCGCTGGTCAGATTGCTTAAGCAGTTCGGCAAACAAGCGGGCCGCGCGGGCTTCTGCTTCGCGTTTTCCGGCAATGGCGGAATTGACGGTTCCTTGACTGTCGCGCAATCTTTGCTGTAAGTCGCTGATTGTGCCGTGCAGCCGATCAGCGGCATCAGTAGCGTAAATAACATCAGTTTCCATAGCATCGATTTTTTTAGCTGCATCTTCGCTTACCTCCGCAACCTTGTTTTGCATGTTCTGTTCAACGGCGCGGTTGGCGGCTTCCTGAATAGCTTGTGCGGCCTTATCAGTTATGTCGCGATCCGCCCATTTGAGTTGCCATTGATAATCTGCATATCGCTTTCCACCGTAAAAAATAGCGCCAGCGATAATCATCAGAACAATGGCCGTTATCCTGATGTTTTTTAGCTCCATTAGGGGTAAGCCTCAAAAGGTAGCTGGAAGTGCGGCCCGTCTTTAAGCGTTTTCCAATCCCCGCCCCATTCAATGGGGATCTTTAATTCAGAACTCGCTTTCTTAAACGCCGTAGAAATCTGCTCGTAATATCGCCATTCCCAGGAAACACCCTTTCCAATGAATGCGGCCACATCAATAGCGTGTCCGGTCAGATGTCGACTTTTCAGCGTTTGGCTTGATCCTTCTCTCAATAGCTGCCGCTGCCGTTCCATGGTGCGAAAGCCCTCAATCACGCCGAAATCTACAACGCTTAATTCCAGCGCCCGCCGAGCGACTTTAATCAGGTCAGGATGAATACCCTTTAGATTTCCTTCGCTGCGCTGGCTGAAAATAAATTTATTTGTCATTTTATTGCCCCTGTTTTTTTATCGGCAAGATCCTTTATCTTGCCACCGAAATAGCTTGTCCCAAGGTATCCGATAACAACGCTTGCAAAATATGACCAATCCGGGCCAACGCCAATAACAGATAGCGCATCTTTAATAAACCAGCCAAACACAGCACACATCAGCGCATCAAGAAGAGATTTCCATGTTCCATCCCCTTGATACTTCCCGCGCAAATATGCCATGCCACCAGCAAGCACCGCCGCGATCCCTTGCTCTTTTATTGATACTAACCACGCAAAAATTGCCGCCCATACTTCAGGGCTTTTGTCAGACATTTTCATTAATCCTCACCCCGCTGGGCATTAGATATTTAAAAATAAAGTGGGAATTATTCTTTTATTAATTTTTTCGGTTTCAGTTCATGAATCCAGATTTTCTTACTATGGTCATAGATTTTTACTGCTAAAAAAATTGAATCACCATCTAATACTTCAGCTAATAAATGATATTTTTTACCATTTATTAAAATTTTCGAGATCGACATTTTCCGCTCCCGCATCTTTCGCATTTTACAGGCTTTATTACAGGATTTTTGATCTGACCTCGTAGGCGTGAACCATCGCCCACATTCACATAAATATTGAAGTGTGCCGCAGCATCTACACCGCTGGCGGGGAAGCGCGTTACCCATAGGCGTCACTATTTGCTAAGCAATATTGATATAGATCAATCTAACGTCAATCATTCATGGTGTGGATATAACCACAGGAAAGCATTCATATGCCACTTATAGATGACGACGACGACGATGTAGTGAAAGAACCCATCCAAAAAAAATCGGGAGTAAAAGCAATGACTGAAGATAAAGGGATCAATATTGAACATCATGATCATGATTATCACCCTCATGCCGGGTATCCATACCACCACAAAGATTATGCCGCTGTTGGCGTGGGTTGGGGCATCCTGGCCTTTATCGCGTTTATCGTGATTATCTGGGCTGTGTGGGCTGGTCATCACCGGTCAGCTGAAAACCATGTTCGCGATATTGATAAACACCATGACGCTATGCGCTGCATTGATAAGTTGGGTTATGAAATGGGTTATACCCGCAAACAACTTAATGATATGCAGTGCATGGAAGAAAAAATTATTCAAAAAGAAGAAAAAATTTATGACCGTATGTGCTACGAGCAAGAAACTATGCTTCGTTTCGGTGCGCCATATGGTGAACATACTCAACGCCTATGTACGGCTGCGCCTGCCCATTGCGGGGAACATCGGGGGCATCGCCATGGCGGCGTGATTAATGGCTCTCAGCTGTCAGACACAAATACATTCGCCTACGATCACAGCGTTCTGTAATCATCTGCCGGGGGTCTTAAGCGGCCCCCTATAAGGAAAAAAGATATGGCTATTGTAATTAACCACGAATCAAATCAGCGTGATAATAACGATGATTTTAATCATAACCGTCGCGGGCATGATGAGCGTCGCGGGCATGAATACCATAACGGGGAAGGCCGGGGGCATGGTCACGGACGCGTGCGCGGCGATTATGATGAGCGGTTCGGTGATGACAACGTAGTTGATAACCATAACCGCAATGATCATAACCGCAAAGACCACTTCATTGAAGAAGGTCGCGGGGAAGGTCGTGAACGTCGCGAACGTCATGACGATGACCGAGAATGCCATAATAATCGCAATGGGCATCGCTGCCACCCAAAGGTTAAAGCCCCCGTCGTATTAGCTCCAATCGTCGCGGTGGCTGGCGGTACTACTGTTATTGGAGCATTCCCTGATCGCGTTGCTATTCAAGTATTGAATAATGCGGCAGTCCTGGCGACTTATACAATCGTCTTGCAACCTTTACAAGATTGTGAAGAGGGGTATGTAGTTGTTGAAACTGCATTAGGCATTACATCACTGACTGTTTTAGGGGCAAGTAATGTTTCTGCAACAGCTTTAACTACCGCAGGATCATATTTAACTCTTAAATGGAATGGCAGTATTTGGGAACAAATCTGATGAGGATCCAGGGGTCTTTATGGCCCCTTTTTTTCTCTGATTCAATCGTTTGTCTGAATTTTCATATTCACAATTTCTATATGGGGCATCACATGGCAGCTTTAACAATTGACGGCCTGAAACGCGCATTAACTTACATTCAAGATAATAGCAATATTGCTTATTATGAAGTTGGCCCGCGTAAAGGGATTATGGTTACTGACCAATTCAACGAAAATGAAGCCTATCATCTTCGCCTGGTACAATCACTGGAACCGCGCTTAACGGTTCGCCTGGCCGAGCAATACACATTGCTATCATTGGATGGGCAAGAATTGCTCCACATGCTGAATGATGATCGTTACCTGGAAACCCTGCGGCTTCAGCTTCAAAGAGAAAACGGCTATTCAGAACCGGCAGACGTGCAGGTTTTCAAATTGTTGCGTAAACAATTAGAAGGCACAAATCCGACTACATCATGGCCTGATGTCATAAAAATGCTGGTAGAACGTACAGTTAACGAGAAATTAATTTTACCAGAAACGAATCCACCTCTCGTTAATTCCGTTGTGGAACCAACAGAGATTGAAGAAAAAACA
The DNA here is from genome assembly GCF_051654945.1 of Serratia sp. (in: enterobacteria). Lineage (GTDB taxonomy): Bacteria > Pseudomonadota > Gammaproteobacteria > Enterobacterales > Enterobacteriaceae > Chania. Next base: position 430,017 of record NZ_JBOFZA010000072.1, read on the forward strand.
CCATTGCAACCACAGCCAGAACCAGAACCAGAGCGGCAAACAGCAAAAATAATTCGTTCAACGAAAGATAAAGCCAAACAAAATTTTGCGGGGGTTTAAATGTCCGAACATATGGCCTTAGTCAAAGCGGCTCAACGTGGTGACGCGCTTATTTTTGACGATTGGGAATTTAATCCTGGTGTTATCGAAATGCGAAAAATTTTGCGTGAAACGCGCCCGAATACCAGCGGGCGCATGAGTCGCGCACAACTCGCATTCCCGCCGATAAAGGCGCTTTATGAAAAGTTAAACAGCCGAATAAAATATTTACCCGTACCCAAGGATTTAAAAACCAGTTTGAATAATTTGGGTAAATTGTTTGACCGCATCAAGACCGATAAACAGTATGCGATTTTGGCCTATAACACCTTTCCTGTGTTAGCGGATCGATATGGTGCAGGAACGCGCATTGATGGAAAGCCGCGCCTCTCCTTTGTTCGGATGATAGATGATCCACTAGCGCGGGAATTATTAAAATGAATGATTTAGACGGCATCATTAAATTTATGCAATCCCCATTGGGACGAATGCTAGTTAATGGGGGTAAGGAATTTTTCACTAATCATCTTTTTCCATACTTTCGGCAAAGCATGGCTGGGAGCATGAAACCCGTTGAAATGTCGGAAGAGGAAATCCACCAGCGGGCCAAGGATGAATTTGCCACGGTAGATGATTTTGATATCGAACCAGAAACAACAACGCAAAAAAAAGAGGTAGACGACGATGAGTGATATCCCACCATGGCCCACCAGGCCACCGCCAGATGATTATGACGACAAGCCGCCATAGGCGGCTTAATCTTCTAATAATCTTTCAATAGGAATGATTGAAATCCCTTTGCGCTTATGCCTATCAGCTTCATATCTATAGCGGTATTTTTCTTGAATTTTCCCATCTCGCATAACAACAAAACGATAACCATTAGATATCATTTTATGAATAAATTCAGCATGTTTTGCTACAGCGCTTTTTCGATACATATGTTTATGTAATGTTAAAATTAAGTTACATAACTCTATCATATGCTTTGTTGAGCGTTCAAAAATTTTTATAATCGGTGATGACAATCACAAACTCAAAAAATCGGGGGTATTTATATTATTGATTTTATTGATGTTTTTATAAATTAAACGGCGGCTTGAAGATTTCAAAACCCTGGTGTTGGTTTGCTTCAAGCCGCCATTCAAAACAGTAAACTTGATTAAGAAAGCTTTATTAGTATTCAGCTTAATAAACTCCCACTATGGGAGTCAATTTAGGGCAAATTTTCTCACATTGCAACAGATTCCGTATAAAAAGATGACATTGCCGTAATTCTTTGATATTCGGATTCAGCAATAGCTTCTTGTGAATAACACCACGCCAAAAGAATTTCATAAAAGCGCGACCATACTCTATACCACGTGGCGCGGGATACGCCGGGAACTAATGCCAGAATGGCATGATGCACATGAGTTTGTGTTAATGGGCGCAATCCCGAACCGTGGCATTTTTTACACGGTACAATGATCAACCGGCCTTCTCTATCAGTCGCTTTTCTATCGCAGACTTCACCACTTCCGCCGCATCGGCATTTTGCGCCTGGTGTGTCTGCCGTTCTACAATATTCCTCTAAAACTTTTGTAGCCAAAACGCGGATAGCCATAGCGCCTTTTCTTCCTGGTATCTTACCAACATATTTCCGCACCTGAGTATTGGCATATTTCACTAACTCATTTAACGCAGTAAAGCCAGCATCAGCATCTTTTGTATATTTGGCATATAGCAGGCACAATCCGGCACGATGTCGCGCCTGAGTCATTCCTAGGGCCGTTAACACGTCAGTTTTAGTTAGATGACTACTACCCGTAGATCTAGCCTGATATGCGACAATTTGCGCAGATTTTGGATCGCCAATCGTTAATGCAAATTTGAGTCTCATAATTTGCCCTCAGCTATTAAAATATATTGAGTACGCATCACACCTTCCGCATGATAGAGCCTGGCTGTATCGCTATCAATCTTACGTGTACGCCGATCAACTTCATCGTGGCAAGCACTACATGCCCATGCTATTTGGGTATCTGGCGGTTTAATGGCTGTTCCACAGGTTCCCGCTAGGCGGTAATGCGCCGGGACTGTAGTTTCATCATTCTGATTACAGATCCCCGGTATTCGAATCTGGCATTCACGCCCGCGCGCTTCTTTTGTAAGTTTGCTCATCATTCAAAATCCCGCAATTGTGCAGCAACGTTTTCAACTTCATTCTGTGATTTGAATTTTCGGAATAAGATCCAATTCCAAAGAACATTTAATGAAGATTTATAAAGCTGCCTAAATTCCAATTCATCCATATTTGAAAAACTGATGGATTTTGCTCGCCTATTTTTGCTGCCATCCGGGTAAATATGTTCAGTATAATAACCGGCCTGAATTGTTACCCAATCACGAAAAGCATCGAAAGATTTTAGAAATGCAATATCGGAAGTGCGATTTAGCCCGACTTCATTTAGATAGCGATCAGCGGCTTCAGATAAAGCCGCGTTATGATCCATGCCAACATTTCTACATAGGTAATCTACAAACCCGTTAATAAGTTGTTGCTCAGCTGGCAAGATAACGCCACCGGTTGGCGTCCAATATGAAAAGCCCAATTGCAACAATTTGAAAAAACGTTTGTGATAATTATAATTGCGGGGATGACTGAATTTAGCAGAAATCGCATCACCAAGTTTTATCTTGCTAATGAAATCCACATCAATAATCGTCGCCGGTCTTAGCAGACCTACGGCGCATTTTTCAAGCGTTAAAAGTTGTGCCATCTTATCACCTCATGGCACAACGTAAGACCAGGTGTCAGTTGTTCAAGCTGACCAAATGATTATAGCATATCCTTATAAACGCTCTACCTGATTTGAGGTTGAATAATGTCATATCCAGTAGATCTGGCAATCTCAATAAATCCCGGTATCGTATTAATATGTTGATCTGCTCTTAATGGCTCCTTAGCCGTTATTACTCCATCTTTAGTGTAAACAACAGTGCATCCACTTCTTGGTAACTTAATGAATTTTATGAAAAAGACTTTGCTCATGAAAACCCCACAATAAAATTATTTAGCTGGCTTTCTATCCCTACATTGCCCAAGCATCAATGCGCCGATCAATAGTTAGTTAAAGATTCATATCCTGCAAATATGAAACTTTAGCTTTTAATTGAAAATAATTATGAATAAAAATGAATCTCTTTTAAATACAATGAGATAAAAGAAGCTTTTTCATGTATTGAAAATGAATCTTTGAGATATAGATCACATAAAAAAACCCTAACTAAATAGGGTTAATGGGATTGCTTTATTGATTATTATTTTAATTGATATAGTTGAACATGCTAACTATTCATCACCTGGCGCAATCTTAAAGCCAGCCGCAAGAATGCTTTTGCGTGTGCGCTTGTAAGGGATCACTGATACGATTTTTCCCTCCGATTCTATCTCTACTGGTGCGGGCAGCGTGATCGGTGTTTGCAAGCGGCTTTCCGCAGCTTTCAACCGTTCCAAAATTTCTTGGCTATCCGTTTGCTGATTTTTTTCTTGAAGATCCACCAGCAATTTTTCAACAAAATCAGGGTTGAAAGTTGAAAAAAAATTATTCATTTTCCGCATTCTTTCATCTGGCGGCATGGCAGGCGTTGATCGGGCCTCTTTTGCATCATGTAATATTTTCAATAAATCTTCATGAGTGGGGATCATTTTTATCTCCTGGCAATAACTTACGAATTTTGATTAAGTTCGGATTTTTCATCTTGCAAAGCTGTGTCGTCGCCTCATCAATTGTGTTGAATGTGTGCGCATTTTTTATATCTTTCGTCCAGTATTTGGCTTTGTACTCACCAAGATCGCATTCAAAATAAAGGCGTCCAACTCCGATAAATTTAGGCTTTCCATTCATCATTACGATGCCGCGTTCATCATAAAGAACATCGTCACCTTCAAGCGTCATTAGAACGAATGGGCCATCTGGTTTTATTGTATTAGTCATTTTCCATCCTTATCCGCATACACCTTGAACAGCATTGGGAAAATAAATATCCTCGCTAAATCCGTGGCCGGTTATGTTAAGTGCTCGAACTAAGTCAATATCCGCAGCATTTATTTCATCTTGATAACTCGTATCGTAAAGCCCTATGCTATCATCACCAATAGTATAGAACCCGATCCGTTTAGACGGGCATTTTTTTAAAAGCGCGTTCACTTGTTTAATCCACTTTCTTTCCTCTACCGTTAGTTCTGCCATATTATTTCACCTTAAATTTTTTATGCCCTGGCGCAAAGCATGTATCTCTATCCCTGTGAATGCTCCAACCTTCCGCCTTTGCCTGGGATTTGCAATCAGCCCAATTTTCTCCGAAATATTGAGCAAATCCGCCGTTATATTGATAATCACTTTCCGGCTTTTTGCACTCCAGACACTCACAGTATAAATCCATTGTGTAACATGCTGCGATTGCCATAACTCACCCGCTAGTGATATTTAAAAACTATAGGATTGGTAACTTTTAAATGCTCCAATCCTTTCTTATTTATTGTGTACTGTGGAGTTGCAGCGCTTCCAGATTTTACCGCAACACCTTTTTTTACAAGTGATTCCATAATGCGGATAGTTCCCGATCTACCGTTCCATATCCATCCGCAGCCTGGAAACCAACCTTTTCGAGAATAAAGCCATTCTAAACAGCTCTGCTGATTCTTTCCTAATTTTAGTGCTGACATATCACACCCCCTCGACCTTATCCGCCGCACATAGAGCATCACGCAGGCTTAGATAGAGAGCCTCAACTTCATTGCGGTATAGCGCAAACTCACGCCCAGGAACCGAGCCAAGTTGAGTTATGTAAAAATCACTAGCAGTATGACGGCAATAAAAATCACTGCGCCGTGGATCGGTGTCCAGGCTTGTAATGGTAGGTTGCTGCTCTATAGTCACGCCTGGAATTTTCCCGGCTGCGATAGCGTCATACATTGCGCAAACCTGATCCCAATCACGCCCACCGTTTGGGAAAAAATCTTGCATTGCGGCGGTTGCATCATCTTTTTGAATTTTCATTTTTAATATCCTTTTTTAAATTTTCAACATATGGTTATTTAATGTGTAACCTTGGCTCACCGTCTTTTGGTTCCGGCCATGACCGAGCCTTATTTATTGCTAGCTTTTCTATCATCGCCTGATTTAGTTGCTCATCAGTGATACCGGCGCGGCGCAGGGCGTCCCAAAAGAGAAACTGGATATCAGCCCACTCTAAGAGATCGTCAGGCTTTTCTGCCGCTTCTATGGCTTCTTTTGCCAGATGCCTTAGCGGGCCAACGGGGCCAACGTTCCCGAATGTGGCGTTCGACCATTCAGCGTGTTGTTGGCGTATGCTTTTTAATCCATCCACCCTGGCGGCTATCATGTTCCAAACTGGTTCATATTCCGGCCAATCTGATTCAACAACAACACATTCAAACGGGATTTCTCCTTGTATTTTCCTATCAATCGCAATACTTTTAGAAATAGTATGCAACAGTTGATAATTCACCGGGCCGAGATACTTTTCAGCATCGGATACTTTAATAACAATATAGCGACTTTCTCTTTTCATCATATTTCCTCTATTTTGCTAATGGCATGTGCTTGAATTGCCTCTACTACATCACGCACGTTTTCAGCGCTTGTACGATGCCTGGCAACATCGGATAAAAACGTATAGATAGCGGCCACTCTAGGTAATTTAATTGATTCCTGTAATTGCTGCTCAAGCTCCGCCAGTTTTGCGGCGGTAAACGGGAACCAGGTTACAAGGCTGCTATCCTTTGACCAGTCAGCCGGTAGCGCGGCTAACTGCCGTTCCGCAGCTGCTGCGCGTTGCGTGATAGCCTGTATTGCTTCAACTAAATCAACAGGTGCAACATCAATAGCATCTTCCCCAAAACCAAGCGCGACACGTACAGCGCGACTTTCGGCACGGCGTTGATCTGCTTGCCCTGGCTCCATTTGTAGCCGCTGCTCAAGCTCTGCGTTTCGCTCCCGTAGCATTTTGGCCTCATCAAACAACTCACAAACGTGCCTGTTTTGCGTGGTCACTCGCCTATCTGCCTCTTCTGCCTTCCCACGCCACTCCAGCATGTCAACAAGATAGTTTTTGCTTTTGGCCTCTTCCAGCGCTGCCAGCAGTTCACCGATAACCTGTGACGCTTTATCTGCCGTTTCAGTTATCGAAACGTCAGCGCCGGTATCACAGCCATTTTCATCTTCAAACCGTATATCTACGATGTCGCCGTCAATGTCCCAACTGTCGAAACTGGCAATATCTCCGAGCAAGCGAGCAATGCCCCTTGCAGACGCTTTCAATGCTTCTAATTTATCTGTCATTCGCTTTCATCCTCACGCTTAACGATATAGAACTCCTTGCACCCACAGCGGGGGCAGGTTGAATCTTTTACCGGTATGCCGTGTATGGGCTTGGCTTCGACAAGAACGCGCTCAGAGTGCTGATGAATCAGCTTGCACTTCCTGCGGCTGCATTCGTACGTGTCATTTTCCATTGTCATGCTGTTGTTCCTGCATCATGAGATAGACGACCATCGCCGCACGTAGGGGGTTGGCATCTTCGATTACTGGCGTGTGTACAGTTCGCGCCCCACACGTTTCACCGCGCCAGATAATGTTGATTTTATTGGCTGCTATGATCGGCCAGGCGTTACTAGAGAGATTGCAGTAGTCAGGGAGCGCAGGGCCAATCTCCCGGCCTGTTTGTTTTTCGATAGCGTCAGCAACGCGCATGTTGATATCAAAGTCTGATAGGTCGCTATAGTTCATCAGTCATTGCCCCATTCATCGCAACCAGCATCAACTGGCGTTTTGCCTGCATCGTAGTCATAACGCCATGCATCGGCATCTGCGGCGCTTTCACCGCGTAAATAGGCATAGTCACAAAGCTGTTCATGCCATTCTTCAAAAGTAGCGTTACGTTTTGTTGATGCGAAATCTGGTTTTCTCATAGCTTTGCTTCCTCCTGGGAATCATAAACAACATATGCCAACCATAAAATTTCGTTCATTGCATCCCAAAATCGTTTTTCGATATCCATACTAGGGCCGATAAATTTCCCGAATCCCAATGATTCCCATTGCATTAAAATTTTTTTCTCATCTGCATTAGTATGAATCCGTTCAATAAATCCCTCATTAACTGCACGATATTGTACATATGGAATTAAACGTATTTCGCCCTGGGTAATTTCAATCCCCAGAATTTCCATAGCCTTTTCTTTTATAGCTTCTGTAAGCTGTCCACGCTTTGCCATTAGTAATCCCCCCAATTGTAAGTTGATGCTACCGGGCCTTTTTCTTGTGCGGCTAGGAATTCCCTACCATCAGGTAATTTTTCCACGGTACATTGAAAGCCACCTGTAATAAATCCTCCATCGCGTAGACCTTTAAGGCATAGGCGAACAGTTTCTTCTCTAAGCTGCATTTTCTCTAGCTGGAACATTTTACGATAGACGAATGCGCGCAACGCTTCTTCTTTGGTGTAATGGTAACTGGAACGATAAGCACCCTTGGCGCAGCGTTTTACATTACGTTTTACGTTCTCTTTCGGGCCACCGGTCTGATATTTGATGAGCGTTTCTAGCGGCATATATGGCATATCATAAACATGCCAAAATGTTTTTTCAGTTTCGCGAATAATGACGCGTCTAAATAAACTTATAACTGGACGGCCTTCGCTATCATTACCATCTACATAGCGATAACAATATTTTTTATCCATTTCAATATTATTTGTCATTTTTCACCTCATCATCAGCAAACGCATCTATAATTAATGCAACAACAAAAATAAAAGCAATAATTATAGAAGCCCATGAAAGACGGTCTAAACTTTTCAACATATCCCAAAGCATAAAAACCCCCGATTATCTCCGCCGATTTATAACCGGCGGATTATCACTAGTCCTGAATTTCTAATTGCTTATCGCTGTCACCTGGATCAGCGCTTTCGCCTTTGTTTTCTTTTTCAAAATCTTTATACTGATCCAGGATTTCCAACACCTGCATTTTTTTATCATTCGGAATAAAGTCACTTTCCGTAATGAAAGTATAAAAATCATCAGTCGATAATAGCTCTAAAACAGTACGTGACTTTTTAGCGCTGAATTGCGGGATCGCTGTTGATTTGGTGGCGCGTTTCTTGCCTTTTTCTTTAGCGCCATCCGCATCAACCTTTAAAATCTCCCCGGCATTCTCCCCGAATTTTTTTACACGCTCTACCGCCAAGGGAATATCAATAACCCCCTCTTCAACGAGTTGATGCACGTCATTGTTAGCCGAAATCAATATAATAGCGTTATCAACTTTATAACGTGGAATGTGCAAAGCTTCAGCGATTTTATCCGGCGACAAATTAAGATTTTGCAAATCTCTGACTAATAAAGCCTCTTCATAATCAGTTAATGACAACTGATTATTGCTTGTTCTTATCCGCGCAATCCTATCAACATCATTGCCTTCAAAGGGTTCAATCTTGATAAATTCAACCGGTTTACCGGCCTCATCACGCAGACGACGATACATCAACGTACGGCGATGCCCTTCGACAACCCACACGCCACCTTCATCGCGTGGTATCACTTCAAGATTAGGGACTTTCCCACCACTTAGCATGTATTGATAAAATTCTTCATTTGCTGTGCGATAGCGTTCGTTATCAACACGTCTATTAAAATCTTCTTTAAAAAAGATATAATCAAGAGGGATCAACAACGATGTTTTACCACGCTTGATAATTTTCTCATCAATCATCTTGTTGAATGAGTTAGCCATTATTTTATGCTCCTTATGATTTTGTTAATCGTAATTCTGTTCAGTTGGTTTAAAATCGTCATCATCATCGTCATCTTCCAAATAGCAACACAACAACAAAATTGCACACACTACTATCACCACAACAGCGCCATAATCTAATTTATCAACCGTCTGTAACCACTCCCACAATTCAGCCATTGTTCACCCCTCATGCTTTTGATTCAGCAGATAAGCGGCGCATTATTTCCGCTTCAGTAGGTAGCTTTTGCTTTGCTGCCTTAATAAAAATGCTTTTCCGTTTCGCGCTTGTTCTTGTTAGTAAATGCTCTACGCGCTGAAGCGGCATTTTTAACATTTTGGCTATCTGCTCAGCTGTACGGCCAAGAAGATACAACTGGTAAATCCCGGTTAACACGCCATTACCGTATGCGTTTCGGTCACCGATTTTTACCACCGGTAAACCTTCTGTAACGGGTTTACAGACCTTCGATGCTTTCACTGTAGGAAAGTATGCAACTTTACACCGCGCACGTGCTGCGGCCTGCCACGTGTCGATATACACGGCGCTATAATCACGACCATCATCAACAACGGGACGCCTTTCACGGATTAGACTGTTAATTTCTAACGTCATGATCATGCCCTCCTTTGCAATTCGTTTTTATAGTCCGTTGCTATTCGCGTTGCCTTTCTGCATTGCTCAGTATCAAACATACCAATCCGACATTGTGCGCTTGGCATTTTCATTTGTTCGGCTAACCACTGATAAGCGTCTAACCGATTCATGCCGAATTCTTTCCACAATGGATCGAACGCTGCATAAGCTAATCTCTGTACAGCTCTCAATTGAGCATTAGCCAGTCTACCCACTGGAATAGCATCGCTATCATGAAAACAGGCTACGTAGGCATTACATGGCGAACATACCCAATAATACCTTTTGCTCAAATCACGGCGATATGGGAAAAGCTCATATCCACGGACTAGCCTTGCAGGCTTGTTACAATAATTACAATTAATAATTCTATCAATATTCATTGTTTCCATGATTAGCCCCCTTGATTCGGTTGTTCGCCAGTTTCCTGGTAAGCCAGTTTTAAAAATTCATGCCAAGCCTTTTTGCTTTCATATTCCTTTGCCATACGCAAGTTTGATCTTGAGTATTTATCTAATGCTATTTCCTCTGATTTATTCAAAGGTTTTTTCTTGCAAACAATAATCCTGTTAAACGATCCTTCGAAATCAATTCCCGCAATATTAGTTATCATGGGCGGAGAAAAGCTTTTCCAGTCATTCGCGATTGTATGCGTTATTACTGATTCCGCTGAATGCCCCTGTTTCCTAAATCCATCCAAACGTTTCACGCAAGCAGCTGCCGCACTTTGGGTTTTAATCGGCTTGCGCAGCTCGACACAAAATCTAACCCAGGTTTGCCACAGCTCGACGGATAACCATTCCGGCAGTTGAAAATTCAACGGATCAAAAATTTCCTCTCCCTCCCCCTGGGGGGCTTGGGGGGGATCTTCTCTTTCTTGATCTTTATCTTCCTCTTGATCTTTATCTTTCGTAGACGACGTAGCTACACCGTAGTTACTACGGTTAACTTTGAAGCTTTCATCAGGCAGTGATTGCAAAAATGAAATACAGTCATCTATCGAATTGAAATCTTTGTTTTTGGTTTTTAAAATCAACTGGTTAAGCGCATCAGTTTTGTAAAACCAACCTTCAGTTTTCCGAGACTCTTTGAAGAAATCAAGGATCACAGCGTCATTTTGTTCAGTAGTTTTTAACGTCGCCAGCACCTCAAATTTACTATGGGAACTGGATTTTAAATCCTTGCATCTGGCCCACGGATTACGACTAATTCCTACTCTTACTACGTCACCATCCGTAGTAGCTACGTAGTATACGTAGTTACTACTCTGTGCTTTCCCGGTTGCAATATCTTCTTTTTGTGGCTGGCGCTGTTCCCAACCCGTCAAGCGTTTGCCATCCAGAACCCTCTTTTGCATAGCCGCAATTATCGCTTCTATGGCTGCGTCATCCTCATTAAGAGCACTTGCTATATCTTCCTCACCAATCTGATAAATACCCCTCTCCTGGGCTTGTGAGGCGGAAATCATTAATTGCACATATACAGCTTGCACTAAAGCAATTGATTGCCCAGATAATCTAGCAATAGTTCGCCATTTTGGATCGTTGGGCATATCGTGCCACAATCTTAGCCATGAGTTAGCCATTGATCCCCCAATTGCGCCGAGTCATTTTAACGTCTACTCTTTTTTGTTTCCGGCTTATCTTTTATCCTTTTTAATGGCTTGGCATAAGTTTTAGCATACGCAAGGGAACTAGCTACAGTAGCATTAGCGCGATCAATATAATGATTAGCTCCATGGATTGCCGCAGAACGTGCGACATTTATAGGAAATCCATCGCGAACTAATTGATCACGAATTTGCATTTCTATTTGTTCTTTTGTGAAATTAGCCATTTTAAAATTTCCTTTTAATGCAAATTTACACCACCACCTACGGGGCCGCTGTTTGCTATGTGCTCTGACATTTCAATCATTGCACCAAACAAGGCTTCAACCTCTCGATCAATACGTGCTTTCCGTTCCAGGATTTCCCTCAAAGTCTCCGATGAATGGCTACGCATACGCGCAAGTAAAAAAATCGGCATCGCTTTTTCAATCGCTGGTAAGAGTGCCTGGATATTTTTTTCGCTTTTACGTGAATCACTATCTATCCAACGGAAGATCTGTTGCTTGTTATTGTGCCAGGCGGAAAAATCTATAGTCCCATCCGCACGTTCAATCACGCCAAGCCGTGGCGTGGTCATTTTTTGTTGATGAAACTTTTCAGTGATTAGCGCAGCTATACGCCGTTGGCCCACTTCAGCGGCCCATACGCGCAAAGCATTGCGGATCTGTTCGTGTTTGATTTCCATAAATCGTTACCTATTTCTCCTGGGGTGTAGATTGATCATCTGGTGGCAGGCAATCAGTGGGATTGATATAGAGATCAGGCCGCAGTTCATGCGGCGTGATACCAGAAATTGCATATACTTTTAATACCCGGCCTTGAGGGATAACGCCGTTCCTTTTATTTATCCATTTACCAACTGATTGTTGAGAGATCCCTAACCTCTCAGCAAACAATTTTGTAGAACCTACGGCCTTAATGGCACGTAGCAGGATTTCTTTTGACATGTTCACATCAACCCTTGTTGTTATTGAGAATGCAGTAAACCACAGGGTTATATCAATATGCAACCATTGGGTTATTTTTAATGTTAAACCTTTGGGTTATAATTTTGAAATGAATGAAGAAAATGTTTCAAAAGAACCAGCCATTGCGGCCCGCCTGTATCAGCTGATGAATGAAACTGGCGTAAATAAATCTGGACTTGCTCGCATATGTGGCGTTAGCCCCCAGGCGGCTGGGCGCTGGTTTACTAAAGGAAAGATGAGTAAAGATTCTGCGCTAAAAATTTCTGAGGCGTTTGGTGTGTCTTTAACATGGCTCTTAAGTGATGCTGAAGATGTTGATGATCAAGTATTTGATAATCAATTTATTTTGAGTGAAAAACACAAAAATTTATTAAGACTATTTGATCGGCTACCAGAAACAGAACAGGATAATCATCTGGAAACCTTGAAAATTAAAGTTGAAAATTATGATAAACTATTCTTTGAAATGCTAAAGGGTAGAAATATCAAAGAGATAATCAAATCAAAAAGAAAAAAATAACTCCCTCCACTTTTTTGAAACCGACTTAGGTCGGTTTTTTTTCGTCAAAAATTCAACTAGTTACCCATAAAATCATAATTACCTTCACCCTTTGGTTGAAATAGGTTTAACCCTATGGTTTAATCTATCACTCAACACGGCAACAAACGAAATCAGCACAACGTGTAGACAGGTAGGCGGCAAGTTCTGACAGCTCGGAAAGACGGCAAAGGGAAAAACCACTTAGGGCTATCAAAGAGGATTACATGATGAGCAAAACAGCAATCAAGGCACTGACAAAAGCACAAGACATAATCACCGCCGTTGGTGTATCTCTTAATCTTGTTGGTTATCTTGCAAGCGACTGGCGCAAAAATTGGCGTAACGCTGATCAAATGGCTTGCTTGCTCATCGATTCAGTTGCTAACGCTTTCCAGTGCGAGAACAGCGAAACATTAGACGCGAACCTTTATGACAACATGACTCAAGCGGTTACTGGTTATATTGAATCTAATCTCGACACCTGGAACCAGGCAGAATTTAGCGGGTTTAATAGAACCATCGCTTGCGAACTGATGCGCTTGGCTGAAATGGTAGAAAAGAACGCCATTTTTGAGGCTCACGCCGCAGCGCTGATCATGAATCATGAAATTGATGCACTTGCGCAGAAACTAGCGGATCGCCGCTGTTACTGGATGAATGCGATAGCTGTCCACAACACTCAACAGGAAGTGATCGCACAATACAAACGTGATGCTTTCAATGGTGGCCCACGCGTGGCTAATCACATCATAAAAGTGATTGTTAATGCTCGACGCATCGCCAAGACATTGACCGGTTATCTTGAGGTTGAACCTAAACCAGTATCAGCATATACCGGCGCAGATATCCCATTTTAATCAGTCGCGCCCTGCGGGGCGCATGATTTACCAGGGGGAATGATGAAACCAACTTCATTAAAGCCTGGTCAGCGCGTTCTAATACAGTCTTGTTATGAGGATGGAGAAACCTTTAAGGGTACTTTTATTGAACGCGTACCGCGCCATTATTGCCGTGCAGCTTATAGCGTTATCCAGGTTGATGAGTTTGCAGGCATACATGGTAGCAATGATCTAGGCGAAACAAATTATTCTGATTATGACGTGTCACGACGCGTCACATTAATTAAATGAGGGCTGCATCATGGAACAAGAAATTATTGTTGTTAGTTTTGAAAACCCATTTCTCACAATTGAGATTTTAGAAAACCTTGCTGCATATTCTGGCTTTGACATTCAAATTGATGCAGATAAAAAACAGGTTACCTTTTCCAAGTAGCAATGAATTTCTTACCTTGTCTTTCCTTGACTCCGTGGGGCGGCGCAAGGAATTAATAAGGTATGAAATTCTGACAGCCGGGAAAGTACCGGCACCTATTATTAAACGCCAACACCAGGGATCTATATGCAGCTATTGCTATTTGCGTTAGTTGCAAACAATGCACATTATTTTAAAATTAAGGAATTTATCATGGAAATTGCAATCAAAAAAATCGAAGTGAAATTGTCTCTTTTGAATGATGAAGTTGTCGAGTTTTCAATTGATGGCGATCCGTTTGGTAATATCATTTTGGATTCTAAAAATGAAGCGGAGCCTGCTACGGTTCGTTTGCATGGCGGTTATATTTTAGGCTCTTATCATTGTCCACATTGTGCGATTGATGCTATCAGTGATTTATATATCATGCTGGATGAGGCAAGGGAAAAATCAGGATGTTCCACAACAAAACCGGAAAATACGAAAACAATTACTTTTCCGATTCATTAAATATAAATCCTAAAAGCCCGCGTAAAGCGGGCTGTTTGTGAATTCGCATCTAAGCTTAAGGGGTAATATAATGAAAGATATTTTCGCGTTCTATCTCAAAGGGAAATTAAAATCAGGGAAAAAATCTCTTTGGGTTTTTTTTGAATCTCTTAATGAGGATCGCGCAATGCGTGATCTGCAAAATAAAATCGAAGATGCCGGGTTAAATCCAAAGGATTATTTCAAGCCGGTTAGAACTGATTTCCATGTAGTTGATGATCTCCCTGTCGAGGGTGAATTCTGTGATACCTGGTGTGACCGCTACAGCCTTGCTGATGATGGTAAGTCATGGGAACGCATCATTACCGAACCGGGGCAACAGCTGCCGCCTGAAGCCGTTAAACCGGCATCAATCGAAGGCACTACACCAACACCAGGCCCAACGCTAACGCCAGCGGCTAATAAAAATCCACGTGAATCATTCTCAAAATTCAGCCACGCGATCAAAGTTGTCTTTATCGCCGAACATGGTTTTGATGCTATTGATACCAGCTTCACAAAAGAGGAATCAGATAAGGTAATTTCCATCGCAATACAGCAAGAAGATAAATATTATGCTGATTTAATCAAGGCTTTAACGATTAATGAAATCATAGCAATGAATGCAGAACATTTGGCCGCATTCGTTGCCGGGGTTGTTCGACGTTATGGTCATAATGATGCTGAATCTACTTTCGTAAATATCAGAAAGTATGTTGATCAACTTCTTGCTAAACCAGTTGAAGATTCAGCGTCATCAGAAATCGTAACGACTGAAACAAAGTCTATTTATAAGCGTAGTTTTAAACAGACATTTGAATATCTTGATCGTGAAATTTCATGCGCTTTGTGGCCTGGTGATGTTGACTTCGAAAATATACCTGGTGAAATTGATCGTTGGGCACAAAAGAAAATTAAAAACAACGATGAAGATTTTAAGCGTTGGTCTATGGCATTACGCACCAAATCAAATATTTTAAATTATAATCGTGAAACTATTTTCAATGTCATTCGCTTAGCTCCATCTAGAGAAATATATTCATCACCTGTTGATCTTTCAATATGGATTGAGAATTATCTTTTGGGGCATGGCGTTTTTGAATGTGATCCAAGCAATGAAAGTAAAGATATGTCTAAATTATTCACTGAGTCACCTTTGGAAAAATTGACCACTGAATTAATTGAAGTTAATGAAATCGACAATGAAAATCATGATGTTATTGAAACGGCAGAAATTTCAAATGTTGATCCGGTAAATACGGAAACTATAGAATCTACTGTTTCCTATCCAACCTTTTTTGAGCCTGGGCGTTATGAAAATATTCCTAACGATGTTTATCATGCTGCGAACGGCATCAGTAGCACGATGTTAAAAGATGCTCGAATCAGTTTAATGTATTTTCATGGTCGCCATGTTATCAAATCTATTTCTCGCGAACGTAGTGACGCGCTAACATTTGGATCATTAGTCCATACCATGGCATTAGAACCAGAAAAATTAGCTGAAGATTTTAACGTTGAACCAATCATCCCTGAAGGCGCTTTTACTGGCACGGCATCAATGCGGGCATTCATCGATAAACATAACGCAAATTTGCCAAAAATGACGGATTCAGACACTTTGCGCTCAATCCTTGATGAGCACAACGCCAAGTTGCCAACACCTTATGCCCTGGGCGGCAACGCTGATGAAATCGGCAGAATTTACACCCTGTTGCCGCCTGAATTCCAAAGCATTCAAGAAGGGCAGAAATTCACAGCAACAGCAATGAAGGCTTGCATTAAAGAATACAATGCCACTTTGCCAGAACCATTAAAAACCAGCGGTGGCCGGGATGCCTTGTTAGAGCAATTGGCAATTATTGATTTAGAATTCGCCACACTTGAAAAAGCCATTCCTGCACCGCTGCCAGTTAGTGGAACAAAAGAAGATATGGCGAACCGTATCAAAACAATTCTTCCTGATGCTATTTTTTCTGATGAAATTATTGATGCATGGACATCTTCTAGCGATGGTCGTCAATTAGTCACACAGCAACAAATGCAGGCGGCAACAGCTATTCAACGTGCTTTATTTACTCACCCGTCAGCTGGCCCGATTTTACAACATCAAAATCGCGCTGTAGAAATTAGTTATTTCGGTATTGATGAAGATACAGGGTTAGATGTGCGTGTCCGTCCCGATCTTGAAATTGACCTTGAAAATATAAGATTGGGCGTAGATCTAAAATCAACAAGCATGGGGAAAATAAAGCAGGATTTTTTACGTGCAAAGCTACACCGTGAAATTATTGATCGTGACTATCATTTAAGCGCGGCTATGTATTGTGATGTTGCAGCACTCGATCAATTCTTCTGGATTTTTGTTAATAAGGATGAAAATTATCATTGGGTAGCTATTGTTGAGGCTTCTCCTGATCTTTTGGAATTGGGTCGCCTGGA
Source organism: Serratia sp. (in: enterobacteria) (assembly GCF_051654945.1). GTDB lineage: Bacteria > Pseudomonadota > Gammaproteobacteria > Enterobacterales > Enterobacteriaceae > Chania. The sequence continues at coordinate 446,877 of NZ_JBOFZA010000072.1, forward strand.
ATATAAAAAAGCATTGCGGGATATTAAACAAGCTTTTGATACAGAAAATTGGCCCGCGCCAATCACTGAAGAAATCATCGATGATTTAAATGATTTCGATTTACGTCGTCTTGAATCTTTGCGCATTGTGTGAGGAATAATAAATGGAAAATACAAGCTTACCTGTAGAAAATGGCGCATCTTTTGCTACATCTATTAGCATGATTTTTAATGGTCAAATGTTAGATCAATTAACTGTCTTTGCTAATTTGATGGCTGATTCTACTATTACAATCCCGACGCATCTTGCCGGTAGACCTGCGGATTGTATGGCTGTCATCATGCAGGCCATGCAATGGGGCATGAATCCTTATTCTGTTGCACAAAAAACCTATGTAGTGAATGGTGTTTTAGGATATGAGGCTCAGCTCGTAAATGCAGTGATCACCAGCTCTGATGCCATTAAGGGAAGGTTTCATTATGAATATGGCGGTGGGGACTGGTCTAAATGTGCTCGTACTGCGGAAGTAATCGAAAAGAAAATGGGAAAAACTGGTGCGTATAATGTAACAAAGCGCGTTCGCGCATGGAATGATGCGGATGAAGAAGGATTATTTATCCGTGTTGGCGCAATCATCAAAGGTGAACATGAAATTACATGGGGGGAACCTATTCATTTATCATCTGTAGCTATACGCAATTCCCCGCTATGGGTAACAAATCCAAAACAACAAATGGCATATTTGGCGGTTAAATATTGGGCGCGCTTATATGCTTCAGCAGTTATTTTAGGGGTATACACGCCTGATGAATTAGAGCAAAGGGTTGAGCGGGAAATTAACCCGCAAAACTCTTCAATGCGTGTTAGCGCCAGTAAATTAGCCAGTAACCCCCCAGTAGCTAAACAGGAAATTAAACCATCAGCAGCTAACAAAGAGGATAAACCATCAGTAGATAATAGTTGCATCGCTACGGATATCAGGACAGCAATCGAGACTGTGAGCAACTTAGAGCAGGCATCAGCGATCCGTAAACAAGTTGAAGAATTAAAACAAAAACTTGGTATTACTGATTATACCGAACTGAAAAATAAAGCCGTTAGGCGTTACCGTCAGTTTGAAAAAGCAATGGATATAAATTCCAAGATAGAAGCCTGTAAAACCCCGGATGATTTCGCAGCATTGGAAGGTTTAATTCAGCGCTCTGAACCTGGACGCGATCTAAGCGCCGATGATTTAGAACGCTTCCAGATTATGTTAGAAGATATGCGCCCGGAGTTTGTAAGCTGATTCCTATAAATCAAAATCATACCGGCTAACATATTAAAATGTAGCCGGTTGCGTAGGGTAAGACTATGAAAACAGATCATGACATTTTAACCCATGATGATTTGGTAGAGTTAACCGGTTGTCATTTTAAAGCGCAACAATGCCTATGGTTGAACAAGGCGGGGATCTGGTATGGCGAACGCCGGGACGGCTCGCCCGCTACAACCTGGTTCCATATTGCCAATCCTATCGCATTGCGCCAACCTGATCAGCAACACGCAGAACGCGATACACCCAATTTTAGCTCATTGTGAGATCGTTATGGTTGGAAAGAGAAAAAACCCGAAAGACAATGCTTTACCGTCCCGCGTTTATCGTGGTAAATCGCAATATGAATTCCACCCGCCTAGCGGCGGGTCTATAAATCTTTGCCCCTTAGACACTCCCATGCCCATTCTTTGGGCTAAATTTTCTGAAATAAACAACAAAAAACCTGCTTATGTAACGTTTAGTTCCAGGGTAGAAACATTTTTTTTATCCGCTGATTTTTGCAATCTTGGCGTTGAAACACAAAAAGATTACAGAAAATATTCAAAAAAAATTCTTCATGCTTTTGGAAAAATGGATCCTGATAGCATTCAACCAAAACACATACGCCAGTATATGGACAAGCGCGGCGCATCTGCACCAACACAAGCAAACAGAGAAAAAAGTTTTATGTCACGTGTGTTTAGATGGCTCTATGAGCGTGGATTGGTGAAGATTAACCCCACGATAGGTATCAAACAATTTAAAGAAGAAGCACGGGATCGTTACATAACTGATGTTGAATATGATGCTCTTTATTCTGTATCGCCATTGATAGTTCAATGCGCGATGGAACTGGCTTATCTCTGTTGCGCCCGGCAGGCTGACATTCTCGCGTTAACAAAATCACAGCTTGTTGATGATGGAATTTTCATTAGGCAAGGTAAGACGGGTAAAAAGCAGATCAAGCGATGGTCAGAACGCTTACGCGCGGCCATAGCGCTAGCTGGAACGCTACCAATCGTTGACGGCATGGCAGCTATCTATGTTTTGCATCAACCGCGTGGGCAGCGGTATACAAGGGACGGATTCAATAGCCGATGGTCTAAAGCCAAGCAGTTAGCACAAGCAAAATTTCCAGAGTTGGATTTTAATTTTACGTTTCACGATCTCAAGGCAAAAGGCATTTCAGATTTGGAAGGATCGTTGCAGGATAAGCAGAAAATTTCCGGCCACAAAAACAGCTCACAGACTGCCAGATATGATCGAAAAACTGAGATTGTGCCGGTAGTTGGCGGGCAATAATTTTGATTAAAAAATAATCAGGCGGGAAATGATGTTAGGAAAGATGTTAGGAAAGAGGATTTCAAGCATAAAAAAACCGCCTTTCGGCGGTTTAGTTTATTCTGGTACTTTGTTGATTTTATTAGGTTTTATTCCCTGGTACCCGGGGCGGGACTTGAACCCGCACAGCCATAAGCCGAGGGATTTTAAATCCCTTGTGTCTACCGATTTCACCACCCGGGCTCGGGAAAATTGGAGGCGCGTTCCGGAGTCGAACCGGACTAGACGGATTTGCAATCCGCTACATAACCGCTTTGTTAACGCGCCTTAATTCTGTTGCCTTCTCAGGCTAAAGCTCGCAATCGCCAGCTTTACTAAATTTGGAGCGGGAAACGAGACTCGAACTCGCGACCCCGACCTTGGCAAGGTCGTGCTCTACCAACTGAGCTATTCCCGCATCAATCAGAACTTGCTGATTTTTTTCAATCTTTTTGCAACTCATCGCTGCCGTCCGATGCGATGCATTCTACTTATCTGGCGTGATGAGTCAATAAAATTGTTGTCTCATCAGGTTCGTTTGCCGATTTTTACATCGCTTCGATCAAGGTTCCAGCAAATCACGGCGTGCAGCGTTCAAATATTGGAACATTGACCAGAAAGTCAGCACGGCAGCGATGTACAGCAGGCCGAACGACAGATACTCCACCGTACGCTCTGGACGCCACAGCAAGCCAACCAAAGACATCATCTGCGCCATGGTTTTCACTTTGCCAATCCACGACACCGCCACGCTGCTGCGCTTGCCGATTTCCGCCATCCATTCGCGCAGCGAAGAGATGATGATCTCGCGAGCGATCATGGTTGCGGCAGGCAACGTGATCCACCAGGTGTGGTAATGCTCCGCCACCAGCACCAGAGCCACCGCCACCATCACCTTATCGGCAACCGGGTCGAGGAACGCGCCAAAGCGGGTCGTCTGCTTCCAACGGCGGGCCAAAAAGCCGTCAAACCAATCGGTTACAGCAGCAAACACAAAAATGACCGCACAGAGCATCGGTGCCCAGACGAACGGCAGATAAAATGCCAGAACGAAGAATGGGATCAGAACTACGCGGAACAGGGTAAGCCAAGTCGGTATATTCAATTGCATAATGCTGGTAACTATCTGGCTGGAGTGGAAATTAAGAGTATGTTGCTACATTGCCCTCAGTGTTTCAATGCATTGTAGATCTTTTCTGCCAATGCTTGTGAAATACCCGGCACTTTTGCAATTTCCTCTACGCTGGCGTTCAATAATGGTTGAAGTCCACCCATATACTTCAACAGCACCTGACGCCGTTTTGGCCCAACGCCGTCGATCAGTTCCAAGGCGCTGGTGTTTTTCACTTTCGCCCGTTTCTGACGATGGCCGGCGATCGCATGGTTGTGTGAGTCATCACGAATATGCTGGATCACGTGCAATGCCGGCGAGTCCGAAGGCAGTGAAATCCCCTCCCCCTCTGGCACGAAGAACAACGTCTCCAGGCCGGCTTTGCGATCGGTTCCTTTCGCGATGCCAATCAGCAACGGTTTGTGCTTGTCCCAGGTGACGTTCAACGAATTGAACACGTCGATCGCCATACCCAGTTGACCCTTACCCCCATCAATAAAGATGACGTCCGGGATTTTGCTTTCTTCCAATGCTTTACCATAGCGCCGTTTCAGCACTTGCGCCATGGCGGCATAGTCATCGCCCGGCGTGATACCGGTAATATTGTAGCGCCGATACTCCGAGCGCAACGGGCCGTTGCCGTCGAACACCACGCAGGAAGCAACCGTCTGCTCACCCATCGTGTGGCTGATATCGAAGCATTCCATCCGGTTAATTTCGGGCAGATTCAGCGTCTTGGCCAGTTCTGCCAACCGCTGATGGATGGTCGATTGTTGAGAAAGCTTGGTAACCAGCGCCGTAGAGGCATTGGTCCGCGCCAGTTTCAGATAGCGGGCACGATCGCCACGCGGCTTGCTCTGAATCTGGATCTTGCGGCCCGCCAGTTCGCTTAGCGAGCTAGCCAGCAGATCTTTTTCCGGTAACGTAAAGTCCAGCAAGATCTCCGATGGTAAAGTGCGCGCCTGGCTGCCTTGCAGGTAGAACTGACCTACGAAGGTTTGCACCACTTCACTCAGTTCTGTGCCACCCGGCACTTTCGGGAAGTAGCTGCGGCTGCCTAACACCTTGCCCTGGCGAATAAATAGCACGTGTACGCAAGCCATGCCCGCATCGAAGGCCACGCCGATCACGTCGAGATCGTCGCTGTCGCCCGAGACAAACTGCTTCTCCGTTACCCGCCGTACCGCCTGGATCTGATCGCGGATACGTGCCGCCTCTTCAAAATTAAGCAACTTGCTGGCGTTTTCCATCCGCGCAATCAGTTGGTGCAACACCTGCTGATCCTTGCCGGATAAAAACAGCCGCACATAGTCCACTTGCTGGCGATAGTCTTCCTCACTCACCAAACCGGCAACACATGGCCCCAGACAACGACCAATCTGATACTGCAGGCAAGGACGGGAGCGATTACGGTAAACGCTATTATCACACTGACGCACGGGGAACAACTTTTGCAGTAGCGCTAGCGTTTCACGCACGGCGTAAGAATTGGGGAATGGGCCAAAGTATTCACCTTTGGCATGCTTGGCACCACGGTGCACCGTCAGCCGTGGATGGCTATCGGCACTTAAAAAGATCAGCGGATAGGATTTATCATCGCGCAACAGAACATTATATCGTGGCTGATACAGCTTGATATAATTATGCTCCAGCAATAACGCCTCGGTTTCCGTATGTGTAACGGTAACATCTATTTGCGCGATATTTTTGACTAGCGTTTCCGTCTTGCGGCTACTGACCTGGGTGCGAAAATAGCTCGCGAGACGTTTTTTCAGATCCTTGGCTTTGCCAACGTAGATCACCGTCCCTGTCAGATCATACATACGGTAAACGCCAGGCTGGCTGGTGACGGTTTTAAGAAATGCTTGAGCATCAAAACGATCATTCACTGCTTAACAATGTCTCCGCGTTGAACAACCCGTGTCTGATCGCCAAGTGGGTCAATTCAACATCCCCGCTAATATTCAGCTTGGTGAACATACGATAACGATAACTATTCACCGTTTTAGGGCTGAGATTCAGCTGCTCCGAGATCTCATTCACTTTCTTCCCTTTAGTGATCATCAACATAATTTGTAGCTCACGCTCAGACAAGGTGCTGAACGGGTTTTCCGCCTGCGGCTCCAACTGGCTTAATGCCATTTGCTGTGCGATGTCGGAAGCGATGTAACGCTGGCCTGCATGTACCGAGCGAATCGCGTTAATCACCTCTTGCGGTGCAGCGCCTTTGCTCAGATAGCCAGCCGCACCAGCCTGCATCACCTTGGCAGGCAACGGGTTCTCAGTATGAATGGTCAACATGATGACCTTGATATCGGGCGTGTAACGCACAATCTTACGGGTGGCTTCCAGCCCCCCAATACCCGGCATATTCATATCCATCAAAACGATATCAGCAGAGTTGCCGCGGCACCATTTGACGGCATCTTCGCCGCATTGTGCTTCGCCAACAACTTTAATGCCTTTGATATCTTCCAGAATGCGTCGTATCCCTGCGCGCACCAGTTCGTGGTCATCAACAAGAAGAACGCTAATCAAGGAAAATTCTCCAAAATAGGGGAGTAACGCAATCAATCAGCCTCTGTCATCGAAACAGATATTACTTGGTTTCCAGCAAAGAATGAATACAGATTAATACTTACTCTCGGTTAACTCGGGCCAGCGTTGCAGAACCCTGCTCCACCATGGTTACGATTAACCCACTGGTTAGCGGATAAAAAACCATCAAACCTATTAGGCTCAATACAATACCACTATGATACGCCATTTTGCGCCATCTGGCGGGAAAATTAATCGCCATTTCCTGTAAACCAGATAATAACTACGCGGCCAATTATCACTCGTAACCATATGAATTACAAAAATATAACAAACTTACGCCATTTTTAATCACGAACAAACCGCTGTAGGGAAACCCTTATTCAGAATACATAACCATTGTTGACGGCGAAAAGGGTGACATTTCCAATCAAAATAACGCACTTAAATGTCAATAGCTTGCAGAGAAAATAGTTATTCACAGCGTCGAATTAAGCCAGTAATACGTTTTATAAGTCCCAATGCTCTTGGGCACATATCCCATCGCTAACTATAAATGAGTATGCGAAGGAATTACACCACCAGTGGCAAAAAATGCCCTTTCTTCCCCCCCTTACCGGCTGGAAGCCCCTGCCAACCGGCCTCACACGATACCATCCGCCAATGCTATGCTATACTCCGCGCCCTAAATGAGGCTCGGGAGCCTGCCGGGGGTGGGTCGGCAACCGGTAGTTGAGCATCAAACCACATTTCATTTCAGGCTAACGCCTTAAAAATCAGGAGATAAAATGAGTAACGTTGACTTCACTACGTCTGCAAACCCGGAAGCGCTGGCCACCGAAGTTGCCTGCCTTAAAGCGACTTTGACGCTGATATTAAAGGCAATTGGCCAAGCCGATGCCGGTAAAGTGATCATTAATCTGGAGCGTTTTGCCGCTCAGGTCGATGATCAGGATCAGGCTGAAATTTTCAAGAACAGCATTCAGCAGATCAAGCACGCCTACCGTCAATAGTCCGGGTGCTATCAGGCCGCCCATCTGGGGTCTGATAGCGATTTGGCGATAACCGTAAAGTAACACATGCCTAGCCCTTAAATGATAAGTTTCGTAAAAGAATGCTACAGTCATTGCCTAAATCAACATTCCCTCGCAGTTAATTTCTCACCAATGAATAAACAACAATAGGATTACTCCCATTTAAACATTAATAATATTGTGGGATTTTTATTACCCCAATATTGTTCATTTCCCGAATAAATAACCCTGCCTGGCCTGGATTTACTGACAAGTAGCCACCCGTTGTGCAGGTATCGATAGATACCTGCAATCTGTCAGCGTTTTTATTTGGGGTAATCGGCCCGCAGGGCACGGGCCGGGTTTGACTGAAACGTTAACGCCCCTTTATCTGACAACCATCACCGAAATTTTGGCGTGGCGGACAATGGCGGCCGCATTCGAGCCGAGCAGGTAGGTTTTGACGCTTGGACGGCGGGAACCGATCACGATCAGGTCGGCTTCGATCTCCTCGGCAAGTTGCAGCACCTCGTCGCGTGGTGAACCGAAGCTGATGGTATAAGAAAGACGTTCCAACGGCAGGTCGATCGCCGCCATGATCTTCTTCAGCCCCTCGATGGCTTTCACTTCTGCCTGGTTTTCAAACTCTTTGATGCCAAACGAATAGGCGGTCACAAACGCCGAAGCATCCGGCAAGGCATGGAAGAAATGCACCTTGGCCCCGGACATCTTGGCCAGATACACCACGTGTTCGAGTGCATGTTCAGTCAATACGTCTTCTGCGATATCTACCGGTACTAAAATGGTCTTGTACATATTCCATCCCTTCTGTGGTTACCGTGATGAGCATAGCTTACCGCTTGCCACCAGGAGCGAGAACCAGTTTATGATGCTTTTGTGATCGGCCGATGCTCACGCTGGTTTCCCCAGCTGTTGCTCAACCAATGATTTTTACTTTTGTGATTTGAACCGCAAAACCGGCGAAATGTGCGCGTTACCCCCGGCAATCCTCTGCCAAGCCGCGCCAGCCGCTGCCATAAACTGATTAGAACTCAACTGCTCCAGGCGTCATGCCGATTATCTTCCCCTACCCCCCAGACAGGCGTCAGGATTAGTTTACTCGCACTTTAGCATTAGTTTTTCTCATGCGAATTTTATAAGCCCCTGTTTAATCAATAAGATAACGCCTACCGCCACTGTTCATTTGCCCCGGTAAAGAGTAATCTTCCGCCCCCTGAACGTCCGATTTGCCTCCCCTGAGTAAAGAATAATCGGCTTTAATCCCACCCAATTATGTTGTAAATATGTTGCACAAAGGTGGTGATATTGAGTTACCTTAACTTTTGTCGGAAAAACCGGCCCATACAGATAAAAAAGAGCCATATCAGAGCTCGCCATTCCACTCATGACAGGTAAAACAGGACAGCAAACGATGGTAGATCATTCTAAAATAGCAGTGGACGCCGCGCCCGGATCAGAAGATCACCTAAGGCGAAACCTCTCAAACCGACATATCCAGCTGATCGCTATCGGCGGTGCCATTGGTACAGGTTTGTTTATGGGTTCCGGTAAGACCATCAGTCTGGCCGGGCCTTCCATCATCTTCGTCTACATGATCATCGGCTTTATGCTGTTCTTCGTGATGCGTGCGATGGGCGAGCTGCTGCTCTCAAACTTGCAGTACAAATCCTTCAGCGACTTTGCCGCCGATCTGCTCGGCCCTTGGGCAGGGTTCTTCACCGGTTGGACTTACTGGTTCTGCTGGGTGGTCACCGGCATTGCCGACGTGGTGGCCATCACCGCCTATGCACAGTTCTGGTTCCCCGATCTGTCCCAATGGATTGCTTCACTGCTGTGCGTGCTGCTGTTGCTCAGCCTGAACCTGGCAACGGTGAAAATGTTCGGTGAGATGGAATTCTGGTTTGCGATGATCAAAATCGTCGCAATTGTCGGCCTGATCATCGCCGGTCTGGTGATGGTGGCAATGCACTTTGAATCCCCAACCGGCAGCGTAGCCTCCTTCTCCCATTTATGGAATGACGGCGGCATGTTCCCGAAAGGTATCAGCGGCTTCTTTGCCGGCTTCCAGATTGCGGTGTTTGCCTTTGTCGGCATCGAACTGGTGGGGACTACCGCCGCAGAAACCAAAGATCCAGAAAAAGTGCTGCCGCGCGCCATCAACTCCATCCCAATCCGCATCATCATGTTCTACGTCTTTGCGCTGATCGTGATCATGTCCGTCACGCCGTGGAGTTCGGTGGTGGCCGATAAGAGCCCGTTCGTAGAACTGTTCGTGCTGATCGGTCTGCCAGCGGCAGCCAGCGTGATCAACTTCGTGGTGCTGACCTCTGCCGCCTCTTCAGCCAACAGCGGCGTGTTCTCCACCAGCCGTATGCTGTTCGGGCTGGCGCAGGAAGGTGATGCACCTAAATCCTTTGCCAACCTGTCCAAACGTGCGGTACCGGCGAACGGTCTGACCTTCTCCTGTATCTGTCTGCTGGGCGGCGTGGTGCTGATCTACCTGATCCCGAACGTGATGACCGTATTCACGCTGGTGACCACCGTGTCGGCCATTCTGTTCATGTTCGTCTGGACCATTATTCTGTGCTCATACCTGGTCTACCGTAAGCAACGCCCGGCGCTACACCAGAAATCGATCTACAAGATGCCTGCCGGTAAGTTGATGTGCTGGGTATGTATGGCGTTCTTCGTGTTTGTGCTGGTGTTGTTGACGCTGCGCGAAGATACACGGCAGGCGCTGGTCGTCACGCCGCTGTGGTTTATCATTCTGGGGATCGGTTATCAATTTGTCCGCCGTAAAAAGGCAGCCTAACCGGATTATTGCAACGCCGCGTAGCAACGCGGCGTTTTTTTCACGTCAATTCTGCTGGCTTTGGTTTACGCCGGATACGTATTTCACTGACAATCACCCCCAGCACAATCAATCCCGCACCCATCAAGGCCAACCCTGGCAAACGTTCACCGGCAATACGGCCGACAATCCCCGCCCATACCGGCTCACCGGCATAAATGACCGTTGCACGAGTCGGCGAAACGCTGCGCTGTGCCCAGTTCATCGTCAGTTGGATCACCGCACTGGCGAGCCCCAGCCCTATCGCGCTGTACAGCAGATAGTGGGAAAATGCCGGCACTGACTCCCCGGTAGGGACCATCATCACAAACGATAACAGCGATGCCGTCGCAAGCTGTACGATGGTCACCCGCCGCACGTTGACCTTGCCCGCAAACGCGCCGATCAAAATCACCTCGATGGCGATAGCCAACGCACTGACCAGGGTCAGGAACTCACCACCGCTGAATGCCAGGCTGGAACTGTCCGGCCCACTCAACAGCATCAGCCCGATAAAGGCCAGTAAAATGCCAATCCAGGACATAATCCCCGGCATGCGGCCCAGCACCAGCCACTGCAATAACGGCACAATCGGCACGTACATGGCGGTAATAAACGCCGACTGGCTGCTGGTAATGGTTTGCAACCCCATGGTTTGCAGGCCGTAGCCAACCATGATCGAGGTGCCGATAAACACTCCGGCCTTGATTTCGTACCATGTCATCCCCCGCAGTGAACGCAGGGAAAACAGCACCAGCGCCAGCGTCGCGGTACCAAACCGCAGCCCGACAAAAAAGAATGGCCCGCTGACCAACATCGCCTGATGCACGGCCAAAAAGGTGCCGCCCCAGATCATGGTGATCAGGACCAACACGGCTTCCTGGGGTTTGATTTTCAAAAACAGCGTGGGGATAGCGTTTTTCTTGACCGTTGACACTGACTTGCCCTTCCTGCTGGGTGCACTAGATTGCACAATTTCTACCAGTATGGGGGTAAAGGTCAGCAAACGGCAACAGTATGCCGGTCCGATGGTAGGAAACGCCACCCGATGCCAAGGGGTGGCAGCCAATCTCCCTGAACCTTGTTAGTCTTCCTGCGCAGGCACTTCCGGCAGTTTTTCCAACGGGGGTTGAATTCCCTCAGAAATATAATCCCTGGCGGCCAAGGTTCGTTCGTTGCCCATGGCATCCTCCACCACCACATGTTTGATAGCGCCATCAGAAAGTATCACTCGCTTAATGCCACGTTCAGGTTCCATATCTCCTCCCTGTGTTGATATTTGCTCCTCAAGTTTAGCCTGTATGACGCCCGATAGGTTACGCTCTGAGCGTTTATCTGGATGCCATTCGCATTATTTATCCCTCCCCGGCTAACAGAACTCCCTGCAGCATCCCCTCCGTATGGGCAGCCAACAAACCATCACCATCAGTGATATATAGCAATTAAATCATCCGTCATCCCTATCTTGTTTGCGGCCCCCTGGCAGGGTTAAAATGCCGCTCAACCTACCGCTCATCCGCTGAACGTCCGGTCGATTCATGCTGTGTCCGCCCGGCTGCCTACCAAAGCCAGGCGTTCAATTTTTTGCGTATTGCAAAGGGAAATAAGTCAGTGTCTAAAGATTTTGATGAACTAATAAGAGACATGGATCTTATTATTGAAAATGTAGACAGTTTCAAGGCTATGGCCCCACGCATGCCGCCACCGGCGGTAGAAGCGGCGCCAACAGCCCACGCCTACGATTCATTCTGCGAAAATATTGCGCTGAAAGTGGTGTTGAAAGTTCTGTTGTCATCGGTAGACAAGATCGTCAAGGTACAGATCGCCAATCGGGTTGAGCAAGAGATCGCTCAGATCGAACAGCAGGTGGTGTTAGCCGGCGGTGGCCCAGTCGCGCCCGAAGACTTGGCACAAATGACCCACTATGTACGCCGTACCGTTCACGATTTACTCAACTGAGCGGTGCTAGAAAAACGGTTCCGCAGCGGACACGGGGGATTTACGATCTGATGGGGGGTTTTGCGGGGATCGGCGCCAGGCACCGGAAGATCAACTCTCCTCTCAGGCGTACTCCAGGCGTTTCGGCAGCAAGCCCGGCGTTTGGAGTTTCGTCACCTTGACGGCTTTCGCCGGATCGCCCGCCACAAACTCCAGCGTAGGCGAGTAGTAAAAAGGCAACCACGCGTCGAAACTGTCTTCCCACTCCCATTTCACCGGGCAGGGCCACAGAATATCTTCGTGCAGAATGTAGTAGATCCACCTCCCATGCGGGCGGCGCGGCTTAAGTGTTTTCATAATGCCATCAATACTTGCTCACCTGTTGCGAACTGGCCGCGAATTCGGTCGTTCCGCCATAATACCCCAGTGGAGCCACTTGAGGCGAGGAACACCAGCAAACGCGGTGATTAACAGGTAATTATACGATATCGGCGCGGATTGTGCGGTAAAGCAGCGGGATCCAACCCGCTGCTTTGCGCAGGTCATGACTACGAGGTGATGATAAGTCTTACTACATATTCTGTGAGGCATAATGCTGTTGGCAAGTTAGCTTGCTCTAGTCATTACCCTCTGCCCTAAAGGGCGTTCCCTGGTGAAGCACAATATTTTCTTTTCGATATACTCTTGAGAAAGGTCAACAATTCCCGTCTCTCGGCACAACATACCCATTTTTCGCCACCAGGGAAACAGGTGAAAAACACCCTTGTAATCAATGACAATAAATGTTAACTAAAGCTAATCAATACAACTACCTTTATGACAGTTTGAATTATTAGCATGAAAAGGAACGATTAGCCATGAAGATTAACGTTACGGATACCCCTAATCCGCAGGACGAAGAGTTCGTGATAGACAGCCTCTGGGCGCATAATCACCAGTATGATGCGGTAGATATTCATCCGTTATTCCTGACCGTCACCGATGATGATGGGCAGATTGTCGCCGGATTAGTTGCCAGAACCTGGTGGGGGGGATTAGAAGTACAGTATCTCTGGGTCGGTGACGAGTATCGCAAAAAAGGCTATGGTCGTGACCTGATGCTGCAAGCGGAACAGGAAGCCGTGAAGCGCGGTTGCCATATGGCCTATGTCGATACCTTCAGTTTCCAGGCGCAGGCATTTTACGAAAAGCTGGGGTACCAACCTTATGGCAATTTAGCCGGCTATGCGCATCGCCATACCCGTATCTATTTAGCAAAAAACATCTGATCGCGCTGAGGCTAAGAGGTTCACATGGATTCATTTTGGCAGAGCAATGAATTATATTTAAAAGGCCTCATCACCATGATGGGGCATTTAAATGAGCCTTGGGGCATTAAAGATTTATCCTCACGCCATATTTATATGAACAAGGCGGCCTACCTTTATACCAATACGCCTCTCGATTTCGATATCGCGGGCAAGCTGGATGCCGAATTCCCTGCCGATTGGGCGGAATTTTCGCCTGATTTTCAGGAGCACGATCGTAAAACCGAAGGGACACGGGATCGCGTCGCGGTTATCGAAACCCACTTCTGGTACGGCAGCGACAGCCTGGTCCCTTATGTCAGCGAAAAACTGCCTATTTATAACGACAAGGAAGAACTGGTCGGCACCATGTGGAACGCCCGCCCGCTGGACAGTCTTTCACCGCTAAAATATATCAACCAGCAAAAACCCAGCGTCCTGACGACCGAGGTCAGCATCCAGACCTTTACCCAATCGGAGCTGGATATCATCTTTTTGATGCTGCAACGCTACACCAACAAAGAGATTGCCAGGTTATATAACGTCACTAATAAAACCATAGAAAACCGGATCTACAACATCTACCAAAAAGCCGATGTGCATACGCTCCAACAGTTCGAGGAGTACTGCAAACTGGTGCATTTGGACAGCTACATTCCAGTACGCCTGATTGAAAAAGGCATCCAATTTATTTAAGAATAACGAGAGATTATCGTGATTAAAATTGAAGACTACCCACTGAGCCGGGTACCACAGGATAAGCGGGTATCCTTTCTCAGCGTCGCCATCGTGCATATGGGTATGCTAACGGCCCTGGATCAGTTTATGTTGGGGGCCGTGCTGGGCAACTCAATGACACTGAGCGATGCCTTTATCGCCATCTTTATCGGCAGCCTGATCTTTGGGGTAGTCACCTTCGGGCTGGGCCTGGCGGGGATGCGCGAAGGGATTTCCGGCAGCCTGCTGGCCCGCTGGTGTGGCTTTGGCCGTATAGGTTCCGTGCTTATCGGCCTGGTGGTGGCCGTGAGTCTGTTAGGCTGGTTTGGCATTCAGAACGCCATCTTTGCCAAGTCGCTTAACTTTGCCTTGGGCGATCGCCTGGGTTTCCCATTGGCAGCCTCACTGTCGGGCCTGTTTTTGACGGTGTTGGTCGCTTTCGGTTTTAAAGCGCTGCGCATCACCGCACGTATCGCGGTGCCACTGTTTATCCTGCTGGTGTTCTTTATTTCCTATAACGTGCTGTCAGGTCAGAAACTGCATGAGGCCATTCTGCTGGCCCCGATGGGGGATGCGATGACCATCAGTGCAGGCATCACCATCGTGGTCGGCGGTGCCATCGTTGCCAGCCTGATGACCCCAGACCTGACCCGCTACTCTAAAAACAAGCGCCACGTGTTTGGCATTACGCTGTTGACCATTATTGCCGGTGAATTCGTGGTTAACGGCCTGGCCATTTTTATCGCCAAAACGCTCGGTACCGCAGACGTGGTGACGATCATGGCCCAGAGCGCAGGCGGTATCGGTTTGCTGGTCGTGGTGTTCTCTACCTTGCGCGTTAACGACCTGAATCTCTATTCGTCATCGTTGGGGGTGGTCAATGCGGTTGAAGGCATTACCGGCAAAAAGCTGAAATATACCGCGACCACAGTGGTTATCGGTTTGTTGGGCACTCTGCTTTCGGTATTGGGTATTCTGGATCGGTTCGTGGATTTCCTGACCATTCTGGGTGTGGTATTCCCGCCAATCCTCGGCGTGATGCTGGTGGATTATTTCGTGCTGCGCAGCCACCGCGATGCGTTGGACGCCAGCCGGCAGCTTGGGCAACTACCGCAGCAAACTCCACTGATCGGCTGGGCGGCGATAATCGCCAGCATTGTCGGCAGCGTGATCGGTCTGGTTACCGAATGGGGTGTACCAACCATTAACTCACTGCTGGCGGCCAGCGTGATTTACTGGCTGTTCAAACGCCTGTTTAACCGGGCAACCAGCTTGCAAACCGCGTAATTCATAAGCATCAACGGGCGCAGTTCATTCACATGCTGCGCCCATTAAGCTAGTCAGCAGGTTAGGTCGCGCTGCCTGGGATCACGATATTACTGTCCGCCAGCGATCCCATCTGGCTATACATCACGCAGGCCGCATCCACGATATGCATGGCGATGGCGGCACCGCTGCCCTCCCCCAGTCGCATATCCAGGTGCAGATAAGGCGCTAATTGCAGATGCTCAAGTGCCGCAGCCGCGCCCTTCTCCGCAGAGAAATGAGACGGCAGCAGATAATCGCGAGCCTGTGGCGCGATGCCGCAGACCGCCAGCGCAGAAGCATAAGACAGGAAACCGTCGAGGATCACCGGCAAACCGGCTGCCGCAGCCCCCAACATCACCCCAGCCATTCCCACCAGATCGTAGCCGCCGAGCTTAGCCAATACGTCCAGCGCATCTTCGGTATCCGGCTGGTTGACCTCAATGGCCCGACGCACCACTTCCACCTTGTGATGCAAACGATCGCTGGGCAAATTGGCGCCAATGCCGACAACCTCTTGCGGCTCGCGGCCGGTAAACACGCTGACTAACGCTGCCGCTGGCGTGGTATTGGCCATCCCCAGCTCCCCAACGCCAAACAGTTTAACGCCAAGCGCCGCCTGTTCCAGCGTCAGCTGAGCCGTGGCTAACAGCAACTCCTCCGCCTGCTGGCGAGTCATTGCCGCCCCGCGAGCAATGTTGCCGCTGCCCCGCGCTACTTTCATGTTGATCAGGCCCGGCAGTGGGTCGCTGTCGATACCGACATCCACCAGCTTCACTTCAGCACCGGCATTGGCCGCCAACACGCAGACGCCGGTATTGCCTTTCACCATATTCAACGCCTGGATCATCGTCACTTCACGCGGCGACACCGCTACGCCTTCGTCATAAACGCCGTGATCGGCCATCATGACGATAACCTGCTTGCGGCTGGCATCCATGCCGCTGAACCCGCGCATCCCGGCTAACTGCGTCGCCAACTGCTCCAGACGGCCAAGGCTGCCCGGTGGCTTCAGCAAGCCATCAATCCTGGCCGCAGCCTGTTGCATGGCGGCCGCGTCCAACGGCTTAATCAGGTCGATTAACGATGACAGTGTTTGCATAACTTTATTCTCTGGTGGCAGGCTGCCAATGAGCCTGGCTGTTAAATACTTTTAGCGTGACAAAGCCCTGGTTGATATCCAGCACGCTGTAGGCGCCCTGGGTAAACGGGAAGTGCCACATTCCGGCGGCGGGCAACTGTAGCAACCCGGCCAGCAGCAGGCTCAGGGAGCCTTGATGCGCCACCAGCAGACGATCGCCATCGCTCTGTTCGGCCAGCAAGCGTTCGGCCTGCTGGCTAATTCGCTGTGAAAACAGCGGAAAAGACTCCCCGGCTGGCGGGCATGCCTGTTGCCAATCCGCCACCCAATCGGCCCAGGCCGCCGTATCCTGCTGCTGTAAATCCTGGTGATGGCGCATTTCCCAGTCGCCAAAATTCATTTCGTTAAAGCCGCCGTCCGGCTGGATCGCCAGTTCCCGTTGCCCAAGCACGATCTCGGCAGTATGCCGGGCACGTAACAATTCACTGCTGATCGCCTGGGTAAAAGACACCTCGGCCAGCCAAAGTGCCACCTGCCGTGCCTGCTGCTCACCTTGCTCGGTCAACGGTAAGTCGGTCATGCCACAAAATACGCCCTGCCGATTCGCCGCCGTTTGCCCGTGTCTTACCAAAAATAGCCGCATCACGCTCACTCACAGCAGTGCCAATAAGAAGACCAGTTCGGCAATTTCTATCGCCGCGCCCAAGGTGTCACCGGTTTGCCCGCCCAAACGACGGCGCAGATAGGTTCGCAGTATCAGCAGGGCGATCAGCGCACAGCCCAGGGCAAACACCCCCTGGCCATGCACCAGCAAGACGACCAATACCGCCCCCAGCGCCAGAGTGAACAGCGTTTGCCCACCGCTAATTTTGCCGATATACAGATTGCCCAGCCCGTTACCTTCGCGGGCATAGGGCTGGCGGTACATCATCACGGTTACTAGACTCCGGCAAGCCACTCCCGCTGCTACCAGCGTGGCCAGCATAGGTACACCGCGCAGCGCCAGTTCGCTGATCACCAGCACTTTCGCCACCACGATAAAAATCAGCGCCAGCCCGCCATTGGTACCAAGACGGCTGTCGCGCATGATCTCCAGCATTTTTTCCCGGCTGCGGGCCGAGAATACGCCGTCACAGGTATCTGCCAAGCCATCGAGGTGGAAGGCTCCTGTCACCAGCGCCAGCGCCAGCAGATAGCCCAACGCCGCCAGCGGCACCCCACACCAGGGTGCCAACAGGGTAAACACCGCACCACCGATCGCGCCAACAATCAGGCCAATCAAGGGGAAGCCGACGATGCCTCGCTGGTAATTATCCATCGCCAACCCCTGCGTCCAACTGGCGGGCAGCGGGATACGCGTCATCAATTGCAGGGTGGCCCAAAACAGTCGCAAACTCATTTAATCTTCACCTCAATACCTGAAATGACCAACAACACCGATTCGGCAGCGGCAGCCAAACGCTGGTTAACGCGCCCGGCAATATCACGGAAGTGTCGTGCCAAACGGTTTTCCGGCACGATGCCCATTCCCAACTCGTTGGTGACCAGATAGATCGTTGCCGGGCTGCGGGCGCAGGCGGCCAGCAGCTCATCGATTTGCCGTTGGATCGCCGTTTCTACCGTGGCGAAGTCGATGGTTTCCACCGGCGTTGCCCCGGTCAATTCAAACATCAGGTTGGCGATCAGCGTAGTAATGCACTCCAGGATAACCGCCTCTCCCGCCGCCTGTTGGTCGATCACGCTAGCCAACTGCTGGCTTCCTTCCCAGGTACGCCAGTGCGCAGGCCTGGCCTGACGATGCAGCCTGATCCGCTCAGCCATTTCCTCATCGGTCACCTCCGAAGTGGCAATATACAACACCCGGTCACTGACGCTGGCCGCCAGCCTTTCTGCCAGCGAACTTTTGCCGCTGCGTGCCCCGCCGGTGATCAGGATCATCGGGCCACCGCCTGCTGGTGTTCGGTCATCAAGCGGTAAATTTGTTCCATATCAATATGTTCCCGCATTTTATCGGCCAGGATATCAAACTGTTGCTGCTTGTAATCGGCATAGTCGAAAGCCGGGCCATCGTAAACGGGCAGCCCTTTACGCTGGCGCAGCCCGTTGAGTAACGAACGGCAAAAAGGCGCGCTGTCGAATAAGCCATGAATGTAGCTACCCAACACGTTACCGGCAGCGTTCACCGCCCCATCAAAGGCGCTGTCCGGCTGGCCGTTGCGTAGGGACAGGCGGGCAAACGGTATTGCCTCCGGCCCTAGCTGAGTGGTCCCCATATGGATTTCATAACCAACCACGTCCTGCTCGCCACAGTCAGACCAAACGCCGGGCAGTGTTGGCTGGCATTGTGCGGTTACCTGCGTAGTGACTTTTTGCGGCGCGAACCGGGTTGTGACATCCAGCAATCCCAGGCCCGCCATCTGATCCACACCGGATTCCACACCATCGACTATATGCTTACCCAGCATCTGATAGCCGCCGCAAATGCCCACGATAGATACTCCGGCCCGGTGCTGATCCTGCAACGCCGCCGCCAGCCCGCTTTGTTGCAACCATTGCAGATCGCTCAGGGTATTTTTGCTTCCCGGCAGGATGACCAGATCGGCACCGGCCAGCGCCGCCGGATGCGTGACATAGCGCAGCCCCACGTCCGGCTGGGCAGCCAACGCATTAAAATCGGTGAAGTTTGACATATAGGGCAGTTGCAACACCGCGATATCCAGTTCAGCGCGGCTACCTGTTGGGGCATATTTGCCATTTTGCAGCGCCACACCGTCTTCATCTTCCAGATCGATATTCAGCCAGGGCATCACGCCCAATATCGGCACACCGGTCAGGGCTTCGATCTGCTCCAGCCCCGAATACAGCAAGGCAATATCACCGCGGAATTTGTTGATGATCACCCCTTTCACCCGCGCTTTCTCTTCAGGTTCCAACAGGGCCAGCGTGCCGTAAATGGCGGCAAACACCCCGCCGCGATCGATATCGGCCACCAGCAGCACCGGCGCATCGGCGATCGCTGCCATACCCATATTGACGATGTCACGATCGCGCAGGTTGATTTCCGCCGGGCTTCCTGCCCCTTCCAGCACCATGATGTCGTAACCGCTGGCCAGGCTGTGGTACACCTCGCTGATTTGTTGCTGCAACTGCGGTTTGTACTCGTGATAGCTGACCGCGTCCATATTGCAGGCCACTTTGCCCATCAGCACCACCTGCGCCTTGCAGTCGCTGGTGGGTTTCAGCAGTATCGGATTCATCCGCACATCGGGGGCGATGCCTGCGGCCTCGGCCTGAAAAATCTGCGCCCGGCCCATCTCTTCACCACGGGCGGTAATACCAGAGTTGAGCGCCATATTCTGCGACTTGAACGGCGCACAGCGATAACCATCCTGCATGAAAATCCGGCACAGGCCGGCAACCAGCACGCTTTTACCCACATCGGATGCCGTTCCTTGCACCATGACACACCGTTTCATCACATTTCTCCGCGTCGCGCTTGAGTCGCGCAAAAAGCTGTTGTTCCATCTTGCACAGCGAATTTCACCAACCAGGTGTTTCGATAATCCATGCGGTCTCCGTCAAGCGCCCAACCATAGCAGGCGCAACAAGGCAAAAAGCAGCAACGCCAGCCAGGAGGCAGTCATCATCAGGCGCGTGCTGTGGGGAATATCTGCCAAGGTAATCTCCCGGTTCGCCTCACCGATCCACGGTTTTTCCACCCGCTGCCCGAAGTAGTCGTTGGGGCCGCCCAGACGCACACCCAGCGCCCCGGCTACCGTAGCTTCCGGCCAGGCGCAGTTGGGGCTGGTATGCTGATAGCGATCGCGCCAGCCAATACGTAACGCCAGACGGTAGTCCAAACCGTTCAGCCAGGCCGCACAGCTCAGCAGTAGCCAACTGAGCCGAGCCGGTAACCCGTTGGCGAAGTCATCCATCCGCGCTGATACATAGCCGATAGCACGGTATTTCGGCGTTTTATAACCTACCATCGAGTCAAGGGTATTGACCGCTTTATAGGCCATAGCCAGCGGTGCTCCGCCGAGCAGCAGGAAGAACAGCGGCGCAATCACGCCATCCACGCTGTTTTCCGCAACGGTCTCCACCACCGCCCGGGTGATTTGCGGCTCTTCCAGTTGCGATGTGTCCCGCCCGACAATCCACGACAGCTTATGGCGACTCTGCGCGAGATCGGCACTTTGCAGCGCGTGATAAACCTCCATCGCCGCCTGTTCCAGGCAGCGCCCAGCGAGCAAAGTGTAGATCAGCCAAACTTCCGCCAGCCACCCCAACCACGGATGAATATGCCCCATCAGCGTTAAAAAGCCCCAACTTACCAGCCAGACCAGCCCGACGACGGCCAGCCACAGCACCCCGCCGCCAAGTTTGAGCGCCCGCTCGCTGTGACAGATCCGGCGGATCGCGCGTTGCAGCACCGTGATCAGGTTGCCGATCCAGCGCACCGGATGCGGCCAGTGCGGCGGATCACCTAACAGACTGTCGAGTAGAAAAGCCACGAACCAGGCTAGCAGCGTCATAGCGCGCACCTGGCGGTCGGCAATAGGGTATCGTGGGTAACCGTGGACAAGCTGTCTATTGATTGCATAAAAATTAAGGTTAATGACATCGTTCAGTGGTGCAACATACAGCGTGACCAATTGGAGAACAAGGGATTAGATCCTGGTAATGGCCGAATAACGCTGATTACCAGCCACTCGCTCAGGGATGTTATCCTGCTGGCAAAGTAGGTTCAGAGGAATAGCAAAACCGTGAGTGAACATGGTGGTAACGTACTGGAAATGGCGTTGAAAACCGGCCTGGATCCGGCCGAGATTATTGATTTCAGCGCCAATATCAATCCATTGGGCATGCCTGCCAGCCTGAAGGCGGCAATTATCGAGCAACTGACCAGCGCCGAATGCTATCCCGATGTCGAATACCGGCGTCTGCATGCGTCATTGGCACGGGCTCATCAATGCCCAGCGGAAAATATCATGGCGGGTAACGGGGCCACCGAACTGATTTACGCTATTGTCCAGCGCCTACGCCCCCGTACGGCGCTGCTTCTTACCCCGGGATTTGCCGAGTATCGCCGGGCGTTGCAGCGGATTGACTGCCAGATTGATGACTATCCGTTGGATGAAGCCGGCGGCTTTCAACCCGATGAGCGTCTGTTGCAGGTGCTGGCCGAACGCCAGCCAGACTGCCTGTTCCTGGCCACCCCCAACAACCCCACCGGACTGATGCCAGACCCCGCGCTGTTACAGGCCATTTTAGCCTGCTGCCGCCAGCACGACATTGCGTTGATCGTTGATGAAGCCTTTATCGATTTTCTGCCGGCTGCACCGGGGCTGATCCCGCAAATGGCGGAGTATTCCCGGCTGTATATCCTGCGCTCTTTGACCAAATTCTTCGCCATTCCCGGACTGCGGCTCGGCTATCTGGTCAGCAGCGATCGCGCGGCTTTGCAGCAGATGAAACAGCTGCGCGAACCCTGGACCATCAATGCCTACGCCGCGCTGGCGGGTGAAGTGATCCTCGAGGATCACGGCTATATCCAGCAAACCCATCAATGGTTGGCGGCACAACGTTCGTGGCTGTTTGACGCACTGAGCGCCCTGCCGCATTTACGCATCTGGCCCGGGGCAGCGAACTATATTTTGCTACGCTGCCTGCGGCCCGGCGTCGATCTACAGCAGGCGTTATTGCTGCACCGCATCCTGATCCGCCACTGTGCCAACTATCCTGGCCTTTCCGCCGACTATTACCGGGTGGCGATAAAGAGCGAAGAAGCTAACCGCAAACTGATCGCCGCGCTACAACAGGTGTTGGTGGATGGCTGAGGCGAGATGCCCCGCGTCCTGCGGTGAATTGATCCAGGGGTGGATCCTGGGTGGTGAAAAGCTGGTGTCCTGCCCGGTCAACTGGTTTAGCCACGTCAACGTTAGCGACGGAATGCCAAGCAAGCATGAGCGCCCGCTGATGCGCCAGATGCTGGTCAATGTGCTGCAACATCTTGGCATTGCCGCCGAGGCAGCCAAGGGGCTGCGCATCGATTTTGACTCCAGCATTCCGCTGGCGAAAGGCATGGCCAGCAGCACCGCCGATATTGCCGCCACCGCCCAGGCCACGGCGCGCCATTTCGGCGTTTCTCTGGACGAAAACACGTTGGCCACGCTCTGCGTAAAGCTGGAACCTACCGACAGCACGCTGTTTCGCCAATTGACGTTATTCGATCATCAGACGGCGGCCACCCAACGCCCCAACGAATGGTTACCCAACATTGATATCCTGCTGTTGGAAAGCCCACAACGTCTGAATACCGCCGATTACCACCGCCGCGATCGTCGCCAAAGCCTGTTGGAGCAGGCCGCCACCCTGTCCCAATCCTGGGCGCTATTTTCTCAGGCAATGCAGGATCGCGACCATCACAAGCTGGGCGAAGCCACCACGCTCAGCGCCTGCGCCAACCAGCAACTGTTACCTAAACCCAGGTTTGACGAGCTACTGACGATCGTCAGACACAGCGGGATTTATGGCCTTAACGTGGCGCACAGCGGCAGCGTTGTCGGGCTGCTGTTTGACGCCGGTCGGCACGATGTCGAGCAGCTTTGCTGGCTGCTGCAACAGCGGCGTATTACCGACGATTACCCGCAACAGCATCGCCTGCAGTTGATCCACGGCGGCGTACGTTAATTGTAGGGACCCCTTTCGCCCATGCGTAACAGCTGCATCATGGAGGCGTGGTCGTTTCATACACCAAACCGTCGGCATTACCCAATTTCGGGTAATTATAATCGTGGGTGGGGAAGCGGAACAGGCGGTTACGCCAGCGGTCAAACTGTACGCGATAGTCATAGCTATCAGGCAGCTTTTTCATTCTGAACCAATGCTGGCCGCCATCGGTAGATACGGTCATATGCAGCGGGTCGTTGAACTGTTTATTCATCATCAGCAGATTATTGCCCGCGTAAAGCCTAGCCAAGGCTTTTTTGCCGGTTTCCAGCAGCGGTTGCAGCGTGCCGTTTTCCTGCCAGCGGTTCAGGCTATACAACTGCCGTGGCAGCTGGCGCAAGATAAAGTCAACCTCCCCCTGCGGGCTGATGTCGGCGGCAATAATCTCACCGTTGACCCACTGGCTGGTCTGAACTCGTGCAGACTTCAGGTTGAAATCGAGCAGTAGTGAACCGGTTAAAGCCTCCTCCTCCCCGGTATTGTGGGGCTGATTACTCACGATCACCCGATCGCCGCCGTTATAGTACCAACTGGCCGCATACAGGGCAGGATCGATCCCGCGCTCTGTTAGCAACTCTGGCAGGTCGAATAGCTGTTGCCAATGCTGGCCAAGATCGTCTGACCGGTAGAGTTTGCCCTGCTGCACCAACAGTACGCTCTGTGCCCCAAAAAGACCGAGGAGTTGAGATGTTTGATAGTCCTCGGGTTCTCGCCACTGAGATAACCAGCGCCAGTGGCGTCCACCATCGGCCGAATAAAATACGGCATCTTTGCTATATGAGCGGGTGCCGAACACGATCAGGCAATGCCCTTGCGCATCACACTGTTGCTCTGCCACGTAACCCAAAAAGCGGGCGCTGACACGCAGCTGGCCATTATCTTCGATAATGATCTGGCTGACCGGGATCGTGGCGCGTTCATCATAGCTCCGGTTGCGGGTCGTGCCTCGGCCAACCTTGGCCTCCAGTATCAAGCGGAGCATACTGGTATCAAGGGATATCTGCAGGTTCAACAAGGGAGGCCCGTGGTCTGCCAGCACATCGATCTGCACCGTATTGTCGTAGTGATAGATCAGCGCATTCTGGTCACGCTCAATTTTGGTGGTCTCGGTATGGATCGCATCGCTGACGCCCGTGATGAGTACCCCCTGCTGAAAACTGCTCAGGCGCTGATCGCTCACCACGACTGCCGGCTGCTCGGCCTGATAGTCTTGCCGCCACTGCCAATCGGGGGCAAACCCGGCAAAGCCGTCAAAATAAAACAGCATCCAGGAAGCAATGACTCCCAAGGTCAGCAGAGTCATGCGCGTTTGGCTTTTACTGAACATTAGGGCACTTCCTGAATATAGGGCTTTACACCGGTGCGTTGTTTAAACAGCACCAGCAACTGGCGGGCAAAGACAAAACGTGCCGCGCCAAGCGAGTTCCTGCGCGTAACCCAACAGCTGATTTCCATCACCAGCATCAGCACGCAGAAGATCATGACGCTCATCAAACCAAAGTCATAAAACATACCTGCGGCATACTGCCAATCCCAGCGATCCGGCATGTCGCCCTGCTCCCACCAGTCATAGAGGGTGATAAGCACCATCATCACCATGGGCAACGAGCAGCAGCCAAGGATCACTTTATACATCAGTTTGAGCTGGTGAAAAGAGACGGCCAGGCCGCCCAGTTTCAGATAGGCACTACCATCCCTTTCATTACACAGGCCCAGCACCGCATTATCTTGCTGATTGACCACCAGCATCACCGGGTCTTCGGCCGCCAGGAAAAAAGGATGTTGTCGATAGAACAGCGGATCCAGACCTTCGGTCATCGAGTTAAACCCGCTGCGAAACAGGTATCTCACGCCGTTACAGCTAAAGTGATATTCAACAAAATCCCGGCGGCTTTTGCCGCTGCCGGTAAAATCGCGGTGTGCACTGACATTGGCCGCTTCTCCGCTCACACTGGTCAGAGTCACCTTATCGGCCAGCAGAAAATCGTTCGGCTGGAGCGTATCGAGATCGTTATCCCGCGCATTGCTGGCTTGTAGTGAAGCTGCACCGCTCCCCGGCCCGGTTAACAACGCTGTGGCGGTGCGGCACATTGAGGTATCGCCTTGTTTGACGCTCTCCAGCCCTTGCAACAGCCTGCGCGTGTTACAGCTGATGCCCACCAGTAACCGATGAAACGACGCCACGAACCACCAGCAGCCGAAGATGAACACCAAGAACAGCAACAGCATGAGCCAGATATTCGGCAACTGAAAATAGCCCAACGCCGAGAGCACCAGCACCAAGGTTGCACCGGTCAGTTTCATCAGCGCGGCCGGTTTATCAATGTCGGCCAACGTCGGTTGCAGGTTTCCCTTTTCCGGCGACACCAGCCAGTGCAGCCAGTAACTACCGTCGACCAGTTGATGGGCGCCGATCAATACCCGATCCCCCGCAACCAGGCGGTTTAATACCTTGGCATCGGTAAACTGTTTGCTGTAGGTATAGAACACCTTGTCCCCGGCCAAAATACGCCGCAGCGTGCCTTCACTCGGCGCATTTTGATCGTGGCGAACAAAGGGCAGATCGTAGAAACAGATTTTTTTCATGATGGCTACGGATCAAAAACGGTGATCGAGCAGCTTATCCTGTGCCACCGGATAAGCCTTCCCATCGAACTTGAGTTCGACGCGGGTTTTGGCAACAACTTTGCTGTTCTGCACGCACTCCTCGCCTTTCTTCTTCGATTGCTTACCGGTTTGCACGGTCTGGATTTCCAAATCCTGCATAGCGTTATGCGCCAACTTCCCCAGAGCCAATACGCGCTTGGTCTCGTTGAAGTCGCCGGTGCATTGGCCATCCCATTCGCCACCGAATTCGTCCATGGTGAGATTATTGAGCACCAGCGATAATTGCTGCTTTTGCAGGGTATAGAGGTTAAGCCGTTCGATGTTGATGGGATTGACCGATGAAGATCCCCGGTGGTTAAAGCGCACGCCAAAGGCACGTAGCTCTGGAGACAGTTGGTAGCGCGCCGTGTCGATGCTCACGCTGCTGGTATAGATGGCATCATCCATAATCGCTCTGGGATGGTATTTGCTGGCCAGCACCTTACCGCTCTGGCTATCGACCACGTAGACGGCAACGTCATAGTCGGTAAAATCTGGCTCAGCCTGTCCTTTGGCTTCCAGCATCAGCACCGCAATGGTTTTTTCCGGGGCATAAGGCCAGACCTTGCAGGTGGACAGCTCGGTATTCAGGGTGGTTTTGGCGGTGAAAGGCTTGGCCAATTCGCTCAGCAACGGCTGACAATCTGCCAGCGAAGAACAAGAAACCAAACCTAGCCCCAAGACACCTATTACTCTTTTCATCACTCAATTCCCTGCCTGCAATTGCATTAATTTAAGTTTTTTTCTTTGGTAAACCGACGGCCAATCATGCCACGTCCTGAAGGTAGGCAGACTTGCCACTGCGGCGTTTGAACTGCGCCAGTTTTTGGCGAGCCAAGACAAAACCCGCCGCGTCCAATGAATCTCGGCGAGCCAACCAGCCTGCCACCTCCAACAACAGCATCAGGCCGCAGCAGAGCATCATGCCCAACACGCCGAGACTAGTCAGCGTTTCGGCAGCGTCGAGCCAATCCCATTTATCCGGCATCCCGCCCTGGTGCCACCAGTCATTCAAGGTGAAGCAGGCCAGCAACAACATAAATGACAGGTAACAAACGGCCAAGGTTTTATACAACCACCCCAGACGTTGCAGCGATATGGCCAAACCACTCGGCCGGTTGAGATAGGTACTGCCGTCGCGTCGATTTTCAATGCCGATCACGGCGTTGCTCGGGCGGGCAATCAACAGCGTCAACGGATCGTTGGCCGCCAGGAAAAAAGGATGCTCCCGCAACAATAGCGGGTTAAGGTTTTCCTGCATGGGGTTCACCGCGGTGCGAAACGTTAGCCGCCCGGCGCGACAGCTGAATTGATAATCGACCACCTCACGCTGGTATTCACCACTGCCGATAATCTCGCGTCTGGCGCTCACACGAGTCGCAATACTTGGTATACAAGCAAGGTGGGGTTCATCAGGCATCCGTTCATCATCGAACGAATCGGGAGGCGGTGTGCCAGAGGTTTGGCAGAGAGTCACATCGCCATGCATGACTCGCTCAAAACCTTGCAGCGACTGGCGCGTCCTACGGGTAGCATTGGTCGTCAGTTGGCAGAAGACGCTAAAACAGCCCCACCCGCCAAAGCATAACAGCAACGCCAGAATGACCGCCATCCAAAGGCTGGAGAACCAGAAAAAACCAGACAAAGCCAGCGCAGACAGCACAACGAAACCCACCATCTGCAAGACGAGTACGGAAGGATGGCGTTCATCGGCCGCTTGCGGTTGCAGGATGCCTTTTTGCTCACTCACCAGCCAGTGCAGCCAGTAGCTGCCGTCGGCCAACCGATGCGCGCCAATATACACCCGATCACCCGATACCAATTTATCCAGCACGCTGGCATCGGCAAACTGGTCGCTATAGGTATAGAAAACCTTATCCCCGGCCAGAATGCGCCGCAGCAGGCTTTCGCCAGTGGCGTTCTTATCGTGGCGAAGAAACAACAGATCGTGGCAGCCAATTTTTTTCATGGCTGATAATCGGGAGGATGCGAAGAGAAACGAACAAAACCGCTGGTAAATTTTTTCATTGCCACAATCCCTGTTAGCACCTGCATTAACCGCCAGTGGAATTTAACCAAAAAGCGCGCGTCAATCCAGCCGTTAACAGGGATTATTATGGCCTTGCCGTTATTGGCTTCGGGTTATCAAAGAATACCGCTGAGCAGGCCGATGCCCAGCAGCGATGAGCCGCCGCCGATCACCCGCGCCCAACCGCTGTGCGTAGACGAAGACGCCAGCAGATAACCGATGCCCAAACCAACCACGTGCAGCATCGCCGTGGCGATAACCATACCGGAAAGCGCCGCCACCGAATGGGACAGCTCCGCGCCGTGGGCCAGGCCGTGGAAAATGGCGAAAGCACCAATAATCAGCGCGCCGGTAATCGCCGACAGTTTCAGCTGTAAAGCCACCATCACGCCAATCCCCAGCAGTGAAGCGGCAACGATTAACTCGGTGCCAGGTACGGTTACACCAGCCATGCCAACCAGTGCCCCCGTGAGCAGCAAACCGGCAAATGCTAACGGTGCCAGCCACCATTGCCTGGTGTTCATGGCGCTCCAGATCCCTACCAGAACCATGGCGACCAGATGGTCCATCCCGGTCAGCGGGTGGATAAAACCTTCGGTAAAGCTTAATACGTGATGCGCGCCGCCGTCATTGCCCACATGGGCAAAAGCCAACATTGGGAACAGCGCCAGAAGGGATACAGCCACAGCTTTGACATTAATACGCATAATGAATACCTAAATTTTCTAGTGAATGAAGGTGTTTTTTTACTCTTTAACACAGTTGATTACGTTATAAACTCATCCTTGTGCATGCCTTGAATAAAACGGTTGGCGGCGATCAACGCCTGCCCCAACGCCAGCCCGCCATCGCCTGCCGGTAAGCGTGATGGCAACAAAACCCGTGATCCTGCGAGCTGTTGCAGCAGTAACTGCCGCAATAGCGTGTTGTGCAATACCCCGCCAGACAGCACGACGGTATTGATGCCATATTGCTGCATGGCTCTGCGGGCCAATGCGGCAAACCCCTCAGCTAATGCAACATGGAACGCATAGGCTCGCTGAGCTGGGGTGGCCTGATAGGCAAGCCATTGCCGCCAGAAGGTGGCCAGATCCAACTGGTTACCGAGCAGCGGCAGTGAAACCGGGGGCTGATGAGGTGCACTTTGCCACGCCAGCGCTTCCAACTGGCAGGCAGCCTCACCCTCCCAGGAAATTTGTGACGGTACGATCTGCAACGCGGCGGCCACCGCATCAAACAAGCGCCCGGTGGACGAGGCCAACGGCGAGTTGATTTGCCGTTCCACCGCCCGCAGCAAGATCGTCGCCTGCGGTTGCGGGATCGCGGCGGCCTCTGGCAAGGATTGCCAATCAGGGACAAAACGCTGCAACTGTGCCAGCAGGTTGCGCCATGGTTGGCGAGCGGCAACATCGCCCCCCGGTAATGCCACTGCCGGCAACCCGCCCAAATGCTGACAATGCTGATAATCCACCAGCAGACATTCCCCGCCCCACAGTTGCCCACCAAGGCCATATCCCAGTCCGTCCAGTGCCAACCCAATCACCTTGCCGCCCTCACGCGGCCAGCCATGTTCTGCCAGGCAGGCAACCAGATGGGCATGATGATGCAGCGTGGTGACACAGGGGATCGCCAGTTGATTAGCCAAGGTTTGGCCCTGCTGGTGGCTGAGATAGTCGGGGTGGGCGTCAATGGCAATCGCCTGCGGTGTCACGCCATAGATTTCGCCAAACAACGCCATCAATTGCTGCTGTTGTTGGCGGGTGGTCTCATCCTCCAGCGAGCCAAGATGCTGGCTGACGACCGCTTTGTCCCCCCACAGCAGGCAGAAGGTATTCTTGCTGTCAGCCCCCAGCGCCAGAATGGCTGGTTGAGCAGTAAAACCAGGAGGTAGAGCCATCGCATCAGGGACATAGCCACGTGCCCGGCGCAACATCTCGCTGCCCTGCCCGGTCAAGCGCACTAGCGAGTCGTCGGCCCGCTGGACGATCTCGCGGTTATGTAGCAGCCAAACATCGGCCAAGCCAGCCAACTCCTCCAACGCCTGCTGATTGCTCAGTGCAGGAGGCTTGCCAGACAAATTGCCAGAGGTCATCACCAATGGCCGCGCGACCTGTTGCAGCAACAGATGTTGCAGCGGATTAGCCGGTAACATCACCCCAATCTCATTGAGCCCCGGCGCAATCGCGTTGCACAAGGGGCTTGGCAAACGAGCAGGCACCAACACTATCGGTGCCGCCGGGCTACGCAGCAGTGTTATCAGTGCCGTCGGTTCCGTATCTTGAACGCACACTTGCAGCCAGTGGGTGTCCGGCATCATCACCGCCAGCGGTTTGGCCGGGCGATGTTTGCGCGTGCGCAGGCGCTGTACCGCAACCAGATTGGTAGCATCACAGGCTAAATGAAAACCGCCGATCCCCTTCACCGCCACGATCTGCCCGGCAATAAGCGCCTGAGCAGCCTGTTGCAACGCATCATCGGCACTGGCGATGGTTTGGCCTGCGGCATCGCTGAGCCACAGCTGCGGGCCACACTCTGGGCAGGCGGTAGGCTGCGCATGGAAACGACGGTCGGCGGGATCCTGATACTCAGCCAGGCACTGCGGGCACAGCGGGAAAGGCTGCATTGAGGTATTGGGCCGATCGTAGGGCATCCGGCGGATAATGGTAAAACGCGGGCCACAGTGGGTGCAGTTGATAAATGGATAGTGATAGCGCCGGTTATGCGGCGAGTTCAGCTCTGCCAGGCAGGCATCACAGGTGGCCGCATCCGCCACGATATGGGTATCCACTTGCCCCGCGCCGCTGCTGGCAATGGTGAAGCTTGCTGGCCGTTGCGGCCAGGTAAAAGGTGCAGAGGTGACGCTGTCGATCCGTGCCAAGGGCGGACACTCTTGCGGCAGTATCCGCAAAAAATCCGTGACGGCGGGCGATTGCCACAGTTGGACGATTACCCCGGCACCGTCATTACTGACCTCACCGCACAGGTTAAAGCGCCGCGCCAGCAGCCAGACGTAGGGACGAAACCCCACCCCTTGCACTTTGCCCTTGATCCGCAGGCGAAGGCCGTTGCTGCTGGCAATGTTCTCCGGCTCAAACTCTGCCATCTTGTTCTGATCCTTTCGTTAGTCCTGCTCCCCTCACCCTATCCCTCTCCCACAGGGAGAGGGGACCGATCGAGTTCGTTTCAGTTTCGGAGGCAGCATTTGATTACCGTACCTGACCACAACGCCGAACAGACTCCCTCGCCCTTTGGGAGAGGGTTGGGGTGAGGGGCAAATATCCCGGCTAGCAGATGCGCGGCAAAGGCTCATCCAGCGGCAGATCCAGGCGGCGGGAAACCCCGAACAGCCCGGTGAGGCTTACCTGCTGCCGCTCGGTGGTATGGCCAATTACCGCCGCATCGCGCCCCAGCGGATGCTGATGTAAAGCAGTCAGCACCTGCGCTTCGGCCTCCGGTGCCACTACCAGCACCAGCTTGCCTTCGTTGGCAAAGTTGAGCGCATCCAGCCCCAGCAGTTCGCAGATTCCCCGCACCGCCGGTTTCAACGGCAGCGCTGCTTCAGAAATCGCCATGCCACAGCCGCTGGCCGCCGCAAACTCATGCAGCACCGCCGTTACGCCACCGCGAGTGGCATCGCGCAAGGCGCGAACCCCGGCAATCGCTAGCAACGGAGCAATCAACGGAGCCAACAGCGCACAATCGCTGCTTAATTCGCTTTCCAGACCCAATCCTTCACGCAGGTTCAGAATGGTCGCACCATGGTCGCCCAAGGTGCCACTGACGATAATGCTGTCCCCTTGACGGATGTTCGCCGCTCCCCAGTGGACACCTGTCGGGATGGTTCCTAAGCCGGTGGTATTGATAAAGATTTTGTCTGCCGCACCACGAGGTACCACTTTGGTGTCGCCGGTGACAATCTGAATACCGGCTTGCTGTGCCGTACTGGCCATAGATTGGACGATGCGTTCCAGCGTGGCAAACGGCAGTCCTTCCTCCAGGATCATGGCGCAGCTCAGATAACGCGGCTGTGCGCCACTGACGGCAACATCGTTAGCGGTACCACACACCGCCAGTTTGCCGATATCCCCCCCGGGGAAGAAGATAGGATCGATGACATAACTGTCTGTCGATACCGCCAGGCGATCGCCCGAGGTGGCAAGCTCATCCAATGCAATGCGTGCCTGATCTTCGCGCGCATTTAACGCCGGATTGGTAAAGGCGGGCAGAATAAGTTCTTCAATCAGGGATTGCATGGCGCGGCCACCGCTGCCGTGGGCCAGGGTAATTTCCCGCCCGTCGTTCTGTTCACGCATTATACGGTCTCCCTGCGATACTGATAGTAAGCCGAGCAGGCCCCTTCCGAGGACACCATCAGGGCTCCAAAAGCGTTCTCTGGCGTACATTGCTTGCCAAACAGCGGGCAGGCATCCGGCTTGCAACGCCCGGTCAACACCTCGCCACAGCGCGAACGCGGATCGTCCGCTACCCGCTGTGCCTGCGGTTTAAACCGCAGTTCGGCATCAAAATCCGCATACTCGGGTTTGAGCTGCACGCCGGAATGAGCTATTTCGCCCAGCCCACGCCATTCGCTGCTCTCTTTCAGGCAAAACACTTCTGCCATCGCCCGCTGGGCCAGCAGATTGCCCTGATCCGGCACGATACGCCGGTATTGGTTTTCTACCGCACTACGTCCGTCTCGAAGCTGTTCCAGCAGCATCACCAGACCTTGCAAAATGTCCAACGGTTCAAATCCGGTCACCACCAGCGGCTTGTGATAATCCGCAGCGATAAACTGATAGGGCGCGTTGCCGATCACCATGCTGACGTGGCCCGGTGCCAGGAAGCCGTCGATGCGAACATCGGGCTGTTGCAACAGACTGCGTAAGGTCGGGATCAGGGTGATATGCTGGCAAAACAGGGTGAAATTACGTAGTTGACGCAGACGAGCCTGCTGTAAGGTCAAGGCGCTGGCAGGCATGGTGGTTTCGAAGCCCAGGCCAAAAAATACCACTTCGCGCTGTGGGTTATCGGCGGCCAGCTGTAGCGCATCCAGCGGCGAGTACACCACCCGGATATCGGCACCACGGCGGCGGGCATCCAGCAACGACCCATTGCGCCCTGGCACACGCATCGCATCACCGTAGGTGCAGAAAATCACCTCCGGGTGGGCGGCAATTTCCAGGCAGCTATCGATGCGCCCCATCGGCAATACGCAGACCGGGCAGCCGGGGCCGTGGACAAACTCCAGGCTGTCCGGCAGCAGTTGATCAATGCCGAATTTGAAAATGGCGTGAGTGTGGCCACCACAGACCTCCATCACCTGTAGCGGCATGCGTTGCGACTGGGGAATGGCCAACATCAGTGCTTCGATGCGCCTTAACAGCGCCTGACACAGCGCCGGATCGCGGAATTCATCAACGTAACGCATCGGCATCCTCTTCATCCCGAACCAGCCCGACGGCACGCATATGCTGCAATGCCGCCAGCGTTTCCAGCGCTTCCTGTTCGTCGAGCAGGCTCATGGCAAACCCGACGTGCACCAGCACCCACTGGCCGATCAGCTCCTGCGGTGAGCCTTCACAGACCAGCGCAATATTGATCCTGACCGCCACGCCACACACGTCGGCCCAGGCCAGTTGATGGATATCTTCCCCTACCGAGGTCACTTTACCGGGAACGCCGAGGCACATTATTGTGCCTCCAGCCAGTTCAGCCAGAGATCCATTCCCTCACCGCTGGTGGCCGACAGCGCAATCACCTGGATTGACGGGTTAACCTGGCGGGCATACTCAATGCATTTTTCCAGCGAGAAGTTCACGTACGGCAGCAGGTCGATCTTGTTGATGATCATCAGCGTAGCGGCGGCAAACATGTGGGGATACTTCAGCGGTTTGTCTTCCCCTTCCGTCACCGACAATACCGCCACCTTGTGCCGTTCCCCAAGATCGAAGCTCGCCGGGCAGACCAGGTTACCTACGTTCTCGATAAACAGCAGGCTGTGATCCTGCAATTGCAGGCGATG
The DNA here is from genome assembly GCF_051654945.1 of Serratia sp. (in: enterobacteria). Lineage (GTDB taxonomy): Bacteria > Pseudomonadota > Gammaproteobacteria > Enterobacterales > Enterobacteriaceae > Chania. The sequence continues at coordinate 480,743 of NZ_JBOFZA010000072.1, forward strand.
TGCCGCGTCGTGCACCATCTGTGCGTCCAGATGACAGCCCTTGCCGGTATTAACCTGAATGGCCGGTACGCCGGTAGCGCGAATACGCTCCGCATCGTTGCTGGTTTGCTGATCGCCTTCAATCACCGCGCAGGGCAATTTGCCTGCCAATCGTTGCAGCGTGGCCGTCAGCAAGGTGGTTTTGCCCGAGCCGGGGCTGGAGACCAGATTCAGCACCAGAATATGCTGCGCGGAAAAGTGTTCGCGGTTGTGGGCCGCCAGATGATTGTTCTTGCTCAGCACGTCCTGTTCAATCTGCACCAGACGGCGTTGCCCGATACCCGGCGCATGGCTCCCCGCCTCTCCGTGTCCATAGTGCAAGTCTTGCGAATGAGGTTGCACCTCTGGCGTAAAGCGTTCTGCCTGCGCGATACCAGCATAATGATGGTGCACATCGCCTTGGTGGTGATAGTGATGATGGTGATGATGGTGATGGATCACCACGGCAGGTTGTTCGCCGTGATGGTGGTGATCAGAATGATGATGAGCATCATGATGGTCGTGGTGATGGTGGCCGTCGTGATGATGGTGATCGTCACCCTCGATGGTTTTTTCGCCGCTGGCGCAACCGCAAGTCGTACACATCGTTATTCACTCCTCAAAATTATTCCACTTCCAATTGCTTGAGCCGCAGGCTGTCACCGCTCTCGACACGCAGTTGGTGGCCGCCGCACTGTGGGCAACCTTCATCATGTTTTTCAATCTGCACGCTCATGCTGCAACTCCAGCACCAGGCGCGGGCCGGTAGGTATTCGATTTCCAATTGGCAGCCTTCTGCCAACGTATGGTGGGCTGCCGAGGCGAAGCTGAAACGCAGAGCATGCTCTTCGATACAGGAGAGCGCGCCAATTTCCAGCCACACCGCCGTCACCCGTTTGGCACCGTGCTGCCGGGCCTGCTGCTCAATCAATTCCATCGCGCTCAGGCACAGGCTGATTTCATGCATCTACGTCGTTCCCTGAGAAAGACGAAATAGCGCCCTACGCCCCGGATTACTCGGGATGTTGCCATCCACCACCGGTAGCGAAAGGGCCATCCGCGCGCTCTGTTGTGCCAACGCCAGCGCCTGTTCGGCCCCCAGATGTCGGTCCAGCGGTGACATCAGTGAACAAGCCAGGTATTGCCCGCAGCCCTCAACCTCACCGACGATAAACCGTACGCTGCCACAAGGCAGGCTCAACGCCAGCTTGTCCCCCACCGCGCGAGGTTCCCATTGCTGTTCAGGGCCGGGCAGTACCAGCAGGCTGAGCATCCACGGCGTGAGCAAAGTTCCGACCCACTGCTGTTCAAACAGCTGAAAACCGCAGGCGCGCACCGGAATGTGCGGCTGAGAAAACGGCAAATCCTGCATCCCGCCGTCGGCGACCGCCTGAAACGCGGTTTCCAACAATGCGCTGGGATTGAGCGAAAAGCCGTTAGTCACAGTCTGCATTGGCCACCTCTTTTCGCTCCGCTACCACGCCGCTTTCTTGCAGCGCCAGTAACACCTGGGCCAACGCAGGCTCAATCGCCTGGCTGACCACCGCCGTCAGGCCAATGCCGGGCTCCAGCGACTCTGGCACCACGCCCACCAGGGTAAGCCGACGGGGAAACTCATCCGTCAGCCGCAGCGCCATCAGCACATCGGAAAGCCCCAGTTGATGGGGCGACACCTTTCGGGTGAACAGCGCCGGGATCTCTTCGTCGTACAGCACGGCGACGCTGCCCGGTGCAGCACCGGTCAACACCGCATCCGTAACAATCAGGTGATCGCGATCGGCCATGATTTCCATCAGTTCCATCCCCGACGTGCCACCATCCAGCACCTCGACATGGGCCGGTAAGCGATAGCGCTGTTCGAGGGCTTCGACGATGCGCACACCCACCGCCTCATCGCCCAACAACAGATTACCTATGCCTAATACCAAAATTCGCATTACAGCACCTTGACCCTGGTCACTTCATTGCCAGTGGTATCCACAATATGTACCGCACAGGACATGCACGGGTCGAACGAGTGGATGGTTCGCACCACCTCCAGCGGCTTGCTCGGATCGGCCACCGGCGTGCCAACCAGCGAACGCTCGTAGGGGCCGGGTTCATCGTTAAAGTTGCGTGGCCCGGCGTTCCAGGTTGAAGGCACTACCGCCTGATAATTGGCAATCTTGCCGTCCTTGATCACTACCCAGTGCGACAACGCACCGCGCGGGGCTTCGATAAAGCCCACGCCACGGATCTCGCCGGTCAACGGGATATTCGGTTGGATAAAGGTTTCATGGTCGCCGTTGCCGATGTTGGTCACCAACGCCTGCCACTGTTGACCCAGGGTTTCATGCAACACGCAGGCATGCACCGTGCGCCCGACAATGCGGCCCAGGGTGGAAGGCAGTTGTTCGGCAGTCAACGCTTTGCCGGTCAGCGCCTGATAGCTGCTGTTAACCTTGGCAAAATATTTCTGGGTTGGCGGGTGCTCGGCTTGCAGGGTACACATCAGCCAGGCCAACGGCCCCATCTCTACCGCCTTGCCGTAAAAGGTGGGTGCCTTCACCCAGGAGTATTTGCCATCTTCCTGCCAGCCGGTGTATTTAGGCCGTGTTAGCCCTTCCCACGGGGCCAGCGGTTCATCGTCCTGGTACCAGGCGTGTTTGCCGCTCTCCTGAATGCCCTTGATCAGATATTCATCACGCTGGTTAGCGATCGGTCGGAACTTGCCGTTTTCCAGGTAGCCCCCCGGCATCAGGAACTGGTCACCCTTACGGTCAATCGGCAACTCCGGCACGCAGAGATAGCAGTCCGCACCTTTACCGATCGTTAGCCACTCTGGGTAATGCGCCGCAATCACCGCGCTGTCCACCAGATACACCTGCTCGATAAAGTCGCCCAGGCGATCGATAAAGGTTTTCAGATACATCAACCGCTCGAGGTTCAATACGCTAGGCGCATCGAGGTTGATTGGGTTAGCCACCCCGCCTACCGCCAGGTTCTGAATATGCGGCGTTTTACCGCCCAGGATCGCTACTACCCGGTTGGCATCACGCTGGCACTCCAGCGCTTGGAGGTAGTGGGCAACCGCGATCAGGTTAATCTCCGGCGGTAACGCCATTGCCGGATGTCCCCAGTAGCCATTGGCGAAGATACCCAGTTGGCCGCTGGCGACCAAATCCTTGATCTTCTGCTGTACCCGGGTGAACTCGGCAGCGCTATTCAACGGCCAACTGGACAGGCCGCTCAGCAAATCGGCAGCCTTTTGCGGATCCGCTTTTAAGGCCGAGGTGACGTCCACCCAGTCCAGCGCCGAGAGCTGATAAAAATGTACGATATGGTCGTGAATGCTGTGGGCGGCGGCAATAATGTTGCGGATATACTGGGCATTGACCGGTATTTCCATCCCCAACGCATTTTCCACCGTCCGCACCGAAGCCAGCGCGTGAATGGTGGTGCACACGCCGCAGATCCGCTGGACGATCATCCACGCATCACGCGGGTCATTACCTTGCAGGATCTCTTCCATACCGCGCCACATGGTGCCGGAAGACCAGGCTTTAACCACCTTGCCGTCTTCGATTTCACAGTCGATGCGCAGGTGACCCTCAATACGGGTGACGGGATCAATGGTGATGCGTTGGCTCATGCTCTACCTCTAACTGGTTGTTTTCATTCTTGTGTTGATGCGCAGGCAGCACCGGTAACAACCGGATCAACAGGATGTACGCACAAACTTCAATTGCCACAAAGCCGATGGAAATCAGCAGTTCGCTGGCCGTCGGGAAATAGTGGTAGCCGTTGCCTGGGTCGTAGGCCAGCAACGCGTAATTCAGCCGCCAGAACGACGCCCCGCACACCATGCTCAGCGCACCGAGAAACAGCAGGCGTGAGTTGCGGCGGTTACGTTTCCAGCGGAACATCACCAGCGGCACCAACATCAACAGCGTTTCCACCCAGAACGAGATGGCAAAGCGATCGAGATGCCACAGATAGTCCGTCTTGCCGCGCCAGATCAGTTCCCCAAAGCGCAGCACGATAAACAGCAGTAAGAATCCATCGATGATGTAGGTCATGCGGGCAAACAGCGGCGTTTCCTCCGGCCCTTTACCCCGCAGCCCAGCCTGCACCAGCGAGCCTTCAAATATCACTATCGAGAAGCCCAGAATGCCCGCGGTCAACAAGGAGAACAGCGGTAGCATTTCGTAGCTTTGCCACAGCGGGTGGATTTTGATCCCCGCCGCAATCATCAGCGACCCCATGGAAGACTGATGCATGGTTGGCAGCAATGCACCCAGCGCGATCACCAGGAACATCACCTTGTTGAGGCGTTTGAGCGACACCTTCCAGCCCAGCCGCTCCAGCAGCGCTGGGGCAAACTCCAGCGCCACGATGCCCACGTAGATCGTCATACAGACTGCGGTTTCAAACAGCACCGACGAGGTGTTGAAATGGCCGGGAATATAGAAGTAAGGCAGGTTCCAGTAACGGCCGACGTCGATGGTGATCGACAGCCCGCCCAGAGAATAGCCGAACAGGCTGGCTAACAGTGCAGGCCGCACCAGCGGGTGATATTCACCCCGGTTGAACACATACACCGCCCAGGCTAACGCCCAGCCGCCGCAGGCCAAACCGGTGCCTACCAGCAGATCGAAAGCGATCCAGATACCCCAGGGGTAACCGCCGTTCAGATCGGAAACATCGCCTAACCCCAACACCAGGCGTTTGAGGATCAGCAACAGGCACAGCACCACAAAAGGGGCCAGCATCATGACCGGCCAGCTCACCAGCCGCCCGCCGAGTGGCTGCGTTTTATGCGTCGTCATGTTCATCTTCCTTCTTGTCCTGACGCTCGTTACGCTGGTTGCGCTGCACCAGGAAGGTGATCCCGGCCAGTGCGGCAAACGGCAACACCATGCCTTTATACAGCGTGTGCTGGATATGTTCGGAACGCGCACCGGTGGACAGTTCCTCCAGCGCTGGCAAGCCGAGATTTTCGAAAGGCACGCCGGTCAGCACCAGCACCTGCGTGCCACCGCCCTCATGCTCGCCATACAGGTGTGGTTGGTAATGCGGCACCGGATGTTCGTAAGGGTCATTTCCTTGCAGGGTTTGGCGTGGATAACGGTAATTTTCGCCGGGTTTACTGGCCAGACGCTGCTTGGCTTCGGCCATCAACTGCTCGCGAGTGCCAAAGATCACCGCTCCGGTTGGGCAGACTTCGACACAGCCAGGCAACCCGCCTTGATCCAGCCGGGCAACCCCTTTCTGATTGCAGAGTTCGCATTTGTGGATCTTGCCGAACGGGTTGTCGTAGTCGTATTTCGGTACGTTGAACGGGCACCCCACCATGCAGTAGCGACAGCCGGTACAGACGTCCGGGTTGTAATGCACGATGCCGGTTTTGGCATCTTTATGCAGCGCCTGCACCGGGCAGACGGAAACGCAGTTGGGATCGACACAGTGCATGCACTGCTTTTTGATATAGGCGTAGCCGTTGTCCACCTGGTCTTTGTGCTTGCCGTCTCCGCTGGTCCACACCTGAATAATGTTGTTGGTGTAGGGGCTGAGCTTGTCGTTGTTCGACCAGGTCGCCTCGGTGCCCGCATAGGCATAGGTTTCCCCATGCGGCTCATCAGTATGGTTGATACGCTGACACTGGCTGACGCAGGCCTGACACCCCACGCACAGCGTCGAGTCATACAGCATGCCCAGCGAGTTGGGGATTGGCGGTTTGTTCTCCGCCCCGGCCTGCGCCGCAGGAGCAACCCCTGCCAGCATCGCGCCGCCGCAAGTCAGTTTGATAAAGTTACGTCGATTCACGGCTTACTCCTTGCTTGGCGGCTGCTCGTCATCTTTACGCTGCGTTTTCTGCTGCCGCCCCAGCTCTTTCACCGCCATCAGGCTGACACCGGCGACCAGGCCGACCACGCCGCCAAGCAATCCCATCGCCGTTGGGCTGACGTGCCCGCCTTCGGCGCTAAGTACCTCGGGTTTGGCGTTGCGCGGGGTGGGATTTTCTACGCTGGCCAACTGGGCGATCCCCTTGGTAAAACCAATGCCCTGCTCGTTACAGCCGTAGCAAGGGTGGCCGATCCCGACCGGCCAGATGCCACCGCCCACGTCGCAAAACTCCAGCGTTGAGCAGTTGCCGTAGGTTTCCGGCCCTTTGCAGCCAAGGTGATACAGGCACCAACCCTGCCGATGGCCGTCATCGCCGAACTGTTTGGCAAAACGCCCGGCGTCAAAATGCGGGCGACGCTCGCAGTTCTCGTGGATCAGGCGGGCATAGGCAAAGTCAGGTCGGTTTTTGGCATCCAGCTTCGGTGGCCGTTGATAGGTGATGATGTGAGCCACCGTCGCCAGGAAGTTGTGCGGGTTGGGCGGGCAGCCGGGGATATTGATCACGGTTTTGCCGGGTAAAATCTCTTGCAGACTGACCGCGCCGGTAGGATTTGGGCCGCTGGCGGCAACACCGCCCCAGGCGGCGCAAGAGCCGATGGCGATCACCGCCGCGGCGTGTTCTGCCGCATTACGGATATGCTCAACGATCGGTTTACCGGCCACCATGCAGTAAACACCGCCATCCTTCATCGGAATGGAGCCGTCGACCACCAGCACGTATTTGCCCTTGTACTGCTCAATGGCACGGTGCTTGTTCTCTTCAGCCTGTTCACCGAACGCGGCAGAGAGGACTTCGTGGTATTCCATGGAAACCACATCCAGCAACAGGTTCTCGATCGTGGGGTGAGTGGCTCTTAATAAGGACTCCGTGCAACCGGTACATTCCTGAGCACCGATCCAGATAACCGGTGGCCGCTGTGGCGAGCCTACCGAGTGGGCTATTTCGGCGGCGGCTTTGGTGCTCAGCCCCATCGTGGCGGCCAGTGCCGCACATAGCTTCATAAAATCGCGGCGGTTTACGCCATCCCGGAAAAATGTTTGATTTTCCCTTATCATTATTATCTATCCCCTGTTGATGACCGACATACAAGCCCGTAAACACAGCGTGCGGGTGGTTAATATTTTGTTATTTTAAGGCTGCTCGGAGTTGATCTTTATCAACCTTTGGTAAGGTAGCGATTAATATTTGTGTAACATGAGAAAAATCGCTTCAGCAAAAAATATTTTTCTTGCATATTATCCTCACTAGCTTTATTCGCGCAGGCATTTAAATAACAATAACTCTCATTATCTTTTAAATATAAAACGGCCCATCAAGCTATTAATGATTAATATATATTAATCATTCCTTCGCGGAAAAGAATCAGCATACTTACCGTTCCCTAACGATCGCGTTGAGTCGATCTGCATGTTAATGAGAAAACCAAATCGGTAAAAAATGACCTATTACCACGCCTCCCATTATCCATCAACCCGACAGCCGAAAGGTGAGTTTTTATCAGGGCAAGTGACAAACCTTGACCTTAAACAAATTACACTCGCGAAAGAGACAAACATGTTCGCTCATATTCAAGATCTATTCCCGAACCAACAAAAATCGAGGTAAACAGCAAGTTGAATAAAGTGTTATTCCTCGTGATTTTGTAACCATTAATGATTAGCCTGCTGCCCCAACCCAGCGTAGGGGCTTGTCGCCTGAGCGTCGTCCAACGGCCAACAGCACAGCGATGATTATAGGAAAGGACGAGGCAGTACAACACGTAATATACCGTTTTAGTTTATAATTTTATTGCAGCGTCATCGGTTGGGGCCGCTATTGATTACGTGGTTACCCGGGTGCCGATCTTTGACCACGTATTGACTACACCTTAGCTGGCTGACGGGATTTTGACAGCACAACACCCCCGGAAATAAACAACTAATCACTTTACTAATACGCCTGCCACTCGCGCAATGGGGGCGTATGTTGCATCAAAACATAACAATATTGTACCGAGACTGGATTTAACTCACCAGCATCCCATCATTTTACCAACCAAATATGCTACAAACTGCGGTTTAGTGCCGAACGCCCCGCTTTATTGTGTTGCTCAAAGCAAAAACTTGACCTCAAGCAAGCTTCAGTTGCGTCCCACACGGGTATACTCATTAATAGGTAATAAAATAACCAGGCCGTTAGTTGAATAAAACACTCCTGGCTAAAAACAGGATAACTATTATCAATGCCACATTAATTATGGCAGACAGCATAATTTGCTACCGGTTAGCACTATTAATGCATCATTTGTCACTGGCTCGCATCTGGTGTTATCGACTGCCAAATGGCATCGAGTAGCCCCTAAGCGAAATAGGTCAGCACAGGGAGCACTACCATGAACGATAACAACAATCCGAACCTGCTTGATCACCCATTCAGCCGCCGTAAGCTAATCAAAACCGGCTCGGCCACTGGCTGTTTACTGGCTGCCACCTCCGGGCTGGTTTTGCCTTTCCGTAAAACCGCCGCCGCCACCGAGCCGTTGCCAAATACTCAGCAGCCGGAAGACAAAGTGGTCTGGAGTTCCTGCACCGTTAACTGCGGTAGCCGCTGTGCGCTGCGACTGCACGTGCGGGATGACGAAGTCTACTGGGTAGAAACCGACAATACCGGCAGTGACCAATATGGCAACCATCAGGTGCGGGCCTGCCTGCGTGGCCGCTCTATCCGTCGCCGCATGAACCACCCGGACCGCCTGAAATACCCGATGAAACGCGTCGGCAAACGTGGCGAAGGCAAATTCAAACGTATCAGTTGGGAAGAGGCGCTGGACACCATCAGCGGTCAACTGAAGCACACCCTGGCGGAATACGGTAATGAAGCGGTGCACGTGCTGTACGGCACCGGAGTCGACGGCGGCAATATCACCAACTCCAACGTCCCTTACCGCCTGATGAACTCCTGTGGCGGCTTCCTCAGCCGCTACGGTAGCTACAGCACCGCCCAGATCACCGCCGCCATGCCCTATTTATACGGAGCGCAGCAGGGAAACAGCCCGGATGATATTGCCAACAGCAAGCTGGTGGTACTTTTCGGCAATAACCCGGCGGAAACCCGCATGAGCGGTGGCGGCGTCACCTATTATCTGGAACAGGCTCGGGCCATCTCCAACGCCCGAATGATTGTCATCGATCCGCGCTATACCGATACCGCCGGTGGCCGTGAGGATCAGTGGGTGCCGATCCGCCCAGGCACCGATGCGGCTTTAGTCGCTGGCATCGCCCACGTGTTGATCAGCGAAAACCTGGTAGACCAACCGTTCCTGGATAAATACTGCGTGGGTTACGATGAAAAAACCCTGCCCAGCAGCGCACCGAGAAACGGCCATTACAAAGCCTACATCCTCGGCCAGGGTGACGATGGTATCGCCAAAACGCCGGCATGGGCGGCACGCATCACCGGCATCCCGGTCAACACCATTATCCAGCTGGCCCGCGAAATCGGCATGACCAAACCGGCCTATATCTGCCAGGGCTGGGGACCACAACGTCACGCTAACGGTGAACAAACGGCCAGAGCCATCGCCATGTTACCGATCCTGACCGGCAACGTCGGCATCAATGGTGGCAACACCGGCTGCCGTGAAGGCAGTTTCGATCTGGGCGTGGAATGGTTCGACATGCTGACCAACCCGGTACAGACCAAGATTTCGGTGTTTACCTGGACCGACGCCATCATGCGCGGCCCGGAAATGACCGCCAAGCGTGACGGCATCCGTGGCAAGGACAAGCTGGACGTGCCGATCAAGTTTATCTGGTGCTACGCCAGTAACACCCTGATCAACCAGCATGGCGATATCAGCCGTACCCACCAGATCCTCCAGGACGATACCAAGTGTGAAATGATCGTCGGCATCGAACACTTTATGACTTCGTCGGCCAAATACTGCGACATTTTACTGCCCGACCTGATGCCAACCGAACAGGAAGACCTGATCTCCCATGAGTCCGCAGGCAACATGGGCTACGTGATCCTGGGCCAGCCCGCCACCACCCGCAAGTTCGAACGCCGCCCGATTTACGAGATCCTTTCCGAAGTCGCCAAACGGGTTGGACCACAGGCCGAAGCGACGTTCACCGAAGGCCGCAACCAGCAGCAGTGGATCGAATACCTGTGTGAGAAAACCCGGGAACGCAACCCGGAAATGCCAAGCTATCAAGAGATGAAAAGCGCCGGCATTTATAAGCGCAAATGCCCGGAAGAGCACGTGGTGGCCTTCAAGGAGTTCCGCGAAGATCCACAAGCTAACCCGCTAAAAACACCATCGGGTAAGATTGAAATTTACTCCGAACGACTGGCAGAGATCGCGGCTACCTGGGAGTTGGCTAAAGAAGATGTGATCCACCCCTTGCCGGTGTATGCCGCAGGATTCGAGGGTTGGGAAGATCCGCTGAGCAGCCAATACCCGCTGCAACTGTTTGGCTACCACTACAAGGCCAGAACCCACTCCAGCTATGGCAATATTGATGTGTTACAGCAGGCTTGCCCGCAGGAGGTGTGGATCAACACGCTGGATGCCCAGGCGCGCGGCATCATGAACGGCGATCGGGTGAAGGTATTTAACGGCAGGGGTGAAACGCAGCTTCAGGCGAAAGTCACACCGCGCATTATGCCGGGCGTCACGGCGATGGGCCAAGGTGCCTGGCTGGCGGCGGATATGTTTGGCGACAAGGTCGATCACGGCGGCAGCGTGAATATTCTGACCAACCACCGCCCTTCCCCGTTGGCCAAGGGCAATCCGCAACATACCAATCTGGTGCAGATAGTGAAGCTGTAGGGAGTTTTGGGGCGGTCAGGATCGGTGAACGCCCCTCACCCTAGCCCTCTCCCAAAAGGAGAGGGGACCGAACGTGCCACAATTTGCTTACAGCATTCCCCCTCTGACAGATCTATCTCTGTGCCTACACACCGCATCGTACCAGCTCCCTCGCCCTTTGGGAGAGGGTTGGGGTGAGGGGAACAAGCAACGCCAAACGAAAAGCCCTCCCTAACAACACCACATCAACCGGTCACGCATACCGAGCGTCTCTTCCGGCAAATTCTCTAGCACCGCTTTATAGCGCGGTGCATCCTGCGGATAACCGCGAATCGATTGCAACAACAACCGCAGCGCACTATCCCAGACAATGCCCTGCAAATCGCTATACGGCCATAGTTCAGGATCGGCGATAAACGGCACCAGATAGTCGATCCCCAGCTTGACGCTCCTGCCGTCCCGCACCTCGTTCCAGCGGTCAAATTCCACGTGCTCGGCATAGCGGTTAAGCAACAGGTGGGCCTCCAGATTGAATAGTGAATAGTGGAACGGCACCGGCCGTTCCAGCTCCATGGTCTGTTTGCCGTCCTGATCGATCTGCGCCGCCATCCGCTGGGTGATACCCTGCTGGATAATCCGCGCCACCAGCCCCTTATCACCATAAAACAGCGCGTTCACCGTGCGCTGCGCGTCATACCAGGTGCCGTGGTTGTTGTGCCACACGTACTCGGAATGGCCGACCTCGCTGTGATACATCCAGTGGTTGAAATCCCGGAACCACTGATGCAGCCCGATAATGTCGTCGGTATCCAACACGCCCGCCGGGCTGATCAGGCCAATGGTATCGATCACCATCCACATCAACCGCGTGTCGATAAGGCCAGTACCCCGCCCGGAAACAATCCCCGGTATCGCCTGGCCGTAGTTCAGGTGCGGGTTCATCAGGGTTTCACCATTGAGGAACCAGCAGCGGATCTGCTCGGCGGCGGCCAGCGCATAATTGCGCTGACCGGTGAAGAACCAGGCCAGTCCCAACGTCAGGCAACGCTCACACATACGGATAATCCGCGTGGTGTCGGTATCGTTGTTCTGACACTGTGGATTGGTATGCCCGTCACGCCGGATATAGGGCAACCCGTTGGGCCGCCGTGGGTTTGGCCACCAGTAGGTGCCCAGGCTGTAATAGTCATGAGGATCGCCGCTGACCGGGCGCAGCTTTTTATTGACTACCGTCTCCAGCGGTTGCCTGCGCAGTTTGTCGGCATCGCTTACCAGTTGGCTCAGCGCAGGCTGTAGCGGCGAAAAAGGCTGCTGCAGCCGACGTTGAGCACTCTCCAGGCAGGCAATATCCAGGGTATACAGCTTCATCCTTCCCTCCCGTTATGCGTCACGATAAGGCACGCGCAGCCCGCTTGCAGCATCAAAAATGTGGATCCCAGCCAGCTTCGGCTGTAGCCAGACCGTTTCCCCTTCCTGCACATCAAGGCGCTGTTTGAATACCGAGGTGAACGCCCCACCGCCGGTATTACAGAACAGCTGCATATCGGAACCGGTATTTTCGATGGCGGTAATAGTGGCTTGCAGTGCCCCATGCCGCTCGTTTTCGCCCACCACGTTGACCTGTTCCGGGCGAATGGCATACACCACTTTCTGCCCCGCCTGCACCTGCAACCCCACAGGCAGACGCAGCTGCGAATCATCCGCCAGACGCAGCAGGGTTTCATCGCCCACGATCACAATTTCGCCCTTTAACTGGTTGATTTCCGGTGAGCCGATAAAACCAGCCACAAACAGGTTGGCCGGGCGATCGTACAGCTCCAACGGCGTGCCAACCTGTTCAATACGCCCATCCCGCAGCACCACAATCATCTGCCCCATGGTCATGGCTTCAATCTGATCGTGGGTAACGTAGACCGAGGTGGTTTTCAGGCGGCGGTGTAACTCGCGGATCTCACCACGTACCTGGGTACGCAGTTTGGCATCCAGGTTAGAGAGCGGCTCGTCGAACAGGAACACCTGTGGGTTACGCACTATCGCCCGCCCCATCGCCACCCGCTGGCGCTGACCGCCGGAGAGATCTTTCGGCAGCCGATCCAGCAGCACGCCTAACCCCAGCAGATCCGCCGCATCTTCCACCTTGCGCTTAATCTCCGCTTTCGGCAGCTTGGCCATTTTCAGCGCAAAGCCCATGTTTTCCCGCACCGACATTTGCGGATAGAGCGCATAGCTCTGGAACACCATCGCGATATCCCGCAGCTTGGGCTCTACGTCGGTGACGTCTTTTTCGTTAATCGCGACCTTACCGCCGGTGATTTCCTCCAGCCCGGCAATCATCCGTAGCAGCGTCGATTTGCCGCAGCCGCTGGGGCCAACCAACACGCAAAACTCGCCTTCCGGAATAGTCAGAGAGACATCTTTGATGACGTGCACATCACCATAAGATTTACAGACATTATTCAGTACCACGGAACCCATAGGTCGCTCCTTATCCTTTGACCGCGCCGGACATAATCCCGCGGTTGAAATGTTTTTGCAGGCCGAGATAAACGATGATGCTAGGTAGCATCGCCAGTAAGGTGATGGCAATAAAGATGTTCGGGGTGATGCTTTCATCGGTACGCAGCGTGCCGAGGATCACCGGGATGGTGTTCAGGCTGTCGCGGTTAATGACGATCAGCGGCAACAGATACTGGTCCCAGATCATGATGAAGCCGAAGGTCACCACCGTGCCCAGCGCCGGTTTCACCAGCGGTAAAATGACGTGGAAGAAAATCTGCCATTCGTTGGCCCCGTCGATACGCGCCGCCTCTTCCAACTCTTTGGGAATGGCGGCCATAAACTCGCTGAGCACAAAGATGGAGAATGCCCAGCCCACTACCGGCATGATCATGCCGAGATAGGTGTTGTAGAGCGAGGCGTCGATTAGCGGCAGCTTCCAGTTGATGATCATATACAGCGGGATGGCGATCACCTCTTCCGGTAGCATCATGGTGGAGAGGATCACCAGGCTGACCAGCGACACGCCAACGAACTTCTTGCGTGCCAGTGCATAAGCCGCCAACGCGCTGACTGACACTTGCAAAACGGTGCCGAAGAACACCACCACCATCGAGTTCAGCAGGTATTGCCAAACGCCAATGTCGTTCCAGGCGAAGATGAAGTTTTCCAGCGAGAACTGGTTCGGCCACGCCAGCAGCTCCCCCGGTTTGACCGGTGCGCCACTGAACGCGGTGGCTACAATGCCCCAGAACGGGCCGACAAATACCACCAGCAGCAAGGCATAAATCATCCAGCGGCCAAAGGTATCCCAACGTTTACCTGACATGAGCGGCTCCTTAATAACGTGCAATGCGTTTTTTCAGCGTGAGATGACAAATGGTCAACAGCACGGTGAAGGCGAATAACAGGAACGACACCGCCGAGGCATAGCCGTAGTCAAACTGCTCGAAACCGAGTTTGTAGATGTGCGTCATGATCATTTCGGTGGAGTTGGAAGGCCCACCGCCGGTAGTGGCATACACTTCGGCAAACACGCGGAAACCACGGATAAATGAGAGCATCAACACCACGGAAAGCGCCGGGATCATGCCGGGCAAGGTCACGTAGCGCAGGCGATTCCACCAGTTGGCACCGTCAACATTGGAGGCGTCATACAGATCGCGGCTGATGCCAGCCAGCCCGGCAATGAAGATCACCATGTTGTAAGGGATCGCCTTCCAGATATGCAGCAGCATGATCACCCACAGCGCCTGATCGGAACTCGCCAGGAAGCCTTGATCCGCCACGCCAAACCAGCTCAATACCTGGTTCATCACGCCGTTGGGCGTCGGGTTGAACAGGATGCGCCACATTTCGGCGACGATCGCTGCACTGGTGACCGCCGGCAGGAAGATGGCGGTACGAATAAAGCGCAGGTGGCGTGCCGGGCCTTCAAGCAGCATTGCCAGGAAGAAAGCCAGTACCGCCGCCACCACCATGGTGACGATGACATACAGGAAAGTGTTGAACACCGCCGCATGCAGTTCGGCATCCGCAAAGGCGCGGGAGAAGTTGGCAAACCCGACCCACTCGTTCTTTTGATTGAAGTTCACCTTGTAGAAACTCATCACCAGGCCTTGCAGCATCGGGATGAATTTAAACCAGGTAAAAATGACCAAGGCCGGGGCCAGGAAGATCCACGGCACCAGGTTCCGTTTCTGGCGGGAAGTTAACATCGTTATCATCGCTCTGAAGGAGTAACAAGACGCCGCACGTCGCGGCGCCCAAGAGAGTTATTCGGCCAGCACCTGCTGTTTGGCCAGCTCGGCGTTGACCTTGCCATTGCTGGCCTTCAACTCGGCGGCGATATCGCTATTGCAGTCCGCCAGGATGCGGTTAAAGCCATCGGCGGTGATCTGGCGGATTGGCGTCCAGTTCGGTACCTGCGGCACATAGCGGCCCTGTTCGGTATACAGCTTGGCGAAGGTGGCCCAGCGCGGATCGTCGTAAACGGACTGGATATCGACCTGCTGGTTCACCGGCAGACGCACCACCGGCATATTCTTGCTGCCTTTGCCCATACCGATCTCTTGCCCTTCCTTCGAAATCATAAATTCGATGAACTGCCGGGCGGCCTCTTTCTTCTGGCTGCTCTTCATCAGGAACACCGAGGTCCCTTCCGCCAGCGTGGTCCCACTCTTCGGCCCCTGTAGGGCGACCACTTCGAAATTATCCTTGCCCGGATCTTTGTCAAACAGCGCGATATGGTAAGGCCCGGTAAAGAACATACCGGTCTGGCCGGAACGGAATGAGGGGATCACATCGGCGGTAGTGGCATTAATGGCACCGGGCTGCACCACTTTTTCGCACAGCATGTTGCGCATAAATTGCAGGGTTTCTGCCGCTGCAGGTTCATCGAGCGAGGCTTTAAATTTGCCCGGCGCCGATTCGCGGATAAAGTCACCACCGGCCTGCCAGAGGAATGCGCTCATAAACCAGCTGGCATAGCCACGGGTGGTGGACGCTGGCAGCAGAAAACCGTAGGTATCGTGTTTGCCGTTGCCGTCCGGATCTTGCGTGGTGAAGGCTTTGGCCAGCGCAGCCACGTCCTGCCAGGTTTTAGGTTCAGGCAGCCCCAGTTTTTCACGCCAGTCTTTACGCACAAACAGGGCGAAGGTCTGAGCCGAGGTTGGCACACCGTAATATTTGCCATCGGTATAGCGGGTACTTTCCCAGGCGATGGGGTAAAGATTGTCATGCCCGGCAATGCTCTTCGGCTCAATCTCTTCAACGATGCCGAGCTGGATAAACTGCCCAATGGCGACCGCATCGTTGAAGATCAAATCCGGCAAGGCATTCCCCGCCGCTGCACGGGCCAGGCGTTGTTCGAAATCGGTGGTGGCGTTGAAATACTCAATTTTGATGCCGGTTTTCTTCTCGAAGGTTTCGGCCTCTTTGGCATAAATGTTTTTTGAATCGTTACTGGCACGGATCCAAATATTAAGCGTTTCTGCTGCATAAGCCGATGTCGCTGCCAGGCCAAGCACAGATAACAGCAATAATGATTTAATTTTGCTAACGGACATTTTATTCACATCCTTTTTTAAGAGGTTTGATAATCACGAAAATGGAGTGAACCAGGGTGGAGATATTTTTTAAATGAATGCCCAGCCATTAAATCGAATGCCGTTTTTAAATACAACGCCATAAAATAGAAATCGTGTTTCAAAATTAAAAACTTTGCTGTGGGTCACACCGACAAGTGAGCAAAAAACACACAAATAATATTAATTCTTTAAAAACATCAGGTTAAAAAACTAAACTTATTAGATGTAAAATAAAAATTATTTGATAAAGCCGGTTTTTCGTGATCGAACACAGACTTTTGACGTCAATTCTCTTCTCAAAGGTTAAATTTGATGTATATCACAAAAAATTATCACTCTTCTCTTACACTGCGTCACCAGCACCTTGAAACATTATTTCAATTTTCACATAAAAAGAGAAAATAACGTTTTTAAAGCATAAGCATTTTTCCCGGCCATCCCGCCGTGAAATATTAATCACCTACAATTAATAATACTATCCTCTGAGAGACGGAGAAAATCATGCTGCCGATAAAAATGGCTTTATTACCCCGTTTACCCTTGCTGGCATTGACCATAGCGGCATTATTCCATGCAGGCGGAAGCTTTGCTGCCGAGGCGCACCCACAGATCGTCAAGCTGGATGACTTAAAATACAGCCAACAACAGCTGGCGGCGAAAACCCCGGCGTTTGTCGGTGCCTATAACAAGCTGATCTCCTCCGCCGATCGCGCCCTCAAGCAACCGCTGTACTCCGTCATGGACAAAAGCCTGACCGCCGCCAGCGGCGACAAGCACGACTATTACAGTTTCCCACCTTATTGGTGGCCAGACTCAACGAAAAAGGACGGCCTGCCCTATATCCGCAAGGACGGGGAAACCAATCCGGACGCCAACAGCGATGCCACCGACAAAAAACGTCTGATCGGCATGAGCAACGACGTCTCCAATCTGGCGTTAGCCTGGTACTTCAGCCAAAATCCGGCCTATGCGCAGAAGGCTCGCGATCAACTGCTGAACTGGTTTATCAACCCGCAAACCCGCATGAACCCGAACCTGCAATATGCGCAGGCTATCCCTGGGATTAATGATGGCCGTGGTATCGGCCTGATTGACAGCCGCGCATTGGTGGACGTGATCGACGCCATCGAACTGCTACGCCCGGCCGACGTCCTCAGCGAGCAAGAATATCAACAGCTCAAACAGTGGTACGGTGATTTCTACCACTGGATGACCACCAGCCAGAACGGCTTTGAGGAAGATAACTGGCATAACAACCACGGCACCTACTTTGACCTGCAGGCCGCCTCTTTTGCCCTGTTCAGCGGCCAAACCGCTGCCGCCAAGCAACGGCTGCAAATCACTCAACTGCGGCGCATTGCCAACCAGTTTGATAATCAAGGCCGCCAGATGGCCGAGCTGGAACGCACCCGCCCGTGGCATTACAGCAACTTCAACCTTGAAGCCTATAACCAGCTGGGGCGTCTGGGGGAAGTGGCGGGCGTCGACGTGTGGAACTTCAGCCTGGACGATCACAGCCTGCGCAAGGGCTACAGCTACGTTGCCGGTTTTGTAAATAGCGACACGCCGTGGCCGTGGAAAGATATCGACAACATGGCTGACAAAAAAGCCTTGGTCAATATCGTCAGCGCCGCCCGCGCCTGGCCGGAAGATCCCCTGTTCCGTGAAAAAGCGCAATGGCTGATGGCCAGCTACCCCGACGATATCACCACGCTGATTGCCCCATTAAAACCTTAAGCTCCGGGAAGAAGGATTTGCAGCTAATGAAGCAGTTCACCACGCAACAACTTAGTGCGTTGCGAGATCGTGCGGCCAGACAACCTTTGGTGCTGGAACATCTGCTGGCGGACAACGCCGTCGTGCTCAATACCCCGTTGCAGGTGCCAGCAACCGCCATCGCCACCTGGAATCTGTATTACTTCTGCCCGGAACATGGCGTGCGGTTGGTCTGGCAGCACGACTCACCCAAAGTACATTGCTGCCCGGTAGACGGGCGGCGCTTTAGCGGCGAGCCTTATGATGGTGCCTGGTGGCGGGAGATGAACGGCCTGAACGCCAAGGCTTGCCGCCAACTGGGGCTGCTATGGCAGCTCACCGGTGAACAGCGTTATCTGGACAAGGTGCGCGATATTTTACTGCGTTACGCGCAATACTATCCAGATTATCAGGAGCATGGCGGTATCCCTTACAACGGGCCAGGCAAGATGAATGCCCAAACCCTGTGCGAAGCCAACTGCCTGCTCGACTTTACCCTGGGCTATGACTTTATCTGCGAGGCGTTAACGCAGGAACAGCGTGACGCTATTGAACAACGTTTACTGCGTTGCGGTGCAGAATTCCTAATGGCGCACCGTACACCACAGTTGCATAACCACGAGGTGAAGATCAGCAGCGCCATCGGCGTGCTGGGGTTTATTTTGCAAGACGATGCGCTGCTGGAGTTTGCCGTCAATCAGCCCTATGGATTGCGCTATCAGTTAGAGCACGGCTTGTTCGACGAGGGGCTATGGTTCGAGGGCTCGATTCATTACCACTTTTATGCGCTGCAAGGGTTTCTGGCGTTTGAAAAGCTGGCGCAGGGCAGCCGTTGGAGCCTGCTTGCCGCGCCTTATTACCGCAAGATGCTCAGTTTCCCACTGCAACTGCTAATGCCGGACGGCAGTTTCCCACGCATTAATGACTGCATTTATGGTCAGGAACGGCTCGATCACAGCGATGTTTACGAGTTTGCCTGGTCCTGTTATCAGCAAGAAGAGTATGCCGCTGCGCTGCAAGCCATCTACCGTGATTCGCCGCGCGCCAATATTGATGCACTGCTCTACGGGGCAGAGTTGCCTACTCAGACGTTGAATGTGATCCCTCAGCAGCATCTGCACGCACCAGATTGCGGCATCACCATTTGGCGCGAACCAGAGCAACGACGTGCGCTGTTGGTGAAACATACGCCCTACGGCGGTGAACATGACCATTACGATCGCCTGAATCTGATTTTGTTCGACCAGGGTAAAGAGATCCTGCCCGATCTCGGCACCACCGGCTATGGTGCACGGATGCACTACGCCTACTACAAAAACAGCGCCACCCATAACACGCTGACGGTCAATCAGGCGAATCAACCGCCCGCGATCCCGCAGGTGAAACGTTATCACCAGGATGAGGATTTCTGCTGGCTGGATGTCGAGGTTGATTGGCAGCTAAGCCCACCGCCGCTGGATAGCCATACCCGGGTGGAATGGGATAGCCAGGCCTATCGTGATATCCGTTTCCGCCGCCGCTTGCTGTGGCTACCGGGGGCATTGATCGATATCAGCCATATCGACAACCCGCATCAGCAGCAGCTGGATTGGACGCTGCATCTGCAAGGCAAAGCGCTGGACGCGGAAGGTGAACCAGCCCACTTCAGCCAACAAGGGCCTCTGACGATCATACATGATGCCCTGGTATCTCAGCTTAACAACTGCCAGCCGCGCCACTTTGCCACCTCCCGTAAAGGGCAGGCTCTGTGGCTGCATGGCGAGGCGATGCTGTGGCAAGGCTATGCGCCAGCCAATCCGGCGGTGACGGATTTAAGTTATCTGACACTGCGTAGCTATCAACCACGGGCGGAGTTTATTGGCGTCTGGGATTTTGACGATCGGCAACCGATAACCGATATGTATGTCAGCCGGGATAACGGTGGCTTGCGTATTCAACTGCGGCGCGGAGAGTTGGTGCTGACGGTAGAAGTGGGTGACGGTTGCGAGCCGCTCCCGCAATTGCATACCACACAAGGTGCAGTGTGACTGGGATTTAATCATCAAAACAACGACACGATTGGCCCCAAACTGATTAACAGTTATGGGGCCAATATTTTTCCTTGATTAGTCTGGCTATCATTTTGCTTTCGATATTCTGGTCACTACCTTACGCACTGTATTGTAAATCAGATCGGTCAAGCCGAGGAAGCCTAACGGTATGATAATAACTAGAATTGCCACAGCAAAACACGGTGGGTACTCTATAACAGAATAGGCTATTACCCCAATGTGTTTATAAAGAGGATTAACAATGAAAGACATATAAGCCAAAACCCATATGACAAATAAAATTTTTGATTGAATCTTCATTGTATAACCCTTCCATTGAGTGACGAGAAATGAAGCATAGCGGTACTGACTTTTGCACAGAGCATCATTACCGGCTGCAACTACCACCCGCGTTACCACTACCGCAGTTGCTATTACTCCCCTGCCCACCGCCGCCACCATTACCCGTATTGACGCAACTCCCCATCCCGGCAACTGCCCCGCCAAGCGCCCCGAGCGCGGCTCCGCCAATGCCACCACGGGAACCG
Source organism: Serratia sp. (in: enterobacteria) (assembly GCF_051654945.1). GTDB lineage: Bacteria > Pseudomonadota > Gammaproteobacteria > Enterobacterales > Enterobacteriaceae > Chania. Next base: position 501,358 of record NZ_JBOFZA010000072.1, read on the forward strand.
CCTAAAGCCCCCCCGAATGCACCAGATGCAATCCCAGAAGCACAAGCAGCATCCATACCGGGAGATGAGTTGCCGACAAAGCCATTGGCCTGCCCGCCATAGTTAGTGGACGGCCCCCTGCCCTTATTGTTATTGCGGCCTCCGTTATCGCTCCGGTCACCGCCATTATTCCCGCGACCGCCAGAAATTTGACTAAGCACAGATTTATCGAGTTCTATCATAAATAGCTCCTTAGTTAAGTAATATAAAACAACCTCATCGAAAAACATTATTAACCCAGCAAAATTAAACATGCAATACATAATTCATTATCGAATCCATTAAGCTTTATCAATATAAAATAGTTTAACCGCAACACATCCATATGATTTACCAGACTTTTAACTTCATTATTCACTTCTGGATAAAGCATTTTATCTTTAAAATAAATTAAAGTCTCCCAGGGGATATTATGTAGACCTGTTATTTATTCATTTAAACTAAAGTAATAATTTTTTCGGTAACAGGCTAGTTTTCGCACCGGTTGTTATGCGCACCCCACAATCTTGCCACCAACCGTGTAGGAGGCCGCTGCAGCCGCGTATCACGTTGTACTCACGTCAAGAGCGGTTTGGGGCCCTCATCATTTATTCGTCTATACTTGGCATCAGGGACTTTGCAATCGAAGCCTCTCACCTGAAGACTACCTTTAGCAGTTGTTTTAACCTGAGCATAACCACGATTAATCCCTCGCATGAATGCGCTTTTACTTGAATATCATGCACTCAACTGGCCACAAGGAAACAAGCTATGAAGAAATTGATACTGGCTCTTTTCGCAAGCACCCTCGCCTTCAGTACCGTCGCCGCAGAATTGATGGCAAAAGTAGATTTCGAAAAGGTGAAAGATCAATATGTTAATGTCGGCAGTATTTCCACCTCTGGTGAGACCTCTCAAGCTGATGCAAAAGAGGAACTGGCCAAAAAAGCGGATGAAAAAGGTGGCGATATCTATGTGTTGACCTCAGCCAACACGGATAACAAAGTTCATGGTACGGCAGAAGTCTACAAGAAAAAGTAGCCCTGCCATTAAGTTAGCTTCAGCCATCACGCAACGAAAATTGCCCTGACCTATACATGGGCAATTTTTTTGTTCTCATTCTGATGCCCCCTCTTTAAGAGCGATCGGGTTTTGAGCCAGCTAGTATCAACCTGATAATCTAATCCTTATCGATATGATAAATTATCGTTGTGCCTGGTCTTTGCCATGTCAACATTGAAGCGCCCCGCCCCTGTTTGATCAGCAAAAAATGTCACGCTGGCGTAATAAAGCAGATTCAACTCACAAAACCCACATCCGTCTGATTAATCGACTCATTATGGCCTGCAAGTTGCTGCAGTGACCTATCGCGACTTTTTCTCTCAGCGAGGAGACCAAGATGCCTGTAGGAACGTCGCCCGAACGCGTCGATGCACAAGCCAAAGTCACCGGCCGGGCCAGATATACCGACGATATGAGCATGCCCGGTATGCGACATGCCAAATATGTCCGCAGCCCGATCGCCCATGGACTGGTTACGCGTATCGACACCAGCAAAGCTCTGCAACTACCCGGGGTAGAGGCCGTATTCACCTATCAGGATGTACCGCAACACGGCTTTCCAACGGCGGGCCATGCCTGGTCGCTGGATGCCAACAAGCGTGACGTGGCCGATAAACAACTGCTGACCCAGCACGTACGGCATCACGGTGATGGGGTGGCGATCGTGGTGGCCAATGATGCGTTAACCGCGGAAAAAGCCGCCATGCTGGTCGAGGTGGACTATCAGGAACTGCCGGTGATGACCACTGCACAAACGGCGCTGGCGGCCGATGCGCCTTTATTGCACGGGGGCAAAAGCAACCTGCTGAAGCGGCACCAACTCAGCGGTGGCGATCCCGAAGCGGCACTGGCTGCGTCAGAGGTGGTGATCGAAGGCAGTTACCGCACACAGGTAGTTCAACATTGCCATCTGGAAGGCGTGATTTCCTACGCCTATATGGATGAAATGGAGCGAATTGTGATTGTCTCCAGCACTCAAATCCCCCATCTGGTACGCCGCGTGGTGGGTCAGGCGCTGGATCGCCCGTGGTCATCTGTCCGGGTGATTAAACCCTATATCGGCGGTGGGTTCGGCAATAAGCAGGACGTCCTGGAAGAACCGATGGCCGCGTTCCTGACCTGGAAACTGGGTGGCGTGCCGGTCAAGGTAGAACTGAGTCGCGAGGAGTGCTTTTTGGCGTCCCGCACCCGCCACTCGTTCGCCATCAAGGGTAAGATGGGGATTAACCGCGACGGTATCCTGCAAGCCTACAGCCTGGATGTGCTCTCAAATACCGGGGGCTATGCTTCTCACGGTCATTCCATTGCCTCCGCCGGGGCCAATAAAATCGCCTATTTATACCCGCGTATTGCCTTCGGCTACCAGGCCACCACTTTCTACTCCAATCTGCCGAATGCCGGGGCCATGCGCGGCTATGGAGCGCCACAGGTGACCTTTGCTCTGGAGTGCATGATTGACGAGGCCGCCGCTCAGTTGGGGATGGATCCTCTGGAGCTGCGGCTTAAAAACGTCGCTCGCCTGGGGGATATCAACCCGCTCAATCATAAAGAAATCAAGAGTGCCGGTATTATCGACTGCCTGCTCAAAGGCCGGGAGCTGTTTGACTGGGATGCCCGCCGTGCCGCCTGCCTGAACCAGAGTGGCCCCATCCGCCGTGGCGTTGGCGTGGCTTGCCTGAGTTATGCCTCCAATACCTATCCGGTCGGGGTCGAGATCGCCAGCGCCCGACTGTTGCTGAACCAGGATGGCACCGTCCACCTGCAAATCGGCGCGACGGAAATTGGTCAGGGATCGGATACCGTCTTTGCGCAAATGGCGGCACAAACCATCGGCGTGCCCTTCTCTTGCGTCTACGTTATCTCCACCCAGGATACTGATATTACCGCCTACGATCCTGGTGCCTTCGCCTCGCGGCAAAGCTATGTCGCTGCCCCCGCCATCCGTCAGGCTGCCGAGGAACTGCGGGGAAAAATCCTCACCCATGCGGCCTATATGAGCAGCCAACCCGAATGGGCGCTTGATGTCATTAACGGCGAGGTGGTGTTGAAGGAGATGCCGGAAAAGGTGTTGTTCTCGGTACAAGAGGTCTCCATGAGTGCCCATTACGATCAGGAGGTCGGCGGGCAGATCATGGCCGAGGTTTCCTGCAAAACCCGCAGCAACCCGCCGGCCTTTGGTTGCACCTTTGTGGATCTCACCGTCGATATCGAACTCTGTAAGGTCACCATCAACAAGATCCTCAACCTGCACGACTCTGGCCAGATCCTTAACCCACTGCTGGCCGAGGGCCAGGTGCATGGCGGGATGGGCATGGGTATCGGCTGGACGTTGTTTGAAGAGATGATCATCGACGAGCATAGCGGCATCGTGCGCAACAACAACCTGCTGGATTACAAGTTCCCCACCATTCTCGACCTGCCAGAGTTGGAGTGTGCGTTTGTCGCAACCTATGAGCCACAGTCTGCCTATGGGCACAAAGCGCTGGGTGAACCGCCGCTGATCTCTCCCGCGCCAGCGATACGTAACGCCATCTGGATGGCAACCGGCGTGAAAATAGATGAACTACCGTTGACGCCAAAAACGCTGTACCGCTATTTCGCGCAGGCGGGCCTGATCGAGTAACTGGAGAAACCTATGTACGATATTGCACACTATTATCGGGCGACCAGCATAGACGATGCCGTGCGGCAGTTGGCCGCCGATCCTCAGGCGCGGCTGATTGCTGGCGGCACCGACGTGCTGATCCAACTGCATCATATGAACGGCAAGTACCGTCATCTGGTGGATATTCACGGCCTGAGTGAATTGAACGGTATCGACCTGCTGCCGGATGGCACGCTGTGCATCGGCAGCGGCACCACTTTTAGCCAGATTATCGATTCGCCGTTGGTGCAATGTCATATCCCGATCCTGGCAGAAGCCGCTGCCACCATCGCCGGGCCACAGGTGCGCAACATGGCCACGCTGGGCGGGAATATCTGCAACGGTGCCACCAGCGCAGATTCCGCTTCACCCTGCGTGGTGATGGAAGCCGAGCTGGAAATCGCAACTCCCGCAGGGTTGCGTCGTACGCCAATCCAGGGGTTCCACACCGGCCCGGGCAAAGTCGCTTTGGGGCAAAACGAAGTTGCCGTGGCATTGCTGTTCAGGCCACAGCACTATCAGAACTTTGGTGCCAGTTATTATAAATACGCCATGCGCGGAGCGATGGATATCGCCACCATCGGCTGCGCTGCGGCCTGCAAAATCGAAGACGGCCGCTTTAGCGCGGTGAAAATTGCCTTTGGCGTGGCGGCCCCAACGCCGATCCGCGCCCCAAATGCCGAGGCCGCAGCCTTGGGTCAGCCGTTCAATGCCCAAACGCTCGCCGCCGTAAAGGAGGCGGTAGTTCGTGATGTACTGCCGCGCTCATCCTGGCGCGCCAGCAAAGAGTTCCGCATGCAAATCATCCGTACGCTGGCAGAGCGTGTGCTGGCCCAAGCGGCCCAACGCGCAGGAGGAGAGTGATCATGTTGATTAATTGCACTATCAATGGCCGCCCATATCAGTTTGAAGTCGATCCCCGCCTATCGCTGATGGAGCTACTGCGCCAGCAAGGGCTTAACAGTGTCAAACAAGGGTGTAGCGTGGGGGAATGCGGTGCCTGTACCGTGCTGATCGACGGAGTGGCTACTGATACCTGCATATATCTGGCAGTCTGGGCCGATGGCAAAACCCTCCGCACCACCGAAGGTGAGGTGAAACAGGGCAAACTGTCTGCCGTGCAGCAGGCTTATGTTAACGTCGGAGCGGTGCAGTGTGGCTTCTGTACTCCAGGGTTAGTGATGAGCAGCACCTCTATGGTGGAACGCTTTCGCGGTCACCGCCTCACCGAACAGGAGATCCGCCGCGGCCTGGCCGGGAATTTATGCCGCTGCACCGGCTATACCTCAATCGTCAGGGCGGTAGAGCAGGCGCAACTGTTGGATGAGGAGATGCGCGTTGAGAAATAGTAGCTAAACGCTAGTGATGGATTTGCGCCAGCTCTTCTTCTGAAAGGCCGGTCAGTTTCATCACTCTAGCCAGATCGAGACCATCCGCCAGCATGGCGCGGGCTATTTCCATAAGTGCTTCATGTTTACCTTTCTGGACTCCTTCCTGTAGCCCTTCTTTTCGCCCTTTCTGCTCGAGATATTCTGCAATAGTCATCAATTCCTCCTTATGCCTTGGCGCGCGTCTTGCCAATTCACGGATCAGCCTCTCCGGCTTGGTCGTACTCCCCGCCTGCAGCAGAAAGTGGGCGCAGTGCAGCGCCCCTACTTTTAGCATCGGGTGCAAGTTGGTCAGTAATCTACTCAGCTATGCCATCAAATGGCCCAGCCACCGGCATAGAATGCCACCAGCGCCACCGCAATAATCACCGTACCTATATTCAGCTTGCGCCACTCGTTAGAGAACACGCGGCCAATCACCAGCGTACTGAACCCCAGCATAATGCCGGTGACAATGTTACAGGTCAGCACGATAAAGACCGCACACACCAGGCCGGACATGGCATCGACAAAGTCGTCAAAATCCAGCTTGGCGACGTTGCTCAGCATCAGCAGGCCCACATACATCAGCGCCGGTGCCGTTGCATAGCCAGGGACCAGATAAGATAACGGTGAGAGGAACAGGATTAACAAGAACAGTACGCCCACGACCGCCGCCGTCATCCCGGTTTTGCCTCCGGCCGCCGTCCCCGCAGCGGACTCGATATACACCGCTGCCGGCGAGGCACCGACCAACGCAGAAAACATGCTGCTCATGGAGTCGGCGGTTAACGCCCGGCCGCCGTTGATAATCTGTCCGTCCTTGTCCAGCAGATTAGCCTGCCCGGCTACCGCCCGGATGGTACCGGTGGCGTCAAACACCGCCGTCATGACCAACGCCAATACGCTTGGCAGTACCGCCGGGTTCAACGCCCCTTTGATATCCAGACTAAATATCAGCGAGCCGCCGTCCGGCCCGGACAGGCTCGGTAGCGCAAACAGCCCCTGATATCTCACGTCCGGGTCAAAAATCAGGCCAATCAGGGAAATACCAATGATCACCAACAAAATACCGCCGGGGACACGCAGTTTCTCCAGCCCGAGGATCATCGCCAGGCCGAGCAGCGACATCATCACCGGGAAAGAAACAAACGACCCCAGCGCCACCGGCAAGCCGTCCAGTGGGTTCTTGATCACCATGCCGACGCCGTTGGCAGCAATCAACAGCAGGAACAGGCCGATACCAATCCCGGTGCCATGCGCGATGCCCATTGGCAGGTTACGCAGGATCCATGAACGCACCCCGGTCACCGAAATAGCGGTGAATATCAGCCCCATCAGGAAGATCGCCCCCAGAGCTACCGGGATGCTGATATGCTGCCCAAGTACCAGACTGAAGGCGGTAAACGCCGTCAATGAGATGGCACAACCAATGGCCATCGGCAAGTTCGCCCACAGGCCCATTGCCAGCGATCCCACACCGGCCACCAGGCAGGTGGCGACAAACACCGCCGCAGGGGGGAAACCGGCTTTACCCAGCATGCCGGGCACTACGATCACCGAATACACCATCGCTAAAAAGGTGGTCAAGCCTGCCAGCACTTCCTGTCGTACGCTGCTGCCCCGCTCGGTGATCTTAAAATAGTTATCTAGCGAACCGGCCGCTTTTTCTGACGTCGCTTGCGATAAATGATTAGACATATCAATGCCCTCTGTAAGTTTATGCTCACATAACCGGTGAGCTACCCTGGCAAATTGCAGTACGGTTATTTACGTGCGTTCATACACCAACCGGCCATCGACATAGGTGCGATAAATCGATCGGTCATCCCCTAGCGTCATCATGACAAACAGCTTATCCATCAAGGTTTTTGAGTTATCGTAACGCAGCTGTTGCAGCGGCGTGGCCGTCGGCTCCAGCACCACAAAGTCCGCCTCTTTGCCCAGGTTGAAGTTGCCAATGGTATCCGCCAGCCCCAGAGCATCGGCCCCGCCCAGCGTCGCCAGATAAAATGCCTCGAACGCCGACAGCCGGTAACCCTGCAACTGCATGATTTTGTAAGCCTCGTTCAGCGTTTGCAGCATGTTGAAGGTGGTGCCCGCGCCGATGTCGGTGCCCATCCCCACCCGGACCTGTTTTCGCCAGGCATTAGGCAGATTAAACAGACCGCTGCCGAGATACAGGTTAGAGGTCGGGCAAAAGGCGATGGAGGATTGGGTTTGGTGCAGACAGTCCCATTCGGCGTCTTCCAGATGCACGCAGTGGGCAAACACGCTTTTTCTGCCGGTCATGCCGTAGTGATGATAAACATCGAGGTAATTTTTATGCTCTGGGAACAGGGTTTTCACCCAGGCGACTTCGTCTTTATTTTCCGACAGGTGGGTATGCAGATAGGTATCCGGATATTCCTGGCGCAGGCGTTGCACCATCTCCAACTGTGCCGGTGAGGAGGTTGGCGCAAAGCGCGGAGTGATGGCGTACAATAGGCGGCCATTGTTATGCCAGCGTTCAATCAGCGCTTTGGTTTGGCTATAGCTGCTTTCAGCGGTATCCTGCAGGTAATCGGGTGCGTTGCGATCCATCATCACCTTGCCGGCGATCATGCGCATATTGATATGGCGCGCCGACTCAAACAGTGCCTCTACCGATTCAGGATGCACGGTGCCGAATACCAGCGCGGTAGTGGTGCCATTGCGTAGCAGCTGCTTGATGAAAAACGCCGACATCTCGCGAGCATATTCCAGATCGTTATAGCGCTTCTCCGCCGGGAAGGTATGCTTGTTCAGCCAATCTAACAGCTGTTCGCCATAGGCTCCCACCATTTCACACTGCGGATAATGAATATGGGTATCGACAAATCCCGGTACGATCATTTTGCCGCTGTAGTCGCGCACCCGGATGCTCTCCGGGATCTGGTGGTGTCCCTCTTCCCAGTCGCCAAACCACGCCACCCGCCCATCACGAATTAACAGCAAACCGTCTTTAATAAAGCGCAGGTGGCCCTCTATTTCTTCTGGGCACTGCACGGTGCGGGTGATATCGAGAAAACTGCCCCGCACGGCCTTGATTGATTGCTCACTTTCCATTCTAGAATTCCTTATTACGTGCAAAGTTAATCGGTATTTTTTTCCGCCGGAGCCACGTCTAATTCAATTTCCCTGGCGTCGTTGGTTTCTCTGTTATTCAGCGGGATCAATAAATTAAGGAAAATGGCTGTCAGCCCACCCGCGCAGATCGGGTTTTCCACCAGGACATAAATCGACTCGGGCAAAACACGAAACACTTCCGGATCGTAGGAAACGCCAAGTCCCAGGCCCAGCGAGGTGGCGACGATGATGGTTTCGCGGCGGTTTAAACCGTTGGAGATAATGATGCGTATCCCGGCGATGGCGATCATTGAGAACATCAGCGTCATCGCTCCTCCCAGCACCGGTGCCGGGATAGTGGTAAAGAAGCGACCGATGACCGGAAAAAGCCCCAATACCACCAGGATCACGGCGATATATCTGCCGATATGGCGTGCGGCAACGCCGGTCATCTGGATCACGCCGTTATTCTGGGCAAAGGTGGTTAGCGGCAACGATCCCAGCATGGTAGCAATCACCGATACCAGGCCATCAGCCAGCACTCCGCCGCTCAGGCGCGAGGTATATTCTTCCCCTTTGATCGGCTGGTTGGAAACCATCGCGGTGGCGGTGATATCCCCGACCGCTTCCAGTACGCTAAGCAGATAAATGGTGCCTGCCACCAGGAAGGCGTGCAGATCGAAAGAGAAGCCGTATTTGAAGGGAACAGGCACGGTCATGAGCGGCAGGTTGTGCATTACCGAGAAATCGACCATCCCCAGGCACAGTGCCACCACATAGCCGACGATAATCCCAATGGCGATACCGCCCATCCGTAACAGTGCGTTTTGGCAACAGTTAAAACCGATCACCACCAGCAGCACCAACAGGCCGATGCCGATACTTTGGTAGTTACCAAAGGTGCCGCTACTTTTGGCGGCAAAACCACCACCGAAATCGATAATGCCCACCTTGATCAGGCTCAGGCCAATCATCAGCACCACGATACCGCTCACGGTAGGAGTGATCACCCGTTTCAGATAAGGCAAAATAAACGAGGAGCCCACCACCAAGAATGCCCCCACAAAAGAGACGCCCAGCAAAGTCGAAATCATGGCTTCAACATGCAGGCCATCGGCTTTCATGGTGCTGCCCAAGGCAATCATCACCGTCACGAAGGAAAAGTTGACCGACTGGATCGACAACAAACCCGAGCCGACGCGACCATAGCGATGCACCTGCAACCAGGTGCCGACCCCGGAGGCGATCATGGCCATGGAAACCAGATAGGCGGTGATCTCTGGCGGCAGTGACAGGGCGGTACCCACAATCAATGCGGGTGCCACCATAGGAACGAAAATGGCTAACAGATGGGTGACCGCGCCAACAAGACACTGGTCGAACGGTGGTTTATCTTCTAACTGATAAATAAGATCGCTATTGGGATTAGGTATATCAGACATCGCTTTACTCCCTGCCAGTAAATTTGATCATCTGATTCAATAATCACGCGTTAACTGCTCCACGCCCTGCTCTTTCGCCATGTGAATTCCACGGGCTAGCCTGAGCTTTTTTCTTTAGCTCATCGTTTATCTATGGCGGCAATAACAGATTAGCTTTTGGCTAATATATTGAATCGCTTATACCCACCGTCGGTTTAACTCGGTCGGTATAGCGGGATAATGGCCTTGAAATTTGCCATTATCCCGGCACGACTTATTACACGAGCACTAGGCTGACAGCTTATTTAACCCCCTCAGGATCTTCTCTGGGGTGAAATGCCATTCGCGCAGCCAAACGCCGCAGGCATCGTGGATTGCCATGGCGATCGCAGGTGCAGCCCCGTTGACGCCAATCTCGGAGATCGACTTGGCGCCGTACGGGCCGACCCGATCGTCGCTGGGTACCAGGAACGCCCGGAAGTCCAGTGGAATATCGCCAATCTTCGGCGCACCATAACTTTGTAAATCACGGGTGATCGGCGAGCCTTGGCGATCGTAGATAATCTCTTCCGTCATGCTGTGCCCAATGGCGCGCATGGAGGCCCCGTAAATCTGCCCCAGTGCCAGTTCCGGGTTCACCGGCGTGCCACAATCGAGCAGGGCGTAGAACTTATCCAGCCGGATCTCACCGCTGCGCACGTTTACTGCCACTTCGGCAAAGTTGGCACCAAACGGGAAGGCAAAGTCAGCAGTGATATAGCTGGCAGTGGCTACCAGGGTACCAAAGCCGGTGCCCGTTTCGGCCTTATGAGCTATCTGGGCAAAGGTGACTTCCCCCTGTTTACCCCGCACCACGCCTGGCGTCACCAGCGTGACGTCGCTTTCCGCCTCGCCCAGCATCTGCGCGCCGTGGAACAGAATTTTCTTCCTGAGATTTTCCGCCGCATTCTTCGCCGCATTGCCGGAGAAGCAGGTGCCGGAAGAGGCGTAGGCTCCTTTATCAAACAGAGCATGGTCGGTATCGCCAGAGATCACATGCACCTCGGAGAACGGGCAGCACAACACTTCCGCCGCCAGCTTGCCCACCACGGTATCCAGCCCGGTACCGATATCCGCCCCACCGGAGTGGACGATAAAGGTGCCGTCCGACTCCAGTTTGATCATACAGTTGGCCTGATCGATATCCGGAATACCGGATTTCTGCATGATAATGGCCACGCCACGGCCAATCTGCCAGTCTCCCTGATCCACTTTTGGCGATCCCCAATGGATCAGCTCACGCCCTTTGCGCAAAATCGGCTCCAGTGCGCAACTGGCGGCACTTGGCACCGAGGTAGGCATTTTGCCCTCGCCAATCGCCCCGAGGATCTTCAATTCCTGCCCTTCAACCACCCGGTTGCGCTCGATAATATCCAGCGGATCCATTTGCAGCTGTTCTGCCATCTCCGCCAGGATCATGGTCAGGGCGAAGTTGCCCTTCGGCGCGCCGTACCCCTGATAAGCACCGTTAGGACAGATATTGCTGTAATAGGTGGTTACCTGGAAATTGACGTTATCGCAGGGATACAGCGGCAGCGACAGCGCCGGGCCGTTACTGGGCACCGTCAGCGCATGGTTGCCATAGGGGCCGGTATTGGCCAGGAAGTTCATGTCGATCGCCGTCAGGCGGCCGTCTTTTTTCGCCCCAATCTTCACCCGCACCTTGGCCACGTGGCGCGAGGTATTGCTGATGAACTCTTCTTCGCGGGTGTAATGGAAATAGACCGCGCGGCCGGTCACGCAGGTGGCCCAGGCGCAGACTTCCTCCAACAGGATATCCTGCTTGGAACCAAAGCCGCCGCCGACCCGCTCTTTGATCACGTGCACTTTATGCTGTTTGAGCCCGACGATGCGTGCCACCTGGCGGCGCAGGTGCCAAGGCACCTGGGTTGACGCGTGGATCACCAGCCGATCGCCGTCCATATAGGTGTAGCAAACGTGCATTTCCGCCGGGCACTGCTGCACCTGTTTGGATTCGTAGGTGCGCTCCAGCACCACGTCCGCCTCGGCAAAGCCCTGTTCCACGTTGCCAATGCGTCCATGCACCGCAGCGGCAATATTACTGTGCGGTTTGGCACCAATCGGGAAGTTAATCGTCACCTGCTCAGTGCCACGCTGTGCGCTGCCCTGATTTTGCTCGGCCAAATCGTCCGGTGCGCCGTGAACGTAGACAATCGGCTCGTCATGCACCAATGGTGCCCCTTCCGCCATCGCCTCATCAATTGACATCACCGGCTTGAGCACCTGATATTCGACCTCGATCAACGCCAGCGCGGCCAGCGCAATCTCTTCACTCTCGGCCACTACCGCCGCCACCCGGTCACCCACATGGCGCAGCTTCTGGCCAAACATCCGGCGATCTAACGGTGAGGGTTCCGGCGCGCTCTGCCCACCGGGGGTGTAATAAATATCCGGGCAGTTGCAATGGGTGATGATATGTACCACCCCAGGCAACGCCTCGGCTTTGCTGACGTCCAGATGTGTGATCAGGGCGTGGGGATGTGGGCTGCGCAGCATCTTGATGATGCAGGCATTGCGGGCCACGCGGTCTTCTACATAGCAAGGCTTGGCCTGCACCATTTTCGCGGCGTCCACCTTGGGACACAGCTTGCCGACCACGTTCAGATCGCTACGAAACTCAGGAGCGGCGAGCGACTGGAATGCGGGATCGTTACGCCGCGCCACCGCCAGCGCCACCACCTGATAGAACTGCTGATAACCGGCATCACGGCTGAACAAGCCCGACAAGGCATCATCGATCTGCACACGCGTTGGTTCCTCGATGCGTGCCAACAAATCCGTCAGGATCAACGCCGCCGCCGCATCGTTATAGCCGGACTGGACGATCCCTACGTCCACCATCGCCTGTTGCACCAGGCTGAGCTGGTTCCAGCTCCCCAGGGCTTCAGCCGTTGTCAGCGTAGCCTTATCTAACTGGGCGGCAATCAGCAACGAGGCGTTGACCACCACGCCGTTAAACAGGATCGCGTCCGAACCGGAAAAACCAAAGCCGTCGTCGCTGTTGCGGACCGAATGCATCCCCATATTAAACAACAGCCGCTGTACGTTCTCACCGGGCTGACACTGCATTTCCTGCGCAATGGCGTTGAGCGTAAAGTGAATCTTGATCATGATTTTTCTCCTGCGGCCAGGCAGTCCGCCAACAGGTCTGCCACCACCACGCCGGTGATATAGCGCTTGTAAGCGCTGCTGCCACAAATGTCCTCTGGCGGTGAAATCATCTGCGCTACCGCTTGCTCCAACGCCGCGCCGCTCAGGCCGCTATTTTCCGCATCGCGTAGCCGGGAGGGTTCCACTACACCGCTTAAGGCGATACGAATTTTTGCCTGCGCATCGCGGGATACCGCCGCAGTCACTACCGGCAATCCCGCCGCTGAACGGGCGATTTTACGGGTAGCGCAGGTACGGTAAGGATCCGGCAACACCACCGCCAGCAGTAATTCATTACCGCCACACAACGGATAATTTTCCAGCGCCATCATCTTGCCGCTGCCCACGACTACCTTGGCGCTTAGTGCCAACAACACCGGCAGCAGTACCGAATCCTTCGCCGCCGAGACGACCTCACCGCCCAACGTGGCCTGATTGCGAATATGGCGGGAGTAGACAAAACCCAGCGCCTCACGCAGGGCCTGAGGGATCAACTGGGTATCCATTAAACGCTGTAAGGTAATGGTGGCTCCGATATGCAATGCCCCTTGCTGCCAACTCACCTGATCCAGGCCTAGTTGCGATAGCGCGATAGCGATCTTTTGCCGTGTTTGAGTGGGCGTAGCGTTTAATTTACTGCCGCCAGCGAAGTAGACGGCATCATCGTGAAACTGGCGTTTTAGCTCTAACGCCTGCGGCACCGTTTCTGGTCGATAGAATTGCTCAATCATGTTTCACCCTCATCAATGTCAGCCGCCCCCGGCATTCGCAGGACGGCGACCGGTTTAGTTCAAGGCGTCCATACGCTGCCATAGCTTGGCCGCAACCTTGCGCGCCTCGGCATAGATCGGTTCCACATCGAACGGGAACTCGCGATCCTGATAGACCATGCGGCCTTCTACCATCACGCTGTTTACGCTGCCAGCCCCCATGCCGAAGGCCAGATGCCCGCCAATATTTTGCGCCGCCAGCGGTGTGGGTGACGGATAGTCACAAATGGTCAGATCCGCTTTGTAACCGGCGGCCAGGCAACCGAAGCTGGCACCAAAGTTGCGCGCCAGCAGTTGGTTACCGTTGGCCAGGAAACGGACAAAACTGTCTGGCCACAGTGGCCCACCCGCATCACGGTGTTTGAAGAAGGCAAATTTCAGCTCTTCAAACATGTCGGAGCCGATGCCATCGGTGCCTAACGCCAGATTGCGGTATTGCGCCAGTTGATGGTTATAGCCAACGTGGTTGTTCATATTGGAGCGGGCGTTGTGCACCAGGAAGGCATCGTGCTGATTGATCAGCTCGATATCCGCCGCAGACAGATACAGACCGTGCGCCACCAGCGTTTTTGGCCCAATCAGATCGTATTGCGCCAGGCGTACGATCGGATCCTTGCCATATTTATCGTGGCTGTGGGACACGTCGTAGCTATCCTCGGCGACGTGGATATGCAGACCACGGCCGGTGCTCTTGACCGCCGCTTGCAACATCTCCAACCCGGCATCAGAAACCGTGAACGGAGCGTGAGCGCCAATATGCGCCTCCACCAGGTAAGGCTCCTTGCCGGCCTTTTTAGCGACATCGATCAAGCGGGCAAAGGCAATATTCTCCTCTACCCCGGCCAGCAGTTCACGCTCACCGCCGTTGCGGTCGGTGGTTTCAAAACAGGTCATGCCGCGCAGCCCGGTTTCGATAAAGCCTGCGCGCAGGGTTTTCAACGAGCCGGCGATAAAGTTGGGTGAGGCATGGTGATCGATCACTGCCGTACAACCGCTTTTGATGGCTTCCAGCGAGCAGATCAGGCCACTGTAATACAGCGATTCCTCATCCAGCGCCCGATCCAGACGCCACCATAAGTTTTTCAACGTGGAGATAAAATCCGGGCTTGGCGCGATGTTGGCCATAATCCCGCGTGATAACCCGGAGTAGAAATGGTTATGGGCGCACACAATACCTGGCATCACCCATTTGCCGTGCATATTGCGCACTTCTGCATGGGGATATTTGGCCGCCAGGCCTTGGCCCACCTCTTTGATCAGCGCCCCTTCGATAGCGATATCGATACCGTGCTGTACGCTGGCGGGGTCGAGCTGCACAGCGGTTGCATTGGTTAAGATCAGCATGATTACACCTCCACCTGGCCAAGCAGATAATGATGATGAGTGTGCACGTGGCTGATAATGCGGCACATCTCCTCCAGTTCCGACGGCGCTTGCTCAAGCTGCCCGTCGCTGGCGATCCGCAGTTGATACAGCTTGCCGTCCTGCCGTACGCTGACCTGTGCGCCATCCACCAGGAATCCTGGATTGGTGCTGTTGGCAAAATCCTGCGGCAGGCTGTAGATCGTCACTTTGTCTTTATAAGGTTTACCCTGCCACGGGCAGAACTGAGCGCAGTTGCCGCATTCGTTGCAGTAGGCGTCCAGATGCAGGGTCTGGAAGCGATCCTTGAAGCCCGGTATGGCAATCGACACGTTGGCGCGGTTCGGGCAAACGTCGACGCACTTGCTGCACACATAGTTACATTCCAGGCAGCGTTGGGCCTCTTGAGCCACGAAGGCTTCACGCTCGGTTTTATCCACCAGCGCCACGGAAATACTGCCTTTGCGGCGATAGATTTCCGCCGGATCGACGTTTGACCAGTATTTTTCAGCATGATGGGTTTTGACGTTTTCCCGTGCCAATACCGTTTCTGCCGCGTTGCGGGCGTTACCGATGGCGGCGACAATCGATGACGGGCCACGCTGCACGTCGCCGATCAGGAAGACGTTTGGCCGGGTGGTTTCCCCCGTGGCGGTGTTGACCTGCGGATAGCCCGCCTCATCCAGCGGCACGCCCAGCTTATGCAGCACCTCTTGGTCGGCCTGTTCGCCAATGGCAGTGATCAAGGTATCGATCTGTAGCGTCAGGGTCTGATCGGTGGCGACCGGCCGACGGCGGCCCTGCTCATCCGGCTCTCCCAGCGTCATGACTCTGGCCGTCAGAGTACCGTTGGCATCAAAGTGTTCCGGGTTGGTGAGGAACATAAACTGCACGTTATCCTCTACCGCTTCCAGATACTCTTCGCGGTAGGCTGGCATTTCGTTGAGCGTACGGCGATACAGCACGGTAACGTCCTGTACGCCTGGCACTTTCAACGCGGCCCTGGCACAGTCCATTGCCGTGTTACCCGCGCCGACCACGGCTACGTGCTTGCCCAGGTTCATGGGTTTGCCAAGGTTGAAATCGCGCAGGAACGGCAAGGATTTGTGCACGTTGCGGTTATTGCCTGCCAGCTTCACGCCGCTGTTTTTATCGGTGCCGATACCGATAAACACGTAATCGAAGCCTTGCTGTTGCAGCTTGTCGACGGTCAGTTCGGGATCGCAGCCATACACCAGCTTCACGCCATGCGCGGCCACGAAGTCGATATCATGCTGAATAAGCTCTGCCGGGATACGGAACTGTGGAATGATATTTTTCACCACCCCGCCCGCATTGGCCTCACGCTCAAACAGCGTAACCTGATACCCCGCCCGCGCCAGGAAGTACCCTGCGGACAGGCCTGCCGGGCCAGCCCCCAAAATGGCGACCGGGCGTTTGCTGCCAGAGCCTGCCGGTTTATGCCAGCGGCGTTGATATTCATCCCAGCCCTTCTCCAGCGCCACCTTTTTCAGTTCGCGGATATTCAGCGCGCTGTCGTAATCAAGGCGGGTGCAGTTGTACTGACACTGGTGATCGCAGATATGGCCGGTGATGGCTGGCAGCGCATTACGCTGATAAATCAGCTCCAGTGCATCTGCGTAGCGCTGTTCGCCCAGCAGCCGGATATATTCCGGGATATCCTGTTTGATGGCACAGGCGGTTACGCAAGGTGCCACGTAGCAGTCAATCATTGGCAATGGACCACCGGCATCGATGCGATCCGTGGATTTCCAGTGCTTCTGGGTGTACTCCATGCTGACGGCCTTGTCGGCCAGTGCCTGTAACTTATCGACATCAATGCGCGTCATCTGCCAGCTATCGGAAGCGTCCAACTCCTGCATACACTCCGTCAAGCGTAAATAGCCACCGGGCTTGAGCAGATCGGTCGCCATAGTGATTGGCCGGATACCGGTGTCAAAAATCTCGCGGACGTTAAACTTGCTCGCCCCGCCGGAATAGGAGATCGGCAACTCACCGTTGAACTCTCGGGAAAGCACTGCCGCCACGTTGATGGACAGTGGGAACAACGCGCGCCCGGACATATACATCTCTTCGCCCGGCAATGCGCCTTTATGGTTGATCGTCCCCAAGGTGTTGGTCAGCTTGACCCCAAAGCCCAACTGTTGCTGTTTACTCAGGGCGGTCAGGCGGTGCAACATCGCGATCGCCTGCTCCAGTTTCAGGTCGTGCTCGAAAGACTCTTCTTTCAACCCCACATAATCGAAACCGCAGGTATCCAGAATGGCACGCACGCGCGCGTAGCCCAGCAGCGTCGGGTTTAATTTCACAAAGGTATTGAGCCGTTTTTCTGCCAGCATATAGCGGCAGATGGCTTCAATTTCATCTGGCGGACAGCCGTGCATGGTAGAAAGAGTAATACCGCTGACCAACTGCGCTGGAATATGCTCAGACAACTGAGCCAGCGCCCCACGCTGAGAAGATAAGGCGAACTGATTAATAAAACGCTCATCCTGCACCCATGCATTCAGAATAGCTTGATACTCGGCGTATTGCGGATTGTGTGTCGAGTCCATCATATTGTGAATAAAGGCCTGCATCGGGGGCTGCTTTATTCCATCGAGGTTATAACCCACGCTCATATTGAAGATGAAGGATTTACTTTCCCCCTTCGTCCGTGGATCAAACATTGCCTCCAGCAGGTGCAAGGCAAACCAGGCTTTTAAATATTCATCATAGGCTTTGAGCAGGGTGAACTCGGTCGACCATTCGGTGTTGAAGCATTCGTCTTCGGCATCGATACAGGGTTTTTCCAGCTCCAGTCGATCGAGGATCTGCACGGTTTTCAATTCGATAAACCGCCCGCCGGCCAACCAGGAGACAATGATATTTTGTGCCAACTGGGTATGCGGGCCTGCGGCCGGGCCAAGCGGCGTTTCACAGCTTTCGCTGAAGACGTTAATCTGCCGATCGTCATGTTTGCGATAAAACTGCTGTTCTGGAATACCAAAGATAGATCGGCTCGTCTGATATTCATCAAAAATCCGGGTTAACAGCGCCTTGAACGGAACGGGACGCATTATATCTCCCATAGCTTTATCTCCTTGCGACGAAATGCCTGAATGATGAGTTTCCACATCGGTTATGCCATAACGCAGCAACAATCAGGCCAAATCTCCCAACCGGGTTGGGCAGCGGTTAAATTCGTGAGGCAGTTCTAATTGTTAATTTTATTTGTGAACAGGCTCACAAACGCAAGTGAGAATAAAACTCAGTGCCAAGAGTCATTTAATCATCACCCCTACGCTAATAGAATCAATTATCAAAAAATCATCGTTCACTATCACTTTGATACGTCCCACTGACATTTTGGCGAAAAGCGAGACCGCAATCGTTAAACTATGAATATTCGCCAAATATCGATTACATCAAGGTTGGGAGCTATTAAACTGCCTATCAGGTTTAAAAAAACGGCATATTAGTTGTCACTAAACCGCAGCTATTTCTCCCTCACCCCAACCCTCCAAGGAGAGGGCGCTGATTCGGTGTTGCGATGAGATTGGAGTGAATAGCAGCATTACACCGCAATAAAAACGTGGCACGAACGATCCCCTCGCCCTTTGGGAGAGGGTCTGGGTGAGGGGAATATGACACCAACCTTCAGGGAGTTATTCAGTGAGGAATTTTGCCGCCTCGATAGCAGCCAGCCGCTACTGATCGCCCTGATTGGGGCCGGGGGTAAAACCAGCGCCCTGCACTGGCTGGCGCAGGCCTTTTATCGCCAGGATAAGCGTGTACTGTTCACTACCACCACCAAAATGTTCCTGCCCGCTCCCGCAAACTACCACCGCCTGTTGTTAGGCCAGCCCCCCACCGCCAGCCGCACCCCATCCATTACCGCCTGCTTCAGCCATTATCAGCCGCAGGATAACAAGGTCATCGGTTTACCTGCCGAGCAAATCGACGAACTCAAGCAGCGTGGAACTTTCGACGTGATCCTGGTAGAGGCAGACGGCTCCCGAGGATTACCGCTGAAAGCCCCGGCAAGGCATGAACCTTGCATCCCTTCCAGCAGTGATTGTGTTATCGCGCTAACCGGAGGCCAGGTGATCGATCGTCCCGCAGACCCACAGCAAATTCACCGTTGGGCGATTTTCTCGGCGCTGACGGGGATCGGTGCCGGCGAAATACTGGATCGCCGGGTATTCAAGACCCTGCTCGCCCACCCTGAGGGGATGTTCAAAGGTACGCCACCTCGAGCCCGGCGGGTCTGGCTGATCAATCAGGTTTCTCATTGTGATAATGCCCGCTGGCATACCCTGCTGCGGCCAGAGCTGGCGCTTAGCGCCATCTGGTTTGGCACAGTGCAAGAGACTCCGGCAATCCACCACGCGATACGGCGCTTAACACGATAATATTTCTGAGGTTATTGACGAGGTAACAATGAATATCTTCGCCGAAGCGGCACGATTAGAAGAAGAGAACCGGCCCTTTGCGCTGGCCCAGATTATCGCAAGCCGGGGCTCCACGCCGCGCCATTCCGGCCAGATGCTGGTGATGGCCGACGGGGACTGTATTGGCACCATCGGTGGCGGCATGATCGAGCGCCTGGTGATTGAACAGGCGATTGCCGCCATCACGGAGCGCAAGGCCAGGGTGTTTCATGGCCGTATGGCGCGTACCGGGCAGGATGCCGTAGGTTCTGACTGCGGCGGTGCCATGTCGGTGTATATCGACGTGCATGGCCTGCGCCCGCGGCTGGTATTGATCGGCGCCGGGCACGTTAACCGCGCCATCGCCAGCGCCGCCAAGCCGCTGGGCTTCGATATTCACGTTGCCGATATCTATCCGGCAAGCCTTGATCCGGCGCTATTTCCGGCGGGTACCACACTGGTTCATGGCGAGACCTTCCCGGTGGCCATCGACAAGATGAATATTGACCCGGCCAACTTTGTGATCATCGCCACCAACAATCAGGACTGTGAGGCATTAAACGTGCTGATCGAACGGCCATTGCGCTATCTGGGATTATTGGCCAGCCGCCGCAAGGTACAGACCTTTAGCCAACAACTACGCCAGCGCGGCGTGAATGATGAGAAGCTAGCCAAACTGCATGCTCCGGTCGGCTACAATATCGGTGCTGAGACCCCAGAGGAAATCGCTATTAGCGTGCTGGCAGAGCTGTTGCAGGTACGCAGCCAATCCGCTGGCGGGATGATGAAAAATGATATCCGGCTAACGCGCGACAAACTGGTAGTGATCCGTGGCGCAGGCGATATCGCCACCGGCGTGGCCCTGCGGCTGCATCATGCCGGTTTTCAGGTCATCATGCTGGATATTGCCCAGCCGACCGCCATCCGCCGTACAGTAGCATTTGCTCAGGCCATGTTTGACGGCAAGACTTGCGTGGAGGGCGTCACCGCCTGCCTGGCAAACGACGTTAATGAAGCCTTCGACATCATCAACCGTGGCGAGATCCCGCTGTTGGTCGATGAGGATACGCGCAGTCTGGAGCAGCTCAAACCCCGTTTTCTGGTGGACGCCATTCTGGCCAAACAAAACCTGGGGACCCACCGCAATATGGCCCCGATCACCGTGGCCCTCGGCCCTGGCTTCAACGCAGGTCTTGATTGTGATGCGGTGATTGAAACCAATCGCGGCCACGCGTTGGGCCGGGTAATTTATCAAGGCTATACCCATCCCAATACCGGTATTCCCGGCAATATCGCGGGCCATACCACGCGCCGGGTGATCCGTGCTCCAGCGGATGGAGTAATGCAATGTCGCGTAGCTTTGGGGGATTTGGTGCAGGAAGGCGATGTCGTGGCGCACTGCGGTGAAGTGCCAGTGATTGCTCCGCTCTCCGGTATGGTGCGTGGTTTATTGCATGATGGGCTGGAGGTCAAAACCGGCACCAAAATCGGTGATATCGATCCGCGTGGCACGCTGGCGGACTACACCACGGTGTCGGATAAGGCGCGGGCCATCGGCGGAGCGGTGCTGGAGGCCATCATGAAGTTAGGCCGCAGATAAGATTGCTGCGGTTCTCGTCTTCCCCTCACCCCAGCCCTCTCCCAAGTACGGTCTGAGGATCCCATGAACATGGATTTGGGGAGAGGGAGCTAGTCCTGAGCTGCCATCAGGTACAGGGGTCAATCGTGGCATATTCGTCCCCCTCTCCCAAGTACGGTCAGAGGATCCCTTGAACATGGATTTGGGGAGAGGGAGCTAGTCCTGAGCTGCCATCAGATACAGGGGTCAATCGTGGCACATTCGGTCCCCTCTCCCTGCGGGAGAGGGTTAGGGTGAGGGGGAATGTCGACGTTGGTTAATGGCTGATAACCGTACCGGTCTTGCCTTCAATGCCTTGCTGGGCTTTGCTTAACACCGTGATTAACGCCTGACGCCCCGGCTTGGATTCGGCAAACGCTACCGCCGCCTCGACCTTCGGCAGCATGGAGCCTTTGGCAAAGTGCCCTTCTTCAATAAAGCGCTGGGCATCCGCAATGCTCAGTTGCTCCAGCCATTGCTCATTCGGTTGGCCAAAGTTGATCGCCACCTTTTCCACCGCGGTGAGGATGATCAGCATATCGGCATCGATCATCTCCGCCAGTTTGGCGCTGGCCCAGTCTTTGTCGATCACCGCGCTGGCCCCTCGCAGATGATTGCCTTCACGGATCACCGGAATACCGCCACCGCCAACGGTGATCACCACCTGCCCGGCTGCCATCATGGCGCGTACCGTTTCCTTCTCCACAATATCTATCGGCTTGGGTGAGGCCACTACCCGGCGATAGCCACGGCCCGCATCCTCTATCATGGTGTAACCATTCTTGCTCAGTTGACTGGCTTCGGCCTTGGTGAAGAACGAACCAATCGGTTTGCTGGGGTTGAGGAAAGCCGGATCGCTGCCGTTGACGATCACCTGAGTGATCAAAGTCGCCACCGGTTTATCGATCTGGCGATCGAGCAACTCTTCGCGCAACGCGTTTTGCAGATCGTAACCTATGTACCCCTGGCTCAACGCGACACACACCGACATCGGCAGCAGCGGCGTATGGGCTTCACTTTTCGCCGCCGCCTCAAATGCCAGGTTGATCATGCCAACCTGTGGGCCATTACCGTGAGTAACCACCACCTGGTGGCCGTGCTCGATTAAATCGACAATCGCCCGCGCGGTGGTTTTCACCGCCTGCATCTGTTCCGCCAGCCCTTCACCTAAAGCATTTCCACCCAATGCCAGAACTATTTTCTTGTTCATGCTGATCCTTATTGTTTAGTGCGGAGTTTAACTCCCCTCACCCTAACCCTCTCCCCAAGGAGAGAGGGGACTGAACGTGCCACCCTTTAGCTCCTGCCTCTGACTACAACCCCGAAGGACAACACGGCATTCTGTTATGCCATTTTTGCCGCAATCTGGGCATTAAACGGCCGACGACGTAAGAACTGCCCGTATCCCTGTCGCCCGGTGAATTCCCCCTTGCGGGCAACGATTTCGCCCCGGCACATCGTCAGCACCGGCATCCCCTGGCAATGAAATCCTTCATAAGGGGAATAGTCCGCATTGTCATGTAGCCCGGCGTGGCGAATAACCGAGGATTGGCGTGGATCAAAAATCACTACGTCAGCGTCCGCACCGGGGCTTAGATTGCCCTTGCGCGGCCACAGGCCAAACAGCCGAGCCGGATTGCTGCTGGTGAGCGCCACAAAGCGTGAAGGGGAAATCCGCCCGCTCATTACCCCATGGGAAAACAACAGCATCATGCGATTCTCGACCCCAGGCAGGCCGTTCGGGCAGCGGGTAAAGTCCCCGGCCGCCATCGCTTGCCGCTGGTGATACGGAAAAGTGCAGTGATCGGTGGCGACGGTATCAATCGACCCCTCTGCAATACCTATCCACAGACGATCCAATTCACGCTGGTCACGCAGCGGTGGGCTGAGGATGTATTTCGCCCCATCGTCGCGCAGATAACATTGTTCGTTGAGCAGCAGATACTGCGGGCAGGTCTCCACCCACACCGGTTGACGCCGTTGACGTGCCAGACGCAAATAGTCCAGCCCCAGCCCATTGGATAAATGGACGATGTACAACGGCGCGTTGTCTGCCAACTGGGCCAGATTGATCATCCGGCCAATCGCTTCCGCCTCACACTCCAGCGGGCGACTTAATGCATGGTGGATCGGTGCCGTTTTACCGGCGGCCACCAGCGCAGCGCGGCGCAAGGCGATCGCCGCATCGTTTTCCGGGTGGACAGTGGCCAGTGCCCCAACCTGCCGCAACTGCCCCAAGGCGCGCAGCACATCGGTATCATTGATCTTGTAGAGATAGGTCAGATACAGCTTGAAACTGCTGATCCCTTCGTCATGCACCATGCTGGCCATCTCTTCGAGAATGCCGTCGTCGATATGCTGAATTACGCCGTGAAAGCCGTAGTCGATAACCGCATTGCCGGCCGCATACTGGTGATAGACGTTTAACTGGTGATGGAGAGTGCAACCCGCTGGGCCAAACCCCATATGGTCGATAATGGTGGTGGTGCCACCGCAGGCCGCCGCGCGGGTGCCAGTGAAGAAATCGTCGCAGCTGCGGGCGATGCCGACATCAATATTGAAATGGGTATGAACATCAATGCCGCCGGGCATGACATAACAGCCGGACGCATCGATAACCTCACAGTGACTATCGGCTTCGATCGCCGTGTCGCGCTGGCAGATCACCCCATTATCAATCAGCAAATCCTGAGAATACTGCCCCTCGCTATCAACCAGAATGCCGTTCTTAATCAGCTGCTTCATTGTTCCCCTCACCCTAACCCTCTCCCACAGGGAGAGGGTACCGAACGTGCCACATATCAAATCTTGCGAACGAACAATCTACCCACGACACCGCACTAGCTCCCTCTCCCACAGGGATAGAGGACCGAACGTGCCACATATCAAATCTTGCAAACTAACGATCTACCCACGACACCGAACTAGCTCCCTCTCCCTGTGGGAGAGGGTTGGGGTGAGGGGCAACCAAAACTTATTGCGCCAACTCGTCCAGATAGGCCAAAGGTACGGCGGCATACATCGCTGCACAGGTCACCAGATGATCTTTCCAGGTCTTCTCGTTCGGCGCGTGGGCTTCAGGCTCTTTGCCCGGGCCAAAACCGATGACCGGAATGCCGTGACGCCCCATGATGGAGACCCCGTTGGTTGAGAAGGTCCACTTGTCCACCACCGGTTGCTTGTTGAACAACCCCTGATAGGCCTTGCTCAAGGTTTTCACCGTGATGTGATCTTCTTCGACTTTCCAGGTTGGGAAGTAGCATTCGGTCGGGTATACCAGCCCGGTGTAGGACGGACGGTCATAGTCATACATTGATACGACCGCTTTGGCTGCCTGCACCGCTGGCAACGCACGGATCTCGTCCAGCGCCCCTTCCCAGGTTTCGCCCCAGGTCAGGCGGCGGTCGATCGACACCGCACAGCTGTCTGCTACCGCGCAACGGCTGGGTGAGGTGAAGAAAATCTCTGAAACGGTGAGCGTACCTTTGCCCAGGAAGTCATCGTGGCCAAGCTTGCCGGACAGTTCTTGCAGTTCGTTAAGGATCGGGCCCATTTTGAAGATAGCGTTATCTCCGCGCTCCGGTGCCGAACCGTGGCAACTGATACCTTGCACATCGATGCGGATTTCCATACGCCCACGCTGACCACGATAGATTTGGCAGTCGGTCGGTTCGGTGCTGATGACAAACTCTGGCCGGATGTTGGATTGCTCGATGATGTACTGCCAGCACAGGCCGTCGCAGTCTTCTTCCTGCACCGTACCCGTCACCAGCAGCGTATATTGATCTTCCAGCCCCAGATCCTTGATGATTTTGCCCGCGTAGACCATGGAGGCCATGCCGCCTTCCTGATCGGACGCGCCGCGGCCACCGATAATTTCGTCGTTTTCCATGCCCTGATAAGGGTCGAAGGTCCAGTTCTTGATGTTGCCAATGCCGACGGTATCGATATGCGCATCCATCGCGATCAGGTGCGGGCCATGGCCGATATAGCCCAGGATGTTGCCCATCGGGTCAATCTCAACCTTGTCGAACCCCACCTTCTCCATCTCTTTCTTGATACACAGCACCACCAGCTTTTCATCACAGCTTTCACTCGGGATGGCGATCATGTCCCGCAGGAAGCGCGTCATCTCATCTTTGTATTGGTAGGCTTTCTCTAACACCAACTCAAAAGGAATTTGCTTTGCCATTCTGTTGTTTCTCCAGTTTTACAGCTTATAAACCGCGCGAAATGTTAAAACTCTGTAATACCCTATGGATTTCGAGTTGCAGCTAGGCGACAAGCTATCTCATCCCCAGGAGCTTACTTTTAGTAAGTGACTGGGGTGAGATAGCGCAGGTAACAACGCTGCAGCTTGAAAGACGACGGGTATTTTTAGACGGGATGTTTTCCTTCCCATACCACTTCGCGATAATGTTTGACGTCGGTGTCCCCTTCGGAGCTGATCAACAGCACCACCGACTGACTATCCAGACCAAGTTTCTGCATCAGCTGCGCACGTTGCGGGCTGTGATGTACCGCGGCCAGCACTCCCAACCCAACCGCACCGGACTCGCCGGAGATAATGCGCGGGTCGTTACCCAGCGGATTGCCCAGCACGCGCATCCCTAACGCCGCCACGCTGTCCTGGCAGGAAATAAACTGGGTGGCACAGTTACGTAACAGCGGCCAGCCCAAGGGGTTAGGCTCACCACAGGCCAGACCGGCCATGATGGTGGCCATATCGCCGCCCACGTTGACGATTTCCCCTTTTACCCCTGAGCGATAAACGCAGTCGGCCAACTCGGGTTCAACAATCACCGAATGCAGCTTGTCTGCGCCAAACACGTCCACCAGATAGCCCAGCACACCTGCCGCCATCGCCCCGACGCCGGCCTGCAACAGCACGTGAGTTGGCCGCTCGATATTCATCTGCCGCATCTGTTCGGCCGCTTCATCTGCCAGCGTGGCGTAGCCCTGCATGATCCAGGTCGGGATCTTGGTATAACCTTCCCAGGCGGTGTCTTGCACAACCTCCCAGCCGCGCTCCTGGGCCGTTCTCATGGTCAGGCGTACGGTATCGTCGTAGTTCATGTCGGTAACGATGCACTCGGCACCGAGGTTGAGAATGTGATCCACCCGCTCCTGCGCCGAACCTTTGGGCATGTACACCACGGCATGCTGCCCCAACTGTTGTGCCGCCCAGGCAACACCCCGGCCATGGTTGCCGTCGGTGGTGGTGGCGAAGGTCATCTTCCCGGTCGCCATGGCTTTGAATTTTTCGAAGGAAAACGCATTAATATCAAGCTTGTACTTTTCACACAGCAACTGGGCGATGGCATAAGCGCCACCGAGCATTTTGAAGGCGTTCAAGCCAAAGCGTTTGGACTCGTCTTTTACCAGGATTTTGCGCACGCCAAACAGCTGAGCGAGATCGTCCAACGCGCATAACGGCGTTGGCTGATAGCCCGTAATCTTTTTATGAAACTCACGCGCTTGCTGCGCTTGTGCCTTGGAGAACAGAGGGGAGGTTTCGCCGTTAAAATAACGGTTATCCTCAATCGCCACTTTCAATGAAAAAACCGACATAACCGCTACCTCTTCTGGTCGCATTAAGCTTTCACCTTGCAGGGACACCGCCCGGTATCCCTGACCAGGTAAATTTATTTAATGCGTTTTTCTGCTTCTTTCAGTAATTGATCCAACACCAGGCCCGGGTTGGAGAATTTGCGCGCCATGATCATTGCCGCGATGATGTAAGGCTTCCAGCTGGCTTCCTTATAGGTGGCGATGCGGTATTTCTCGAACACGCTGGCGCAGACTTCCCCTTCGCTGCACGAGACGTCGGTGATATCCGCTGGCAGGCAGTGCATATACAGCGCCTCGCCGCCTTTGGTCAGCTTCATCATCTCTTCGGTGCAGTGCCAGTTTTTGTAATAGGCGTTTTGCGCCAGGCACTGTTGCTCCAGCGCCTTGAGGCCCGCGTGATCGTCGGCACGCAGCAGGTCGGTACGTTGTTCCATCACCTTGTACGGTGCCCAGGATTTCGGATAGACAATGTCCGCGCCCTGGAAGGCTTCTGCCATCGAGGTCACCTGCTGGAAGCTGCCACCGGAAGCGGCGGCGTTGTTTTTCGCCACTTCGATCACGTCCGGGATCAGGTCGTAACCTTCCGGGTGGGCCAGCGTCACTTTCATGCCAAAGCGGGTCATCAGGCCAATAATGCCCTGTGGCACCGACAGCGGTTTGCCATAGCTGGGGGAATAGGCCCAGGTCATGGCGATTTTCTTGCCTTTCAGGTTTTCCAGGCTGCCAAAGTGTTCCTGTAGCCAGGCCAGATCTGCCATGGCCTGCGTCGGGTGGTCAATATCGCACTGCAGGTTGACCAAGGCCGGACGCTGTGGCAATACGCCCTTCTCGAACCCTTCATCCAGCGCGGCACCGACCTCGCGCATATAGGCGTTGCCCGCTCCCAGATACATGTCGTCACGGATACCGATGGCATCCGCGCAGAAGGAGATCATATTGGCCGTTTCGCGCACCGTTTCCCCGTGGGCGATTTGCGATTTTCCTTCATCCAGATCCTGTTGCGCCAAACCCAGCAGGTTAAGCGCAGAGGCATAAGAAAAGCGGGTGCGCGTAGAGTTGTCGCGGAAGATGGAGATGCCTAAGCCACTGTTGAAAATCTTGGTGGCAATATTTTCTGAGCGCATGGTTTTCAGCGATTCCGCCAGCTTGAGCACCAGTTCCAGCTCATCACGGCTCTGTTCCCACGTCAGTAAAAAGTCCTTTTGATGTAAATTGGACTTTAACGCGCTTATTTCCTTAATTAACTGGTTAACTGTTCTCATCTTTGCCCCTAAATAGAGAGTGTGGTGGTGACCCGATAAAACAGGTATCTGACCTCAGCATGACAAATACGCTTTTCAGCGCCTGACCACAGGACAATCAATAAGCGTGCCAACAACGGGGAAGTTAAGTTTTGTGACATAAAACAGCCCAACAACATGATGGCGATCACATATTTTGCAGTTTTGAGTGCGGTTAAACGGCAATTTACGGTAAAGACGTGACTGACAAACGATAATGGCCACCGGCGATAAGCCAGCGATTATAATTATCAGCCTTTCTCTCGACCCAAAATGATAGCAATTAGCCCGCAGTATCATTTTGATAATAAACTGTGATGCTAACTGCATAATCTCTATTCTCTGTGGGATTAGCTTGATGGCTATCAAATTATATCTGGCGGTAGTGTATTATCGTTTCTTTTTCAATAACGATAACCGGAGACGCGTGATGATAGCATCGGCCACTGCCCAGTCGGCTCTTATGCAGATCCAACCGACCATTTTGCGCTTTACCAAAATGCTCTCCAGCGTGCTACTGCTGGAGGTGGAGATTGTCGATGCCAACCTGGTACGCGTGGCAGGCACTGGCCCCTATGGCAAACATTTTGGGGTCAAGCTGGGTAGCAACTCGTGGCTGCTGAAGTATGTACTTGATACTAAAAATGAAAAAATAGTCACCCATTCGCGTTTCGATCCGGTGTGCGAAGGATGCACCAGCAAAGATGAGTGCCAGGAGAAGGCTTTCCTCGGTATTCCAATCCTGTTCCAGGACGCCTGCATCGGCGTGATCAGCCTGGTGGCCTTCACCCTGGAACAACAACAAAGGCTACGGGATAACCTGCAAGAGTTCTCGGATTACGTACGCAATATCTCCAACGTCTTTGTTTCCAACTTATTGGAGACGCAAGGTGGCAGCAGTGGCTTAAATAAAGTGCTTTTCAGCCTGATTGAAAATATGGATCAGGGGGTATTAATCCTTAATGAAAAGAGCCAGGTCAAGTTTGCCAATATGATGGCCTTAAAACAGCTCAATATGCCGCAGGAAAATATCATCGGCAAAACCTTTACTATCCGCGCCCTCACCTTCCGGCAAAATTATACCAGCGGGCATCTGCAACATATTCTCTCCTTTGATGATAATCAGGAGATTATGATTGGCCAGCTGCACCAGATCCAGGATCACCAATTATTCCTGATGGCTTTCCATCAGTCTCATTCGTCATTTAACGACACGCTGAGCCAGCAAGACCCACGTATTGAACATTTAGCGGGGGAAAGCAAACCGATGCGTCTGCTGAAGAGTTTGATTACCCGTATTGCCCCCAGCCCATCCAGCGTGTTGGTGGTGGGCGAAAGTGGCACCGGCAAAGAGGTGGTGGCGCGGGCGATCCACCGGCTAAGCAAGCGCAGCGATAAACCCTTTATCGCCATTAACTGTGCCGCCATTCCCGATCAACTGCTGGAGAGTGAACTGTTTGGTTATCTGAAAGGCGCATTTACCGGCGCTTCAGCCAATGGCAAGGTGGGGTTGATCCAGGCGGCTAATCAGGGGACGCTATTCCTGGATGAGATCGGCGATATGCCGTTAATGTTGCAGGCCAAACTGCTGCGTACGGTGGAATCCCGTGAGGTGTTGCCGATCGGCTCCAGCAAGCCGATCCCGGTCGATATCCGCATTATCTCCGCCACCAATCAGAACCTGGAACAATACATCGCCGAAGGCAAGTTCCGTGAAGACCTCTATTACCGCCTGAACGTTATCCCTATCACCCTGCCACCGCTGCGCGAGCGCGAAGGCGATATCGAACTGCTGGTGCACTACTTCCTCAGTTTGCACACCAAGAGGATCGGCATTATCTATCCCGGCATCTCGGCAGAGGTGCTTGAGCTGCTACGGCGGCACCGCTGGCCCGGTAACGTGCGCGAACTGAGCAATCTGATGGAATACCTGGTCAACGTAGTGCCAAGCGGCGAGATTATCGATACCTATTTGCTGCCGCCCAATTTGACCCGTGGGCAACCGCTGGAAGTACGTACACCCGCTGCAATACAGCGAGTAACGGAAAACTGTGAAAGTCATGATATGGCGGGTTTGGAAAGTATGGAGAAGCTGATGATTGAGGAGGCACTGAGTCAACACGCCAACAAGAAGGTGGCGGCGGAAAAGCTGGGGATAGGTATCGCGACGCTGTATCGCAAGATAAAGAAGTATGAGCTGTCTTCTCATTGAGGGGGAAATGGGCAGTGAGCGGATCAAGACCCCAATGGCTATACAGAAAGGCATGATATCTCACAGCCCGCCATTCTTCTTCCGACAGCAAGGAGTTTTCATAATCTTGCCCACCGTAGTAGATACCTAACACATTTACCGTTTCAGCTTCCACCATAAAGGCAATCGCCGTCCGTTTACGGTAATTGGTCACCCGCAAGCGCGGCGCTGATGCGCTACCAACACACCAACGCCGCTCACCACAACAACTATCTGAGGTAGTTATCATGGCTAAGAGCGATTCTAAGTCAGGCACCACCGTAAATAAAGCACCCAAGACAACAAGCCATTACACCCTGGGCTATTCGCCCAACCGAGGTATCAAGAAGCCTGCGCCACAGCTGCTTATCAAGGGTTATTGGCTGGAAGAACTGGGGTTTTTAACCGGCCAGCCAGTCACGGTAAATATTGAACAGGGAAGATTGATTATTCAGGCAGAGGGAAGCGTATGAACGGAACGCATAGTATACAGGCAACCACGGGCAGGTTTATTCCTGAGATGATTATCGATGGCGAGGATATTACTAAGGCGGGATTTTTGGCGGGGGCTGTATTTAAAATAGAGCCATACTAAGATGGATTGATAATAAGCCTGATATCTGATGACGTAGAGATCCAACGGCTATTATTTGAAGTGGACGCAGATCCTAATATTAGTATGGACTGGATACGGCATAACGGCGAGTTGTATCTGGCAGAAGACTGGTTGACACAGTGCGGTCTGACCGGGCAACCGCTAGCGCTCAGCGTGATGCCTGGTAAGGTGGTGATTCAGGGACAGCAGGGTAATATATTGGCGTAGTAACAGATAAAAATAGCCGGGAAGATCTAGGGGAGATCCTCCCGACCAAACTATAGATATATCTTAATAAAAATCATGCTCGTAAATCATATAGATCTTTTGCTTCCTCATCCATATCTAGACTACCAAGAGCACCAAGATCTAAACTATAAATTTTATCACTATTATCTTTTGAGCAAATAAAATATCCAAGATCACCATCTAGTCCTATTAAAAAATAGTCCGGTTCAACATCTTGTATTGTATGCGTTTCATTTCTCTCAACAACATCCAGATAATTAAATATATAAACAGAGCCACCTTGCTTATTTTCTATCTCATAAATTTCCTTATCTTGTATTTCCTCAGATAAAAATTTCCTATACGCATCTGGTAATTTAATACATCTACTCAACTCTATGCGTTTTAACTCTTCTAAAACTTTATCTTTATCCATATACAACCGCCTTTATTATTAAAATGGCAATTCATAAAATATAAAATAGTAAAGTAGGCACAGACTGATTGAAGCATGGAGCATTACCTAATTAAGAAAAGATTGGATACAGAATAACAGCAGACTGTAACTTAGCTGGCACAGAACAGTCTTTATTAGGCGAGTACTTGGTAGAAACACGGTGATACCCTACAAGATGGTTATTAGGCGCATGTTAATATAATGACAGATAAAAAGCCTGAAAAGATCCTTAAGGAATCTTTTCAGGTTAGATTTAAAATTAGATCATTGTTGAATCAAGGCAATTTAGCCTTCACTTTCTTTAAAACCCTATTGGGTTCAAAATAATAATCTTTGCAATACTCAGAAAGTGCCTGTTCTAGAGGGACGATTTTAAATCCCGTAAAGCCATTTTTTTCTATAGATAATTTAACATCTTCATTAATAACCAATCTTAGACCGATAACAACTTTAGAGCTAAGTTGAAATACATCATAATCACTTAATGAATTCTCATTGAAAATTATTTTATTAGGTACTAATGAACCACGAGTAACATCCAATAAAATAGACTCTTTGTAATTAATGAAGTCGTGAGGCGGGAAAAATACATATTTATACTTCTTATCCGCAGACACACTCTCACCACCGCAACAAATGGATAAATCTTTTATATATCTGTTGGGCATCCTAAACTTGGAGATAACTCCCCAAAAAGCACTCGAAAAAATATGCCCCTGCTCCTTTCTATAATCGAAAGATATTTCCTTATCTTCTTCTAGATTTAAAAAAACATCATCCGGGCAGCTTTCATCCTCAATATAATAAGGAAAATCATATTTTGAAGCCTTAACTGGGTATGTTTTTCTTATATCAAAAACACCTTTTAAGTAGCGCTCTGTTTCATTGTAATTATTCATTAATAAATATAATTTACTCATCGCCAGACTCCGATTAATAAACTCTTCCACATTTTGTTTTTGGCACATCACCACTCCAGAGACGGCGTTTCAAATCCATCTGAAGTTTTTTCACTTCAATTCTCGCCTCTTTTGCTGTCAACTCTTTTGCATTAAATCTGTCTTTTATTAAAGATATTTCATCTGAAACAATTCCGGAGTAATTATCATGCTTCGAACGGTGGAACACTGCCATACCTTTTCCAAGGCCCTCTTTATAAGCGGCCTGACTTCCAGGAATATGGATACCATTCCCAACAGAATCCCTAGAACCACCCATTCCAATAGAGTTAAGGAAACTTTCGTGTGTTTTCCAAGTATCTACAGGAATAACATGATGCGCCTGTAATCGATCACCGACCTGCCCACCTAAAGCAGTATCTAAAACACTACTAGGCGATAATCCCTCTTGCAGGGGACTAGCTGACACCGCGCGGCCTTACCGGACAACTGCTGGCGATCAGGGTGATACCTGGCAAAGTAGTGATTCAAGTACAACGGGATAATGTGTTGGCGTAACAACAAGTAGATAAAAGCCGTAAAGATCCAAAAAGGATCTTTACGGTTTAAGTCAGTGTCCAATGGACGCCAATATATTTTAAACCTCACCAACCTCTTTAAAGAGGATCCCTCTAATATCACATTTCAGATTATCTACAAACCTTTCCGTCACAAAGTAGTTTGACGATAGAATCTCATCTCTAAATATCATCTCATTAAGAACATTATCTTTAATGAACTTATATTTTTCACTGCGATACATGTCTTTTATTTCATTCCTATCATTATATAAAAGAGATGGTATTTTCCTTGTGATATTTATGTAATTAAAATTACGATGGTTATCTGTTATTATTTTTAGACTTTCAGCATATTTCGTTATTTCAACTATTTCCTCAGACAGGTCAGGGGTAACATACAATAACCCAACATCGAAACATGATGCATTAAAATCTTCTCTACGATTCCTTTCTGATTTTGTCTTCCCATCAAAAATGTTAACGCGAAATGGTTTCCACGAGTTTATTAATGATTGACCTTCAAATGAAAGTATCTTGTCAGCTAAAGGATCCTGTGCATCCAAGACATAAAACTTATAACTTTCAGTGTCAGGTTCTATTAAAAAAATCTTCATGAACAAGATCCTTACCAAATTTTTTTGTTGAAAAGCAAATCATCACTTATTGCTCGAAGTTCGTCAAGAACCCCTTGTTTTCCACCTAATTTATCGGCAGATGTTAATCTTGTAACTACGTCCCTATAATACTTATCTGTATGAATAATTCGATGATAGGCTCCAGGTTGTATAGATTTTGGATCCATATGTTTTAAAAATATCCCATTCGCAGCAGAATCTATATGTATATCATGTTTCCCAAGAATTTTTCTTGCAACTTCAGCACGAGGATCATCCCACGCAACTATGTGATGAGCAGCCGAGCCTTTTACTTTATTCCACGCTCTGGCCATGTAACCTTCTGCTTGCGCCAAATTTTTATTAGCCTTTATCATCGCGCGGCCTAACGCTCGAGCACACCCAGCCAGCCCAAAAGGATCAATGCTTTCGTTAGGATTGTATACGTATCCATATGTATTCATTCCCCCCGCCAGCCCTATCGGGTCCGGCGTCAGATAACATCCTGCTTCGGGATCATAATACCTGAACCGGTTATAGCTTAGACCACTCTCTTCATCCAGCAACTGCCCTGCAAACCCCAGCCCCGGTTCCAGATGAAGATTGCGCCCACCACGATTACCCAGCGGCATTCCCCACAAAGATTTCGGGCCTTGCCGCCATTCCTGTTTTCCAGCCGGGTTAAAGAGCGCCAGTGGCTGCCCAGTTGGAGAGCACACAGCAAAATGCGTCTGCCACTCGGGGGATTCACCGGTTGCTTGTGCTCGCCATTCCTGCTGCGCCAGCAACTGCCAGCCATTAAATACCCAATGCCGTACTCTTTGCAACTCCCCGTGGCGATATTCCCGGATCTCCGCAATGGCGTCCCCGTCCCACAGGTAGGTTGTCCGCAGTCCCCGCAGCCCACACGCTTTACTGACTCGGCGACCCAGTACGTCGTACACATACTCCCAACGCTCACCGGCAGCATTCATCAGGCCAACCAACTGGTTCTGGCTGTTCCACTGGAAGCGGGTATACTCGGGTCGATAACCTTCCCGCTGTTCCCTACGTGCCGTCATCCTGCCTGCTGCATCATACTCAAACCAGCGATTGCCCAGATTTACCAGGCGGTGCCCCCGCCCGTAAATATCCTCATGGGCAATTTGCTGCCGCATGTCGACCTTGCGCTGCGTGGTATATCCGCTGGCATCATAATGATAGTGTTCACGCAGTTCCCGACCCTGACTTACCGAGACCACCTGATGATTACCATTCACCACATATCTCAATCGCTCTACATCATCATTCGCGGCTATCAGATTCAGGGCTGCATCGTAAACATAGTCGCGGTCAAGCCCGGCCAATGAAGGTTCCGGTAAATCACTCATTTCTTCGGCACTGAATATCCGCGCGTTGTAACCCGCACGCTGCCGTACCAACATCCCCATATCATCGTAGCTTTGGCTCAGTAAAAAACCGGCCTCACTACGACGCAGGGTTTCGTTGCCTAGCTCATCCTGACTTATCACCAAACCCTGGCCAGCGGGTAAGTCTATCTTGATCAACTCACCGGCAGCATTCACCACAAAGCGTGTACTCAATACTTCGCCAGCCTCCCCCTCAGGAGGCTGGATGTGCCTTATCAGGGTGTTATTTTCCTGATATTCATGCTGGATTATTCGACCATTTTGCGTCTTTTGTGTTAACCGGCCACGCTCATCGTAACTGAATGTCAGTTCGCCGTTATCTGGCCCCTGAATACTGACAACTTGCCCGAGCAGGTCATAACGGTAGCGTGTCTCTCCTTCCTCCGTGATTATCCGCGTCAAGCGCGAACAAACATCCCATTCATAATGGGTGACATGGTTAAGCATATCCCGCTTTTCTATGCAGTTACCATCTTCGTCATAACGGTAGTGCCATGCTGCTCCGGCATAATCCTCTTCTTTTACTACCCGGGCGCAGGCATC
This sequence comes from Serratia sp. (in: enterobacteria), assembly GCF_051654945.1. Taxonomy (GTDB): domain Bacteria; phylum Pseudomonadota; class Gammaproteobacteria; order Enterobacterales; family Enterobacteriaceae; genus Chania. The sequence continues at coordinate 536,736 of NZ_JBOFZA010000072.1, forward strand.
CAACGTATAGCGATAGCTTTCCCGCTGAGGGTTGATTACCTCAATCAGTTGTTGAGTGTCTTTGTCGTAAAGGTACTGCCAGCGGTTGCCTTCTCCATCAACACGGGCGCTCATCAGGTCAAAAGCACCGTATTCCATCCGCCACTCAACTCCGGAGGCATCGATATAATGCGTAAGGTTGCCATGACGATCATAGCCATAGCCTTCACGGCTGAAATTCGGCTTTGTGGTTTCGGCCAACTGGCCATAGCGTTGCCATGAGAACAGGTAGTGGCTGTGGTTGGGGAGTTGGACGCTCTCCGGCAAGTCGTGTTGATTGTAAGTAATGCGAGTTGTACGCGACATTTCGTCCACTACCGTATCCAGGCGATAATGTTCGTCATAGTCCAAACGTTGCTGGCTTTTGTCCGCATAATGGATGGCTTTTATCAACCCCGCCGGATTGTATTCCAACCGGACTTCCTCCCCATGGGGGCTTTCTTGTTTTTCCAGTCGCCCCTGCGCGGTGTAGGTCATTTTTGACACTTGCCCAAGCGGATTGGTGATGGTATCTACCAGTCCCGCCCCCGTGTAAGTATAGCTCCACACCTGTCCTGCTTCGTCAATGTAGGAGGTAAGGAAGTTGGTGCCTGGCAGGTAGGTAAACTGTTGGACTCGCCCTTGTGGAGAAATACGCTCAAGCAAGTTGTAATACTCATCAAACACAAAGCGCGTTAGCTGACCATTTGGCGTTTCTATCCCAGTGATATTATAGGCGGCATCACGCCAGTAAACTGTCACACCTCTGTCGGTGGTCACGCGTGTCGCGTCTTCCGAATAACTCAGTGCGCTGTTGTAATAATCTTCAGCGCCTTGAATAGCGATACACCGATTATGTTCATCGTAGGTAAAGGCGGCCCACGTCTTATCATTATCAGACCAGCGCACAATGCGTCCAGCGGCATCATAATCATAATAAAGATGGTAAAACTGGCGCGCATCAACTGCAATCAGCTGGCCATGATTGTCCTGAGTGTAACGCACCAGGGGGTCTGCTTCACCTTCTCTCACCACCTCACTTAGATACCCATTTGGGTGATAATAGAGTATCAGGGTAATACCATCGCTATGTTTTACCTGAGTCGCACGGCCAGAATCATCACGGGTAAAAACAATACGATTATTGTAGGGATCTGTGATAGCCCCCAACATCAGGACACAATTATGGCTAACCAGCGTTTCAACGCTCTCATTCAGATGAAAATGCCGACTTTCACGTGTTGTAATATCGAAGAGTTCGAATCCCCCTGAATGGCGGCATAAGACAAAGCCAGCACAGTAAGGATTGAATGTCATCATCTCGCCGGGTGCGAACTGGAAAGACAATAACTGTCCTTCTCCGGTGGTGATATCAACACGTTCACCCTCTTCACTGATTTGCGCACTTTCATTAAAACTATCGTACCAGCCTTTTCCTAAGATCCCGTGGCCATTTTCTCCTGTTAGATGCGTACGATAGAGATTCAAAGAAAGGGTTTGACCCAAAACGATGTCGTCTCGTTGTTCAATAAACTGCCCAGTCGCCGCATCAACAGGGTCCAGGATTCTTTGGATAAAGCGCCCAACGCCCTTTACCCCGTTTTTCGCCTTGGATAGCCCCTTGGAGATCATTCCCCCGCCCTTGGCCAGCATAGCTCCCAGACGTGAACCTTTAAGAACGCTTAATCCCTTAAATAAATTACCTAATTTACCCACAGCGCTGGCCGGCGGCAGGATATAACCCGCGATAGTCACTGCCCCTAAAATTTGTCGCATCCATGGCGGGAAATCAGCAGCAATATCCAGGTAGGTGACCTGTTGACCTCCAATAAAGACGTTTTCAGAACCGCTTTTGATCACAGCACTGCATTCCATCTTATCTCCCTTACGGGCGGCAGGCTGTCCGTTGATCATGACGGAATCACTGCCCTGAGCAATGCGCGGGGGCTTACTTTCTTTGCTACAGATAGCGGTATCACCTTCAGCCTCAGGCCAGTCGCTGTTCTTCTTGGTTTCGCCATGACCACCGACCATCTCGGCCACTTCACCAATCATCGAACCAACGGGAAACATCAGCAGCCCTGCCCCGGCGGTTAACCTATCAGCTACCGAAGCGTTCCCATTCATAACGGTATCTATGGCTTTGGACGGCGCATTGAGTATCCGCGTCCCCGCATCAACGCTCTTGTCAAAGACAGCCACAGCCATGTCCGTCCAGGAGTGTTCCTCAGGCTCTTCAGTTTCTGGCCCTATGTCACCAGCAATACTGATGTCTACACTCGGTGGGGGCTGTTTTGCCCCTGCTCTTGCCGCTGGTTTTCCATTGATAAGTACATTGGATGAACCAGTATTGATCGCTCCATCATTGTCAAAGAGATCGTCGACGCAGTCAGTCAATTGCTGCTGTTTCTCCTCAACATAATCACTTGTTGCTATGTTGGCACCAATGACCAATGGAATAGCCAACAGGCTTGCTCCCCCGGTTGCAGGTGCAAGGGCAATAGCGCCCAAAATGGCAAAACCACTGGCAATATTGACTAAAGCTCCGAGTACGGCACCGGCCAGTGCTCCCCAAAAGCTTTTATGCTTGATAACGTCACCCAGCCTGGCTGCTGGAGGCCCAGATTTCCTTGCACCAGCCGCTGCTCCAGCAACCGCACCTGCCGGTAATGATCCGCTTGAAGATGCCATACCTGTTCCTTAGCGTTGATTTTCCGTAATCAGGTCTTGCGCATGTGGCTTGAACGTCAATATATAGGCCAACATCCGCTCCTTTTGTCCCGCGCTCATTCCTTTTGATGATGACAACGTAAAAGTAATCAATTGATTACCTCTAATTTGCATCACAGCAACCTGATCTATTTTGCCTTCAGGACTCTGCCAACGGTAATCCAACAAATGAGCCGGTTCATCCGCTAATGTAATGATGCGATAGTCATTCTCTTGATATTTCTTCAAGTTATCTCGGAACTGACTGATAGTTTGCTGGTAAAACGCTTCTCTATCCGTAGCAAATGGCAGGGTCAGGCGTGTAATAACAATGTTCAGGCCACTGTTATCCTGCGCAATCAGCGCGTTCATGGTTTCATCCTGCCAGTTTTCTGGCATTTCGAGCGTTCCTTCGTTTATAACGTACATACTTTTTCCTTAATTAAGATTGATCCCTGCGCTGCCAGTGATCACGATCGACTTACCGTCAATAACGATATTTCCGGCTTTATCTATAGTGATTGAACCTAATAACGACTCCCCTGAGCCAACTCCAATAACGATGCTGCCACCCTGCGAGATGATAGCGATGTTATTCTTGACGATAAGCGTCTCTGCTTCATGGACGCGGGTGGTACGAGATTTGACAACTGTCTCAATTTTGCTGCCGCTCACAGTAAGTCGCTGATCTTTAGTGACAGTCTCAACATGTATCCCTTTAACCGTAGTCGTTTTGTCATTAAGCACTGTCGTACTCATATCCCGCTGAGCATGCAGATGCAGCCCCTCCCCCCCCTTCGCATCCTCGAACCGCAGTTCGTTAAACCCCTCGCCCTTATGGGTCTTGGAGCGGAACGCCATCTGGGTTTTACTGGCCGGCAGCGATCCCGGCGGGATGTTGTTGGCGTGATAGGTACGCCCGGTGACGATCGGTTGGTCCGGATCTCCATGCAGGAAATCCACTACCACTTCCTGGCCAATACGCGGAATGGCCAACATCCCCCAGCCCTGCCCCGCCCACGGCTGCGTCACGCGGATCCAGCACGAGCTGTTGTCGTTACTTTCCCCGTAGCGGTCCCACAGGAATTGCAGGCGGATACGACCGAACTCATCACAGTAGATTTCTTCCCCGGCGGGCCCCACCACCATCGCGATCTGCGGGCCGTCCATGGCCGGTTTGCTCATCGGCGAAGGCCGCCAGGTCTGGGTATGCGGGATAAAGGTAAACTGGTTGCTCAGCGTCGTGCCTTGCCCAGCGGACTCTTGCTCCAGCGCCTGCGGTTGGCTGCCGCTATGGGCAACACTCAGCACTTGCCACTGGTGGTTCAAATCCCCACGCGGGTGACTGGTCAAGGTAAACAACTTGCCCGGATGCAGGGCAAAATCATTACTCTGCCCTTGCCCCAGGTTGGCATCGTTACGCAGCGCTTCCAGACGATAGCGGGTGAAATCCTTGCCGTGCTTTTCGTCTTTGAAACGCCCAGGGAAATCGAAGTGTTCGTAGTCCGGGCGCTGGTTTTGCAGTTCATTGGCCTGTTTGTCGAACGTCCCCCGCCACTGCGGATCCTTGAAGGTGTAATCCTTCAGTTGCACCATGGCGGTTCGCACCTGCGCACTGCGGGTGAAGGTGGTGACGCACAGTTCCAACGCTTGAGAGGCTACACCCGGATTGTACGGCAGCGTCACGCCCTGCGGCATCGTGCCCACATCATCGGCATACACTACGGTGTTTTTGCCTTCGGTGAATTCGAAGTAGTAGAAAATCCCCTCTTCGGCGGCCAGGCGCTGGATAAAGTCAAAATCCGACTCCTGATACTGCACGCAAAACTCGCGCGCCGGGTGCGGATAGCGCAAGCCAAAGGCCACGTCGGTGATGCCGTTTTCTTTCAGCAAGGTGGTGATGATGTCTTCAATGGTCTTTTGCTGGAAGATACGCGAGTTGCGCCGCAGGGTGGTACGCCACAGCGCCGGGCGGATCACCATGCTGTAACGGGTCTGGTGTAAACCGGTATCGCCCTGTTCAAAGCTGGCCACCATGCCGGTGATGCTGCGTTGCAGCACGCCCTCACGCCAGACGAACAGCGTGGCATCCTCATCCAGCACCGCGGAAAAATCGATCGCCGGATCGGCACTGGCCAGGCCCACGTTCAGCACAAAGGGGGAAGAGAGCATCTCGGTCAGACTGAAGTCCGCTACCACAAAGGTCTGCGGTGGCAAACCCACCGCCGTGAGCGTGAACTGTAAACCACTCGGCTGCGCGCCGCCCATCAGGGCACCGGCAGCGGATGAGGCCAGGGAACCGGCGCTACCCCCACCGGCAAAGTTCATCGGTTTCACGCCTGCGGAGGACGCCATGCCTGCCGCACTACCGCTGCTGACAATGTTCATTGGCTTCACACCTGCGGCTGAAGCGATGCCCGCAGCGCCACCGCCGCTGACAATATTCATCGGCTTCACGCCTGCGGGGGGCACCATGCCCGCTGCGCTACTGTCGGTGAATACGTTCACCGCCTTCTTCGCGATACCGGCCATCGACTCCGCCTGTTTGGCAACATTGGCAGCCTTCGCCGCCACCTTGCCCGCCTTGCCGCCAATAGCGCCAGCTGCGCTGCCCACCATATCCGCCACCTGATCGCCACTTACCGACGGCGTCTGTGAGGCCACAATGTTCTTCGGCTGCACACCGCCCTTAAGGCCGTTTTTCTTATCATCAGCAAACATATCTATTCCTTCCTGGAGGTTAACGGGCAGGCGCTACCTGCTGTGTTAATTGGTGATAACGACTGAGCAATGCATTCCAACGTTCGTCTATCTGTTTGAGCAGCAACGGTGACGCGGGCTGCTGCCGATCCACCGAAACGGCGAGTTGCCGTAGCAGCTCTTCCAACGGCGTTTCACGGTTCAATTCGTTTTGCATCTGATAAACCTGCGTTTTCAGATATGAGAGCGTCAGGCTACCGCGCGTCTGTTCCTGTTCGAGCAACTTGTCCGACAGCGCCTGCAAGCGCTGTTGCACCTGGTAATAGCTGCTATCGGCCCGTTCACTGCCAAGCCGCGCCTGCAACAACCGCTGCCAACGCTGGCTTTGGGCGATCTGCTCCGGATCCGTCGGCCACAGTTGATTGGCCAGCGCGATCGACGCGTCGGCGGTACGCAAACCGGCCAACGGCGAGAGGTTTTCCAGGGTGCTCAGTTGCTGGCCATAGCCGTCCAGCGTAGGCTGAGTCAGCCACAGCTGCACCGCAGCTTCCGGGGTTGCGGCCAACCCGGCCAGGCGCTCTTGCAGGGGTTTGACCTGTATCAGGTAAGCCGCTCCGGCAACCAGCAGGCTGCACAGTACGCCACTGCCAAATCCCCAACCCCATCCTGCCGAGGCACGTTTGGTGGCCACGGGAGCAGCCGGCGGCGCGGCGTTAAAACGCACTTCCACATTCGGCAACGGCGCCTCTTCTGGTGGCTGCGGTCTCACTACGGGTTCTTCGTAACGCGGCGGCGCTTCCCCCGCTGCCGGTTTGGGCTCGGTGAACACCGTGCGGATCGGCTCCGTTTCCGGTACCGAGAGATACACCATCGGCGGCATCTTCAACGGTTGCGCTGGCGGCTGTTTGGCCGCTTCATGGGCGGCCTCAAGCCGTTTGGCGGTGTTCTGCATCAGGTACAGCAGGTTTTCAATACGCGGCACGCGCTTGAGTTCGACCTGTTGCAGTTTGTCGCACAGCAGTTGCAGCGCCCGCTCGGCGCGGTATATCAGCCGCAGATCGTCAATGACGAACTCATGCTGGCGCAGTTGGTTACCGACGCGGGCGTTGAACCATTCCAATATTTCCGAGCGGGCCTGCTGCTGTTCTGGCCACAGCCGATCCCACTGGCTAACCACCATGCCGGCCAGCAGCTCACAGCTTTCGGTGAACCCGGCCAGCCCGTGCTTTTGCGTACGCGCCAGGGCGTAATAAGCCGTGGTTTGCAGATCGACCCCGTTGGTGCGGAACAACGTCAGCGCCAGGGACTCAATCAGGCGCCAGTTAACCTCTGGCCGTGCCGGATGGTTGATCTTGTTGATCTCTTCACGAATAGCGCTGAATTCCGGCCACTGGCGCGGGTCGCCACCGGTTTGAATAATGATATTTTCTGAGGCGTCGCTCATGCGGACTCATCCTTAAGGCGTCTCTCTGCCAAACGAGGCAGAGAGACGAGATAACAACGATTAATACAGCGTGTCTGGCAGGGAGAACTTGCTGAACAGACCGCCAGCGAACGGGTTATCGGACTCGTCCACATGGATGCGGTAAGTCATCTCGCCGCCGTCCACCTTGAAACGGACGTCGAACGAGTTGGTCCCGACGTTGGTCAACTCACCGGCATTGATCAGCCGCAGTTGGGCCCAAGGGCCGCTGAAGCTGAGGGAGCGCGGTGACTTGCCGTTTTCATCCGGCACCAGCGTGACCTTGCTTTCTACCCCGGCGCGCATGGAGTTAGGCCAAACCAGATGCACCATGTTGCTGCGGCCATGGGCGTAGTCCAGTAGTTGTCCGTCCAGGTTCAGTACGCTGCGGCGCTTGTTGCCGCTCAGCAACACCGGTTCGATGGCGAACTGACTGCCCAGACCGTTTTGCGCCGAGAAGAAGGTGTCGCGGATCTTCTGGGCCTGTGCCAGCTGTTGCAGCACATCCGGGCGGATCAACAGTTGACCGTCGTTGCCGCTGCTCAGGTTGTTGTCCACAAACGGTTTCAGGTTCTGCTGATAGAAGCTGTCGAGGGTGCCCTTCGGCCCGAAGAAGCGCTCAAACTCGCTCAGCGGGACGTCCTGCTGCGATTTAGGATCGAACGGATAACGGCCCGCCAGATAGGTCTGATACTGTTTCACTACCGTATCGTTCCACTCGACTTCCAGCGATTGGATCGCTTCCATCATCACCACGCGCCAGGCCTGATCGGCCAAGTCGCCCACCCAGCGGTTCAGCGGCTCCGGCAGGTTTTTCGCCAGTTGCTGCACTTCAAAGATCGGGTCGCTGCTGTTTTGATCCAGACGCAGCTGCACCGCCTTCATGGCCGCTTTACCCGGTGCCGGTGAGTTCTGGATCGCCAGCAGGTAACGGTGCAGTTCGGTCAGTTTCTGGTAGACGCTTTGCAGCACGCTGCCCTTGTCACCATTTTCCACCAGCGCACCGGTTTCCGGCGCGAACTCGCGGTTGATGCGGCCCAGCAGTTGATAATCGGATTTCTGCAACAGCTCCTGGCGTTCTTTGCCCTGCAACGCGGCAGGCAGTTCTGGCAGACGCGTGTTATCGCTCAGCGTTTGTAAAGCACGGCGGAAAGGCTGCTCGCCGCTGATCACCTGTTCAATAGCACTGATGGCCTGCGGCAGATCTTCAAACTCGCCAACCGACAGGTTGTTCATCGCCGCACGCCAGGTGGCGGTATAGTCACCGATATACTGCTCGGTCACCTGCCGCTGGATCTCTTTACGATCCGCCTCGCTATACTCGACATTTTTGGTGAGATTCAGCACCCAGCTGTCCATCACCGTCAGATCGACCAACTGGTCATCCTGCTTGACGAAGTAGCTTTGCAAACCGTTACGCGTCAGGAACTGCGGAACCACCAACAGGCGATCGTTGCTGGAGACAAACACATCGTCAAAGCTGGCTCCGATCTGGTCACGCAGGTTCAGCGCCGGTGGCAGCGCATCCTGCGCCTTGATCCGCAGGTTCTGGTAAACCCGCTGATAGATCGACAGCTTGCTCAGCTCACGCTGGGCCGCTTTGATCGGCTGGAGATAAGGGACAAAGCTCTTGATGGCCACCTGATCGCCACTTTCCCGCGCGGCATGCCAGTCGGTATGCTTCAACGCATAGTCAAGATGGCCCATCAGCTGCTGTTGCAGCTCGCGCTGGCCGTTAAACTGCTGGCTCCAGCGATCGCCCATATACTGTTCCACCAGCGCAATATTGCGGCCGCTGCCGTCTTCCAGCATGCGCATCACGCGCAGGATTTCGAGTTTCTCCTCGCTGCCCGGCGGTGCGGCATTCAGCTGTTCCAGCAGGCCGCTCATCAACGCGGGGACATAGCGCTGTTGCAGCAATTGCAGGTAGGTACTTTCCACGTAAGGCCCAATGTTGCTGCCTTGATACAGCCCCATATCCGCCAGCAGGCTGTTACGTTCATGGTAGTTACCATAAGCCAGCGTGGCGTCACGGATCGGATTGAGCAGCGGCAATTGCAGGTTGCCAAAGCGATCGTCACCCTTCGGCGTCGGGATCGACAGGAAGGTCTTGGCCTGGGCCAGCACTTCTTGCCCAGCACGGTAGTTGCTCTGATAGTAGTAATGCCAGCAGCCCCACAGCGTCGCCGCCACTACGGCGGCGACACAGGAGAAGACCATCAGGCGTTTTTTGGAATCCCGCAACCAGAGGCCGTTTTCACCTGCCAGATTCGGCTCTGCCAACAGCACCTGGTTAAACAGCTCTTTGGTGAAGTACGGCGCGGTATCGGCCACCGGCCAGGTGGGGAAGGCCTGCGGCGCAAGATGATACTGTACGGCTGCGGACTGGGTGAATACGTCATCCATCTGGCCACGCTGCTGGGCAGAGGTCAGGTAGACACCGCGTAGCAGGGTTTGCGCATGGTCGCCGCTGTAGAGCACGCCATCGAGCAGTTGCACCACATACTCTTGCAGCCCCTGCATCTGGCGGGTAAAGCTGAACAGTTGGCTGCGTTGCCCGGCATCGACGCTGTTGAGCATCATGTCCGGCATCGCCGCGTTAAGTTGCGCGATCCAATGCTGCCAGAACTCCTGCAGCTCCTTACGCCACACCTCCGGATCGGCAGTATTCAGGCTGAACGTCACGCCAAGCACCGCTTCGCGCTGCGCCTTGTCCAGCGTCTGGTACATCGCTTCGAATCCGTACAGCAGGTCCATTTTGGTAAACACCACGTACAGCGGTATCTGGCTATGCAGCGCCAGATGCACATCCTGCAAACGCTGATGGAGGCTGGCTATGATGTTTTCGCGCTGGGCCTTGTTCGCCGTCAGCAGTTGATGCAGATCGACGGTCAGGATCAGGCCGTTCAGCGGCTGGCGTTTGCGCTGTTCAACCAGCCAGGCCAGCAAGCTTTGCCACAGGCGGCTATTGAGTGCCGCTTTGCCTACGATCGACAGCGTCGGCTGTTCGATCAGTTCTCCCGCCGGATCGATCAATACCGCCTGCTCACCCAGCCAGCAGCGCACATGCAGCTGACCGGCGTCTTCCACGCTGGTCAGCTCCGGATTGGCGATTTCGGTGATCTTATAGCCTTCTTTGATCAGGGTACTCTTACCGCTGTTACGGGTGCCGATCACCATGTACCAAGGCAGGCGATAGAGATAAGCCGGGGTGTTCAAACGGCGTTGCAGCTGTTGCTTCCAGACGCTCAGATACTGGTTCTGCTGCGCGATATCGGCCAGGATCGGATCGTCGACCTGCGTTTTGGCCTGCAACTGCAATTTTTCCAGCTGTTGCAGACGCCGCACCATCTTGAGGGTAAGCCAGCAAACGGCCAGCAGCACCACCAACGCGGTCACCAGCCAACGGCTCAGCAAAGGCTCAAACGGCTGGTAGTCCTTCAGCTTCCATTCCGGCCCGTAAACCCATACCCAAATCAGGCCCATGCAGGCCAGCAGCGCCAATACCACCGGCACCGAGGCTTTGATACGCGGCATGGCTGGCCGTGCAAACTGAATAAAAGAGGGCAATCTCATAGTTTAACGCTCCTGTTTCCTTCCCTGGCCATCACGGCTTGAGCTGCCGCTGTTTGTCGGCCAGCAAGGCGATCAACGTGGGTTCCCATTCGCTCAGCTGTATCTGCTGGCCCACTTGCAGCAGGCCGTGATAATGCTGCTGCGCCAGCGTCGTCATGCCCGCTTTTTCGAGCAGTTGGGCACTGAGCAATTGCAGATAAAAACGATCCCTGGGTGCGGCCTGCTGTGATTGTCGATCGATCATCTGTAACGCGGCTTCCAGTCCTTGCTGTTGATAGCATTGCCAAATTTCATCCTGTTCAATTGTGTTACCTCCCCCTTTCGCACCCGTATCCTGCTGTAACCAGTTGGCAGACTCTGGGGAGAGGAATGGCGTCATATCGGTAAAGCAGAGCGTGGTTAATGCCGGCATCCGCGCGATAAAGGCGATCAGCTCATCGCGGATGGCCTGTGCAACCTCGGTGTACCCGAGCCGAATGGCGATCTGCGCCGAAAGCGCATGACCATCCAACCAGTACGGCGCCAGCGCCAGGCTCTGCTCCACCTGCTGCCACAAGGCCAGATCCGCCGTAGCGACTCGCCCCAGGTAATCGGCCATGCGATCGACAGAAAAGGCCGCCAGCGGCGTGCGCCCATCGGCCTGCGCGATCGGCGGTGCACTCAAACTACCCCACAGGGCATGGCGACGCAGACGGAAACCAATAGCCACGTCGGGGTGCAGTTCGCACAGCAAATCCGCCATTTTCAGCAGCGTCTGCCGCCAGGCTTTATCACTGGAACTATCAATGCTCAGGCTAGGGCTGATCGTTCTGGCTGATGGTGCAGAACCCGCATTGGACTGCGGATGTTCTTCCTCCTGGATCACCGGCTCAACGGTGCGGGTCGGCAACCGCGCATAGCTGACGCGCAGGCTATCCACATCTTTGGCCAGTGCCGGTTCATCGCTATGCCAAACCTGGGCCAGACGCGCCAGCAAACCTTGCACTTCCTGGCGTTGGTCATCCGTCGCACGTTGGCTAAAGCTGTCGCTGGCGCTATCAAAGCGCTTGAGGATCTGCTGGGCAAAGCGACGTTTATGCAGCGGGTTCAGCGGCCAGGCGCTGGTCCAGAAATGCTTCACGTAATCGGTCAGCAAGGAGACCGCCAGGATCAGCTCGCCCGGTTGGCCGCCGTGCTGCAAAGTACGCAGCAGGTGCGCCACCAAACGGAAGTCTTTGCTTTTTTGCGACAGCAGAGACATCGCCTGTTGTTGCAGATCCTCGATATTCAGTGAGCTGTGGGTCAGTGAACCCACCTTGACCATCTGGCTGTCGATATGCTCCCATTGCGGATCGTCGTCGGCCAACGCCTTTGCGGTCTGCTCGGGCGTCAGCGGGGCCAGCAATAATGCATGCCAGGGATGTTGTGACGTGCTATCCATAGTCCTCACCAATGACAGGCGTTACGCAGCGGTTTTAGCGCCGGCGTTAACTGCGAAATATTAAATGTCAGGCGGGGAAACCCGCCGTTTGTCCCGTCGATCGTCAGCGTCTGTGCCGACATCAACCGTTTGATTTCATCAATCCCAGCCAGGCCCCGGCTGGACTCCAGCAGATAGCCGTTTTCACGCAGGAACCACTGCACGTTAAACCGGTCGTTATCCGCCGTTAGCGTTACCGCTCCGTCTTTTTGCGGGCCGACCAGGGCGATCTGCAAGCGGGTGATGTTGTCGATGCAGCTCAGCATCAGCACCGGCCGCGGTGGCTGCATTCCCAGCGCTGGCGTGGTCAACACCACCTGCGGGTTATTGCCCTGCCCAACGCTGACGAGAAACGCCGTCGAATGATCGCGGCGGCCCTTTTCCTGCGCCATGGCTCTTTGCCAGGCTGGCCCGGCCTGGTACTGGCCGCTGTTGGCACTGCCACTGCCCGCTGACAACGCGTTGTCATAGCAGTCCAGACGCAGCAGCGGCGAGTTTTCACTACGGCAGCTCAATACCCGCGCCAACGTATGCGCATCCCCTTCGGGCTGTGACAGCGCCAGGCTACTTAGCCACTCGGTGGCAGAATGGCTGCCAGAAACCAGTAACGAACCGATCAATAACCACGTATTCATAGCTAACACCTGTATTTCGCCAACTTGTAACCCAGGGTGCGCGTCGTGATCCCCAGGCTGTCAGCGATGCGGTTTTTGTCATTGCCGTACAGACGCTGGCGCTGCGTCAGTACCGCGGCTTCAAAAGCCTCCACCGCGGTAGACAGGTTATCTATCTTGCTGTAATCGCGTGAAAGCTCCGGCGAGGTAGAGACGTCGGCGGTACTCAGCGAAACCATCAGCTCATCCAGCTGTTTTTCACGCACCTTGAACATCGACCGCAGCTGGACCAGCTGCGAACGCAGATGATCCATCTCTTGCAACTTGTTGAGACGATGCTGAAAAACCTGGCAATAGATGGCAAACATGCCGCGGCTGTCGACGAAGCGTTCGATATCTGCGGCAAACACCGCAATCACCCCACAGGCCCGCTCCTGAAAATCAAACAGCGGCACGCCATACATGCTGCAACCGTTCGGCAACGCCTCTATAAAGCCGCGAAAGCCGTCATCTTCGATGCGCACTCCGCGATCGAGCGCGTACCAGACCTCGGGCGCACCGTTACGCAGCACCCGCACCAATGGATGGTTGGTGTCTTCGATATCGGCTTCCAGTTTCACCGTGGCGCGCCGGTTGGCATCGGACAGGCGGAGACACTCCAACTGCCCTTCGCTGGCGTTGAACATCGCCACCATCAAACCGTCGAAACCGTGACGGTGGTGATCCAGCGTCAGAAAGCCATGCACCAATTGTTCGACCGAATCGTTTTCCAGCAGAGCCAGTAAGCATTTCAGCCGTTGCCTCATAGCGCCTCCTCGACCTGTGCGATGAACGCATTTCCCTCCGTGGCGATACGGATATGGCTAATCGCCGCGCCTGCCGCCATTTTTTGCAACAGCAGTAAGGAAACCGGTGGCAACAGCGCGCCGTCGATAATCGACTCCAGCATGCGTGCGCCGTTCTCTGCACGGGTGGCGCGCAGCAGGATCTCCTCGATCACCTCAGGTTCAATCACCACTTCGGCGTTAAAGCGCTGGCGCAGCAGGTTATCCAGGCGTTTGAGTTTGCCGTGGATGATGGTTTGCAGCGTGTCCTTGCCGAGCGGCAGGTACGGCACCACTTCCATACGCGCCAACAGGGCGGGTTTGAAGAAAGCCGCGAGTTCGGGGTAGAGCAATTCACCCAGCAGTTCCGGCTGTGCGGCGTGATCGACAATGGTCTGATAACCAAGGTTGGACGTCAGGAAGAACACCACGTTTTTACAGTCGATGATGCGGCCTTCGCCATCGGCCAGTTCACCCTTGTCGAACGCCTGATAGAACAGGTTAAGCACGTCGGGATGGGCTTTTTCCACCTCATCGAGCAGCACCACCGAATACGGTTTTTGACGGATAGCCTCGGTCAACACGCCGCCTTCGCCATAGCCTACGTAGCCCGGCGGTGAACCGATCAGGCGCGAAACGGTGTGTTTTTCCTGGAACTCAGACATGTTGATGGTGGTGAGATAATGGCGGCCACCGTACAACAGCTCGGAGATCTGCAATACCGTCTCGGTTTTACCGACGCCGCTTGGCCCCACCAGCAGGAAGGCACCCATTGGGCGGCCAGGACGACGCAGGTCGGCCCTGGCGGTCAGCAGATGCTGATGCAGGCAGTGGATGGCGGTTTCCTGGCCTTTGATCTGTTCGCCAAGATACGTCGGCAGCTCGGTGACTACCGCCAGTTCACTCTGCGACAGGCGGTTTAACGGTACGCCGGTCCACTCGGCGATCACCGCCGCGATCTGGTGTTTATCCACGTGCGGGGAAACCAGCGTCTGATGCTGCTGCAACTGCTCCAGCTCGGCACCCAGCGCCGCCAGATGGGTAGCCTGTTGCTCCGTCGCATTCTCTTCCTGCGTCAGTAACTCTGCCCGCAGGGCGATAATCTGCTGCACCAGCTGCTGTTGGGTTTGCCAACTGGCGTTGAGGGCGTCGAGCTGCTGTTCGATCTCTGCGCGCTGTAGCTGCAACACGGATAAACGCTCATCCGGCTGGCTGAGGTTGAGGCGCTGCTCACGTTCCAGCATCTGGATTTCCATCGCCTGCTGGTGCAACTGGGTTTTCAGTGCCGAAACCTGGCGCGGTGCTGAAGTCAGGTTGATCGCCACCCGCGCGGCGGCGGTATCCAGTACGTCGATCGCCTTGTCCGGCAGTTGACGACCTGAGAGATAGCGATCGCTGAGCACCGCAGAGGCCTGTAGCGCCTCGTCGTCGATCAGTACGCCATGCGCCTGTTCATAGATGGTGCGCAAGCCACGCATGATCACCGTCGCTTCTTCGGCACTCGGCTCCGAGACTTTCACCAATTGGAAACGGCGCGACAGCGCGGCGTCTTTCTCAAAATACTTTTTGTATTCACTCCAGGTGGTAGCAGCGATGGTTTTCAGTTCACCGCGCGCCAACGCCGGTTTCAGCAGGTTGGAAATATCCAGGCCACCCTGCTGATTACCCGCGCCGATCAGCGTATGGGCTTCATCAATAAACAGGATGATCGGCGTGGCCGACTGGGCAACTTCCGCCATGATCCCTTTGAAGCGCTTTTCGAACTCGCCTTTGACCGCAGCACCGGCCTGCAACGCGCCGAGATCGAGCGTCATCAGTTCGCTGTTGCACAGTTTTTCCGGCACCTGGCCGTCCACGATGCGCAGCGCCAGGCCTTCGATTAAGGCGCTTTTACCCACGCCGGCCTCGCCCACCACGATCGGGTTGTTCTTGCGGCGGCGGCACAGGATATCGATCATCAGGTCGATTTCCTCATCGCGGCACAGCACCGGATCCAAGGTGCCTTTGCGGGCCTGTTCGGTCATGTTGCTGGCATAGCGCGCCAGCAGGCTTTCGCCATTGGCGGCGGCAGCGGTGGTGTTATCGCCCGCCTTGGCCACCTGTGGCGCTTCCGCCGAATCCGCCGTCCAGTCAGCAAAGTTCTGGCGCAGCAGTTCGCGGTTAACCGGGGATAACAGGCGGCTGGCCGCCGGAGTCAGGTAGCGTAATGGACTCAGCAGCAGGGTCAACAGCATCACCCCGCCGCGCAGTTGGCCGTGCTCCATCTCCGTGGAGGCCAACAGCCAGCTATCCTGCAACCACTCCACCAGCAGCGGGGAGAAACTGGGGTAAGCCTGCGTGACCGACTGATAGCCGGAAATGCGCTGGTCAAGCAACTCCCGCAGCTCATCCGTTGCCACACCTGCGTGGTTGAGGATTAACCTGACGTCGCTTAACGGGGTGGCGATCAGCTGCATCAATACCTGGGCAACCGTAATCTCAGCTTCCTGCTGACTGACACAGTGTGCCGCCGCCGCTTCCAGGGCATGGCGGGCGATAGGATTAAGGCGGTTTACCAGCGTGGGCAAGTCAATTTGAATCATCTGTGCTTCCTAGCTCAATAAATTGTTTAGCTGCTGCAAAATATCCTGAGTCTGGTTATGCAGGTGGATGGCATAAAACAGGTAAATCACCGCCAACAGGCCTAAGCCCCCCCACAACACATGCTTGATGGTCAAGCGCTTACTCAGGTAATAGCGGCTGCCGAGACGGCTCTGCTTCTGGTGCAGCACGGTCGGTGGCACTTCACCGCGCAACTGGATCAGTTGGTGATGCAAACGGCGAAACAGCCGTTCAAAATCTTCGGTGTTTTGCAGCGTCACCTTGTAGCGGCCGCGATAGCCCAGGCAGAAACACAGGTAGATGAACTCCAGCAGATCCTGATAGCGCTTGGGTTCACCCAGCAGGCGCTCCAGCAGTACGTAAACCTTCTCTCCGCCCCAGGTTTCATTATGGAAATGCACCAGCAACGACTGCTGTAACCAGCCATTCTGCGTATTCCAGCCGTGCCCCAATGCCGTTTCATCAATAAAGGTGCAAAGCATATAGCGGAATGAAACGATCGCCCCCGGCTCATAACCTTTGGTTTGCAGGAACTGCTCAATGGCGCGGATATCCGTGACCACCTGCTGGTAAAGCTGGTCCGGCAGCGGTTGGTTTTCCATGTCCTTTAAGCGCAGTACCATACCGAGCAACGGCGTGGCGGCATCCACCATCGCATTCAGGCTCTCGCCGCGCAGCGGGAGCTGATATTGCCGATACGCGGTGACGGTTTCCGTTTCAGGCAGCGCTGGGTTATCCGTAACGGCATGCATTTTCATTAGCTGCTCCTAATCGCCCAGAACTGCATATCCAGCTCTGGGAAGTCGCCCGAAACGTGGAAGGCAATCGCGTTGCTTTGCAGGACCTCTTTCCAGGTCGGGCTTTGTCGATCCAACATGAAGTAGGTGTAACCGGAATGGTAAGGCAGTTGACGCGGTGCGGCAGAGAGCGCCACCAGCGGCACACCAGGCAATTGCAGGCTGACCAATTCGCGAATTTTCTCCAGTGAGGTGATCTTGGTTTGCTGCACGAATTTCCGCCGCAGCTCTTCCTGCGGGATCTGCGCCCGGACGGCCAGCACAAAGTCGGCGCTGCGCAACAGATCGCTGTCGTTGATCGTCCCCACACGAATGCCGTTGGGCTGTGGATGCAACTGTACCGAGATGGCTCGCGGTGTCAGTACCGTGCTGAGCGTTTGGCGCATCGCCAGGAACAGCGGCTGGAAGCAATCGGTCAGGTTATCGTGGTTATAGACAATAAAGCTGCCTGCCAGCCGTGACTCATCGGTGAACGTGCGCAGTTCGCCGCAGGCTTGCACCAGGTGGCTATAAAAATCTTGCGGGTGAAGCACCGCCTGATGGGACAGATGGGTGAACAGAGGTTGCACCCGGTTAAACACCTGCAGCATCATAAATTCGGCTACGTCGGCAATCCCCTGCTGCCCCGGTGAACCAATACGCTTGGCCAGCAAACGGGCACGCTCGACCAACGTTCCCTCAATCTCATCCATAAAGCCTTTCAACTGGACGGAGGCATGCAGGGTGGTACAGGTAGGAATAAACTCTTCATCCAGGATCAGCGAACCGTCAGGATGCTTCTCTTTGATACGGCAGACCGGCAGCACGGAATAGGCGCTGAGATCTTCGGACCCCTGCATCAAACGCGGCGCCAACTGGGCCAACAGCAACTGGCTGACATCGCCACCGTCGGTATGCAAATCACGCACGTCATCGGTATGTTCGGCGTAGCGGATCGCTCCAGGCATCTGGCTGTGCTCGCTGGCCACCTCATTGATAGTGTCGTTAAGCATCGGCAACGCCAGATAGATATCGCGGCTGGCGGCATCGTTACAGTTCAGAACGTCCAACGGCTTGGGCGCTCGATCCTGATAAGGGATATCAAACACCGTACCGTCGGCCGTACAACCGCTGGCGTTGGTCAGGCCGATACGCCCCAGCTTCAGCAGTTCCTGATTGATCAGCAACGAATGGAAGCCATAGGTGTAGTTGGTCAGCGCGGTGACCCGGCGCTGTAACTGATAGTCGTTATGTCTTTGTTGCTGTTGAAAGTGTTGTGGCTTAATGAACAGGCCTTCGCGCCAAATCACTCGATTCTTGGTCGGCATGGTTATTCTTCCTCTTTCCTTAAGTCGATTTCATCCGTTTTAACGTGGATCAGCACGCCATAGTTATGACCAACATCTTTGATCTTGATGATTTTTTTCCACTCGGCGCGATCAACGTCGGCATAGTAGACAATCACGCCCAGATAGTGGGTCTTCTCTTCCAGTTCAATCGCCGGTAACGGTTTATATTGATTCGGCAGCAGAGCGTATTCCTGATGGTCGATGTAATTCTTGCTGAGCGTTTTCTTCAGCAAGTCACTGCCGAGCTGGTCGTAGTCGGCCGCCAGCAGTTTGGAATCATCACTCAGGTACACCACCGCGATTTCGGTTGGCGTGGCCTCGCCCTTCTCATTCGGGTTGATATTGGCATCCGCCAGCAGCGTTAACCGCAGCGTAGAAGGCTGTTCGGTAACGCGTTCCGGCTTGTTGTTTTTCCATATCGTGCATCCTGACAGCATCAACACCAGGCAAAGCGCAGTTGTCAGCAAGTAACCTCTGCCATGGTTCATCGTTCGCAGTCCTTCATGCCTTGGCGCAGCGCCTGGTCGTAAGCCTGCTCATACACTTCGCCAAACAGCTTTTCGAAGCCCTGCTGGCGGCTGGAGGCCAATTCCTGGTAGTAATTTTTGTACATCTCCCAGGCCCAGGCTGCGTCTTGCTCCTGGCGCTCGTTGCTGCGCATGTAATGGCTAAAGCGCGTCAGCAAGCGCTCTGGGGAGAAGGCTTCCAGCATGGTGTTGAGCGCCTGGGCTATCGCCTGCTGGTTGGCCTGATGGTGCAGACGCAGGTTATGCAGGCTCTCGGCCACCGCCGCAGGGGCGGAAAGGTGTACCGGGCTTTTTTGATCGGCAAACAGCAGGCTGAGCGTGGTGTCATAGTCCATATTCAGGCGCAACGGGTTATCTTCGATCGGCCTTAAATGCTTATCCCGCAGGCCATGCTGGCTACGCTGCAAGGCCAATAGTCCTTCAATGGCGGCCTTGAGCGTTTTACCGGCTTCTTCCAGGAAGTCGTTGGCTTCCTGACTGTTGCGGATTGGCAGTTGCGCACCAAAACCCCGCATCAGCGGCGTGATCGCTACGTGCTGTTGATCCATTTTGTTGTCTGACGATGCCTGTTGGCCGGAAAGAAAACTGCTGATTTGCGGCAGATCGATAAACTCCTGATCCATTGCACTGTCCTTGGCGATATCAGAAAGTGGAGAAGAGAAAAGCGGGTCGCGGTAGCGATCCTGTTGCAGCGAGTGGTCAGCACCGTGGTGCGAGGTGACCAAAGGCCCATTCATTGTCAGACTCTCGGTTTCCAGCACCCGTAGCGGATCGTGGCTGAAACCGTCGGCGACCGTGGCGGCCAGGCGGTTGTCCCGCTCATAGTGGGAAGCCTGTGCGCTGCCCCCTTCCATCATCGCTTCCAGCGGGTTGCTGTAGCTTGAGACCAGAGATTCCGGTGATACCATCAGCGGATCGATCATGTCGGCGCTCGAATGGCCGATATGCCCCTTGATCGCCAGATTGCCCACGGTGATTTCATCGCCCTGCTGGAGACGCACAAAACCGGAGTTGACCGTCTGCAGTGACTGGTTGATGCTCACCGAACCGTTGAGCACCCGCAGGCAAAAGGAACCATCGCGCCACTCAATGGCAAACTGCGAAGGGCTGATGTTGCCGCCCTGATCCTGAATAGACCAATGATGGCTGGCGTCACTCCCTACGATCCCGCCCTGTGCGTTAAACAGGCTGCTGGCCGGTTTGCCACTTTCCAATTTATCGCTGTTAACTACCCGCAATGATAGCGTCGGTTGCTGTTTATCCATGATCTCTATTCCTGAATCCTGATTGTCATTCCATTACGCTGATGGTTACGTGGGGCTGTTGCTCGGGCAGCCCGAGGAAGCTGGTCCAACCCAGCAGGTTGTTCTGTTTAGTCCCGAGGATCATGCCGCTAACCTGCTCTTCAGCCAGCCCCAGGCGTAAATCCCACGAGAACTGGTCGCGCATGACGAAGGCAACAAACATCACTAACGACTCGTAGTTCGCGCCGTTAGGCAAAAATGACAAAAACTGCTCGCGCGTCAGTTGGTTAATACACAACAAATACTTACCGCTGCGATCGGCCACCTGCGATCCCAAAGAGAAATTGACGCCAAGCACCGATTTCTTCTGATATTTCTGGCCGTTCACCCGCACCCGGCTACCCAGACGATTTTGCTGGTCCGGAGCAATGCTGACCTTACGCATCTGCCAATTTTCCAGCTTCACATCCGTCAGGTTGAAGCAGTGTGCAACCAGGTTGCTAATTACTTCCGGGGCGCGCCCGGGGTTAGCCAGCAGGCCGGCATACGCCAGCATTTTGCCGTGGTGGATGCGCAGTTTTTTGCGGATCACGTCGTTACTTAATCCCACCAACGCAAACATGCGCTGGGAGACTTCGTCGTTACCGCCCTCGTCAAAGCAGATGTAATAGCGGTACTTGCGCCAGATCTGATGCAGCAGCGTAAGCAACCGGTGGTTGAACACGTTGAGAAAGTCCGTCAGGCGGTTTTCATTCTGGGCATCTTCCCAGGCCAACGAGTCCAGGTAATAGCCCGGCAACGGCGACTGGCTGCCATGCAGCCCAAGAAACGAGACCTCCAGCTCAAACTGGCCGCGAACAGACTGCTCCAGCGCGATCACGTCCCGGGTCGGAAAGGCCAGGCTGGCGGTCGATTTAAAGCGGATCGCTTCATCGGCGGGCCGGATTGAGCCGGGGGATTTTTGCCACGCTACCGCCATTTGGTTGAGCAGCTCGACCAATTGGTAAAAGTTATAACGTGAAACATCCAGCGCCAGCTCACCCGGCGCGCCATCAGCATCGCTTACATCAGCGCATGTTGACCTGTCTGTACCGGCCATTGGTAGCATTCCTGATTATCAAGATTGATGACTTTCAAAAGGTGAAACGAGTTGACGCTGGCATACAGGGAGAAGAAGCGTGCCAGCACCGTACCAAACAGGTAGAGCTCACCTTCGGAACTAAAAGCGCTTTGCTCCAGCCAGAGGGTGGTTTGCAAACCTCTAACCGGTAAACCACGGAACAATCTGTCGATAGGCTGGGTTTCTATGCGCGTAATAGCATCCAGTTTCTTTTGCGATGATCTGGCGGATTGGCGGTTGTAGACGCTGGGGAAATCATAGGTTCGCAGGATCTGCTTTAACGAATCCTTGTCCAACAACGACATATAGTTCAGCGACATATTCGACAACAGCGACCATTGCAAGCCACCGTCCAACACCGGATGCAGCGGCACCGAAGGCCGGGTAATATTGCGGAAAGTGGCAAATGATGGGCCGGCGCCTGACCGATTGTTGATGTCACCGACACGCAGTGCCAGAGGCAACTCACGGTTGGTACAGGTCATGCTGACGGAGACATTCTCGTTCGCCAGTGCCACCTTGCTCTCATCGCTGCGCACAAAGGAGAGGTAGTGCTCAAAGCCTTTACGGAACAGGGAATTCTTGACCCGCAAACGGTAATAGAGCACGTTGCGCTCGTGCGCAGGCTCCACCTGATGATGGAAGCTTTCAAACGCCGGGTAGGTTCTGCCCTCCCCACGGCCACTGCCCTTGGTCTCGCCATCCTTGCTTAACCAGCTATCCACCCGATCCACCGAGAAAATCTCGTAGCGCTCGGGATACTGGTAGCTAGCGCACAGAGGATATTCGGTTTGCGTGCCATCCAGGGCTATCGCCTCGCTGTCACATTGGAACAGATTCACCGCAGGGGAACAGTTCAGGCGCAAGGTGGTTGGCCGTATTTTGGCATCTGGCGGTAATGGCTGTGTGAAATGCAGCTTCAGGGTAAATTCGCTGGCTTTCAGATGGGCCGGGAAATCTTCTACACCGGTCACGTCAAAGAACAGGAAACCTTCCGGGAAGCAGAAATACTCTTGCAGGATACGATAGCCGACATAGGCGTTTTTCGGGTAGGGCAACAGCGCATCTTCACGCTCAAAGCCCACCTGCTTGAAATCGAAGTCCGGCATCGGAATGGTGATGCCGTTAACCAGCAGATCGGCCCGTTCGAAGTAATGGCTGATCCAGAAATAAAGCTGGCTGCTGGTGTACTCGTCTTCTCCCAGATAGAAACGCAGTTTATCGAGCCGCAGTTCCTGCATATTCAACTCCGTCTGGGCCTCGAAGTGAATGCTCAAAATCCCTTGCTCATTGCTGTTGTTGACGGCGATATCCTGGATACCCATCGGGAACAGCCACACATCCCGGCACAGCGCGAAACTACACTGTGGCCCTTGGGACTTATCATCTTGGTGCAGCGAGCCTCGTTCCGCTCGCTGCGCAATAGGTGCGCTGTCTAGCTGGCTGCCGCGTGGGATCAGCGTCGCTTCAGTGATGGCACCGCCGTTGGGCGTATATTCGATTACCGTCATGCTGGGGACTGGCCGCAAGTAGTTTGGCCACAGCATATTCAGCAAGCCATGCGTCAGTTCCGGGAATTGGTCGTCAATTTTTTCGCGCAGGTTGCCAGTCAGAAAGGCAAAGCCTTCCAACAGACGTTCAACGTCCGGATCGGAACCCTGTTCGGAGAGAAATGCGGCAAGATGCGGCCGTTCGATTGCGGCATCCCGCCCTAATTGCCGGAGATAATCCAGCTCATCCCTGAAGTACTTTTCGAACGACATTATGCTTCCTGGTTAAGGCAGTAGCGGCGGTTGCTGTCCAGTTGGATATTGAACTCAACCACATCGCCGATATTGTCGAAATCAACATGAGCACTGATATGGAAACTCAGTAACAGTGGATCTCCTTGATCCACCAGGGATTGCACGTCAACCGCAGAAATTCTTGGCTCATAGCGCTCAATACACTCTTTGATGGCCTGCTCAATGCTTTTGCGAAAATCGGTGGTGGTCGCCGTGGCATCATTGAGATCGATAACCCCCAGACCGGCAGCGCTTTGGCAGGCTCCGGGGCGCGAATTGAGGACTTCGTTCAAATGCCGCTTGATTGAGATTAATAGCTCTTGAACACGGCTATGAGAGGAAGGGCCAATGCCCTTCCCCTGTATCCGCTCAAACAAACTGGCAGAACTGCCTCGCTCCCAGTTAAGAAGCGCAGCCATCGTCTGTTATTCCTTATCCAAACGACCAACCAGCGAGAGCTCAAAACTGGCTCCCATGTATTTGAAGTGTGGACGCACCTGCATTGCTACCTGGTACCAGCCCGGATCGCCTTCGACATCCAGCACCTGGATCTGCGCAGAGCGCAGTGGACGGCGGCTACGCACATCGGTCGGTGGGTTTTCCTGATCGGCAATGTATTGCTTGAGCCAGATGTTCAGCTCACGCTCCAGATCCTGGCGCTCCTTCCACGAACCAATCTGCTCGCGCTGCAGCACTTTGATGTAGTGAGCCAGGCGGTTGATGATGAACATGTAAGGCAGTTGGGTGCCCAACTTGTAGTTGGTTTCCGCCATCCGGCCTTCCAGGGTATTGGGGAAGACCTTCGGTTTTTGTACCGAGTTGGCCGAGAAGAAGGCGGCATTATCGGTCCCTTTACGCATGGTCAGGGTAATAAAGCCCTCTTCCGCCAGTTCGAATTCACGACGATCGGTGATCAACACTTCGGTAGGAATTTTCGCCTGCACCTGGCCCATCGCTTCATACAGGTGAACCGGCAGGTTATGCACCGCACCACCGCTTTGCGGCCCAATGATATTCGGGCACCAGCGGTACTTGGCAAAGCTGTCTGTCAGGCAGGCCGCCAGCAGGAATGCGGTATTGCCCCACAGGAAATGCTCGTGATCCTTGCTGACGTCTTCGTAGTAGTTGAAGTTCTTGATCGGGTTTTCAGTGGTGGAATAAGGCAGACGCAGCAGGAAGCGCGGCGTTGTCAGACCCAGGTAGCGGGAGTCTTCAGACTCGCGCAGCGCACGCCACTTGGTGTGAGCCGGCCCTTCGAATACGGACTTCATGTCTTTGATGGCAGGCAGCTCGGTAAAGCTGTTGATACCGAAGAAGTCAGGTGCAACGCTGGAAAGGAACGGTGAATGCGCCATGGCCCCAACGGCACTGACGTATTGCAACAGTTTCATATCCGGTGCGGTGTTGCTAAACGCATAGTTACCGATGATGGAAGCCGTCGGTTCACCGCCAAACTGGCCGTAGCCGGATGAGTAGACATGCTTGTAGAAGCCGGACTGGACGATTTCCGGTGAGAACTCAAAATCTTCCAGCAACTCTTCTTTCGTCGCGTGCAGGATATTGATTTTGATGTTTTCACGGAAGTCAGTACGGTCCACCAACAGCTTCAGCGAACGCCATGAGGATTCGATTTCACGAAATTCTTTGGCATGCAGAATTTCATCCATCTGGGCGCTGAGTTTTTTATCCAGCTCGATGATCATTCTGTCGACCAACAGTTTGTTGATCGGTTCTTCATTGCTGCCGGTATCCAGGATGGTGGCAATAAATGCCGCTACGCCCTGCTTGGCAACGTCGTAGCCGTCATTCCCTGGCGTCATGCGAGTCTGAGACATAATCTCATCTAGCAGGAAGGTCGCGCTGGCAGGTTCGGCGACAAAAACTGCGTTTTCTTCATGTAAAGACATACGTAAAATTCCCTCTTTCCGTCTCAATTATTTCTGATTAAGAATGTCCAGTTCCTTTAGCAACTGCTCACGCATTTCTTCATTGCCAAGGAGATCCTGCAGACGAGAACGGAAGGCAGGGATGTTGCCCAATGGCCCCTTCAACGCAACCAGCGCTTCGCGCAGTTCCAGGATTTTCTTCAGCTCAGGGACATTTTTTGCCACGTTATCCGGTGAGAAATCGTCCAGAGAATGGATCGCCATTGACACTGGCATCTCTTCCTGGCCTTCACCTTCCAGGCGATTAGGCACGGCGAATGACAAGCTGATATTGGCTTCGTTCATTACCGAGTTGAAGTTGGTTTTACTGATGGAAATCACCTGACGCTCCTCGAGCGGAGTGTCTTCGCGGGTTCCCTTGAGATCGCCCACTACCATCAGGTTCAGTGGCAGTTCAATTTCTGAGGTTTGATCGCCCGTATTGGGAACATACTTGATGTTGATCCTTTCCTTGGGGGCAACACTGCTTTGATTATTCTTACTCATCACTCGTCCTTTTAGTCACAATAAGCAATACCAGCTAATGTTTGTTGAATGTGCAGCCGAAAATGACATTCAGGTATCATCCATGCTAATAGAGTCGGCACTATCTATTCAGATAATAAATCTATCACCGCCAACCGAAATACTCTCTTGCAAGCGGCACCGTGCCGAAGTTTGGCAATTATCCCCAGCCACATCGAGGCTTGGGAATAATCTCAAACCACACACAAATCACCCGGCCAGTTAGCTTCCGGCCACGATAAAACCGGACAAACCCTGCATTAGCATAGCTTCACTGAATGTATCGTCCCCGATCTTACCAGTAAAAGTCTATAAATTTTTCTTCACTAAGCTTGATGGGAATAAACCACCCTATGTAGTCCATTTGCGGCTTATGATCATAAAAAATATTTTCAATTAAAAAAATTTATTCATAAAAAACAGTTATTTATAAAATTTAGTTGTTTTTAAAATTATGATACGACCGCGATACATAACCCGCATCAATATAAAAGCCAGCATAAAACACCAATATTACAAATATTATAATCATTTATACCATTAGGGATGCCAATAAATTTTGTAACTTTGTGGGCGGCTTGGCACTAGGGAAAGACCTGATTATAGTAATGGCCGAAGTGAGAAGTGGGGCAAGTAACATTCAGGGCCATTTATTAAGCGGCAACGGGTGTGACTAGCATTAAGTTATTACTAAGCTAACTAACAAGGATCTTTAAGATGCCAACTCCAGCTTATATCTCTATCACAGGGAAAACTCAGGGTAATATTACCGCCAGCGCCTTTACCGCAGAATCTGTTGGTAATATCTATGTTCAAGGCCACGAAGACCAGATGCTGGTGCAGGAATTCGAACATATCGTTACCGTGCCAACCGATCCGCAGTCTGGCCAGCCGTCAGGGCAGCGCGCGCATAAGCCATTCCGTTTCACCGTGGCTTATAACAAAGCCGTTCCATTGCTGTATAACGCATTGGCATCAGGCGAAATGCTGCCAACGGTTGAACTGAAATGGTACCGCACCTCTATCGAAGGTAAGCAAGAGCACTTCTTTACCACCAAACTGGAAGATGCCACCATCATTGATATCGACTGCAAAATGCCACACTGCCAGGATCCAACCAAAGCTGAGTTCACTCAGTTGGTTCGCGTTTCACTGGCATACCGTAAAATTACCTGGGAACACAACACCGCCGGGACCTCGGGTTCTGACGACTGGCGTGCTCCAATCGAAGCCTAAGGTCAGCCTTGGTTTCACCAACAGCCAATCGGGAGATTGGCTGTTGTTACATCCGCTTGCTGGCGCATACCGCCACCGGGAAGATCATCTCGCGCAGTTCATACCCACCGTTGCCGACCGGGTTAATGGCCAGATAGAAGTCTTGTTTATTCTCAAAAATCATTTCATTGAACCACGCGTCCGGTACGCTATTGATGGTGGCGTAATTTTCATCATTGATTTTTTTTAGGTGATAATAGCGGCCAGAGGGAGCATGGCTGTAGCTGAAGTAAATCTTGCGGTTAACATTATAATTTACCCCTTGCTTGTTGAGCACTCCCCTGACATACAGCATACCGATATTGTCGCTGACCAGCATCAGAGAGACGTCGCCTTCGATCTTGCTCTGACTGGCTACATTTTCGAAATAGACTTCCGTATCGCACTTGAAGTATTGCCCTTGGCTTTCCTTGGTCATCAGATAGGCCAATGCTGACACACCTGACAACAGTGTGATGATCAACAGCCATGCAATCTTTTTCTTGTTCATCGCTATCAAACCACTTTTATACTGTAGCAATGGTCATAATTTCCGCCATTCCCATTGCGGCACAAAGACAGCATTCTGAATCGGTTGGTGCTCTGCTCCTCTCCACTAAGATAAAAAAACACGTCATAACGGTCGTATTCACAATCAACGTCATGCTTGCTTATCATCTCCATGACCAGAGCGATGGATGCCTGGCGTTTTTTTTCAGGGATTTCTCTCAGCGTTTTCAACACGCAGCCTTTATATTTATAAACGACTTCAGGTTGAGTATTGACCAGCGCAGAGTAAATTTTATGGCCGTACAGCGAGGTCAACAACGCCAATAATGCCAGCACGCAGAGTGCGAGACTGATATAGACAGGCCTGATGGCGCGCTTTTTCGTCACCGGTTGTTCCTGCACCACCTCCGCAGCGCGCCTCTCCTCCTTGACCAAAGCAAGCTTATGGTTACGGTTCAAGGCAAACCCTTTTTTGGGTTCGGTTTTAATCAGATCGTTCAGGCCAGCCAGTTCTTCCAGATGCTTACGCAATATACTAATATGGTTATTGAGGTTATTATTTGACGCCGTGAGTCCATGTTCTGACCAGACGACATTCAGCAAATGTTCCCGGGTCACTCCGGCAGGATTGTTCAGTAATTCACAAAACAGCCGCGATGAAATAGCGCTCAGGGTCAAGGTCTTGTTACTTAGCTTATTGCAGAGTAAATACTCTTCAGAATCAAAGAGTAAGTTATCATTGATAATATAGATCACTTAATCACCTGCTACTTTGCATAACATGACTAAATAGCTGCAGCCAATGGGCGCTATAAGGGAAAGTCATTTATTTTGCCAGGCTGTACCGTGGCAATATGATTCACCAGTCAGCTTTTTTTATCAAGTATTATGCGGGCATAAGATTATTTACGCTTAAATAAGAAACAGCAAAAAAACATAAAATAATTACTTTTTAATCATTATAGATAATCGACAAATCAGTCATGGCGGGATCGTTACATTACTTAGTCAAATATTCCTTATAAAATATAATATACGGAATTTAAATCTATATAATCATATCTGACCAAGCTAAAACTCCAAGATGCCAGTCTATCCATACACCACCAACACCGTCAAACTATCATTCAAATATATGGTTGCCCATGCAGAACCGGATCAGTTCCTGATTACTCTCAACGTTCAACTTACGCATGGCAGAGTTCTTCTGCAGGCTAACCGTCTTGGCGCTGCGATTAAGCCGTGCAGCGATATTCACAATGGACTCCCCTGCGACAAAATAGCGTAAAACCTCAAACTCGCGTGGCGACAGGCTATTGATACGTTGCTGTACAAAGACTTCACGCTCATCACTGCGTCCATCGCTCTGGAATGAAGCCGGGTAATATCTGGCATTAGCCCTGACGGCCCGTAGCGCCGATTGCACCTCGGACAATGGATCCTGTTTGAAGATCACGCCAGCAACCCCAGTGTCATAGAGCGCAGACACAATCATCGGGTTAGAGATCATCGTCAATACCAATATTTTGACCTGCGGGAAATTTCTGACCAGAAAATCAACGTAGCGCAAACCGTCCTTGTGCACCTCATTGTTAGGCATGTTGTAATCGGTGATAACGACATCTGGCGGAGTCGTTTTGAGGTAGCGAACCAGTTCTTCGCTGGAGGCAAAGGTGGCCACCACCTCGATATGCAGGGTTTGATCTAAAAAGTCTTTCAAACCCGCCAACACCACCTGATGGTCGTCCACCAGCACTACACGTAATGTTTTCATAGGCCATCTTCTTGTTATCAGGTTGAAGCGATGCGGTGCAAAACCTGCCGTATTTCAGCGACAAGTGCAGGCATTCTGACTTGGCCTTGCTCATCCCATCCCTGCGTTTGCATGTGCCATTCAAGCGCAGCCATTTGCGCTGCCAGCTCCCGATGATGGGCCAACGCCAGCGCAGCACGCATACGGTGTAAAGCCGTAGCGACCCTGTCGGCATCACCGTGTGCCATCCCCTGCTCCAGTTGCAGCATATCTTCCTCCATGGTGCTGAGAAAAATAGCGCGGTGCTTGTCGAGCACGTTGGGTTCCGGCTGTTGGTATTGCCTATCGCCATGACTGTCAGTTTCAGTATGGTCGTGGCGGGTATATTTGCGCAAGATTTCCATCAAGGTACGCAGCTCAATCGGCTTGACCAGCCAGGCATTCATACCGGCTTCAACACAACGGCGTTCCTCATCCAGCATCGCATTGGCCGTCACTCCGATAATTGGCACTGTTGCCCCTTCCGCGCGCAGCCTGCGGGCCAGATCATAACCACTCAGATAAGGCATGTTGACATCGGTCAGTACCAGGTCATAGGGCGCTATATCCCACTGCGCCAGCGCTTCTTCACCATCGCCAGCCAGTTGGACCTCACACCCCAGCAGCTCAAGCTGCCCTTGCAGCGTGAGCTGGTTAAGTGGATGATCCTCCGCCACCAGCACCCGCAGGCGGAATTGCGGCAGCGCCATTTCGTGCTGTTCGGCTGATGGTTCACCCTGCAGCCGCTGGCCTATGCCGTAACCTATGCTGCTTAGGCTGTACGCATCCACCTCAGCGCCATTGGCCACTTCACCGGATAAATAAACGGCTAACATTGGCCCCTGCCACTCAATCGGTTCACCTGGCAAGCTCCGCTGCACGTTCAGCAAAATAGCGTCATCCTGCCCCGGTAATCGGCGATCGATGGCCGGAGCCGCTCTAGCCCCCCAAACGCGCAGCCAACCACAGATATTTTCGGTCAGTTCCGGATGCGGTGAGCGTACCAGCACGCTGGCACCAGCCAACTCCGGCGGCTGTTTATCAGGCATGGCGCCAACAGCAAGATCCAGCGTCACCGAAAATTTGCTGCCCAGTTGGGGTTCACTTTGCAGTTTGATTTCCGTCCCCATCATTTGCGCAAGGCGTTCACAGATGGAAAGGCCTAGCCCCGTGCCCCCCAATGTGCCGTGCCCCTCTGCAATCAAATAGAAGGGAGTGAACAGCTTAGCCTGCTGCGCCTGGCTAATGCCGATCCCGCTGTCACAAACCTCCAGATGCAGCCGGGTTTGTTCAGGGCCACCGCCAACCTGGCTGAGACGAACGATGATATGGCCAAATTCGGTAAACTTGATCGCATTGCTGATGAGGTTGCTCAGGATCTGCCTGATGCGCACCGCATCGCCAATTACCACCGGAGGCACCTCAAGCCCGACGACAGAGAACAATAGCAACCCCTTGCGGTGAGCCATTGCCGCATAAGTGCCGGTGCAGCTTTGGACCAGTTCACGTGGATCAAAAGCGCATTTTTCCAGCCGCAACTGCCCGGCCTCAATCTTGCTGACATCCAGGATATCGCTGATCAATTGCAACAGCATTTGTGAGGCGTCGTCGATACGATCGACATATTGACGTTGCTGACGATCCAACCGCGTGGTGGCCAACAGTTCCAGGGTGCCTAACGCACCATATAACGGCGTACGGATCTCATGGCTCATGGTGGCCAGGAAGGTGGACTTCGCCGCGCTGGCGTCATCCGCCGCCGCTTTGGCACGTGCCAGTTGCCTCTCTATTTCCGCCCGTGCGCTGACGTCTACAAAGGCGCACAGGATGACGTCACGCTGCCTGTAGCGGGTTGGCGCATAAGCGACGTAAAGTATCCTTTCCCCTGCCATGTCCAGATGCTCGATAACCCCGGCATTGGGTGTGGAAAACACCTGTTGCAGCAGGCTGGCCGTGGCGGCGGAATCAGGCAACCGCTCACCGACGGTGGCTCCCAACCAGCCCAATGCCAGTGCATTACCAAACACCAGATGACTATCCGCACGATCGATCAGGCACAGCGCGATCGGGGCCGTCTGGATCAGGGTGCGGTTAAAGGCATCACTTTCCAGGATTTCATGTTGGGCCTCCTGAGCTGGCAAGATCACCCGCCGGTTATACCAGCGCAGATAAGCCAAACCGCTAGAGATGCCGATCAGCAAAAGCAATAACACGCTAACGGGTAACCACAGGTTTTCCTGGAAAAAGCTCGCATAGCTTACGGCATAATAACCCGCCCAATTACCGCTTTGGTCGACCACCTTGAACACCAGACCGCTCAAGGTATAGTGCAATCCAGGCTGATCGACACCAGGTGGCGCCCCTTCTCCCATCAACAAGCCATGCGTTTTATGGCTCAACCACATATGGTCATAGCGCTGCAGCCAGAATATATGACGCGGAGCCGGGTTGACGGCACGTTCCAGAACGCCCACACGCGAGCGGCTAAGCAGGATTGCCGCATAGATACAACTGGCAGGGCCTCTACTCAAGTGGCTCCAGATCCTGGGCGAGAAACCTGAGGGTATCAACCCAATCAGTTGGTTCGGCAGCGCGGCAGCCCGAAACCAGATAGCCTCATCGGCTATTGGCTTGTCCCCTGGTTGCCATTGGCAATCCTTGATTGGCAAACTGCTGGTTAACCGTTCACGTACGGCATTGACCACGGTTCGATAAGTTTCAAGGCCGATGGGTTCATAGCCAGCACTGACATTAACTGCGGGGACGCTTATGCTGGCATCGTCAGCTTCATTAATGAAGAACACGGTAGCAGCAGGAAAGTAGGATGTAGCCCAAAACGATGTATAAAAATCCGCCAGGTAGCTGCCGAGCGGTAAGAGCGCTTCAGGTTTGATAGGGCAATTTTTTTCACACAACAAAGAGAACGGCATACCCACCATGGATTCGCGTCCTTCAAACAACCTGTCCCCGAAGGCTGGCAAGGTGGCAACCTCATGAAAGCTGCCTGCACGCGTGTCGGGCAGTGCTGTCAGTTGGCCGCTCTGGTGGCGTAATTGATACAGGAATGTTTCCTGTTCGTGGGCATACCCCACCAGCGTCAGGAAGTCTAACGTGAAACGACCACGCTCCTGATCGATAATGCGCAGAGTACCCCAGTACAGGCCTGCCACCAATACCATCACCAGCACAACCAGACCCGACAGCGCCCTGTTTTGTCTACGTAACGTATGCGTGATCCGGCTAAACGGTGTTTGTGACATAAGCTGACAACCTGTAATAAAATCATGGCGCTTAAACTGATTATAAGTTTAGCAAACCAGAACTGCCCATCCAGTCTAACCAGACTGGATTTAACACCGGCCAAATATCGCGTGGTAATCCTTGGTAACCACCAGACCAAGCAGCACCAGCAAAATGAGGACAGTGATTGACAGCAACCAGAGGGTTACCGGATAGTCCCTCGCGCTAGCTTTTTTTACCACTCTGGTTTCTTCCGCTGGCGGTTCAACAGCCACATCTCCAACCACGTTCACCGAATATTTCTTGTTCACCACAAAGCCTTTTTTCGGCAAGGTAATAATCAGGTCATCAACCTCTGCAATACTGGCGATGTTCTTGCGTAGCAGGCTGATATGATTATTGAGATTATTATTAGAAGGTTTCAGACCGTGATTGGACCACACCACATCCAGCAGATAGTCACGCTCAACCCCCGCCACATTCTCTAGCATCTCAACGAATAATCGGGCGGTGATCGCCCCGATCTCAAGTGATTCATCTGGTGACTCTTGCAAAAATAGCGTTCTTTCGTCGCTATCGAATACCAGTCCGGTATCAATGATATACTTCATATTATGTTAACTTTGTAATTTAACTGCAGATAAATGATCGCCTGAGATAGGCTTCATCTCAGATTTTCTGCTTCACACATTTACGGACAATGCGTATCGATAAGCCAGCGTCTGAACTCACCTTTGTGCTTGAAATTAAGCTTATTCATCGCTTTTATTTTGTGCGTGCTGACCGTTTTCTGATGAATACCAAGCAGCTCACCAATTTTGACATTGCTGTAACCAATCGAGTAATAATGCAGGACGTCTTTCTCCCGCAGGGTCAACGAGTGAGGCTGCTTAACCTGCGCCAGCCTGTGCGGCTCGAGATAGACCTCATGGATTTGCTGCAGGAACGCACTGATAGATTGATTGCGTTGCAACATTCTCATTGTTCCCCCTGAACGATTTAAAAGCAGCGTATCCTCAGGTTGTATAATAAATACCGTGTCGGCACCGACCATGTCCCTGGCGTAGAGATACCGTGACAGATTGTCGATGCCAATAAAGGCCAGATAGTAATGAACATTGCCGTTAAGCGATTCTTCAATGTCAACAAGGATGCCTTTCTCATTAAAATAGTGATGTAAGAGATACGTCAGGCCTTGTATAAAGAACTTGTCATCGTTAGAGATAAATATTTTTATATTCATGATATTCTACCCAGCGCATTATGCGACGACGCCACAGCAATCCAGCCGCAACGAAATTTCGTCAGTCAAATGGAATAAAAACAGTGCCAGTTAAACGTCGCCAACATTTCAACTGAGGCGCAAGCAGGGTTCTTGGAAGATCGCTATTGCTCCTGCACAGCTACCGTGCATTCTGGTTGCTGAGTGCCTTACTGCTGTCCGCCGCGAGGTTAAATTAGCTTATACTTAATAGCGCCAAATCGTTCGTATTACGTTCGATAAGAGAGCATTATCCAAATTTATCAACCGGGTAATATAAGGTAAACCTTAAAGCACGCACGGCGATGGTGAGATGGGCAACAAGAAGAAGGGGCAAGATGAGTCTTGATTATCTGACACGCCATTCCTTTACATACGATTACGGCCAGTAAACTCTGGTGATTACACCAAGACACCCATTATGCAGGTGAGGCCAACTTGAGTTCCATCTTCCAAGAAGATTCTGATAATCGATTCTTCCCTGCTAATATTAATTAATGTCGCCCAGCTGTCAATGACCGTAGAAAACTCACACAACAAAATCACAACCAATTGATTTAAATTAATTTTTCATTAATAACCGACTATTCCACGCAGTGATAAATGTCTTTTTTGGTGATTTATCACAAAACCGCAGAAAAAGTAGATACAAACACCAATGATGAAAATTTAAGTAGATTTAAAAACTGTCATGACAAATTTAATTAGCTAATAGCTTCAAAAAAACCGCCCAACACCTGGCATTTACTTGAAAATGATAAAAAAATAGCTTTAATAATGACATTTACCCCCCACAGAGAGAACTTATTATAAAAAAATAGCCTTAATACTTATTTAAAGTAAGGGCTTAGATGGGAAGTAAATGCCGGCTAGCAAAAAATCACCAACCGACGGCTACTGGAGTCGTTCGCTAAATAATCTTGCCGAATAACACAACGACGCCGATTAATTCACCGAAATCCCCCACTTCTTCATCCGCGAAAGCAGCGTGGTGCGTTTCAGCCCAAGCCGCTGTGCGGCTCCGCGTGGCCCGGCGACCACGCCGTTGGTTTCTCTCAGCACGCGGATCACCCGCTGGCGTTCATCCTCCTCCGGTGACACCGTTTCCGTGGCTGGAGCAGAGAGCACCACTGCGGGTTGCGAGAACGGCAATTCGGGTAACGGTAGCTCAAGCACCGAACCGCGCGTCAGCAATACCGCCCGCTCGATCACGTTTTCCAGCTCACGCACGTTACCCGGCCAGGGCATCTGGCTGAGTAAACGTAGCGTTTGTGCCGGAATGCTGTCGATAGTTCGCTTCATTCGCCGGGCGATTTTATGGGTCAGGAATTTGACCAGTTGAGGGATATCCTCTGGCCGTTCGCGCAGCGGTGGAATAACGATCGGAAAGACGTTCAGGCGATAGAACAGATCGCTACGGAATTCGCGATCGGCTACCATCTGCTGCAAATCCCGGTTGGTAGCGGCAATCAGGCGAATATCGACGGAGATCGGTTTGTTGCCACCGACCCGCTCAAACTCCCGCTCCTGTAATACCCGCAGCAGCTTGGGTTGCAGCTCAATGGGGATCTCCCCCACTTCATCCAGGAACAGCGTGCCCTTCTCCGCCAGCTCAAAACGCCCCATCCGTTGGGTAGAGGCGCCGGTAAACGAGCCTTTTTCATGACCAAAAAGATCGCTTTCCAGCAGGCCCGCGGGCATCACCGCACAG
This sequence comes from Serratia sp. (in: enterobacteria), assembly GCF_051654945.1. GTDB lineage: Bacteria > Pseudomonadota > Gammaproteobacteria > Enterobacterales > Enterobacteriaceae > Chania. The sequence continues at coordinate 571,717 of NZ_JBOFZA010000072.1, forward strand.
TTCATTTTCACCATGCGCTGCTCACGCCGTTCGCTCAGATTATGGATAGCTCGCGCAATCAGTTCCTTGCCAGTGCCCGTTTCCCCGAGGATCAGCACCGAACAGTCGCTTTGGGCCACAATTTCAACCTGTTTAAGCACCGCAGACATCCCCGCACTGCGCCCGACGATCTCGCTCAAATCGGGATGATTGACGTTGATCTGCTCGGTCAGATACAGGTTCTCATGCACCAGACTCTCTTTTAGCCGGTTGATCTCCTGGCAGGCCAACGCGTTGTCCACCGCGATAGCTATGCGCTCGGCGATTTGTTGCAGCACCCGCAGGTTGGCCGCGTTGAAGCCATCTGCCTGACACTGCGCCAGCTTCAGTACCCCGAGCTTCTTTTGGCCGAAGATCAGCGGCAGTACGCACAATGCCTCGATCCTGCCCTGTGAAATATCAAACAGCCGCCGCTCATAGCCAGAAAGCTGCTCTGCATTTTTCAGGTTCAACAGCAGCATTTCACCGCTTTGCATCACCCGCTCCGTTAAGGTACCCGCCAGTGCGACGTTGTACTGCTGGCGTTCGGCGACGTTGTTGTGCAAATAGTGGGTTGAGTAAATGGTGAGCTGTTCGGCGTGATTACTGCGTAACACGATGCTGATGGCGTCACTGTTGAAAAAGTGGTGAATCTTCTCTGAGATCTCCCCCATCACATCGTCAAGATCCAGTTTTGACAGCACCGCATTGGTCACATCCACCAAAATGCGACAGTCGTTCAGCTCATGGCGCAACTGCTGCTGCTGCCGTTGTGCATGTTCCAGCAGCGCGATTTGCTGCGTTGCCAGCGCCACCAACTCCATCAGCGTCTGCAACTGTACCAGGCTGGCATCACTGAAAGGCTGATGGCCACTACGCAGTAATTCACAACCACCGAGCGGCCGGCCGCTGGCATGAAGCGGCATCAGACAGTATTGCTTGAAGGCAGGATGCAGCTTCAGAGTGCTGATTGATGGATAACGCTCGTACAACTCGTCAGCCTGCCAACGCAGGGGCAACGAACTGTGACGCAGGCGACTCACCGGCCCATTCGCCAGCAGCGTTTCATCCTGATAGCTCACCGGCTGCTGAGCTTGATCCAGCCCGTGAAAACTCACCCGATCACTATGGGGATCGAATAGCACCAAGGCTACGCTGTCGGCCAGCTGTAACCTTTGCAACACCTGACGCAGTTGCAGTAACAGATCGGTGAAATTGTGCTGCCCGAGCAGCATGCGGGTAATTTCGAGCAGGTCTTGCTGTTCCAAGCGTACATTCGACATGGTTTATCACTTGTCTGAGTCACGAATATTATTGCCAGCGAACATCCTTACGAAGAGTAAGGTTTGTTAATGATAATTTCCCCCGACCGGATCAACAAAACACCGCAACAGGAATGCCATTTACCTGGGATAGCACAATTTATCGCTGTCCTTGTGCGTTACCTTCCCCCGCCAGGAACAAGGCGACGTCCTGCTCCACTTCCCCCATCGCTTGCAAAGCGGACAAGGTTTCCTGCGCTTCTTGCTCATCCAGGCGGCTCATGGCAAATCCGACATGGATCAACACCCAGCTACCGATCAGCACCTCTGGCGCTCCCTCGTCCTGGCACACCAGCGCAATGTTCACCTCTCGTTGTACACCGCAGACGTCGACCCAGGCGTGCTGGGGCTGATTGTCAACTAGCGCCACGACCTTACCGGGAATGCCTATGCACATGCTTGTTCCTCTTGGTTATTCAATTTCCAGGCGCTTGAGCTGCAAGCCGTCATCCGCCAGTACTCGCAGGTTGCGCCCGCCGCATTGCGGGCAGACTAACACCTTCGCAACCAGTAGCTGCACATCCATCCGGCAGCCGTGACACCAACACTGCGCCTGCTGTTCGAGCAGATGCAGCTCGCAGCCTTCGGCCAAGGTTCCGCGACAAACCATGTCGAAGCAGAACCGCAGCGACTCCGCCTCGACGCAGGAAAATGCGCCGATCTCAAACCATACGGCGGTAATGCGCCGGGCATGATTTTGCCGGGCGTGCTGCTGCATGATTTCCATCGCATGGTGGCACAAGGTTATTTCATGCATCTGAGCTCCGTAGTTCAGCGAATAGTGGCCGAATATCTTGGTAGTGCAATTACGATGCCAAGGTGATGTCTTCCCTCACCCTAACCCTCTCCCCAAGGAGAGGGGACAGTCCGTGCATCTACTTTAATCACCGCGCCACATCAGCAAGAGAGAAACTTGACCTGACAGCAACGCCGATCGGCTCCCTCTCCCTGTGGGAAGGGTTGGGGTGAGGGCGTCACTTTTGCTGCCGATTTCGACAAAAATGACGAAGTGTCGACGCTTAGCCGGACGGAAAGTGACAAACGCCCCCCTCAACGTCGTCGTTTATGCCCACCTGCCGTCGATACGCAATCGAATAAATCATAACTCAATGATTTATTTAAATTTATTATATCTGGCATGTTTTATGTATAGCTAACGACAGCACCGACTCAAAGGCTCGTCGCCTGGAGTTTAACGATGACAGGTAATCAGGAGTGATTGATGAACAGGTTTATCATGGCCGATCCGCAAAAATGCATCGGCTGCCGTACTTGTGAGATCGCCTGCGTAGTGGCCCATAGCCAAAACCAGGATTTCTCGGCGCTGGATGCCGCCAACTTCACACCTCGCCTGCATCTGCTCAAAGACGGCAATATCAGCACCGTGGTGCTGTGCCGTCAATGCGACGATGCCCCCTGCGCCAGCGTCTGCCCCAACGGAGCCATCAGCCAGACCGACGGGATGGTCAAGGTCACGCAGGAACGCTGTATCGGCTGTAAAGCCTGCGTTATGGCTTGCCCCTACGGCGTGATGGAGGTGATTACCCGTCCGGTAGCCCACCAGGCAAATGCCTTGATGTTTCCCGCCGCAGGTAAAACGCAAGCGCATAAGTGCGATCTCTGTAGCGAGCGTGCCAGCGGCCCGGCGTGCATGGAGTTTTGCCCTACCGATGCGCTGCTGTGTGTCGACCACCAGTTGCTGCAAAAAATGAACGCGGAAAAACGCCGCCGCGCCGCACTCATCCCACTCTCGTTGGCGATCTGACTGTGAATCGCTTTCTGTTGGAGAACAGGCCATGAACCGCTTTGTTATTGCGGAGCCTCAGCACTGTATCGGCTGCAATACCTGCATGGCCGCCTGCACCGAGGTGCATAAGGCCACCGGGCTCCAGTCGCATCCACGGCTGACGGTGACGCGCGTCGGAGAACAAACGGCCCCGATGCTTTGTCGCCAGTGCGAAGACGCCCCTTGCGCGCGCGTTTGCCCGGTCAGGGCCATCACCCACGGCGAGCATGCCATTGAGCTGAACGAAAGCCTGTGTATTGGCTGCAAGCTGTGTGGTCTGGCCTGCCCGTTCGGCGCGATCACCCCTGCGGGCGGTGGGCCGGTCAATATTCCGCCGATGTTTGAGCAGTACGTTCCGGCTGAGATGCTGCCCGACGTGCCGACCAGCCCTGCAAGCCAATCACCCTATCTGTCGTGGAATGCCGGGATCAAAACGGTGGCGGTGAAGTGCGATCTCTGTGCGTTCCTCGCTGACGGGCCGGAATGCGTGCGCATCTGCCCAACCAACGCCTTGCATCTCATCGATGAACAGCAGCTTGAGCAGGAAGCGCAGGCACGACGTCTGGCGCGCGCCAGCCAGGTTGCGATCGGCTGGCCATCCTCTCCTTCTCTCGTCAGGGGGCAGAAATAAACATGGACTCTCTCACTCTACTGCTTTGGGCTTTGGTGATATATGTCACCGGCGGCGTGCTGTCGCTGCTGCTGTTTCGCCGGGAGCGCGTTGCCATTTTGCTAGCAGGTATTAGCGCGATGATCGGCGGCTTGCTGGGGCTGTGCAGTGCCGTTCCCGTGTTGCTCAGCGGACAAACCCTCACCTTCTCTACCCCCGGCCTGTTCTCGTTTGCCGCCTTGGTGGTACGCATGGATTCGCTGGCCGCCTTTATGCTGGTGGTGATCTCGCTGTTGGTCACCGTTTGCGCATTGTATTCCCTCTCTTATGTGCAGGAGTATCGCGGTAAAGGCGCGGCGAGCATGGGCTTCTTCATGAACCTGTTTATCGCCTCGATGGTCGGGCTGGTGGTGATGGATAACGCCTTCTACTTCATTATTCTGTTCGAAATGATGTCGCTGGCCTCCTGGTTCCTGGTGATCGCCGATCAGGATGATGAGTCCATCAGCGCCGGTTTGCTGTACTTCTTTATCGCCCATGCCGGCTCGGTGCTGATCATGATCGCTTTCTTCCTGATGTGGCGGGAAAGCGGCAGCCTGGACTTTGACTCCTTCCGCACGCTGTCGCTCTCGCCGTGGATGGCATCGGTGGTTTTCCTGCTGGCCTTCTTTGGCTTTGGTGCCAAGGCGGGGATGCTGCCGTTGCACAGTTGGTTACCGCGCGCTCACCCGGCGGCCCCTTCTCATGCTTCGGCGCTGATGTCCGGCGTGATGGTAAAAATCGGCATTTTCGGCATCATCAAGGTGGGTATCGACCTGCTGGGCGCTAGCGAAATGTGGTGGGGCATTGTGGTGCTGGCCTTCGGCGCGGTGTCGGCGGTGTTAGGGGTGCTGTATGCCTTGGCCGAACACGACATCAAACGCCTGCTGGCGTGGCACACGGTCGAGAACATCGGCATCATTTTAATGGGCGTGGGCGTGGCTATGGTCGGCATGTCCAGCGGTCACCCGGTGATGGCGGCATTGGGCCTGCTCGGTGCGCTGTACCACCTGCTCAACCATGCGGTATTTAAAGGTCTGCTGTTCCTGGGTGCCGGTGCCGTGATTTGGCGTGTCCATACCCGCGATATGGAACAGATGGGTGGCCTGGCGAAACTGATGCCGCTGACCGGAGTGGCATTCCTGATCGGCTGTATGTCGATCTCCGCCCTGCCGCCGCTGAACGGTTTTATCAGCGAATGGTATACCTACCAATCACTGTTCTCCATGAGCCATGACGGCAACTTTATTATGCGTCTCAGCGGCCCGATTGCCATGGTGATGCTGGCCATCACCGGGGCGCTGGCGGCGATGTGTTTCGTCAAGGTTTACGGCGTCAGCTTCTGCGGCGGCGCGCGCAGCGAAAAAGCAGCACAGGCCCGCGAAGTACCGTGGCCAATGACGGCCGCCATGCTGCTGTTGGCACTGCTTTGTGTACTGCTCGGCGTGGGAGCCAGCTTGGTTGCCCCAGTATTGGCACAGGTTGCCATGACGCTGGTCGGTACTCATGACGTCACGGTCGTACAAGGCTCAATATTGGTGCCGCAACTGGCCAGCCAGGCGATGTTGTCACCGGCGCTGACCTTTATCCTGCTCTTCGCCCTGCCACTGATCCCGCTGGCGGTATATCTGCTGCTGAAAAGCAATCAATCCAGCTTCCGTCGCCGTGGCGATCCGTGGGCCTGTGGTTACAACTGGGAGCAGGCAATGGCGGTGTCTGCCGGGGGCTTTACCCAGCCGCTGCGCGCCATGTTTGCCACATTGTACCGCCTTCGCAAGCAGCTCGATCCTTCACCGATGCTGTCACGAGCGCTGGAGCAGACCACCGCAGGGGCCACCCGCGCCGAACCGTTCTGGGATGATTGGCTCATCAATCCGCTGGTCAAGGCATCTCAACGTCTGGGGGTACGGTTGCAAGGTATGCAGAGCGGCGACTTCCGCTTCTATTGCCTGTATGTGGTGATCGCTTTGGTGATCCTGCTGTTGCTTGTCGCGGTTTAAGGGGAAATAGCATGTCGATGCAGGAAACACCGTCGTTAATGATGGGACTCTTCGCGCTGATCCAGGCATTGCTGATGCTGGCGATCGCGCCGCTGTTCACCGGGATCTCCCGCCAGATCCGCGCCCGGATGCATTCGCGCCGTGGCCCAGGCATCTGGCAGGACTACCGCGATATGGGCAAGTTGTTCAAACGTCAGGAGGTTGCTCCGGCGCAGTCGGGCGCCATCTTCCGCGTAATGCCTTATGTGCTGTTGAGCAGCATGTTGCTGGTCGCGATGACTCTGCCCATCTTCACGCGAACCTCACCGTTTGCCGGTGCAGGGGATTTGATCACCCTGCTCTATCTGTTCGCGCTGTTCCGCTTCTTCTTCTCGTTGTCTGGTCTGGATACCGGTAGCCCATTTGCCGGTATCGGTGCCAGCCGCGAACTGACGCTGGGCGTGCTGGTAGAACCCACGCTAATCCTGGCCTTGCTGGTAGTGGCTTTGATTGCTGGCTCCACCAATATCGGCAGCATCAGCGCCACCCTGACCGAGGGCTGGAGTTCACCGACGGCCACGCTGTTGGCCATGTTGGCCTGCGGTTTCGCAGCGTTTATCGAGATGGGCAAAATTCCCTTCGACGTAGCGGAAGCCGAGCAAGAACTCCAGGAAGGGCCGTTGACCGAATACTCAGGCTCAGGCCTGGCGCTGGTCAAATGGGGGATCGGCCTCAAGCAGGTCGTGGTGGCCGAACTGTTTCTAGCGGTATTTATTCCTTTCGGCAAGGCGGTGGAACTGACGGTCCCTGCCTTGGCGCTGGCAGCGGTGTTCATGCTGGCCAAGCTGCTGGCCGTGTTTGTCATCGCCTCCATTTTTGAAAATACCTTGGCGCGTGGGCGGTTCTTGTTGACGCATCACGTTACCTGGCTCGGTTTTGGCGTAGCGGCGCTGGCCTTGGTCTTTTATCTCACCGGTCTGTAAGCCGCCAGGAAACCCATTATGGAAAATACGCTCTGTTTGCAATATACCGCCCTCGCCACGCTGCTGTTGCCGTTTATCGGCGCGCTGCTGACGGCCTGCGTGCCGCAACGGATGGCCAAGTGGATCTGTAGCCTGTTCGCGCTGCTGGCCACGCTGGGTACGGTGATCATTGGCTGGCAATTCCTGGCACATGGCAAGGTGGATACCACCATCACCTTGCTGCACTACGGCAACGTGGCGCTGTTCGGTTTCATTATCGACCGTATCAGCACGCTGATTGTGTTCGCAGTGGTGTTTCTTGGCCTGTTGGTCAGCCTGTATTCCACCGGTTATCTCACCACGGCCAACCGTGAACATCCCCACGAGGGCAGTAACCGCTATTATGCGTTCCTGCTGATCTTCATCGGTGCGATGGCAGGGTTGGTGATGTCCTCCACCATTCTGGGGCAGTTGCTGTTTTTCGAGATCACCGGCGGCTGTTCCTGGGGCCTGATTAGTTACTACCAGACACCCAAAGCACAGCGCTCGGCCATGAAGGCACTGCTGATCACTCATGTGGCCTCGATTGGTCTGTATCTGGCGGCAGCGACGCTGTTCCTCAATACCGGCACCTTCGCCCTGAGCGCCATTGCACAGCTCAACGGTACGGCCAGCCTGGTGGTGTTTGGCGGCATTCTGTTTGCCGCCTGGGGGAAATCGGCTCAGCTCCCGTTGCAGGCCTGGCTACCCGATGCCATGGAAGCCCCTACCCCGGTGAGTGCTTATTTGCACGCCGCCTCGATGGTGAAGGTGGGCGTCTATATCTATGCCCGCGCCATTCTTTCTGCGGATCAGGTGCCCCATATTATCGGCTGGGTCGGCATCGTGATGGCGACGATCACCCTGATTTACGGCTTCCTGATGTACCTGCCGCAAAAGGATATGAAGCGCTTGCTGGCGTGGTCCACCATTACCCAGCTCTCCTATATCTTCCTGGCGCTGTCCATTTCCATCTTCGGTTCCAAAACCGCTTTTCTCGGCGGTGTGGCCTACATCTTTAACCACGCGTTTGCCAAGAGCCTGTTCTTCCTGGTAGCCGGGGCGCTGAGTTACAGCTGCGGCACCCGCATGCTGCCGCGCTTGCAGGGCGTGATGAGCAAAATGCCGCTGCTGGGCGTCGGTTTCTGCGTGGCCGCGTTGGCAATCACCGGGGTGCCGCCGTTTAACGGCTTCTTCAGCAAGTTCCCGATTTTTGCCGCCGGTTTTGCCCTGTCGCGTGAGTTCTGGTTGATGACGCCGCTGATGGTGCTGGTGCTGATCGAGTCGGTGGCCAGCTTTGCCTGGTTTATCTATTGGTTTGGGCGCGTTATTCCCGGCAAACCTAGCGCCGAGGTGGCACAAGCTTCCCCGCTGCCGTGGGTGATGAGCGCGGTGTTAGTGATTCTGATCGCAATGTCGGTGGGTTCCAGCGTGATTGCCGTCGCCTGGCTTGGATAAAGGGGTTGAATATGACCGGTTCACTTATCGTCAATAACCTCGCGGGGCTGATGATGGTCACCTCGCTGCTGGTAATTGGCGCCAAACGGCCCGTGGCATCGTGCTGGCTCTATGCCTTGCAGTCGCTGCTATTGGTGCTGATCTTCTTTACGCTGGGGCAAACTCTGGGGGCTCACCAGCTCACGCTGTGGGCGATCAGCGCCTTTATCACCAAGGTGGTGCTGGTACCGGTGATTATGGCCTATGCCTTTCGCAAAATGGACGATCCTTCGGCCAACGGCAGCCTGATCGGCCCGGTGATGCTGATACTGGCTGCGGCAGTCATTGTGCTGCTGTGCTGGTTTGTGGTGGAGCCGGTGCAGGTGCCGCTGCTGGCCTCGCTAAAACCGGCGCTGGCGGTGTCACTGGGGCATTTCATGCTCGGCCTGCTGTGTATCGTCACCCAACGCAACATCCTCAAACAGGTATTTGGTTACTGCCTGATGGAAAACGGCTCACACCTGACGCTGGCGCTGCTGGCCAATCGTGCGCCGGAGCTGGTGGAAATTGGTATCGCCACCGATGCGATTTTTGCGGTGATCGTGATGGCCGTGCTGGCGCGCAAAATCTATCGCACGCTCAACACGCTGAATGTTGAACAACTGACGGCGCTGAAGGGGTGAGACGATGAGTAATACCACCATGCTGTTTCTATTACTGTTGACGCCGCTGGCCTTCTCGCTGCTGACCTTTGCCTGCCGGTTGCTGGGCAATGCGGCACGGGTCTGCGTCACGCTGCTGCACTTTATCGGCATTATGCTGCTGTTGGTGATTTCACTGTGGACGGTGATGCAGGTCTACCAGCAAGGGGGCGATATTCTGGTCGCTGAACGCTGGCTGCATCTGGACAGCCTGAGCGCGCTGTTTCTGGCGATCCTCGGCATCATCGGCTGCCTGACCGGGCTGTACTCCATTGGCTATATGCGCCATGAAGTCGATGAGGGCGAGATTTCGGTAGCGACGCTGTGCCATTACTACGGTTTCTTCCACCTGTTCCTGTTCACCATGCTGTTGGTGATCACCAGCAATAACCTGATCCTGATGTGGGCCGCCATCGAGGCCACGACGTTAAGCTCGGCGTTTCTGGTCGGATTGTATGGGCAGAGTTCCTCGCTGGAAGCGGCCTGGAAATACATCATTATCTGCACCGTCGGCGTGGCCTTCGGCCTGTTCGGCACCATTCTGGTTTACGCCAACGCGGCCAGCTTTATGCCCGATCCCAATGACGCCATCTTCTGGACGGAAGTGCTCAAGCACGCCACGCAACTGGATCCGATGCTGATGCATCTGGCCTTTGTGTTCATACTGATTGGTTTTGGCACTAAAACCGGGCTGTTCCCCATGCACGCCTGGCTGCCGGACGCCCACAGTGAAGCGCCAAGCCCCACCAGCGCCCTGCTCTCTGCCGTGCTGCTTAACTGCGCGCTGCTGATCATCATCCGTTACTACATCATTATCAGCACCACGCTGGGCAGTGAGTTTACCGGCAGGCTGTTGATGGTATTTGGCCTGCTCTCGGTGGCGGTCGCGGCCTTCTTTATTCTGGTACAGCGCGATATCAAACGGCTGCTGGCCTACTCCAGCGTGGAGAATATGGGGCTGATCGCCGTGGCGATCGGCATCGGCGGCCCGTTGGGCATCCTAGCGGCGCTGCTGCATACCCTGAACCACAGCCTGGCAAAAACCCTGCTGTTTTGCGGCTCCGGTAACGTGCTGCTGAAGTACGGCACCCGCGATATCACCGTGGTGAAAGGGATGCTCAAATCGATGCCGCTCACCGCCGTGATGCTGGCCGGGGGCGCGTTGGCGCTGGGCGGTATGCCGCCGTTCAATATTTTCCTCAGCGAGTTTATGACGGTAACTGCGGGACTGGCAGCAGGCCATATCACCTTAACCATCGTCCTGCTATTGCTGTTGACGGTGGTATTGGCCGGTTTGGTACGCATGGTGGCCCACATCTCATTCGGCCCCAAACCAGACGAAGTTAGCAAAGGTGAACTGGGGATCCTGACCACTCTCCCGATGCTGATCCTGTTGGTGCTGATGCTGGTGATGGGCACCCATATCCCACAACCGGTCAGCCGACTGCTGGAAAACGCGGTCACCATCGTGATGAACCACAAGCCTGGCACTCACGCTCAGCCCTTTAGCTGGCCGTGGGCCGTTCAGAATCATTCCTCTGCGGCCGAACCTCAGGCAGGAGAAGTAAAGTGAGCTACGAAACCCATGTGTTGACCCTCAACAACGACGAAAAGCTCGGCAAAGGCTACCTGGCCAAGGTGCGAGAGAAGTTCCCCAATGCGTTGTTAGAGGCCGAATGGCAAACCGCCAATCAGGTCACCATCACGGTAAAACTGAACTCGTTACCCGAGATCGTTGAATACCTTTATTACCAGTTGGGCGGCTGGTTACCGGTGCTGTTTGGCAACGATGAACGTACCTTGACCGGGGATTTCGCCGTTTACTACGTGCTGTCGATGGAGGAAGGGGAAAAGTGTTTTATCACCGTGAAGGCCCACGTTAGCGCCATCACGCTGGAGTTTCCGTCGGTCACCCCGCGCGTTCCTGCCGCCGTTTGGGGCGAACGTGAAATCCGCGATATGTACGGATTGATCCCGGTAGGGCTGCCGGACGAGCGCCGCCTGGTGCTGCCGGACGACTGGCCAGACGATCTTTACCCGCTGCGCAAAGACACCATGGATTACCGCCAGCGCCCGGAACCGACCACCAACGTGGAAACCTATCCGTTTGAAAATGCCGCCACTGGCGAATCACGCGTAGTCCCCATAGGGCCGATGCACATTACCTCTGACGAACCGGGGCATTTTCGTCTGTTCGTTGACGGCGAGCGCATTGTCGATGCCGACTACCGGTTGTTCTACGTGCATCGCGGTATGGAGAAGCTGGCCGAAACACGCATGGGCTATCAGGAAGTTACTTTCCTGTCCGATCGGGTTTGCGGGATCTGCGGCTTTACCCACAGCGTGGCCTACACCACCTCGGTGGAAAATGCGCTGGGGATCTATGTGCCACCCCGCGCCCATGCCATCCGCAGCATCCTGCTGGAGGTTGAACGGCTGCACAGCCACCTGCTGAACATCGGGCTATCCAGCCACTTTGTCGGCTTTGATACCGGCTTTATGCAGTTCTTCCGCGTACGTGAAAAATCGATGACCATGGCAGAACTGTTGACCGGGTCACGTAAAACCTATGGCTTGAATCTGATTGGCGGCGTGCGCCGGGACATTCTGAAGGATCAACGGGTTAAAACCATCAAGCTGATCCATGAAATGCGCGCCGACGTGACGCAACTGGTGGAGATGCTGCTCGGCACCCCGAATATCGAGCAACGTACCAAAGGCATTGGCTTGCTGGATCGGCAAATCGCCCGCGACTATAGCCCTGTGGGGCCGATGATCCGCGCCAGCGGCTTCAAACGCGATATGCGCTTTGACCATCCTTATGCCAACTACGGCTCCCTGCCCAAAACGCTGTTCACTTTTGACGGCTGTGACGTGTACTCGCGTGTGATGGTCCGCGTGCAGGAAGTGCTGGATTCGCTGGCAATGATCGAATACGGCCTGGATAACCTGCCGGGCGGCCCACTGCTTACCGAAGGCTTCCGCTACCAGCCGCACAAGTTTGCGCTGGGCTATGCCGAAGCCCCGCGCGGCGAAGACATTCACTGGAGCATGCTGGGGGATAACCAGAAGCTGTTCCGCTGGCGCTGCCGGGCGGCCACCTACGCCAACTGGCCGGTGCTGCGCTATATGCTGCGCGGCAATACGGTTTCCGATGCCCCACTGATTATCGGCAGCCTCGATCCTTGCTACTCCTGTACCGACCGCGTCACGCTGATCGACATCAACAAGCGAAAAGCCAAGACCGTGCCGTACAAAGAGATTGAGCGCTACGGGATCGAACGCACCAATTCACCGTGCAAGTGAGGGAGGCAGCATGCTGAAACTGTTTAAAACCATCCTGAAAGCCGGTGAGGTGACGGTCAAATACCCGTTCAAGCCGCTGGACGTTTGCCCGGGCTTTCGTGGCAAGCCAGAGTACGATCCCGAGCAGTGTATCGCCTGCGGAGCCTGCACCGTGGCCTGCCCGGCCAATGCGTTAACCATGGAAACCCATGAGGCCAGCGGCGAGCGCGTCTGGCAGCTGTTTATTGGCCGTTGCATCTTTTGCGCACGCTGCGAAGAAGTCTGCCCGACGCGGGCGATCCGGCTTTCTGAACAGTTTGAAATGGCGGTAATGCAAAAGGCCGATCTGTATATCCGCGCCACCTTTACCCTGCTCAACTGCCGCTGTTGCCAACAGCCCTTTACGCCAACCAAGTCGGTGGACTACGCCATGGCGCTGCTGGCCCACGCAGGTATGGGGGCTGACAGCATCGCCGCGATGCGGCCGCAGTTCGAAACCTGCCCCGCCTGCAAGCGTAAACAGACCCTGAGCCAGCATCGGCCAATGAAACTGAGCCAACCGGCGGGAGCGAAATAATATGACGATGCCTGATAGCAACATCAATCATCACCGCACGACGCCGATCGCCATTGATGAACAAACCGCCAAGCTCAAGAGCAAACTGCTGAAGGATATCAAACGCTCGGCCTACGTGTATCGCGTGGACTGCGGCGGCTGCAACGGCTGTGAGATCGAGATCTTCTCCGCCATCACGCCGGTCTTTGATGCCGAGCGTTTTGGTATCAAGGTGGTGCCCTCCCCACGCCATGCCGATATTTTGTTGTTTACCGGTGCGGTCACCCGTGCCATGCGCGTCCCCGCGCTCAGAGCCTACGAATCGGCTCCCGATCCGAAAATCTGTATCTCCTACGGTGCCTGTGGCTGTGGCGGCGGGATTTTCCACGATCTGTACTGCGTCTGGGGCGGCAGTGAATCTATCGTGCCGATTGACGTGTGGATACCCGGTTGCCCGCCGACGCCTGCCGCCACCATTTATGGTTTTGCCGTGGCGCTGGGCCTGCTGGAACAAAAGCTCAAGGGTGAGAACCATATTGAGCAGGCCGGTGAACACGCCGCCTTAACGTTACCCACCATTCCTTCGTCTACCCGCGTATTGATTGAACGAGAAGCGCGCCGCTTAGCGGGTTATCACCAAGGGCGAGCCATCAGCGATCGCTTTTTATCTCTGCTAGCCGGAGCCAGCGCGGATTCGGTCTTGCTGCGCATGGAAGAATGGCTGAAACAGGACAACGATCCGCGCCTGCGCGAGATTGTCGGTTGTCTGGCGGACTGCTTACAGCGGGAGCATACCCATGCAAAATGAAGCCAAGGCGGTCTTCTGGTCGCTACGCCAGAAGTTTCTTGATAGCGATGACGACATGCCCGCCCAGGCGCAGCAGGTGATGTATTACTCGCTGGCGATTGGCCATCACGTGGGGGTGATTGATTGCCTGAACACCGAGTTGAGCTGCCCATTAGCGCAATATCAAACCTGGATTGAGCAGTTCCCAGAGGGAGAGGCCCAGCGCAAAATGCGGGGTCTGCTGACCTTTGGCGAAATCACCATCGACTCCACCCACACCAGCCTGCTGGCTACTGCCCTGGCTCCGTTGATCGACAGCCAACCGGCTCCCTTTAGCGAGTGGAGTGCCAAGTTGCTCAGCCTGCTCGCCGAAATTGAACGGGAGCCTGCCATCTATCTGATCGTGAAAAAGGTGACCACCCCATGAATGTCGTCCTCACCGTAGGCAATAGCATGATGGGGGACGACGGTGCCGGGCCACTGTTGGCCGAGCTGATGACCGAGGCGCCGATCGAGGGTTGGAGCGTGGTCAACGGCGGCTCGGCCCCGGAAAACGTAACGCATCAGATCCGTGCGCTTGCGCCGCAGCGGCTGGTGATTGTCGATGCTACCGATATGGAACTGGCACCCGGCGAGATCCGCATCGTCAATCCTGACGATATTGCCGAGATGTTCTTTATGAGTACCCACAATATGCCGCTCAATTTCCTGATCGACCAGTTACGTGAGGATATTGATGAAGTGATTTTTCTCGGCGTTCAGCCGGACGTGGTGATGTTTTATTTCCCGATGACGGAGAAAGTGACGCAGGCCGTGCACGTCATTTATCAACGATTATCAAAATGGGACTCGGGGGAGGGTTTTGAGCCGCTTTAAGCCCCTTACCCTAGCCCTCTCCCAAAGGGAGAGGGGACCGATCGAGTTCGTGATTAGTCTCGGAAACCGTGCCCGACCACGGCACGAAAGCAGCTCCCTCTCCTTTTTGGGGAGAGGGTTGGAGTGAGGGGGAAAATATCGAAATACGCACGTGCCATTAATCCACATCAAGTCAGCGTGGCACATTTTATGCTTCAAATGAGTGAGAACAATTTTTCGTCACTGGGATCCGGTGGCGAGGTGAGCAATGTCGAACAGGTTTAACAAGGAGTGCTGGAGATGAAAACTGTCATCACGGTCTGCCCTTATTGCGCTTCAGGTTGCAAAATCAACCTGATAGTCGACAACGGCAGGATCGTTAAGGCCGAAGGCGCTAATGGCGTGACCAATCAGGGCGAGCTGTGCCTGAAGGGGTATTACGGCTGGGATTTCGTTCATGATACCAAGATCCTGACCCCACGGCTGAAAACGCCGATGATCCGCCGGGTGCGTGGCGGCAAGCTGGAGTCGGTGTCCTGGGAAGAGGCAATCGAATTCGCCAGTTCTCGCCTGCTGGCCGTTAAAGAGCAATACGGCCCGAATGCGATTATGACCACCGGCTCCTCACGCGGGCCAGGTAACGAAGCCAACTATGTGATGCAAAAATTTGCTCGCGCCACCGTCGGTACCAACAATATCGACTGTTGCGCACGCGTCTGACACGGCCCCTCGGTTGCAGGTCTGCAGCGATCGGTCGGTAACGGCGCCATGAGCAACTCAATCTGCGAGATTGAGGATACCCAGTGTATTTTTGTCTTCGGCTATAACGCCGCGGACTCGCATCCTATTGTCGCCCGCCGCATTCTCAAGGCGAAGGAGAAAGGAGCCAAGGTTATTGTTTGCGATCCACGCTATATCGAAACGGCGCGTATTGCAGATATCCATTTGCCGTTGAAAAACGGTTCCAACATCGCGCTGATCAATGCGCTCGCCCATGTGATCATTGAGGAGAACCTGTACGATCAGCCGTTTGTTGAACATCATACCGAACAGTTCGAGGAGTATCGCGCCATAGTGGCGGGCTACCCACCGGAATCGGTTGAGAAAACCACGGGCCTCACCGCCCAGCAAATCCGTGAAACGGCACGGATGTATGCCACTGCGCCAACGGCCACCATCCTGTGGGGCATGGGTGTCACCCAGTTCTACCAGGGCGTGGAAACCGTGCGTGCGCTGACCAGCCTGGCGATGTTGACCGGTAACCTGGGCAAACCGAACGTCGGGGTGAACCCGGTGCGCGGGCAGAATAACGTTCAGGGTGCCTGTGACATGGGCGCATTGCCTAACACCCTGCCCGGCTATTTCCAGGTAACGGATGCCGGGGCGCGGGAGAGGTTTGCCAGCGCCTGGGGGATCGACGCCATGCCGGCGGAGATCGGCTATGCCTTGAGCGAAGTGCCGCACAATATCGACCATGGCAAACTCAAAGCGCACTACATCATGGGGGAGGATCCGTTACAGACAGAGCCAGACCTGGCGACCATCCGCAGAACCTTTGAGAAACTGGATCTGCTGATCGTGCAGGACATCTTCATGACCAAAACCGCCGCGATTGCCGACGTGATTTTCCCGGCAACCTCATGGGGCGAGCACGAAGGGGTGTATACCGCAGCAGACCGTGGCTTCCAACGTTTCTATAAAGCGGTGGAGCCGGTGGGCGATGTGAAGACGGACTGGCAGATTATCAGCCTGATGTCGACGGCCATGGGCTACCCGATGCACTACAACAATACGCAGGAAATCTGGGACGAACTGCGCGAGCTGTGCCCAATCTACTACGGTGCGACCTACGAGAAGATGGCGGATCTGGCCTACATTCAGTGGCCATGCCCAACGTTGGATCACCCGGGGACCGCTTATCTGTATGAGGGCGGTGAGTTCTCTCGGCCCGGAGGCAAAGCGGAGTTCTTTACCTGTGAATGGGCGCCACCGATCGATCAGCTCAGCGATGAATACCCGTTCGTGCTATCGACGGTGCGTGAGGTGGGCCATTATTCCTGCCGTTCAATGACCGGCAACTGTAAGGCGCTGGTCGCGCTGGCCGATGAGCCGGGCTATGTGCAGGTTAACTCGGTAGATGCGGCACGGTTGGGGATCGAGGATCAGGCATTGGTTTGGGTACGCTCCCGTCAGGGCAAGGTGATTACCCGTGCCAACGTCAGCGAACGCCCTAACCGGGGTGCGATCTACATGACCTACCAATGGTGGATCGGTGCCTGTAACGAGCTGGTGGCAGAGAACCTCAGCCCAATCACCAAAACGCCGGAATATAAATACTGTGCCGTGCAACTTGAGCCGATTAAGGATCAACAGCAGGCAGAGCACTATGTCCAGCAGGAGTACAGCAAGATCAAACAGCGCCTGCGCGAGGCCGCTGCGGGTTAATCAGTAAGGTCGAACCTCAAGGATGAGGTTCGGCTTTCCACGCCTCTCTCACCATCCGCTTTTTATCCCCACTTCCGGCAACGACAGCTATACTAAAATTCCTAACAACCATATTTTCCGTGGTGAACAAGTCCGCCTGATACCCCTTTCCTTTGTAAAGGATTGATCGTTTTCAACGATCGGTCTGATCTTATTGATCTGTACAACCAATTATCTTTGTCTTTCCAGCACCTATAAGATCGCCTTTTATCGTTCTCTGGGATATATCAGCAAAATATGACTTTCGCGATGAGTGCTAGCAAGGCCATGTTACCTGACCGCCGCTTGCCCAACGGACTACTGCACCGCGAAAGGGTGCAGCGCATCCTGGTTATCAAGCTGCGTCACTTTGGTGACGTTTTACTGACTACCCCCTTGCTCAGTACACTGCACGCCAATTACCCCAACGCCCTGATTGACGTGCTGGTGTATCAAGGCACAGAGGCGATGCTGGCGGGTAATCGGGATGTCTATCTGGCCTATACCGTCGATCGCAGCCTGAAACGACAAGGCTGCAAGGCACAGTATCGCGGTGAACAAGCCCTATGGAACAGCCTGCGCACCGGGCACTACGATCTGGTGATTAATCTGTCCGACCAGTGGCGAGCGGCGCTGTATTGCCGCTTTCTCAAGCCGACCTTCAGCCTGGGGTTTGCTTACCCCAAACGTAACAATCGGCTGTGGCGGGCTTGCCATTCATTGCTGGTGCCGGTAGATGGGCATGACCAGCAACACACCGTGCTCAATAATCTCGCCATTCTGGCCCCGTTGGCCTTACCGACCTTGATTACCAAGGTGACTCAGGCTTACCGCCAGTGCGATATTGATGAGATTGACCGCCTCACCCAGTGCCATCACCTGACAGACTTCGTGCTGATCCAACCGACCGCGCGCTGGGCCTTCAAGACCTGGTCGACGGCGGGGTTCACTCAGGTTATCGACTACCTTACCGCCACCGGAGAAACCGTGGTGTTAACCGGCGGGCGCTCTGCCGACGAAGCCGCCATGATAGCCGACATAATGGCCCGCTGCTCCCTGCCGCAACGGGTGGTCAATTTGGCCGGGCGGTTGGATCTGCCGGAACTGGCCGTACTGATCGATCGGGCAAAGTTGTTTATCGGCGTGGATTCGGTGCCGATGCATATGGCTGCCGCCTTGCAAACGCCTTCCGTCGTACTGTTCGGACCCAGTAATCTGCAACAGTGGTCGCCCTGGCAGGCTCCGCACACCCTGTTATGGGCGGGCGACTATCGCCCATTACCGAAGACCGACGCGGTGGATACCGCCACCCCGGAACGTTATCTGGACGCCATTCCCAGCGGTGATGTTATCCGGGCCATCAACCGTCAGCTTAATCGCCTGCAAATCTCGGCCTCTCACGCGGTGGCTGACACCGTATGTAATTAACCCTGCTATGAGCCATCCCATGTCATCAACCAACCTGTCTACCCCTACCCGCTTGCGACTGTTTGGCTTCACGGCGTTTTTGCTAGGCGTGTCCCTTCCAACTTCCAATGCGCTGATGAATGCCTCGCTGGTGTTGGCAGCGATATGCCTACTGTCGCAACGTGATTTTCGTCAGGTGATGCCTTTGCTCAGGCAGCCGCTGGTGTGGTTGCCTGCGTTGATGTTTGCACTGCTAGCTATCTCGTTGCTGACTGAGCACCACGAGTACGGCCCGAAGATGGTCGGCAAATATCAAAAACTGCTGTATGTATTGCCCCTGGCTCTGTTCTTTCTCGCTGATTCTCGACTTATTGCCCGCTTTATCAGCGGTTTTCTGCTTGCCAACGCGCTGATACTGGCAATCAGCGTGACGTCAGGCATCGGGAATGTGACGCTGAGTGGTCTCAATCCGCTGAATCCAACGGTCTTCAAACTGCAAATAACCCAGAACGTGTTTATGGCGTTTGCCGCACTGCTATGGCTAGCCCGTGCTTATGCGCAATCAGGCGTGCGGCGTTGGAGCTATGTAGCGTTGGCTCTGCTGGCAACGGCGAACATACTGTTGATGGTACAGGGGCGTACCGGTTATGTGGCGCTATTGGTCGGCGTGGGGCTTTGGTTGCTGTTGACGTTGCCGCGCTGGCAGCGGGTTAGCGTACTTGCCGGTGGCTTGCTGCTGGCCATTATGCTGATGTTTATACCGAATAGAGCGACGGAACGCCTGGCGCTTGGCCTTGCCGAAGTGCGCCACTGCGTGTTAGCCCCGGCAGACTTGGCCTATCAGGCTTGCGATAACTCGATGGGGCAACGCACCGCCTTTGCCCGCGAGTCGTTGCGCCTGATACAACAGGCTCCGTTGCTGGGGAACGGGGCCGGAAGCTTCTGGTATGGTAATGCGCAGACCGGTTACGGCGTGCATAACCCGCATAATGAGTATCTGCTAACAACGGTACAGAACGGTCTGCTGGGATTGGCGCTATTTCTGGGATGGATGTGGTGTTGTTTCCAAACGGCATGGCGTCAGCCGGTAGCCTGCCGAAGCCTGCTGGTTGCCGTGATCGGCAGCTACATGGCTTGCCACCTGTTCAACTCGTTCCTGCTGGACTCCGCCGAGGGGCATCTGTTTTTGGTGCTGGCCGCAGTGCTGGCGGGCTACCGCGTTGCCCGGCGGCCTAAATAACCTCAACCGTCTCGTGGCGTTGCAAGGGCGCAGCCTTGAATGAACTGCGCCCAAGCGTGTTGGCCTAAGGTCAATTCAGTTTGGCTTTGGAGAAATCGCTACCCATCAAACTGACGCTATAACCACTGACGTTGCTGCGCGTGGCATAAAAGGTTTTGCCATTCGCCAGCGCAATCCACGGTGCCTGCTGATAGAAGATCTCCTGCGCCTGGCCGTACAGTTTTGCACGTTCGGCTGGGACGCTGGTCAGCCTGGCTTGTTGCACCAGCCCATCATAGGTTTTATCGCACCAACGTGCGGCATTGGAGCCGGTTTTGATGCTGTTACACCCCAGCAGCACTTCGGCAAAGTTATCCGGATCGCCATTATCGGACATCCAGCCAAACAGCGCGGTGTCATGCTCGCCCTTACGCATCCCGGCGAGATACTCCCCCCACTCGTAAGAGACGATCTTCGCCTTCACGCCGACCTTTTCCCAGTCGCTTTGCAGCATTTCCGCAATACGCTTGGAGTTCGGATTATACGGGCGCTGAACCGGCATCGACCACAGGGTGATCTCAAAGCCTTTTTCCAGCCCGGCCTGTTTCAGCAGCGCCTTGGCTTTTTGTGGATCGTAGCCGTAATCCTGCAGATCTTTATCAAAACCCAGCATATTTGGTGGCAACGGCGATTTGGCTATCGTGGCAGAACCTAAAAATACCGCGTTCACAATGGCCTTTTTGTCGGTGGCATAGTTTAGCGCCTGGCGTACCAGCACGTTATCCAGCGGTTTTTTCTCGGTGTTAAACGCCAGATAGCCGACGTTTAATGCGTCCACCTTATGCAGGGTCAGATCTTTGTTTTTGTTGATTTCATCAAACTGTACCGGTGCCGGAGCCGGGATAATCTGGCACTCGTTGGTCTGGAGCTTCGCCAGACGCGTCTGCACGTTCGGCGTAATGGAGAAGATCAGATGCTTGGTGGGCACCTCACCATCCCAGTAATGGGGGTTGGCCACATAGCGGATCAGCGAATCAACCTTATATTGCTGTAATACGTAAGGGCCCGTGCCGATTGGCCAGGTGTCTACGTATTCTGGGGTGCCTTTTTTCAGCATCTCATCGGCATATTCGGCAGAAAGAATCGAAGCAAAGTCCATCCCCCAGTCGGCCAGAAACGCGGCGTTCGGTTCGTTCAGCACAAACTGCACATGGTAATCATCCAGCTTTTTCACTTCCTTGATCAGCGTATCCAGACCTACATCGTGAAAATATTCGTAATTACCCTGCGAAACCTTGTGATAGGGGTGGTTGGCATCTTTCTGGCGTAACACCGAGAACACCACATCATCGGCATTGAAATCACGGGTCGGCTTGAAGTTTTTATTGCTGTTGAATTTCACGCCCTGACGCAGGGTAAAGGTGTAGGTTTTACCATCCGGGGAGATTTTCCATTCGGTGGCCAATGAAGGCGTTGGCGTGTTCTTTACCGGATCGAAGTTGATTAAACGGTTGTATAGCACCTGCGAGCTGGCCACAAACGTTGGGCCAGAGCTGGCAATCTGTGGGTTGAACGACTCTGGTGACGCCTCGGAGCAGTAAATCAGTGTATCGTTGGCCGCCGCCATAGCAGCGCCTGCCGGTAAGAGTGTGCTCAGCACCAGCGCGAGCAGCGTTTTCCCTGTTGACATGGTCATAGCCTTGTTTGATTTTTTATCAGGCATCGATCTCAGCACGGACGAACAACCCAGGCAAATAACCAATTGCTCTCAGGTTATGCCAAAACCGTTGTTTTTGCTGTTTTATTCAGCAATTCGGCTGGCCCCCGTTGTGAGTCTCAGCTCAACAGTAGTCCATCATCATCCAGCTTTTCGCCGCGTGTTTTTTCAAACATCGCCAGCAGGTCGGTGACCTGCATATTCGCCCGTTGTTCACCAACCACATCCAGCACCACCCGGCCCTGATGCAGCATCACGGTACGATGACCGTGATCCAGAGCCTGACGCATGGAGTGCGTGACCATCAGCACGGTCAATTGCTGCTCGGCGACAATACGGTCGGTCAGCGCCAAGACAAAGGCCGCTGTTTTAGGATCGAGCGCGGCGGTATGTTCATCCAGTAACAACAGACGAGAAGGCTGTAACGATGCCATCAGCAGGCTGACCGCCTGACGCTGCCCGCCAGAAAGCAGGCCCATATGATCCCCTAAACGATTTTCCAGCCCCAGTTCCAACGTGGCCAACTTGTCGCGGAACAGCTGCCGCTGTTTGCTCTTGACGGCGCGCTGAAATCCCCGGGTTTGACCGCGTTGGAGCGCCAGGGCCAGATTCTCTTCAATGCTTAGCCCCTCACAGGTGCCTGCCAGCGGATCCTGAAAAACCCGGGCGACCATACCGGCACGCCGCCAGGCGGGCATCAGGGTCACGTCCTGCTCACCAATAAACAGCCGGCCGCGATCGGGGGTAATATCACCGCTGACCGCATTGAGCAGCGTAGACTTCCCTGCCCCATTGCTGCCGATAACCGTAACAAACTGCCCGGCTTCAATATCGAGCGATAAGCCACGTAATACCGGATTCTCCAGCGGAGTGCCGGGATTGAAGGTTTTAAACAACTGCTCGGCGCGCATCATGATGGCTGCCTCCTCCGCCTGTTTTTCAGTTTTTGTTTTAACTTCGGCAGGATCAGCGCCAGCGTGACCAGCAGCGCGGTGATCAGATTCAAATCCTGCGCTTGCAGGCCAATGAAGTCTGCGTTCAGGGCCAAAGCAATCATCAGGCGATACAGCAATGCCCCTAACAGGGTCGCCAGGGTGATCAGATACAGACTACGGGCAGGCAACAGCGTTTCACCGATAATCACCGCCGCCAGTCCGACGACGATAGTACCGATCCCCATTGAGATATCCGCGCCCCCTTGCGTCTGTACATACAGCGCCCCCGCCAGCGCAATCAGCGCGTTGGACACTGCCATGCCGATCACCGTCAACCGACTGGTCGCAATTCCCTGTGCTCTGGCCATGCGCGGATTCGCGCCGGTTGCCCGCAACGCCAGCCCCACCTCGGATGTCAGAAATGCGTCGAGCGCCAGTTTGACGACGACCACCACCACCAGCAGTAATAGCGGCTGGATCAGCCAGGCGTTGTCCTCAATCTGACTGATGAAAGGAGTGAAAACACTGGGTAAGCCGATCAGGGCCAGGTTGGGTGCGCCCATAATGCGTAGATTGATGGAATACAGGGCAATCATCACCAGAATGCTGGCTAACAGTTGCAAAATGCCGAGCCGCACATGCAGCCAGGCCGTTAAACACCCCGCACCGGCACCGGCGATAGCCGCCAGCAAACAGGCTAGCCAGGGATTATAACCGCTGACAATCATCACCGCGGCAACCGCGCCCCCTAAAGGGAAGCTGCCGTCGGCCGTCAGATCGGGAAAATTGAGTAAGCGAAAGGAGATCAACACGCCCAACGCGACCAGCGCAAAGATCAGGCCAATCTCCAAAGCTCCCATCAGGGAAATTAACGACATGCGGACCTCATAAACATTCTGGCCCACCGCGTTCGGTGGGCCATTTACACCCGGGACAAACCATGATCCAACGCAGATCGTTACTTAATGACTTCCTGTGCCGACTGCACCAGATCTGCTGGCAGAGTCACGCCCTGCTTCTGAGCAGCGGCAGGGTTCACGCTCAGGCTGAGCTTGCTGCCGACTTCAGGTGCGATAGTGCCAGGCTTTTCCCCGTCCAACAGGCGAACGACAATTTTACCGGTCTGGCGGCCCAAGTCGTAATAGCTCATCCCCAACGCCGCTGCCGCACCGCGTTTGGCCACGCTGTTGTCACCGGCGATTAACGGGATTTTAGCCTGATTGGCAATGCCAACCAGTGATTCGTAGGTGGAGATCACGTTGTTATCGGTATTGGTGTAGATCACATCGACTTTACCCACCAGGCTCTTCGCCGCCGGAGCAACGTCGATGGTGCGTGCGGCAGGAACCTCAACCAGCGTCATGCCGCGTTTGGTTAATTCGTCTTTCAGTTCCTTGACCACCACCGTCGAGTTGATCTCACCTGGGCTGAAGACCATGCCCACGCGTTTGGCATCCGGCTTAACCTTCAAGATCAGATCGACCTGCGGGCCGATGGCAACGCTGTCCGAAACGCCGGTCACGTTAGTCCCGCTCGGCTGCCAACTGCCAACCAGTTTGGCCGCCACCGGATCGGTTACCGTAGTAAACACCACCGGGATGGTCTTGGTCGCCGCCACCACCGACTGGGCCGCAGGCGTTGAAATCGCCACTATCGCATCGGGTTTATCACCGATAAATTTACGTGCGATCTGCCCAGCCGTGGCCGTATTTCCCTGCGCGCTTTGAAACTGGATCTTGATCTTATCCTTGTCGTAACCCGCAGCCTTGAGTTCATCAATCACCCCATCACGGGTAGCATCCAGTGCCGGGTGGTCAACGATAGAGAGGATCGCTACCGATTTAGGCGCAGCGGCGTAACTGCTTACGGCAAACAAGGCGGCGGCAAGGGCTACAACAATATTTTTATTATTCAAATGCATAGCTATGTCCTTTCAGGTTAGAGGCGGTGACCGATGTGCTGCTTAGCCATCCTAGCACAGTGTTTTACCGCCATCTATGCATTAACGTTCTGTTATCATATGCTTAACATGCAGAATCGAAAGAAATCGCTCGCTACGCTTACACTTGCCAGTGATTCGGGTCACAAACCGTCACTTTTTGCCTCTCGTTGTTCGATGCACAGCCTTGTGACATACCCCGCTGCCAAGCAACGGGGTTGGTGGGTTATGTCCGAAAATGGCCTGCGGGTGGTATGGGGATTTGACGCTGCGGCGGATTAATACCTGGTGATTAAGTGATTTCTTTCTCGCTGACAATGACTTTTGATACCAGACCATAGTCGATCGCTTCAGCCACCGGCATCCAAAAGTCGCGATCGATATCGTTCAAGACTTTTTCCAGTTTCTGTCCGGTTTCCTTGGCGATCAAATTAGCAATCCTCTCCCGGATACGAATAATTTCTTTTGCCTGCAGCGCTACATCGGTAGCCTGGCCGCCGATGCCGCCACTCGGCTGATGGATCAGAAAGCGCGTATTGGTCAGGCAGAAGCGACGTTCTTTGGGCACCGATAAAAACACATTAACCGCAGCGCTCCCTACCCAACCGCTGCCAATCATATTGACCGGAGCACTAATAAAGCGGATGACATCGTGGATCACGTCACCCGACTCTACATGGCCGCCAGGTGAACAAATCAGGAAATTAATCGGCGCGGAAGACTCATCGGACAGCGCTACCAGTTGCTTGACGACATTGTAGGCCACCGTGTCGTTGATTTGCCCAAACAGCAGGATAGTGCGCGACTTGAAGGTTCTCTCATCCAAAAAGGCATCACGCTGAAGAGTCGTTTTTTCCGTTTTTTCTTCCATCTTAAACCTCGACTATTATGTCTATCTTCCCCGCCAGAAGGCTCGGGCCGTGGTTAACTCAGGTTGCGAAATATTCCGTTCCCTAATAGAGCAACGCAGATTGTCAGCGTTCGCTCAAGCGACAACCTGACAATTATAGACTCGAGCCAGGAAAGCGTTGGCTGGGCTATTTATGCTTGAGTCCTGGTCCGGGGGCTGTTTTGTTCTGATATCGCCTAGATAAACGACAAAGTGCCAGCCTGCCTGATACAAAGCATTGCGGTATTGCCAAAAAGGATTTCTTACCGGGTCGGGGGATTGGATTTGGTATCAACAGGATGAGATAAAAGACGTAGGCATTGATACTTTTATCGTAACTCATGGCGGGTATAACGAATGTTAATATTTAGGCGCCCAAAACGAAAAACCCCAAGCCTCCAGCCCTGGTCAGTTCTTATCGTAGCCGGATAGCCGAGAAACAGTGCAATGCTGTCCAGAATCCGCGTGACCTGAGTGCCTGAAACCTCAAAGACAACGGCCACCGTCGCCACTCTTTCGTGAAGTAGTCCACGCACATCCATCCCGCCATACTTCTTACGCCAGGTGTAAAACGTGCGTCGGAGATGGCGTGCTTACGGCAGAGTTCACGGGCAGAAACCCCGCTTTCCGCTGCGCGGAGAATACTGATGATCTGTTGGTCGGAAAAACGCTTGCTCATGGGGATGTCCTCATGTGGCTTATAAAGACATTACTAACATCGGGTGTACTAATCATCTGGGAGCTGGTCAGCCTGTCTCAGTGAGCGCATCGTGTTACGTATCACATGCAACTTGAAGTATCGTGAGTATAAACTGATATTAACAATCAGGAATGTGAAATGAGTAGTCAAAGTCAAGATGTAAGTAAGTTTTTAAGTTATGTATTACGTCATCAACCAGAGTCTATCGGTTTAATTCTGGACAGTGAGGGGTGGGTAAGACTCGCTTATTACCTGTGCGACCTAAAAAGGTAGAATACTTAACTTACAGTTAATAAAATTAGTTGCAGAGAACAGCGAAAAGAAGCGTTTCTCTATTTCTGGCGATGGCTGTAATATCCGTGCTGTACAGGGACACTCCTCACCGAAAGTGGATATTAAGTATCAGGCACCACAGTATCTTTACCATAGCACAGCAACACGTTTTATCAACTAAATTCATCAAGATAGCTTGATCGCAGGCTCTCGTCAGTATGTACATCTATCCTCTGATATAACTACAGCAATAGCGGTTAGCCAGCGGCATGGTAAACCTGTTGTATTAACAATTAATGCATTGGCCATGCAACAAAATGGCTTTAAATTCTACCAAGCTGATAATGGTGTGTGGTTAACGGCTACAGTGCCGGCGAAGCTTATCTGTGAATGCATGACGGATTCGCCTAACCTAGAGTAACTTTAACATACGCCCGGGGACGGTTTTCCCCCAGCTAAAAACTGAACACATATGGATACCATCATAACTTTTTTATATTATAACGACAGAATTCGTCATCCAAATTTCGCGACTGGTCATTCACTCTCCATCATATTCAATGGTAGCCTCTAATGCAATGCGAAGCCAATCCCAAAACCCACTAAATTCAATAACATTCTCATACCCTTCGTTAGCGAAATCATGAATGATTATTACTCGTCCTGGTTTATCTTTATCCCAGTATGCGATGTCATCATTATCCTCACGCCTCGCGAATGGAACTAGTTGCCTTGATGGATATCTAGATTTTATTCCATCATAACGTGATCTCAGTCTTTCTCCCTGAAGTATTATCCATGGGTCAAAATCTAGCAACCCTTGCTCCACTATCCTATTGAATTCAAAAGGGTATTCAAACCATTCTGGAAGTTCGTCTTTTGTAAGAAATTTATCCATTTACTCTATTCAACCTGTGCATTAGTTTTCCAGTATTATATCTGACAGCCTCATTGGTTTTTTATAAAACACAAACCTAGTTCTGTCACTCTTGGGATATAACAATAAAACCCGGAAGGTTATATAAATACTCTTTCCGGAATTTTAATTATCAACCTTCCTCTACACATTTATCACTAATAACAGAGCTTACATTTAATTGAACAAAAAAATTCTTAATGAATTTATATCGACTCAGTTTTTCAGTGTTTTCCCCATTGAAAATTGATATATTTATCAATGACATAAATTCCTTATTGTCTTCATATAACCATTCTTGAGAACTCGCAATGTAATTGTCGGTAATGGTTAATTTATCTGCATAGAGACCAGAGTAATTAAAGTAAACTCCAAAATAGGAACTATCATGCTCTGCACATGTGATATCCCATTTCTTTTCAAGTAGTTCCTTTAGTTCTTCTTTTGTTTTATCACTTCCGTATTTCAAATAATATGACTTTTTCATTCGTTATCCACCATGTTTGCCAGGCATTCTAATTCCTTTCCCTTTGAGCTTGATGTTTTCAGGGGATGAAAATATCATAACATTTACTGGCCTATTACCTGACATTCTAGAAAGTTTCTGGAGTGTATCATCAATACCTAATTCCTTAGCCATATCAATAGGTCCACCTCTACCTCCTTTACCAATTCCTAATGACTCTGCCTTTTTATACAAATCAGGTTGTGAAATGGCAACATCAAAATCACTAATACGTCAAAGATAAAACGGTTTTCCGGTTGAAAAGCTGACGCTTGACACAGAACTTCCTTGCGTACAAGACACCGCACCTGGATATCCCGACTTTTCCAGTCCTCTCGAAAGATAATCTCGACCAAAGTTTCATTGATAATGGCCCCACGTTAACCATCAGCTAAAAAGACATCTACTTACATGTAGGGCCATCAATTTAATGAGATTTAGTTACCAATTTGATAGCTCACCATCCTCGTCTAGTATAAGAATGCTCACCCTCTCCCTTATAGATGAAAATAACCCCATTAGGTCATCCTCAATGCTTTTTGGATGGGAGCTAATCTCTAAGAATATTGATTCCGGCTCAATAAAAAGTCTAACATCATAACCCCAATGCTTCGCCTGATCCTTACTTTCCAAACCTAGCAACCAATACTCACCGTCTGACTTTGCATCAACAAATGTCCTTAGCGAAGTAATCATCATTTTTACTTCATCAATATTGGTAATGAGCCAATTTTTGTTTTCGAAATGTATTCTAAACTCAGCTGACATTATTTTAATCCTCTTGTCGACCATGAGCTCTTCCCGATACCGCGGGGAAATCTGATGGATTCTTAATTCCAATGTGCGCTTCAGATGAATGGGTGCTAACACTAGTCGAACCATTATCGGCTAATTCAACTGTACCTGGATTACCATGTCTACCTAAAGATTTATGTACATGAGCATTGTTGCCTGCTTTGTAAGGGGTTGTGTTTGTATTCCCATAGGCATGGATCTGAACTTCTGATCCATCAGGATGTACCCATCTTTGGTTCTTAGGGTTTGCAGGGTTAGTCCTTGTATAGCCACCATCTATCAGGATATTTTGTATATGTCCTACAGACTTTCCTTTTAGCGGAGGCAATCCAGATTCATTAGGTACTAAAGATAAGTTGCCATGGGCATCAACCCATTGTCCCGACTGATTTTGAGTTGCTGCATTATTTCGCACTCCTGGAGGGCATCCTCCCGGCACGCTCGTCAAGCCCAGCGGATCCACCCAACCAGTAGGGTTAGGCACATACTGCGTCTGGTTCAGCCCACCGGCCAGCCCAATAGGGTCCGGCGTGATAAACCGGGCTGTGTCCGGCGAGTAATACCGATAGCGGTTATAGTGTAGCCCGCTTTCTGCATCGAAGTACTGCCCTTGGAATCGCAACGGTTGTGCCACTGCGCCAACGAACGCTACCGCCAGATTGCCGTAGGCGCGGTACGCCGCACTCTAGGCAACATGGTCTTTTATTTATCGCGGATCAACCCCAATTGGCCATTCAGATCGAGGCAAATCAGAACATCACTATCTTGAAGGTAAGTACTGGTTTATCAAATTACCCATGCTGTCGTCGCCATAAAACGGGTAACAGGACTCAAGGATTCCTCCAATAACCACCTAGACTCATCAAAATTGAAAGCCAGTAATCGGTATCGACGTAACCTGCCAACAGGTTAATAATGCATATTTATCTCCCACGATGTACTATCAAAAATTCTTACCAATACTATGAAATTATCTAGTTCGTTATTTTCTATACAGCTATATGGAACTGGATGCGTGATCGCACCTAACGTACATAACATTATATCCGTTAATGATTCAGCCAATGATTTTATATCTTTCCATGTCAATTCAAGGCCAGTATCTTTAGATAAAACCAACTCTTCAAACTCAGGCATTGAGAGCCCTAATGGGGCAATTCCAACACCATTAAACTCATAAACACACCATATCCATTCATTATCTGGTATTTTTTCTAGCAAATCAGATAGTTTAATTTTCACGCCGCTATCTGAAAGCATTTTCCCTTTAATTATATTCATTTTGGTATCACCAATTCGACTGCTGGCCCATGTTGAGGAGTACCTCCCGTGGGGTTGGGAAGATAATTATGTTGATGAGAATTTGGGTGCTCTTTTGGGCGACCATGATCTGTGAAATCAATATCTCGTATCGGAATTAATTTCCCGTTATCGTCATATCCCCATTCTCTAGCTTGAGTATACTCTCCTTTTCGACCTTTTTTCGTTCCTAATTGGGTATGAGGAAGTTCTACATCAGGCACGGGGTTACCATAACTATCCCGAGGTAGTGGACGGTCTGGTCTATATACTCCATATTTTTCCGGGCAAGTACCCGGCACACTAACTAACCCCAGCGGATCCACCCACCCGGTCGGGTTAGGCACATACTGCGTCTGGTTCAGCCCACCAGCAAGCCCAATCGGGTCAGGCGTGATAAACCGGGCCGTCTCCGGCGAGTAATAACGATAGCGGTTATAGTGTAGCCCGCTCTCTACATCATGGTACTGTCCCTGGAATCGCAGCGGCTGCGCCACGGACTCAACGAACGCTACCGCCAGATTGCCGTAGGCGCGGTAAGCCGCACTCCAGGCAACCTGTCCTTTGCCGTTGACCAGTTCCTGCGGGGTGCCGAGGTGGTCTGTCAGGTAGTAGTAAATCTCCGACTTGCGTCCCTTACCCAACAACTGTGCCAGCGGCACAAAGCTGCCGGGGGTGTACAGGTAGTTTTTATAGGTTGCCAGATGCGCCGGTTTGGGGTCGTCCGCCGTAAAGATATTATCATCGTCGGCGCATTCTGCCACCATCCGCTCACCCTGCCAGAAGAACCGGGTAAGGGCATCGGGCCGTTGCGAGAGCAGGTCCTGCTTCTTGATGCGGCGACCAAACGCATCATAGGCATAGGCGAAGTGGATTTTCTGCCCCTGCCGCTGTTCAATAAACTCCACCAGCCGGTGCTGGCAGTCATAACGGAACTCCCACACCCACAAGGGTTTGGTGCTGCGCACTTCACGTGTCAGGTTGCCAAACTCGTCATACTCGAACCGCGTATCGCCTTTCTGCTTGAGCAGGTTGCCACGGAATTGCGCTCCACGGGAGGCGGCGTCGTTCCCCAACACGTTACCCGCCGCATCGTGCGTAAACTGCTCACTGACACCCCGCCAGCGCAGCGCCTGCGGCAAGGCTTCGGGGTAGGCTATCGGGTGGTGCAAGGCTTCAGTCAGGCGATGATGCTTACCTGCACCGGCACTATAGTGCGTCATCTACCGATGATCTTTACCCCACCACTCAATCACTAGGTTGCCAAAGCGGTTATAGCCTATATGGTGAGCGGCATAAAATGCCAGCAGGTTGCGGTATACCGCAACCTAGCAACCCGGTCGTTACACACCAAATTAACACCATGTTTTTGATGCCTGACGTGGTTAATTTAAATTTGAAAAATATAATAACTAACCATTATGCCGTCTTTTCCGAATAATCTCATCATAATGCTCAGGCGTATGAATCAAAGTTTGCATGTCTTCATAATGGCCTCGACACCTAATATCTATGTAATCATCAGGAACTTCAACCACCGTAGCTATAAAACCACTTTTAACATTCCCAAAGCATATGTACGCCTCCTCATTATCTTCTATTTCCTTTATGAGTGACGTTTGTTCATTAGTATTTTCATTTGGCTTCCATTTGCCAAAAACATCAAAGTTATCGACTATCGGATTGATCACTTCCCCAATGCAAACCCCTCTCCAATATATCATGTTATTATTCATTCCTATATCCTTCAAAAACCTTATCACCGTAGGCCCTCTGGGGTTTTCCCTTTCCACCGACCTGTTATCTCTATAGTATCAGTGCCTATTAAAGCGTTAAAGGAATAGGATGACTTGCCAATTGCCATCCTTTCCTCTACTACAATAGTTTCTTCACCTATTAAATCTTACTATTCTTTTTGATTTTAAAAAAATAGCGACTCATAATAAGATGGATCATGAACTACAGTATTAATTTCTTTGTAAGAACCGAAAACTGTAACCTCAAGATCCTCTTCTGGTATTGCATATACAATACCAACCATTCCACCATCAGCATCTCCAATGCATACAAATGCTTCTTCGCCCTTGTTTATCTCATCAAAAAATAGGTTCAGTGATTCATTTTCTTTCGGACGCCAACCTCATAAAAATAAAAGTTATCCGCCTTGACGTTAACTAAACTCCCTATTTCCTCTCTTTTCCAAAAAACAGTTAAGTTGCTCACCCCAGGTATCTTCATCTATATTTAAAGTTGTTTTTTATAAAACATTTTTTAAAAACTGAGCTTACCCCTTCTATTTATTAGCTATCACGAGGCAAACTCACAGTCATTTAGGCTACCGGAAAGTTCCTGTTTTAGAACTTCCGTCTTTCATTCCATCCCAAACACTAACCACTTGAACGATAAATCTATAATGATCTGTCTCTTATAATCCAGTTGATTAATTTTCTTGGTTGCCATAAAAAAGTGACTCATAGTATTTAAAATTATGCACAACAGTACTAATATCTTTATACGAACCAAAAACGGTATAATCTAAACTAGTTTCAGGGGCTTCACGTACGACTCCCACCATACCGCTCGCTGCGCTGCCAACACATACATAAGCTTCCTCATTTTCATCTAATTTTTGCAAAAATCTTCCAACCCCCTCTTCATCCAGTGGTTTCCATTTACCATAGTAATAGAAGTTATCACATTTCACATCGGTTAAAACACCTATTGGGATGTGATTCCAAAAAACAATATCTTTCACTTTGTCGTTTCCTATCTATGATTTCAAAACCCGATTTTTTCGTACTGTTATCTTACGGGGAACATACAAGCACTTAATATTAAACACTTTCCCTCAACTAGCTTCGATTGAATTCCCAACTTATCATTAAGATTGCTAAGGTCGATATTTTACGACATCAGATTGAGCGTTTTTTAAATGACAACCTAAAAATAAAACCGAAAGGAATTTTATACTCCCTCTCGGCTTTTTATTTTTAAAAATCAACCTTAATTAAAAGGTGGAACCACCCCTTCTTTCATAAAATATTCCAAGCACTTTACAAACATATGCCTTTCTTTTGTTTTTATAATCCCAATAACCTCGGTATTGATAATTTTTCCTTTTTTATCATGTTCGTTCTTTTGCATTACTAAAAAAAAGTCTCCGTTAGGAGCTCCTTCTGGCTCATACCTGGAGTCAAAACTTAGCCCCATCAACTTACTATAACCACTAATTAATACAGAGGAATAAAAGTAATCAGTATACTCATCTATAGGGTCTATGTTGAAAAAATTATTAATGCTAATGGCCCATCCTGTAGGAACCCTGATCGGCTGAAGGTCAATGTTCTCTTTCATCACTACTTGGCTCCTAGGATATATTTACTAACTTGGTATAAAGTTGCAAGGAAACGATGAATAACTGGAGCGACTGTACTGAGCAACTCGAACCTAACCCAATCTATTTTTTCCAGTTACACTTTTACTACTGCGATGGCCTGTTGATAGGGTAATTCCGAGTAATGAAATGGCTGAATGGCAAAAGATCGGAACAATCAGAAGCTCCGATCTTTTTTATCTATCCTGTGGTGAGTGATTTATAATCACTAATAATAAAGTAACAGACAACGCTCATCTAATGCTATTTCTTATTTCTCTTATTTTTTGAGTCAACGCAAAACAATCCTCCAACGGCTCACCGTCTAGCGCCCAGTATTCAATTAACTCAGAATACCTCTGGTGATTACTTGAAAGCAAATTCAAAGCATTAATAATCACCTCATCATTAGCACTTACGCCCATATTTAAACAATCATTAGTGACATCGAGTATTAACTGCATTAACAAATCCTGCTCTGATTCAGAATAATCATCATTAGAGTAAGCTAACGTATATTTACTTAACCATTTTTCAGTACGAAACTCTTCAGGTAGCTCATATGCCCAATCCTGGGTGAATTTATCGCCTTCAGGTATACCAAGATCTCTACATATTCGTTTTATGGGATTCATTTAAAGCTCCTTTATAATTAGTTGGGATGTGCAGTGTCATATGGGAAAGATGTTCTAACTGAACCATCGGGCTTTAATTCTACTCCATTTGGTAAGTACCCTCTGCCTGTTACATTTTTTGGTAGTGGAACATTGTGAACTCCTGGGCCTTTCCCTGCAACATCAGCAATAAAATTAGCTGCTGCATTATCATCAACATATTGTCCTACTTGATGTCCTTTACCTCTTGCTCGATCTATTAGTTGATTTGGTTTTAATTTTTGCCCATGGTCAGCAAACGTATGACCATATGTTGGTGTGCTCTTCGGATTTCCCCATTTGAATTTCCCAGTTGCAGGAATTTCAGGCTCACCCGTCTTCACGCCAGCTTGTATATCTGAGTTTGGAGGGCATCCTCCCGGCACGCTAGCCAATCCCAGCGGATCCACCCACCCGGTCGGGTTAGGCACATACTGCGTCTGGTTCAGACCTCCGGCTAGTCCAATAGGGTCCGGCGTGATAAACCGTGCCGTCTCCGGCGAGTAATAACGATAGCGGTTATAGTGTAGCCCGCTCTCTACATCATGGTACTGTCCCTGGAATCGCAGCGGCTGTGGCACAGAATTAACGAACGCTACCGCTAGATTGCCGTTGACCAGTTCCTGTGGGGTGCTCAGGTGATCAGTCAGGTAGTAGTAAATCTCCGACTTGCGCCCTTTACCCAACAACTGTGCCAGCTGCACAAAGCTGCCGGGGGTGTACAGGTAGCTTTTATAGGTTGCCAGGTGCGCCGGTTTTGGGGCGTCCGCCGTGAAAATATTATCATCGTCAGCGCATTCTGCCACCATTCGTTCGCCCTGCCAGAAGAAGCAGGTAGGGCATCGGGTCGTTGGGAGAGCAGGTCCTGCTTGTGGATACACCGCCCAAAGACATCATAGGCATTGGCGCGTCAGGTTACCTGCGCTGTCGTAGCTGTAAACAGGCTGGCAAATCTGATACTACCGCTACTGTGGCATCACCGTAAGTGCGGTATGCCTCACTTCAGCCCCCTTTGCTGCGACTAGTGGCCCTTCCACCCAGAATTGCCATTCCAATCAGTCAGATCGTGCGAGGTACCTAGGTGGTGATTCCATCATAAATAATAATATTAAACTTGTTAACTTAACCATATTACACGGAGAATTTAGACTAAAAAACAGGCAAATAATCATCATCGAATGCTATGCCAGGTTCCCGGTTGAGTAATATACTACACTCTGACAACCTGGCTTTTACCAACCAGTTATTTAAAAACACAAGGATCACTGGTTAAATCTAAAAGAAAAGCTAATTATGATACAGACTCCTTCTTAAGTAGCCCTCTCGTTTCCATCAATATAATGCCAAGCATGTTTCTTCCTGTTCCATCGCCACCATCTGCCCAGTAGTTGTCATTTTTTGTATGTTCAACTAATTGACTGCTCCCCGTTGATAACAACACATCTCTAGCGCTATCGTTCTGCTTGAATTTCTCAAATACTGCTAAGCGCATGATATCATCCTTGACGCTTTCCCAATCCTTTCTTAAAGGATACCTTCTATCCCGACCAATTTTGGCAACCTCCATTGGAGACAGAATGTTCATCATTGTATTTCGTAACTCATCATCATGAAATTTATGTACTTGAAAGTAGTGCTCTACTGTTCTCCAATATACATTGTCAATCCAAAAACCATGTTTGGAAAAGTTTGAAAACTCACCGTAAGATTCATTAAGTCTATAGAAAAATATAATTTCACTCATCGTTTATATAATCCTTGGAACACGAGGTTTCCTATCATCTATTGACTCCCCGGCAATAATTAGGTTGAAGTTTTTTTCTATTTTAAAAGTCATTTTATAAAACTCATCGCTGTTTATTTTTTGGCTATGAGTTTTCATGGCGCAAATAGTCAATAAAAGTTCTCGCAGAATACTTTTCGGTAAAAAATCCTCACTTTTAAAAATCTTTGTCATATTTTCAGTAAAGGATAATAAATTGCTAAATGCAACCTCGACAACCACTCCCTCCAAGGTCAGAGGATATATAAAATCCGTGGTTCTTTTTCTTAATTCTTCTAGTAACTCTAAGTGTGTATTCATTTTATCATCCCCATAGTTGCAGACGGTGGAATTTCCAGGAATATGGTTACTTCTTGTGCCCAAATTGATCTGTGATAAGGTAAACCATCTATACCATTGACTCTTGGAGCATGCTTCCAAACTTCAACCTGAGTGGATGGTACTTTATTAAGATCAATTGCAATAATACCATGTCCTCCTTCATAAGCTCTTGCAATGTTTAAATCTTTTGTGGTAGATATCCAAGGACTATTTTCAAATGCCCCTCCAGATAAACTTGGATCGAGTGATCTATTAGCAACATGCTCCGCAGCCGTCCAAGTCCCATCAGGAGCTTTTCCTTGTATAGAACCTCCAGATGCTAGCCTTTGCGCATCTTGCTCTGTCAATGCCCTATAAACAATATTTGGTTCGGGTACTGAAGGTTCACCTGTTTTCACCCCAGCCTGAATTTTCGAGTCCGGGGGGCATCCTCCCGGCACGCCAGCCAACCCCAGCGGATCCACCCACCCGGTCGGGTTAGGCACATACTGCGTCTGGTTCAGCCCACCAGCAAGCCCAATCGGGTCAGGCGTGATAATAAACCGGGCCGTCTCCGGCGAGTAATAACGATAGCGGTTATAGTGTAGCCCGCTCTCTACATCATGGTACTGTCCCTGGAATCGCAGCGGCTGTGGCACGGACTCAACGAACGCTACCGCCAGATTGCCGTAGGCGCGGTACGCCGCACTCCTGGCAATCTGACTTTTAGCATTTGTCAGCCCCTGCGGGACCTTACCAATCCTTCAATTCCACTACATGTTACCAGTTGCATTAAGTCAAAATGTTTACTTAATGCATCAGTCAAGGCGATTTTTTCTGGTAGTTAATTATTTAATCACCTTAACTCCTCACTGAGTAAATTAAACTCATCACTTTCCTCATCAAATCTATAAGTATAAATTTTATCACTTGAATACACATGTCTACTAACATGTGTAACATCTTTATTTTCCAGTGCCTTCTTAATGAATTTATCTTGTTCAACTATATTACTAACATGAACATATAGACCATAATCTTTCAGATCCTCATCATACTGTTCCTCACCCTCTATATTTTGAATGATATCTATCTTCCCATTGTTATCGAAATCGA
Organism: Serratia sp. (in: enterobacteria); assembly: GCF_051654945.1. Classification (GTDB taxonomy): domain Bacteria; phylum Pseudomonadota; class Gammaproteobacteria; order Enterobacterales; family Enterobacteriaceae; genus Chania. Next base: position 608,375 of record NZ_JBOFZA010000072.1, read on the forward strand.
AAGTATTGTGTTCTCCCAGGTAACTCCCTTCTCTTTCTGTATATTCCATATCTAGCATGGATGAAAATAACTCACTATAGAGAGCCATGTCATCACTCTTAATCGCTAGAGTGTCATATTTTTTAACTTTATCTTCAGTTGTCATTATTTATTTACCTTTAATGAAGGTCGTCTCAATGCCTCAGTTGAATTATCAAAAAGCATGAGCTCTACATCTCTGCCAGACATTTGACTAAGCTTAAGCCTAAGATCATTTAACTTCAAATATTCTGCCTGATTATCAGTAAGTGGCCCTATACGTAGAGGGCCTGTTTTTTGTTTGAATTTTTTATCTTTTGGTGCATTTAAAGCCCCTAAGTATAAATCATCATTAACTATCGCAATATCAAAATCGCGTCTACGGTTAACATCAAATTTTTCGCCTGTCGAGTGCTTATACCCTGTTACTGAGCTACCTTGGAAATAAATATCAGTATTAGGGGGGTAAGCCATCTAACAATACTTTCTTAAATGCATTAACTAGTCGCATTACCCTTAGGTTGAGCATACAGATCTTTAAACTCATTTCCTCACATCTAAGCCTATGAAATTCTTGTTCTTTCGCCTCTAGCTTCAAGTACCAGATTAAAATCTATGACAGCACTTTTTGGACCTCTAATCGTAATAAACCCCACATTTCCCCCTAACCTAATAGGGGGAGCACAATAAAGAGCATTCAAGAGGAGAGCGCTCCTCAGCTATTGTTACAAATCATGGAGATTCCTATAGGAATCTCTAATTAAAACATCTATATATTCATCTGGCACCGAACAAACCACTCCAGTTAATCCTTTTTCTTCACTTCCTACATAGACTAAAGAGTCTTCGGTTTCATGTATGTCTTTAATAAATTCATCTAAATGATTACTTACTATGGGGTGCCATTTTCCGCATAAATGGAAATTATCTGGTTGCGGGTCAAGTATCTTACCGACGGGTTCTTTTTTCCAAAAAACCATTAGTTCACTCATTCTTTTGCCCTCACTCTATCGATTATTTCGAATCCTGACTTACTCTTACCTTCCGCAGGAACATATAAATCTTTTATTCCAAACTCTTTCATATCTTCATCACCGAATCGTTTTGTCCTACCCCCACGTTGAGTCAGCTCTAAATTAAAATCAATTCCCCCTGAGCGAGGCCCTCTGATAGTAATCAACTCAGCAGGAACACCAACCGATTGAAGTCTAGCTAAATTAGCCTCTGCACCAGCTTTATCAAGAGTTGTTGATATTACTGGGCTGCTAGCCCTTCCTCCCTGAGCTTGCTGCATAGCATTTACTGCGACATTAGGATCATCAGAAGTTATACGTCTCATTAAACGATGACGCTCTCTATTAGCTTGCAATAAACTGCGACCTTTTAATCTTTGATCCAAAAATGCGCCACCTAGAAGAATATCTGATGAATTATTAATAGGTTGAACTCGATAAACCTCAACCAATTCTTCACCCGCATGCGCTCTTGCTCCTGTGCCCGGCGGCTCCGGGCAATCCCCAGGAACGCTAGCCAACCCCAGCGGATCCACCCACCCAGTCGGGTTAGGCACATACTGCGTCTGGTTCAGACCACCCGCCAGCCCAATCGGGTCCGGCGTGATAAACCGGGCTGTGTCCGGCGAGTAATATCGATAACGGTTATAGTGCAGCCCGCTTTCCGCGTCGAAGTACTGCCCCTGGAATCGCAACGGTTGTGCCACTGCGCCAACGAACGCTACCGCCAGATTGCCGTAGGCGCGGTACGCCGCACTCCAGGCAATCTGTCCTTTGCCATTGACCAGTTCCTGCGGGGTACCCAGGTGGTCAGTCAGGTAATAGTAAATCTCCGACTTGCGTCCTTTACCCAACAACTGTGCCAGCGGCACAAAGCTGCCGGGGGTGTACAGGTAGCTTTTATAGGTTGCCAGATGCGCCGGTTTGGGGTCGTCCGCCGTAAAGATATTATCATCGTCGGCGCATTCTGCCACCATCCGCTCACCCTGCCAGAAGAAGCGGGTGAAGGCATCGGGCCGTTGGGCCAACAGGTCCTGCTTGTGGATACGCCGCCCAAAGGCATCGTAAGCATAGGCGAAGTGGGTTTTCTGCCCCTGCCGCTGTTCAATAAACTCCACCAGCCGGTGCTGGCAGTCATAACGGAACTCCCGCACCCACAAGGGTTTGGTGCTGCGCACTTCACGTGTCAGGTTGCCAAACTCGTCATACTCGAACCGCGTATCGCCTTTCTGCTTGAGCAGGTTGCCACGGACTTGCGCCCCACGGGAGGCGGCGTCGTTCCCCAACACGTTACCCGCCGCATCGTGCGTAAACTGTTCACTGATACCCCGCCAGCGCAATTCCTGCGGCAAGGCTTCGGGGTAGGCTATCGGGTGGTGCAGCGCTTCGGTCAGGCGATGTTGCTTATCGTAGCGGTATTCCCGGTTGCCTTTATGCGGGTCGAGGATCTGCGTCAGGTTGCCTGCCGGGTCGTACTCGTAGCGGCGCTGCATTACCGGTGACACGCCCGGAGCATCACCTTCCATTTCTGCCTGCACGACGGCGGTGGCCCGTTGATGGCGCAGGCGTTGTCGCCCGTCATAATCAAACTCGCTCACCACCTCGCCGGTGATGCGTCGGATTTCCTGCTCGCCGCGATACTGGTGCTCACTCAGCACCTGGCCATTGAGCGCAATACGCGATACCTGCCCTTGCTGGTACTGGTAGGCCAGAATGTTGCCGTCGGGCAGGCATTGGCGCGTCAGGTTGCCCGCGCTGTCATACGCATAAAACAGGCTGGCAAAACCCTGATACTCTTCCGTTAACCGCCCGGCCTCATCGTAACCGTAGGCCAACGGCCACTGCCCATCGTCCACCAGCCGCAGGCGGTTAAAGCTGTCGTAGCCGTAGTTGACTTCCTTGCCGTCTGGCAACACCTTGCGCACCAATCGCCCGGCCGTGTCCCGCTCATAGCGGGTGATCAGCGCAGTCTGTTCACTCTGGCTGGTGCCGTACTCGGTGCGCTGGCTCAGTTGCCCGTTCAGGTCGTAGTCGTAGAAAAAGTGGCGTCCGTCAACGGTGTGTTCTTCACTCACCAACCCGTTAGGGTGATAGGCCAGTCGATGGTGTTCACCATTCTGGTTGATGATATCGCTGACGAAGTTCTTCGGGTTGTCATAGCGGTATTCCACCTGACTGAGGTCAGGGTAAATGACCCGGCTCACCAGATGGGAGTTTGGATGGTATTCGTATTGGGTGGTGAGCCCCTTTTCGTCACGTTCGCTGGTCACCTTGCCGTAGGCGTTATAGCGGTACTGCCGCACCGTGCCGTCCGGTGAGTGGATGGCTTCCAGACGGTTGGCTGCGTTCCAGGTATAGCGGGTACCGTTGACCCCGGAGTCGTCCAGCGGGCTGTCGCTGTGCCGGATCACCTGTCCCAGCAGGTTGTAGCGATAATAGTGAATTAGCCCGTTGCGTTGATGATGCTCCAGTACTTGACCAAAGGCATCGCGAACGAAGCGCTCGCGGCTGCCATCTGGGTATTGCACCTCGTTGAGTGCCCCTTGCGCAGACCACCGATAGTGGCAGGTATTACCCAACGCGTCGGTTTCTTCCGTTAGGTTGCCCTGCGTATCGTAGCGATACCGTTCACGGATCTTGTCCTCCTGATCGAGGCTCCAGGTGGTTTTCTCCACCACACGCCCCCGTGAATAGCGGTATTGGGTCTCCTGTCCGTCAGGAGTGCGCACCCAGGTGCACTGCAACTCACTGTTATAACCATACTCGGTACGGTTGCCCAATGGGTCGGTTTCGCTCAGTAGCTCACCGCGTTCACCGTATTCGTTGTGGTGTGTCGCGCCGTCCGGGTCAACCTTTTTCACCAGGCGGCGGAAGCGGGTATCGTGTTGCCAGGTCTCCTGTGAGCCGTCCTGATTGACTACTGTGACGGCACCGGGTTGCTCATCCCACAGAAAACGCTGGTCAAAGTTTGGCAGGTTGCTCCAGTGACGCACGGTACGGACCTGCTTGCCTTCTCCCTGCCATTCCCAGTAAAACTCGGCTCCACCCGCCAACTGCCGCAGGCTGAACACATAGTCGTCGCGATATTGGTAACGCTCGGCTTCTCCCGCCGCATTGATAGCGGCACTCAGTTGCCCTCGCTCATCGTACTCATAGGTCATCAGCGAGTAGGCCGCATCTTCTCGTCCAGACTCAGGGATCAGACTGAGCTGTATCAGACGCCAACCCTGCGGTAACTCCTGATAGCTGAACTGCAAGGCAGCACCGGCCGGGTGTTCCAGCCGAACCGGCAAACCCTGATGATAATGCAGGGTCAAGCGCTGCTGGCGATGTGAAAGGCCGGTGATGCGCCCGCTCGTCTTGCCCGGTACCCGCTGCACATGCAGCACCCAGCCTTCCAGGCTACCGGCCATCAGGCAGTAGCTATCGGGTTCTTCGTCCAGATAGGCGGCAGCCCCAGCCACATAGTTAAGCCCACGTGGGGAAACTTCGGTAGGTAACGGCAGGATGGTGGTGAGGGTCTGATGATCGGTCCAGTGGAGTTCATCACCGATAAACTCCACGGTATGCTGCAGGCTGTGGCTCCAGCCAAAACCCAGCACCGACGGGCACTCAACGGCGGTGGTACGGTACTGACGCTGGAAGATAAAGGGCGTCAGGCCAATCAGTTGCCCATCGTCCAGGGTGAGCAGTTCCTCGCCGTTGATCAGCGAGACCGGGCAACCGGTTGTTCCGGTGCACTGCGAGTTCACCGTGGATTTCCCCGTCGCGTCTGTCGCGGGGGTATTTTTCACCGTGCCCGAATTATCGACTAGGCCAGTCTGGTGATTGGGCCCCACCAGGTTCTCTCTATCCGGTTTCAACCGGCTATTAGGCTGGCGTTTGAGGTTCGGTAAACGCGTCTTTTCAAAGAAGCGTTTGACCAGCTCCAGGGTGGCAAACAGGACCGTCTTCAGCCCCTGCCAGACATGCTGCATGGCGCTGCCCAGCTTCTTGAGCAGACGACCCACCTTATAGACCAGGAACGCCACCCCTAACCCGGCGGTCACCAGGGTCAGCAGCGCCCCAAAGACAATACCGACCAGCGCATCACCGATAATGGAACCCCCGACCTTCACCATCGGCTCCAGCAGGGCTCCCCACGGGTACATGCGCAATTGCATCACCACCGAGCGCATAAACAGATACAACCCGGCTTCGTCATTGAACAACGCCAGCAGCTCACGGGTCATCTGCTTGCTGCCCTCCAGCAGCGCCTTCAGTTTCTGTTCATCCAGTTGGGTGATCAGATCCTTATACTTGCCGGCTTCCGCATAGATTTCCTGCCCATATTTTGCGGGATCGGTGATCACGTTGTAAGCCAGTTTTACGTCGTCCCACAGCCCGAACATGCCCTCGTACAACCCATCTCCCAACGCGGTCAACAGGCCTGCATTAATAGGGCTGAGCTGCCACTGCGGCTTATAGGCCTGCCATTGCGTTGACAAGGCATCGTACATCTCCAGCATCAGGCCGTCGTAGGCTTGCAGCATCTGGTTATTGTGCTGTTCCAACTGGGTGTCGGTGGCTTTAACGTAATACTTCTTGCCCGCGGTCAGACCGGGAAAGAGCGCCACACCTTGCTCATCGGTTTGTTTCGTCGCGACTTTCGAATCAATACCAAAACGGACATCTTCATAGATCTCGATGGTCACATCGGGAATAGGCAGGTCCAGCGTGGACTCATAGGCAAGCGCGACCGTGATCACACCGCTCTTCGGGCAGGTCACCACACTGCTCTCAAAACTGCGATCGTTTTCAGAGACGACTTTTTTACTGTCGTTGAGCCGTAGGGTTTTCTCCATCTCCAGCGTCGGCCCACCCAAGCTTCCGGAAATGCTGCTGGCCGTTGCCCAATCCTTGACGATCTGCCGATACTCTTTGGTCAGCAAAGTCTTGTTTTTGAAGCTCAGCAACGCATTATCAATACTCGCAATATATTCGGTCGTCATAGTCCATTACTCACGGTCGAAAAGAGGAAACGTTAAAGGTGCTCACCTCGAACGGATTAGTACGGCGATTCAACGTATCTACCAGAGCCTGAGATAGCCGTGCGGTTCGCTTCTGCGGATCGGGCGTCTGTTGCCAGACCTGTGGGTAAAGCCGCAACGCAATCTGGCGCAGCACCGGTTCCGGCACGGCTTGATAAAGCTCAAACTCATTCTCGCGCAACCAGTTCAGCAGGTTGACGATCAGCGGTGACGGATCTTCATCCAGTAAGGAGTCCACCATGCCTTGAGGCACCTGCCACCACGGGCTAACCGGGGCCTGCGCAGTAGGATCCACCGGGCAGGTAAATGCCTCACCGTTTATCCAGTAATCGGAGAACACTGGCAGGATATTGCGCCAGCCATCGCCAAAATAACGCAGGTATGCCGGTAAGAAGCGGCCATCCCAATAGCGAAAAAACACCGCTTTACCGCCAGGCATAATCACTTGAGTCAGACCGGCAAGGTGAGCGGCCAAAGCGGCCTGCGGCAGCGGCGAACGCGCCAGCCAGCCCCAGTTTCGCAGAGGCGTTTCAGCCACCCAGCGCAGGAACGGGCTGCCGTCAGTGAGTGGTACTAGCACCGGCATCACTTCGAACCAGTTGGCATAGGGCGTGTTGGCATAAAGCCCATAAGGCGTGCGGCTGCCATCTTCCCGGTAATAGGCTTTGATACCTTCCGCTCCGTTGGTATTGGCCAGGATGGCATACAGCTGTGTTCCGGCCGTGTCTCTTACCCAGTCCTGTACGCGGCTTTTGCTCATAACTTTTTGCCCATCTTGTTGAATAACGCTTCCATATCCGCAGGTTGCGAGCCTTTGAGCTTCTCGCTGGCCATATTCAAATAATCTTTAGCGGTTGCTCCGGACAGTTGGCTGACATCAACCATCCCGGTCAGCCCACTGATAGGCAATGAGCCAACGTTAGGCAATGCTTGAGAAACACCGCCTGTCGAAGCCCAGCCACTGCCGGGCATCCCTTGAGCGCCACTGGCCGTTGCCGGTATCACCCCACCGGATTGCTGAACAAAACCGCTGGAGATATTTTTGCCAGGCGACGCAGCAGGTGCAGGCGATTCCTCTATCGCGCAGCCGCCCTCTTTGCATTTCTCACACTCTTCACAGTAGGGAGCGTCACTGCTGAGCACGCCCTGCTGAACCAGCGTTGGAGCGGCCAGCAACGGCACCACACCCGGCATCTTCAGGTTGACGCCCTGTCCGCTGCCCGCAGAGCCACTGCCCACCTGCAATGATGACGAAGTGAAAATGGCCCCTGGAGCCAGTCTGATAAAGCTGCCCCCCGCCTTGAGGGTCAGTTCGCTGCCCGCCGACAGGGTGATTTTGGCTCCGGCCTCGACCGACACCTCCTGCCCCGCTTTCACCACGTAGGCGCTACCAACCTGCAAATGGGACTCGCCATCGGCCAGTTCAGACTTTTTGCCGCTGGTGTGCAGGGTGAGTTCACCCTTGATGCGAGTTTCCTGGTTACCCTCGATTTCACTCAGGCTGTTGCCGCCAATCTTGCTCTGCTGGTTGGCGCGGATATCCCAGTGCGCGTCGTTGTTGACCAGCGCTTTAAGGTCTTTCTGCGCATGCAGAAAAATCTCTTCGCTACCTGCCTCATCTTCAAACGACAGCTCGTTAAAGCCCTCGGCCTTGTGCGATTTGGTGCGCCAAACCGAGCGGGTCTTGTTGTCCGGCAGTGGGTACGGCGGTTTATTCAGGCCGTTGTAGTAACGCCCACTGACCACCGGACGATCGATATCGCCGTTCAGGTAGCTGATCAACACTTCCTGGCCGATGCGCGGCAACGTCACCGAACCAAAGCCGTCCCCCGCCCACTGGTTGGAGACCGGCACCCAGCAGGACGCTTTTTCATCCGCCGGGTCGTAACGGTTCCAGTGGAAATGCACCCGCACCCAGCCCAGTTCGTTAACATACAGCTCTTCGCCTTTCGGCCCGACGATGGTCGCCACCTCATCCCCGTCGGCCAGCGGTTTGTAACGGTAGCGGGGCCGCCAGTCGATATTTCCCGGCGCAAAGGTCAGTGAGTTGGTGAATGTCGTACCGCCACCGCTACTCTCTTCTTCTAGCGCGGCAGGCTGTTCCCCACGGTGGCTGACGGTGATCACCTGCCAGCGATCGTTACGTGCCTGCACCGGGTGGCCCTGCAAGGTAAAAATCGTGCCCGGCATCAGCCGGATACTGTTGGTCTCTGCCTCGCCCTGTTGGGTGCCGGCCTGCATCGCTTCCAGCCGCAGGGTGCTGAACTGTGGCCCGGTCTGGTCATCCTGATAACGGCCATAGCTCTCAAACACCGAGTACTGGGTGGATTCACCGCCCAATGCGGGGTCGCTCTGCTTGAATTGCAGAGGATGGTCAGGCCGCCGGTGTTCGCGATCCTTGAGTACGCTTTCCCGTGACTGCATGAACGCCCCCAGGGTCAGCCGGTGGGCGATGTCGCCCTGGGTGGGTGACTGGATATGCGGGTTGAAGGTCACCGGGACACCCTCGGTCATTCCCAGGTGCGAATCGCCGTACACCAGTTCGTTATCTTCAAACCAGAAGGTGATCCCCACCTCGGCCATCAGCCGCAAGATGAAGTCCAGATCGCTTTCGCGCTTCTGGGTCACGTATTCACGTGGCGGATAGGTCTGCTGGAGTTGGCTCTGGTAGGGAATGCGGTGTTCGTCCAACACCTGGTTGATAATGTCCGGCACCGACAGGAAATGGAAAATCCGGCTGTCCTGCTTCAGGCTCAGTACCCAGACATCCGGGCGGATCACCGCCTGATAATAGGTGCGGCGAAAACCGCTTTCCCCCTGGGTCAGGCTGGCAATCAACCCCGGTATGGTGCGCTGTTCCTCGCCACTGACGGTGACGGTCAGCGACCCCGGTTGCAGCAATTGTGCCGCCAGGTCGATATCCGATCGGGTGCTGACCAGGCTCACCGTCAGGGTAAACAGGGTCGACAGCCCTTCTTCCAGGGTAAAACCGGCCACGTCAAAGGTGTCCTCTGGCAGTTCACCCAGTTGGCTGCTGAAAAATAATCCGTTGTCCATCGTTCACTCCTTGTGTTGTCTCACATCATGGCCCGCTGGCCGCGCGCCAGGGGCAAGGCCCAGCGACTCTGTGACGGTTCGGTTATCACATCCAGCAACAGGAAGCTGTTGGTGGTCAGACAATGGGTAAAGAAGACGCTCAACGCCGCCGCAAAGGTGTAACCTTCGCCCGGGCTGTCAAACGCCGTATCATCAAGCGTCAGGGTCATCTGCAGGCCACGCCGCAGGCGCTCCCCCATCAGGGTATTCACCGGTTCAGTCTTGACGGCCAAAATCCCCTCCACTGCCCGCCGAATATGCCGAACCTGGGGCAGATTGTGCCGGGCATGTAGGCAAAAGTCGTCGATGGCCCGCTGCACCGTTTCCCGGTGGTTGAGCAAGGCGGGGCTGAACGACAGGCAGGCCATCAACCGCCAATGATGATGGCTGTCCACCACCGCCGGGTAGGGCGTTGAAAATCGGCTGACGGTGGTGACATCCAGGGTATCGGTCACCGCCATGCCGAGCAGGAAAGGCGTGCCAACAGGTAACGTGGGCGTACTGGCCGCCGTGGTGAGCAGATCGCAGACCACCGCCCGACACGGCGGTTCGGTCAACGGCTCCCCGGCACTGTTACACAGCACCAGCTCATGCTGCATCCGGCCCAGCACATCCCCGCTGACCTGCACGCGGTAAAACAGCGCCAACGCAGCGTCGGGTGCATAACGCGATTCCGGCGTCAGTTCGCTGTCGGGCAGAAAATGCACCCGGCGGCCTCGCCTCAGCGTGTCCGGTTCCTCCAGCATGCTGACGCCGGTAATGGCATACACCCAGCGATCGTCGGCATACGGCAACGGGTAGACACTCTGCCCGGGCAGCAACCGCAGGGGCGCACTTTTCTGTGCCGCCAGGCTGATCACCGGGACGCAATGCAACATAAAGGCCGACGCCAACTGCGCCTGCGTGAGCGGGATCTCCCCGTCGAATGAGAGGATGACGGTAAAGGTTCGGCGGTTCCCCAGCATCAGCCCGGAGCGAACCGGGCCAAAATCCAGCGTCAGGAAATCGTTCACGTGGGGCAGATACAAATACTCGGCCAGGCTTTGCAGCGCCCAAGTGGTTTCCCCCTCGTGGGGCAGAATGCGATTATTCGCATCAGGCTGCGGGGAAGACAGCACCGTTTCCAGCATCGTCTGCCTCCCTTCCACCTGCAAGACCGGTCGGTCCTGATGCTGTTCGCACCACAACGTCAGCGTCGCCGCCACCTGCGGATCGTTGCCCAGAAACAGTGACAGCGGCTGGGTTGGCCACACGGCCCCCGGTCCCTGATAGTGAAACGTCAGGTGGATCTCGCTGTGGGCATTGGTGACGATCAACTGCCGGTCAGTCAGGGCTAAGGGTTGCAGCGTCAGGGCATGACAGGTCTGGAACACCTGCGTGCGTCCGTCGGCTGACAGGGAGAGCGACTCGCCCGCAGGCAAGGTCAACGGTGCATCCAGCGTGCCCGCCTTGGCGCTGACGTTCACCACCCCACAGGCCGGAATGGGCCGCAGCGGAAACGGCCAGGTACGGGAAAGATGCCCCTGTGTCACTTCCGGGAAGCCATCTTCCAGCCGTTGGCGCAACCCGGCATTGAGCAGCGCCGCTCCCTGGATCAGGCATTCCACATCCGGATCGCCCGCATGACGGCCCAATTGTGCGGCCAGTGCAGGCCTCTCCTGTGCCACTTTGTCTGCCAGCGCCCGCAGGTAGGCATGTTCTTCTCGAAGGTGATCGGTAAAGTTCATCGGTCAATCCTTGACGTTGGTTACCTGCGGACAGGCAACAGGGTGTAAGGCTTCGCTTCAGGTTGCCCCACAAAGGTGGTCCAGCCCAACTGGGTACGCTGGCTATCGCCGAGCTTCAGGCCCCCAGCCTGGTGCCGGGCTAGCGTCAGGCGCAGATCCCAGACCAAGGGTTCGCGCAGGATGTATTCGACAAAATTGACCAGCAGGCGATGCTGCGTCCCCCCAGGCAAGAACGTCAGGTACTGTTCCTGCGTCAGTTCGTTGATCGACAACTGGAATTTGACGCTGCGATCGCGCATCCGGCTGCCAATGACAAAATTGCCCCCCAGCAGCGAACGGGGTTGATGGCGTTGACCACGCACGGCGGTGACCTGCCCCAGGCGGTTTTGCTGTTCGTCGCTCAACGTCATGACGTGGGGCATGCAAGACTGTACCGTCACATCCGAGAGCGAGAAGAAGTGGCCCACCAGCCTGGCGATCACCTCTGGCGAACGGCCCGGTGAGGCCAACAGACCGGCGTAGGCCAGCATGGCTTCGGCGTTAATCCCCAACTGCTCGCGCGTCTGTGGATGGCCCAGGCCTATCAGGGCAAAAATACGTCCGGAGGTCGCATCACGCCCACCCGGTTTAAAGGTGATTTCATAGCGATATTTACGCCAAATCTGGTGCGCCAGGGACAGCGGCCGGTGGTTGAACACCGCCAGAAACTCATTGAGCCGCGTCTCTCCCTGCGCCGTACTCCCGGCAATGTCATCCAGATAGTAATAAGGCAAGGGAGACTGGCTACCCTGCAGGCCCAGAAAACTCACCACCACCCGCAGCGGTCCACCCGGCTCATGGTGCAACTCAACCACATCGCTGGCGGCAAAGCCCAACCCGGCTGCAGCGGTAAAACGCAACGCCTCCCGGTTCGGCGGCAAGGCGAGCGTGCGGGCGGGATCGAGACCCGCCAAACGGTTCAGCCCCTCCACCAAACGGTAGAAGTCATACTGACTGGCGTTCTCGGCGATAACCTGGAGCTGCTGCTCCTGCTCTGCACTGGGGATCATAGGAAGCGGTAAGACTCCTGATTATCGTGATTGATCACGGTGAGGGTATGGAAATGGTTGACGCTAACGCGCTGGGCCAGGAAGCGGGCCAGCACCCGACCATACAGATACAGTTCACCTTCGGAATCAAATGCCCCCTGTAGCTGCACACGTAACTCCGAGGCCAGACCGTCAATGGGCACACCGTCGACATAACGTTCAGCCGGGCGCACGGTCAGGTTGAGTAATCCGGCTCTGCGCCGCCGGGAGACCCCGGCCGCCAGTTCACTGTGCCAGGCGGGCAGATCGCAGGCGCTCAACACTTGCCGCAATGCCGGCAGCGTCAGTTGTGAACGGCTGTTCAGCGAGAGGTTGCGCAGCAGCGCAGCCTGCAAGGTCGCATCCAACCGGGGGCTCAACGGCACTGACGGGCGGGTGATATTGTGTACCCGTACTCCCGGCGGGCAGCCGGTGGCAGGTTGGCGCAGGTCGCCCACTTTCAGTTGCAGCGGCAAGCGGCGGTGGCTGCAGGTGAGCCGCACCGATACCGATTCCGGCGGCAGGTTGTCCAGGTTTTCACCGTGGCGCACCAACACCAGATGATGGTTCAAGCCGCCTGCCGGAGACGGCGTAACCCGCGCGTGGTAATACCCCACGCCCTGCTGATGCGTGAAGCGCTCAAACGGCACGTAGTGACGGGCGGCATCACTGTGTTCTGACACGCCGGCCACCTCGTCCACCGAGAACACGTCGTAATCCTCTGGGTGGCGCACGCTGGGGGTGAGCGGCAGTTCGGACTGCGTGCCGTCCAGGCTGACGCCGTCACTGTAATGGCTAAACAGGTTGATGGCCGGAGTGCAATGCAGGCGCACCGTCTGGCGGTTGATGACCAGCGCGGACGGCAAAGGGCGAGAGAACGTAAACCGCAGGGTAAAACCGTGCGAGGCCAACAGCGGAGGCAGGCTGGGGAAGCCCGTCACGTCCATAAATAAAAACGCGCTGGGGAAACAGGCGTGTTCCTGCAGCAGGCGATAGCCGGGGTCGGCATTCTGTGGCCAGGGCAGCAGCGCCTCGTCGTCGTTGAAACCCACCGGGGTGAACGCCAACTCCGGCAGCGGCCATGTCTTGCCGCCCACCTCCAGCGTGGCCTGGCTCAGGTATTCGCTCAGCCATAAATGCAACTGTTTGCCGGTATGGCCGTCTTCCCCCAGATACAGCCGCAACCCATTCAACGTACTGAGATCCAACGGCTGATCCGCCGTGGTGACCAGGTGCAGACACAGGCTGTCGTGGCCGTGGCGCTGCTCGCGGCTGACCGCCTGAACCTGGAGCGACCACAGCCGGGTATCGCGGCAGGTGCGAAAATGGCAACGCAGCGTCTCCTCACCGGTGGTGACCGGCAGCGGGACACTGACCACCGAGGCCCCCTTGGCAATGTGGGTGCAGGCCTGCGCGGGGTCGGTTTGAAAATCCTGCTGCCATTCCAGCACGGTCATGCTGGGCGTCGGGCGCAGAAAATAGGGCCACAGCAGGGTCAGCATATGGTGGGTCAGGACCGGTAACTGGTCGGCTAACTGTCCCTCCAACTGCCCGCTCATCCAGGCCATCCCCTCCAGTTGCCGCTCTACATCGGGGTCGTGGCCGGAGGCGGTCAGAAAGGAGACCAGCGGTGCATGCGTCTGCTGCAGTGCTTTGGCCGCCTGGTGTAACGCGTTGCGTCGACGCGCCTGAGAGGATTGCCGATTTTTATGCCGGTACATGGTGAAGACGTCCTGTCTTAAAGGTTATTTATCCAGACGCCCGGTCAGGGCGAGGACGAAGTTGGATCCCATGTGCTTGAAATGTGGCTGCACATGCAATTGCGTCAGATACCAGCCAGGATCGTGCTCCACTTCCTGTACCTCAATGCGGGCAGCGCGCAGTGGGCGGCGGCTACGCACGCTGGCAGGCGGATTTTCCTGATCGGAGACAAAGCGTTTTAACCAGTTATTGAGCTGATGCTGCAGGTCGCCGCGATTTCTCCAGCCGCCCAGGCGCTCACGCTGCAGCACCTTGATGGTGTGTGCCAGACGGGTGATGATAAACAGGTAAGGCAGTTGTGCCCCCAACTGTGCGTTGACCCGGGCGTTCATCCCTTCTGGCGTGTTGTCGGTCTCGAGCGGTGACTGGACCGAGTTGGCGGAATAGAACACCACGTCCTGTCCTTGCTTGCGCACCCCAAGCGGAATGAAGCCCGCCATCGACAAGGTGTACTGCCACTGGTCTGAGAGCAGTGTCTCGGTCGGGATTTTTTCCTGCCAACGCCCCAGTGCCGGGTAGTAGTGAGCAGGCAGGTTGTGGAACGCCCCGCCGCTGTCGGCACCGATAATGTTCGGGCACCAGCGATAGCGGGCAAAGCTGCCCGCCAGGCAAATTGCCAGTAAGAAGGCACTGTTGCCCCACAGCAGATGTTGATGAGACGTCACCTGTTCCTGATAGGCAAATTGCCGGACCTGCTGTGACGCCGGGGTATAAGGCTCGCGCTGCAAGAATCGGCACACGGTCAGCCCCAGGTAACGGGCATCGGCGGTGGCCCTTAGAGCCCGCCAGCGCAGGTGCGTCGGTGAGGCCATGACCGCATCCAGGTCAAGAATGGTGGGCAAATCGGCCAGGGTATCAACGCCAAAGAAACTGGCATCCGCCGCCGACAGAAACGGCGCATGCGCCATCGAACTGACCACGCTCAGGTAGTGCAGGAGTTTGATATCGGCGGTACCGGGGGTGAAATCGTAGCAGCCAATCACCGCTGCCACCGGCACCCCACCAAACTGGCCATAGCCTGCCGAATAGACATGGCGATAATACCCAGACGAGGTGATATCGATGGAGAACTCGAAATCCGCCCGCAGTTCTTCCTGGGTGGCATGGAGCAGCGTCAGTTGGATGTTTTCATGGAACGGGATGTTGTCCACCAGCAGGGCCAGCCCACGCCAGGTCGATTCCAGGCGCTGAAACTCTGGGGCATGCAGGATCGCATCCATCTGAGCACTCAGGCGCTTGTCCAACTCCCGTAGCAGACGGTCAATCAGCAGAATATTGAGGGCGACGCCACGACCTTGCTGCGGCAAGATGCCCAGTAGCAGCGCAATGTCCGTGGAACTGGCCGTATATTCACTGCCGTTCAGTGTAGCGAGCAGCCCGGTGGCAAGTGGTGTGCGCGGCTGGAAAATGTCTGAATCGGTCTGTAGCGTATCTAACGTAGCCACGGCATCCTTGCTCCCTGTTCCTTAGGTAAAGGTTATCCAGTTCCCCTGCGACCTTGGCAAGAGTGATTAGTGCCAAACAACATTTCCGTCAGGCGTTACATTCATGTTGTGAAGCAATAAGAGAGGCTCCACAGGCGGTCTTCATCCCTTCCAGCGCCAGAGGCAACCCGCCAACCTGTACAGTTGGGGCCCCCATCACAATGGGGAAGACGCCTTTGCATTGTGGGCAAGAGACCAAATGCCCCACCAGTGCTACGTTGGTACCGCGAAACTGCATGACGGGTGAACCCTGAAGCACCACCCCACCATGAGAGGTTTTGTCGCCTTGTAAAATTACGGCCTTCCCTGCCATACGCCCTCCATACTTGGCATTTTCTTATAAGATTACAGGATGTTTTGAATTGAAAGAAGCAGAAATATAATAGTCATTAATGGATTTGTGAGCAGTATGGTATACGGTGAGTTTTTAGCATCAATCCAGAATAATGGCTGCCACTCAAGTTTCTCACCCTTAAACGTTGCGATGTGTATCGTCAACGCAGCAGCGTAAACAATATGGCTGCATACTCTGACGTATGATCGATACCTGCTCTTTGAACTGTTTAGGGTTAACAACAGGCGAGTAGGAATCGCCAGTGAATACTTGATGGGAGGGTCGGTATATCTGAGATCCCAGGAAAAGGATTTAGTGAAGAAGATGGATGACACCGTAGCAAAACACTATTCAGCGTTGTTGGCATCAAGATTATAATGGAGGAGACAGATTAGCCGCTCGCCTCCAACTTAAGGCAAAAGCACAACTAGAGCCAATATCTAATGGCATAGCGGATGTTATACTGAAAACCCACAAAAACGAAAAACCCCAAGCCTTTTGGGCTTGGGGTCATTCTTAATATGGCGGAGGAGCAGAGATTCGAACTCTGGAACGGTTTCCCGTCGACGGTTTTCAAGACCGTTGCCTTCAGCCACTCGGCCACCCCTCCGTAATGCAGCGAACTATAAACACAGCCGATTCGGTTGTAAAGCCTGAAACCGTTCAACCGAACGAAAAAACGGCATCTGCAAGCTGACAGCTGAAGAAATCGGCAATCTGGGGGACCAATACCCCAATAGTCACGTAGGGTAAAGAATGGTAAACAATCTTTAATCAATGGCTTGCATTGGATTATGATCGTGATCAATTTTGTGATGACCTGATAAGAGAGATCATATGGACCGCATTGTCGTCTCATCCTCCTCGCGCGACTCGTTGCTAAGCACGCATAAAGTCTTGCGTAACACCTATTTCCTGCTGTCGTTAACGCTGGCCTTTTCAGCGCTGACCGCAACCGCCAGCACCATGCTGGGCTTACCGGCGCCTGGGCTGCTGTTAATGCTGGTCGGCTTTTATGGCTTGATGTTCCTGACTCATAAGCTGGCAAATAGCCCTGCCGGTATTCTGGCGGCCTTCGCCTTCACCGGTTTTATGGGTTATGCCCTTGGCCCGATCCTGAGTTCATTCCTGAATGCAGGCGCAGGTGACCTGATCATGCTGGCGTTGGGCGGTACCGCAGTGGTGTTCTTCTGCTGCTCGGCCTATGTACTGACCACCCGTAAAGACATGTCGTTCCTGTCTGGAATGATGATGGCGGGCTTCGTGGTGCTGCTGGTGGCGGTGATCGCCAACCTGTTCCTGCAGATCCCTGCGCTGCACCTGGCCATTAGCGCACTGTTTATTCTGTTCTCTGCCGGTGCCATGCTGTGGGAAACCAGCAACATCATTCATGGCGGTGAGACCAACTACATCCGTGCTACAGTCAGCCTGTATGTCTCGCTGTACAACATGTTTATCAGCCTGCTGAGCATCCTGGGCTTTGCCCGCAGCAACTGATACATCGCGTTTGGTGTTGACCTGAGCCCCGCAATGCGGGGCTTTATTTTTGCCAACGCAAAAGTTTGCTAGACTGTGGCCCGCAATGAATCACCGATCACCGAGGCTGTATGTTGGAGTTTGAAGGTCAGACGATTGAAACTGACGCCCAGGGCTACCTGAAAAACAGCGCCGACTGGCACGAAGGGCTTGCCCCCCTGTTAGCGGCACAGGAAGAGATTGAACTGAGCGAAGCGCACTGGGAAGTCGTTCGCTTTGTACGTAGCTTCTATCAGGAATTTAATACCTCGCCGGCCATTCGCATGCTGGTAAAGGCAATGGCGCAAAAGTATGGCGAAGAGAAAGGCAGCAGCCGTTACCTGTATCGCCTGTTCCCCAAAGGCCCGGCCAAACAGGCGACCAAGATCGCCGGGTTGCCAAAGCCGGTGAAATGCATTTAACCCCGGTTCAGTAGCGGATACTGAAACCTTTATATTCGGCAACGCCACGCGGCTCCACCAGCACGCGATCAACGCGGGCACTGCGTGGGCCGCCGTTTTTCAACCACGCCATCAGTTGATCAACCGCCTGTTGCTCCCCGCAGGCCAGCACTTCCACGCTGCCGTCATCCAGATTACGTGCAAAACCGGTTAGCCCCAAGGCGCTGGCCTGATGTTGGGTGCTATAGCGGAATCCCACGCCCTGCACCACACCATAGACATACGCGGTAATACAAACTTGTGTCATAATCGGCTCCTAATCGATTTCATTACAGGCATTCTCTGCGCTGATGCCCAGAGTGTGTCACTCTTTTTTCTCTATCTGGCAGCATACTTAATTATGACCGCACGCTTGATCCTAGCAAAGGGACGTGAAAAGTCCTTACTTCGTCGCCATCCGTGGATTTTCTCTGGCGCAGTTCTCCGTGTTGAAGGTAAAGCCCAGTCCGGCGAAACCATCGATATCCATGACAGCCAGGGGAAATGGCTGGCACGCGGTGCCTACTCACCAGAATCGCAGATCCGCGCACGCGTCTGGACCTTCAAGCAGGACGAAGAGATCGACATCGCGTTCTTTGTCAGCCGTTTGCAGCAGGCACAAACCTGGCGCGATTGGGTTGCCAAGCGTGACGGATTGGACGGGTATCGCCTGATCGCCGGCGAATCCGACGGTATGCCGGGCATCACCATCGATCGTTTCCAGAACTTCCTGGTTTTACAGTTACTGTCCGCCGGTGCCGAATATCAGCGCGCCCCACTGCTGTCTGCTCTCCAGCACTGCTATCCAGACTGCGCGATCTACGATCGTTCAGACGTTGCCGTACGTAAGAAAGAAGGCTTGCCGCTCACTCAAGGCCCGGTGCTGGGCGATCTGCCGCCAGCTCTACTGCCGATCACCGAGCATGGGATGAAACTGCTGGTGGACATTCAACAAGGCCACAAGACCGGTTTTTATCTCGACCAGCGTGACAGCCGCCTGGCGGCGCGTAACTATTCCGCAGGCCGTCGTGTGCTGAACTGCTTCTCGTACACTGGCGCTTTCGCGGTGTCTGCGTTGATGGGCGGCTGTGAGCAGGTGATTAGCGTGGATACGTCGCAGGCCGCGCTGGACATCGCCAAGCAAAACGTCGAACTCAACCAGTTGGATCTGAGCAAGGCCGAGTTTGTGCGTGACGATGTGTTCCAACTGCTGCGCAGTTACCGCACGCAGGGTGAGAAATTCGACCTGATCATCATGGATCCACCGAAGTTTGTCGAAAACAAAAATCAGCTGGCCAGCGCCTGCCGCGGCTATAAAGACATCAACATGTTAGCTTTCCAGTTGCTGAATCCAGGCGGCATTCTGCTCAGCTTCTCCTGCTCTGGCCTGATGCCGACCGATTTGTTCCAGAAAATTTTGGCCGATGCCGCTGTAGATGCCGGGCGTGATGTACAATTTGTAGAGCAGTTCCGCCAGGCTGCGGATCACCCGGTGATTGCGACTTATCCTGAAGGCTTGTATCTGAAAGGGTTTGCGTGTCGGGTGATGTAACTTGAAATGCGCTGTTTTTGTCCTCATATAGAGTTCAATGCACTGTTTCTCAGGAGGTCATATGATAGCCAGCAAATTCGGTATCGGTCAGCAGGTTCGTCACCGGCTGCTGGGGTATTTGGGAGTGGTGATTGATATCGATCCTGAATACTCTCTCGAACATCCAAAAGCCGACGAGATTGCAGCCAACGACGAGCTGCGTCTTGCCCCTTGGTATCACGTAGTGATGGAAGACGACGAGGGCCAGCCGGTACACACCTATCTGGCCGAGGCCCAATTAGCAGGTGAAGCACAGGACGCACATCCTGAGCAACCTTCGCTGGATGAGCTGGCGGAGTCTATTCGCCGCCAGTTACAGGCTCCCCGCTTGCGTAACTAAACGCCAAAGTCTGAGAAACCAACGCCGGGGATAATTCCCGGCGTTTTCTTTTCAACGTTCCAAGCCCAGGCGCGGGATCTCAATTTTCGGACAGCGATCCATCACTACCGTTAACCCTGCCTGTTTGGCTAATGCCTCCGCCGGTTCGTTGATCACCCCGATTTGTAGCCATAGCACTTTAGCACCTATCGCAATGGCCTCCTGCGCCACCTCGTAAGCCGCCTCGGCGTTACGGAATACGTCCACCATATCGACAGCATGAGGAATATCCGCCAGTTTGGCATAAACCACCTGCCCAAGCAGTGTCTGCCCTGCCAGCTTCGGGCTGACCGGAGTCACCTGATAGCCCTGCGCCAATAGATAAGCCATCACGCCATAGCTTGGCCGGTTCGCTTTTTCACTGGCGCCCACCAGCGCAATGGTTTTGACCTGCTTGAGTACCTCTGCAATTGCTTGGTCTTGCATTTTTCGCTCCTGATATTTTGCCGGAAATGCCCTTTCACCAGTGTAACTGAAACGCCAACATCGGTTAAAATTTGTTATCAGTCTGCGTCTATACTGCCCGCAGGCTGGTTTGAGTTAATCCGTGTTTCAAATATTATTAAAATGTGTGTAAATGTAAATTAAACGGCATTCTGAAAAGATTTGACATAACTAGTGGCGTATCCAACACTAGTCATACTGTTTCACGAAAAGGAAGTAATAATGAAATTTGGTCTGGTGGTTGCGGGGCTGCTTGGAATATCGCTAAGCGTTTCGGCCGCAGCTACGACCCTGAAGCTTTCCCCGGACATCGAGCTGATGGTGGTCGACGGCAAGAAAATGACGGGCTCATTGTTAAAAGGGGCCGATAGTCTGGAATTGAATGAAGGGCAGCATCAGTTGTTGTTCAAAGTCACCAAATCCGTACGCAAAGAACCCCGATCTCAGGTGCTCTACACTTCACCCGCACAGATTGTGGTGTTCAACAGTCAAAACGTCAGCGCCGTCACCATAGAGCTACCGCGTATCGAGAGTGAACAAGACGCCCAGCGCTTTGATAAAGCACCGAGCTATCGCATTCTGGGTAGCCACGGCAAGCCGTTGGCGACCAAGCACGATGTATTACCGCTAAACAACGCGCCCAATGACAAGGATCTGGAAAAGATCGTCGCCGATTATAACGCTCAAAATCGCCGAGCTTCCGTTCCTGCGTTAGCCCACCTGCGCGCCAGTGTGATCGCCGCAGCAGCGGATAATGCCATGAACGATGACAACGTTGCCGAGAAAATGCTGCAATACTGGTTCCTGCGTGCCGATGCGGAAACGCAAAAACGTTTTGTCGCTTGGGCCGATCTTCAGCGCAACCCTTAAATGCTGCCAACCACGCCTTTATCCCGCAAAGGCGTGTTTTGTTCGCATTTTCCCGCGTTAGCACTAGGCAGTGAAATTGAGTTTCAGTAACCTGTGGCGAATCATTCGATTTTCCAAGGATAGCGACATGGAACAAACCACCCGTACTATCGCAGCACGCAAGCACATTGCGCTCGTTGCCCACGACCACTGCAAGCAAGCCTTGCTGAAATGGGTTGAAGATAATAAACAGATCCTTGCCCAGCATCAGCTCTACGCTACAGGTACCACCGGCAACTTGATCCAGCGGGCCAGCGGTATTCCGGTGCAGAGCATGCTGAGCGGCCCAATGGGCGGCGATCAGCAAGTGGGGGCGCTGATATCCGAAGGCAAGATTGATATGCTGATTTTCTTTTGGGATCCGCTCAACGCCGTTCCCCACGATCCCGATGTCAAAGCCTTGCTGCGCCTGGCCACGGTCTGGAACATCCCGGTGGCGACCAACCGTTCCACCGCAGATTTCCTGATTGATTCATCGCTGTTCAAGAGCGAAGTCGTGATCGCTATCCCGGATTACGAAAAGTATCTCGCCGAACGTCTGAAGTAATGCTCCAGGCCTGGCGTAGTGCCAGGCCTGTGATTTACGGCTTTCTCTGCGACGGCACGCCAATATCCTGCAACTGCTGGATAAATACCGATGGGCGTTCGCGATCCTGCAATAACCAAACCTGATGTCTGGCCCGCGTGAGAGCAACATAGAGCAAACGCCGCTCCTCTGCATCCGGGAAATCTTCTGGCTGAGGCAACAATACCTCTTCCAGTACGGATTCACGCACCACCGCCGGGAACCCATCCTTGCCCTCATACAGCCCGGCAATAATCACATAGTCTGCCTGCTGTCCTTTACTGGCATGGATCGTCATAAACTCGATATTCAGCTTCGGCCAACGCGTCGCCGCCTTTTGCAACACCTCTGGCTTGAGGTGATGGTAACGCGCCAGCACCAGGATACGCTCTTGCGGCTTTGCATAACCACTCAGCTTGTCCAGTAACGCTTCCAACTGCTCTTGCGGCAGGATCACCACCGACTTGTTGTTGCCCTTGGTCAGGCTATTGAGCGGTTTTTTCAACTGGTGCGGGTTCTGCTGTATAAAACCGTTAGCCACTTCACCGATCCGGTCGTTAAAGCGGTAGGTGGTATCCAATGCACACTGGTCGCCTGTGCCGAAATTCTCGGTAAAAGCGGTGGTCAGCGACAGCTCTGCCCCACTGAAACGATAGATGGCCTGCCAATCATCACCGACGGCAAACAGGCTGGTCTGCTTGTTTTGTTTACGCAGTGCCGCCAGCAGCTGCGCCCGTTGTGGTGAGATATCCTGGAATTCATCCACCAGAATATGTTTCCACGGACTGATGAAACGCCCTTTTTCCAGCAGATTGACGGCTTGATGGATCAGCCCGGCAAAATCGACCGCCCCTTCATCCTTCAACGCGGTTTTCCACGCTTTCAGCAACGGAGCCATCAGACGAATACGTTTGCTGAACAGATCGCGGATCTCTTCATCGGCCTGCTCAATCATTTCTGCCTGGCTGCCGCCGTGGGTACGCATCAGGCCAAGCCAGCGCTCCAGACGCCCGCTCAGGCGCTCTGCTAGCCGTTTGTCATGCCAGAAGTCGCCCTCGGGCAATTCCCATTCCAGCTCTTCCGTCAACCATTGCCGCCAACCCTTGGCCTGTGCTTTCTTTTCGCTGCACTGCTGTTGCCAGTGAGCGATCAGCAACGCCCGGCGCGCTTTGCTGTCGCTTTCCAGCTTGCTGATCGTCGGCGCTTTGCGGCTGCCCTGCTGGATAATCTGTAGTGCTAGCGCATGGAAGGTTTTCGCCTGGATCGCCACGTTGCCCAAGCGCTCCTGAATGCGTTCATTCATCTCTTCGGCGGCTTTGCGCCCAAATGCCAGTAACAGGATCTGCTCAGGTTCAGCCTCTTGGCGCAGCAGTAACCAGCCCGCCCGCGCTACCAGCACCGAAGTTTTACCACTGCCTGCCCCCGCGAGCACCAGCACGGCATCTTCACCATTGACCACTGCCCGGCTTTGCGATTCATTCAACGGTGAGGTTTCAACCGTCTGGAAGAAGTCCTGATGCATTTCCAACATGCGGTCGCACCAGCGTTGATTGCGCTGCGCCACGCTGCGCTGGCCAGATTTGAGCCATTGCAGGCATAAGTGATAGCTTTCACGACAGTTTTCAAAGTCATCCAGCCGCGCAACCGGCATCGGTAATGCGCCAAACGACTGGCGGATCTGCTGTTGCAAGTGGCTTAACTCGGCCCGCTTGAACCACTTGTCCTGCTGCTCGATTTGCTGGATATGAGCGACCTGCTGTTGCAACACCTCCGCGCTCACCTCACTCATTTCACTGCTCCACTGCTGCCAGGACTGTTGCAGATAGTGGTAGAAGCGCTGGGTCTCTTGCCATTCGGTGCCATGCAGGCGTACGACCTTTTCATCCGGCAGTTCGAACTCAAGTTCCCCCCAGACGATCCCTCGTTTACAACGAACCTGGATCAACTGGTTGAAAGGAATAAGGTATTCATGCTTCTCGCCGCTCACCTCAACGCCGGCATGCAACAACCGTACGCGGTTGTAGGGATGCTGTGCCAGGTGTTTGCCCAGCGATGTCGCTTTAAGTTCCATATGCCCACGCCATAATCATAATGAAAACGATGTCACCAGTTTACCCGCGTTAAGCAATGGCACTCTAGCGTTAAAAAAAGGGTAGAATAGTTTTTGCGTTATGCTGATGAATACCTTCCCTGTGCCGTTTGGCCATCATTAGAGCAGAATGACGACTATGCGTACCGTATTGAACGTTCTTAATTTTGTGTTGGGTGGTTTTTTCACCACTCTCGGTTGGCTGATTGCCACCTTCTTCAGCATTGTGCTGATTTTCACCCTACCCCTGACCCGTTCCTGCTGGGAAATTACCAAGCTTTCCTTGCTGCCATTTGGCAACGAAGCGATCTCTGTCGATGAATTATACCCAGAAAAAAGCAATGTCTTGCTGGCTACCGGCGGCTCTTTGCTGAATATCGTCTGGCTGGTGCTGTTCGGCTGGTGGCTGTGTCTGTCACACATCTTTGCGGGTATCGCGCAGTGCATCACCATTATTGGCATCCCAGTCGGCATCGCCAATTTCAAGATCGCCGCGATCGCCCTGTGGCCGGTTGGCCGCCGCGTCGTTTCCGTTGAAGTGGCACAACAGGCGCGGATCGACAACGCCAGGCGCCGTTCTCACTAGTGTTAATTTTTCTCCCGTTCAGGAGCTTGTTGTGCTCTCTTTTGCACCCAAAATTCGGCGTTATACCTATAACAGTAACCTGCTTTATAACCTGCGTATTTTTATCGCTTTGGCCGGAGCCACTGCGGTTCCGTGGTGGTTGGGTGTCCCTAAACTGACCATCCCGTTAACGCTGGGGGTAGTGGCTGCCGCGCTAGCGGATCTGGATGACCGGCTAGCGGGCAGATTGCGTAACCTGGTCATTACGCTGGTGTGTTTTTTTGTGGCCTCGGCATCCATTGAACTGCTGTTTCCCTACCCCTGGCTGTTTGCCCTTGGGCTGACCACCTCAACCTGCGGCTTTATCCTGCTGGGCGCGTTAGGCCAGCGTTACGCCACCATCGCTTTCGGTGCCTTGCTGATTGCCGTTTACACCATGCTGGGCACGTCCATGTACGACGCCTGGTACCAGCAGCCTGCTCTGCTGATTATTGGCGCCGTCTGGTATAACCTGCTGACGTTGATCGGCCATCTGTTGTTCCCCATCAAACCCTTGCAGGAAAATCTGGCCCGTTGTTATGAACAACTGGCCAACTATCTGGATGCCAAGGCCAACCTGTTCGATCCGGATGCTGAAACGGACGCCGATCTGCCCTGGGTGGACGTGGCAATGGCCAACAGCACGCTGGTCACTACGCTGAACCTGACCAAAGCTTCACTATTGACCCGCCTGAAAGGCGATCGGGGCCAGCGCGGCACCCGCAGGACGCTGCACTACTATTTTGTTGCGCAGGATATTCATGAACGTGCCAGTTCTTCTCACGTACAGTATCAGGCGCTGAGCCAGCAGTTTCGCCACAGCGATATCCTGTTCCGCTTCCAGCGGTTGCTGGCCAAGCAGGCTCGTGCCTGCCAGCAACTGGCACAATCAATACTGCTGCGGCAGAAATATCTGCATAGCCCGCGTTTTGAGCCCGCCTTCTCGCGGTTGGAGGAGGCATTGACCCACATCGCCGTTACCCCGGAAAATCGCGAACTGACCAAAGCGCTATCCCACCTGCTGAAGAATTTACGGGCGATCGACGCCCAATTGGCCAATATCGAGTCCGAACAGTCCTTGGCGAATGGCCCGACCGAGGAAAACAGCCTGTCAGATGACCGGCTCACCGGCTGGAGCGATATTCGCCTGCGCATCAGCCGCCACCTGACGCCACAATCTGCCCTGTTCCGCCACGCCATCCGTATGTCCGTGGTGCTGTGCCTGGGTTATGCGTTTATTCAGCTTACCGGGATGCAACACGGTTACTGGATCCTGCTGACCAGCCTGTTTGTCTGTCAGCCCAATTACAACGCCACCCGCAGGCGTCTGGCGTTACGTATTATCGGCACCCTGGCGGGTATTTTGATCGGTCTGCCAATCCTGTATTTTGTCCCTTCGCTGGAAGGGCAACTGATCCTGATCGTTATCTCTGGCGTGTTGTTCTTCGCTTTCCGTACCGTGCAATATGCTCACGCCACGATGTTTATCACCCTGCTGGTGTTACTCTGCTTTAACCTGTTGGGTGAAGGGTTCGAAGTGGCTGCCCCACGCGTCTACGACACCCTGCTGGGCTGTGCCATTGCCTGGGCAGCGGTGAGTTTTATCTGGCCAGACTGGAAGTTCCGTCAGCTACCGGCCATGGTACGTAAGACGCTGGATGCCGACTGCCGCTATCTGGATGCCATTCTGGTGCAGTACCATCAGGGCAAGGATAACGGGCTGCCGTATCGTATTGCCCGCCGCGATGCCCATAATAGCGATGCCGAACTGGCGTCGGTGATCTCCAACATGTCTGCCGACCCCAAGGCCGATAACACCATTCAGGAAGCGGCATTCCGCCTGCTGTGCCTTAACCATACCTTGCTGAGCTATATTTCTGCCCTTGGTGCCCACCGTGAGCGGCTGGAAAATGCCGCCGTGCTGGACTTGCTCAACGATGCGGTTTGCTATGTTGACGGCGCATTGCACCACGAGGCTGACGATCATCAGCGTATCATGCAGGCACTGGAAACCCTCTCAGAGCGTATTACCGCGCTGGTTCCGGAGCCGGAAAGTAAGGAACAGCTGGTGTTGCAGCAAATTGGTCTGGTGCTCGAATTGCTGCCAGAGCTGACGGCACTGAATACGCAAATTGCCAAAGCGGGTTGATGGTCAAAGATGTGAGTTGCAGGCGCGGACTTCTGGCCGCGCCTCAAAGCAGGGAAGGAGCGCGTTTTGTTCGAACCATTCGATCAACGCCTCCCTCTGTTGGTTAGGCAAGGCAGCATGATGGTAACCCGCCATGGCTCCAGCCAGAGACATCAGCACTTTCATGCCCAGCTTTTTTTGCTGTTGCAGCAGCTTAAGATAACTCTCTCTGGCCCCCAGCAGGCGAAAATCATAGACATTACGGATGCCCGCTCGCCACAGTTGCCGCTCTAGTGAGGCATCGATATTCGGTAAATCTTTCAATCGGCCATTGCAGCGTTTTTTCACCTTGAGCTCTTTACGCGTCTCACAGAGGGCCTGCCAGGCGAGCGCAAACAGTTCGCGGCGCTGGCGCCACAACGTTTCATTCACCCAGTAATAGCGCATGACCATAGGGACGCCACGCTTTAAATAGGTCATATTTACCATGCCTCGCTCACGAAATGCCGGTTCCAGGCTTTCTGTTGCGCGTAAATACAGTTCGCCTTCGGCTATGACGGCGAACATGGTGCCGTCCGCCAGCAGGCCATAACCCCCAAACTGCGAGCGTATGGCTATGTTTCCCAAGGCACCAAAGCAGGCCTTTGCCTGTTCAATCCTCCTTACCGATCCTCCATTCATTTATATCTCCTTATATAAATCACAGCCATCAGGCATTTTTGTTGGAATAAACGTAACCGGAACAACTAATTATGAAAAATACGCATTATCCCCAGCCGTGCCAATGATAAATTCGAGGCGTACAAAAAATAATCTCAATTATGCGAAGCGTTACGAAAATTTGGGTTGATCTTATGATTCGATGGATATACTGTATATGCATACAGTAACACTACGGGCGGGAGACGACATGCGTACTCAATCACTTTATCAACCTCAGTTTAGCCAATCCTCATTGCCAGCGGACCAAACGGCGATCCCTGCGCCAGAGGGCAACGAAAACGGCCTGATCAGTGAGCTGGTGTATAATGAACAGCAACCCGCCGTAGCCCAGTTGCTGGTGCCTCTGTTGCAGCAGTTGGGGCAGCAGTCACGCTGGTTATTGTGGTTGACTCCACAGCAAAAACTGAGCAAACGCTGGTTGCAAAAGGCCTGTTTACCGGTCGATAAGGTGGTACAACTTAATCAGATCAGCCCGCTGGCTACCGTAGACGCCATGGAGAAAGCGTTACTGACAGGAAATTACAGTGTTGTGCTGGGCTGGTTACCCGAATTGACGCAAGAGGATCGTTTACGGCTAAGCCGAGCGGCCGAATTGGGCAATGCCTATGGGTTCATTATGCGACCGCAACGTGACATCGTTGCAGCCGGCAGACACTGTTCCACCCTAAAAATTCACTCTTCTTTGTATCATTAAGTAAATTTAGGACTTTTCCCATCAATTTTCTTCTCTGCTCTGGCAACACCAGAGAGATCAGGCGAAAAGCGAGGTTGGATGCGGCTCTCCGCGACCTTACAGGTTAATAAAAACGCCATTTACTGCTGCAATATGTTAGAGGATATGTCTAATTCCATGTTTTTTTTTAGAGCTTTATCACATCACACTTGTAACTTTCGCGCCACGTTGTAGACTTTACATCGCCAAGGTTGCTCTATAACGCCAGAAAAACTGGCAGAGTAACAAACGAGGGCTCAAACCTTGGCGAAGGAATTTAAACCAAGGGCTTAAAGCAGCTTTAAAGCTCATTGCCTATTTGGATGATAACGAGGCGCAAAATGAAAAAGACAGCTATCGCATTAGCAGTGGCACTGGTTGGTTTCGCTACAGTAGCGCAAGCCGCACCAAAAGACGACACTTGGTACACTGGTGCCAAACTGGGCTGGTCCCAGTTCCATGACACCGGGTTCTACGGTAACGGTTACACCGTTGATAACGACGCACGTAAAGACCAGCTTGGTGCTGGTGCGTTCGTTGGCTATCAGGCAAACCAATACCTGGGCTTCGAAATGGGCTACGACTGGTTAGGTCGTATGAAATATACCGGCGCTAACACCGGTTCTTTCAAAGCTCAAGGCGTTCAACTGGCAGCTAAACTGAGCTACCCAATCGTTGACGATCTGGACATCTACACCCGTCTGGGCGGCATGGTATGGCGTGCAGACAGTGATGGTGCTGGCTCTAACGGCGGCAACCATGACACTGGCGTTTCTCCATTGGCAGCAGTAGGTCTGGAATACGCACTGAACCGTGACTGGGCTACTCGCCTGGACTACCAGTGGGTTAACAACATCGGTGACGCAGGTACCGTTGGCGCACGTCCAGACAACGGCATGCTGAGCGTAGGTGTTTCCTACCGCTTTGGCCAGGAAGAAGCGGCTCCAGTAATCGCTCCAGCTCCGGCCCCAGCACCAGTTGTTGAAACCAAGAAGTTCACTCTGACTTCTGACGTTCTGTTTGCATTCGGTAAAGCGACTCTGAAACCAGAAGGCCAACAAGCCCTGGATCAGCTGTACACCCAACTGAGCTCACTGGATCCGAAAGACGGTTCTGTTGTTGTTCTGGGCTTCACCGACGTAGTAGGTTCAGCTGAATCTAACCAACGTCTGTCTGAGCGTCGCGCACAAAGCGTTGTGGATTACCTCGTATCTAAAGGTATCCCTTCAGACAAGATTTCTGCACGTGGTATGGGCGAAGCTAACCCAATCACTGGCGACACCTGTGGCTACCGTTCAGGCCGCGCAACTGCAGCTCAGATCGCATGTCTGGCTCCAGATCGTCGCGTAGAGATCGAAGTTAAAGGTATCAAAGAAGTTGTTGCTCAGCCTCAGGGCTAAGTCATCCCCTTCTTAGTAAAAAACCCCGCATTGCGGGGTTTTTTTTGATCTGAACGGCAACAAAATTATTTATCATCGTTACCCAGGATCGCCTGCAGATCCTGTTTCAGCGATGACATTTGGGTGGCATACTTCTCTTTGCGCTCAGCATCTTCGATCAGTTGTACCACGGTTTCCGACAGGGTGACGCCACGGCGATGCGCCAACGCCGCCAAACGTTGCCAGACCAGAAACTCCAGATCGATCGATTTCTTGCGCGTATGCTGATGTTCGGAGTTAAAGTGGCGCTTGCGCCGGGCACGGATGGTTTGTTTCATCCGGTTATCCAGCGCCGGATTCATATGCTCATCGATCCACGCCAGCACTTTTACCGGTTCATTTTCCAGCTTCAGCAGTTGCTCAATGACCTCCTGAGCAAGGCTGTTTTCAATGTAGCGGGTGATCGCTTCACCTTCCCGGTGCTTTTTCACCAGGTACTTCCATTTCCAACCGCTCTCCAGGTTTTCCAGTTGCTGATATTTCATCTTGAACTCTGCTGTGACCGTGTAACTTTAATAAGCATAACAGCTTTAGCCCGTTTTTCCTCGGCAATTACCCGCTGTTTTTGACTGTTTTTTGCACGGTCATCGTGCAATGTCAAACTCCGATGACCAACAATGATTCTGGAGGTATCAAGCTGGCGTTATTCTTGTATAATCGCGCTTTCCCTTTTTGACGATTGCATCTAACACTTTGACCAATAACCGACTTGAATGGCAATCTCTGTTGCCTGCTGCTACGCCTTATCAGGCGATATTCGATTCCGCTGCGCAATTGGCACCCGTGGCCTTTTCTGCAATCCAGCCCCGTTTGGAGAATGCGCTGACGCTGTTTTTGCATCCGCTGTCTCTGCCACGTTTTATGCTGTTGAAAGCACAGGAAACACGTGAGTATCTGGCGTTGATCGCCCGAGCGGCAGAGCAGTTGCAACCGCAGGGTACCGTTAAAGGCAGTCACTACGTGATTGAGGGCGATACCGTCAGCGTTAACGATGCAGTTCGCGGGGATGAGCCTTTTGCCGCCGGCGGTGCTTGCGTTTACCAGGAATGGGTTGAGCCAGAACAGTTATTTGGCTGCGTCAGAATGCATAACGGTGCCATCACCTTACAGCCGGGTCTGATCCATCAGGCAAACGGCGGCGTGCTGATCCTGTCGGCGCGAGCCCTATTGGCACAGCCGCTGCTGTGGCTACGTCTCAAGCAGATGATTACCCAGCGCCAATTCCAATGGTTGACGCCAGATGAGACCCGGCCACTGCCGATTTCCATCCCCGCGATGCCGCTGGAGTTACGCCTGATTGTGGTCGGCGATCGCCATGGCCTGGCTGATTTCCACGATATGGAACCTGAAGTCTGCGCACAGGCCGTCTACGGTGAATATGAAGATGACCTGCAACTTACCGAGCCAGATGATATGGCGCAATGGTGCGGTTATATCAATACCGTTGCCGCCGAACAGCAACTGCCGCCGCTGGCAGCCGACGCCTGGCAGCCTCTGATGGTCCAGGCGGTGCGCCATACCGGTGACCAGGGTAACCTGCCGCTATCACCACTGTGGGTCAGCCAGCAGCTTTCTGAGGCCGCTCTGTATGCCGAAGGAGAGCAGATCACCGCCAACGCGTTAGAAGCGGCGCTCAATGCCCGTGAATGGCGTGAAAGCTATCTCGCAGAACGTATGCAAGATGAGATTGAGCTGGGCCAGATCATGATCGAAACCGAAGGTGAAGTGATCGGTCAGATTAACGGCCTGTCGGTGCTGGATTATCCAGGGCATCCGCGTAGCTTTGGGGAACCTTCACGCATCAGCTGTGTCGTTCACCTGGGCGATGGTGAATTCACCGATGTGGAGCGCAAAGCCGAGTTAGGCGGGAATCTGCATGCCAAAGGCATGATGATCATGCAGGCGTTCCTGATCTCCGAACTGGATCTCGATCAGCAACTGCCCTTCTCCGCTTCGATCGTCTTTGAGCAATCCTATGGCGAAGTTGACGGTGATAGCGCCTCGCTGGCCGAACTCTGCGCCCTGATCAGCGCATTGTCACAGCAGCCGATCACCCAGCAAATCGCCGTGACCGGTTCCGTTGACCAATTTGGTAATGTGCAACCGATCGGCGGTGCCAACGAAAAGATCGAAGGCTTCTTTGAGGTCTGTCTGCGTCGCGGCCTGACCGGCAAACAGGGCGTGATCCTGCCTGCCAGCAACGTGCGGCACCTTTGCCTGCGCCCAGACGTCGTCGAAGCAGTACGTGAAGGGCAATTCCATCTGTGGGCGGTAGATAGCGTCGCGGAGGCGTTGCCATTATTGACCGGCCATCCGTATGCCGATGAGCAACAACCTAGCCTGCTGGCCGCCATCCAGGAGCGAATTGCTCAGGCAATGTTGCCAGAAAGACGCCCGTTACCGTGGCCATTGCGTTGGCTTAATTGGTTCGGCCGTGGCTGATCGGACTTGTTCAGCGTACACGTGTAAGTTAATCTGCGTCCTTCATCAAAATAAGGTTTACTGAGAACATGGTAGATAAACGCGAATCCTATACGAAACAAGATCTCGAAGCATCGGGCCGTGGCGAACTGTTTGGTGCCGGTGGCCCACCGTTGCCATCAGGTAACATGTTAATGATGGACCGCGTGGTCAAGATGACCGAAGACGGTGGTAGCCATAACAAAGGCTACGTAGAAGCAGAGCTCGATATCAACCCGGACCTGTGGTTCTTCGACTGCCACTTTATTGGCGATCCGGTCATGCCAGGCTGCCTGGGTCTGGATGCCATGTGGCAGTTGGTCGGTTTCTATCTCGGCTGGATGGGCGGCGAAGGCAAAGGCCGTGCGCTCGGCGTGGGCGAAGTGAAGTTCACCGGTCAGGTGCTGCCAACCGCCAAGAAAGTCACCTACCGCATCAACTTCAAACGCGTGATCATCCGCAAGCTGATTATGGGCGTGGCTGACGGCGAAGTGCTGTGCGATGGCAAAGTAATCTATACCGCCAGCGATCTGAAAGTGGGCCTGTTCAAAGACGCTGCAGCGTTCTAATGCCCTACGGCGGCCTTTCCTGGTCGCCGTTAATTTCCTTTGCATGATGACTGAATCGCACATTTTTTATCAATCAGTGACTACAATAAATGTATCTACTAAGGGGGCTGCAATGAAAAAGACCAGTTTCGCAACCACTCCCTGCCCGATCGCCCGCTCCTTGGGCCAGGTTGGGGAATGGTGGAGCATCCTGATCCTGCGCGATGCCTTTCATGGCCTGAGCAAATTTGACGAATTTCAGCAAAGCCTGGGGCTGTCCCCCACGCTGCTGACGCGCAGGCTGAAATTCCTGGTGGAAAGCGGCATTTTGTATAAGCAACGCTATCAAACCCGCCCAGTACGCTTTCAATATCTGTTAACCGAGCGCGGCAAGGATTTTTTCCCGGTGCTGGTCACCCTGTTCCAGTGGGGAAATACTCATCTGGTTGAGGGGGACAACGCTGCGGAACTGGTCGATCGGCGCAGCGGCCAGCCAATACAACCGCAATTAATCGATGCACTAACCCAGCAGCCTATCGCCCTACAGCACATCACCTTAGCGGCAGGCCCTGCGGCCGGAGAAGCCATGTCACAGCGCGCATCTCTCATGCAGCATCACTACGCCTTATTTAGCGAATCATCCAAGGAGTCACTATGAGCAGTCGTCGTATAGTTATCACCGGTATGGGGGCCGTCTCTCCTTTGGGTTGCGGCGTAGAGCCGATCTGGCAACGTTTGCTGGCTGGCCAGTCAGGCATCAGCCCGCTGCCAGAACCGATGGTGGCAGAGTTACAGGTCAAAATCGGCGGCCAGGTGCCCACGCTGGAGCAGGATGCCGTTGCCGGTTTTAATCCCGATCTGAGCGTAGCACCGAAAGATCAAAAGAAAATGGATCGCTTTATCCTGTTGGCGATGGCCGCAGCCGACGAAGCCATCAAGCAGGCGGGCTGGAGTGCCGATAGCGAAGAGAAACAGGAGCGGACGGCTACCGTTATCGCTTCCGGCATTGGTGGCTTCCCCGCTATCGCTCATGCGGTACGCACCACGGATAGCCGCGGACCGAAACGCCTCTCTCCTTTCACCATTCCCTCTTTTTTGGTGAACCTTGCCGCCGGCCATGTCTCCATCAAGCATCAGTTTAAAGGGCCAATCGGCGCGCCGGTTACCGCCTGTGCAGCGGGTGTGCAGGCCATAGGCGATGCGGTGCGAATGATCCGCAATGATGAAGCCGATATTGCCTTATGCGGCGGAACCGAGGCGGCGATCGATACCGTCAGCCTGGGAGGGTTTGCCGCTGCCCGGGCCATGTCTACCACGCCTGCGGATAGCGCAATCAAAGCATCCCGCCCATTCGACAGTGCCCGCGACGGCTTTGTGATGGGTGAAGGTGCCGGAATGCTGGTGATCGAGACGTTGGAGCATGCGTTGGCGCGTGGTGCCAAGCCGTTAGCGGAGATTGTCGGTTACGGCACCAGTGCGGATGCTTATCATATGACGTCGGGGGCCGAAGATGGCGACGGAGCCTATCGGGCGATGAAGATTGCGCTGAAACAGGCCGGAGTCACGCCCGATCAGGTTCAGCACCTCAACGCGCACGCCACCTCCACTCCGGTTGGCGATCTGGGTGAAATCAACGCCATCAAACACCTGTTCGGCACCGATGGGCACATCGCCATCACCTCCACCAAATCGGCCACCGGCCATCTGCTGGGGGCCGCTGGCGGCCTGGAAACCATTTTCACCGCCCTGGCGCTGCGCGACCAAATCGCTCCGGCCACCCTGAATCTGGACAATCCAGATCCTGCTGCCGCCGGTTTGCATCTGGTAGCGAATAAAGCGCAACCGATGGCGATCACCTATGCCCTGTCGAACGGATTTGGTTTTGGGGGAGTCAACGCGAGTATTTTGCTAAAACGCTGGGAAGGATAATTTAACACTCAAAACGAAAACCTCCGCTTGTTTGGCGGAGGTCGTTCCTTAATTCAATGACAGAGAGCCGCTTAAGCGGTCACAGCCCTGTCCTCCATGGCTTTGCGCCACCCTCCCAGCCAGTTAGCCCGGGCGTCTAAAGATTGGTAGGGACAAAGTTCCCTTGAACGCCCTGCAATACCCGCTTGGTAACCACGTGATTCAGCTCGCTCCAGACGATCTCTTTTCTGTCTCTTCATGCCTCGTTTCCCTCGTTGTGACTCTGTGGAAAGAAAACAATGGCCGCATGGAATACAGCCACCTTTAAGAGATAGCCCTAAATGGCGGGAAGATCAATGTTCAAATTTCATACCGTTGTCATATTTGTGAGCTATGCACGGCGAAAAAGCTAACTGACTGATATTACTGAATTGGTTATAATTTTATGATAATAAACGAAAAAAAATCCCGGCAAGGCTGATGATTGGCCTCACCGGGATCGGGTTAGATTGTTTTATTACAGGTTATGACTAAAGGCGAGTCGCCTGTGCTGCAATCTCCTGCGCTTCCTGCAACCAGCCTTGGGCCAAGGTACGTACCAACGCATCATAGCCATCTTCACCCTGTTTCAGTTCCAGGTTGAATGGGCGTTTGATCAGTTTACCCTGATGGTTCAGCACCCATTCGCCACGAATGATCGCTTTGCCATCGTAGCGGCCATGGAAACCGCTGATGGTGACGTTAAGTACGTCCTGATCGCTGCTCATCGGCTGCGAAGACACCACCCAACCCGGCAAGGCGCTACCCAGGTTGGTCACCAGCGTCTGTTGCAACTGCTGATCCAACGGGCTGGCCCACAGGTTGTTTTGCCCAATCACAAACTGCACATCGTTGGTCTGATACACCACCCCATTCTGCGCCAGGAAATCCGCCACACCGACGTGTTCCAG
Source organism: Serratia sp. (in: enterobacteria) (assembly GCF_051654945.1). GTDB lineage: Bacteria > Pseudomonadota > Gammaproteobacteria > Enterobacterales > Enterobacteriaceae > Chania. Next base: position 643,309 of record NZ_JBOFZA010000072.1, read on the forward strand.
CCACAGCTGGCGCGATGCCGGGGTGCCGCTCACCTGAGCCGGCGTTCCCAACGCCGGCAACTGATAGTAGGTCTTGCTTGGCGTACTGCTACAGGCACTCAGCAACAGCGCCAGGACTACCGGGATCCATTTGTTCATTTTTTGGCCTTTTTCGGCTGAGGGTCGTCACTGCCCGCGGCTTCAAATACCAGGGCGTTGCTCTTATCGTTCAGGGTACGCAGTACCGGTTGCAGCTCACGCAGCACCTGATCGAGGCGTTGCATATCGCCAACCATCTTGTTGTAGGCTGGCGAGCCTGGCTGGAACCCTTTCATGCTGCGATTAAGTTCTTGCAGGGTTTTCTGCATATCATCAGGCAATGCCTTCATCTCTTTACTGCCGATGATGTCATTGAGCGACTGCATGGTTTTCTGCGTATCACGCATGGTTTTCTGGCTTTCGGCCAGCGTTTTGGTCGCTTCGTTGATCATCGGATTGATCGGCATCGAGTTGATCTTGTCCAGCGTCTGCATCAGCTTCTGTTGGATCTGCGCCAGGCCACCGTTAGTGGTTGGCAACAGCGGATAACCAAACAGCTCGCGCGGCCCTTTCCACGGCTTCTCATTGGGATAGAAATCCAGATCGATATACAGCGCTCCGGTCAGCAGGTTAGCGGATTTCAGTGAGGCTCTGATGCCCCGTGATTCTGCATCTTTCAAATGCTGCACCACGTCGAACTCTTTACCCACTTCTTTGCTGAAACGCTCTGGCTCGATACGGATCAGCACTGGAATACGGAAATCATTATCCAGCCGCTGAAGCATTCCTTCTTTGTAGAATGGCACTTGCCCAACGGTACCCAGGCGAATACCACGGAACTCGACTGGCGCCCCTGGCTGCAAGCCACGGATCGATTCAGAGAAGAACACCAGATAATCGACATGCTCGGTGTACAGCGAGTCCTGAATATTGCGCTGGTTGTCGAACAGGGTAAACTCGGCCTTTTGTTTTACCCGTTCGCCACGCTCCCAACCTTCTGGCACATCAAAGCTCACGCCGCCACCAAACAGGGTCGCCAAGGATCCCATTTCTACACGCATACCCTGCGCCGACATATCAAAGGCAACACCGCTGTCTTTCCAGAAACGGACGTTAGCAGTGATCAACTGGTCGTAAGGCGCGGAAATAAACAGCTGATAGCGCATGGAGCGCAGCTTGGGATCGAAATAGCTGGTTTCCACGGTGCCAACGCGGTAGCCGCGGAACAGCACCGGATCGCCAGCATTCAATTGACCGGACTTATCACTGTCCAGTACGACGCGCAGCCCTTTGGCGTCTGGAGATGCCAACGGCGGAGAATCCAGCAGCTGATAATCCTCTTTCCCTGCTTTGCCCTTGTTGCCCGGCTGTAATTCTATATAAGCCCCGGAGAACAAGGTTCCTAACCCAGAAACGCCTTCGCGGCCAATCTGGGGTTTCACCACCCAGAAGGCTGAATCATCTCGCAGCAGCTTTTCCATACCGGAATTCAGGCGAGCCTGCACCAGCACCTTACTCAAGTCCTCGCTCAAGGTGACGGTTTCAACCGTTCCGACATCCACACTGCGGCTTTTGATCTTGGTTTTACCGGCTTCCAACCCTTCGGCGGAGGTGGTGACCAACGTCACCTGCGGCCCTTGATGGCTGAAGTGATAAAACAGGATCCACGCACCGATCAACGCGGTGACAATGGGAATGATCCACACCGGCGACCAGCGCTTGATCTTCTCAACATCCGCGACGCCATGATTACTTTCCGTCACCTTGCGGCTCCTTCTTCATTGTTTCATTTGCGCGATCCCAGGTTAGACGGGGATCAAACGTCATAGCAGCAAACATGGTGAGAATGACCACCATGGCGAACAGTAGCGCACCAATGTCTGGATAAATACTCATCAGCTGTCCCATACGTACCAACGCCGAAAGCACGGCGATCACAAACACGTCGATCATTGACCAACGGCCAACAAACTCTACCACTTCATAAATCAGATGCATGCGTTCACTATCGGCATTGGCCTTGCCTTTGCCATTGGCATCCAGGCAGAGCCAGCCGATCGCCAACATCTTGAGCGAGGGCACCATAATACTGGCAATGAAAATCACCATTGCCACCGGATAAGAGCCTTCGCCCCAGAGCAGCACGACCCCGGCCATGACCGTGGAAGGCATTTTATTACCCAACGCCTCGGTGATCATAATCGGCATCAGCATCGCCGGAATATACAATATGATCGAGGTGACCAATAACGCCATCGTCCATTGCAGGCTGTGGCGGCGACGTACATAGCCCACCGTGTGACAACGCGGGCATTTGGATTGCTGTGCGGGCAGAATGGCCGTACAGCACGAACAAGAGCGCACGCCTTGACGCAAGCCGGTACGGCCAACCTGTAAGGGTTGCTCAATCAAAGGAGCGGGTTCAATATCCTGCCATAGCCAGCGACGATCGACACACTGGAAGGCGCGCACCTGTAACAGACAAAACAGACAATAAGGAATGAAGCTGGAGCCAATGCCGATATCGCCATAAGCCATCAGCTTGACGAAACTGACCAGCACGCCAGCCAGGAAGATCTCGACCATACACCAGGTCTTTAGCTGGAACAGCACCTTGGCCATCCAGACCTTCCACACTCGTGGCAGCCGCACTCTGGCGCACAACAGGATGATCGCCACCATGCAAAACGCCGGGATCAATTGCACAAATACCATAAACAGCGTGGCCATGCTGGCATAGTCTTCAGCCACCATCACCTGTGGAATTTGGATCAGTTTGATTTCATTGCCAAGACCGGCAACGCGCATATTGATAAACGGAAAGATATTGGCCAACACCAGCATGAATAGCGCGCTGAGGGCAAAGCCAATAGGCTGTTTACGCGGTTCTGCCCAGCGGGCGCTGAGCGTGGTTTTACAACGGGGGCAAACGGCCTTGGAGCCCGATAGCAACGGCGGCAGCGCCACCAGCATATCGCATTGTGGGCACAGTATCCGGTTATCCTGCTGACGTTCGCCATGCATCGCATGACTCTGCTGCTTATGACTTTCGTGGGAACACACCATTTTCCTCCTTAACCGCATAGCCGTCGAAACAACAGAATTGCCCGCAGCAGCAGCTTGCGGGCAATGTGTTACCAATCAGCCGTTTTTCATTGCTTCCAGCTCTTCCCAACGGGCGAAGGCTAGTTCCAACGCCTGTTCCGCCGCAGCAAGATCGGCCAGTACCTGCTGGGTTTCGCTATGCGGGCGGGAGAAGAAGCCTGCGTCGCTTACCTGAGCCTGCAAGGCTTCAATGTCCACTTCCAACTGTTCCAGGCGCTGTGGCAACTGCTCCAGCTCGCGTAGCAGGTTATAACTCAGTTTGGCCGCTGGCTTCTTGGGCTGCTCGGTTTTTTTCTCCGCCGCCGCCTTGGTTTGGCTGGTGGCTACCGTGCGGATCGGCTTGGCGGTGGCTCGTTGATGATGAGCATCGTAGTAACCCCCAACGTAAGTATCGATCACGCCATTGCCTTCGAAAATCCAGCATTCGGTCACCGAGTTATCAACAAACTGACGATCGTGGCTCACCAGCAGCACGGTGCCCTGGTAGCTATCGATCATCTCTTCCAACAGTTCGAGCGTTTCGACGTCAAGATCGTTGGTTGGTTCATCGAGGATCAGTAAATTGCTCGGTTTCAGAAATAACTTGGCCAGCAACAAACGGTTACGTTCCCCGCCGGACAGCGCTTTGACCGGCGTCATCGCACGTTTGGGGTGGAACAGGAAGTCTTGCAGATAGCCCAGCACATGGCGCGAGCGGCCATTGACCATCACTTCCTGCTTGCCTTCCGCCAGGTTGTCCATCACCGTGCGCTCTGGATCCAACTCGGCACGGTGCTGGTCAAAATAGGCCACTTCCAGCTTGGTACCGCAGTGCACTCGCCCGCTGTCGGCTTTCAGTTGACCGAGCATCAATTTCAGCAAGGTGGTTTTGCCACAGCCGTTTGGCCCGATCAACGCGATTTTATCACCGCGCTGCACCTGGGCACTGAAGCCCCGGACCAGCACTTTATCGGCAACCTGGTAATGGACGTCTTCCATTTCGAACACGATCTTGCCCGAACGTACCGCCTCTTCCACCTGCATCTTGGCGGTGCCCATTACTTCACGGCGTTCTGAACGTTCGTTACGCAGCGCCTTCAGGGCACGCACACGGCCTTCGTTACGCGTACGACGTGCCTTGATGCCCTGACGGATCCAAACCTCTTCCTGCGCCAGTTTGCGGTCAAATTCAGCGTTCTGCAGTTCTTCAACCCGCAGCGCTTCTTCTTTGCTTTCCAGGTACAGCTCGTAGTTGCCCGGCCATGACACCAGCTTGCCACGATCGAGATCGACAATGCGCGTAGCCATATTGCGGATGAACGAACGGTCGTGCGAGATGAACACGATGCTGCCCTGGAACTCTTTCAGGAACCCTTCCAGCCAGTCGATGGTGGTGATATCCAGGTGGTTGGTCGGTTCATCCAGCAGTAGTACGCGCGGAGAACTCACCAACGCACGCCCGAGCGCCGCTTTACGCAGCCAGCCGCCAGAGAGCGAGGAAAGTTCCGCATCGCCGTCCAGACCCAGCTGCAGCAACACCTCACTGATGCGGCTGTCTAGCTGCCACAGGCCCTGGTGATCGAGGATCTCCATCACCTGCGCCATACGCGTCAGGTTCTTTTCGCTCGGATCCAGTTCCACCAGATGCGAGATGGCATGATACGCCTTCAGGTGTTCCGCTTGCTCGGCTACGCCTTCGGCCACAAAGTCGAACACCGTGCCGCCGATATTGCGCGGAGGATCCTGCTGCAAACGCGCCACAATCAGATCCTGCTCATAAATGATGCGCCCATCGTCCAATGGGATCTCTTTACCGAGGATCTTCAGCAGGGTCGATTTACCGGCCCCGTTGCGCCCAACCAGACAGACGCGTTCATTGTCTTCAATATGAATTTCGGTGTTGTCTAACAAAGGTGCATCGCTGAAAGAGAGCCAGGCACCGGACATGCTGATTAACGACATAGTAATTATTTTCCTTCGCCGGCGTGGGTAACCAGCCAGCAGTTGTGTATCTGACGGTTACGGGCAAAGTCTTCTGACTGCGTCTTGGCGGTAATTTCTTTCGCCTCCAGACCCAGTGCTTGCAGACCCGCCAGATCCATCTGGAAACCGCGTTTGTTGTTGGAGAACATGATGGTTCCGTTACGGCGCAGTATCCGTTGTAAATCTTTCATCAGCGCCAAATGGTCACGCTGTACGTCAAAGGTGTTCTCCATCCGCTTGGAGTTGGAGAACGTCGGCGGATCGATAAAGATCACGTCGAACTGTTCGTCGGCATTATGCAACCAGGACAGGCAATCTGCCTGGATCAAGCGGTGCTGTCTGCCGGTCAGGCCGTTTACCCGCAGGTTCTTCTCTGCCCATTCCAGGTAGGTGCGCGACATATCCACCGTGGTGGTGCTACGTGCGCCCCCCAACCCGGCATGCACGCTGGCGGTGCCGGTATAGGCAAACAGATTAAGGAAGTCTTTACCTTTGCTCATCTCGCCCAGCATACGGCGCGCGATGCGGTGATCGAGGAACAAGCCGGTATCGAGATAATCCGTCAGGTTAACCCACAGTTTGGCATTAAACTCTGCCACCAGCAGGAACTCGCCCTTCTGTGCCAGCTTCTCATACTGATTCTTACCCTTTTGGCGTTCGCGGGTTTTCAATATCAGCTGATTCGAAGGCAGCTCCAGCACCGCTAGCGTGGCGTTAATCACGTCAAACAGGCGCTGGCGGGCTTTCTGTGCGTCGATGGTTTTCGGCGGCGCGTATTCCTGTACCACCACTTTGCTGCCGTAGCGGTCTACCGCCACGTTATAGTCTGGCAGATCGGCATCATACAGGCGGTAGCATTCGATCCCCTGCTGTTTCGCCCACTTGTCCAGTTTCTTCAGATTCTTGCGCAGGCGGTTGGCAAAGTCTTCCGCCACCTGCACGCCGCCAGCACCCTGCGGGTTTTCTGCCAGCTGGTAGTTTTTCTGCACGCAGTCCAGCGGGCCGTTTTTCGCCTTGAACTGGCGCTCGGCACGCAGTTGCAGGCAACTGAGCAATTCCGGTGAGGCGCTGAACAACGAAAGCTGCCAGCCGCCAAAGTTGCTCTTCATGATGCGCCCTAACATATTGTGCAGCGCAATCAGTGCCGGTTCGCTCTCAAGGCGTTCACCGTATGGCGGGTTACTGACTACCGTGCCTACCGGACCTTCCGGCAGCGGGTTGGTCAGTTTGCTGACGTCACTCACGTTGAAGGAGATCAATTCGGCCACACCAGCGCGACGGGCGTTACCCTTCGCCATTTCGATAACGCGACGATCGATATCCGAGCCGAAGAAGCGTGACGGCGTTTCTTGCAGGCCACGATTTGCACGGACTTGCGCTTCGGCGATCACTTCACGCCACAGGTCGGCGTTATGGCCGTTCCAGGCGGTAAAGCCCCAATGTTGGCGGTGCAGACCAGGCGCACGATCGGCAGCGATCATCGCCGCTTCGATCAGCAGCGTGCCGGAACCGCACATCGGATCCAGCATCGGCGTGCCTGGCTGCCAGCCAGAACGTTGGACAATCGCCGCCGCCAGGTTTTCCTTCAGCGGAGCCTGGCCGGTAAGATCGCGGTAGCCACGCTGGTGCAAACCTTCGCCGCTCAGGTCGAGCGCTACGCTGGCCATATCACGCTGCAGGAACACGTTCACGCGGATGTCCGGCTGTTGCTTCTCTACCGTTGGCCGATCGTTCAGCTTACGTGTAAAGCTGTCCACAATGGCGTCCTTGACCTTCAACGCACCATATTGGCTATTGCGGATCTCTTCATTGAGGCCGCTGAAGTGCACGGCGAAGGTTTTATCCAGGCCAAAGATCGATGGCCAGTCAATGGCCTGCACACCAAGGTACAGATCCAGATCGCTGTGCACACGGAACTCATTCAGCGGCAGCAGAATACGCGAAGCCAAGCGGCTCCAGAGCAAGCTTTGGTACAGAAGACGATCGTCACCCTGAAAATGTACTCCACCCTGCACGACTTTGCAGGAGTGAGCGCCAAGCCGCTCGAGTTCGCTTTTTAACAGTTCTTCCAGTCCACGCGCCGTGCTGGCAAACAGAGTGTTCATATCGTGCTTATCACCAAAAAGAAAATTGTTGCGCATTATAGCTAATCCAGACCGCTTGTCATAAAGTTGCTCCCTTCTATTTCATTTATCGCACGGAGGCAGGGGTGATCACGCTTTCCCGACTTTACGTTCATCCGGTCAAATCTCTACGGGGTTTACAGCTTTCTCACGCTCAGGTTGCCAGCCATGGCCTGGCTTTTGACCGTAGTTTTATGATCACCGAGCCGGATGGGACCTTTATCACCGCCCGCCAATATCCGCAGATGGTGCTGTTTACCCCAGCGTTGTTAGCCGATGGCCTGTTCCTGACCGCACCGGACGGTGACAGCGCGGCGATCCGCTTCATTGATTTTGCGCCGCAGGCACAGCCGACCGAGGTATGGGGCAACCATTTCACCGCGCTGATCGCACCGGCAGAAATCAATAGTTGGCTGAGCGGGTATTTTCAACGCGAGGTACAGCTACGCTGGCTGGGGCCTGAATTAACCCGTCGGGTAAAAAAACATCCGGAAATTCCCCTCTCCTTTGCCGATGGCTATCCCTATCTGCTGATTAATGAAGCCTCGTTCCAGGATCTGCAACAGCGTTGCCCAAGCAGCATCAGGCTGGAGCAGTTCCGCCCGAACCTGGTGGTGACCGGCAGTCCGGCCTGGGCAGAAGATGGCTGGCAGGTGATCCGCGTCGGTAACGTGATGTTCGACCTGGTTAAACCTTGCAGCCGTTGCGTCTTGACCACGGTCAGCATCGAGCGTGGCCGCAAACATCCCAACGGTGAGCCGTTAAGCACGCTGCAACAGTTCCGCACTGGCGATAATGGCGACGTCGACTTTGGTCAAAACATGATTGCCCGCAACAGCGGAATTATCCGCGTCGGCGATAGTGTGGAAGTACTGTCAACCAAACCGCCACGGCCTTATGGGGCAGGCAAAGTGGTCGAAAGCTTGCAGGCACCGCAGGACAGTACGACCAGCGTAACCATCGAGTATGAAGGGAAGGAGTTTGCCGGTAATAACCAGCAGATCTTGTTGGAGCAGTTGGAGCAGCAAGGCATCCGCATTCCTTACTCCTGCCGGGCCGGCCTGTGCGGTAGTTGCAAGATGACGCTGGTTGAGGGCGAGGTCGCGCCGCTGAAGAAAAGTGCGGTGGCCGCCAACGGCACCATCCTGGCTTGCAGCTGCATTCCCAAGAGCAATTTGAAACTGGCCTAGTCTGCCTAGACTGCCCTGTCGTAAGCCGGGGCAGAAAGTTCATCCGTAGCGCAAGGTTTCAGGCGATCGTGCATGACTTTGATCGCATCCCCCAGCACCATGGTGCGCCCAGCCAGCGACAGCTGATTTTGTGCCAGCAGGCACAGGCTGGCATTATCCCCGGCTTCAACCACCAGCAGACGTGCCTCGACACCGCTATCCATCACCTTCACCGCCGCCAACTCGCCATTTTTAGGGCGTAGCGGGTAGTGCTGCTGAGCAAAATGCCAGCTCTTGGGCATCAGAGGTTTAAGAAAGCGAAAGGCAACCAGCGCATTTAATACCAACTCGGCACGTTGTTCATGGCTGAGCTTTATCTGTTTGCACTGCTCTTCATAATCAAAATACAGCGCTGCATCATCGACACAGAATGCACATTCAGCGAAGGCGTCCGGGGTGAGCATTTTTGCCGGAAAGCGTGAACGGAAGATCATACCATTGGCTAAATCGAGCATCAGTCGATCGTGTTCAGCGTCAAAATACCAACGCCAATTGTCGTCAGGTTTTATCTTCATTGCTTATCCTTCTCACCACATGCCAACACGCTATTACGCAAAAGGCGACTTTATCACCAGAAAAGTTGCTTAAACATCGGATAATTCCGCTACCGAACAAAATATAGACGAGCCGGGGGCAGAAATAAACCCCCGGTCGAAAATGAAAGGCAAAATATTAGATATGGGTAACGATATCTTTAATCAAACGCGGTCCATGGAAGATAAAACCGGAATAAATTTGCACCAGGGATGCCCCGGCCTCCATTTTTTCCCGCGCCGCCGTCAGGGAATCAATTCCGCCCACGCCGATAATCGGCAAGCGCCCTTGCAACTCTTGCGATAGACGACGGATCACTTCGGTGCTGCGTAACTGTACCGGACGGCCACTTAATCCCCCTGCCTGATCGCAGTAATTCAGCCCCTGAACCAGTTTACGATCGAGGGTGGTATTGGTAGCGATGACGCCATCAATATTATGGCGCACTAAACTGTCTGCTATTTGGATCAGTTCTTCTTCTGAAAGATCCGGCGCGATCTTTACCGCCACCGGCACATATTTATGATGGCGAGCGTGCAGTTCAGCCTGCTTATTTTTAATCGCCGCCAGCAGATCGTCCAGCGCTTCGCCATACTGTAGGGATCGTAATCCCGGAGTATTGGGTGATGAGATATTAATCGCGATATAGCCAGCATACGGATAAACCTTATCCATACAGATCAGATAATCGTCTTTGCCCTGCTCGACCGGCGTATCTTTATTCTTGCCGATATTGATCCCCAACACGCCGCCAAAATGGGATTTCTTAACGTTTTCAACCAGATTGTCTACGCCATGGTTATTGAACCCCATGCGGTTGATCAGCCCCTCGGCCGGGACCAGGCGGAACAGGCGCGGTTTATCATTGCCCGCTTGCGGACGTGGCGTAACGGTTCCCACCTCAACAAAGCCAAAGCCCATCGCGCCAAAGGCATCGATGCACTCGCCGTCTTTATCCAGACCGGCAGCCAAACCTAACGGGTTGCTAAAAGAGAGCCCCATGCAGCTCACCGGCTTGCTCGGCACCGACTGACGGATAAGAAATTCTAGGGGGGTGCCGGTAATCCGGCGCAGTTGACTGAAGGTCAATTCGTGTGCGCGCTCGGGATCGAGCTGGAACAAGGCTTTCCTGACGATGGGGTAGTACATGTACTCTCCTGATTTCCCGGTGATATCCTGCTGACTTGAAGCCGCTACGATGCTAATTGCCTTTTCATACCGCACCTCTGAAGCCTAAGGCGGGTGGGCATTATGCAGGTTAACCGACCGTTGAGCGCATGGATGCGCGATTGCGAGCCCCCAGGGACGGGATTACGGCGTGTCGGTGTTCTGCATAATGCCCACCTGTAGCAGCATTACCAGCAGCAACTTCAATGAATTTGGATAGGCCTGTCGACCGGGGGCGTATTATCCGGTATCCCCTCAGCAATTGGAATTGATTAAAGGCAAAAAAAGCGTGTTTAACGCAATCGTTTCCCTTGCATGCCGTCATTTCCCCCTGCTTTGCCCATTTACGCATATCAAAATCAAAAAATGAGATTTAACCAACGCCCCCTTTTGCTGGTAGTTTTAAAACACTTTACGAACATTACATTAACATTGATAACTTTTTGATATAAGGAGTGGCGATGCGTGTACTCTCTCTGGCCGGCAGTCCAAGAACCCCCTCACGCTCGGCGGCGCTGTTACAACTGAGCCAACGCTGGCTACAACAGCAACGGGTGGAAGTGATCCCCTATACCCTGCTCGATTTCCAGGCAGAAGATCTGCTGCGCGCCAATTTCAATAGCCCAGACATCAAGGCGTTCGCCGCACAACTGGCCGCCGCTGATGGCCTATTGATCGCCACGCCGGTGTACAAGGCGTCATTTTCCGGCGCGCTGAAAACCTTACTCGATCTGCTTCCCGAACGGGCGCTGGAACACAAAGTGGTGTTACCGCTGGCCACCGGCGGTTCCATCGGCCACATGCTGGCGGTGGACTATGCGCTGAAACCCGTACTGACGGCGCTGAAGGCTCAGGAAGTGCTGCACGGCGTATTTGCCGATGACAGCCAGATAGTGCTCAACGGTGAGCAGGCTCAGTTATCCGATGGGGTGGCGGCACGCCTGACCGAAGCGTTGGACAGTTTTTATCTGGCGCTTAGCCGCCGTAAACCACCGACGTTAACAACCGCATCCTCCCTGTTAACCCGACAAACTGCCTGAAAACGGCATTAAGGAAATCACCATGCCACTCTCTTTTCGCCGTTGGCTTAATACCGGAGCGCTGGCCGCCATCATGGCGCTGGCGCTGACCAACACCGCCGTCGCACAAGATAACGCGCCCGCTCAGTTTCGTATCGGCTACCAGAAAGGCTCGGTGAGCCTGGTATTGGCCAAAACCCATCAACTGCTGGAACAGCGCTTTCCCGCGACCAAGATCAGTTGGATAGAATTCCCGGCAGGCCCACAGATGCTTGAAGCGCTCAACGTCGGCAGTATCGATCTAGGCAGCACCGGCGATATCCCACCGATCTTTGCCCAAGCGGCCGGAGCCGATTTGCTGTACGTGGGTGTCGAGCCACCAAAACCCAAGGCAGAAGTGATCCTGGTGCCGGAAAACAGTCCGATCCAGAGCGTCGCCGGACTGAAGGGCCGTAAGGTGGCCTTCCAGAAAGGCTCCAGCTCACACAACCTGCTGCTGCGCGCACTGCAAAGAGACGGACTGAAGTTCACCGATATTCAGCCGGTTTACCTGACCCCCGCCGATGCCAGAGCGGCTTTCCAACAGGGCAACGTCGATGCCTGGGTCATTTGGGATCCCTACTATTCTGCCGCGTTGCTGCAAGGTGGAGTGCGAGTATTAACCGATGGCAGCGATTTGAACCAGACCGGCTCCTTCTACCTGGCCTCCCGACCCTATACCGAAACCAATGGCCCGTTCATCCAGCAGGTACTAGCGGTGCTGACCCAGGCCGATGCACTGACGCATAGCGATCGTACACAGAGTATCACCCTGTTGGCCAAAGCAATGGGCTTACCGGAAGCGGTGATTGCCAGCTATCTGGATCATCGCCCGCCAACGGCCATCAAGCCATTGGGCGAAACCACCGTTGCCGCCCAGCAGAAAACCGCCGATCTCTTTTTCGCCAACCGGTTGGTTCCGGTACAGGTCGATATTTCTCAACGCGTCTGGCACCCAGCCGCACAGTAATCAGGAGAGCACGCTATGAGCATTAACGTATTCTGGTTTTTACCTACTCACGGAGATGGCCACTATCTGGGGAGTTCAGAAGGGGCACGAACGGTCGATTACGGTTATCTTCAGCAGATAGCCCAGGCCGCTGACCGGCTCGGTTTCGGCGGCGTGCTGATCCCAACGGGGCGTTCTTGCGAGGACTCTTGGCTGGTTGCCGCTTCATTAATTCCGGTCACCCAACGGTTGAAATTCCTGGTGGCTCTGCGCCCTGGCATCATCTCCCCGACGTTGGCAGCCAGACAGGCCGCTACGCTGGATCGACTTTCCAACGGCCGTGCCCTGTTCAATCTGGTGACCGGTGGCGATCCGGAAGAACTGGCTGCGGAAGGTTTACACCTTAACCACACCGAACGCTATGAAGCCTCCGCCGAGTTTACCCACGTGTGGCGCAAAGTGTTGGAAGGCGAAACCGTCGATTTCGCCGGTAAGCATATTGAGGTTAAAGGCGCCAAGCTGTTGTTCCCGCCGGTGCAGCTTCCTCGCCCGCCGCTGTATTTTGGTGGATCCTCCGAGGCGGCTCAGGATCTGGCGGCCGAGCAGGTCGAATTGTATCTGACCTGGGGAGAACCCCCTGCTCAGGTAAAAGAAAAAATAGCAGAAGTACGGGCCAAAGCGGCGGCCCTGGGACGCAAAGTCCGCTTCGGCATCCGCCTGCACGTCATCGTGCGTGAAACCACCGAAGAAGCCTGGCGAGCGGCCGACCGTTTGATCGCCAATCTGGATGAGCAAACCATTGCCGACGCCCAAAAAGTCTTTGCCCGCTTCGACTCCGTTGGCCAGCAGCGTATGGCAGCCCTGCACGGTGGCAAGAAGGACAACCTGGAAATCAGCCCTAACCTGTGGGCAGGCGTCGGTCTAGTGCGTGGCGGCGCTGGCACGGCCTTGGTGGGCGATGGCCCGACGGTGGCGGAACGTATCCAGGAATATGCCGATCTGGGTATCGATACCTTTATTCTTTCTGGCTATCCGCATCTGGAAGAAGCATATCGCGTCGGTGAACTGCTGTTCCCGCATCTCGATCTGGCTTCCAGTGAACCACCAGTCCAACGGCGCGCGATCAAGCCGCAAGGCGAGGTGGTCGCCAATATCTATGTTCCACAACAAGTGTCACAAAGCTGAGGAGAACGAGGATGGCGATCGGTGCACAACAAATTCTGCACCGGCTGGCCCCCTGGGCTTTGCCGGTAGCGCTGGTGATTGGCTGGCAGACCGCCGTTGAGGCTGGCTGGTTATCTAACCGCATCTTGCCCGCGCCGAGTGCCGTGGTGGCCGCCTTTTGGGCGTTGACCAAGAGCGGCGAACTGTGGCAACACCTGACTATCAGCAGTTGGCGCGCGCTGATTGGCTTCAGCATCGGCGGCAGCATTGGCCTGGTGCTGGGATTTATTACCGGCCTGTCCCGCTGGGGAGAACGGTTACTCGACAGCTCGGTTCAGATGATCCGCAACGTGCCCCATCTGGCACTGATCCCGCTGGTGATCCTGTGGTTCGGCATCGACGAGTCCGCCAAAATCTTCCTGGTGGCGCTGGGTACGCTGTTCCCGATCTACCTGAATACCTATCACGGCATCAAGAATATCGATCGTGGCCTGCTGGAAATGGCGCGTAGCTACGGCCTGAGCGGCTTTCGCCTGTTTACGCAGGTGGTGCTGCCCGGTGCATTGCCTTCGATCATGGTTGGCGTGCGTTTTGCTCTCGGTTTTATGTGGTTGACGCTGATCGTCGCCGAAACCATCTCCGCCAACTCGGGCATCGGTTATCTGGCGATGAACGCCCGTGAATTCCTGCAAACTGATGTGGTAGTGGTCGCCATCGTTTTGTATGCCCTGCTCGGCAAACTGGCCGACGCCAGCGCACAGTTACTTGAACGCATCTGGTTACGTTGGCACCCAGCCTATCAACTGACATCAGGAGAAGCATAATGACGACTCCGACTCGTATTCCGCAAGGCACCCCCATCACGCTGGAAGCCATCAGCAAGGGGTATGGCAACCGCACCGTATTGGACGATCTGCAACTACGCATCACCGCTGGCCAGTTTGTGGCCGTGGTTGGCCGCAGCGGCTGTGGTAAAAGCACCTTATTACGGTTGCTCGCCGGGTTGGAAACAGCCAACAGTGGGACGCTGCTCAGCGGTAATGCGCCACTCAGCCATGCCAAAGACGAAACTCGGCTGATGTTTCAGGATGCCCGCCTGTTGCCATGGAAAAAGGTGATCGACAACGTGGGGCTTGGGCTGCGTGGCAACTGGCGTGAAGATGCATTGCAAGCGCTAGCCACCGTCGGGCTGGCCGACCGCGCCAATGAGTGGCCAGCCGCTCTGTCTGGTGGGCAGAAACAGAGGGTTGCACTGGCTCGCGCATTGATCCATCGCCCAAGACTATTGCTGTTGGATGAACCGTTAGGGGCGCTGGATGCGTTAACCCGTATCGAAATGCAGGGGTTGATTGAAACGCTCTGGCAACAGCATGGCTTCACCGTGCTGCTGGTGACTCACGATGTCAGCGAGGCGATCGCCCTGGCCGATCGGGTGCTGTTAATCGAAAACGGACGCATCGGGCTGGATCTGACCATTGATTTACCAAGACCACGCCGTAAAGGTTTGGCCAAGCTGGCAGAGTTGGAAGCAGAGGTGCTGGCCAGAGTATTGACACCACCGCAGGCCTGCGATATCTCACGCCAGGTAGCCAATTAATCTGGGGGGCGGCAATGCCGTCCCCTAACCTTACAATAATCAACCCATCCCATCCGCTCGTAAAATCCCGAAACTCGGCAGTGTCATAGTTGCCTATCTCAAAAATCCCTAGCTATATTTTTATCAGGCATCACGTTCTTGCCTGACGATGACACTATTTGATGAGGGATTCTTCTCTAACTACAAAGACTGAACCGGATTTTACAAAAACTTTTACCTCTACCAAGTTAACAAGAGGAATACCATGTTGAGAAAATCATTGCGCAATATCGCCCTGGGCTGCCTGATCCTTCCCGCAGCGACGCTCGCCATCGCCGCAACGACAGACCCGACGACACCGAGTGATATGACTTGCAAAGAATTCCTGGATCTGAACCCCAAGTCGATGACACCGGTGGTGTTCTGGATGCTGAATGATGATACCCAGTATAAAGGCGGGGACTACGTTGACCTGCATGAAACGGGTTCAATTGTCACACCCAAAGTGGTTGAAGCCTGTCAAAAAACCCCGGATAAAAAGCTGACCGAAATGAAGGATGACATTGTCGCCTTCGCGAAAAAACACTTCTGATGCCTGAAAAAGTGAGGGACGGCAAATGCCGTCCCTCTGTTTTACGCGTCTAATGCCTTGGTGATCTTCTCAAACAGATCGCCAGACAGGTTTTCCAACCCTTTCAACTGTTCCAGTGCCTTACGCATCAACGCCTGACGAGAAGCATCGTAACGCTTCAGGCGGATCAGCGGTTCAATTAATCGCGCGGCAACCTGTGGGTTACGCTTGTTCAGATCGCTGAGGATCTCTACCAGGAATTGATAGCCGCTGCCGTCCGCCGCGTGGAACGCCGCCGGATTGGCCGAAGCGAACCCACCAATCAGCGAACGAGTGCGGTTTGGATTACTCAGGCTGAATGAACGATGTTGCAACAGCGAACGGACCTTGCTCAGCACGTCTGCCGCCGGGCTGGTGGCCTGGAGAATGAACCATTTGTCCATCACCAGACCATCCTGATGCCAGCGTTCATCAAATTCGGCCATCAAGGCATCACTACAAGGCAACTGTGCCCCCATCGCGGCAGCCAGTGCCGCCAGCGAATCGGTCATGTTGTCGGCCTGCTGGAACTGTTGCACCACCAGCTTGTCGGCCAGTTCTGCATCGCCAAAAGCCAAGTAATGCAGGCAGGTGTTACGCAGCGCACGCTTGGCGATATCACCGTGCTCAACCCGGTAACCTTCGGTTTTATTGGCGTGATACACCGCCAGCCACTCATCGGCCAACTCTTTGGCCAAACAGCGTGTGATCGCTTCGTGCACCGCAGAGATCGCTTCTGGATCGATAGTGGTGAACAGCTCGGCAATTTCGTTTTCCGATGGCAGCGTGAGGATCTGCGCCGCCAGGGCCGGATCCAGTTGCTCATCCAGTAGCACCGCACGGAAGGCGTCGGCCACATGCAGCGGCAACGACAATGGCTGCTTTTGCTGATACTTGGCGACGTTCAGTTTGATGTAAATGGCTAACAGGCTCTGCGCGGCATCCCAACGAGCAAACTCATTGCGTGCATGCTGCATCAGGAAAGTCAGTTGCTGATCGCTGTACGGATAGTCCAGCTTGACCGGTGCCGAGAACTCACGCAGCAGCGAAGGAACCGGCTTATGCGCAACGCCATCAAAGACAAACGTCTGCTCTGCGGCGGTGACATTCAACACGTTATTGACCGGTGAGCCGTCTTTCTGCAAAGCAATGACGTTGCCTTCACTGTCGTAAAGCTCAATATCCAGCGGGATATGCAACGGCAGTTTTTCTGGCTGATCGGCCGTCGGCGCGGTTTTCTGGCTGACGTGCAAACGATACTGCTGATGCTCGGCGCTATAGTCGTCACGCACCGTCAGCAGCGGCGTACCAGACTGACTGTACCAACGGCGGAACAGCGACAGATCGACATTGGAAGCATCTTCCATCGCCTGTACAAAATCATCGCAGGTTGCTGCGCTGCCGTCGTGGCGTTCGAAATAGAGCTGCATTCCCGCCTGGAACTGTTGTTCCCCCAACAGCGTGTGCAACATGCGGATCACTTCGGAGCCCTTCTCATACACCGTCAAGGTGTAGAAGTTGTTCATTTCGATCACTTTGTCCGGACGGATAGCGTGCGCCATCGGGCTGGCGTCTTCGGCAAACTGCGCACCACGCATCACCCGCACGTTATCGATGCGGTTGACCGAACGGGAACCCAGGTCTGAGCTGAATTCCTGATCGCGGAACACCGTCAGCCCTTCTTTCAGGCTGAGCTGGAACCAGTCGCGGCAGGTCACGCGGTTGCCGGTCCAGTTATGGAAATATTCGTGGCCGATCACCGCTTCGATATTCAGGTAGTCCTTGTCCGTGGCGGTTTCCGCCTTGGCCAGTACATACTTGGAGTTAAAGATATTTAACCCTTTGTTCTCCATCGCCCCCATGTTGAAGAAATCCACGGCAACGATCATATAGATATCCAGATCGTATTCCAGGCCAAAGCGGGTTTCGTCCCACTTCATCGAGTTTCTCAGCGAGGTCATGGCCCAATCGGCGCGATCCAGATTGCCACGGTCGACAAACAGTTCTAACGCCACCTTGCGACCAGAGCGGGTGGTGAAGCTATCTCGCAGGACGTCGAAATCCCCCGCCACCAGCGCAAACAGATAGCTAGGCTTCGGGAAAGGATCCTGCCATTGTACCCAGTGACGCCCATCCTCCAGGTCCCCTTCGGCCATCCGGTTACCGTTCGACAGCAGGAACGGATAGCGCGCTTTGTCAGCGACGATGCGGGTAGTAAAGCGAGCCAACACGTCTGGGCGATCCAGATAGAACGTGATATGGCGGAAGCCTTCGGCTTCACATTGAGTGCACAGCGCTTCGCCAGACAGGTATAGCCCTTCCAGCGCACTATTCTTGGCTGGGTGGATGTCGTTAACGATCGTCAGAGTGAACTGAGCTGGTAACTGTTCAATCACCAACTGGTTTTCCTGCTGGTGATAGGCGCTCCACGGCTGCCCATCCACCTGAATACTCACCAGCGTCAGGTCTTCGCCATTCAGCGTTAGCGGGGCTCCGGCAGCGCCCTGTCGTTTGATCTGGCTGACGGCCGTCACGCGCGTGGTGTCTGCATCCAGTTCGAAATTCAGATCGATATCGGTGATGGTATAATCCGGGGCGCGATAATCGTGGCGATACTTCGCCTGTGGCAGTTGTGTCATAAAAACCCTTTGACGTCTCAGTGAGTTACAGGTTCCGGGTTCGGAGCATACCGCAGCAAAGGAAGGTGCAGTACCTCAATGGCCCGATTGTGAATAAACTGTATCACAGCTATAAAAAAAACCCAGAGATGGCAGCAAGTCGCACCATAAAATCACACATCAGACGCAGACATTCGCTGCGGTTAACGCTACGGTTGCCAGCATGGCGCTTTGCTGAACGTCAGACTCAGCATTTTATGCTTAAAACAAACGTCGCCTAGTGCCGTCCGGCAACCTCATTACTGAGGAAAACTGC
This sequence comes from Serratia sp. (in: enterobacteria), assembly GCF_051654945.1. GTDB lineage: Bacteria > Pseudomonadota > Gammaproteobacteria > Enterobacterales > Enterobacteriaceae > Chania. The sequence goes on from NZ_JBOFZA010000072.1 coordinate 661,738, forward strand.
GGCAGGCAATGATATAATTACCCCTGAGCCAGCAGGAGAAACGGATTGGCATGAAAGTAAAATACCTGATCTATTTCTTCACCTTTGCCATTATGCTCTCCTTCGCCATTTTTATTGCTAATGGGCTAATGAAGGCGCAGGCCAGTCATGCCCAAAGTTTGGAAAATCTGTATAAAATCAGCAGAACCAAGGAAGTTGCCGAAGCCTTCCAGGCAACATTGCTGGCACACCGGTTAAAAAGGTTGGGTCTGGTTGATAAAGCCGTGAGCAAGGAGCAATGGCAACAGGCCGATAAACAGGCCCGTGAAAAAATCGCGATTGTTAAATCCCATGTCGACGGCGAGCTCTCCGTGCGGCTGGGCATTCGGCAAAAGATCGCCATACTTTCAATGCTTGATTGGATGGAAAGGCTGCTGGATAACGATTCCCATCAGGTTTCCCAAATCAACGGTACCAACAGCAATCTGTTCAATATCAACAGTGCCTATTATATCGTTCAAACGACCAAAGCCTTCTACCGCTATACCTACGACACCCGACTGATCAATGCGGACTCCTTCCTGTTTTTAGAAGCGATTCGTCTTAATAACCGCATGAATATGTCCCTGACCGAATTGATCGATCAGATTATCGACGTCAATCTCAACAGTCTGGAACGTAAGAATGCTTATCTGAAAGCCATTCAGTTAACCGGTGTGTTTACCCCGCTCGGCACGCGATTGGCATTTCTAAAGCTGGCCTATAACGACCCGCAGATCACCGAACTGGTGGATGCGATGCTCCGTAACATCTCAAACCATCGCATCAGCAATATTTCAGACGGCTTATATCAGGCCATAACCCACAATACCGTCTATGACATCAATCTGATCGCCAGCTACATTGAGGAAATGGATCAACTTTCCCAAGGGCTTTATGAGCGCAGCTTTGAGCTGGAGATGGCGGCCTCCGAAGCCAAAATGTATGACAGCCAGACGGCCATCTACGGCATGATTTCACTGAGTGGGCTGATTGCCCTGTTCATCCTGTTACCTTCCATGATCTTCTGTTCCAACATCACCCGCTGGCTGACTAAAACACATAAAAATATTCTGCGCCTGTCCAAAGGCGATATGGACATTGATGAGAACGAACCTTTTTACAGCAAAGAGCTGATCGCCATCAGCGATGCCATTACCCAGCTCAAGCACTACAATCAGGTTAAAATTGCGCTGGAAAATGAAAAGCAGCAACTGATCAAAGAGCTGGAAGTCTCATCGTTCTTCGATCCGTTGACCAACATTTATAACCGCCGTAAATTTTTCCTCGAGTGCGAGATGCTCGCGCAGAGTAGCTACCCGCAGGCGTTCTGTCTGATCGATATCGATAACTTCAAGCGTCTCAACGATACCTATGGCCACGATATCGGTGACCGTGTGCTGGTGATGTTCGCCCAATCGCTCACTGACACCTTCCGTTCCAGCGATATCTTTTGCCGCTATGGCGGCGAGGAATTTGCCCTGCTGCTCGGCCACTGTTCACTGGAGAATGCCCGCAGCATGATGGAAGCGCTGCGTGAGCAAACCCAACAAATGTGCCTGGAGTTGCTCAACGGGAAACGGGTGCGCTTTACCATCAGCTGTGGCATTGCTGCCGTCAACAGTCAGGCAGAACTTCACCCCGCCATCAAACAGGCCGACGAAGCACTGTATTTTTGTAAAAAGAGCGGCCGTAACCGGGTCAGTATCTATACGCCAACCGGTTTTATCTGAAACTGTGTTTAAAATAATTAACCTCATAATTTTTATGAGTAAATAGACTAAGTTGTTCAGTTTATTGGATTATCTGGCGTTTCCCTTCCGAGCCGGCGTCTCTGCCACAATAAAGGCACGTTTAATCCTCGACCCGTTCCGGCCATTTGTGGTGTGATGTGGCTTCAATAACAGGATAATCCGGGTATACTCCCCCCACTTTTTTGATTATCCGGATTTGGACACGCGCCTGACGAGGATGCTGTAACGCGATATGACTCTATACGCTTCCCCGATTTTGACTTCACTGCTTGATACTGATGCCTACAAGCTTCATATGCAGCAAGCAGTGTTCCATCGCTACCCCGCAATTACCGTTGCGGCGGAGTTCCGTTGCCGTGGCGACGAACTGCTGGGCGAATACGCCGATGAGATCCGCGCGCAGGTTGCCATGATGAGCGAGTTGGCGCTGACCGAAGCCGAATACCGCTATCTCTCCAGCCTGCCTTTCTTCCATCAGGATTACCTAAGCTGGCTGCGGGAGTTTCGTTACGATCCGCAGCAGGTCACCATTGTAAATGACAGTGGCAAACTGCATATCCGCATCGCTGGCCCATGGCGCGAAGTGATTATGTGGGAAGTGCCGTTGTTGGCGGTGATCAGCGAGGTGGTGCACCGCCACCGTTCGCCACAGGCTACACCAGAGATGGCTATTAGCCAGTTGCGCCAGAATCTGGCGCAGTTCAAGCAACTGAGCGCAGATATTGATATCTCACGCTTCAAGCTGATGGACTTTGGCAGCCGCCGCCGCTTCTCGCGCGATGTGCAACAGGCCATCGTCAGCACGTTGCAAGACGAATTCCCTTATCTGGTCGGCACCAGTAACTACGATCTGGCGCATCGGCTGGATCTGGCCCCGGTCGGCACTCAGGCCCATGAATGGTTCCAGGCTCATCAACAGATTAGCCCGGTGCTGGCCAACAGCCAGCGCGCCGCCTTGCAGGCCTGGCTGGATGAATATCCCGATCAGCTCGGCATTGCGCTGACCGACTGCATCACCATGGATGCGTTCCTGCGTGATTTCGGCCAGCAGTTTGCCCAACGTTATCAAGGTCTGCGCCACGACTCTGGCGATCCAATCGAATGGGGTGAGAAAGCTATTGCCCATTACCAGCAATTGGGTATCGATCCCATGAGCAAGACGTTGGTGTTTTCAGACAATCTGGATCTGGACAAGGCGCTGGCGCTGTATCGCCACTTTGATCGGCGCATCAATCTGGCCTTTGGCATAGGCACGCGCCTGACCTGCAATATCCCCGGCGTCAAGCCGTTGAATATTGTGATCAAGCTGGTTGAATGCAAAGGCAAGCCGGTTGCCAAACTGTCCGATAGCCCAGGCAAAACCATCTGCCAGGATCCCGCGTTTGTTAAAGCCCTGCGCAAAGCCTTCGATCTGCCGCTGGTCAAGAAAGCCAGTTAAAGTTCCCCTCCGCACCTTCTCCCACAGGGAGAGGGTGCTATTACGGTGATATTTTCGGGTGCTGGAGCTAATCTGTGACGCGATCTGCCCCCTGTCGGGCCAGGCGCTGTGCCTTTCTTCCTTTATATAGCGACTCTTTTTACCTCACAGCAATAAATGTTGACCCATTCTGATGATTTCTGCTTGTGCTCTGCAACGCGGCAAGTAACATAGCAATATCCCCAAATTCTTGGGTTGTTAGCCTATTTCTGAACCAAAACTTATAAGAGAGAAATCTATGAGCGTAGTGCCTGTAGTCGACGTACTGCAAGGTCGTGCTGCGGTTGACAGTGAAGTCACCGTACGCGGTTGGGTACGTACCCGGAGAGATTCTAAAGCTGGTATCTCCTTCCTCGCCGTTTATGACGGCTCCTGCTTTAATCCGTTACAGGCCGTTGTTAATGATTCTCTGTCGAATTATCAGGACGAAGTGTTACGCCTGACCACCGGCTGCTCGATTGAAGTCACCGGGACCGTGGTGCCATCACCGGGTGAAGGCCAGAGTTTCGAACTGCAAGCCACTGCAATCAAAGTAGTGGGTTGGGTTGACGATCCAGATACCTACCCAATGGCGGCCAAACGCCACAGCATCGAATATCTGCGTGAAGTCGCCCACCTGCGCCCGCGCACCAACCTGATTGGCGCGGTTGCCCGCGTTCGCCACACCCTGGCGCAGGCGATCCACCGCTACTTCCATGAGAATGGCTATTTCTGGGTTTCCACTCCGCTGATCACCGCTTCGGATACCGAAGGTGCCGGTGAGATGTTCCGCGTTTCTACGCTGGATATGGAAAACCTGCCACGCACCGATCAAGGTGCCGTCGATTTCAGCCAGGATTTCTTCGGTAAAGAAGCCTTCCTGACCGTATCCGGCCAGTTGAACGGCGAGACCTACGCCTGTGCGCTGTCAAAAGTGTATACCTTTGGCCCGACCTTCCGTGCCGAAAACTCGAACACCAGCCGTCACCTGGCGGAATTCTGGATGATCGAACCGGAAGTGGCCTTTGCCACCTTGGACGACGTTGCCGGGCTGGCGGAGAGCATGTTGAAATATGTCTTCCAGGCGGTTCTGGATGAACGTGCCGACGATCTGCAATTCTTCGCCGAGCGGGTAGATAAAGACGCCATCGACCGCCTGAAGCGCTTCGTCTCTTCTGATTTCGCCCAGGTGGATTACACCGAAGCCGTTGAGATCCTGATCGCTTCCGGCCAGACCTTCGAGAACCCGGTTTCCTGGGGTATCGATCTTTCGTCTGAACACGAGCGCTATCTGGCCGAGCAGCACTTCAAGGCTCCGGTAGTCGTGAAAAACTACCCGAAAGATATCAAAGCCTTCTATATGCGTATGAACGAAGATGGCAAAACCGTCGCGGCGATGGATGTGTTAGCGCCGGGCATCGGTGAAATCATCGGTGGTTCACAGCGTGAAGAGCGTCTCGATGTATTGGATCAGCGTCTAGCAGAGATGGGTCTCAATAAAGAAGATTATTGGTGGTATCGCGATCTGCGTCGCTATGGCACCGTGCCACATTCAGGTTTTGGTTTAGGTTTTGAGCGTTTAATCGCCTATGTGACCGGGGTACAAAACGTTCGTGACGTGATCCCGTTCCCAAGAACACCACGTAACGCCAGTTTCTGACCATCCAAACAAACATAATTTAAACCTGTTTTTTACATAATCAAGGCCAGCTTAGCTGGCCTTTCGCATTTCTGATTATTGACCTGCATCACAAAGTTCCCTAAAATACACAAAATGTTACACATCGTTGCTTTCTGAAACCAGATTGCGACATTGGTAGCATTTTCGTTCTAGATAAACCTGCCCGTGAATGGAACACTGCGTGCAGACACAGGACGACACCAATCTATCAACAATAGTTCCAAAAGAATTATTGGCGGCAGTGGCAAGGTGTCCGAATAAAACCAATGAGGGTAATAATGATGATGAAGCGCAACATTCTTGCAGTAGTGATCCCAGCTCTGTTAGCAGCTGGTGCAGCCAACGCAGCTGAGATCTACAACAAAGACGGCAACAAACTGGATCTGTACGGTAAAGTTGACGGTCTGCACTACTTCTCTAAAGACGATGGTAGCGATGGCGACAAATCTTACGTTCGTTTTGGTTTCAAAGGTGAAACTCAGATTACTGACCAACTGACCGGTTACGGCCAGTGGGAATACAACATTCAAGCGAACAAAACCGAAGGTGGCACCGATGCTACTGACGGCACTAAAACCCGTCTGGGCTTCGCTGGTCTGAAATTTGCTGACTACGGTTCATTCGACTACGGCCGTAACTACGGTATCGTTTACGATCCAATGTCCTGGACAGATATGCTGCCAGAATTCGGTGGCGATTCAGCTTACAATGACAACTTCATGGTGGGTCGCTCTACTGGTCTGGCCACTTACCGTAACAAGAACTTCTTCGGTCTGGTTGACGGTCTGAACTTCGGCCTGCAATACCAAGGTAAAAACGAACGTTCTGACATCCAACGTGCTAATGGCGACGGTTGGGGTATCTCCAGCAGCTACGAATCAGAAATCGGTGTTGGCGTGTCTGCCGCGTATGCTTCTTCTGACCGCACCGACAGACAAAGTGCTGCAACCTATGCTAACGGTGAAGGACGTGCCGAGCAGTGGGCAACCGCTCTGAAATATGATGCGAACAACGTTTACCTGGCAGCAATGTACGGTGAAACCCGTAACGCAACATACATTGAAAACCAAAATACTAACAGCCCGCAGAACGGCACCACTGGTTTTGCTAACAAAGCACAGAACATTGAATTGGTTGCTCAATATCAATTTGATTTCGGCCTGCGTCCTTCTGTCGCCTATGTACAGTCTAAAGGCAAGAAAATCGAAGGTATCGGTAACGCTGACCTGATCAAATACGTAGAAGTGGGCGCAACTTACTACTTCAACAAAAACATGTCTACTTATGTGGACTATCAGATCAACTTGTTGAACGACGACAACCCACTGGGTCTGAACACCGACAACATCGTAGCTACCGGTCTGGTTTACCAGTTCTAAGTTGTTGCACTTGATGACGGCTCGCCGTCAGCTAAGTTAAAAAAACAGGGCTTCGGCCCTGTTTTTGTTTTTTAGCGCTTCCGCCATTTTTTATTCTGCCAATCCGCCCTTCCCCGTCATTTTTTGTGCTGAATCTGCCGCCATCACAAGTTCAATGTGTTTTTCTCGCAAACGGTTGGCAAAGGCGATAACTGGCGTTACCCTGATGTTTCTGTCTGCTTAACTCTAGGCCATGGAAGCATCTGACATGTTTGAAAAAATCACCGCTGCACCAGCCGATCCAATTCTGGGTCTGACCGACATTTTCCGCGCGGACAAGCGTGAGAATAAAATCAACTTAGGTATTGGCGTCTATAAAGACGAAACCGGCAAAACGCCGGTGCTGACCAGCGTTAAGAAAGCTGAACAGTATCTGCTGGAAAATGAGACCACCAAAAACTACCTGGGTATTGAAGGTATTCCTGAATTTGCCAGCTGCACGCAAGAACTGCTGTTCGGTAAACAGAGCCCGATCATCGCTGACAAACGTGCCCGCACTGCGCAAACCCCTGGTGGTACCGGTGCCCTGCGTGTCGCGGCCGACTTTATTGCCAACCAGACCAACGCCAAGCGTATCTGGGTCAGTAACCCAAGCTGGCCAAACCATAAGAACGTGTTTGGTGCCGTTGGCCTGGAAGTGCTGGAATACAACTATTACGACGCTGCCAACCATGCGCTGGACTTTGATGGTCTGCTCACCAGCCTGAACCAGGCTCAGGCCGGCGACGTGGTGCTGTTCCACGGCTGCTGCCATAACCCGACCGGTATCGATCCAACCGAAGCTCAATGGGCCCAGTTGGCTGAACTGTCCGTTGCCAAGGGCTGGTTGCCTCTGTTCGACTTCGCCTACCAGGGCTTCGCCAAAGGCCTGGAAGAAGATGCACAGGGTCTGCGTATCTTTGCGGCCAAACATCAGGAACTGATTGTTGCCAGCTCCTACTCGAAGAACTTTGGCCTGTATAACGAGCGTGTGGGTGCCTGCACCGTGGTGGCGGCCGATGCAGAAACCGCCGATCGCGCCTTCAGCCAGGTGAAAGCGGCAATCCGTGCCAACTACTCGAACCCGCCGTCACACGGTGCGGCAGTCGTTGCCACCATCCTGGGTAACCCGGCGCTGCGCGCCATTTGGGAACAAGAGCTGACCGATATGCGCCAGCGTATTCACCGCATGCGTCAGCTGTTCGTCAACACCCTGCAAGAGAAAGGTGCGGAGCAGGACTTCAGCTTTATCATCAACCAGAACGGCATGTTCTCTTTCAGCGGTCTGACCAAAGAACAGGTGCTGCGTCTGCGTGATGAATTTGGCGTGTATGCCGTTAACTCCGGCCGCGTTAACGTCGCGGGGATGACGCCGGACAATATGGCGCCGCTGTGCGAAGCCATCGTTGCCGTGCTGTAAGCGGATTTAGCATTGAAAAGGGGCGCATTAGCGCCCCTTTGTTATTTTGACAGCCAAACTCCGTTACCAGATAGCCGGTTCTTCGCGCAGGAACGGGTTGGTTTGACGTTCATGGCCAAAGGTAGACATTGGGCCATGTCCAGGAATAAACGCCATATCGTCGCCCTGATGCAATAATTTATTGCGGATCGACGCAATCAGCGCCTGATGGTCACCACGCGGGAAATCACTGCGGCCAACGCCACCGTTAAACAACACATCACCCACTAACGCCAGACGTGCCTGTTCGTTGATAAAAACGATATGGCCGGGCGTATGACCAGGGCAATGCAGCACGTTCAGCGACATTTCGCCCACTTGCACTTTATCCCCTTCTTCCAGCCATTGGGTCGGCGTCAGAGCGGCACATTCATCAAGGCCAAACATACGGCTCTGTGCTGGCAAACCTTCCAGCCAGAAGGCATCTTCTTTATCCGGCCCATAGATTGGCACCTGATAATGCTCGGCCATTTCTGCCGCTGCGCCTACGTGGTCAAGATGGCCGTGCGTCAGTAGGACCTGGCTGACTTTTACGCCCTTTTCGGCAACGGCAGCCTTTATTTTTTCCGGGTCACCACCAGGATCGACCAGTGCCGCCTGTTTGGTCACGTCACACCAGATAAGGGTGCAGTTCTGGCTAAACGCCGTTACGGGGATAATATGGTATTTCATAAAGCTCCAACGACAACGGCACCGCGTCCAACGGACGGGTGCCATTCAGCGATCATGATGCACAATGATTACCAGGTCCGCACCGGGCCGGTATCGATGTGCACAAAGTTACTACGTGGATAATAGCCTACTCCGCCAGCACGCATTTTTAACGCGGCCTTACGGATATTACTCAGTTGGATCCCTTCGATATGGAAATCCATCGCCTGCCCTTTGGTGTGGTAGCTCTGCTTGGCCACGCCACGGCTGTGTTCACGCATTTCGGTATTGGTCGCCATTGAACGATAGCCGGAAATCAGCTGTACCGGTTTGCTGGTACCCAGCATCACCTGTAGGCGATAGAGATGATCGAACAAAGCAGGATCAATGCTCTTGACCTTGTTGGCCCGATAGTCACGGAAGATATGGTTCAGGCGCGCCAATTCTTCTTTATTGTAACCTTTACCATTGAAGAACTCGGCCTTGATTGATTCGCCGGTATTGAGGTTATTCAATAACAGAATACGCGGGCGAGTGGTAGAAAGACTGGCAAACGCCTGCCCAGGGAGCAGCGCGATACCCACGGCGGCGCTACCTAACGCCAGCCATTTACGGCGATGATGATCAATTTTGTCCATGACTTAAACCCGGCAAGAATGTCAAAATATATGCACAAAACTGCGCACTGCCCGAACCATAACCGCCGGCGTATGCGGAGTCAACCCGCGATACGCCGTGGTTTACCTGCACTCACCAAAAGAGTGCGGGTAACTAGCCAGACATTCAGACCGTTATTTATCTAGAATTACTGCATTTATCGCATCAATTTTTCGGCCTGAGCCAAAATTTGTGCACCCGATCTCACTGTCGCATCATAATTGTAAATATCTGTGCGGAACTGCGGCTTGCCGTCTTCTGAGATCCAGGCGGTCAGATAGTACAGTTGAACCGGGATGCGCTGACGGATGTTCACGTACGTCGTGTTACCGCCTTTCAGCGTGGAAGAGACGCGCGTATTGTTCCAACCGGCATCCTGCAACAGCATGTTGGCCAGGTCGGAAGCCTTGTTGACGCGTACACAGCCAGAGCTTAACGCACGGATATCTTTCTGGAACAGGCCATGATTCGGCGTGTCGTGCAGGTAGATAGCATCCGAACTTGGCATGTTAAACTTGAAACGCCCCAAAGAGTTGCTGGCTCCGGGTGCCTGCTGTATACGGTAAGGGAAATTACGCGGTGAAACCACAGCCCAGTCAATCATGGCCGGATCGATAGCCTCTGCATCGTTGCTCCAGCCAGAGAAAACCCGGTAGCCATGTTTCTGGAAGTAGCTGGCGTCACGCATCGCCTTGGGCACGATATCTTCACGGATCAGTTTGGTTGGCACATTCCATGGCGGGTTGACCACCACGTTATTCAGCGCGCTGCTCATCAGCGGGGTTTTGCGGCTTGGGCGGCCAACAATCACTCGCGAAGACAACACTTCATTACCATTGAGATAATAGGTAAGCGAGTAGTTCGGGATGTTGACCATAATGCCGGTATCGACGTGCCCAGGCAGAATGCGCAGACGCTGGATGTTCAACGCCAGCAATGAAGCACGGGTTTGCGGCGAAACGTTCAGCCATTCACGCGTCCGGGTACCGATGACGCCATCAGGCGTCAGCCCTTGCCAGGTCTGGAAACGTTTCACCCCTTCAACCAAATCATCCGTGTAACGATTATCCGTTACCGAAACCGGGCTGGCAGGCTGTACCTGCGCGGTCGCCTCTGGAGATGGGGCCAGATCTTTGATCGGTGCCGCTGCCGGGCTTACGACGGTCCCTGCGGTATCGCGGTTCTTCTCTTCATCGACTGAAAGATCGTCATCCGCCGCCGGGGTCGTGGCACTTGCATTGGTCACTTCAGGCTCAGGTGAAGCGCTCTTCACCGGGCTGACGTTCAGCATACCGGTACGTGCCAGAATATCACGCAGCGCAGGAATATCGTCGCTGAGTTGCCCTGGACGCAGGCTGGCACCATTGGCCATTTGTGGCCATGGGCGACCATCTGCCAGCATCTCGCGCAGCGCCAGATGCATTTTGGCATACTGAGGATGCTGTGGAGCCAACGAGTTGATATAGGCCAGCGTTCTCCCCTGATGCATCGAGAGCTGCCATTGGTTAATCACCGTATTGGCCGGTACGTTCAACTTGTAGGGAATATTGCTGTACAGCCAGTTGTTGCCGTTAGCCCCGATCGAGGACACAAACTGCAGATAACCCAGCATGGCGTCCGACAGCACAATATCACGCGCCATATCGGTGATCGCCGGATCGGTCAGCAGTTTTACCCATTGGGTAAACTGTGGCTGTACGCCAGAAATCGCCAACTCGGCCAGTTGTTGCTGGAATTGCAGAACCGCTTCCCGATCCTGCCACATAGGCTGCATCTGGTTGGCAGCATATAACGGTGCCAAGGTTGAGAGATAAAACGGCACTACGCTTTTCGGCAGCGCCGCAAGCAGTTCGGCACGACTTTGTGCCACGGACATCCCCGATGACGATGACACTACCGGCAACGCCGGTACAGTTGCCCATGCGGAAAACGACACGGCAAAACCACACGTGATTGCGCAACTCAATGCCAGACGTCGTACTGAGTTTCCATTTTTAAGCAACATCCCTTGCCCCCTGTAGGCTCACAAAAATACCGCACAGACTATTATTAGTTTCAGTATACAAACAGAACGGCGCTTTTGCTCTCAGCACCGTAAATAACTGTTTCATCCCAGCTTACCGCTGGAAAAAAAGCAGGCCTATCATCCACGTCATACAAAAAAATAGCCACCTTCAGGCAGCTATTTTCAGATTTATAGGGCGTTTTTTTAGCCTTTCGACGTTTCTTCCGCCAGCGCGCCTAAAGCAGGTTGTTCGCTGGCAAAACCACGCAGACCAACCACGTGTACATGCTCATGGTTCTGGAACACCTTACGCACCAGTTTATAGGTGGTGCCTTTTTCCGGGCTGATGTTTTCTGGCGCGGCGATAATCAGCTGCATCTCCAGACGATCGCACAGCTCAAACAGCGTGGCGATGGATTTGGCATCCAGACGCGCGGCTTCATCGAGGAATAGCAGACGGCAAGGCGAAATATCTTTACCCCGCAGGCGGCGTGATTCCTCTTCCCAGCTCTGTACCACCATAACCAGAATCGACATACCGGTACCGATCGCTTCCCCGGTGGACAGTGCGCCACTTTCCGCACGCAGCCAGCCGTCGGAACCGCGGAAGACTTCCACTTCCAGCTCCAGGTAGTTACGGTAGTCAAGCAGCTCTTCACCGATGGTTTGCGGCGTGCGCTGGCCCATGTCGATCTGCGGATTCAGGCGCTGATACAGTTTGGCCAAAGCCTCCGAGAAGGTCAGGCGGTTACTGTTGAACAGATCCTGATGCTGTTCCTGCTGCTCGGAGAGCACGTCCAGCAAGGTGGCATGTGCTTCACGTACGTTGACGTTCAACCGCACGCTCTTCACCTGGCCGAAGGACACCGCTTGCAGCCCCTGGTTGAGCATCCGGATACGGTTCTGCTCACGCTGGATGGTCTTGCGGATGATGTTGGCCACGCTCTTCGAGCTGATCGCCAGTTTTTGCTCGCGCGCGGTCAACTCTTCGGTCAGGCGGCCCAGTTCGATCTCCATCTGTTCGATGGCTTCAACCGGATCGTCGGTGCGGATAATATCCTGGCGGATACGTTCGCGCAGATGCTGATAGACCGCGATAAAGAACTGGATCTTACGCTCAGGCCGTTTCGGATCTTCCGACAGACGCAGCACGTCGCGCAGATGTTCGTTATCCGCCACCGCCAGACGCAACGCCCCCAACGCCTTATCCGACATTGAACGCAGTTCGTCACCGTCCATATAGGCCAATTCACGACGGTGCAGACGGCGTTCAACCCCGTTGTCTTTCACCATACGCATCACGGCACACCAGCCCGCCTTGGCGGTCACCACCTGCTCACGCAGTTGGTAATAATCCCGCTCCAGCTTGCGCAGTCTTTTTTGCAGACTGTCCATTTCCGCTTCGCAGAAGGTCAGTTGCTTCTCCAACTGGTTACGGCGGTTACGGTTGTTACTCAGCGAGGCATGCAATTCGTCCCGACGCTGACGCGCACGGGCTTCGGCATTGGCATCGGCCTGCACGCCAATATCCACCAGCTCCTGGCTCAACTCTTTAAGCATGTCGCGCTTGGCGTCATAAGAGCTTTTCAACGAGGCCAACACCTGGCTGTATTGCGTAAACTGGGTCTGGTACTGGCGCAATTGCTCACGAGCGCGAGTACGTTCGGCTTCCGCATGCTCCAGGCGCTGACGCAGTTTATCGTTGAGATCGTTATCGGCATTCTGCATGCCGGCAGAATCGGTATAGCTGAAGTGCGCGCGGCGCTGCACCACTTCCGTCAGGGCAAAGGCTTGCTGCTTGGCCTGACGTTGGGTGGCCTGTGCCTGTACATAATCCTGTTGCAACTGTTCATGTTGCTCCGGATCGCTTTGCAGTACCGACAACATCGGCTCCAGCTTGGCTAAAGCAACACCGTGCTGTTGGATATAGCGCGCAGCATCCTGCGCCTCTTCCATTTCCTCGCGGATCTCTTCAACGCGATCCTGCAAGGTTTCGTCATTTAACAGTGACACCAGCGGTATCAGGCGGTTGAGCGCGGAAATGCCCTCTTTGGCCTGATCAAATTGCTGGCGCTGCTGCTGATTTTGCGCTTCGTGGTTATTGAGCGCACGCTCGATTTCACCACGGCGGCTGTTCAGAGCACGGATATCCGCTTCGGGATCCGCGTCAAACGCCACGGCAAGGTGCGAACCGATAAAGCGGCTGAACGCCTGATGAGAACGCTGGGTTTTCTGTACGTCAAATGACAGAGTGGCGTAGCGTTCTGCTAACGAGTCACGCTCTGCGTACAGCACTTCCAGGCGATTTTCGCGCGCAGCACGGCCAAACAGCGGCACTTCCGGGTAGCGGGAGTAACGCCACTGACGATCGGCGATTTTCACCACTACCGCTTTGTCTTGCTCTTCAACGGCGAACACGCTGTCATCAAACGACTGCGGATCCCCTTCGATCAGGTAAAGATCTTCCGGACAGTCTTCCAGACCTTGCAGTTGATCACGCACCAACGACAGATCCGGCACCACAATGGCGTGGCGCGACGGGCCGTACAGCGCGGAGAAGTACGGAGCATCATCGATGGTCACATCGTCGTAGATTTCCGACAACAGTACGCCGCCAAAGCGCTCGGCCAACGTCACCAGACGCTGATCTTCCGCCCCGCTTGGCTGGCTGAGGCGTTCAATCTGCGCTTCGATTTCACGCTTGCGGCTGGCGACTTCATCACGCTCAACGGTGGTTTCGCGTTCGCGCTCCAGCAGTTGCTGCATGTATTCGGTAACCTGCTGGCTATCTTCGAAGGCTTCACCGCTCTGCTCGCTGAGCTGGGTCAGTGAATCCTGCGCGGCCAGCCAGATCGGTGCCCTGGCGGTCAGTTCTTTGATGCGTTGTTGGATCTGCTCCAGTTCCTGACGCATTTCCATCCGGCGCTCACCGGCATCGCTGACGCTTTGCGACAGCGACTCTAAACGCTCTTCCAGTTCTTGCTGCAAGGCATCCAGTTCATCCGGCTGATAACTCTCTCCGTGGCGTTTACAGAACTCCTGCAACAGACGCTCGGCGTCCTGCTGCGAGCGCAGACGCTGCTCCAGCTCGCTCAAACGCATGCGCAACGGCTGTACACGCTCGGCCTGATGCTGCTGCGAAGGCCAGTCACGCAACAGTTCGCGCGCAGTCTGCCAGGCCTCACTGCGGCTGACTTCACCCGCAATTTTACCCACCAGCTGATAGGCCTGTTCGAACTGGCTGTGTGCCGCGTCCGCCACGCTGAGTTTTTGTTCCAGCTGCAACAGGGACTCGGTCGCTTCCTGCTCACGCGCCTGGAAGGTATCCAGCCACTCTTCGGCATTTTCGGCGGTGAGATCCGGCACCTGGCACAACGCACGAGCGCGTTCAAGCGCCTGGAGTGCTTGTTGATACTGAATGGCACGGGTTTGCTGCACGTCCAGTGCCTGCTGATAATCGGCGAGCTGGCTTTTCAGCTCATCGACTTCCAGCTCTGCCGCTTCGGCACGCGCTTCGTTTTCGGCCTGTTGCTCGCCTGCTTCTGCAACGACTTCGTTCTGTTCTTCCAGACGGTAGGTCAGCTCTTCCAGATCGCCTTCATAACGCTCGATCTTTTCCTGCTGGCGCATCGCCGTCTGTACCAGATTCAAGTGATCGCTGGCGGCTTGATAATCGGTTTCCAGATCGGATTCTGCGCCGCTTTGCTCGTGCAGTTCACGCGACATCTCAACATGGCGGAACTGCTCTGCGGCCAACTGTTTGCGGCTGCCCAGCAACTCGTTACGCAAGACCAATGCCCCATCCAGATGGATACGGCGTTCATTGGCATGGCGCATGTAGTCTGCGGCCACATACGAGGTCGCTTCAGAGATCAGATGCTTGAACAGGTCGCGGTCCGACTGGGTGACGCGGATTGCTTCCAGCGTCATGCGGTTCTCGCGCAGCGCGGCTTCCATATCCTGGAACGCCTTGCGCACGCCGCCGTTTTCCGGCAGCAGGTAATCACGCAGCGAGCGGGTGATGGCACTGGAGATCCCGCCGTACAGCGAGGCTTCGATCAGGCGATAGAACTTGCTGCGGTCGGAAGAAGTGCGCAGACGCTTGGGCAGCACCCCCAGATCGAACATCAGGGCATGGTAATCGGTGATGGAGTTGAACTGCTTGAACTGCACCCCTTCCATCTCTTCCACACGCTCTTTCAGCTCCTGTAACGACAGGACGCGTGCCTGACGCTCGCCCACGGTCTGGGTCAGCAGTTCGGTCGGTTGCACCGCCGTTGGCAGCCCCTGAATGGTGAAGGGCTTGATATCAACCTTGCGATCGCGCCCCGCCACCTGTTGCAGACGAACCCCAACCACTACACGCTGGTGGCGCGAGTTGACTACATCTAACGTGGAGTAGCAGACACCGGCACGCAATTTACCGTGCAGGCCTTTATCGCGCGAGCCACTGGTGGCACCGGCCTCGGTGGTGTTACGAAAGTGCAGCAACGTCAGATCCGGGATCAACGCCGTGACGAAGGCCGCCATGGTAGTGGACTTACCGGCCCCGTTACCGCCCGAAAGCGTAGTGACCAGTTCATCCAGATCAAAGGTGCGGGCAAAGAAACCGTTCCAGTTAACCAGCGTCAGTGAGCGAAATTTACCGCGTTCAATCATTCCTGTTCATCCTCTGCACTGTCCGGGGTGGTGTCTGCCTGCGCATCTTCCGCGTCGCTCTCATCGTTCAGTGACAGGCTGTTTTCAACCGGCATGGCCTCACCGTCGCGGATCATCCGCAACTGGGCTTCGCGTGGATCATCACCGCTGCGCACATCGGCACCGAAGCGGAACACCGCCTCGGTAATGCGGAATTTGCTGTTGTCACTGCCCATGAAATACACCATGCCCAAGCGGCGCAGGCGATTGAGCGAAGAACGCACTTTTTCATGCAGTTTCTGACGATCGAGATCCGAACCGGTGGAGCGCTGATTGACGAACTTCAGCAGCTTGTTCTCATCCGCCAGGCTGAGCAGCTCATCGTACAACTCCTGCTGGCTGAAGATCCCTTCATGCGCCAGGCGTTCTGGGCTCAGGTAGAGATAGCACAGGATCTTGCCGACCATCATGTCCAGTTCGGAAAGCACCGAGCGTGGGATCAGCGTGGTGGAGCGCGGGCGCAAATAGAAGAACCCTTCCGGCGCCCGGATCAGCTCGACGCTGTAGCGGGTATAAAACTCTTCCAGCTCGTCTTGAAAATCCATAAGGAATGCGTGGTTGTCCAACTCATCAATACCGATATGACGACCTGCGCGCAATTGGCTATCTAATGCCGGAAACAGCGTGTTAGACAATGCCTTGGCCAGCTTGACTGGCATTACTTGTTCAATATTTGTCGATGACATGGGCCTGTACCTTGGCTCCGTAATCATTGATTGCCTGCCACTGCGCGGACAACCCTGAAAAATCAGCTTCAGCCACACCAAGGCGCACTGCCTGGTCGACCACTATGCGGGCAACGTCAAAGTGACGCACTCGCGGAAATTGCGCCAGATAATCGCGCATTACCTCTCCCAAATTGAGCGGTATTTTTTGTTCCTGATACACCTTCAGTGCCTGTTCGATCATCGCTGCCAGCTGTTCGCGGATTTCACTGAACTCTTCATATTCCAGATCGGACGGCAGTTCCCCGGTAACTTCTTCACTGCGCAACGCCAGCTCTTCATCACGCATATCGAGCAGACGATCGGCGCTGGCATGGGTCAGTGTCCAAGGATTATCGAAGTAGTTTTGCACCGATTGGCGCAGGCGCTGGGCGAACACGCGGTTCTTGTCCATATCGATGGCGGTACGGATAAACTTGTGCACGTGGCGATCATAGCCGATCCACAGGTCAATCGCCTGTTGGCCCCAACTGATGATGCGATCCAGCTTGCTTTGCAAATCAAACACCAGCTTATCGACAAAGCCCAGTTCCATCTCTCCCAGCGTGGCGTCCTGAATGCGCAGCAGGTTGGCCTGGAGTTTATCACCTGCGGCCTCCAGCGTATCCTGTAGTTCACGCAGGGTGCCGGAGGTTTCCGACAGCAGCATCTCACAGCTGGAGATCGCCGCACGCCAATCCTGGTTGAGCAACGCCGCGATATCGGTTTTCACGCTCTGCTGCTGTTCATCCATCAGGCGCTGGGTCAGGTCGATACTGTCGAAGATCTCCGCCACCGAATATTTCAGTGGAGCAAAGACGTTGCGGTGCCAATGGAAATCATCGCCACCCTCTTCGGCAGCGTCTGCGGCACGCTTCAGCTCTTCCGCCACGATCGACAACTGCATGGAAAGACGCAGGGTCGAAAACTCACGCTGGCGGATATAGTAATCGGTAATACCAATGCCCAGCGGCGTCAGGCGGTAGATGGCATTGCCATCCGCCAACTCGCTGGTAAAACGGTTCAACAGGCGCTGGCGCACCATGTCGTTAATCGCATTGTTGGCGCGGATCGCCACCGTTTCATGCGTCTGTTCAAACCCTTTGCTGACATGGCGAAATGCATCAACCAGCTCACCTTCGCTCATCTCGCCGTCCAGCCGCTCACCATTTAACGTGGCGATAGCCAGCAAAAACGCAAGACGCTCAGTAGGGAGCGAAATAGAGAAATCATTTTTCCGTGCCCAGGCGACCAGTTCGGGTACTGTCTGGGAAAATTCACTCATAGTTCGTCCTTCAGGTTCGGTTTATGCGCCGAGACGTGAATATAGCGCCCCAAACTCACGTACGGCTCTTGCCGACAATACAATTGTTCAAGCGCCAGCAGTTCTTCAAATTTTTGTGTCTGCAACTGCCTGCTTTGCAGATAATCATGGAAAACCCTCACGCCGGTTTTCCCTGAAATCTGCATGCCCATCTGCTCCAGCCAGCCGTAGACCAGCGGTGGGCTGTGTGGATACTGCGGCGACAGCGAGCGCTTGCGACGCCGTCTGACTTCGGGATCCACCAGTTGGAAATTCCCCAACACCACATTACGCATCAACAGACCGTTGGCATTAAAGAACATCAAGGATAGCGCGCCGCCGGGCACCAGGCAGTCAAACAACGCCTGTAATGCCACCTGCGGTTCGGCGATCCATTCCAAAACAGCATGGAACAATATCAGATCAACCGGCTGTGCCAAATGCTGCCCTATCTCTTGAGCCGAACTTTGTATGAATTGCATGTTGTGGCTCACACCTTTCTGCTCCGCCAGCAGTGCAGCGCGCTGGATCATCTCACCAGAAAGATCGCACAACAAGACCTGATGTCCTAATTCTGCCAGTTGGCAGGCCATATGGCCTTCGCCCCCACCGGCATCCAGAATGCGCAGTGGCCGCTGCGGCAGTTGGGCCAGCAGCGTGGTCAGATCCTGCCAGACCACCGCCTGACGGATTTTCCCCTTGGTGGTGCCGTAAATATTACGCGCAAACTTCTCGGCAATATCGTCAAAATTGCGATCCTGCATGGACTACGGCTCCGCTGAATTAATCTTGGCCTGCGGCAAAACGCCTGCCCATTCAAACCTGCTATTTTGGCACAGACTGGCTTAGAATAAATCTTCTTGCAGCATGAATGCGGCCAGATGTCGTTTTTTCGCCCAAAAGGACCTGATTTTTGATGTTATTTCACTTAAAAAAATTTATAGGCAACCTGATGATGCCACTCCCCGCACTGCTGTTGCTGATGGGACTGGCACTATTGCTGCTGTGGTTTACCCGCTGGCAGAAAAGCGGCAAAGTCATGTTAAGCCTGAGCTGGCTGCTGTTGCTATTGCTCAGCCTGCAACCGGTCGCCGATCGGCTGTTGCAGCCACTGGAAGCCAGCTACCCAACCTATCGGGGCAACGGCCCGGTTGACTATATCGTGGTGCTGGGTGGCGGTTACACCTATAACCCAGACTGGGCACCCAGTTCCAACCTGCTCAACAACAGCCTGCCGCGGGTGGCGGAAGGCGTCAGGCTATACCTGTCGCACCCAGGTAGCAAGCTGGTCTTTACCGGTGGAAAAGGCGCGAAAACGCGAAGCAGCGCGGCTACCGCAGCACTGGTAGCTGAAAGCCTGGGCGTGCCTGCCAGCGACATCGTATTGGTCGATCGTCCGCGAGATACCGAGCAGGAAGCGGCAGAGGTCGCCCAATTGGTAGGGCAACAGCCGTTTTTGCTGGTGACATCCGCCAATCACCTGCCGCGAGCCATGCGCTTCTTCGAGGCCCAAGGCCTGCACCCCATCCCGGCTCCGGCCAATCAGTTGGCTATTACCTCACCGCTGAATATCTGGGATCGGGTGATGCCTTCTGCCATGTTCCTTGGTCATAGCGAACGGGCGGCGTACGAAGCGCTGGGCAGCCTGTGGCAACGGCTAAAAGGAGATGGCGAGGCCAGCAGCGATTAATTCGCCAGCCAGGGCCGTAGCTGCTGCGCGGCCTGATCGAACGCTGGGCGATCCAACTTGCCGGTATGGATCATCCTGGCCACCGCTTCCCACACCACGTAAAGCCAGCGGCGAGCCAAGAAGGACTCCGCCACCGGCGCACGTTGCAGGTAGTGGAACATCAAACGATCCGGCATCCCCGCCTCGCAGAGCCTGAACAGTTCATATTCCCGTGGTGCCCACAGCATCATACCTGGGTTGAGCATCGCCAGCAGTTGGTCGGTTTTGGCATCTTTCAACATGCTGCGTAAACCCAGATTACCGTGTACCAGCACGCAAGGATCGTCAAAACCGGCAAAAAATTCGGTCAACATTTCGCGCGTGCGGTACAGCAGGCGGCGATCTTCCATAGTTAACAGCGGTGAATTCAGATTGCCCAGGGTTGACCAAAGCACCTCGATACGCTGCTGATACCAACTGAACCAATCATTTTCCTGCGTACCGTCTACCGTGCCGACGCAGCCGTGGCTGTCGATGCGGTGCCAGGCCAGCATGCCGTCAACAATCTGGTCCATCAAGGCTTCCCAGCGGGCCAAGGTGCGGGTTGGAGCCTCGACCGATACGCCACGCAGGCGTTCAATCAGCAAAATCTCTTTGTAGGGCGCTTGCCGTGTGTAAACCACACCAAATACCGTGGGCAGGCGAATATCCCCTTCACGTGCCAACATGGAAAGTTTATACGCTTCCTGTTGGGCAATGCCTTCACAGACAAAGCTTTTCGCCATCAACGGGATCGCATGATCCTGGCGATCGTACAGCGAATACAGATGGGCATAGGGCTGTTCGCTGACGCGTTCCAGACGACCAACGGACTCCCCCAGCACAATACTCAATTCGGCACGCAGCTGCTCCATGGGGTGAAACCCTCCAGATTAAGGATAAGCATCTGACATCATCGAACGATGAGCGGAGAAATTCCTCAATGCAGAT
This sequence comes from Serratia sp. (in: enterobacteria), assembly GCF_051654945.1. Classification (GTDB taxonomy): domain Bacteria; phylum Pseudomonadota; class Gammaproteobacteria; order Enterobacterales; family Enterobacteriaceae; genus Chania. The sequence goes on from NZ_JBOFZA010000072.1 coordinate 682,180, forward strand.
CAATAAAAGCGATAAATCAGGCATTGAGATGGCCGGGGACCCCGGCCAACGGGAGGTTAACGCTTGATGCTGTCGCGTACGCGTTGCAAATCTTCTGGCGTATCGACGCCAACGCTCGGAATGGCCTGCGCCACCGCAACGTGGATCTTTTCGCCGTACCACAGCACCCTCAGTTGCTCCAGCAGTTCAATCTGTTCCAACTGGCTTGGCTGCCAACTGACGTAGCGGCGGACAAAACCGGCACGGTAGGCGTAAATTCCGATATGCCGCAGCAGGCTGTTGCCGATAGTCTCTTTGGACTGAGCAAAACGTTCACGATCCCAAGGGATGGTGGCGCGTGAGAAATAGAGCGCATAGCCTTGCGCATCCATTACCACCTTGACCGCATTCGGGTTGAAGGCTTCTTCTGCGGTTTCGATCGGCACCGCTAGCGTGGCCATCCCTGCGCTACTGGCCGCCAGGTTTTCTGCCACCTGACGCACGATAACCGGTGGGATCATCGGCTCATCACCCTGCACATTGACGATGATTTCATCATCGGCAAAACCACACTTTTCGATCACTTCCGCCAGGCGTTCGGTACCGGAATGATGATCCGGGCTGGTCATGCACACCTCACCGCCAGCAGCCTCAACTGCTTTGGCCACTTCAGGGTGATCGGTGGCGACGATCACACGGGAAGCCCCCGATTCACGGGCACGCTCCATCACATGCACCACCATCGGCTTACCGTGGATATCCGCCAACGGTTTACCCGGTAAGCGGGTGGACGCATAACGCGCCGGGATGATAGCGATAAAACTCATGCGTGTTTCTCGTCCAGTGGAATGGTGCGCGCTTCGTTTTCCAGCAATACCGGAATACCATCACGCAATGGGTAGGCCAGGGCGTCCAGCTTGCAGACCAGTTCCTGGTGTTCTTTGTTGAAATAGAGCTTGCCGTTGCAGACCGGGCAGGCAACGATTTCGAGTAAACGGTGATCCATGCTTCCTCCAGGGGGAAGATATGCTAACGGGGAAAGTGCGTGAGGATAGCATAACGCCATGAGGCCGGTTAATCACCGCCTGATTTGCTCAGACGGTTGCCGAACGGGAAATTTTTCTGCGGGGGTTGAATCGGCCAATCGGCAGGCGTAGAATTTTTTGTGATGTACATCACAAAAAAAATGAGAACCTGCAAATGATCAAACGTCTTCATAAAATCATCGCGCTGTTTGCCAACTACAGCAATTGAAACGCACGCCCTCACCCTAACCCTCTCCCACAGGGAGAGGGGACCGAACGTGCCACAGTTTAACTCCTGCGCCTGACCTTAACACGGGCACGGCATGCAGCGCCCCTACGCAGTGCCACCTTGTCTGCCTACGACTCTGCACTAGCTCCCTCGCCCTTTGGGAGAGGGTTGGGGTGAGGGGTCATTCGTTATTCTACTTCCCAGCCTTGTCCCCACTCCGCAGCCAGAATTGCTGGCACGTCTCCTAGCGAGACCCGCTGCGCCCCGTGCCATTTCGCCGTGCGGGTAATAGCTTGTCGAATATCCAGACAGCGCTGCTTGCCCAGCTTGACCCCGGGTTGCAGATGGCAACTGATCACCTCAAAAATGCCCTGCTTGCGGTGCATCTTTGCATCCAGCCGGCCAATCAACTCGCCGCGCTGCAACAGCGGCAGTGTAAAATAACCATATTGGCGCTTTTCTTTTGGCGTGTAACATTCCAGCCGATAGTCAAAGTTGAACAATTCCAGCGCGCGCCGACGATCCCACACCACCGGATCAAACGGAGATAACAAACAGGTCACCGAGGATTTCAACTTCCCCTGCTCTGCCAACGCCAGCTCGGCTACGAGCGACTGATGGACATAAAACTCCCCCTCCAGCCCTGCGATCGCAACCTTTGAGATCTCCCCTTGCTCTACTAGAGTTGCCAGTAACGGTTTAGGTGTCACGCGTTTTAAGCGGTAATAATCTGCCAGCCATTCGGCTTTAAACACGCCCAAATAACGGCAGCTACGGCTGAGCATCTCTTGTTGTGCCGCCTCTGACGGGAGAGCATGCACGCTGTCATCCCACTGCGGTAATAATCGTTCGGTAAGATCGTAGACACGGTGGAAATTACGGCGCTCTGCCACCATCAGCTTGCCAGAAGTAAACAGAATTTCCAGATGACGCTTTTCCGGCTTCCAATCCCACCAACCATTGGCGCCTTTCTTCTCGGCGCTGAAATCGGCCGAGCGTACCGGTCCCTGAACCGCGATATGTTGTAGCAGCTCGTCGATAGCCTGCTGATGCTCCTGCATCCATTGCTGCGAGTATTTCCACCCCATCCCCTGCGGTTGCAGCATGCGGTGGCGTAACAGACCAAAATCATTGATAGGGAGAAAACAGGCTTCGTGCGCCCAGTACTCAAACAGCTTACGGCTAGCCAAGGCCTGCTCCAGCCATTCTGGCCGATAGTCACCCAGGCGGCTGAACAGCACCAGATAAGGGCTGCGGGCCACCACGCTGATGGTGTCAATTTGCAGCAGGCCCATACGCTCAATGGCGGTAACGACATCATCGGGGCGAGCCTGGCGTTTGATCGGGGATAGCAGCCCTTGAGCGGCAAGATGAAGCGCGCGGGCAGAAGAAAGCGAAATAACTGGGATTGGCATCCTGATATCCAAGGTCATTGAGCAATGGCCTGATGATAGAGGATCCTGGGGAAATTTTCTTCGCCAGTGCTTGGGGTGGCGGCACCGGCACTGGCGAGGAAAGTGCGGATCAGAACGCGATAACGTCTGCCGCTGACAGCCCGTGAGAGCTACGATAGATCGAGAACTCGACGTTCTGACCTTCGTTTAATGACTTGTTCTTGGTATTGGCGATAGCACGACGGCTAACATAAATTTCGTCACTACCATCGACAGGTGAAATAAAACCATAGCCTTGAGCCTGATCAAACCATTTCACGTGGCCCATTTTTAACACAGTATTCTTAAACATATTTTTATATCCTTTCACTTGAGCATCCCTAACAACGTTCTTGTTATTATTGTCTGGATGCTACCAGCCCATCCTAAAGTTTTTCGTAACAAACCTCTCGTGAGCAAAAATTAAAAAACCCGCTTAAAAGCGGGCTTGTTGAACCTAATATCTTCCGCATAAATCAGCACCAAGGCGTCATTATGGTTGTATTAAGCTCTCGTAACGCTTTGACCTGTAAACTTACAGAGCAACAACGTTGGCGGCAGCCGGCCCGCGCGGGCTGTCCTGGATGGTATACTCAACACGCTGGCCTTCTGCCAGAGTCTTGAAACCGTCGGTCATGATTGCAGAGAAGTGTACGAATACATCTTTGCCGCCATCAAGCTGTTCAATGAAACCAAAACCTTTACTTTCGTTGAACCACTTAACCTGACCAGTCTTCTTAGACATAACTATTACCTTTTAAATATTTACAAAACCTGCCCTATGGCAATTTGGCCGTTTGTCAGAATCATTACTTATGGGAGGTACTTAGAAGGTTCGTCTTTGAAGCGGAATCAGATGATAACGTCTTGGGAGGAACTACTTGACTCTATACTCGTACATAAATAGCGCTGCATCACAGGCCGGTATGCATTTACTCATAAACTCATCATCAAGACAAGAGGTTTATCACACTTTTTAGCTATACCGGCAAAGAAAAACCCTATGTCAATGATTTTAATAAATTAAATTCCTGCAGTTTTATACTGGTCCCGGGAACAATCCTCTCCCCGTTCACCGCTTGAGGTGATAGCAGCAAATGAGAGCTAACGCATAAAACACTAATATCGTTAGCCAATCGATAACAAATCACGAACCAACTGACTAGACTTGAGTCAAAAACACGGTGAGTGTGCATCCAGCCAGCACTATTGGCGGCCTAAACCGCATTTTTCAGATTTTATTGAGCTAAGGAGCTAGCAGCATGATCGACCAGCACTTCGTCTCGCCGAATGAAATTCGCGCCAAATTCTCCCTGGCGATGTCGGCCATGTATCAGCAAGAGGTGCCACTGTACGGAGACTTGATCGAACTGGTCGCAGAAACCAACCGCCAGGTGCTGAGTGAAGACTCCGCCTTGGCCCACGGGTTACAGATTACCGGTGAAATCGGTCGATTATCCATGGAGCGCCACGGCGCTATCCGCGTTGGCACCGCAGCCGAGTTGCAGACCTTACGGCGGTTGTTTGCCGTGATGGGCATGTCTGCGGTGGGCTATTACGATCTGACCGTTGCCGGTGTCCCTGTCCATTCCACCGCTTTTCGTGCCGTGCATGAAGCCGATCTGCAAATCAGCCCGTTTCGCATCTTCACCTCGTTGTTGCGACTCGAACTGATTGAGAATGTAGCGCTGCGCGAGCTGGCACAACGGCTGCTTGATCGCCGCTGCATCTTTACCGAGCGGGCTTTGGAACTGATGGCGTTACATGAAATTCAGGGCGGCCTGGATGCTGAACAGACACAGGAATTCGTTGCCCAGGCGCTCGAAACTTTCCGTTGGCACCGTCTGGCCACCGTCAGCGCCAGCGAGTACCAACAGCTGCACCATCAACATCGCCTGATCGCCGATATCGTCGCCTTCAAGGGGCCACATATCAACCATCTGACGCCAAGAACGCTGGATATCGATCGGGTACAGACGGCAATGCCGGAACGGGGTATTCCGCCCAAAGCGGTGATCGAAGGACCGCCGACGCGCCACTGCCCTATTCTGTTACGTCAGACCAGTTTCAAGGCGTTAGAAGAAGAGGTGCTGTTTATCGAACCGGATGGCCAACAGGTTGTGGGGCATCACACCGCGCGATTCGGGGAAATTGAACAACGTGGCGTAGCCCTGACTACCAAAGGACGAGCCCTTTACGATCGCCTGCTGCAAGCCACCCAAGATGAATTACAAGTTCCGGCGACAGAAGATAACGCACCACGCTATTACCAACTGCTGGCTGAACATTTCCGCGCCTTCCCAGATGATTACCAAGCACTACGCGTGCAGCAATTAGCCTGGTTCCGCTATTTCCCTACCGAATGCGGATTGGCGGCGAAAGATACCCTGGAGCAACACTGCACGCTAGAACAGCTCATCGCTCTGGACTATATCCGTTTCCAACCGTTGGTGTATGAGGATTTCCTGCCAGTCAGCGCCGCCGGAATTTTTCAGTCGAATCTCGGGGATAGCCGCCACACGCAATACGCAGCGGCATCAAGCCGTGCGGCGTTTGAACAAGCATTAGGCATTGGCGTAATAGATGAAATGGAACTCTATCAGCAAACGCAGCAGCGCTCACTGCAAGCTTGCGCGCAAGCCCTGGGGTTGCGCGCATTGGAAGCCTGAATTATTTGACCAACTTTTGGATGTCTTGCAACAGTTGCTCGGCCTGCTCGGGGGGAAGTACCGCTTCAACCGGTAAATACCACCATTCAGGCTGGGCAAAAGCACGGCACTTTACCGCATCCTTCTCGGTCATCAGCAGCGTTTGGCCCTGGCTCACCAGTGCGGCTAACTGCCCGTGGTTGTATTCCTGGTGATCGGCAAAGGCTACCTCGCGATCGACCTCAACACCCAACTTTTCCAGCGTAGCGAAAAAGCGTGGCGGATGACCGATGCCTGCCATAGCGACTACATGCGGTAGTTCGATCGCCGGGCGGCGTTCACCGCTGGCGATATTCACCGCATCCTGCGCCCGGAGTTTCATGGCGATTTCACCCGGCTGGGCAACACCGCCATTTGCTACGCAGGCATCCACCGTTTTCAAACGGGCAACCCGCTCACGCATTGGGCCTGCGGGTAACCACCAGCCATTACCAAAACGACGCACGCCATCGATGACCACCAGCTCAAAATCACGCTGCAAGGCATAGTGCTGGAGGCCATCGTCGGTAATGATCACATCCAATTCGCCCTGCTTTAACAGGGCTTGCACCGCTTCGGCACGCTTCGGCGAAATAGCCACCGGTGCCCCGGTACGCTGATAGATCAGCACCGGCTCATCACCGGCCTGCCGAGTGGTGGTCTGCGCATCCAGCACCAGAGGATAAACCGCTGCCTTGCCACCATAGCCTCTGGAAACCACGCCAACCCGGTAGCCACGCTGCTGTAACTGCTCCACCAGCCAGATCACCATCGGCGTTTTACCGTTCCCCCCTGCCGTGAGATTCCCCACGATAACCACAGGCACAGGCGCACGCCAACTTTTGCGTAAACCGCAGCGGTAGCTAAGGCGGATCAGACCGCTCACCAGGCCATACAGCCAGGAAAGCGGCAACAGCAGCAGGTAAAGCAGTGAACTACCGGACCAGATGCGCTCGATCATTACTGACCAAACTGCATACGGTGAAGTTGTGCGTAAGCGCCTTTCTGCTCGATCAACTCGGCATGCTGGCCACGTTCAACAATACGACCATCTTCAACGACCAGGATCTCATCGGCTTTCTCGATGGTTGACAGGCGGTGGGCAATCACCAGCGAGGTACGGTTTTTCTGTAGTTCATCTAACGCCGACTGGATCGCACGTTCGGATTCGGTATCCAGCGCGGAGGTCGCTTCATCCAGGATCAGGATTGGGCAATCGCGCAGCAAGGCACGAGCGATGGCAATACGTTGACGCTGTCCACCAGAAAGCATTACGCCGTTCTCACCAATCACCGTATCCAGGCCGTTCTCCATTTTATCAATAAAGTCGGTGGCATAGGCCATGCGCGCGGCTTTCTCAATCTCTTCACGGCTGTAGCGCTCTTCACGCGCATAGGCAATATTGTTGGCAATGGTGTCGTTGAACAGATGAACGTTCTGCGAGACCAGCGCAACCTGATCGCGCAGTGAAGCCAACGTATATTCCCGCAGGTCGTGACCATCCATCAGGATCTCGCCTTCCTGAATGTCGTAGAAACGCGTTAACAGGTTGGCAATCGTTGATTTCCCGGAGCCAGAACGGCCAACCAGCGCTACCGTTTTACCTTCTGAAATGCTCAGATTGATATCACGCAGCGCCGGGGTATCACGCCCAGGGTAGTAGAAGGTCACGTTGCGAAATTCGATATCCCCTTTGGCACGTTCGATCTGGCGGGTCCCAGAGTCTTTTTCCTGTTCCATGTCCAGGATGGAGAACAAGGTCTGGCAGGCTGCCATCCCACGCTGGAACTGGGCATTCACGTTGGTCAGTGATTTTAAAGGACGCATCAGGGCAATCATGGAAGAGAACACCACGGTAATGGTACCGGCGGTCAACGTTTCCATCACGCTAGGGAAGCTGGCGGCAAACAGCACGAAGGCCAATGCCAGCGAAGCGATCAACTGAATAATCGGGTCGGAGATAGAAGACGCAGAAACCAGCTTCATCCCCTGCTGACGCATGCGGTTGCTGACCGTATTGAAACGTTCGGTTTCCACCTGCTGACCACCGAAGATCAGCACTTCTTTATGCCCTTTCAGCATTTGCTCGGCACTGGTGGTCACCTGCCCCATGGTGTTCTGCATGTTTTTGCTGATATTACGAAAACGCTTGGAGACCATGCGGATAGTAAAAGCAACAATCGGTGCCAGTACAATCAGGATCAGCGAGAGCTGCCAGCTGTTATAAAACATCACGATAAACAGGCCGATGATCGAGGCCCCTTCACGCACTACGGTAACCAGTGCCCCTGAAGAGGAAGAAGCGACCTGCTCGGAGTCATAGGTGATACGTGAAAGCAGCGTCCCGGTTGACTGCTGGTCAAAAAAGGCGACCGGCATTCTCATCATATGGCCGAACAGACGGCGACGCATTTGCATCACCACCATGCCGGAAACCCATGAAATACAATAGGTGGAGATATAGCTGGTGATACCACGCATGATCATCAGGCCAATCACTACCAGTGGCATCCAGAGCAACACGCGGCTATCGGTTTTGCCAAATCCATCCAGTAGCGGCTTAAGCAGGGATAACATTAGCGCATCCCCGCCTGCGTTGAACACCAACGCAACGGCTGCGACAGTCAACCCGGTACGGTAGGGTTTAATCATCGGCCAGAGGCGACGAAATGTCTGCCAGGTGGAAAGATCTTTATCATTCATCATGCAAATACCAGCATCGGAAGAAATAGCGGCCTATTCTACTCATTATCACCCTCGACGCCAAACCGCTGATGGTACCAACGCGGATTTAGTTGTTCACGAAAGCCTTTAACCTGCCAATCGTTGTCATAAAACAACACGCTCAACTGCCCTGAGCGCGCCGTATCGCGCCAGGAAATGTGGTTTTCCCGGTAGCGTTTGACGATTTTCCCTGCGGGTAAGCGCCAGACGTTGTAACGAGAAGCGGAGGCTAACGCCATCTCGGGGGCAACAGCCCGCAAGAATGGCGGCGTTGAGGATGTCTTGCTGCCGTGATGAGGCACTTGGAGTAGCGTGCTGGGTAAATTCGCCCGTTGCTTCAGCAACGCCTGCTCGGCCCGGCGTTCAATATCGCCTGTCAGCAAAAGGCTGAACTTACCATCATCGACGCGTACCACGCAGGAATCATCATTACCCGCCAGATCTTTTCGCTCCGGCGGCCACAGCACCTGAAAGTTTAGCTCTCGCCACGTCCAATGCTGCCCTTGCACACAAGATAATTGGCCAATGTCGATTATCGGCGTGCGCACGCTGGCCTGTGGAAACGCCGCTGCCAATACCGGCAAACCGCCGATATGGTCCAGATGACTATGGCTGATAATGATTTGCTCCAGCGTTATTTGCCGCCAGCGCAATAATGGCAAGATCATGCGTTCTGCCGCACTGGAGGTTTGCCAGCGGTTGCCCGTATCAAAAATAACGGCCTTACCTTCGCGTTCGATCAGTACCGCCAGCCCGTGACCTACGTCAATCATATCCACCCGCCAGCGATAGTCTGGAGTCCTTTCGCGCCAAAGCAGGCACGCCAGCACCACTACGCCACAACCAACAGGAAAGTGAAACCACCAGCGAAACCGCCAGCAAACCACCGCCAGCCAGCCAAGGGCGCTAAATTGCAGCAAGGCTGCTCCAACCTGTAGCCACCCCTGTTCGAGCCAAGGAAGCGGCCATAAGGCCCAACTGACGCTAGCATCGGCCAGTTGCCAACACCAGCGGCTTAGCGGCGGAATGAAAAACAGCATCAATGCCAGCAAGATCAACGGCACAGATAGCAGAGAAACGATCGGTACCGCCCACAGATTGGCGGGTAACGACGTCCAACTCAAGCCATGAAACAAACCAAACTGCAATGGCATCAGCAGCAGCGTCATCCCCAGTTGGATATGCAGCCAACGCAAAGGTGCCCAGCCCCAAAATGCGCTGAAGCGCCTTGGCAGCGGGGCCCATTCAAACCAAAAGATTAAGGCCGCGACCGCCAAGGCGGAGAGCCAGAGACTGTCCGAGAGCACGGAAAGCGGATCGCACAGCAACAATAAACAGATGCACCACAGCCAGATTTGCCAGGAAGTACAGGAAACGCCGTTGAGACGGAGCCAGAACCACAGGGACAAGGCAATAAAGGCTCGCATCGCTGGAGGTTGCCCCCCCGCCAGCCAGACATAGCACAGCGCCATCAGCCAGCCAACAATCAGCGGGAAACGGTAGCCGATATAACGCGCGGGCAATAAATACTGTACGCCGCGCGCCAGCCCCCAGGCGAAGGCGGCGGCGAGGGAAATATGCAGGCCAGAAATAGCCATCAGGTGGGCCACGCCGGTTTTCATCAGTTGCCCGCGCAACTCATTAGCCATCAGCGCCCGCTCGCCAAAAGCCAGCGCCAACAACACCGGGCGCTGCGTCAGTGGCATGAGCGATTGATCCATCTGCTTAACGATCCGCTGCCGCCAGTAGCAACCCTCATCCAACAGCGTTGCGGTTCGTATAAAACCACGCAACGGTTGCCGATTGGCAATCGCCCAGCGTTGCCCGTCAAATCCCCCTTCATTCAGGCTGCTGTGCACCGGACGGAAACGAACCTTCAGTTCCCAACGTTGGCCCGCACAGGGCTTTTCTCCGCGCCAGTTAGCCTTAAAGAACAGCGCGGGAACCAACCAATACCCACTGACCTGCTCAATACGCAGTTGAACCTGTGGCATCTCAGCCCCATCCAGCCAAATGCTTTGCACGGAGGCTATCACGACTTTATCGCCGCTGATCGTTAACGTTGCGACCTGTTGCATCAGCAGGCTGGCGCTGCCGGTGGCGTAGATAAAACCCAGCAGGCAGCAGCACAATGCCCGGCTCCAAGGGTTCGGTTTATGACGCCATAGCCACAACGCCATAACCGCCAGCCCTAACAATACAGGCAACGACGGCAATTGGGGGAGCAACAGTATTGGCAGCATCCCTATCACCAAAGCGATGGCGGCCATATCCAGTGAGATCCTGATTTTCGCTCTCCTTGCAATGATGACACTCAGTTAAACGCCCATCACCCTAGCCCTCTCCCAAAAGGCGAGGGGACTGAGCGTGCTACAAATTAGCTCCCGTGCCTGACCTCAGCACCTAGGATTGGGTCGCGGGGAAATAGCATCTGCAACAGAGGTTACTTCTCAACCGTCTAAGCGCCAGTTGCGGAATTTTGTTCAGGAAAGTGGGACGCAAACAATCCGTGGGTTATCGATCATTTGCAGGGACGATTGCGTGAAGAAACACAAAACTGGGTGGGCATAACAATGGAGGGAGATTTTACAGGCGAAAAAAAACGGCACCCTAAGGCACCGTTTTATATTCTTTACAAGCAACAACACTATGGGTGGTCAGCGACTAGCCATAGATATTGGCACGGTCACGTAACTCTTTACCTGGCTTGAAGTGAGGGACGTACTTGCCATCCAACTCGACTTTATCACCCGTTTTAGGGTTACGGCCGACGCGCGGAGCACGGTAGTGAAGAGAAAAACTGCCGAATCCGCGGATCTCGATGCGCTCACCCTCGGCAAGCGTAGCTGCCATGTGTTCGAGCATCTCTTTCACTGCATCCTCAACGGCCTTCGCCGGAATATGAGATTGCTGGCCAGCAAGTCTTTCAATAAGTTCAGACTTGGTCATAGTACCTCCAAGCTTTGCAGCTAAACTACCGTATCGGGGCGGTTAACAAACCGCCCCCCGTCATTACTCGCCTTTAGCCGCTTTGAAGGCTTCAGCCATAGCGTTGGAGAAGTTGCTTTCTTCCGGCTTACTGCTGTTAACCGTAGCAATTGCATCTTTCTCGTCTGCTTCGTCCTTAGCACGGACGGACAGGCTTACAACGCGGTTCTTACGGTCAACGCCAGTGAATTTAGCTTCAACTTCGTCACCAACGTTCAGAACCAGAGTTGCGTCTTCAATACGGTCGCGAGAGGCTTCAGAAGCACGCAGGTAACCTTCTACGCCGCCTGCCAATTCAACTGTAGCACCTTTGGCGTCAACTGCAGTGACTTTACCAGTAACAATAGTACCTTTCTTGTTCATAGACAGGTAGTTATTGAACGGATCTTCAGCCAGTTGCTTCACGCCCAGGGAGATGCGCTCGCGCTCTGCGTCAACTTGCAGAACCACAGCTGCGATTTCGTCGCCTTTCTTGTATTCACGAACTGCTTCTTCGCCTGCAACGTTCCAGGAGATGTCAGACAGGTGAACCAGGCCGTCGATGCCGCCGTCCAGGCCGATGAAGATACCGAAGTCAGTGATAGACTTGATTTTACCTTCAACGCGGTCGCCCTTGTTGTGGGTTTCTGCGAATTGCTGCCATGGGTTGTTTTTGCACTGCTTCAGGCCCAGGGAGATACGACGACGCTCTTCATCGATGTCCAGAACCATCACTTCCACTACATCGCCCACGTTAACAACTTTGGACGGATGGATGTTTTTGTTGGTCCAATCCATTTCAGAAACGTGTACCAGACCTTCAACGCCTTCTTCGATTTCCACGAAGCAGCCGTAATCAGTCAGGTTGGTTACACGACCAGTCAGCTTGGTGCCTTCTGGGTAGCGTTTGGCGATAGCAACCCATGGATCTTCGCCCAGTTGCTTCAGGCCCAGAGATACACGAGTACGCTCGCGGTCGAACTTCAGCACCTTGACAGTGATTTCGTCGCCCACGTTGACAATTTCGCTTGGGTGCTTAACGCGTTTCCAAGCCATGTCAGTGATGTGCAGCAGGCCGTCAACACCACCCAGATCCACGAATGCACCGTAGTCAGTGAGGTTCTTAACGATACCTTTAACTTCCATGCCTTCCTGCAGGTTTTCCAGCAGTTGATCGCGCTCTGCGCTGTTCTCGGATTCGATTACTGCACGACGAGAAACAACAACGTTGTTGCGCTTCTGGTCAAGCTTGATGACTTTAAACTCAAGCTCTTTGCCTTCCAGGTGCAGAGTGTCGCGAACTGGACGCACGTCAACCAGGGAACCTGGCAGGAACGCACGAATACCGTTCAGCTCTACAGTGAAGCCACCCTTAACTTTGCCGTTGATAACACCGACGACAGTTTCAGCTTCTTCGTAAGCTTTTTCCAACGTGATCCAAGCTTCGTGACGCTTAGCTTTCTCACGGGACAGCAGAGTTTCACCGAAGCCATCTTCAACAGCGTCCAGCGCAACGTCAACTTCGTCACCAACCTGGATTTCCAGCTCGCCCTGGGCGTTTTTGAATTGCTCAGCCGGGATGGCAGACTCAGATTTCAGACCGGCGTCAACCAGTACGATATCTTTATCGATAGCAACAACAACACCACGAACGATGGAACCCGGACGGGTTTCGATTGTTTTCAGGGATTCTTCAAAGAGTTGAGCGAAAGATTCAGTCATGTTTAATCTTCAGGGTTCTATAGTTTAACGTCCATTTAGCATCCCGCCGAATGGGGTTGTTTGACATACCCCGCCATTGGCTCCATGCCGACAGGGTTTAGGTTACAGGGGTAAAATTTTACCCGATATATTCAGTTACTGCTATGCAATACGATGACAAATATACAAAAAGATAATCACGCCGCCGCGCTTATTGCTGCGGCAACGCCAACACTTCATGTGCATATGCCAACGCCCGCTGGATCACTTCCTCGATCGACATGCTGGTAGAATCCAACACGAGCGCATCGAGAGCCGGTACCAGTGGCGCAATAGCCCGATTACGGTCACGGTCATCCCGTTCCTTTATCTCGGCTAAAAGACGTTCAAAGTTAACATTAAAGCCTTTTTCCTGCAACTGTAGCATGCGACGATGCGCTCGCTCCTCGGAAGAGGCGTCGAGGAAAATTTTAACCGGTGCATCCGGGAACACCACGGTACCCATATCACGGCCATCGGCGATCAGGCCGGGTGCCTCGCGAAATGCACGTTGACGGCGTAACAGCGCCTCACGAACTCGTGGGAATGCCGCCGTTTGCGAAGCCGTATTGCCAACGGTTTCGGTGCGGATCTCATTACTGACGTCCTCACCTTCCAAAATCACCTGCAGCTTGCCGTCCTGAGCAATAAAGCGGACGTCGAGATGGGCGGCCAAGGGGACTAACGCCTCTTCAGAGGTGATATCCACCTGATGGTGCAACGCCGCCAGAGCCAGTACGCGATAAATCGCGCCGGAATCCAGCAAACGCCAACCAAGGGACTCAGCCAGCGCTTTGCACAACGTGCCTTTGCCCGCACCACTTGGTCCATCAACGGTTATCACCGGAACTGTAGCCGTCATTTCTCTCTCCTTCAGGTAGAAACCTCACAGGAACACACCTGCTCTCTGCCCCGATAGGAGCAGATTCGGGGGCGTATTATACGCGCCTGCGGGCTTTACTGTTACCTAGAACTGTCTGGTTGTCGAAAATCTGGGCACTAATGCGCAAAAAGTATAGCGGATATGCAAGAGAGGGGAGCAAAAAGGCCTCAAACGAGGCCTATTGATGACAAGCAAGCAGGATTAAGCCAACTGGCTGATACGCGCCAGCTGCTCAAAATAGTCCGGGAAGGTTTTGGCAGTACATTTCGGGTCAAGAATGGTCACCGGCGTATCGGATAACGCCACCAGCGAGAAGCACATCGCCATACGGTGATCGTTATAGGTGCCAATCTCGGCAAATTGCAGCTTGCCTGGTGGCACAACGTGAATGTAATCCTCACCCTCATCAACCTCTGCGCCAACTTTGCGCAGTTCAGTTGCCATCGCCGCCAGACGGTCGGTTTCTTTCACCCGCCAGTTATAAATATTGCGAATAGTGGTCGGCCCGGTCGCGAACAGTGCGGCGGTGGCAATCGTCATCGCCGCATCCGGGATATGGTTCATATCCATATCAATGCCTTTCAGCTCACCGCGGCTGCATTCGATAAAATCATCGCCCCAGGTGATACGCGCGCCCATTTTTTCCAGCACGTCGGCAAATTTGGTATCGCCCTGCACGCTTTTTTTACCGATACCGGTAACGCGCACGGTGCCGCCTTTAATTGCCGCAGCGGCCAGGAAATAGGAGGCTGAAGAGGCATCGCCCTCCACCAGATAGTCGCCTGGCGAACGGTAGGTCTGCTGACCACGGATATGGAACACGCGATAGTTGTCGTGCGTGACCTCAACACCGAAAGTGTTCATCAGGTGCAGAGTAATATCGATATACGGCTTGGAAACCAGCTCACCCTTGATATGGATCGCGGTGTCTTGGGCTGCTAACGGTGCCATCATCAACAAGGCGGTCAGGAACTGACTGGAAACGCTGCCGTCAACGCTGACATCGCCACCGCGAAAACCGCCACGCAGACGCACTGGGGGATAATCCGTTTGTTCGAGATAATCGATTTGAGCGCCGCCTTGACGTAGGGCATCGACCAGATGGCCGATCGGGCGCTCTTTCATGCGCGGTTCGCCGGTCAACACCACATCGCCCTCTCCCAGGCACAATGCTGCTGCCAAAGGACGCATTGCCGTACCGGCATTACCGAGGAACAGCTCCAACGGCTGCCTAGCAATCAATGGGCCAGCGTTGCCCTCAACGGAACAGGTGGTGCGATCGTCGGAGAGTTGATAACTCACCCCCAGCGCCTGCAAGGCATTCAGCATATGACGCACGTCGTCGCTATCCAGCAGGTTGGTAAGCCGGGTCGTTCCCCGTGCCAGTGCAGCCAATAGCAAGGCCCGATTGGATACGCTTTTGGAGCCGGGTAAGTTAACGGTGCCATCGACCAAAGCAACCGGTTGTAACGTCAGGGAATCCACCATGTGAACAAAACTCTCCAGAATCTGATAAACGAAACGGCCCCGGAATAATGCCGGAGCCGCTTTAATGCAAAAGGACAACAGCGGTATGACCGCCCGTTCAGCGCGGGCGGTGGCAATCAACCATGGCGACGTTCGAAGTCGACCATAAAGTCGGTCAGGGTCTTCACGCCCGCCAGCGGCATCGCATTATAGATGGAAGCACGCATGCCGCCTACTACGCGGTGGCCCTTCAGCGCTTGCAGGCCAATGGCCTCTGCTTCGCTCAGGAACACTTTGTCCAGCGCGGCATCGGCAAGCTGGAACGGCACGTTCATCCAGGAACGGTTGGCAATAGCCACGCGGCTACGGTAGAAATCGGACTGATCGATGGTGCTATACAGCAACTCGGCCTTGGCCTGGTTACGTTTTTGCATTTCCACCAGGCCGCCCTGCTCTTTCAGCCATTTGAACACCAGGCCAGACAGGTACCAGGCGAAGGTTGGCGGGGTATTAAACATCGAGTCATTTTCTGCCAGCACGGTGTAATCCAGGATCGACGGGACCTCACGACGCGCTTTACCCAACAGATCGTCACGCACGATCACCAGCGTCAAACCTGCCGGACCAATGTTCTTCTGCGCGCCAGCATAGATCACGCCGAAACGGCTGACGTCCAACGGACGGGAAAGAATGGTCGAAGAGTAATCGCCGATCACCACTTTATCGTCAAAGTCTGGCGTTTCATCAATGGCAACACCATCGATGGTTTCGTTCGGGCAGTAGTGCACGTAAGCCGAGTTATCGCTCAGTTGCCACTCTTTCATCGGCTTGATGCCGCTTAAACCGTCAACGGTGGTTTTAACGTCAATCACCTTCGGCTGGCAGTATTTTTCCGCTTCGGTGATTGCGCTGTGCGCCCAGTAGCCGCCATCGATATAGTCGGCAGTGGTGTTATCGCCCAACAGGTTCAGCGGCAACGCGGCGAATTGTGCGCGGGCACCTCCGTGGCAGAACAACACTTTATAGTTGGCGGGGACTTTCAGCAGATCGCGCAGATCCTGTTCGGACTGTTCGGCGACGGCGATGAATTCTTTACTGCGATGGCTGATTTCCATTACCGAAGTGCCAAGACCGTGCCAGTTGCACAACTCTTGTTCCGCACGGCGCAACACTTCCACCGGCAGCATCGCCGGGCCAGAGCTAAAATTATAAACCTGAGTCATTTCCCCTCACCACATTCACTGTGCGCCGTAACAAACGGCTTTCGACATATGCCCGAAGTTAACGCTGATGTTAACCAACTCTATCGGTTTTATCACTCACGTAACCCGGCTGCAATGCTTATTGTTCCAAGGGTGGGAAACTGACAAGACCGCAAATAACAGGCTCTGCGGCCTCAGGGTTTATTTGTGCCATAAAACGCTGTGACACTGGCGTATTCAGCGGGTTAACGCGGTTTTTTGTGCTGTATTCAGCTAACCCGGCTATGGGTCATTGCCGCTATCCATTTGTGGTTACCGCAGCGTTTGCAAACGTTATCAGGCGATGGCGTCAATGTTGAGATCAGGCTACACATGCCGCAGGCATAGTCACCCTTGCTCTCGATCTGGGTCAGGCTCTTGACGCATTTTGCCGGTAATACCGGTAATCCAGGCCGCACCTGATCATCCGGATAGAAATACACCGATATGGTGCCATTCACTTCCAGGATGGCCAATCTCACCTGCCCGAGGTGTTCGACCCCGGCTTGGCGGAGCTCCATAAAGAACTCATCGTGGGTGATATTTTCCCGGCACAGGATGTCCCAATCGAATAGCCCCTCGCTGACCAGGATCAGGGGTTCACCTTCCATCCAGACCTGGAGCTTCTGGAAGCGATCCATCAGCCAGGTGGAGAAGCGGTACATCACCATCATACAAACAAACACCATCAGCACCGGCAGCAAAGGAACATCGTGATAAAACGCGACGTCACCAGCGGCGGACCCCAGAGTCAGGATGATCAGCACTTCAAACAGCGACATTTGGCGTACGCCACGCCGCCCGGTCATTTTTAAAAAGATAAACACCAGCAAAAAGGTAAACAGGCAGCGTAGCGCCACCTCGGCCAGAAACTCTGGCGTGGTTTCGTCAAATGCCATTCTTTGGATATCAAATGCCTGCATGAAATCGTTCCTGCGTAAAAGTGGTTTCATACAGCATAGTCTGGGCGGAGAAAATGGGGGCATTACGCCCCCGCAGGTTCGGAGATCAATACTGATTAAACATCGCCTGGATCTGTTTGGCATCCTTGGTCTGGGTTAATGCCAACTGTAATAGAATGCGCGCCTTTTGCGGATTCAAGGTACCCGCAGCCACAAAACCGAGCTTGCTATCATCCACTTCTGCATCTTCGGTAGTGGAACCGGTAGGCACGCGGGAAGAACGCACTACCGCCACGCCGTTATGCGCCGCCGTCGCCAGCGTATCAAACACGGTTTTATATAGGTTGCCGTTACCTACGCCTGCGCTGACGATCCCCTGATAACCTTCGGCAATCAGCGCCTTGGCCGGTGCATCCGACGCGTTGGCATAGTTATAGATAATGCCAACCTGTGGCAGCGTGTTCATCTGATCCACGTTAAATGGTGTTTCAGTGGTGTGTTTACGCTGTGGCGTACGTTGGTAATCGATTTTGCCGTTATGGATGAACCCCAATGGACCATAGTTAGGTGACTGGAAAGTCTGTACGCCGGTGGTATTGGTTTTCGTTACGTCGCGGCCATCGAGCACCGTGTCATTCATCACCACCAGCACGCCCCGCTTGGCCGACTGCGGATCGGCAGCCGTGACAACGGCGTTATACAGGTTGAAAGGGCCATCGGCGCTCATGGCGGTAGCCGGGCGCATCGCCCCAACAATCACTACCGGTTTATCACACTTGACGGTGAGATCCAGGAAATACGCGGTCTCCTCCAGCGTGTCGGTACCGTGGGTGATCACGAACCCGTCGGTTTTGGCACAATCAGCATTAATTTTTTTGACCAGCTTGAGCCACACTTCGTCATTCATATCCTGCGAACCGATATTAACGACCTGCTCACCCTGTACGTTGGCCACTTTTTTCAGCTCCGGCACGGCATCCACCAACGCCTCAACGCCGAGTTTACCCGCAGTGTAGTTGGACTTGGTTGCCGACTCCCCCCCACCGGCAATAGTGCCACCAGTAGCGAGCAAGGTGATATTCGGTAACGCCAATGCCGAGCCACAAGCCCCGGCCAACAAGATTGCCAACACGCTGAGTTTTACTGATTTCATTACGTTTCTCCATTATGGTTAACCCGCTGAATTATCGTCTTTATCCCCATAAAAACTGTGACATCTGATTGGCTTTCGGAATACGTGGAGCTTGAGAGCAAAACCCCGTATCATTGCGCGTTTTTAGTACGCCAAATAAGTGAAGACAATGACGCAAACTTTTATTCCTGGCAAAGACGCTGCGCTGGAAGACTCCATCGCCCGTTTTCAGCAGAAATTAACCGATCTGGGTTTCAATATCGAAGAAGCCTCCTGGCTGAATCCGGTGCCACACGTCTGGTCAGTGCATATCCGCGATCGCGATTGCCCACTGTGCTTCACCAACGGTAAGGGTGCCAGCAAGAAGGCCGCGCTGGCTTCCGCGCTGGGCGAGTATTTTGAGCGCCTGTCGACCAACTATTTCTTTGCCGATTTCTATTTGGGCCAACAGATTGCCGAAGGCGATTTTGTTCACTACCCGAATGAAAAATGGTTCCCAATCCCAGCGGATAACGCTCTGCCGCAGGGCATCCTGGATGAGCGCACACACGCCTTCTACGATCCAGAACAGGAACTGACTGCCAGCGATCTGATCGATCTGCAGTCTGGCAATAGCGATCGTGGCATCTGCGCCCTGCCATTCTCCCGCCAGTCGGATCAGCAGACCGTGTATATTCCGATGAATATCATTGGCAACCTGTACGTGTCCAACGGCATGTCAGCGGGCAACACCGCCAATGAAGCACGAGTACAGGGCCTTTCCGAGGTATTCGAGCGTTATGTGAAGAATCGCATCATCGCCGAATCCATCAGCCTGCCGGAAATCCCGGGCGAGGTGCTGAACCGCTACCCTGGCGTGGTTGAGGCAATCGCCACGTTGGAAGCAGAAGGCTTCCCGATCCTGTCCTATGATGCCTCGCTAGGCGGCAACTATCCGGTGATCTGCGTGGTGTTGTTCAACCCTGCCAACGGCACCTGCTTTGCATCCTTTGGTGCCCACCCTGATTTTGGGGTCGCGCTGGAGCGTACCGTTACCGAGCTATTGCAAGGCCGCGGCTTAAAAGATCTGGATGTGTTTACCGCCCCAACCTTCGATGACGAAGAGGTGGCCGAGCACGCCAACCTGGAAACTCACTTTATCGATTCCAGCGGTTTGATCTCCTGGGATATGTTCAAACAGGATGCCGACTATCCGTTTGTTGACTGGAGTTTCAGCGGCAGCACGCAGGAAGAGTTCGCCACCCTGATGAACATCTTCAATAAAGAAGATGCCGAAGTGTACATTGCCGATTACGAGCACCTGGATGTTTACGCCTGTCGCATCATCGTTCCGGGGATGTCCGACATCTATCCGGCAGAGGATCTGCTGCTGGCGAACAACAGCATGGGCGCACATCTGCGCGAAACCTTGCTGCAACTGCCGGGCAGCGAATTGGAACCTGAAGAGTACCTGGCGCTGATCCAGCAGTTGGATGATGAAGGGCTGGACGATTTCACTCGCGTACGTGAATTGCTGGGCATTGCCTCAGGTAAAGACAACGCCTGGTACACGCTACGTGTTGGCGAACTGAAGTCCATGCTGGCACTGGCCGGTGGCGATCTCGAGCAGGCGCTGATCTGGGCTGAGTGGACGCAGGAATTCAATGCCTCACTGTTTACCCCTGAGCGCAGCAACTATTACCGTTGTCTGCAAACGCTTCTGCTGTTGGCACTGGAGCCAGAGCGTGAGCCTGCCCAGTATCACACGGCCTTCGTGAAGATGTATGGTCAGGATGCGGTTGATGCGGCATCGAAGGCCATGAGCGGCGAAGAACGCTTCAACGGTTTGTTTGCCATCGACAGTGAATTGAAGGCCTTGCCGGCTCATCAAGCGCTGTTGGCGGCTTACGAAAAGCTGCAAACCGCCAAACGCCGTCATTGGGCGCAAGCATAAAGCTGATTGATACGCCGGTAAAATTTTACCGGCGCTACTCACAAAGAAGCAGCATGGTTCGTTTGGTTGAACAAAAATCAGGCTCAAGTCATCAATCAACTTTTATATCAAAAAGACACTTATCACCCCAAAAGAGAATTAAATCGCCAATTGTTGCAACAAGGTGAAATATTAATTAATCATCAATTAATACTTATCCGCTAAAAAGTGACAATAAGTGCAAAAATTTAACCCTTTTCCAGCTAAATCCAGCCGTAACTTCAAAATTTTTTATAAACATTAAAAAATATTTTTCACATAAAAATCAACAAATTAACCTGTTAACCCCTACTGATTTTGCGGTTTTTGGCCGTTTTACTTCTGCGCGATATGATCCAAGTCAATTTTTACCCTATACTGCTTTGCTAGTATCTCAATGTATTGTAATAACCCTTAAGAGCGAGAGTTAGTGTGAGAGCTGACAACCCCTTCGATATGCTGTTACCTGCCGCGATGGCGAAAGTTGCCGAAGATGCGGGGGTGTATAAAGCCACCAAGCATCCGCTGACGACTTTTTATTTAGCGATCACCGCAGGTGTGTTCATTTCTATCGCCTTTGTTTTCTATATCACAGCGACCACCGGCACCGCCGCCATTCCTTTCGGCCTCGCCAAGCTGGTGGGTGGTATCTGCTTCTCTATGGGTTTGATGCTGGTCGTGGTTTGCGGTGCAGACCTGTTTACCTCCACCGTGCTGACCGTAATTGCCAAAGCCAGCGGGCGTATTACCTGGGGGCAGCTGGCTCTTAACTGGTTAAACGTCTATGTGGGTAACCTGATTGGCGCCCTGTTCTTCGTGGCTCTGATCTGGTTCTCTGGTGAGTATATGGCGGCGAATGGCCTGTGGGGTTTGAACGTATTACAAACCGCCGACCATAAACTGCATCACACCTTTATCGAAGCCGTCTGTCTCGGCATCCTGGCTAACCTGATGGTTTGTCTGGCCGTGTGGATGAGTTACTCCGGCCGCAGCCTGATGGACAAGATGTTCGCCATGATCCTGCCGGTCGCGATGTTTGTTGCCAGCGGCTTTGAGCACAGTATCGCCAACATGTTTATGATCCCTATGGGTATAGTAGTTAAACACTTTGCTACGCCAGAGTTTTGGCAAGCCGTAGGAGCAACACCCGAGCAATTCGCTCATCTGACCGTAAGCAACTTTGTCATCGACAACCTGATCCCCGTCACCATAGGTAACATCATTGGCGGTGGTCTGCTGGTTGGGTTGACTTACTGGGTAATTTATCTGCGTGGCGGCAAACAGAACCATTAATCTGTTGGCTGGCACGGCGCCGGGTTTACAAAGAAATCCACATTAGAAGGTAGGTGTATAATGACCGAACTTAACGAGAAGTTAGCGACCGCTTGGCAAGGTTTCAGCGAAGGTGACTGGCAGAAAGAAGTCAACGTACGTGACTTCATCCAGAAAAACTACACTCCTTACGAGGGTGATGAATCCTTCCTGGCTGGCGCAAGTCAAGCCACTACCACCCTGTGGGACAAGGTTATGGAAGGGATCAAACTGGAAAACCGCACCCATGCGCCAGTTGATTTCGATACTAACGTCGTCTCCACCGTGACTTCTCATGATGCGGGCTATATCAATAAAGATCTGGAAACCATCGTTGGTTTGCAGACCGATGCTCCTCTGAAGCGCGCGCTGATCCCATTCGGCGGCATCAAGATGGTTGAAGGTTCATGCAAGGTTTATGGCCGTGAACTGGATCCACAGGTTAAGAAAGTGTTCACCGAATACCGTAAAACCCACAACCAGGGCGTATTCGATGTTTACACCAAAGACATCCTGAACTGCCGTAAGTCAGGCGTGCTGACTGGTCTGCCAGATGCGTATGGCCGTGGCCGTATCATCGGTGACTACCGTCGCGTTGCTCTGTACGGTATCGACTTCCTGATGGCCGACAAGCTGAACCAGTTCAAGTCCCTGCAGACCCGTCTGGAAAATGGCGAAGATCTGGAAATGACCATCCAGCTGCGCGAAGAAATTGCTGAACAGCACCGCGCCCTGGCTCAGATTAAAGAAATGGCAGCCAAATACGGCTACGACATTTCTGGCCCAGCGTCCACCGCTCAAGAAGCCGTGCAGTGGACCTACTTCGGCTACCTGGCCGCAGTAAAATCCCAGAACGGTGCGGCCATGTCCTTCGGCCGTGTGTCTACCTTCCTGGACGTGTTCATCGAACGCGACATCAAGGCCGGTAAACTGGACGAACTGCAAGCTCAGGAACTGATCGACCATCTGGTCATGAAACTGCGTATGGTTCGTTTCCTGCGTACTCCTGAATATGATGAGCTGTTCTCTGGTGACCCAATCTGGGCAACCGAATCCCTGGCAGGTATGGGTGTTGATGGTCGTACGCTGGTTACCAAAAACAGCTTCCGCTTCCTGAACACGCTGTACACCATGGGGCCATCTCCAGAGCCAAACATGACCATCCTGTGGTCTGAAAAACTGCCGTTGAACTTCAAAAAATACGCCGCGAAAGTGTCTATCGACACCTCCTCCGTACAGTATGAAAACGACGACCTGATGCGCCCAGACTTCAACAACGATGACTATGCCATCGCCTGTTGCGTCAGCCCGATGATTGTCGGTAAGCAAATGCAGTTCTTCGGTGCGCGTGCCAACCTGGCGAAAACCATGTTGTACGCAATCAACGGCGGCGTTGATGAAAAACTGAAAATGCAGGTTGGCCCGAAAGAAGCGCCAATGATGGACACCGTGCTGGACTATGACAAAGTCATGGAACGTATGGACCACTTCATGGACTGGTTGGCCAAGCAGTATGTGACCTCGTTGAACATCATTCACTACATGCACGACAAGTATAGCTATGAAGCTGCGCTGATGGCTCTGCATGACCGTGATGTTTATCGCACCATGGCTTGTGGTATCGCGGGTCTGTCTGTAGCAGCCGACTCCCTGTCTGCTATCAAATACGCCAAAGTATCCACCATCCGTGATGAAGATGGCCTGGCTGTCGACTTCAAAATCGAAGGTGAATATCCGCAGTTCGGTAACAACGATTCTCGCGTCGATGATATCGCTTGTGACCTGGTAGAACGTTTCATGAAGAAAATTCAGAAACTGCGTACCTACCGTAATGCGGTACCAACTCAGTCCGTGCTGACCATCACCTCTAACGTGGTATATGGTAAGAAAACCGGTAACACTCCAGATGGTCGTCGCGCTGGCGCGCCATTCGGCCCAGGTGCCAACCCAATGCACGGTCGCGATCAGAAAGGTGCTGTAGCCTCCCTGACCTCCGTTGCCAAACTGCCGTTTGCCTATGCGAAAGATGGTATCTCTTACACCTTCTCCATCGTGCCAAACGCGCTGGGTAAAGATGACGACGTGCGTAAAGCCAACCTGGCGGGTCTGATGGATGGTTACTTCCACCACGAAGCGTCAATCGAAGGCGGTCAGCATCTGAACGTGAACGTGATGAACCGTGAAATGCTGCTGGACGCAATGGAAAACCCTGAGAAATATCCTCAGCTGACCATCCGTGTATCTGGTTACGCAGTACGTTTCAACTCGTTGACCAAAGAACAGCAACAAGACGTGATTACTCGTACTTTCACCCAGTCGATCTAATCAGGGTTTCGCCGGGGCGGATCGCTCTGCCCCGCAAAACAAGTCTTACCAAGGCCGGATATTCCGGCCTTTTTATTAATTAACACCTGACTCTGAATTTGAGTCTGTTTTGCCGGGTATCTACGCTGCTGCTTACCTTGTGAAGGGTATATACTGCATGGATATCCGGCAAAACAGTTATCCGGCACGTAACCGGTAACAGGGATCTTTTTCACTTGGCCACTGGCCACATCGCCGATCCCTGCCCGACAGCTACCTGCCTATTTAGACTGCGTTTGACAGTCAATTTTGGAGAAACCCGCAATGTCCTTGAAAGGCCGCATCCACTCTTTCGAATCCTGTGGCACCGTTGATGGCCCAGGTATCCGCTTTATCGTGTTCTTCCAGGGTTGCCTGATGCGCTGCCTGTACTGCCATAACCGTGATACCTGGGACACTCATGGAGGTAAAGAGGTCACGGTTGAAGAGTTGATGACCGATACCGTGGCCTATCGTCACTTTATGAACGCTTCCGGTGGCGGCGTGACGGCATCTGGTGGCGAAGCGATCTTACAGGCCGAATTTGTCCGCGACTGGTTCCGCGCCTGTCACAAGGAAGGGATCAGCACCTGTCTGGACACCAACGGTTTTGTCCGCCGCTACGATCCGGTGATAGACGAACTGCTGGATACCACCGACCTGGTGATGCTCGATCTGAAACAGATGAATGATGATATTCACCAGAACCTGGTGGGGGTTTCCAACCATCGCACGCTGGAGTTTGCCCGTTATCTGGCCAAACGTAATCAACGCACCTGGATCCGCTACGTGGTCGTTCCGGGCTGGTCTGATGATGATAAATCAACGCATCTGCTCGGTGAGTTCACCAAGGACATGACCAATATCGAGAAGATTGAGCTGCTGCCTTACCATGAACTTGGCAAGCACAAGTGGATTGCCATGGGTGAAGAATACAAGCTGGACGGCGTTCATCCGCCGAAGGCCGATACCATGGATCGCGTGAAAGGGATCCTGGAAAGTTACGGCCATAAAGTGATCTATTAAGCTCCGCTGACGCCCCCTCACCCTAACCCTCTCCCAAAAGGAGAGGGGACCGAACGTGCCACAATTTGACACCAGTACCTACCGCGACTCCAAACCGACACCCTATCCCCAAACCCTTTTTGATGACGCTCTCTGTCTGTACCTTGGGTTGGGGTGAGAGGTCAAGCCGCAGCCAACGGAGTGTGGTGATGATCTGGCTTCTTCAGCAACATCACCAGATAAACCAGCGCCACCACCGCAATCATCACAAACAGCAGTCGATCGGAGTAGCTCTGCATCAGCATCGACGTCATCGATGGGCCTAACAGGCTGCCGACGGTATAGCTCATCAACAATGTCTGGTTCATCGCTACCAACTGATGCGGCATTACTTTTTCACAAGCCCAGGACATAGCCACCGGATACAGAGTAAAACCAGCACAGCCCAGAATAAATAACGCCGGGGCCATCGCATAGTTACCCAGCATCGCGATACTGGCAAGGATCACCACGAACACCTGAATACGCAGCACCAGCAGGCGGCCATAGCGATCGGCCAAGCGCCCGATAGGCCACTGGCCAATGATGCCGGAACTGACCAACAGCGCCATCCAGTAGCCGACATTGGCGTCGTTCATCCCTTGGTGGTTCAAATACAGCGGCATCAGGCCGTACAGCGAGCCCAGTACAATGCCCGAGATAATGCAGCCATTGATGCCTAGCCGGGCGTCACGGCGCTTGAACATCTGCCAGATAGAGGCCTGTTGCGGTTCCTCATCCTGATGATTCACACGAGCAAACAGCATCGGCAACATGGCGGCCATCACAATAGCGGTCACCCAAGGCACGACGTCCAATAGTTGGGTTGAAACGCGGCTTAGCAGCAACTGCCCGGCCACGGTACCAAGATAGTAAACCATCATATACGCCGCCAGCAGTTGGCCACGGTTACTCAGATTACCACTGCGCAGCAGGGCACTTTCAACGATCACCCAAATCCAGGCACACCCTACCCCGGCAAAGAAACGCCAACCGATCCAGCTCCAGAAGTCAATCGACAGCACCATCCCTACGGTAGCCACGGCAAAGACCAGGCAAGCCAGATGATAGCTACGGGTAAAACCAATGCGTTTGATCAGTTTCCCCGCCACCAGCGTCCCCAGCAGGTTGCCGGTAAAATATGACGAGCTGACGACCCCCACTTGCCAGGTTGGCAATTGGGCATGCGTTAACCAGAGGGGAACCAAAGTATTCAAAACGGCGATGGAAACCGTAAGCAGCAATAGGCCGCAGAGCAACAGAAGCACTGGGCGAGAATATGCGGACATAGTGAAATTGAAACCGAACAGACGAAGTAGAGTGCGCGCATCATGCCACTGGCGATAAAAAAGTCAATCGGCGGTGAATGGGCGATCGCACAATATGTTTAACAATCGGATAAAACCGGCTTTATAGCTGTTCCGGCAACGATTTTTCACCCGAGGCGGCCAGGGAAATATGCCCATGGAAGCAGGATAGTTTGCACAGCCCGCAACCATTACACAGCGTATCGTCACACTGTAATTGGCGGGTGCCGCTGGCAGAAAGATGGAAGGCCAAAGCCTGTTGTGGGCAGTTGATGGTACACATCCGGCAACTGTCTTGCCGGCCCAGACAGCTGTGGCTGATTTGCGGGCGCAACAGCGTATCGCAGGGCATTTTGTCGCGCAATGCTCCGGTTTGGCAGGCGGAGGTACATTTCCGGCAGGCATCGCACTCGGTGAAATCGATGCTCAATACCGCCTTGCCTTGCTCGATCTTCAATAAACCGTATGGGCAGCTGCTCACGCAGCCGCCACAGCCGTTGCACAACGCGCTGAACAACGCTTCCGGCAACGCCTGAGGTGGACGAGCCACCGCAGGCAATGTCGCGGTCGGCGTTTCCCGCTCCGGCAAGGCTTTATTGCGATCCAGCCAACCAGTCAGCAACCGGCGTCGGCTATTGCCTTGCGCAGACAACTGCTGGTCGTTGTTCATCAGAAATACAGCTCCAGGCTCGGCACCGGCGATGGGCACTCTTCCGCCCAGGCCGCCAGCGTGATTTGTGCCAACTGCGCCACCCCTTGATAGAATGGGTGTCCGGCGTGTTGTTGCAGCAATTCCAAATAACGTGGAGCCCAAGGCAGCAGATGTAGTGCGATCAGCCCGGAAATCATTTTGTGCTGCTTCTCTTCGGCCAACCAGGCCGCCATCATCAGCAAAGTACCAATATGGTCTTCCGGTTCATTCTGATCGCGCTGGGCTTCGATACCGTTCACCCGCAGCCATTGGCGCAGGCGCAGCGTTGAATCACCAAACAGCACGCTCTCTCTGTCCAGGTAGACTGAACCCCAAGGCGGCGCCACCAGCGTATGCGGGCCAACAAACAGGCGCTGATAAGCCTCTGACAACGTTTCTGGCTGGTTACCCGTCAGGCCTTCGGCAATCAGGGCTGCAGCCTCTTGAGCGCCTTCATAAGGCCATTCGGTCAACCACTGTGGATCGGCCAAAGAGTCCAGTAATGGCTGGCACTCTTTGCTCTCCGGTGGAGCATACAATAAAACACCTAGCACACGGCCAGTCAGGGCAATTTTTTCAAGCATCATAACTTGGGGCTTCTCCAGGGGCGCAGCCAGGCCGCGCCCAGATTAACGTTAGCCAGCCACGGCCATGCCAACGGTCATATGCAGACCGTAGAACACGCCACGGCCAATCAACTCACCGGCAAAGACTAACACAAAGCCCAAGGTCAACCCCATTACACTGGCGTTACCCCGGCGCAACTGCGGGCAAATCCAGCAACCCAGACCGAGTACCAGCAATACCAGCCGCCAAACCATAAGCTGACCATATTCCGGGATCAGCGCCGACGCCTGCTGTACCGAGCTGCTGATGGTGGCCAGCTCACTGCCCTGCAACAGCGCCGAGCATAGGCTGAGCAACAATGCCAACACGCTGACCATCATCAGTTGACCGCGGGCAGCCACTTCCAGACCAGCCACACGCAGCAGCAATACGCCCAACAGCGGGCCGCCGATCAGCACCGACAGGAAGAAGTTCAGCGTGGTGTAGCCGTTATGCCAGGTCGGAACGGTATCGATCTGATAGACGCGCGTCATGGCGTAGACAAACAGCAGGCCCAGCGCCATGGTGACCACCAGCCAGACTTTGCCCAACGCCGGTGGCATCTTTTTCAGCACTGCCAGCAGCCAATAGAGGCCGCCAACCGCAAAAAATACCGAACCGCTGGCGATCTCGTTACTCAGCGCCGATTCACCAATGCGATTGAGCGAGTTAAAGGCCCTGAAAGGTGACCCCAAGTGCATTACGGAGGCGATAAAGGCAATCCCCATCAGCAACCACAGGAAAAACATAGAACCGTGTACCGCCTTGCTCTGGCGATCGGTCAGATTACCGGCGATCAACGCCAGCCCCATTACAATAATGCCGCCCACCACAAACTGCCCTAATACGGTGAACACCATCAGCGGCCATTCATGCCATCCCGTTCCCATTTTAAACCTCCTTCGGATTAGCCAGATGGCCGGTAGTGTCACCACTCGGGCGGCTGTTGGCGTTAGGTTTCAGCACGATGCACGGTTTGGTGAAGTGAGCAGCCGGTAACGGTGCTACTTGCGCCAGGGTGCCATGTTGTTTGCGCAGTTCGTCGATTGGGCCAAAATCCAAGGCACGCAGTGGGCAGGACTCGACACAAATCGGCTTTTGGCCAACGGCGACACGCTCATAACAGCCATCGCATTTGGTCATATGCCCTTTGGCTTCGTTGTACTGTGGCGCGCCGTATGGGCAAGCCATATGGCAATAACGGCAGCCGATGCATACCTCTTCGTTTACCACCACAAAGCCGTCTTCCCGCTTGTGCATGGCGCCGCTCGGACACACTTTGGTACAGGCCGGGTCTTCGCAGTGGTTACAGGCGATCGACAGATAATAGGCAAACACATTCTGGTGCCAGCTATCGCCGTCCTGCTGCCAATCGCCCCCGGCATACTCATAAATGCGGCGGAAGCTGACGTCCGGGGTCAGGTTTTTATAGTCTTTGCAGGCCAGCTCGCAGGTTTTGCAGCCGGTGCAACGACTTGAATCAATGTAGAATCCATATTGCGTAGTCATCAGCTACTCCTTAAAGTTTGGCGACCTGGACCAGATTGGTGTGAGAAGGATTACCCTTGGCCAGTGGCGACGGGCGCTGGGTGGTCAGCACGTTGATACTGCCTGCATGATCGATACGACTACCGTCCGGCGCATACCAGCCTCCTTCGCCTAGGGCAACCACGCCCGGCAACATACGCGGCGTCACTTTGGCATTGATGCGTACCTCACCCCGATCGTTGTAAATGCGGATCAGGTCGCCGTTGGCTATCCCACGGGATTGCGCGTCGATCGGGTTGATCCACATTTCCTGACGGCAAGCGGCTTTCAGCACGTCGACGTTGCCGTAGGTGGAGTGGGTTCTGGCTTTGTAGTGGAAACCGGTCATTTGCAGCGGGTATTTGCTGCTTAACGGATCGTCGTGGCTTTCAAAACCTGCCGCATACACCGGCAGAGGATCGATAATGTCGTCCTTAGGTAATTCCCAAGTCGCTGCCAGCTCCGCCAGTTGAGCAGAATAGATCTCGATCTTGCCCGAAGGCGTTTTCAGCGGATTAGACTGCGGATCGGCCCGGAAGGCTTTGTAAGCCACATGGTGGCCGTCGGGATCGCGCTGTTTGAAGATCCCTTGCTTAAGGAACTGTTCGAAATCTGGCAGCGCCGGAATGGCTTCACGGGATTGTTGATAGAGATGACGCAGCCACTCTTCCTGAGTACGCCCTTCGGTAAACTCCTGCTCAACACCCATACGCCGGGCGATTTCGCTGGTCATGTCATAGATGTTTTTGCATTCAAACTGCGGCTTGATCGCCTGATCGGCAAAGATGACGTAGCCCATATTGCCGCTTGAGGCATCCAGACAGAAGTCCATCTGCTCGGAGGCGGTGCAGTCCGGCAGCACCAGATCGGCATATTTCGCCGATGAAGTCATGTGGTTATCGATGACCACGATCATCTCGCACTTCTTATCGTCCTGCAGGATGTCGTGAGTACGGTTGATTTCCGAATGCTGGTTGATCAGGCAGTTACTGGCGTAGTTCCAGATAAACTTGATCGGCACGTCCAGCTTGTCCTTGCCCTGTACGCCGTCGCGCCTGGCGGTCATTTCCGGGCCGCGCAGAATGGCATCGGTCCACAGGAACATCGAAATACTGGTTTTCACCGGGTTTTCCAGCGTTGGCATCCGCACAAACGGCAGCCCGTAAGAACCTTCACGTGCGCCGCTGTTGCCACCATGAACCCCGACGTTACCGGTAAGGATCGGCAGCATGGCGATGGCACGTGAGGTCAGCTCACCATTAGCCTGGCGTTGTGGCCCCCAGCCCTGAGAGATAAAGGCCGGTTTGGTGCTACCGATTTCGCGCGCCAGCTTGATAATGCGATCGACCGGAATGCCGGTAATTTTCGATGCCCAGGCAGGCGTTTTCTCAATGCCATCGTCACCTTGGCCCAGAATATAGGCCTTATAGTGACCGTTGGCCGGCGCCCCGACAGGCAACGTCTTTTCGTCGTAACCGACGCAGTATTTATCCAGGAATGGCTGATCGACCAAATTCTCGCTGATCAGTACATGCGCCAACCCGGCAACCAATGCCGCATCGGTGCCAGGGCGGATTGGGATCCACTCATCTTCCCTGCCCGCTGCGGTATCGGTGTAGCGCGGGTCGATCACGATCATGCGGGCATTCGAACGCTCACGCGCCTGCTCCAGCAGATAAGTGACCCCACCACCGCTCATGCGAGTTTCGCCTGGGTTATTACCGAACAGCACGACCAGCTTGCTGTTTTCGATATCCGTCGGGCTGTTACCATCCGCCCAACCGCCGTAGGTGTAATTCAGCCCCATGGCGATCTGCGCGGTACTGTAGTCGCCATAGTGGTTCAGATAACCACCGCAGCAGTTCATCAAACGGGCGATCAACGTAGATCCCGGCGGCCAGGAGCGGGTCACTGTTCCCCCCAAGGTGCCGGTGCCGTAGTTCAGGTAGATGGCTTCATTGCCATAATCTTTAATGATGCGTTTCAGGTTATCGCTAATCAGCGTGAAGGCTTCATCCCAACTGATTTGTTTGAATTTTCCTTCGCCACGCTTGCCCACGCGCAGCATGGGGTACTTCAGGCGATCCGGGTTATATACGCGACGGCGCATCGAACGCCCACGCAGGCAGGCACGCACCTGATGCAACCCTTGATACTCGTCGTTGCCGGTATTATCGGTTTCGACATATTTGATCATGCCGTCAACCACATGCATTCGCAGCGGGCAACGGCTACCACAGTTCACGGTACAGGCACTCCACACCACTTTTTCTTCGGGCTTGGCGAGAGCGGATGCTGGAGATTCAGCATTGGCACGACGGCTGAAAGGTAGGGAAACGCCACCAACAGCTAGGGCAAGCCCGCCAATGGCACTGTTTTTAACCAGCTTTCGCCTGGAGCACTGAAAGCCGGCTAGAGGTTTTTTGGTGGACTCGCTCATAATATTTCACTCTAGGTTGCTTCAATCAGCCAGGGTATGGCTACAAAAAAATCTACAAATCACTCTGCAGACCGGTTTTAAACGACAGGTAATCGTATTTTTATTATGGCCTGCGCTAGGAGGAACTATCCTCCAAAAGAGGTAGCCCCACCTTGTTCACAATCAATAAATTGCTGATATTACAGCCTTTATTGATAATGATTGCTATTTCACACCTTTTCGATCTCGATCAGATTGGTATGCTGGGGGTTGCCCTTCGCCAGCGGTGATGGCCGATGGGTGGTGAGCGTATTCATGCAGGCACCGTGATCGATACGGTCACCGTTCATATTGGCCTGATGCCAGGCTCCCTGCCCCATCGCTACCACACCCGGCATGATGCGCGGTGTCACCTTGGCGGCCACGCGCACTTCGCCACGGCCATTGAATACCCGCACCGTTTCGCCACTGGCAATGCCCCGCTGGCTGGCATCCAACGGATTGATCCACACTTCCTGCGGGCATGCGGCCTGCAACACGTCGATATTGCCGTAGCTGGAGTGAGTTCGTGCCTTGTAGTGGAAACCGAACATTTGCAACGGATAGGTTTTACGCAAGGGATCGTCCCAGCCTTCGAAGGTTGAGGCATAGACCGGCAACGGGCTGATAGTTTCGTCTTTTTCCAACTCCCAACTGTTGGCGATTTCCGCCAATTTGGCTGAATAGATTTCGATCTTGCCTGAAGGCGTTTTCAGCGGGTTGGCGGCGGGATCGTCACGGAATTTTTTATAAGCCACAAAGTGCCCATTAGGATCTTTGCGCTTGTAAATGCCCATGCTGCGCAAGGCTTCATACGACGGCAGTTGCGGATCCTTTTCCAACATTTTGGCGTACAGGTATTGCAACCACTGTTCCTGGGTACGTCCCTCGGTGAATTTTTGGTGTACTTCAGGCCCCAGGCGGCGCGCCACCTCGCTCATCACTTCATAGATGGGTTTACGCTCAAACTTGGCAGAGGTGGCAGGCTGGATAAAGATCAGATATCCCATATTGCCAGCGTAGTCGTTTGGAATGATGTCCTCCTGCTCGACCGTCATCAGATCCGGCAGCAGAATATCGGCATATTTCGCCGAGGAGGTCATAAAGTTTTCCAGTACCACGATCATTTCACACTGCGAATCATCCTGCAGAATGTCGTGGGTTTTATTGATATCGGAGTGCTGGTTGGTGATGGTGTTACCGGCATAGTTCCAGATGAACTTGATCGGCACGTCCAGCTTGTCTTTACCGCGCACCCCGTCACGTTTGGCGGTCATTTCCGGGCCGCGAGCGATGGCATCGGTCCAACTGAAGCAGGAAATCTGCGTTTTTACCGGGTTTTCCAGCACCGGCATACGTTCGATGGTAATGGTGTAGGTTGACTCGCGCGCACCGCTGTTACCGCCGTTGATCCCCACGTTACCCGTCAGGATCGGCAACATGGCAATGGCACGCGAAGTAAGCTCACCATTTGCCTGGCGCTGCGGCCCCCAGCCTTGCGAGATATAAACCGGTTTAGTACTGCCGATCTCACGGGCCAGCTTGATGATACGGTCGGCCGGGATACCGGTGATCTGGGATGCCCACTGTGGGGTCTTTTCTACGCCGTCTTGCCCTTGGCCAAGAATATAGGCTTTGTAATGACCATTGGCAGGCGCGCCGGCAGGCAAGGTTTTCTCATCGTAACCCACGCAGTATTTATCCAGGAACGGCTGATCGACCAGATTTTCGCTGATCAACACATGCGCCAATCCGGCGACCAGTGCGGCATCGGTGCCTGGCCGGATCGGGATCCATTCATCCTCTCGCCCGGCGGCCGTATCCGTATAGCGCGGATCGATGACGATCATGCGCGCGTTTGAACGTTCCCGTGCCTGTTCCAGGAAGTAGGTGATGCCGCCACCGCTCATGCGGGTTTCTGCCGGATTGTTACCGAACAGTACCACCAGCTTGCTGTTTTCGATATCAGAGGTGCTGTTGCCTTCGTTGCTGCCGTAGGTATACGGCATCGCGCAGGCAATCTGGGCGGTACTGTAGGTGCCATAGTGGCTAAGAAAACCGCCGTAACAGTTCATCAGGCGGGCAACCAGCGAGGCATAAGGCGAGGAGCGAGTGATATTGCCACCGACAATGCCGGAGGTGTAGTTGATATACACCGCCTCATTGCCGTATTTGGCGACGATACGTTGCAGGCTGGTGGCAATTTCGCTGTAAGCCTCTTCCCAACTGATGCGTTTGAATTTGCCTTCGCCACGTTTACCGACGCGCTTCATCGGGTAATTCAGACGTTCTGGATGGTTCATCCGGCGACGCATCGAGCGGCCACGCAAACAGGCACGCACCTGATGGTTGCCATACACATCATCGCCCGTATTGTCGGTTTCAACCCAGTAAACTTCATCATCGCGCACGTGTAGCCGTAAGGCACAGCGGCTACCGCAGTTAACCGAGCAGGCACCCCATACCACTTTATCCTGTGGTGCCGGCTGTACCGCCGTGCTTACCGTATCTGCCAGTGCCTGACGGCTGAAAGGCAACGAAAAACCGCCAGCGGCCAGCGTCAGCCCCGCTACCGAGCCGGTTTTCACCAATGTGCGACGGCTGATACCGGTGGATGATGATGTTGCAGATTTTTGCTTCGACATAGCTCACTCCAGGTTTTGCCCGCATCACGGGAAAAGTCATGCCTTGGCCGGCAGAGACAGGAGGAGGCTAAATTAGCGCCAGGTAATCTGATGTGGAAAGTAATTCCCCCTGCATAGGTAAGGATATTACTCACAAGGGGGTAGGAAACTTTGTCTGCTATCAATAAATGGTGCTTTCATTCGTAAATGAAAACTATTCAAACGAAAAAGCGCCCGTAGGCGCTTTCATTGGAACGTGAAGCAGATTACCCGATATATTCCAGGCCGCCCATATAAGGACGCAATACTTCTGGCACCTGAATACGACCATCGGCCTGCTGGTAGTTTTCCAGCACCGCAACCAGAGTACGCCCTACGGCCAAACCAGATCCGTTCAACGTGTGAACCAGACGAGGTTTCTTCTCGGTCTTGCTGCGACAACGAGCCTGCATACGACGCGCCTGGAAATCCCCCATATTGGAGCAGGAAGAGATCTCGCGGTAGGTGTTCTGCGCAGGCAGCCACACTTCCAGATCGTAGGTTTTGCAGGAGCCAAAACCGATATCGCCGGTGCACAGCAGCACTTTGCGGTATGGCAGATTCAGCAATTGCAGCACTTTTTCCGCATGGCCGGTCAATTCTTCCAACGCATCCATCGAGTCTTCTGGGCGCACGATCTGGACCATTTCGACTTTATCGAACTGATGCATACGGATCAAACCACGGGTATCACGGCCATAAGAACCCGCTTCCGAACGGAAGCACGGCGTATGCGCGGTCATTTTCAGTGGCAGATCTTCTTCATTGAGGATCTCGTCACGTACCAGGTTGGTCACTGGCACTTCCGCAGTTGGGATCAGCGCATAGGTGCTGCTTTCTGCCTCTTCTTCCAGCGGTTTGGTATGGAACAGATCTTCACCAAACTTCGGTAACTGGCCGGTACCGTACAACGTGGCATGGTTTACCAGGTACGGCACATAGGTTTCCAGATAGCCATGCTTTTCCGTGTGCAGATCCAGCATAAACTGGGCCAGCGCACGGTGCATACGCGCCATTTGGCCTTTCATCACCACAAAGCGTGCACCGGTCAACTTCACCGCCGCGGCAAAATCCAGCCCACCGGCCATTTCGCCCAGCTCAACGTGATCGCGCACCGGGAAATCGTACTGACGTGGTTCACCCCAGCGGCTGACTTCCAGGTTTTCGCTATCGTCTTTGCCATCTGGTACCGCGTCGTCCGGCACGTTCGGCATCACCAATGCGTAATCACGGATCTCGTTCTGCAGCTTATCCAGTGCGGCCTTGGCAGCATCCAGCTTGTCACCCAGTTCGTTCACTTCGCGACGCAGCGGCTCGATATCTTCACCACGCGCTTTGGCCGCGCCGATGGATTTCGATCGGGAGTTACGTTCTGCCTGCAATGTCTCAGTTTCTACCTGCAGAACCTTACGGCGCTCTTCTTGTGAACGCAGCAGATCCAGATCGAGTTTAAAGCCTCTGCGAGCCAGTTTTACGGCGACTGCGTCTAGCTCATTACGCAGCAGATTGGGATCGAGCATGCTAATCCTGTGCTTGTTGTTATTGAAAGAGAAATTATGTTTTATGCGGCAACGGTATGGCCGCATAAAAGAAGAGTGATACCCGCTAACCTTACCGCAACGGCAACGCTAGCGGTAGCGTTTTGTCTGGCTATTTTGATCCTGCTCAGCCAGCCATGCCAACTTTTCACCGATTTTGCCTTCCAGCCCGCGTGAGGTCGGATGATAGTAGCGTGTGGTGGCCATTTCCGCCGGGAAATAGCTCTCTCCGGCCGCGTAGGCGTTGGGTTCGTCATGGGCATAACGGTATTCCGCGCCCAGCCCCATTTCTTTCATCAGCTTGGTCGGAGCGTTACGCAGATGCTCCGGTACGTCATAGTCCGCCATCTCTTTGGCGTCGCGCATGGCGGCTTTAAAGGCGGTATAGACGGCGTTGCTTTTTGGCGCACAGGCCAGATAGACGATCGCCTGTGCGATAGCCCGTTCACCTTCCGCAGGGCCAACGCGGGTGAAGCAGTCCCAGGCGGCAATCGCCACCTGCATACCGCGCGGATCGGCGTTGCCAACGTCTTCAGAGGCAATTGCCAGCAGGCGGCGTGCTACATACAGCGGATCGCCACCGGCGGTAATAATACGCGCATACCAGTACAAGGCGGCATCCGGTGCCGAACCACGTACGGATTTATGCAGCGCAGAAATCAGATCGTAATAGCGATCGCCTTTGTTATCGAAGCGTGCGCTGCGTTCACCGGAGACCTCCTTGAGCAGTTCCGGGGTTAATACCCGCATGCCCTTGCCGTCGATTTCAGCCATATCGGCCATCATCTCCAGGCTGTTCAAGGCGCGGCGAGCGTCGCCACCGACCAGTTCCGACAGCATGCGCCTGGTTTCTGGCGGCAACTCGATGTTTTGATCGCCAAAACCACGCGCCTTGTCTTCCATCGCCTGATCCAGCACCTGGCCAATGTCGTCCGCCGTCAGCGCTTTGAGCAGATACACTCGCGCCCGGGACAGCAACGCCGAGTTCAGTTCAAAAGAAGGGTTTTCCGTCGTGGCGCCGATAAAGGTAATGGTGCCGTCTTCGATATGCGGCAGGAAGGCATCCTGCTGGCTTTTATTGAAGCGGTGAACTTCGTCGACAAACAGGATGGTGCGGCGGCCAGCGTCGCGGTTTTGCCGAGCGCGCTCGATAGCTTCGCGGATCTCTTTGATGCCGGAAGTGACCGCCGAGATGCGCTCGACATCAGCCCGGCCATAGCGGCCAATCAACTCTGCCAGCGTCGTTTTCCCGGTTCCCGGTGGCCCCCACAGGATCATCGAGTGCAGTTGCCCAGCCTCGATGGCACGTGGCAACGGCTTGCCCGGAGCCAGCAAATGCTGCTGGCCAATGTATTGCGCCAGCGTGGTTGGCCGCATACGTGCGGCCAGTGGCTGGAACTCATTGTGGGAAAAATCGAGTGACATGTTGCTCACGTAGACCTCTACTTCCGCTGGTCGTCCAGCGTCACCCCCTTCGGTGGGGTAAATTTGAATTTGGCAGCATCAACGCCGCTGCTCTGCTGGCTCTTCAACTGATAGGCACTGCGCTGGCCATCCTGCTCAACCGCGGTAAAGCTCTTGATGGTGCCGCTATTGGTTACGCTAATGGCAAACTGCTTCAGATTACCGCTGCTGGCCTTTGGCGTCAGTTCGAAGTCATCCCCTTTCTGCTTCACGTTGTACTGTTTCCAGTCGTTAGCATCGTTACGGGTGATCAGCATAAAGGGCGTATTGCCGGTGGCATTTTTCAGCCAGGTAGCCGTTACCTGCTCAACGAACGGGTTGTAGAACCACAGGGTCTCACCGTCCGAAACCAGTATGCTCTCATCCGGCGAAGTCATGTGCCAGTTAAACAGGTTTGGGCGTTTTACCCATAATTCGCCTTCTCCTTGCTGCACGTTAGCGCCGTCACTACTGGTGACCGATTGGGAGAAGCTGGCATGGAAACTGTTTACTTTCGCCAGACGACCTTGCAAATCTTGCGCAGCATCCGCCAACACGGAAGTAGACGCGAGTCCCGAAAGCAGACAACAGGCAATCAACAGTTTTTTCATTATTCCAGATACCTTATGAAATGCGGTTACCGCAAGCTGGGTCAATATAACCCTGAACACCTCCACTCTACCCGAAGCGCTTGGCCGACAACCAGAGCACAATTCCGATAAAGCAGGGGTTTACGCTTCTTTGCACAAGAGCCCCTCACCCTAACCCTCTCCCATAGGGAGAGGGGATCGAACATGCCACATGCTGGCTGTCATACCTGACTGCAACTCCGCAACAGCTCCTTCTCCTTTAGGGAGAGGGCTGGGGTGAGGGGGATATTTAGGAGAAAAGCTGCTTGCCAGAAAACTGGCAAGCATTAACGCTAAGCAAATTCAATGGCAATCAATCGTGCCGTGGCGGGGCCAGAACCTCACGGTTACCATTATGCCCCTGCTCACTGACAATGCCCTGCGCTTCCATCTGTTCGATGATACGCGCGGCACGGTTGTAGCCAATGCGGAACTGACGCTGCACGCCGGAAATCGAGGCGCGGCGTTTATCCACCACAAACTCGACCGCCTGATCGAACAGCGGATCCAGCTCTTCATCGCCGTCCAGACCACTACCTGCGCCACCCTCACCGTCTTCACCGGCGCTGAGAATGCCCTCTTTATATTGCGGCCGCTCACGCGCTTTCCAGTCTTTGACCACGGCATGGACTTCCTGATCGCGCACAAACGCCCCGTGCACACGCACCGGTATCGAAGAGTTCGGTGCCAGATACAGCATGTCCCCCATCCCCAGCAGGGATTCTGCACCGCCCTGATCGAGAATGGTACGGGAGTCGATCTTGCTAGAGACGGTAAAGGCGATACGCGTCGGGATGTTGGCCTTGATCAAGCCAGTGATCACGTCCACCGAAGGGCGCTGCGTTGCCAGCACCAGGTGGATACCGGCAGCACGCGCTTTCTGTGCCAGACGGGCAATCAACTCTTCAACCTTTTTGCCCACCGTCATGATCAGATCGGCAAACTCATCCACCATCACCACGATGTACGGTTCTTTTTCCAACACCGGCGGCGTGATATCCATGCTGTCGCTTGGCTTCCAGAACGGATCCGGGATCGGCCGCCCCATGGCCTCGGCCTGATCGACCCGCTCGTTGTAGCCCGCCAGGTTACGCACCCCCAAGGCAGACATCAGCTTATAGCGGCGTTCCATCTCGGCTACGCACCAACGCAATGCATTGGCGGCGTCTTTCATATCGGTAACCACATCGGTCAACAGGTGCGGAATACCTTCGTAGACCGACAGTTCCAGCATTTTCGGGTCGATCATGATAAAGCGCACTTCTTTCGGCGTGGCCTTATACAAAATGCTGAGGATCATGGCGTTGACCCCGACCGACTTACCAGAACCGGTGGTACCGGCTACCAGCAGGTGTGGCATTTTCGCCAGATCGGCAACCACTGGCTGGCCCGCGATATCTTTACCCAATACGATCGCCAACGGCGATGGATTGTCGCGGAAGGCTGGGCAATCCAGCACTTCGCGCAGATATACGGTTTGGCGTTTAACGTTCGGCAATTCCAGACCGACGTAAGGCTTACCCGGGATCACCTCCACCACACGCACAGCGGAAGTTGATAATGAACGGGCCAGATCGCGCGATAGATTGGAAATGCGCGCGGCCTTGACGCCAGGAGCCAAATCCAGTTCAAAGCGGGTAATGACCGGGCCAGGCAGGATATCGACCACGTCGGCCTTGACGCGGTAATCCGCCAGACTGGCTTCCACCAGCCGTGCTTTCTGTTCCAGCGCAAAAGTATCGACCGGTTCGACCTCTTTCGGGGCCTCGGTCAACAGATCCAGCGTTGGCAGTGGCGTCGTCGGCTTCTGCAGCGGCATGTCATTACGCATCAGGAACGGATGGATCAGGCTGTCCATCGCAGGCGCTGGCGGTTGCTGCTGAGCCGGTGGTTGATATGCCTGTTGCGGCTGGTAAGTAGGCGCTGGCGGACGCGAAGCCTGATAAGCGGGCGCCTCAGGCTCAAACTGCCCGAAAGGCACATCATCTTCCAGCTCGCTTTCCTGCTCAATGCTGTCTTCAAGCTGGGGTGACAGGGTAAACAGCGGCTCGGTTGGGCCGTCATCCACCAGATCCGCCATCGGCGAGAAGCTATAGGCCTGGCGGGTATCCACCGAACGCGTCACCGGAGCCGGCTGTGGCACAGGCTGCGGTTCTTCTACCCCATAGCGTGCCTGCTGCTGCGCGGCAAATGCCTGGCCAAGTTCGGCCTCACGCAACGCATCTTCGTCATCCACTGGAGACTCATCTTGCGGGAACTCTTCGCCGTAGCGCTGGCTTTGCTGTTCGGCAAAGGCCTGACGCAATGCGGCCTCTTGCAAGGCTTCATCGACGTCTACTTCCTGCGCATGACTGGCCAGATCTGGTTGAGGCTCATCCCCGCGTTCACGCTGTTCCTGCTCTGCGATCCGCTGTGAAGGCAGCTTGATGCCGTAGGAGGCCAGCTCACGCCGGGTAGGAATACGCACCGGATTTGGTCGTGGCAGTTCCGGGCCAATGCCCTGCTTGACCTGCGAACTCGCATCGCTGGTGGCAGTAAATGCCGGCATGAAGGTGTTGTTTACCGCGCCAGCGGTAGCAGTCGCTGCGGCAATTGCCGCTGGCTTGACCGCCTCTGTCGCGCTGAAGCCGGTAGAGCCAATGACATCGTCGCTATCCCGCTGAGCCGCAGAGAAATCGAACGGTGACGGCTCCGGTTTTGCTGTAACAGGGGTCTGCCAGTCACCCAGGCGCGGCTCACGTTCTTCACGCTTTGGTTCCACCACGCGCGTCGTTCTCGGTGCCGGTGTTTCTTCTGGCAGTTCAAACGAATACAGCGGCGGCGTGTCTTGTGGCTGCGCAGGGGTTAAGGAATGTTGATTGATGGAAGCAGGCGCGGCCGGGGCCACGGTAACCGGAGCCTGAACGGCCGCTTTCGGCATTACCGGAATATCGGTCACTATCGCCGTTGGCTCGGCAAACGGGGTTTCATCCTCGCTGGCACGTAAACCGCTAAGTAAAGGATCGGCGGCATCTTGCGCTGCTTCTTCGGCGGTTTCGGTCACGGAAGGCGCAGAGAACAAGACGTCGTCCTCTTCTTCGGCCATGGCAGCAACCGGTGCCGCCTGTTTTCCGCTTTCCTCGTGCTCATCAAATACCACGTCGTCATCATCGTGATAGCGGTCTTCACGGCGTGAACGGTTGGTCATAAAGGTAGCGGCTCCCAGTACCACACCACCAATTTTTTCCGCAATCACCAGCCACGACCAGCCGGTGAACAGAGTCAGCCCCACCGCCCAAATGCCAAGCAGCGCCAAAGTGGCGCCAATACCGTTAAACCACGGCAACATGGCATTGCTCAACAGGCTGCCAATCACCCCACCGGAAGCGAAGTAATAGAGATCGTCAACGTTCAACGCGGCCAGGCCGCACGAGGTCAGCACCAGCGCCAACGTACCAATCAAACGCAACGAAAGCCCGAAGAAATCGACGTACTCGCCGTTATCGCGCCGACGGTAACCCGACAGGCACAACACCAGCATAATCGGCGGGATCGCATAGGCAAGGACCCCAAAGGTGAAGAACAACGTGTCGGCCAACCATGCGCCTACGCCGCCGCCCAGATTGTGGATCGGCTCATGCCAGGCAGTTTGCGACCAACTGGGATCGGAAGGGTTGAAACTGACCAGCGCAGCCATGAGGTAAACGGCAAAAATGGCTACCACGATCAACACAGCCTCGAGCAAACGCCGCCCACTGCTGAGTTTTTTCAGGGTAACTTCTTTATCTTCTGTGTATTCCTGGCTCAAGAAAGGCACTCCAGGTTCCTGTTGACGGATAGAGTAACAGCGCCGGGATGCTTTCCCGGCGCCAAAACTGTATGAATAAACAGGAGTGTAACGAATTTAATCAGGTTTTGCACCTGCACCTTACCGTGTTTTGATAACCAGACGGTTACTCTGTTTCACTTCTTCCATCACGACGTAAGTACGGGTGTCATTAACCCCCGGCAAGCGCAACAGAGTTTCGCCTAACAGCTTACGGTAAGCTGACATATCTGGCACACGGGTTTTCAACAGATAGTCGAAATCGCCGGAAACCAGATGACACTCCTGGATTTCTTCAAGTTTTTGCACCGCTGAGTTGAACTGCTCAAACACGTCTGGCGCACCGCGGTTCAACGTGATTTCCACGAAGACCAGCAGAGACGCATCCAGATAATGCGGGTTAAGCAATGCGGTATACCCATGAATAAAGCCTTGACGCTCAAGACGGCGCACACGCTCCAAACAAGGGGTTGGGGATAACCCCACGCGCTTTGAAAGTTCGACGTTCGAAATGCGCCCATCCTTCTGCAACTCATTGAGGATGTTGCGATCGATACGGTCGAGATCTTTACCCGGGCGTTTTTTAGTATCTACCATTATTATTGTCTCTCTTATGTTCTTCCCTGCACTTGCCACACCCTAGCCAACGTCAATGTGCAAGGATTTGTTCCAAGCGAAGACCCGATGCCTGTGTTTAGCGGTTCATTCCCCAGAGGGAACAAGATGCGTATTACCAACCGCCCTTGTGCTTCGTCACTACCATCTTCCGCCGTTGCCCAGCCTGTCTGTCACCTCCGGGCCACGAATTCAAATGATTTCCATTGAGAAATCCATCAACCACCACCAGGGCAAACGCACCCTCACCCATCGCGACCCGGCAATGTTCTGCCTCGGTGGCGAAAATGCCTACGATTTGCTGCTGGCACGGGGTTAATTTCTTCTTCCTATGATGTTTTCGCAAATGCGCAGCGGATTGTCAAAGTAAAAGAAGTAAAATCAGTAGAACGTACCGCCAGCAAAACTGGACACCTGATTTTTTGTTAGGAATTTCCCCCATTCAAAACCCCGCAGTTACCCGCACAAACCCCGCAAAAAACGCACTTTTAGACCACTGCTGTACAAAATTATTGCGGTCGTTCCTCCGCGCTTTCCAGTGATAAAATGCCGGCTAATAGGCGCTGGTTATCAAACAAATCGGTAACAACATCCCCTGGCGCTTTTTTTACTGCCGCATTTTCCCTACAATCGGTTCCATTGTCCGCCATTGTGGGAAACGAGGTTATTCATGGGCACGGCTAAACATAGCAAATTATTGATCCTGGGCTCTGGCCCGGCTGGCTACACCGCAGCGGTTTATGCCGCACGCGCGAACCTGAACCCGGTACTGATCACCGGCATGGAGCAAGGCGGTCAGTTGACCACCACCACCGAAGTCGAGAACTGGCCAGGCGATGCCGAAGGCCTGACCGGCCCGGCGCTGATGGAACGCATGCGTGAGCACGCGGAGAAGTTCGACACCAAGATCGTGTTCGACCATATCAACAGTGTCGATCTGCAGAACCGCCCTTTCCGTCTGATCGGTGACAGCGGCGAATATACTTGCGACGCCTTGATCATCGCTACCGGCGCATCGGCCCGCTATTTAGGCCTGCCATCGGAAGAGGCTTTCAAAGGCAAAGGGGTTTCCGCCTGTGCCACCTGCGATGGTTTCTTCTATCGCAACCAGAAGGTCGCCGTGGTCGGTGGAGGTAACACCGCCGTGGAAGAAGCGCTGTATCTGTCGAACATCGCCTCCGAAGTTCATCTGGTGCACCGCCGTGACAGCTTCCGCAGCGAGAAGATCCTGATCAATCGCCTGATGGAAAAAGTGAAGAACGGCAATATCGTTCTGCACACGGACTGCACGCTGGACGAAGTGTTGGGCGATCAGATGGGCGTCACCGGGATGCGTTTGCGCAGCACCAAAGACGCAGAGCAGACCAAAGAGCTAGAGCTTGCTGGGGTGTTTATCGCCATCGGCCACAGCCCTAACACTGCAATCTTCGGTGGGCAGCTTGAGCTGGAAAACGGCTATATCAAAGTGCAGTCCGGTATTCACGGTAACGCGACCCAGACCTCCATTCCGGGCGTGTTTGCCGCAGGCGACGTAATGGATCACATTTACCGCCAGGCGATCACCTCCGCCGGAACAGGCTGTATGGCCGCACTGGATGCCGAGCGCTATCTCGACGGCATTGCACAGGCAGAATGCAAATAACCTAGCTGCAAACGGGCGCAGTATGCAGCGCCCTACGTAGCGAACCTGCTGATAAAGCTTCAGCAGTATCAGGCGGCCGATTGGCCGCCTTGTTTTTATCCCCCGCAGTTAAACGTTCAAAACAACCCTATCCACGCTAAAAACGTGACTGCTGCCCAAGTTATGAAAGGGATAATTATTTCACGTCTAACGAGTGACGAGGTAACATTAGCGTTCACTTGTCTTATTTCCGGCTGAGACAAACACTTTTTTAACAGTACGTTAACCAAGCCTGTTACAACAGGCATCGGCGACGCAGACTACCTGATGAAAAAAACCAGACAGCACCAGTTAACCCGTTGGCTCAAAACACAGAGTACGTTAGCGCAGCGTTGGCTGCGTTTATCCATGCTGTTAGGTCTGGCAAGCGGCATTTTGATTGTCGCCCAGGCCTGGCTGTTGGCTTCCCTGCTCCATGCCCTGATTATTGAACACCAGCCTCGCGCTGAGCTTGTCTCATCGTTTATCTGGCTGGCAGCCACCTTTGCCCTGCGGGCCTTCCTGAGCTGGCTGCGTGAACGGGTTGGCTTTATCTGTGGGCAGGTTATCCGCCAGCGTATGCGCTCCCAGGTATTGGATAAGCTGCAACAGCTTGGCCCTGCCTGGATTCAGGGTAAACCTGCCGGTAGCTGGGCCAGCATCATCGTTGAGCAGATCGAAGACATGCAGGATTACTATTCCCGCTATCTGCCGCAAATGTATCTGGCCGTGTTTATCCCGCTGCTGATCCTGATCA
Source organism: Serratia sp. (in: enterobacteria) (assembly GCF_051654945.1). Classification (GTDB taxonomy): domain Bacteria; phylum Pseudomonadota; class Gammaproteobacteria; order Enterobacterales; family Enterobacteriaceae; genus Chania. The sequence continues at coordinate 726,937 of NZ_JBOFZA010000072.1, forward strand.
CCGTCTTCCCTATCAACTGGGCAGCCGGGTTTATCCTGCTGGCCACCGCCCCGCTGATCCCGCTGTTTATGGCGCTGGTCGGTATGGGGGCCGCCGATGCCAACCGCCGTAACTTTGTGGCATTGGCGCGGCTTAGCGGCAACTTCCTCGATCGCCTGCGCGGTCTGGATACGCTGCGTCTGTTTAATCGCGGCCAGGCAGAAACCGATCGCATTGCCAGATCGTCGGAAGATTTCCGCCAGCGCACCATGGAAGTGCTGCGCCTGGCCTTCCTCTCCTCTGCCGTGCTGGAATTCTTCGCTTCGATTTCCATCGCCGTGGTGGCGGTCTACTTTGGCTTCTCCTACCTCGGTGAGCTGGATTTTGGCAGTTACGGCACGGGCGTGACGCTGTTTGCCGGTTTCCTGGTGCTGATCCTGGCACCGGAGTTTTTCCAACCGTTGCGCGATCTGGGTGCGTTTTACCACGCCAAAGCACAGGCCGTGGGCGCAGCCGAAGCGCTGGAAACCTTTCTGGCTGCCGTTGGCGAGCAGGTAGGGAATGGCGCGCAAACGCTAAATAGCGAAGAGCCGCTGACGGTTCAGGCACGGGGCCTGGAAATTCTCTCCCCCAATGGCGTACTGCTGGCCGGGCCGCTTGATTTTACCCTGCTCCCCAATCAGCGTATCGCCTTGGTCGGGCTTAGCGGTGCTGGGAAAAGCTCCCTGTTGAATCTGCTACTCGGTTTTCTGCCTTATCGCGGTTCATTGCTGATCAACGGCATCGAGCTGCGCGAGCTGGCTGCGGTTAACTGGCGTCAGCAGCTGGGCTGGGTGGGTCAAAATCCCCACCTGCCAGCCCGAACCCTGCGGGACAATATTCTGCTCGGCTATCCGCAGGCCAGCGAGGGCCAATTGCAGCAGGCCGTCGAGCAGGCTTACGTCAGCGAATTCCTGCCGCATCTGCCAAAAGGGCTGGAAACTGACCTGGGTGATGGCGCGGCTCGTCTTTCCGTTGGGCAAGCTCAGCGTGTGGCCGTGGCCCGAGCGCTGCTCAGCCCCCGCCGTTTGCTGTTACTGGATGAGCCTGCGGCCAGTCTGGACGCCCACAGCGAACGCCTGGTGATGCAGGCGCTCAATGCGGCCTCCCATCAGCAAACCACACTGCTGGTCACGCACCAGTTGGAAGATACCGAAGATTACGACCAGATTTGGGTGATGGACAGCGGGAAGATCGTGCAGCAGGGCAACTACGCCACGCTCTGCGCCCAGCCCGGTCTGTTTGCCAAACTGATTGCACACCGCAGCGGGGAGCTATAATCATGCGCGTTTTGCTGCCATTCCTGGCGTTGTATCGCCGCCACACGTTGCTGATTTTGCTGGGCATCGTCCTGGCCATCGTCACCTTACTGGCCAGTATCGGCCTGCTGGCGCTGTCCGGCTGGTTCCTGGCCGCCTCTTCGCTGGCCGGGCTGGCGGGATTAATGACCTTCAACTACATGTTACCGGCCGCTGGCGTGCGGGGGGCGGCGATCTTCCGTACCGCCGGGCGATATGCAGAACGGGTCGTCAGCCATGACGCCACCTTCCGCGTATTGTCCCATCTGCGGGTATTCACCTTCCGCAAGATCCTGCCGCTGTCGCCGGGGGGTATTGCCCGTTTCCGTCAGGCCGAACTGCTCAACCGCCTGGTGGCCGACGTCGATACGCTCGATCACCTCTACCTACGGGTGATTTCACCGATGGTCAGCGCTGCGGTGGTGATTGTGGTGGTCACCTTCGGCCTTAGCTGGCTGGATGTCCCGCTCGCACTGACGTTGGGCGGGATTTTGTTATTGCTGTTGCTGGCCGTGCCACCGATTTTCTATCGCGCAGGTAAGCCCATCGGGGAAGAGTTGACCCTGTTACGCAGCCAGTACCGCACCGATCTGACTGCCTGGCTACAAGGGCAGGCCGAACTGGTAGTGTTCGGCGCGCTGGACGCTTTCCGTCATAAACTCATCGCAACCGAACAGCGCTGGCAGCGCCGCCAATGGCAACAGGCTTCGCTTGGGGGAATTGCTCAGGCGCTGATGATCCTGGCCAGCGGCCTTACCGTTACGTTGCTGATGTGGCTTGCCGCGGCGGGGATTGGTGGCGACACCCAACCTGGAGCGTTGATCGCCCTGTTTGCCTTTGCTGCCCTGGCCTCTTTTGAAGCCATGATGCCCGTTGCTGCCGCGTTCCAACATCTGGGTCAGGTGATCGCTTCAGCCACCCGCGTCAAACAAATTATCGATCAACAACCGGAAGTCACCTTCCCTGCCAGCGGCCCAGCCCCACAGCCGGGCGCGGCGCTGCAACTGAGCGAGGTGTCCTTTACCTATCCCGACCAGCCGCTACCGGTATTGAACAACGTGACGTTGTCTATTGCCGCTGGCGAACACATCGCGCTGTTGGGCCGTACCGGCTGCGGTAAATCAACCCTGCTGCAATTGCTGACCCGCGCCTGGAATGCTGACAGCGGACAGATCCAACTCAACGGCCAGCCGCTGGCTAGCTATGATGAAACTACGCTGCGCGCCATGACCACGGTGGTGAGCCAGCGGGTGCATATTTTCAGCTCTACGCTGCGAGAAAACCTGCGTATTGCCGCACCTGAGGCCAGCGATGAGGCGTTAAACCTTGTGCTGCAACAGGTTGGACTGGATAAGCTGCTGGAAAACGAAGGACTGAATGCCTGGCTGGGTGAAGGTGGCCGTCAGCTTTCCGGTGGTGAACAACGCCGTTTGGGCATTGCCCGTGCTTTGCTGCATCACGCACCGTTGCTGCTGCTTGATGAACCTACCGACGGGTTGGATGCCGAGACCGAGCAACAGATCCTGGCCCTGCTACGCCAGCATTGCCAAGGCAAGACGTTAATCCTGGTCACTCATCGGTTATATGGGCTGGAGCATTTCGACCGCATCTGCGTGATGGACGGTGGCAGTATCGTCGAACAAGGCAGCCATGCGGCGCTGATGCGCCAGCCTGGCCGCTATGCCCAGTTCCATCAACGTATCAGCCATGTATCGCTGTAAAACGGCCTGTAGGCAACGCTAAGAGGTTTTATGCGCATTGTTAAGCTGTCATCGCAGTCCGTCGCGTTTCCTTCACCAGAGGGCGCTCTTCACGATCCTAACGGTCTGCTGGCGATTGGTGGCGATCTTACGCCTGCGCGACTGCTGGCGGCTTATGAGCGCGGTATCTTCCCTTGGTATTCGCCTGGGGAAGCCATCCTCTGGTGGTCGCCAGACCCACGGGCAGTGCTGTTCCCTGCGGAATATCACGTCAGCCGCAGCCTCAGACGCTTCCTGCGCAGCGATCCGTTCCGTATTACCCTCAATCATGATTTTGCCGCCGTGATCGCCGCCTGCTCATACCGTCCCGACGAAGGCACCTGGATTGGCGAAGAGGTGCAACAAGCCTATTTGCAGTTACATCATCTAGGGCATGCCCATTCCGTTGAAGTGTGGCAAGGGGAAGAGCTGGTCGGCGGCCTGTACGGCGTGGCTCAAGGGGCGCTGTTTTGCGGGGAATCGATGTTCAGCCGCACGACCAATGCCTCAAAGTGTGCTTTATTGGCGTTTTGCCGCCATTTTGCCGGTTATGGTGGGGAATTGGTTGACTGTCAGGTGCTTAACGCTCACACTGCCCGGCTTGGAGCGAGGGAAATCCCCCGCCGCCTATTTTTACAGCAGTTGAGCAACCTTCAGCGCAGGACCTTAGCGCCGGAGTGCTGGACAGCGCAAGTCATACCCCCACAGCTGGTTGTACTACCCACCCAGACTGACTAATTTTGTGGGATCGGTGCATTGTTCACCGACACTCCTTTACATAATGTGGGTTTTTCGGCATTATCTTGCCGGTTAAAAACTATGGTAGTTAGACCTAGAGGATTCGATGGCCAAAGAAGACAATATTGAAATGCAGGGCACCGTTCTTGATACGCTGCCAAACACCATGTTCCGTGTTGAATTGGAAAACGGGCACGTGGTAACCGCTCATATCTCCGGTAAAATGCGCAAAAACTATATCCGCATCCTGACGGGTGACAAAGTCACTGTAGAGCTGACCCCGTACGACCTGAGCAAAGGCCGCATTGTCTTCCGTAGCCGTTAATCGGCTCACCCGTCGCCAGCCATTGGTGACACCGAGGATGTGATCCCTCAAAAAGAGCCCTTTCCGTTTACCGCCGCAGCAACGTTCTCCACCGAGTTGTGTTGGCGCAGGTAAACTGAGAGGGCTCACTCATTTCTGCGGTATGTGAATTTCACGTATAAAAAAAGCGATGCCTAGGCATCGCTTTTTCGTGAACTCCCTACCGCTTAGTGCACTGCACCTTCATCCGCTTTACGCTTCTGGGCGCTGAGGAAGTGGTAAGTCAGCTGTTTCTTCTCTTTATCCAGTTCGACTTTCACCGAACCACCGTCAACCAGTGAACCAAACAGCAGTTCGTTGGCCAGCGGTTTTTTCAGGCTTTCCTGCATCACACGCGCCATTGGGCGAGCGCCCATCGCACGGTCATAGCCTTTCACTGACAGCCAATCACGCGCTTCGTCACTCACTTCCATCGACACGCCCTTGGCATCCAGCTGTGCTTGCAGTTCGACGATAAACTTGTCGACCACCTGCTGGATCACCGCCGGAGACAGATGGTTGAACCAGATGACGTTGTCCAGACGGTTGCGGAATTCTGGCGTAAACACCTTCTTGATCTCTTCCATCGCGTCGATGCTGTTGTCCTGCTCGATCAGGCCAATCGATTTGCGTTCCGTTTCGCGTACCCCGGCGTTGGTGGTCATCACCAGGATCACGTTACGGAAGTCCGCCTTACGGCCGTTGTTATCGGTCAGCGTCCCGTTATCCATCACCTGCAACAGCAGGTTGAACACGTCCGGGTGCGCCTTCTCGATTTCATCGAGCAGCACTACCGCATGCGGATGTTTGATCACCGCATCGGTCAACAGGCCGCCCTGATCGTAACCGACGTAGCCCGGAGGTGCGCCAATCAGACGGCTGACGGTATGGCGTTCCATATATTCGGACATATCAAACCGCAGCAGCTCGATATCCAGCGCTTTCGCCAACTGTACCGTAACCTCGGTTTTCCCCACCCCGGTCGGCCCGGCGAACAGGAAGGAACCTACAGGTTTACGATCCTGGCCCAGACCAGCACGGCTCATCTTGATCGCTTCGGTCAGCGCCTCGATAGCCGGATCCTGGCCGAACACCAGCATTTTCAGACGGTCGCTCAGGCTTCTCAGCACGTCGCGATCGCTGGCAGAGACGGTTTTTTCCGGGATACGCGCAATGCGCGCCACCACGGATTCGATATCCGCCACGTTGACCGTTTTCTTACGTTTGTTCACCGGCAGCAAGCGGCTGCGCGCACCGGCTTCATCGATCACGTCGATCGCCTTGTCCGGCAAATGACGGTCATTGATGTATTTCACCGATAACTCAACCGCTGCACGTACCGCTTTGGCGGTGTAACGCACGTCATGATGCGCTTCGTACTTGGTTTTCAGACCGTTGATGATCTGAATGGTCTCTTCCGGCGTTGGTTCGGTAATGTCTATTTTCTGGAAGCGACGCGCCAGCGCGCGGTCTTTTTCGAAAATATTGCTGAACTCCTGATAGGTGGTCGAGCCGATCACCCGGATCTTGCCACTTGACAGCAGCGGTTTGATCAGGTTGGCGGCATCCACTTGCCCACCGGAAGCCGCACCGGCACCGATGATGGTGTGAATTTCGTCGATAAACAGGATGCTGTTCTTATCCTGCTCCAGCTGTTTGAGCAGCGCCTTGAAGCGCTTCTCGAAGTCGCCACGGTATTTGGTGCCTGCCAGCAATGAGCCGATATCCAGCGAGTAGAGCGTGCAGTCTGCCATGACCTCTGGCACGTCGCCCTGCACGATCCGCCAGGCCAGCCCTTCGGCAATCGCGGTTTTACCTACGCCGGATTCCCCCACCAGCAGCGGGTTGTTTTTACGACGGCGGCACAGCACCTGAATGGCGCGCTCCAGTTCACGGTCACGGCCAATCAGCGGATCGAGACCGCCCACGCGGGCCAGTTGGTTGAGGTTGGTGGTGAAGTTTTCCATACGGTCTTCCCCTCCAGGCTGCTCTTCGTTTACCGGGTTTTCCGCATTAGGTGCCTGGCCCGGCTCATCTTTACGTGTGCCATGTGAAATGAAGTTCACCACGTCGAGACGGCTGACGTCGTGTTTACGCAGCAGGTATGCCGCCTGGGACTCCTGTTCGCTGAAGATCGCCACCAACACGTTGGCACCGCTCACTTCGCTCCGGCCGGAGGACTGCACGTGGAATACCGCACGCTGCAACACACGCTGGAAGCTGAGCGTCGGCTGGGTGTCGCGCTCCTCTTCGCTGGTAGGCAGCGTCGGTGTGGTTTGTTCGATAAAGGCTTCCAGCTCCTGGCGTAACGCGGCCAGATCCACCGTACAAGCCTCGAGCGCTTCGCGCGCGGCAGGGTTGCTGAGTAACGCCAGCAACAGGTGCTCCACGGTCATAAACTCATGTCTGTGCTCGCGCGCTCTGGCGAAAGCCATGTTGAGACTGAGTTCCAATTCTTGATTGAGCATAGGCACCTCCCCAATAGATTGCCTTTTCAGGCTTTTTCCAGCGTACAGAGCAACGGATGCTCGTTCTCCCTTGCGTAACGGTTCACATGGGCCACCTTGGTTTCCGCGACCTCGGCGGTGAAAACCCCGCAGATCGCCTTGCCTTGATAGTGGACCGTGAGCATCAGTTGCGTTGCACGTTCAATATCATAAGAAAAGAACTTTTGCAGAACGTCAATCACAAATTCCATCGGTGTGTAATCGTCGTTGTTAAGTATAACTTTATACATTGACGGCGGTTTTACCGCATCGATTTGTTTTTCTTCGGCCAAGTGTTCAATATTTAGCCAATCGTTGCTATTGCCCATCGCTGCTCATCTTCTCTGCCATGCCTCAGTATATGGGGCCATGTTCGGGTTATTCAAACTGGGTTATCGAGATCATTTTACCATCTTCGTAGGTAACGTGCCGCAGCACAAAGCGAATAATCGCGGCGATAAATTGTTACCAAACCATGTCAATAGCGTTAACTAGCTCAAACTTTGGTGAACTGCTCGAAGCGGTCATTGGCCGATCCCTTGACGTGATGATCATTTGCTCTAGAGTGTAAATTCGTGGGTTGCTGGTCTTTTGACCAGCAGGGACTCACCAGAATCAGTTATTCATCTCATCTAAAAATTGCGTTGCGAGGGATGTAGAAGCATGGAGACGGGTACTGTTAAATGGTTCAATAACGCCAAAGGGTTCGGTTTTATCTGCCCGGAAGGCGGCGGTGAAGATATCTTCGCGCATTATTCAACAATTAAAATGGATGGCTACCGAACGTTGAAAGCAGGCCAACAGGTCAGGTTCGACGTGCATCAAGGGCCGAAAGGGAACCATGCGAGCCTGATTATGCCGCTGGAAAGCGAGGCAATGGCCTAGACGCTCCCACAAGCCCCCTTCTGCATAGCCAAGTTAAAATGCCAGTCGCCGTATGACTGGCATTTTATTTTTGCTGTTACTCACGCGCCAACGCATCAATCGGGTTCAGCCGTGCGGCGCTTCGAGCCGGTAAGTAGCCGAATACCACGCCAATACCGGTGGAACACAAGAACGCACTCAGCAGGGCCACCGGCGGGAAGCTGATCTGCCACCCCGGCATCGCCAATTGCACCACCAGACCAATCGCGAACGACAGCGCGATCCCCAACGCGCCCCCCACCAGGCAAACCAGCACGGCTTCGATCAGGAACTGTTGCAGAACATCGCCGGAACGCGCCCCGACCGCCATACGAATGCCGATTTCACGCGTCCTTTCCGTGACCGAAACCAGCATGATATTCATCACCCCAATCCCCCCCACCACCAGCGAGATCACCGCGACCAGAGTCAGGAACAGTTGCAGCGTGCGGGTGGTTTTCTCTGCGGTCTGCACCAGGCTGTCCATGTTGTAGGTGAAGAAGTCTTTCTTGCCGTGGCGTAACGTCAGCAGGCGCGTCAACTGTTGCTCCGCCTCCTGGCTGTTGTAACCATCGCGGATACGCACGGTGATCGAGTCAAAGTAGTCATTCCCCATCAACCGGTTAGCCATCGTGCTATAGGGCACCCATACGCTCAGCGTCTTGCTGCTGCCAAACATTGACTGCTTTTCCTGCGCGACGCCAACTATCGTGGCGGGCATATTACCCACCAGGATCACCTCACCCACCACGTTCTTTTGATAGGGGAACAGGCGGCGCTGCGTGTTGGCGTCAATGACCACCACCTGCGCCTGAGATTGTACCTGCATGGCGTCAATACCTACCCCTTGTGAGAACGTCATGCCATAAACCCGAAAATACTGCTCGCTGACGCCCGCGACATTGGCGGCAACATCGATATTGCCAAACCGTAGCCGCATGCTGCTACTGATATTGGGCGACAGCGCGCTGACATAGGGCTGCTCACGTAACGCGCTCAGATCGCCATATTTCAACGCCTGACGGAAGGTGGGATCGTCGTCACCAAAGTCTTTGCCGGGATAGACATCCACCGTGTTGGTGCCGATGGATTTGATGTCAGCCAGGATCATCTGCTTGGCCGCGTCGCCGATCACCAGGATCGACACCACCGAGGCGATGCCGATGATGATCCCCAGCATGGTTAACGCCGTGCGCATCTTGTTGGCCGCCATGGCTCGCCAGGCCATTACCAGGGCCTCGCGGAAACGGCCGGCCATCTGCTGCCAGGAAGGCGCTGGCGTGGCGAGCTCCAGCATCTTGGCCTGCGGGTTGCCCTGCGCCTGCGGCCGGGAGTCGGCGATGATTTCTCCGTCGCGGATCTCGATAATCCGTTCCGCCTGCTGGGCTACCGCCGGATCGTGCGTGACGATAATCACCGTGTGCCCCTGCTCACGCAGCTGCTTGAGGATCGTCATCACTTCTTCACCGGAATGGCTGTCGAGCGCACCGGTTGGCTCATCCGCCAGGATCACCTGACCGCCGTTCATCAATGCCCGCGCAATACTGACGCGCTGCTGCTGCCCCCCGGAAAGCTGGCTTGGCCGGTAGGAGATACGCTCTCCCAACCCCAGGCGTTGCAGCAAGGCTGCCGCTCTTTCGCGCCGTGCTGCCTTGCTCAGCCCAGCATACACCGCAGGCACTTCGACGTTATGTGCCGCACTCAGGTGAGGCAGCAGATGATAACGCTGAAAGATAAAACCAAAATGCTCGCGCCGCAGCTGAGCCAGCGCATCGCCATCGAGCGTCGCCACGTCCTGCCCGGCGACGCGGTAAGTCCCGGCGCTGGGTTTGTCCAGACAGCCAAGAATGTTCATCAGCGTTGATTTACCGGAGCCAGAAGCCCCCATAATCGCCACCATCTCACCGGCATCAATGCGCAGACTGACGTTTTTCAGCACGTCCACGGTTTGATCGCCGGAGAGATAGCTACGCCGGATATCACTCAGTTCTAACAGTGCGGTCATCAGCTGGCCTCCGCGCCGCCGCGGCTGACGATCACCTCTTCACCGGCCTGTAACCCGCTGATAATCTCCACATCCACGTTGTTGCGAATGCCGATAGTGACTTCCCGTTTCTCTTCCTTGCCCTGTTGCAGCACCGAAATGTGGTAACGGTTATCGGCGATCTGATCCCCTAATGCCACCAACGGGATCACCAGCGCATCGCTGACCCCAGCCAGTTGAATATGCACCTGCGCGGTCATTTGCAGACGCAGCAAACCCTGTGGGTTTGGCACTTCGAAACGTGCGTAATAGAAAATAGCGTTATTGACCTTTTCTGGCGTGGGCTGAATGTCTTTCAGCACGCCGTCAAAGCGTTTGCTCGGATCCCCCAGCACGGTAAACCAGGCTTTCAACCCCGGTTTGAGATGGATCACATCCGCCTCGGAAACCTGTGCCTTCACCAGCATGGTGCTCATATCCGCCAGCGTCAGAATATTGGGCGCTTGCTGCGCGGCGATCACCGTCTGGCCCTGCAAGGTGGTGATTTGCACCACGTCACCGTCCATCGGCGCTTCGATACGGGTATAGGCCAGATTGATCTTGGCGGTGTCCAGGCTGGCCTGATTTTTGGCGATCTCCGCCCGGGTGGTGGCAACCTGCGCCTTTTTCACCGCCAGATTGGTGGCGAACTGATCCAAATCCTGGCGCGATACCGCCTGCACCTTGGCCAGTTCGCGGTTACGCTGCAAGGTAACCTCGGCCAGTTGCTGCTCCGCCTGCGCCTGTTGCAGTTGGGCTTGCAGTTGCTGCAGCGTGGCCTCGCCTTCGCGGATGCTGTTTTGCGCCTGCTGGGGATCGATAATGCCGAGCAGTTGGCCTTTTTGTACCTTATCGCCAATCTCGACCTTCAGGCTTTCCAACTGCCCGCTGACCTGGGCACCCACGTCAACCTTGCGTACGGCATCCAGTTGGCCGGTCGCCAGCACGCTTTGCTCCAGATCGCGTTTGACCACCTTGACCGTTTTAAACTCTACCGGGGCCGGATGGCTAAAGTGCCAATAAGCCAAAATGGCGAGCACCACCAGAACGGCGCATACCACCAACCCGCGTTTTTTACCTTTTTTTACCCACATCAATCTCTGTTCCTAGCGATTTCCAGTTGCCAACCCCGACAACCCACGTAAATTTTGCCCTCACCCCAACCCTCTCCCACAGGAGAGGGAGCTGCCCTGGAGCCGTAATCAGCTCAAGTAGACAATCTGTAACACGTTTAATTCCCCAACCAGTCAATCTGTGGCCCGGTCAGTCGGCCTTACCCCGTGCCAGCCACATCACGCGGGAAAACATTTTCTTCAGCAATGGCGGCACAGAATCGGTGCCCCACGCTCCGGCCTGCATGGCCACCTCAATCGCCAGATCGGGTTTGGAAGTGTGATGCACCGCCTTGATGATCACCTTGCGTACCGGCATCTGTACCTTTGGCGGTATTGAAGCCACCCGATGATAGACCGAACTGAAGCCCTCCCGATACATGAAGTGTTCCATATCCGGTGCGGGCAGTGCGGTCAGGCGATCGCGTTCGTTATCTTCGTGGTTATCCAGCATGCTGCGCACGGCGTTGGCGTATTTTTTGCCTGCTTCATCACCATCTACCAGGGCATGCCATTCAATGCCCATACGGCGGGCAAACTTCAGCAGGGGCTTCAGCCCACATTGGGCAAACTCAATGACCCGCACGCCTTCGGACTCGAAACGGTAGCCACACTGGCGCGCCAGTTCGTTGAGCAGCCAAACCTCGGTTTCCCCTTCCACCAGCAGCCAGCAGCGGGCAAACAGCGAGGCAGGCCGGTTGAAGCGGATGTGGAACGCAATGCGTCGTCCATCCTCCGCGCTTAACCCTTTCGGCCCAAGGCGATAGGTGGCGACTCGTGCCGATTCGCGCACCAGGCGGCAAATATGCTCCACCGGTACCAGCGATACCAGTTCGCTGGAATTGGTGGTGGTAATGCGCTGTAACGGCATCTGATTGAGCAACCCCCAGGCCACCGACAGCATGATTGGGTGCAGGCGCGTTTCCGGATCCTCTACCAGCAACAGTGGCCGGGCATGGGGATCGAGCTTGACGTTGCCCTTGGCCTGCAACAGCGTAGAAAACATCCCGAGCAGGATCAGACGCATGCTGCGGCTGTTAGGTTCGGCAATCATGCGGTTGATGCTGTCCAGCGATCGCCACGCCTGCTGTTCCGGCTGGCGACGATGGCGAGGCCCGGCAACCTGTGAGCCCTGCTCGGCAAAATAGTGCTCGAGCAGTTGCTGCATTGCCGCCAGCCCCTGCCTGAGTTCGGCATTGGTCAGCTTTTGCGGATTGCGCACCAGTTCACGCGTCAGTTGATCCAATTGTTGTGCCAGGGCTTCGTTATCGGCGGGGAGACGATCGCTGAGCGAGCTGGGCCGCAGGCGGCGGATAAAGCGCGCATCACGCAGCCGCAGCACCGGATGAATACGGATCAGGGCGTGCACCAGTTGATCGATATGGTGCAGGTGCAAGGCATTGCCATCTGCGTCAAGGAAACGCCGCCAGGTACATACCGTGCCATCATCGGCCAACTCCCCTTCGCAGCAGTAATGAATGCGGCTCAGGTTATCTTCCCCCTTCGACCACAGCGGCGAAAGGTGGCGATAGCGCGGCAGATGTGCATGACCGAGATCTTTCTCGCAGAAGGTGAAGATAATCTGCAAATGACGATCTTTGGCCGCCTCCTCCCCCGGTGGGAAGTAGAAGTCTTTGGCTTCGAAGCGATACAGCGTCTGAACCGGAGCCAGCAAAAAGGTCATGGCGTCCAGCAGGCTGGACTTACCCCAGGCATTTTCCCCTAGTAATACAGTGTTATCATCCAGCGTCAGTGAAAGCCGGTTAATTCCGCGGAACCCTACAATCTCAATGCGCTCCAGGTACATCTGCTGACTCCTTTATTCGCCTGATACCTTGAGGATGAGCAATAAAGCCATTGCAGGTCAAGCAGACATTCCCATGCGTGCGGTAAACACCGCAAATCAGCCACTTTACTCAGACGATTATTTTGGTTAGCGTGTTGGGTTTGCCTTACCCCCTTAACATTAAAGGACGCTCGTTTCACATGTACTCAGGACTGCTGATTATACTGATACCGCTGATCGTCGGTTATCTTGTCCCCTTGCGTAGCGTCACTCTGATCCGGGCCATTAACCGCCTGCTGAGCTGGATGGTGTATGTGATCCTGTTCTTTATGGGGATCAGCCTGGCATTCCTGGAAAACCTCAGCAGCAATCTGCTGTTGATCTTTCAGTACACCCTGGTGTTTTTCCTGTGCATCTTTTGCGCCAACCTCCTGTGGTTATCTCTGTTTGAACGCCGTCGCCCCTGGCACAGCGCTCACAAGCAAGAAACGTTACCCTCGCGTCTGCATATGGCATTGGAATCCCTGAAACTCTGTGGAGTGGTAATTGGGGGTTTTGCCTTGGGCCTCACCCAATGGCACTGGCTGCAATTTGCCGGCCAAGGCAGCGAATACGCCCTGCTGTTTCTGCTGTTGCTGGTGGGCGCGCAGTTACGCAACAGCGGGATGACGCTGCGCCAAATCGCTCTCAATCGCCGTGGCATGATGGTCGCCGTGGTGGTGGCCGCCAGTTCGCTTTTCGGTGGAGCAATCGCCGCACTGCTGCTGGGGTTGCCGCTGAAAGCCGGTTTGGCGATGGCTTCGGGCTTTGGCTGGTATTCCCTTTCCGGCATCCTGATCACCGACGCCTATGGCCCGGTGATGGGCAGCGCCGCCTTCTTCAACGATCTGGCTCGTGAGCTGGTGGCGATTATGCTGCTGCCTACGCTGGTGCGCCGCAGTCGTTCGTCCGCATTAGGCTTATGCGGTGCCACCTCGATGGACTTCACGCTGCCGGTGCTGCAACGCAGCGGCGGGATGGAAATGGTGCCTCCGGCCATCGTACACGGATTCCTGCTGAGCCTGTTGGCTCCGGTGTTGATCGCCCTGTTCTCGTAACCATCACGGGCGCGGTTCATTTGCCGCGCCCAAACGGTAAAATCGTAATAATTCCCATCCGCACGTCAACTTGTTCTAAATCAATCTTTGTTAAAGTTGTGTCAAAAAAGCCTTTTTAAGGTTGCGCCATCGATCTATGCTTCAAAACAAGCATTATAAATGCAACTTTAAAAAAGGAAGCGATTATGTTCTGTGTGCAATGTGAACAAACCATCCGGACACCGGCAGGCAACGGCTGCTCTTACGCTCAAGGGATGTGCGGGAAAACGGCAGAAACTTCAGACCTGCAGGATCTGTTGATAGCGGCGCTGCAAGGGCTGTCTGCCTGGGCCTTGCAGGCGCGTGCATTAGGGATTATCGACCATGATGTCGACAGTTTTTCCCCACGCGCCTTCTTCTCTACGCTGACCAACGTCAACTTCGATTCCGCTCGCATTATCGGCTATGCGCGTGACACCATTGCCCTGCGTGATTCGCTGGCGGTTCGCTGCCGTCTGCTCGATGCCAGCGTACGGGTCGATCACCCTCTGGCCCAGCTGCAACTGGCCGGTGACGATATGCCAGCGCTGTTGCAACAGGCCGCGCAGTTTGCCCTCAATAACGATAAAGCCGAAGTGGGCGACGATATCCACGGCCTACGTATGCTGTGCCTGTACGGCCTGAAAGGGGCCGCTGCCTATATGGAACATGCCCATGTGCTGGGCCAGTTCGACAACCAGATCTACGCCGATTACCACGCCTTTATGGCCTGGCTGGGCACTCAACCGAGCGATCTGGACACCCTGCTGAACAACTCGATGGCCATCGGCAAAATGAACTTCAGCGTGATGGCCATTCTGGATCGCGGCGAAACCAGCGCCTTTGGCGATCCACAGCCGACCACCGTCAACGTGCGCCCGGTCGCGGGCAAGGCGATCCTGATTTCCGGCCACGATCTGAAAGATCTGCGCCTGCTGCTGGAACAGACCGCAGGCACCGGCATCAACGTCTATACCCACGGCGAAATGTTGCCAGCCCATGGCTACCCAGAGCTGAAAAAATTCCCGCATCTGGTGGGGAACTACGGCAGCGGCTGGCAGAATCAGCAGACCGAATTCGCCAAATTCCCAGGCTCGATCGTGATGACCTCCAACTGCATTATCGATCCGAACGTCGGTAATTATGGCGATCGCATCTGGACGCGCAGTATCGTTGGCTGGCCAGGCGTCAACCATCTGGAAGGCGATGATTTCAGCACCGTGATCGCTCAGGCACAGCAGTTGGCTGGCTTCCCTTACAGCGAGATTGAACACCTGATCACCGTCGGTTTTGGCCGCCAGGTATTGCTCAGCGCTGCGGATACCGTCGTCGATCTGGTCGTGCAGAAAAAACTGCGCCATGTCTTCCTGGTTGGCGGTTGTGATGGCAGCCGTGATGAACGCAGCTACTTCACCGACTTTGCCCGCAACGTACCGCAAGATTGCCTGATCATGACGCTGGGTTGCGGTAAATACCGCTTCAACAAACTGGACTTCGGTACGCTGGAAGGCCTGCCGCGCCTGCTGGACGTAGGCCAATGTAACGACGCCTATTCTGCCGTGATGCTGGCGGTCAAACTCGCCGAGAAAGTCGGTGGAACGGTCAATGATCTGCCGCTCAGCCTGGTGTTGTCATGGTTCGAGCAGAAAGCGATCGTCATTCTGCTGACGCTGCTGTCGCTGGGAGTGAAAAACATCGTCACCGGCCCAAGCGCACCGGCCTTCCTGACCGACAATCTGTTAGCAGTGCTGAATGAGAAATTCGGCCTGCGTTCGGTCACCACCGTAGAGCAGGATATGCAAACTCTTCTCGGCTAAGGCCGATGTTCCGGGGCTGCCCTTCGCGGTGGCCCCGTTTGTTTTGAGGTGCCCCATGAGCCAACCCAGCCCACTATGCCCCAACCGGATGCAGGTACATTCCCTGCACCAGGAAACCGCCGACGTCTGGACGCTGAATCTGATCAACAACGATTTTTACCCTTATCAGCCCGGTCAGTTTGCATTGGTCAGCATTCGCGACAGTGAAGACACGCTGCGCGCCTACACCCTCTCCTCTTCGCCCGGTCTGAGCCCGTTTATCAGCATCAGCGTGCGCTGTTTGGCGGATGGGCTTGGCTCGCGTTGGCTGACGCAAGAGGTCAAACCGGGCCAGACACTGTGGCTGTCGGATGCCCAAGGGGAGTTCAGCTGCGTTCAACACCCGAGCGATCGCTACCTGATGCTGGCCGCAGGCTGTGGCGTCACGCCGATAATTTCCATGTGTCGTTGGCTGGTAGTCAACCGCCCACAATGTGATATCAAGGTGATCTTCAACGTTCGCACGCCTGCGGATGTGATTTTTGCCGAACAGTGGCAGCAACTCTCCGCCGCTCATCCGCAACTCCAGTTGACGTTGATGGCAGAACAGGATGCACAGCCCGGTTTCCTGTCTGGCCGCATCAACGAGCAGGTGTTGCAACAGGTCGTACCGGATATTGCCTCGCGCACCGTGATGACCTGCGGCCCGGCCCCTTACATGCAGCAGGTTGAACAGCTTTGCCTACAGCTCGGCGTGCCGGCAGCCAACTTCCACCAGGAACAGTTCCACACCTCGGCAGAAGTTGATGATGGGCAAGGTGAGCAATTGACGCTGCGCATCGGTCAGCCGCTGCGTGAATTCCGCGTACCGGTCGGCAGCACCCTGCTCGCAGCGCTGGAGTCCCACAAGTTACCGGTTAATGCCGCCTGCCGTGCTGGCGTTTGCGGTTCGTGCAAAACCCGCATTATCGATGGCCAATACACCACCAGCAGCACCATGACGTTAACCCCGACGGAAATCGAACAAGGCTACGTGCTGGCCTGTAGTTGCCAACTCCACAGCGATGTCACCCTAGCCTGAGTTTAGATAACCTAGCGCCCCATTACCCGATGGGGCACATATCGGTAAGCGTATCTCCTAATGCCCTTCTACACTTTCAGTTTGCCTCTAACCGGGCGAGTACCCCTCATTTTGCATAATGACTGGAGGAACGATGAAGCAAACAGTAGCCACGCTGATCGCCAAAACGCTGGAACAGGCCGGTGTAAAACGCATCTGGGGCGTCACCGGCGATTCGCTCAACGGCCTGAGCGACAGCCTGCACCGGATGGGCACCATTGCCTGGATGGGCACCCGTCATGAGGAGGTCGCCGCCTTTGCCGCGGGTGCCGAAGCACAACTCACCGGCCAGTTGGCGGTCTGCGCAGGCTCCTGCGGCCCCGGCAACCTGCACCTGATCAACGGCCTGTTCGATTGCCACCGCAACCACGTCCCGGTACTGGCAATCGCCGCCCATATTCCTTCCAGCGAGATCGGCAGCGGCTATTTTCAGGAAACCCACCCGCAGGAACTGTTCCGCGAGTGCAGCCACTATTGCGAGCTGGTCTCCAATCCAGAGCAACTGCCCCGCGTGCTTGAGATCGCGATGCGTAAAGCGATCCTCAACCGTGGCGTTTCGGTGATTGTGCTGCCGGGCGATGTTGCTCTGCAAATGGCACCGGAAGATGCCAGCATGGTGTGGCATACGCCAGCGCACCCATTGATGCAGCCGCCAATGAGTGAGTTGCAAAAGCTGGCCGAAACGCTGAACAACGCCAAAAACATCACCCTGATGTGCGGCAGCGGCTGTGCCGGCTCCCATGACGAAGTCGTCAAACTGGCCGAGCTGTTGCAGGCCCCCATTGTCCATGCCCTGCGCGGCAAAGAACATATCGAATGGGATAACCCGTACAGCGTCGGCATGACCGGGCTGATCGGTTTCTCCTCCGGCTACCACGCCATGATGAATGCGGATACGCTGGTGCTGCTCGGTACCCAGTTCCCGTACCGGGCGTTTTATCCGACCAATGCCAATATTATTCAAATCGATATCAACCCCGGCAGCATCGGCGCTCACTGTCCGGTGAATATGGCGCTGATGGGGGATATCAACACGACGCTCAGCGCCTTGCTGCCGCAACTGCAAGCCAAAAGCGACCGCAAATTTCTGGATAAGGCGCTGGAACATTACCGGGAAGCGCGCAAAGATCTCGACGGATTGGCTACCGCCAATGACAACCAGCCGATCCATCCACAGTACCTGGCGCAACAAATCAGCCATTACGCCACTGAGGACGCCATTTTCACCTGCGATGTCGGCACGCCAACGGTGTGGGCCGCACGCTATCTGAAAATGAACGGTCAACGTCGCCTGCTCGGGTCGTTCAACCATGGGTCAATGGCTAACGCCATGCCGCAGGCGATTGGCGCTCAGGCCACCGAACCGGATAAACAGGTGATCGCCCTATGCGGCGATGGCGGTTTTACCATGCTGATGGGGGATTTTCTGTCGCTGGCCCAGTTGAAACTGCCGGTCAAGGTGGTGGTGTTCAACAACAGCGTGCTGGGTTTTGTGGCGATGGAGATGAAAGCCGGTGGCTACCTCACCGACGGCACCGACCTGCATAACCCGGACTTTGCCGCCATTGCCAACGCCGCAGGCATCAAAGGCATTCGGGTAGAAAAAGCCTCCGAACTGGATGGGGCATTACAGGAGCTGTTGGCTCATCCCGGTCCGGCGTTGCTCGACGTGGTTACTGCCAAACAGGAACTGGCAATGCCACCGCAGATCAAATTCGAGCAGGCTAAAGGCTTCAGCCTGTATATGCTGCGCGCGATCATCAATGGCCGGGGCGATGAAGTCGTCGAACTGGCTAAAACCAACTGGTTACGCTAATTGCTAACTAGCTGCACCGAATAGTGCTTCAGGAAGGAGTCATGCAGAACGCCGACACGCCGTGAACCCATCCTTGGGGGCTGGCAATCGCGCATCCCGGCGCTCAACGGTCGGCTAACCTGCAATGACTCCCTCCTGTCTCAAACTTGGGGTGTAGCGATATTAAACGTATTTATTGAGCGGGGACGGTCAAGTGGGTTGTCCCTGCATTTTCCGCTTTTGCCACACGCTAATCCGGTTATGATAAAAGCCACTTCCTCATCGGCTACCAAGGACCCGTATGCTTATCGATTTACGCAGTGACACCGTTACCCAACCGAGCGCAGAGATGCGCACCGCCATGGCACAGGCCGACGTCGGCGACGACGTGTATGGCGACGATCCCACCGTTAACGCACTCCAGGCCGAAGCGGTCAGGCTCTCTGGCAAAGAGGCCGCATTATTCCTGCCTACCGGTACCCAGGCCAATCTGGTGGCCTTGCTGAGCCATTGCCAGCGCGGCGAGGAATATATCGTGGGCCAGCAGGCACATAACTACAAGTATGAAGCCGGTGGCGCAGCGGTGTTGGGCAGTATTCAGCCCCAACCGATTGAAGCCAATCCCGATGGCACACTGCCGTTAGACAAGGTTGCCGCTGCCATCAAGCCAGATGATATTCACTTCGCCAAGACGCGTTTGCTGAGCCTGGAAAACACCATCAGTGGCCGAGTGCTGCCGCTGGAGTATCTGCAACAGGCCTGGCAGTTCACCCGCGAACACAAGCTGGCCCTGCATATTGACGGCGCGCGCATTTTCAACGCCGCGGTAGCGCTGAACCTACCGCTGAAAGACATTGCCCGGTATTGCGATACCTTCACCATTTGCCTGTCGAAAGGCTTGGGTGCACCGGTCGGCTCATTGCTGTGCGGTAGCGAAGAATTTATTCAGCGTGCCAATCGTTGGCGCAAGATGACCGGTGGCGGTATGCGTCAGGCCGGTATTCTGGCGGCTGCCGGGCTGTATGCGTTGGAGCACAACGTCGAGCGGCTGAAAGAGGATCATGACAACGCCAAATGGCTCGAACAGCAGTTGCGTGATATTGGCGTAGAAATCGCCGAACCGGGCGCGCAAACCAACGTGCTGTACCTGCGCCAATCTGCGGAACTGGCGGCTAAGCTTGGCCCCTGGATGCGTGAACGTGGCGTGTTAATCAGCGCCGGGCCGTTGACCCGCATCCTGACGCACCTCAACGTCAGCCGCCAGGATCTGCAAAAAGTGGTCGAGCTGTGGCAGGCTTTCTTGCAACAACACGCTTAAATTTTTGCCGTAACACCGGGATGCACCCGCATCCCGGTTCTTGCCGAGCCAGCAATCTCAGCCTGGTTTCAATACCTGAAGGGATATCCTCTATGAGTCATAAATTTCGCCAGACGTTATTAGCTCTTACCCTTGCTAGCAGTGGAATGATGTTCACCTTGCCAGCCAGCGCCGCCACGGCCCCAGCCCAACAGCAAACGCAGGCTCCCGGCTTCTACCGCATGATGTTGGGTAACCTGGAGGTAACGGCGCTGTACGATGGTTACGTCAATCTGGACAGCAAACTGTTCCACGGCGTCAGCGAGCCGGATATGCAAAAGCTGTTCGCCCGCATGTTTACCGACAGCAAGTCAGGCATACAGACGGCGGTAAACGCGTATCTGGTGAATACCGGAACACATCTGGTGTTGGTTGATGCCGGTACCTCACAGTGTTTCGGCCCGACGTTGGGTGCCATCAAGAACAACCTGCGCGCGGCAGGATATAAGCCAGAGCAGGTTGATACGATATTGCTGACCCATCTGCACCCCGATCACGCCTGTGGTATCAGCGATCAGGGTAAAGCCGCCTTCCCTAACGCTACCGTCTATGCCTCCAAGGCCGATGGTGACTATTGGCTGAGTAAAGAGATGGCTCTCAAAGCTCCCAAGGACGCGCAACCGATGTTCAAAATGGTGCAAGACGCCGTTGCCCCTTATGCTGAACAGGGCAAGTTGAAGCTATACAGCCCTGGGGAACAGTTACTCCCTGGCCTGGAAGTGATAGCGACTCCGGGCCATACGCCTGGGCATACCTCTTACCTGTTTAGCTCTGGCGGGCAGAAACTGCTGCTGTGGGGGGATATCGTTCACAGTCACTCTTTGCAATTTGCCAAGCCTGAAGTTGCGGTGGACTTTGACACCGACTCCAAGCAGGCGATCGCTACCCGGCAGAAGGTGTTTGCCGATGCGGCTGAAAACAAGCTGTGGGTTGGCGGAGCGCATTTACCGTTCCCTGGCCTGGGCCACGTGCGCGTCGAAGGTAAAGGTTATGCCTGGGTGCCGGTGGAGTATGCTCCGGTAGTCACCGGTGAGCAGAAGCCTTAACGCAGATTATTGATAACGGGGCGCAACATACAGCGCCCCGATAAAATCCGCGTCACGGCAAATCAAACCACCATTCGGCCATAGAGCCAGTAACCCGCAGCCAGTAGCAATAGCAGATTCAGCACGACACTAAGCATAAAATAGGTTTTGAACGGTTGTTTCTGCGTTTTATGGCGGAACAATCGTTGCCCGACAATGGCCCCAATCCAACCGCCCAGCACGCCGAACAGCAGCAGGGTAATTTCCGGCACCCGTTGCCAACTTTTGCAGGCGGCCAGTTTATCGACACCGTAGATCAGCAGAGTCAGCAGGTTTACCAGCAGCAACCAGGTCCACAGCGGAGCGGGAAAACACAGGCTGCCAGCCAGGGCAATTAGCAGCAGGAAATAACACAGAGAATTGAGTTTCATCGGACATGGGCTCGTTGCTTGATCGCAGCGTAGTGTGAACCGCCCTCCGTGCAGATGCAACACCTGATACCCATGCAAAAAGTGCATTTATCCTGCTAATTTGGCATCCTATAATTTATGCTCATAGAAACATCAATAAAATAAGGCAGCGCAATGACTTCCCAACGTATTCTGGTGCTTGGCGCCAGCGGTTATATCGGCCAGCACCTGATCCCCCGCTTGACCGAGCAAGGCCACGAGATCACCGCTGCTGCACGTCGCATAGAATGGTTGGAGGAGCAAAACTGGCCGCACGTGAACTGCTGCTACGTGGATGTCTATCGCCCAGAAACGCTAACGGCGGCGCTATGGCAGATCGATGCCGTTTACTACCTGATCCACGGTATGGGCGATGGCGATGACTTTATCGAAAAGGAGCGCCAGGCGGCGGAGAATCTGCGCGATGCCCTACGCGGTTCCACCGTCAAACAGGTCATTTTCCTCGGTGCGCTGCAACCCGAGGGCGATAGCTCCCCTCACCTCATCGCCCGTAAACTGACCGGAGAAATCCTGCGCCAAAGCGGTATCCCCGTCACCGAATTGCGCGCCAGTATCGTGGTTGGCCCAGGGTCCGCCGCGTTCGAGATCATGCGCGACATGGTCTATAACCTGCCAATCCTGACGCCGCCGCGTTGGGTTCGCTCAAAGTCTTCTCCGGTCGCATTGGATAACTTGCTGACCTACCTGACTGAATTGTTGCAACATCCCGCGCAAGAGAGCCGGATTTTTGACGTTGCCGGGCCGGAGTACATCAGTTACCAAACGATGTTCGAGCGCTTTATCAAGATCAGTGGCAAAAAACGCTGGCTGATCCCGGTTCCCCTGCCGACACGCTTTATTTCGGTCTGGTTTATCAGCATGATCACCTCGGTGCCAACCTCAATCGCCAGCGCGCTTATCCAGGGGCTGAATCATGACTTGCCTGCCGATGGTAAACCGCTGCAAGCCCTGATCCCGCAGCCGTTGCAAACCTTTGATGATGCCGTGAAGGAAACGCTGCGCCGCGAAGATGAAGTGGTCGATTCTGCCGACTGGGGTTACGATCCTGAAGCCCGGGCCCGCTGGCGCCCCGGTTATGGTTTCTATCCCAAACATGCGGGTTGTGAGGTGGAAACGCAGGCTTCCAGTGAGGCGCTATGGCATGTCGTGCAGCAGTTGGGCGGCAAAGAGGGCTATTTCTACGGCAATATCCTGTGGCAGATCCGCGCCCGTATGGACGATATGATCGGCAACGGCATCGTTTATGGCCGACCGCAGCGTGACACCCTGGAAGTCGGCGATCTGGTCGATGGCTGGAAGGTGATCACCAAGAAACCATTACGCCAGTTGGCCTTGATGTTCGGGATGAAGGCGCCGGGGCTGGGTCGCCTGACCTTCAGCATCAAAGACCTTGGCGATCGCCGCCAGCTCGATGTTCGCGCCTGGTGGCATCCTGCCGGTTTCAGCGGTCTGTTGTACTGGTTTGTCATGATGCCCGCTCACCTGTTTATTTTCCGGGGCATGGCCAAACGTATTGCCCAGTTAGCCGAAGAGTACGATAACCAGCGCCCTCAATAGCCTCTACCCTAGGGGTTTCAAGCTGTAGCAAGCGCAGGTAACAACGCTACAGCTTGAAAGACGACGGGTATAAATCTCGATCAACCGCACAGTTTTCTGTTACGGTTGGGTCCTTTCCGATTGCATAGCGCACGAAATCACGAAAGAATGGCATCTTATTTGCTGGAGCGCGCTAAAACGCCCTCAGCATCCTGATTTTTGGTGAGAATAGAGTTCGTTATGAAGGTATTGGTCACCGGTGCAACCAGTGGGTTAGGCCGAAACGCCGTTGAATATCTCCGCCGCCAAGGCGTAAAAGTGCGTGCCGCCGGGCGTAATCAGGCCATGGGCTGCCTGCTGGAAAAGCTGGGTGCCGAATTTATCCATTGCGATCTCACCAACCTGATCTCTTCCCAGGCCAAAGCCATGCTGGCAGATGTGGACGTGCTGTGGCACTGCTCCAGCTTCACCTCCCCATGGGGCACGGAAGAAGCCTTCGAACTGGCCAACGTCCGCGCAACCCGGCGTTTAGGCGAGTGGGCGGCGGCCTATGGTGTAGAGCAGTTTATTCATATCTCATCGCCAGCCATTTACTTTGATTATCACCATCACCGTAACGTGGATGAAGACTTCCGCCCGGCTCGCTATGCCAACGAGTTTGCCCGCAGCAAAGCGGCGGGTGAACAGGTGGTGCAACAGTTGGCACTGTCCAACCCGCAAACCCATTTCACCATCCTGCGTCCACAGGGGCTATTTGGCCCACACGACAAAATCATGCTGCCGCGCCTGCTGCACATGATCAAACATTACGGCAGCCTGCTGTTGCCGCGTGGCGGGGATGCGCTGGTCGATATGACCTATCTGGATAATGCGGTGCATGCCATGTGGTTAGCCACCATGAAGGGAGATACCCCCTCTGGGCGGGCTTACAATATCTCCAACCTGCAAGCCTGCACGCTGCGCACCGTGCTGCAACAGTTGATCGACGAGCTGGGAATGAAGTGCCGCATCCGCTCTGTGCCCTACCCGATGCTGGATATGATGGCGCGTGGCATGGAAAAGCTGGGCAGTAAAAACGAAAAAGAGCCGGTCCTGACCCATTATGGCGTCGCCAAACTCAACTTCGATCTGACGTTGAACACCACACGGGCGCAGCAGGAGCTGGGTTATCAGCCGCAGGTCTCGTTGGAAGAAGGCATCAGCCGTACCGCCCGCTGGTTGAAAGAGCACGGTAATCTGCACGGGCTATAACTGCCCCTCACCCCAACCCTCTCCCACAGGGAGAGGGAGCTGATAGTCCCTGCATATTTGGCAGTAAAGAGTTAATCTCAGCAAACTTGATCGCCCACTCATCCAAAGTACGCCACCGAATTTTCAAACCCACTCGATCGGTCCCCTCTCCTTGTGGGTGAGGGTGATGACGTTTCTTTTGGCATTACCGCATAGCCCCGTATTTACTCAGCAACGCCTCAATAATCGCCTCACTTTCTGCATCCGGCTCACCGCGATAATCGCTGGGCCGGAAATGCATCTGAAACGCCGCTATCAGGTTCCGTTGCTGTCTGGCATCCCAAGTGGGATCGACACCATAACCATAGCGCGCCAGTTTTTCCATCAGCGGTGCCATCGCCACCGGCGCATGCTTGTCACGCCCCGCCAGATAGCGCGCCACCTCCCGCTCATCCGGCCAGGCACCAATGCCTGCCTGCGCCAGTTGCTGCCAAGGGAAAAGTGGACCAGGATCCTGCTTGCGCTGCGGAGCAATGTCGCTGTGCCCGACCACATCTGTCGGCTGCAACGCGTAACGCTGCACGATATCGCGGCTGAGCTGGATCAGTAACGCAATCTGCTCCGAGGTATAGGGCTGCCAATCAGTCTTCAGCCAGCTGCGGGTATAACCCTGGTTGACGATCTCAATGCCGATCGAGGTATCGTTTAAATTGGTCCGCCCACGCCAGTTGCTGGCCCCGGCATGCCAGGCGCGCAACTCTTCCGGCACCAGTTGATAAGCCACCGGTTTGCCGTCTTGCAATGGCGGGTGGGCGGGTAACAGGTAGTGAGCGCTGACGTGTTCATCCGTCAACGTCTTCAGCGAGGAATGGAAGTTTTCTGCGGTGTAATGCATCACCAGAAAGCGGATACGCTGATCGGCACCCGGTGCCTGATGCAGGGTTTCCAACTGATAGCTGCCCTGATCCACCAGCGAACTCGATTGCTGCTGGCAACCTGTCAAAACCCCAATGGCGGCGATCCACAACCACTTGACCACACTATGCTCCTTCACACTGTGCTATGCCGCTCAGCGGCTGACTTTAACCGCAGTGCCACTGACGCTGACCATCAGCATGGTGCTGTCTTTACCTACGGTTTCGTAATCGATATCGATGCCGACTATCGCGTTGGCTCCCAGTTCTTTAGCCTGCTCCTGCAACTCCTGAAAGGCCAGTTGACGCGCCTTACGCAGCTCCTTCTCGTAGGCACCGGAACGACCGCCAACGATATCACGCACGCCAGCAAAAAAATCACGGAAAATATTAGCCCCCAGAATGGCTTCACCGGTGACGACGCCACAATATTCGGTGATGGTAAACCCTTCCAGGCTGGGGGTAGTGGACAATTGCATCAAGAACTCCTCGTAAAATCAAATCATTGCTGTGGTAGGACAGCTAATTTTAGCGGATGTTCTATGGCACAATGGCACACAGCACCAATGCAAGGACCAAAAACGCCTTTATACTGTAGGCTAGTCCCGAGGTTTTCGGTCTTCATGGTTGAGAGACTTTTACATAAGGTTATGAGATGAAAACAAAAACGCTTGCTGTTGTTTTACCCTTGGCCCTGTTCCTGAGCGCCTGTACCACCGTTGATCC
Source organism: Serratia sp. (in: enterobacteria) (assembly GCF_051654945.1). Lineage (GTDB taxonomy): Bacteria > Pseudomonadota > Gammaproteobacteria > Enterobacterales > Enterobacteriaceae > Chania. The sequence goes on from NZ_JBOFZA010000072.1 coordinate 752,467, forward strand.
CGCCTTCAAGGATGTCGGGGTTCGCACCGGACCTTGCGTAGACGGTGGCCCGGATACGGTAGCCCAGAAGTTCTATGATCTGCGCATTCAGCAAGGCCCAAGCAACGCGCTGCCGGACACTAGCCGCCTGGCACAGTTGCAACCTTACCTGAGCCATGTGCTGTATCAGGATTTTGTGAGCGCAGGTCAGCATCCTGGTAAACACACCATCACCGGCGATCTGTTCTCTGGCCATGCCCAGGGGCCAACCAGCGCAACGGTAGCCAGCGCCTCCACCATCCCTAACACCGACGCCAAAAACATCCCGCTGCGTGTGCAACTGACCCACCAAAAAGACGGTGGCAGTGCAATCAACTGGCAGGAAGAAGTGCTGATGGTGCGCGAAGGCACCTGCTGGGTAGTTGACGACATTCGCTTCCTGAACATCCCGGCACATGCCGCCAGCGGCACGCTGCGCCAGGTACTTGAGAACCAGTAACAACGAAATGGCAGCCGGGTGGCGTGTGTTGCCCGGTTGCCACCTCCCTGGCGATGTTCAAAATTTCATCGTTTTGAGAAAATTGGCTATCAAGCTCACACTCTGCGCGACAAATCCGCCGTTCAGCCAGCGCTCGCGGTATCTTATGCTATTCTTTAGCGATTCTGCCGCGTACTAATAAATTTTAACTCACAAAGATTGCATAAGTATTCTGTGGAAGTTACCATTCACGGCATCAATGTCTATTCAATTTCAGCGCATGAGTATTCAACTAAAAGATATCAACTGCTTTTACGGCGCACATCAGGCGCTGTTTAACATTACACTGGATTGCCCTGCCGGCGAGACTCTGGTGCTGCTTGGTCCAAGCGGCGCGGGTAAGAGTTCGCTGCTGCGGGTGCTTAACCTGCTTGAAATGCCACGCTCTGGCCACCTGTATATCGCGGGCAACAAGTTTGACTTTAAACAGTCGCCGGGGGAGAAATCCATCCGCGAACTGCGTCAAAACGTGGGTATGGTGTTCCAACAATACAATCTCTGGCCGCATCTGACCGTGGTGCAAAACCTGATCGAAGCGCCCTGCCGCGTACTTGGCCTGACCAAGGCCCAGGCGATGGCGCGTGCCGACAAGTTGCTGACCCGGTTACGCCTGACCGATTTTGCCGATCGTTTCCCACTGCATCTCTCCGGTGGCCAACAACAGCGCGTAGCGATTGCCCGTGCGCTGATGATGGAACCTCAGGTGCTGCTGTTCGATGAACCGACGGCCGCGCTGGATCCGGAAATCACCGCACAGATCGTCAGCATCATTCGCGAGTTGGCCGGCACCGGAATTACCCAGGTGATCGTTACCCATGAGGTTGAAGTCGCGCGTAAAACCGCCAGCCGCGTGGTGTACATGGAAAACGGCCATATCGTCGAACAGGGCGATGCCAGCCTGTTTGCACAACCGCAAACCGTAGAGTTTGCCAATTACTTATCACACTAATAGCGTTATTTGCTGTTCTCAGGGAGTTTGCGATGAAAAAACTACTAATCGCCGCCGTTCTGGCTGGCATCAGCGTTTCTGCCTCAGCAGCCGAAACTATCCGTTTCGCTACCGAAGCTTCCTACCCTCCGTTCGAGTTTGTGGCGGCGGATAACAAAATCCAGGGCTTCGACGTCGATCTGGCCAACGCGCTGTGTAAAGAGATGCAGGCTGAATGCACCTTTACCAACCAGGGCTTTGACAGCCTGATCCCAAGCCTGAAGTTCAAGCGTTTCGACGCGGTGATGGCCGGTATGGATATCACCCCTGAGCGCGAAAAACAGGTGCTGTTCAGCAAGCCTTACTACGATAACTCGGCCCTGTTTATTGCCGAGAAAGGCAAAGTGGCCGACGTTGCCGCGCTGAAAGGCAAACGCGTTGGCGTGCAAAACGGCACCACGCACCAGAAATTCCTCAACGATAAGCACCCGGAAATCACCACCGTGGGCTACGACAGCTATCAGAACGCCATCCTGGATCTGAAAAATGGCCGGGTTGACGCGGTGTTTGGTGATACCGCAGTGGTCAACGAGTGGCTGAAAGATAACGCTGCGCTGACCGCCGTAGGCGATAAAGTGACGGATAAAGACTACTTCGGTAGCGGCCTGGGCATCGCCATGCGCCTGCAAAACACCGAGTTGCAGGGCAAGTTCAACGCCGCCCTGGACAAAATCAAGCAGGATGGGACTTACGAGACCATCTACAAAAAATGGTTCCAGCAGTAATCCTTATCGATGAATGAAATCCAACCTTTAGCTAGCGCCGCCGGGATGACCGTCGGCCTTGCCGTTTGTGCCCTGGTCCTCGGGCTGATCCTGGCGATGCTGTTTGCCGTCTGGGAGTCATCCCGCTGGAAGGCGGTCAGTTGGCTCGGCACCGCCTGGGTGACGCTGCTGCGCGGCTTGCCTGAAATTCTGGTGGTGCTGTTTATCTATTTCGGCTCTTCGCAGCTGCTGATGGTGCTGTCCGACGGCTTCGTGCTGAACTTCGGCCTGTTCCAACTGCCGGTGCAACTGGCGATCGATAATTTCGAAGTCAGCCCGTTCCTGTGCGGCGTTATCGCGCTGGCCCTGCTCTATTCTGCCTACGCGTCACAAACGCTGCGTGGGGCGCTGAAAGCGGTACCACAGGGTCAATGGGAGTCCGGCCAGGCCTTGGGGCTCAGCAAGACAGCCATCTTCTTCCGCTTGATCATGCCGCAAATGTGGCGTCATGCTCTACCGGGGCTGGGTAATCAATGGCTGGTGCTGCTGAAAGATACCGCGCTGGTGTCGCTGATCAGCGTTAACGATTTGATGTTGCAGACCAAGAGCATTGCCACCCGCACCCAGGAGCCGTTTACCTGGTATATGATTGCGGCGGCAATCTATCTGGTAGTCACCCTGCTGAGCCAGTACATCCTTAAGCGGATCGAACTGCGCACAACGCGTTTTGAGCGGGGGCCAGCCTGATGCTTGAATTTATCCCCGAAATCATCAAAGGCCTGCATACCAGCCTGTCGTTGACCATCGTGGCATTAATTGTCGCCTTGCTGATGTCGTTAGTGCTGACGGTGATCCTGACGTTAAAAACGCCGGTACTGACACAGCTGGTGAAGGTCTACATTACGCTGTTCACCGGTACGCCGCTGCTGGTGCAGATCTTCCTGATTTACTACGGCCCAGGCCAGTTCCCGGCGATCCGTGAATATCCCTGGTTGTGGAACCTGCTGTCGCAACCCTGGCTCTGTGCAATGATTGCGTTGGCGCTGAACAGTGCGGCCTATACCACCCTGCTGTTCCATGGTGCGGTGCGCGCTATTCCGGCGGGCCAGTGGCAATCCTGTGAAGCGCTGGGCATGTCACGCCCGCAAACGCTGCGCATTCTGCTGCCGTATGCTTTCAAACGTGCCTTGTCCTCCTATTCCAATGAAGTGGTTCTGGTGTTCAAGAGTACCTCTCTTGCCTATACCATTACCCTGATGGAAGTGATGGGCTACAGCCAGCTGATGTATGGCCGGACTTATGACGTGATGGTATTCGGTGCCGCTGGCATTGTGTACCTGTGCGTTAACGGCCTGCTGACACTCTTGATGCGGATGGTTGAACGCCGCGCATTGGCGTTTGAACGGCGTAACTGAGCCCGTCCACAATGACCAAGCCCTGCCCTGCGCGGGGCTTTTTTATGGTCTAAATAATTTTATAGTCATTTATATTGCATAATAATTCACTAAATGGCATTGTTATCGGCATAGCCACTCACAATGCCTTTTGGTCGTTGTCAGAATAAAGGTGGCGAGACAAAAATCAAATTTACGACAGGAGCCGTACCGATGAAAAAGCTGTTACTTGCCGCCACTATTCTCGCCGGGATCACCTTTAACGCCGCCGCCGCAGACACCATCCGTTTCGCCTCTTCGGCAACCTACCCGCCGTTTGAATCTCTGGATGCCAATAACCAGATCGTCGGTTTTGATATCGATCTGGCCAAAGCCCTGTGCAAACAGATGCAAGCCGACTGCACCTTCACCAACCAGGCTTTTGACAGCCTGATCGCGGCGCTGAAATTCAAGAAATATGACGCAGTGATCTCCGGTATGGACATCACGCCAGAGCGTAGCAAGCAGGTGACCTTTACTCAGCCCTATTATGCCAACTCGGCCATTGTTATTGCTCAGAAAGGCAAATTCACCTCGCTGGCGGATCTGAAAGGCAAAAAGCTGGGAATGGAGAACGGTACCACCCATCAAAAATACATGCAGGACAAGCACCCGGAGATCAATACCGTGTCGTATGACAGCTACCAAAACGCCGTACTGGAGCTGAAAAATGGCCGGATCGATGGCGTATTCGGGGATACTGCGGTAGTGAATGAGTGGCTGAAGAATAACCCGGAACTGGCTGTTGTTGGCGAGCACGTGACTGACGCACAGTACTTTGGTACCGGCTTAGGGATTGCCGTGCGTCCGGATAATCAGGCGCTGTTGGCCAAGCTGAATGCTGCGCTGGATGCGGTCAAGGCGGATGGGACCTATAAGGCGATCAACGATAAGTGGTTCCCGCAGTAATTCCCCTCACCCCAACCCTCTCCCACAGGGAGAGGGAGCTGTCCGGAGTGCGCAGTTAGCCCATGCAACTTCGGCAAGTAGGGAGTAAGAACGAGAAAGACAAGCTATTACTCAGAACAATCAACAAACTCGATCGGTCCCCTCGCCCTCTGGGTAAGGGGATTATTTCCGCACCAACAGTGTCAACACTTCGTAATGAGCGGTGTGCGGGAACATATCAAACAGCTGTACGCGTTCCACGCGGTAATCAGGCAGCATCGCCAAATCCTTCGCCATACTTAGCGCATTACAGCTGGAATAAAGAATAAAACCCGGTGCCATGCGGTTGAGATAATCACACAGCTCCTTGCCAATTCCCCGGCGCGGCGGATTCACCAAGACCAATTCAGGAACCTCTCCCTCAGCGGTGGCAAACCGAGTTGAATCCAACGCCTGAAAATTCACCTGCTGTAAGCCGAGAGTTTGTGCCGACTGTTTGGCGCAGGCTATCGCCTCTGCGCTGATTTCAATACCGGTCAGCCGGGTTTGTGGTTGTGCACAATGTAAGCCAAAACCGCCGACACCACAGAACAGATCCCACATGCTGGCGATACCTAGCGCCCGTACCCAGTCCCGTGCGGTGGCGTACAGTTGGCTGGCCACCTGTGGATTGGTTTGGAAAAAGCTTTGCGGACGAATATACAGCGGCACCTGGTTGAACTGCTCTTCCAACGCCTGCTGCTCGGTCAGCGGAATTTCTTGTTCGCCTTCCATAATCGCCATGTGCACTGGCTGGATATTGGCGGAGATCACCTTCAACTGGGGCAACTGCTGTTGTAACCAAGGCAAGGCGGCACGCAGTTGCGCCAGCTTGCTCTCGGAGCGGAGCACGAAGCGCAGCATCAGGCCGCCGCTGAAGGTGCTTTCCGTCAACAGCAAATACTTCAGTTCACCACGCTTACGCGCCACGTTATAGGGCGTCAGCCCGGCGCGGGGAATAAAATCTTTCAAGACCGCGAAGATAGGGGCAAAGCTGGCCGGATATAACGGACAATCACACAGATCCACCGGCGTGCCATCACGGTGTAACATGCCAAGCAACAGTCGCTCCACGCTCCCGCTGACCACCATTTTTGCCTTGTTGCGAAATGCGCTCTGTTCACCCGTCACCGGTTCCAGCCACTGCGCGACATCGCGATCCGCCAGCAAGGATTGCAGATGATGTTGTTTTTCTTCCAGTTGCTGGGAATAAGGCTTTTCCAGCCACTGACAGGAACGGCAGGTGTCCGCCGAATACAAAGCGCAATGCATGAATAGTAACCGTTAAATCAGGATGACCAATAAGGGCGCAGATTGTAACACCCAATGCGGGCAAAAACTGCCTTACGAGGACTGGAAAAGATAAAACGCCGCCCAGTCAGGCGGCGCTTAACGCTCAATTAATCGCTGATTACATCAGCCACGAGCGGCTCTTTGCAACTCACGCGCACGCTGTTTCTCCGCCCGAGCCATAAACCACCAGGCGATAAACCCGATAATCCCCACCACCAGCAGGATCAGGGTCGCCAAGGCGTTAATCTCCGGGTTAACCCCCATACGCACGCTGGAGAATACCAACATTGGCAAGGTGGTGGCTCCAGGCCCGGCGACGAAGCTGGCAATCACCAGATCGTCCAACGACAGGGTAAACGCCAGCATCCAGCCAGAGATCAGCGCCGGGGCAATCATCGGCAAGGTGATCACGGAGAACACTTTCAGCGGCGTCGCCCCCAGATCCATCGCCGCCTCTTCGATCGAGCGGTCCAGCTCGCGCAGACGCGAACTGATAACCACCGACACGTAGGCGGTACAGAAGGTGACGTGCGCCAGCCAGATGGTGAACATTCCGCGCTCGGAAGGCCAGCCAAAGGTATGCCCCATCGCCACAAACAGCAGCAGCAGCGACAGGCCGGTGATCACGTCTGGCATAACCAACGGTGCGGTGAGCATAAAGGCAAAGCCGGTCGAACCCCGGAAACGACCAAAGCGCACCATCACCATCGCGGCAATGGTGCCGAGGATCACCGCTGCCGTGGCAGAGGCTGCCGCAATGGTCAAACTCAGGCCGACCGCGCTGATCATCGCCGAATCATGGAACAGTTCGATATACCAGCGGAATGACCACCCCGCCCACACGGTAACCAGCTTGGAGCTGTTGAACGAGTAGATCACCAGCATCAGCATCGGTGCGTACAGGAAGGTGAAACCGATCACCAGGATCGCTATCCGCCACGGTGAGCGTACTACCGGCAAGTTGTTCATCCCTGCCCTCCCATTTCCTTGTTCTGGTGCTTGTGGAACCAGAGAATAGGTACAATCAGCAACAACAGCATCACGGTAGCCACCGCAGAGGCAACCGGCCAGTCACGGTTATTGAAGAACTCCTGCCATAACACGCGGCCAATCATGATGCTGTCTGGCCCGCCAAGCAGTTCCGGGATGACAAACTCCCCAACCGCCGGGATAAACACCAGCATCGATCCGGCAATGATGCCGCCCCGCGTCAACGGCATGATTACGCTGAAGAAGGTTTTCAACGGCTTGGCACCCAAATCCAGTGAGGCTTCCACCAGCGAGTAGTCAAGACGCGTCAACGCGGTATAAATTGGCAACACCATAAACGGCAGGTAGGAATAAACGATGCCGATATATACCGCCAGGTTGGTATGCAGGATCACCAGTGGCTGATCGATCACTCCTAACCACATCAGGAAGTTGTTCAACACCCCGTTATTCTTCAGTATTCCCATCCAGGCATACACCCGGATCAGGAATGACGTCCAGGAAGGCAGGATCACCAGCAGCAGCAGAATGTTGCGGGTTGACGGTTTACTGTGCGCCACCGCCCACGCCAGAGGATAGCCGATCACCAGACAGCACAGCGTTGAAACCGCCGCGATCTGCAAGGATTGCAGATAGGCATCAATATAGAGCGGATCATCGGTCAGTTGCAGGTAGTTGGCAAAGTTCAGCGCGATATCGAGCTTGCCGTCGGCCCAGCTCATCAGGTCGGTATAAGGCGGAACCGCCAAGGCCAGTTCTGCCAGGCTGATCCTGAACACAATCAGGAACGGCAGCATAAACAACAGCACCAGCCACAGCATCGGCAGTGCAATCACCAGCTTGCGGCCATGAGCCATCTGCATACGCTGGATAAAGGCTTTGATCGGGCCAGGTACTCGTGCCGGAGGCTCCGGCGAACGTTCAGAAAGCAATGTCATGGTGGTTACTCCTCACTTTCTCAACTACACCGTCAGAACCACACAGCTGTCGGTTTCCCAACACAGGCGCACTTCATCACCCCAGGTTGGCATCCCTTTGCGAAAGCGATGGCCGTTCTGCAACTGCGCACTGATCATCTGCCCGCTGAGCAGCTTGACGTGATAGATCGACAAATCGCCCAGGTAGGCAATGTTCACCACCTCACCCACCGCAAAGTTGCAGCCGTCTTCCGGAACGTCTTCACACAGCATGATTTTTTCCGGGCGCAGCGCTACCTGGATTGGCACACCATCTACCACCGACGAATCAGGATCGACCTTCAGAGCATGTCGTAAACCCGGGCTTTGCAGGATCAGTGCATCGTCCCGCCGCTCGAGCAGCACGCAATCGAACACGTTAACCGAACCGATAAACTCGGCGCTGAAACGGCTGTTCGGGTGTTCATAAATCTCTTCCGGCTCGCCAATTTGCACGAACTTGCCGCGGTTCATGATGGCGATACGGCCAGCCATGGTCATGGCTTCTTCCTGATCGTGAGTCACCATGACGCAGGTCGCGCCCACGCGCTCCAGGATATCCACCACTTCCAGTTGCATGCGATCGCGCAATTTCTTGTCCAGCGCGCCCATCGGCTCATCCAGCAACAGCAGCTTTGGCCGTTTAGCCAGGCTACGTGCCAGAGCCACACGCTGGCGTTGCCCGCCGGAAAGCTGGTGTGGTTTACGCTTGGCGTATTCCTGCATGTGCACCAGTGTGAGCATCTCGGCCACGCGCTCGTTAATTTCCGGGCGCGGCATTTTGTCCTGCTTCAGGCCAAACGCGATGTTCTGCTCCACCGTCATATGGGGGAACAGCGCATAGGACTGGAACATCATATTGACCGGACGCTGGTAGGGCGGCACGTGGGACATATCCTGACCATCGAGGACAATTTGCCCTTTCGTCGGCTGTTCAAAACCGGCCAGCATGCGCAACAGCGTAGACTTTCCGCAGCCAGACGGCCCCAGCAGCGCAAAGATTTCGCCCTTGTAGATCGTCAGGCTGACGTCTTCAACCGCGTTTTGGCCATCAAAGGTTTTGGTGAGGTTACGGATTTCCAGCAGAGGGGTGAAAACCTTCTGCGATTTGGCTTGAGGACGAGGGATAACGTCGTTCAATCGGGGTGCTCTCCGGCTAAAGCAGTACGAACAACCACAGCAATTGCCATGGCCCAAAATGGCAATGCAGGCGGGTGTTAACCCACCTACCTTTCAATAATACCCTATGGATTTCAAGCTGCAGCTAGGCGACAAGCTTACTCATCCCCAGGAGCTTACTTTTGGGTAAGTGACTGGGGTGAGTAAGTGCAGGTAACAACGCTGCAGCTTGAAAGACGACGGGTATTTATTTCCCGCTTTTAACTTTAGTCCATGAGCGGGTAATGACACGGTCAAGTTTTGGCGACTGTACGTTCAACGTATAGAGTTTGGCGCGAATATCCGCCGGTGGATAAACGTTCGGATTGTCACGCACCTCGGCATTGACCAGCGGCGTAGCGTCTTTCACCGCGTTGGCATAAAACACGTGGTTGCTGACGTCTGCGATCACTTCAGGCTTGAGCAGGAAGTTCAGGAACTGGTAGGCCGCATCCTTGTTTTTGGCATCTGCTGGCATCGCAAACATATCAAAGTAGGTCAGCGCCCCTTCTTTTGGAATGGTGTAAGCCACATTCACGCCATTTTTGGCTTCTTTAGCGCGGTTGGCAGCCTGCATGATATCGCCAGACCAGCCAATCGCCACGCAGATGTCACCATTTGCCAGATCGTTGATGTACTGGGAAGAATGGAAGTAGCGGATATTCGGGCGCAGCTTCATCAGCAGATCGTTGGCGGCACCGGTGTAATCTTCCGCTTTGGTGCTGTTAGGATCTTTGCCCAGGTAGTGCAACACGGTGGCATACACTTCGCTTGGTGCATCCAGGAAGGAAACGCCACAGCTTTTCAGTTTCTCCAGATTTTCCGGCTTGAGGATCAGATCCCAGCTGTCGACCGGGGCATCTTTACCCAGCACCGCTTTAACCTTATCGACGTTGTAACCAATGCCGGTGGTCACCATCATGTAAGGGATGCCGTACTTATTCTCCTTGTCGTTATGCGCCACCAGTTGCAGCATCTCGGGATCAAGGTTTTTGTAGTTAGGAAGTTTGCTCTTGTCCAGCGGCTCAAAAATTCCGGCCTGGGACTGGCGCTCAAGGAAGTTGGAGGAAGGAACCACCAAATCATAACCGGTGCTGCCCGCCATCAGTTTGCCTTCCAGAACCTCGTTGGAATCAAAGACGTCATAAACCACTTTAATGCCGGTTTCTTTCTGGAATTTGGCCAGGGTATCCGGCGCAATGTAGTCGGACCAATTGTAGATATGCAGCGTGTTGTCTGCAGCCGACGCGGTGAAGCAAGCCGTCATCAGCAAGCCGCCAACCACACCCGATAACCACTTTTTACGTTGGGTGACCATCCGTAACTTCCTCCAAAACAAGGGGTAAATTTGTATCCTGGCCGGATACAACGCCTTTGATTAGCTGAGCGCAACCGTTGCGATCGCGAGTGAATAGCTATGCAGTTGATTGCATGCGATTTTCTTACCTGCCAGCCCACGAGGTCACATACAGGAGCGTGAGCCTTTAGCAAGATCAGCAGCATAACCGGAGTTGCCAGACGGTGCCAGCCTCCGGGGTAAAAAACGCCTTTTATCGATTAATTATGCACGGGTTCTGTATGTGATGCGGCAATAACGCCCTAAAAGACGAGAAATATCTGGCAATAAGGGGAGAAACGCAGAATATCTGGTTGTGGGGGAAAGTCTGGGCTGCGTGCCGCCGGATCTGCGGCACACATAATGTACAGCGAAGATTAATGCAGCATCGGCTGGCTGGTAGGGGTAGCCGGGTTCTCTTCTTCATCACCCATAAACAGCAGATCGTTCGCCCGGGCTTCCAGGATCACCATCGAGATCTGTTCTTCGCCCTGTTGCATAAAGTGGGCAAACTGCTCATAGGCGACGCCCACGGCAATGCTCAGGGACTGGCAAACGATCAGTTTTGGCAGGTTGTCGTCTTGAATATCGACAAAGGCCTTGATGGTCAGCGAACTGGCATTGATTTGACTGAGATCGGCCACCAGCGGGATCAGCGCGGTTGGCTTCACTTCGGCCAGCGCGGAAAACAGGATCACGTTATCCACCAGATCGAGCTTGGCATCGAATACGCCGTCAAAGTTTTGCATGTGTGGCAGGTGTAACGCCTGGCAAGAATCACATTCAAAAAACGAGATCCCCAATTGATCCAACCAACGTCGTAATAACGCCAAATCGGGGACGATGAGTGAATCCATAAATTACCAGCCTCACAGGGTTCAAAAACATGAAAAGGCGCATAGCTTACGGAATATTCAATCGAGATGCCACGATCAAAGCCGCTTAATTCACTAATACAGCCACATTGAACGGGATATCCGCACCTGTGCGCCCTGCCTATGGGCTTGGCGCGACAGCGAAAAGTGCCAATTTCTCAGCCGCCAGATTTCAGACGAAACCCAGGCCGGCCCCGTTGCTCAATGTACTCGATCATCATGCCGGCAATATCCAGCCCGGTGGTGGTTTCTACGCCTTCCAACCCCGGTGAGGCATTCACTTCCATCACCAGCGGGCCACGATCGGCACGCAGAATATCGACCCCGGCGACATCCAGCCCCAACGTCGCCACGGCCTTGATCGCCGTAGCGCGCTCCTTGGCGGTGATATGCACTTTACGGGCAGTGCCGCCGCGATGCAGGTTGGAACGAAATTCTCCAGGCTTTGCCTGCCGCTCAATCGCTGCCACCACCCTGCCCCCAACTACCAGGCAGCGGATGTCACAGCCGTTGGCTTCGCGGATATACTCCTGCACCAGGATATGCGCGTTCAGACCACGAAACGCGTCGATCACGCTCTCCGCCGCCTGACGGGTTTCGGCCAATACCACGCCGATCCCCTGGGTGCCTTCGACCAGCTTAACCACCAGCGGTGCGCCCCCCACCAGTTCGATCAAATCACCGGTATCATCCGGCGAATGTGCAAAACCGGTGATCGGCAGGTCAATTCCCTGGCGCGCCAGCAGTTGCAGCGAACGCAGCTTGTCACGTGCCCGGGTTATGGCCACGGACTCATTGAGCGGATAGCTGCCAAGCAATTCAAACTGGCGCAGCACGGCGGTGCCGTAAAACGTAATGGCGGAACCGATACGCGGGATCACCGCATCATAACGTTCCAACTGGCGGCCGCGATAATGAATGCTGGGTGCCGCCGGATTGATATTCATATAGCAAGACTGCGGATCGATAACATCGATACGGTGCCCGCGCTGCTCGGCAGCCTCACGCAGCCTTTTGCATGAGTACAGCGAACCATCGCGTGAAAGAATGGCTATTTTCACTCGTCACCCCTGAAGGCGTTGATCACCTGCATTGGCAGGCATTCCCCATAGCCGCGTTTAGTCCTGCGGTCCCTGGTCTTGTTTATCTTTTGGCGGGGTACGCCGATCGTTCTGTGGCGGCAAGCCACCGCGCAGTAGCGGGCCAAACCCTTGTACCACGCGCCAGACCAGAAATGCGGCCGCAGGCACCATCAGGAAAACGCCAAGAAAAATCATGCCAACCGCCGCCTGTTGCGAAGCCAGTATGCCCGGCAAACGCACGTAGTCATGAATACTCAGATAAGAGAGTATCAACAGCACCATCCCCAGGCCTTCAAGCACCAGCACCGAACGCGGTAAGTCACCGAATGAACGCATATTTTTATCTCCAGACCCACTGTGCTCAGTGTAGTGAATTCACTAACGTAGCAACAGCCCTAGTTGATTAATCGGTTCTATAAATCAGACCAAGAGGCAGATCCTGCTTTTTTTTAGCCCTGCCAACGGGCATAGTAAGCGCCATGACGTGAGTGATTGCGCAACTGAAGTCTTTTTATGACGGAAGGAATGTCGTTACAATAACGGTTAATTATTAATAACAGACTAGGAGTGTTACATGTTTGCTGTAATCTTCGGGCGCCCAGGCTGTCCTTACTGTGTCCGTGCTAAAGAGCTGGCAGAGAAATTGACTGAAGAGCGTGACGATTTCAACTTCCGCTATGTTGATATCCACGCCGAAGGCATCACCAAGGCCGATTTGGAAAAAACCGTGGGCAAACCGGTAGAAACCGTACCGCAGATCTTTATCGATCAGGACCACATTGGCGGCTGCACCGATTTTGAAGCCTACGCCAAAGAAAACCTGAACCTGTTCCAATAAGCTTCAAGCTCGGAACAGCAAAAGGCCACCCATTTCGGTGGCCTTTTTACGATTAGTTTTTCTTGCGCACCGAGAACCGTTGCCACGCATGTATCATCGCGCGCATCAGTAAATACAACATCCCACCTAAAACACACCAGAACACGGCGCTAACCGCGTAAGCCAGTTCCTGCCAAAATGAATGGCCGGGCGTCAGCCAAAAGTGGCGAATGATCAAACACAGCGGTACCGCACACAACGCGCCAAGCAAAGGGCACAGGATACGCTGCTTACTAGACAAATAGCTGGCGATAAAACCGGGAAGAATAAACAACAGCAGGCCGGTTTCACCATGATGCTCAGATTCCGTCACGCCGACGGTGCCGCTCTTCTGGACAAGAAAAACCAGGCTAAAGAGCAGAAAACAACTGAAAATGCCCACCCAGTATCGATAACCCACCATCCACCTCTCCCCTCCATACCCGAAAAACGACAGGTATCGCGATGTGACCGCTGACTACATCGTAAAAAACAGCCTATCGCACAGACCTTGCGACACACGGCCGAAATCGGCAGCGCTGGCTGAACTTTTTCCTTGGTCAAAAAGGGTTAAATACGTATACCGACACAGCTTTATGCTGGCTGTCATACGTGATAGCGACTAGAATAAGCGCCGCCATTCGATGGTTCGGCTCGCCTTCCGGTGGTTGGTTGTTATATAAGTTTTATCCATATACTCTATGGCTGAATCTAACTCTTATAGTGTTCTTTATCAAGAACTTACTGGTAAACAATAAGTTATCCCCCGTGAACATAAACGTCGCAAGTTTGTTAAACGGTAACTACATCCTGTTACTGTTTGTGGTACTCGCCCTGGGGCTCTGCCTCGGAAAGGTTCGTCTTGGCTCCGTTCAACTCGGTAATTCCATTGGCGTTTTAGTGGTCTCGCTGCTGCTTGGCCAGCAGCACTTTGCCATTAACACCGAAGCCTTGAGCCTCGGTTTTATGCTGTTTATTTTTTGCGTTGGCGTTGAGGCTGGCCCCAACTTCTTCTCGATATTTTTCCGCGACGGCAAAAACTACTTCATGCTGGCTCTGGTGATGGTGGGTAGCGCGATGGTGCTCGCCCTCGGCCTGGGTAAGCTGTTCCATTGGGATATCGGCCTTACCGCCGGCATGCTCGCCGGTTCGATGACCTCCACGCCGGTGCTGGTGGGAGCAGGCGACACGCTACGTAACACCATCACCAACGGCCCGGCGCTGCTTGCCGCACAGGATCATCTGAGCCTGGGCTATGCCCTGACCTACCTGATTGGTCTGGTCAGCCTGATCTTCGGCGCTCGTTACCTGCCAAAATTGCAGCATCAAGATCTCTCTACCTCAGCCCAACAAATTGCCCGTGAGCGCGGTCTTGATACCGATAGCCAGCGCAAGGTCTATTTACCGGTGATCCGCGCCTATCGCGTTGGGCAGGAACTGGTTGCCTGGGCGGACGGCAAGAACCTGCGGGAACTGGGCATTTACCGCCAAACCGGTTGCTACATCGAACGAATTCGCCGTAACGGCATTCTGGCCAACCCGGACGGAGACGCGGTGTTGCAGGTCGGGGACGAGATCTCCCTGGTCGGCTACCCTGATGCCCACGCACGCCTGGATCCAAGTTTCCGTAATGGTAAGGAAGTGTTTGACCGCGATCTGCTGGATATGCGCATTGTCACCGAAGAGATCGTGGTAAAAAACAGCAATGCGGTCGGCAAGCGCCTAAGCCAGTTGAAGCTGACCGATCATGGCTGCTTCCTGAACCGGGTGATCCGCAGCCAGATTGAAATGCCGATCGATGACAGCATCGTGTTGAACAAAGGCGATGTCCTACAGGTCAGCGGCGATGCCCGCCGGGTAAAAAGCGTGGCGGAGAAAATTGGCTTTATCTCCATTCATAGCCAGGTCACCGACCTGCTGGCGTTCTGTGCCTTCTTTATCATCGGCCTGCTGATTGGCCAGATCACCATTCAGTTCAGCAGTTTCTCCTTTGGTATTGGCAATGCCGCTGGGCTGCTGATGTCCGGCATCATGCTGGGCTTCCTGCGTGCCAACCACCCGACCTTTGGCTATATCCCCCAGGGCGCGTTGAATATGGTGAAAGAGTTTGGCCTGATGGTGTTTATGGCCGGCGTGGGCCTGAGCGCAGGTGCCGGTATCGGCCATAGCCTTGGCGCAGTCGGTGGCCAGATGCTTGTCGCGGGCCTGATTGTCAGCCTGGTGCCGGTGGTGATCTGCTTCCTGTTTGGTGCCTACATCCTGCGGATGAACCGTGCCCTGCTGTTTGGAGCCATCATGGGAGCGCGTACCTGTGCCCCGGCGATGGAAATCATTAGCGACACTGCACGTAGTAATATCCCAGCGTTGGGATATGCAGGCACCTATGCCATCGCTAACGTGTTGTTAACCTTGGCAGGTTCGCTCATCGTGGTGATCTGGCCAGCCATCATGGGGTAGCAAAGAGGTGTGAGAAGTGATGCCATGGCGAAATATTTTTTGCTTTTTCTGGCAACAGGCAGAACTTTTCGATTGGGACATAGTCTGAATTAGTGCCACTGCTTTTCTTTGATGTCCCCATTTTGTGGAGCCCGTTAGTCCCGCCTTTTTAGGTTCAAGATTAACGGGTTTTTTGTTGCCTGAAATTTAACGAACTAATAAAGACGTATACAAAATCTCCTCTCTCAAAGGGGGATTTTTGTCTACCTGCCACATATTAACTTCCGAGCCTGACTTCAGCTCCCTCACCCTTTTGGAGAGAGCTGGGTGAGGGAAAACTGTTCTAATTTTTGTGGTGCCGGGCATTCACAGATTCAAAATCTCTACCTCAGCTTTTCACCAGGGGCACCACCAGCATATCCACCGCAATGTGGTTGATCGTGCGTCGCGTGCTGGACACTAAACGGCTCCACATATCGTGATGGTGACCAAAAATCACCAAATCAATCCCCTTTTCGTGGATAGCATTATTCAGTGCTTCGCTGAGTTCGCCACGGCCAATGATCACTTCACTGATGGGATACTGCGCCTGCTGCTGAATAGCGTTAAGCATAGTCCTCACCCGTTCGGAGAAGGTCTTATCGGTATAATTGAACTCGCCACTACCAAATTCGCTGTAGTGACTGGCTTGTTCATCGATATAAATCAGCGACAGCTTGGCGTTTAGCGCGCTAGCCAATTCAGAACCCTTTCGCACCACCAATTCGGCATCTTCACTCAGATCGGTAGCGATAACGATATGTTGATAAGTCATGTTGTCAGCCCTCCGTATCACCTAATACCCAGCCTGATCATCTACCTATTAATTCTAGCCTAGCGTGAGAGTAGTCGCCTGCCAGCTTTGTTTTATCGTCCATTGTTAGAGACAACGTGGGCTACGGCAAAATGTCACACATGCTCAGGGTCAAGCTGCTGCCATAGGGCCCGAGCGGCCCCCCTGATCCTAAAGGACATGCTATCAACCTGGTTCCTGGCCTCTCCCACCATTACAGAAAGGTTCAGAAAATAAATAAAATATAAGATAGCGTGCTACACCCGGGCATTCCTTATACTTGCCTTGTCGATAAGAACAATCAGTGGTCTTCAATGGCCCAATCCTACCCCCTCCCATTCGACGTTTACTCTCTGATTAATCCACATTTCGGCTTAGTCATTTACCCATGATTGGGCTCGATGCCGGCAACGCCACGCGCCATCTCCAGGATAACGCAATGTCAATTTCTCCCTCTGCCCGGGTCGCAAGCAACAGCTTGATCGAACCGGGGGCGATTATCGGTGCGCGCGTCAGCATTGGCCCCTTTTGCATCATCGCAGCCGACGTCGAGATCGGTGACGATACGGTCATTGCTTCCCATGTGAGCATCAACGGCCTCACCCGTATTGGCCGCGATAACGTTATCGGACAGTTTTCCACCATCGGCGAAGTGAATCAGGATTTGAAATATGCCGGTGAAGCGACCGATGTGGTGATTGGCGACAGGAATCGGATCGGCAAAAATGCGACCATTCATCGCGGTACCGTGCAAGGACATCGCCGCACCACCATCGGCAATGACAACCTGTTCTTAAACAACGTCCACATTGGCCATGATTGTATCGTCGGCAATACCACCGTGATCGGTGATAACTCGGGGCTG
Source organism: Serratia sp. (in: enterobacteria) (assembly GCF_051654945.1). GTDB lineage: Bacteria > Pseudomonadota > Gammaproteobacteria > Enterobacterales > Enterobacteriaceae > Chania. The sequence goes on from NZ_JBOFZA010000072.1 coordinate 769,715, forward strand.
GCTGGGCATGTTGAACTGGCTGATTTCGTTCAGATTGGGTTTATGTGCGCCATCCATCAGTTTTGCCTGTTGGGTGCACACGCACACATCGCCAACCAATCCGGGGTGGTGCAGGATGTGCCGCCTTTTGTCAGCGCCAGTGGCAACCACGCGGCCCCGATCGGGATCAACGAGTCTGCGGTCGCCTTCCAATCGCTGGATAGCCAGCAACAGCAGGTGATCCTGGCTCTGTACAACATGCTGTATCACAAAGCGTTGGCGATCGATGAGGTGAAACAGGAGGCGCAGCGCTTGAGCGAAACCTATCCACTGCTGCAATGGTTTAACTCTTTTTTCTCACGCTCGGCACGCGGCATTATTCGCTAGTGAGTCAGATGCTAAACGGGTGCAGCACGCGACGCCCCTACGACGGCGCAACCACAGCACCCGTTTATGATGCGATTATTTAATTAGCGCACGGCCGGTATTTTCGCTGGCTGACCAGATACGGTAGCGCACCTCGACGTCCTTCGGCACGTAAACCACGATCGGCAAGCGGCTGTTATAGCGCTGCATCGCGGCATCCCCCAGATGGGCGGCAACAAATTCCTGACGCTTGGTATTATCCGGGCAAGCCATCATGGTAGAGGCCGGAGCCGAAAGCTTCGCCAGCACCAAGTAGTTGTAACCCCAACCAGCCAGCGTTTTGCTCTCCAGGTTGCCCCCCATCATGTGGCGGTTGCAATCAACTTCCAGCGTTTGGCCAATCAGCAGCTCAACCTTAAAGTTTTCTTCATTTTCCTGCTTGGGCAAATAAATGACCTGGCGGCTCATCCCCGGTTCCGCTTTCGGGAACGGTGCGACCTTTTCCAGCGGCTGCATATTGAGATCGTCATTTTCGGCGGTGGTGGCGGCAACAGCGCTGACGGACGCGGCCATCAGCACGCTGGTCATTACCATAGAAAGCTTGTTCATTTTTTATCCTTACAATTCATCATCTAATACCCAGTTACGCTAACATAGTTTGCTGCGTTAAATTATAGGTCAATTCTGGATATCGTCACCCAGGCCGGTGACTAGCGTTGCCATTCATTAAGGTTTTCTTAAGGCGGGATGATTACAGTAGGCCATCTGTTATCGCCTATGAGCCACCGTGTGAACTCGTCAAACGCCAAACAATCTTCATTAAATCAATCCTCAACGGTAAGCCAAATTAAGACTACCGCCCTTTACTCCTTGCCCACATCCTTTTACCGTTGGCAAGCTTTTGGGTTATTGGTGACGGGTTTGCTGTTTATCTGGCTGTCGCGCAATGAACAGTTGGATTGGGCGGTCAGCAATTATTGGTATGACGCCGCCAGCCAGCGCTTCCCCTGGCAGAACAGCTATTGGCTGGATCTGATTAACCATCGCCTGTTAAAGATTTTAGTGATCGCCGGGGCGGTGTTGGCGCTGATTTGGGGAATTTATCGCCGTAATCCACGGCTGATCGTCACCACGTTGTTGATGGGTATTGGATCATTGGTGGTGGGGATCCTGAAAGCCACCAGCGCACACTCCTGCCCTTGGGATCTGCTGGAGTACGGTGGCAAGGCGATGTCATTCCCGCTGTTTGGCACCACGCCAGCGTTTCCAGGGCCTGGCCGTTGTTTCCCCGGGGGCCACGCTTCCAGCGGCTTTGCCGTGATGGCGTTGTTCTTTCTGTTCTATCCGCAACGCCCGCGCCTGGCTTACTGGTGCTGGCTGGGCGGTATCACGCTTGGCATGCTGATGGGCTTTGGCCAGATCATGCGGGGCGCGCATTTTCTTTCCCATAACCTGTGGGCCGGGTGGTGGGTCTGGTTCAGCCAGATGGCTGTTTATTGGTGTATTAGCGGCTTCTTCCGCCGTAAGACGAGGTAATACTTAATGGAGCAGTTGAACTATCTTCTTTTCGCCTGGATCGATGCGACTCCGGCCAGCCCGGAATGGTTGATCGACCTTGCCACTTTCATTGCACGGGATCTGATCGCCATTATCCCGCTGCTGATTGTTGGCCTGTGGCTCTGGGGGGCGCATAGCCAACTGGCAGCACAGCGAGAAGTGGTAGCCAAAACGACCATTGCCCTGTTATTTGCCATGAGCGCCTCAGCCGCTATTGGTGCGCTGTTGCCCCATGAGCGCCCGTTTGTCGCCGGGATCGGCTACACCTTCCTGGCGCATGCGCCAGATAGCTCTTTCCCCAGCGATCATGGCACGGCCATCTTCACCTTCGCCCTGGCCTTCTTGTGCTGGCATCGTGCCTGGTCCGGTATCCTACTGATGGTTGCGGCAGTCGCCATTGCCTGGTCGCGCGTATTCCTCGGCGTACATTGGCCGCTGGATATGGTAGGCGGCTTCCTGCTGGGCGGTGTGGGCTGTCTGTTTGCCCAATTGGTGTGGAACCTGTTTGGCGATGCCATCGCCCAACGTCTGACTCGCCTGTACCATTTGCTGTTCGCCTTCCCGATCCGCAAAGGCTGGGTGAAGGAGTAATGCCGGCCCGCAGGGGCTGGTCCCCTGCCAGCTATAGCACGCCGGTCGTTACGCAGAACTCTCGCATTTCCCCTGCTTTTAACATTGCCGCCATGGGGGTGGCTGCAACCTCTGGGCTACAACTGGCTGGCTGAATAAACGCCGCCGCTCGCGAGTTGGCCCGTGGCCGCTGTAAGACGGCATAGCTGAATTGGCCAGTGGCAAAGCGGGTCACGTACCTTCTGCCGCCCGGCGCCAACATAAAGAACTCGGCCTGATCGACGTACAGCGAGAGATCGTCTGAACAGATAACCCGCTGTGGATTATCACGAATATTAAGTGCGCAACCTGGCAGGTTTTGCCGGAAAACGGCCCCCTCTTCACAGGCATAGTTCATGTGGCACATATAACTGAAAGGCTGATCCTGCTGCGCCAGGTTATTAATCACCATTTCAATACTGAACTGCGTGCTGTTGGTCGCTAGCTGAACGGCCGGTTGGGTGCGGCACTGGCCATCGGCAGTGCTGGCTCGCACGGTGACCACCTCTTCTTCCACTTCCAGCCAGACATCAACCACCGGCCCACGATTAACCGGCAAACCTTGGTGAGAAGCAAAACAACCACCCGCATCATTACGCCGGGGTTGCGCGTGGCTAACTTTTGATTTGAGGGACTTGCCGTCAAACACCGCATCCCAGACCATCAAATCCTGGTAAGGCAACAATGTTAGGGTGCCTCGCTGGTTTTGCAGCGCCAAGGCGGCAATCTCACCAGGAAACATAAACGCGGTCACCGTAAAACCAGCACCGCAATACACTTCATTCGGCTGTCTGCCGAACAATCCAGGGTTCAGAGTCATGATCGTCTTCATCTTCTTTCCTCAGTGGCAGCCGTTACAGAGTGAACAGATTGGTCAATGTCTAATCTATGTTATTTAAATAACATTTACCAGCAAATCCTGTGGCATATGGTGCTTATCAATTCCGCTTATGACTAAAAAATTAGTGTTAATACAACTACCAATCGCCATGTGACAATGTTAGGATAATAACATCGCTAACATCCCAAAACGTTTATACACCCACTGAGGAATTACCATGACTACTGAACAGATTGATTACGCTAGCTATATCGACCATACCCTGCTGGCTATGGACACCACGGAAAGCCAGATCAACCAACTGTGCGAAGAAGCGCGTCAGCATAATTTCTATGCCGTTTGCGTCAACTCGGGTTATGTCCCGTTGGCCGCTCACCTGTTACAGGAAAGCAACGTTAAAGTATGTTCGGTTATCGGCTTCCCTCTGGGGGCTGGTTTGACCGTATCGAAGGCTTTCGAAGCCAAAGCCGCCATTGCCGCTGGCGCACAGGAAATCGATATGGTGATCAACGTCGGTTGGCTGAAAAGCGGTCTGAATGACGAAGTTAAGGCCGATATCGCTGCGGTACGTGAAGTTTGCGCGGCTATCCCGTTGAAGGTAATATTGGAAACCTGTCTGCTCAGTGATGAACAAATCGTTGTGGTTTGTGAAATGTGTCGCGAACTGGACGTCGCCTTCGTGAAAACCTCTACCGGTTTCAGCACCGGCGGTGCTCGTGAAGAACACGTTAAACTGATGCGTGCTACCGTAGGCAGCGAGATGGGCGTCAAAGCCTCTGGCGCAGTGCGCGATCGCGCTACCGCAGAGAAAATGATTGCCGCCGGTGCAACACGTATCGGCACCAGCTCGGGCGTTGCCATCGTTTCTGGCAATGCGGCTGCCGCTGGTAACTACTGATTTTCGCTAGCTCTACTTAGTTATAACAACAAGATACCCTATGGATTTCAAGCTGCAGTAAGCGCAGGTAACAACGCTGCAGCTTGAAAGACGACGGGTATAATGCGGGGTTGTGCCCTCAGTGCAAACTGGGTTTGCACTACTCCGCATTATTATGTTGGAGCGAACGAAAGATACTTTTGGCTCCTCTATACCCGCAATCTGGGGTATAGACCTGTAGGAATAACTGATGGAAACCCGGCGCGACGAACGTATCAACCGTTTAGTTCAGGCACTAAAGCGTTCTGACAAGATCCACCTGAAAGAAGCAGCCGCACTGCTCGGCGTCTCGGAAATGACCATCCGGCGCGATCTCAGTGCCGAACCCGCTGCGGTGGTGTTGCTCGGGGGTTATGTCGTAGCCGATCCGCGTACCAACGGAGTCACCAATTACTTTGTCTCCGATCAGAAAGCCAAACAGATCGCTGAAAAACGCCGCATTGGCCTGCTGGCGGCCCCCCTGGTTAACGAAAATGACACGGTATTCTTTGACTGTGGCACCACCACCCCGGCAATTATCGACGCTATTGCCGATGAACTGCCCTTTACCGCCATCTGCCATTCGCTTAATACCTTCCTGGCGCTACAGGACAAGCCCAACTGCAAGGTGATCCTGTGCGGCGGCGAGTTCAAACCGAGTAACTACATTTTCACTGCCATTGGCCAGCATAACGAGTTGGACCATATCTGCCCTAACGTAGCCTTTATCTCAGCGGCAGGGATCACGTTGCAGCACGGTGCAACCTGCTTCAACTTTGATGAGTTGGCGATGAAACATAAGGTATTAGCAAAGGCGCAGCAAAAGATCCTGGTGGCCGACCACAGCAAATTCAGCCAAACCAAACCCGCCTGCATCGGGCCGCTGGCGTTGTTCGATAAGGTGATCACCGATCGCCAACCCGACCCCGAGTTCATCGACTTCTTTAACCAGCACGCGGTCACTCTGCGTTTTTGATCCCATCCCGTTACCGATTTATGCCGCGTCCTGCAGATACCAATTGAAGGATGCGGCTACCAAACGCCGTTAAATTCCATTTTTTTTTCGCTATTAAACAGAAAAAATTCCTATAGAGCGCTAATTACAGGTTAATAAATTGCAACAACTTGCCAGGGTTATTATTGCTGGCGAAATTTAATTGCGCTAAATTGCATCAAACCCTAACCGAAAAAACCGCCTCTCACTTCTAACGCCCCCGTTATGCCAGGTTTTATCACCCTATCATTAGCTGCTTTAATGCTGATAATCAGGATTAATATTTATTTATATGATGAATGCGAAGGTTTGGTTTATCGATATCGTCATACCGCTATCTGGCGATAATAAAACCTCAATCCATTGAAAAACAATGAGATATCCTTTCCCCTTCCAATAGCCAAATGTGATCTACATCACTAAAACGTCTTAATCCGGCATTTTAGCTGGATCCAAATCAGCACATAAAATATATTGCTCGCCCTGCTACGTAATGCAGGGTTTTATCTGGCTAAACATCATACAAACCGGATAAAGACTGTGGTTTTAGTGAGAGCGCTCACAGCATGATGTTTCGCACAAATGCGTAACATTTGCATGAAAATTTACAATAAAAGCCTTCAACCACACACATCACGCATTTGAGAGCAAGATCACGGTTGTTTCTGCTGCAAATCGTTATCTTGCCGCCAACAAAATCGGTGGGCAGTTTCCCCACCGACAGAAGCATCGGTGTTGGCCTCTTTAACAGCAGAAACCATTTCGACAGGTTAGCCCGTTAATTAGCCTGATAAACAATTCAGCGGCGCAATTCAACCTCTGGTTGTAACAACTGATTTTACCGCTGGCGGCATGGCGACTTATTTCACCAGCGGATTTTAACCTTAAGTTTTTCTTTTGATTTTAAATTATCGTGTTCACCTCGGAGATATTTATGGACACTACACAGACCGGCACTATCGCCTCTGCAGCCTCAGGTTCCAGCACGGCCTGGCGTAAATCAGACACCATGTGGATGTTGGGCCTCTACGGCACCGCCATCGGCGCTGGCGTCTTGTTCTTGCCAATCAACGCCGGTATCGGTGGTTTAATCCCGCTGGTCATCATGGCGATCATCGCCTTCCCGATGACCTTCTTTGCTCACCGCGGCCTGTGCCGCTTCGTTTTGTCCGGCAAAAACCCAGGTGAAGACATCACCGAAGTGGTAGAAGAACACTTTGGCATCAGCGCAGGTAAGCTGATCACCCTGCTTTACTTCTTCGCCATTTACCCAATCCTGCTGGTTTATAGCGTCGCAATCACCAACACCGTCGACAGCTTCATCACCCACCAGCTGGGTATGACCTCGCCACCACGCGCCATCCTGTCACTGATCCTGATCGTTGGCCTGATGGGTATCGTGCGTTTCGGTGAGCAGGCGATCGTGAAGACCATGAGTATCCTGGTATTCCCGTTTGTCGCAGTGCTGATGCTGCTGGCGTTATATCTGATCCCTAACTGGACCAGCGCCATCTTCGAAAACGTTTCGCTGGCCGGTTCTGGCAGCAGCATGGGCCACGGCCTGGTGATCACCCTGTGGCTGGCTATCCCGGTCATGGTGTTCTCCTTCAACCACTCACCGATCATCTCTGCCTTTGCAGTAGCCAAACGCGAAGAGTACGGCGTTGACGCCGAGAAGAAATGTTCCCGCATCCTGGGTTATGCACACATCATGATGGTGCTGACCGTGATGTTCTTTGTTTTCAGCTGCGTGTTGAGCCTGTCCCCAGCGGATCTGGCTGAAGCCAAAGCACAAAACATCTCCATCCTGTCTTACCTGGCTAACCACTTTAACAACCCGGTTATCGAGTACATCGCGCCAGTGATTGCCTTTATCGCCATCACCAAATCCTTCCTGGGCCACTACCTCGGTGCTCGTGAAGGCTTTAACGGCATGATTGCCAAATCGATGAGAAGCCGTGGCAAGACCATCACCACCAACAAACTGAACCGCATCACCGCCATCTTCATGCTGGTGACCACCTGGATCGTCGCCACGCTGAACCCAAGCATTCTGGGCATGATCGAGAACCTGGGTGGCCCAATCATCGCGATGCTGCTGTTCCTGATGCCGATGTATGCCATCCGTAAAGTGCCTGCCATGCGCAAGTACAGCGGCCACATCAGCAACGTATTTGTGGTCGTGATGGGGCTGATTGCCATCTCAGCCATCCTGTACACCCTGTTCGGCTAATCACGCTCAGCCGGTGCCTGATGGCACCGGCTATCTCGAATCTCTCCCTCCTACCCCGCCGCGAACTCAAGCATTACCCAACAGCCCCATAACAACGGCAGGCAGAGGGGAATTAACCTCAAGAAGGAAGCGAGACTATGGTCAGCGTTTTCGATATTTTCAAAATTGGCATCGGCCCTTCCAGTTCCCACACCGTCGGCCCGATGAAAGCCGGTAAACAGTTTATCGATGATTTGCTGGCAGCCGGGCAGCTGCGCGACACAACGCGAGTAGCGGTTGACGTCTACGGCTCACTGTCACTGACGGGTAAAGGGCACCATACCGATATCGCGATTATTATGGGCCTGGCAGGTAATCTGCCTCATGACGTAGACATCGACAGCATCCCCGGTTTTATTCGCGATGTAGAACAGCGTGGCCGCCTGTTGCTGGCAAAAGGTGAGCACGAGGTCGATTTTCCCCAGCTTGGCGGTATGAACTTCCACAGCACCAACCTGCCGCTGCACGAAAACGGCATGTCGATCAGCGCCTATGCTGGCGATCGGTTACTGCACAGCAAAACCTATTACTCCATCGGCGGTGGGTTTATCGTTGATGAAGAAAGCTTTGGCCTATCGGCCAGCAATAGCGTCGCGGTTCCTTACCCTTATCGCTCTGCGCTGGATTTGCAGCAGCACTGTAAAGATACCGGGCTTTCGCTTTCCGGGTTGGTGATGCAGAACGAACTGGCACTGCGCAACAAAGCAGAGATCGAGGCGCATTTTGCCGACGTCTGGCAGGTGATGCGTGCCGGTATCGAGCGCGGTATGAATACCGAGGGGTTGCTGCCTGGCCCAATGAAGGTACAACGCCGTGCCGCTGCCCTGCGTCGCATCCTGGTCACCGGTGACAAGAACAATACCGATCCGATGAACGTGGTGGATTGGATCAACATGTTCGCGTTTGCAGTCAACGAAGAGAACGCGGCAGGTGGCCGGGTAGTGACGGCACCAACCAACGGGGCCTGCGGTATTATTCCAGCGGTGCTGGCGTATTACGACCAATTTATCCGCCCGGTGAACACCAATTCCTACAGCCGTTACTTCCTGGCTTCCGGGGTGATCGGCACGTTGTACAAGATGAATGCTTCAATTTCCGGTGCCGAAGTGGGCTGCCAAGGGGAAGTCGGCGTGGCTTGCTCAATGGCCGCGGCAGGTCTGGCAGAGTTGATGGGCGGTAGCCCGGCACAGGTTTGTATCGCCGCAGAGATTGCCATGGAGCACCATCTTGGGCTGACCTGTGATCCACTGGCAGGACAGGTTCAGGTGCCTTGTATCGAACGTAACGCGATTTCTGCCGTAAAGGCAGTCAATGCCGCACGTATGGCATTGCGTCGCACCAGCGAGCCGCGCGTGTGCCTGGATAAGGTGATCGAAACCATGTACGAAACCGGCAAGGACATGAACTCCAAATATCGTGAGACATCTCAGGGCGGATTGGCGATCAAGGTTGTGGCGTGTAATTGATAATTGCCTTAGTTAGCGCGCGGTTTTCTCCCCTCTCCCCAAAAAGGAGAGGGAGCTGGTACGGAGTTGGGTTCAGGTATAAGAGTGAATTTATGACCTATAACGACCACGAAATGAAGGCTGATGCAAGAGTAAATTGGTAGCACAGAACGGTCCCCTCTCCCTGTGGGAGAGGGTTAGGCTGATGGGCGCGGTCAGCCGAAGATGCCGCCAAACCACTGGGTCAGCTTCATCATCACAAAATCCCACATGCGGCTAAAGAAGTTCCCTTCCTGTACTTCCTGCATCACCACCAGCGGATGCTGTTCGATCGTTTTACCATCCAGCTGGTAATCAATGGTTCCCACCACCTGATTTTTTGCCAACGGCGCTTCCAGCGTCGGTTGGTTCAGCTTGTAGCTGGCCTTCAGGTTTTTCATCTGCCCTTTAGGGATGGTGACGGCGGCATCCTTCGCCACGCCCAGCGGCACCTCACTCACGTCACCAAACCACACTTTCTGCGTCACAAAGGCTTTGTCGGCCTTGATCGGCGTCGCGGTTTCATAGAAACGGAAGCCCCAGGTCAGCAGCTTCTCACTTTCACTAAAGCGTACGCGGTCACTGGGCGCCCCTAACACCACCGAAATCAGGCGCATTGGGCCATCGGTTGCCGAGGCAACCAGGTTATGCCCGGCTCCGCCGGTGTAACCCGTCTTGATACCGTCCACGTTCAGGTTGGTGCTCCACAGCAGGCGGTTACGGTTAATCTGGCGGATCTTGTTGAAGGTGAACTCTTTTTCTTTATGCAGCGCATACTCTTCCGGCACGTCGCGGATCAGCGCCTGGCTCAGCAACGCCATATCGCGCGCGGTGCTGTATTGCCCTTCGGCATCCAGACCATGCACGGTCAGGAAGTGGGTATTTTGCAGCCCCAGAGATTTACCGTAATTGTTCATCAAGCCAACGAACGAATCCTGGCTACCCGCCACGAAATCCGCCAAGGCGATGCTGGCGTCGTTACCTGACTGAATGACGATGCCCTTATTCAGTTCCGATACCGGTACCCGATCGCCGGGTTTGATAAACATCAGTGAGGAACCACGCAGCACCGGATTACCGGTGGCCCAGGCATCTTTGCCGACGGTGACCAAATCGTCCGGTTTGATTTTACCGGCTTTCATTGCCTGACCAATCACATAGCTGGACATGATTTTAGTCAGGCTCGCGGGATCCAGGCGGGTATCCGCATTGCCTTCTGCCAGGATCTTGCCGCTGTTGTAATCCATCAATACATAGGCTTTTGCATCGACCTGCGGTGCGGCCGGAGCCTCTGCTGCCTGCACGGCAGGCATTACCAATAACATGACGCCTACGCTGAGGGCCAATTTGCCAAGAGGGGTGTAACCGTTATTTTTCATCATGACGTCGCCAGAGTGTCCTTTCAAACCATTGAAATAGCGTTAACTTTCAAACATGTTCACGTTTTCAGCCAACCAGCGAGAGTGGCACCAGGCCGCGCTGCCAACCGCGCAATAGCCAACGGCTCCCATTTGGGCCAACGCGGCACCGAAAGTGCCCTTGCTGTGAGTTTATTAGATTGCTCCTATTTTTGCAGGGTTAAGGCTGATTTTTCTGAATTTTTACATAACTGTACGTAACCGCTGAGCAATTGGTCAGCGATCGGGCTATACGGCAGGTTATGCAAACCTTCAACAAACCGTCGCCGCCCTGTCATCAAAGCGACTTATGCTCTGCGCACTTCACTGCGGCAACTGGCTGACCGCCACACCTATCCGTTATCCTGTTGCCTGAGAGTATTCCTTGCCGGAGAAATATTGATGGACTTAGCCCTGTTCGACCTGGACGAAACCCTGATTGATGATGACAGCGCCAGCCTGTGGGTTCGCTGGCTGGTGGCCGAGGGGTTCGCCCCAGCGGAACTGGAACGCCAAGAGCAACTGTTGATGCAATCCTACTATCAGGGAAAACTGTCGATGGAGGATTATATGCAGGCGACGCTGGTTCCACTGGCAGGCTTAAGCGTCCAGACCGTCGCCGGTTGGGTGCAGCGCTATATTCGCCGGGATATCCTGCCCCGCGTCTACCCTGCGGCACGCGAGCGCATGCAGTGGCATCGCGAACGCGGCGACTGCATTCTGGTTATTTCAGCAACGGGTGAACATCTGGTTGCCCCCATCGCCGAGCAACTGGGAGCCGATGGAGCGCTGGCTATTGGCGTTGAAGTGGCAGAAGGCCGTTTTACCGGTAATACCTACGGCACCATGACCTATCAGCAGGGTAAGGTCATCCGCCTGCAACAATGGTTACAGCAACATCCTGAACTGCAATTTGCCCATAGCCACGGCTACAGTGATTCCATTAACGATAAAGCCATGCTGGAATACGTCGACAGCGCCAGCGTCATCAACCCAAACAGCGATCTGAGCACGCTGGCAGAGCAGCGCGGTTGGGAAGTCTGCGTCTGGGAACGCTGATTTCATGGTGACAAAAGCGGGTTTGTAGCGTAGGTATTACGGTTACTGTTATCCAGTCGATGAGGAGGTGCTTTGTGCTAACCATTTGGGGCCGTGAAAATTCCAACAACGTCAAAAAAGTGCGTTGGTGTGCCGCCGAGCTGGGGTTGAATTATACCCATATCAACGCCGGTGGTGCCTACGGTAAGGTTAATGATGAGCCTTACCGTTCCCTCAACCCCAACGGCCTGGTGCCATTGTTGCAGGATGAGGATTTCGTGTTGTGGGAATCCAATACAATTGTGCGCTACCTGGCGGCCAAGTTCGGCCAATCGCCATTTTACCCACAGGACCTCCAAGCTCGTGCCGCGGCAGAAAAGTGGATGGACTGGAATACCTCAACCATTACCGCCCCCTTCCGCACCGTATTTTGGGGCATGGTTCGCACCCCACCAGAAAAGCGTGATATGGCCCAGATCGAGGCCGCCATCGCGGAATTGGAACAACACTTTGCCATTATCGAACGGACATTGGCCGAGCAGCCTTATCTCTCTGGCCAAGAGTTCGGCATCGGCGATATCCCGCTCGGCAGTTTTGTTTACGCCTGGTTCTCCATGCCGATCGAGCGTCAGCCCAGCCCACACATGGAACGCTGGTACCAACGGCTGTGCGCCCGCCCTGCTTACCAACACGCGGTAATGATACCACTCACCTGATGGCCACAGTGCCCCTGCCGGGGCACTTCGTACAACGGAGGTACGAAGAAGTATGTCATTGTTTTATTTGCAGGTACGCAGTAACCATCTGACGCTGAAAAGCCTCGAAACTCAGAAGACCGCCTCTAGAATTGGCCCTTTCAGCACTCAACGGCTGCTGATCGGCCAGTTTTTTATTGCTGAATACTGCCTGCTCAACCTGGTTCCAGAGGTTTTCCCGGGTTACCTCAATCTGCTAAAGCGCCGCCATTTACGCACTGATATTCTGGTTCATGCTATGGATAAGTTGGAGGGCGGTGTCAGTCAGGTAGAACAACGGGTGCTAGAGGAATTTGTCGTGCCAAGTTTTCGCAAAGGATACAGCACAGTTTATGCAGATCCGCAGCCGTTGGATGATGAGACCGTGCGGCGGATTATCCAGATGAACTCCCGCGAGGTCATCACCGCCGCCGATCTCAAGCTAATCTGACAGGGCGCTAATTGCGCCCTACCCGCAGCAGTTTTCCATCGCTGTCATCGGTCAACAGATAAAGGTAACCATCCGGCCCCACGCGCACGTCACGAATACGCTCTTGGCGATCGCCCAGTAGCCGTTCTTCTGCCGCTATCTTGTCCCCGTCCAGCGTCAAACGGATCAGATCCCGCTGGGCCAGTGCACCAATAAACAGAGAATGCCGCCATTCCGGGAATCGCTGGCTGTCATAGAACGCCATCCCGCTGATCCCAGGCGAAACTTTCCAATAATGCAACGGTTGTTCGGTCCCGGGCACAATTTGGCCTTTAGCCTCCGGGATAGCGAGCCCTGAATAATTAACCCCATAGGTCGCTATCGGCCAGCCATAGTTTTTCCCCGGTTGAGGGATATTCAGTTCATCACCACCGCGTGGGCCATGCTCATGCTCCCAAATCATGCCACTCCAGGGGTTTAGTGCCAATCCTTGTGGGTTACGATGGCCATAAGACCAAATCTCTGATCGCTTATCCTGTTGGCCGACAAACGGATTATCGGCAGGTATCTTGCCATCCGCCGTTAGCCGCACAATCTTGCCCTGCAGTTTGTCCGTTTCCTGCGCCGTAGCCCGCTGGTTGTTTTCACCCAACGTAATAAACAGATAACCCTGGCGATCAAAGGCAAGTTTAGAGCCAAAATGGTTGCCAGTGGACAGCTTGGGATGTTGGCGGAAAATCACGCGGAAATCTTCCAGCCGTTTATTGTCTGCACTCAGATGCCCATAACCGACAGCAGTACCGGCCTTGCCGGCATCCCCTGCCTCTGCATAGCTAAGATAAACCCGGCGACTGGTGACAAAATCCGTAGCCAGCACCACGTCCAGTAATCCGCCTTGCCCCTGAGCATAAACGTCTGGCACCCCGGTAATCGGTGCGGAAAGACCGGTTGATGGCTGCCATAACCGCAAACGACCAGGGCGCTCCGTGATCAATAGGCCGTTATCATCTGGCAGGAAGGCCAGTGACCAAGGATGTTCGAGCCGGTCTTGCAATTGGGTCACTACCGGTGCCGCATGCAGCAGGCCATTGCCGAACAGCAGCCAACCCGCGATCAAAATAGGACGCAACATGTCTTCTCCTTAAATTGATATGGCTCCATGAGTTTAGTCCAGACTCCGGGATCAGCGCTTTAATTTAAATTTCAACATGTTGCATTTTCCATTTGCTGTGCTTAAGTTAGTGGATTGATCCAGGAGGCATCATGAACATCACCGTAACAGACGCTCTACAGGCCGCAGATACCGAAGAAATTCGCAATCATTTGAAAGCATTTAATCGCCAATTTGTCGGCGATATCCTGAACAAAAACATCGGCGTTTTTATCCTGGATGAGCAGGGTAATAAACTTGCCGGGTTAACCGGTAGTACCGTAGGCAGTTGGTTAAGCATCGATCTGTTATGGGTTTCTGAAGCATTACGTGGCGAAGGCGTAGGCAGCAAGCTCATTAAAGCGGCAGAGCAGCAGGCAATGGCAGATGGCTGCAAATTTGCGCGCGTAGATACGTTCAGCTTTCAAGCTCGCCCTTTCTATGAAAAACAGGGTTACCAATTGCAAATGACATTGCACAATGCGCCGGTAGAACATGAGCGCTATTTCTTCACCAAAACCCTCACTGACTGACAGGTAACGCGATGGAAACCCAAGAGATGGTGATCAACTGCGTGGCGTACCAGGCCGGTAAACGGTTAAATGACGTGACGATTGACGATATCAGTGAAGTGGTCAAAGAACCGGACACCTTTATCTGGCTGGGCTTATGGCAACCGGAAGACGCCTTTATGCGCAAGATCCAGGAGGAGTTCGGCCTGCACGATCTGGCGATCGAAGACGCCCTCTGCGCCCACCAGCGGCCGAAAATCGAGACCTACGGTGATTCGCTGTTTATCGTGGTGAAAACCGCACGCTGGCAGAATGAAGAAGTCGAATACGGTGAAACCCACTTTTTCGTTGGCAAAAACTTCCTGATCAGCGTGCGCCACGGGGCCTCTGCCAGCTATGCACCGATCCGTGCCAAAGCGGAGGAAAACCCCAAGCAGCTGTGCCACGGGCCTGGCTTTGCGCTGTATATCGTATTGGATTTTATCGTCGACAACTATCGCCATATCGTCGGCAAGTTCGAAACGATGATCGAAGACATCGAGTCCAATATGTTCCGTTCGGAGTTTGACGAAACCGCCATCGAAAACGTCTACAGCCTGCGCCGCCACCTGCTCGGCCTGCGTAATGCTGCCCTGCCGATGGATGAGATCTGTAACCAGTTGATCCATCTGCATGAGGACGTGATCCCCAAAGAGCTGCGCGCTTATGTGCGCGACGTGCAAGACCATACCCGGCAGGTCGCCAGCACGCTGGACGATATGCGCGAAATGCTCACCAACGCCATGCACGTCAATCTGGCGTTGGTCACGGTCAAGCAAAACGAGGTGGTTAAACGCCTGGCGGGCTGGGGGGCAATCCTGGCTATCCCAACGGTGATCTTCAGCCTGTACGGCATGAACTTCACCGATATGCCCGAATTGAAGTTCCCCTGGGCTTACCACACGACGCTGGGCGTCACGGTCGCCGGCTGCTTCTTCCTGTACCAAAAACTCAAGCGTTCCGGTTGGTTATAGCTCCCCAGCAAAACGGCCTATACTCTCTAGGCCGTTTTGTTTACGCCGTCGACATATAACGGTGTAATTTCCCGTTGCCCGAGTGTAAAATCCGCCCGTTTTCTTCTTTGGATTGAGCTATGTCACAAACTATGACCCCAAAAGCCCCCCGTGTCGGCTTTGTCTCACTAGGTTGCCCGAAAAACCTGGTTGATTCTGAACGGATCCTGACTGAACTGCGTAACGAAGGTTACCAGGTCGTACCACGCTATGATGATGCTGAACTGGTGATCGTCAACACCTGCGGCTTTATCGACAGCGCCGTTCAAGAATCACTGGAAGCGATCGGTGAAGCCTTGAACGAGAATGGCAAGGTGATTGTGACCGGCTGCCTGGGCGCCAAAGAAAACCAAATCCGTGAGGTGCACCCGAAAGTTCTGGAAATTACCGGGCCGCACAGCTACGAGCAGGTTTTGTCCCACGTTCACCAGTATGTACCGAAACCGGAACATAACCCGTTTACCAGCCTGACCCCGGCGCAGGGCGTGAAACTGACGCCAAAACACTACGCCTATCTGAAGATTTCCGAAGGCTGTAACCACCGCTGCACCTTCTGCATCATCCCTTCGATGCGTGGCGATCTGGATAGCCGCCCGATCGGTTCCGTATTGGATGAAGCCAAACGCCTGGTGGAATCTGGGGTGAAAGAGCTGTTGGTGATTTCACAAGACACCTCGGCCTACGGTGTCGATGTCAAACACCGCACCGGTTTCTGGAATGGGCAACCGGTAAAAACCAGCATGGTCAGCCTGTGTGAACAGCTCTCCAGCCTGGGGGCCTGGGTGCGTCTGCACTACGTTTATCCGTACCCGCATGTGGATGACGTGATCCCGCTGATGGCAGCAGGCAAAATTCTGCCTTATCTGGATATTCCCCTGCAGCACGCCAGCCCGAAAATCCTCAAGCTGATGAAACGCCCTGGCGCGGTAGAACGCACGCTGGAACGCATCAAACGCTGGCGCGAGATCTGCCCGGAACTGACGTTGCGCTCAACCTTTATCGTAGGCTTCCCAGGGGAAACCGAAGAAGACTTCCAGATGCTGCTCGACTTCCTCACCGAAGCCAAGCTGGATCGCGTTGGCTGCTTCAAGTTCAGCCCGGTAGAAGGTGCCGCTGCCAACGAACTGGCCGACCCAGTGCCAGAAGAAGTGAAGGAAGAACGCTTCCACCGCTTCATGCAGCTACAGCAAAAAATCTCCGCCCAACGCCTGCAGGACAAGATTGGCCGCGAAGTGCTGGTGTTGATCGACGAAGTGGATGAGGAAGGCGCGATTGGCCGCAGCATGGCGGACGCACCGGAAATCGACGGCGCGGTCTACCTCAACGGTGAAGCGGATGTGAAAGTTGGCGACATTGTCAAAGTGAAGATTGAGAACGCCGACGAATACGACCTCTGGGGTTCCAAGGTCTGAGTTTATGGGGCGAACATGTTCGCCCCTTGTTTTATCAGCTGATCGGCATCCGCATTGGGTCTGGATACTGATATTCAAACCCTAGTTCGTTACAGATACGGCTGCCGTCCACCAATCGCCCTTCCTGTTCTTCCTCTGGTGCAAACTGCGGGGGTTGCAGCTGCAACTGCTCGGCGAATGCCGGATAGAAATCACGTTTGAGCGGATGACCCGGCGCACAAAGATTATAGGTGTGCCCGCCTTTAGGCAGCTTCAGCAACAGTTGAATGGCTGCGATCACATCATCCTGATGCACCAGATTAACTCCTTGCGAACCGCCCTTGACGTCAACCTTACCTGCCAGGAAACGACCAGGATGACGATCGCCCCCCACCAGCCCTGCCAGGCGTAAAATATCGACCGAGGTGTTGGGCAATTGGTGCAGCCAAAGCTCCAATTCCTGCAGCACCCGGCCAGCCGACGTTACCGGCTTCAGCGGCGAATCTTCCCGCACCGTGCCGGTGGTTTCACCGTAAACCGACGTGGAGCTGGTAAAGATGATATGCGGGACACCAAACCCCATCGCACTGTCGACCAACATACGCACGGCATCAAAGTAGCTTTCGCTCCCCTCGACGGTGCGGCTGGCTGGCAGAGTGATCACCAACGCATCCGCATATAACAGTTGTTCCAGATCGTGTGCTTCACAAATCAACGATGGAGTCAGCTCCAGCCGATAACATTCGATGCCGCTCATCCGCGCGGCTTCAACCCCGTCCGGCGTGGTTTTGCTGCCAACGACCTCATACCCGTGGCCCATCAACGATAAAGCCAGCGGCATCCCTAACCAACCTAAACCCACAATGGCGACTTTTTTCATCAGCTTCCTCTCAGAAGATTGCAGCATTCGACAACCTTAAGGCTACGCCACTGCGCTGACGGTTACAATCGGTTAACCTTAAGGTTAGGTAAAGCGCGCGTGGCTAATAATTCAGGCTGTTTCAATTAATTAAATTGATAACCCTAAAAAAGGGTTGCAAGTGATACTGCGGATAGTTTAGCTTAATTAGCACCTCAGCACTGGCTGACCCAATTTAAGAGAAAGCACATGACACGCGTTCAGTTCAACCATCATCATCACCATCATCCTGACTAGTCTTTCAGGCGATGTGTGCTGGAAGACGATTCTCGAATCTTCCAGTGGCGCGTAGAACGAACTAAACGCAAGAAAGAGCCCTCGGAAGATATCTTCCGAGGGTTTTTTTTTGGCTCCGGACAGACAGAAAAATAATTTTTATAATAAATTCATAAAATTACAGATTAAACAGAGGTTACCATGTTGGATAAAACGCGTTTACGTATCGCCATGCAGAAATCAGGTCGCCTGAGCGATGAGTCTCAGGAACTGCTGGCCCGCTGCGGCATCAAGATCAACCTGCAACAGCAACGCCTGATTGCCTTCGCTGAGAATATGCCGATCGATATCCTGCGTGTGCGTGATGATGATATCCCTGGCCTGGTGATGGATGGCGTGGTGGATCTCGGCATCATCGGCGAGAACGTGCTGGAAGAGGAACTGCTCAACCGCCGTGCTCAAGGCGAAGACCCGCGTTACTTCACGCTGCGCCGCCTGGATTTTGGCGGTTGCCGCCTGTCGCTGGCCACCGCGCTGGATAGCGAATACTCCGGCCCGCAAAGCCTGCAAGACTCCCGGATTGCCACCTCTTACCCGCACCTGCTCAAGCAATACCTCGACAAACAAGGCGTTCGTTTTAAATCCTGCCTGCTCAATGGCTCGGTGGAAGTGGCCCCACGCGCTGGCCTGGCAGACGCCATCTGTGACCTGGTATCTACCGGTGCCACGCTGGAAGCCAACGGCCTGCGTGAAGTGGAAGTAATTTACCGCTCCAAAGCCTGCCTGATCCAGCGTGCCGGCGAAATGCCAGAAGCCAAACAACAGCTGATCGACCGCCTGATGACCCGTATCCAAGGCGTGATCCAGGCGCGTGAATCCAAATACATCATGCTGCACGCACCAAGCGAGCGCCTGGACGAAATCGTCGCGCTGCTGCCGGGTGCCGAACGCCCTACCATTCTGCCACTGGCAGGCTCTCAGAACCGCGTAGCCATGCACATGGTCAGCAGCGAAACCCTGTTCTGGGAAACCATGGAAAAGCTCAAGGCCCTGGGTGCCAGCTCCATTCTGGTGCTGCCAATTGAGAAGATGATGGAGTAACGCCATGCCTAACTTCAATACCGTCGTCAATTGGGCCAGTTGCAGCGCGGAGCAACGTGCAGAGTTACTGATGCGCCCGGCCATTTCCGCTTCGGACAGCATCACCCGCACGGTGCGCGAGATCCTCGACAACGTGAAAGCCAACGGTGACAGTGCGCTACGCGAATACAGCGCCAAGTTTGATAAAACCGAAGTCACGGCACTGCGCGTGACGGCAGAGCAGATTGACCAGGCCTGCGCCCGCCTGGGTGACGAGATCAAGCAGGCGATGGCCGTGGCCGTAGCCAATGTGGAAACCTTCCACAACGCACAGATTTTACCTGCGGTAGATGTAGAAACCCTGCCCGGCGTACGTTGCCAACAGGTAACTCGCCCTATCGATTCGGTGGGTCTGTATATCCCAGGTGGCTCCGCGCCGCTGTTTTCTACGGTATTGATGTTGGCCACCCCGGCACGCATTGCCGGTTGCCGCCGCGTGGTGCTGTGTTCACCGCCGCCGATTGCCGACGAGATCCTGTATGCTGCCAAACTCTGTGGCGTACAGGAAGTGTTCCAGGTCGGCGGTGCACAGGCGATTGCTGCCATGGCGTTTGGCACAGACTCGGTACCGCGAGTGGCTAAAATTTTCGGGCCAGGCAACGCCTTCGTTACCGAGGCCAAACGTCAAATCAGCCAACGGTTGGACGGTGCGGCCATCGATATGCCTGCAGGCCCTTCCGAAGTGCTGGTGATTGCCGACAGCGGCGCAACCCCGGCGTTTGTCGCCTCGGACCTGCTGTCCCAAGCCGAGCATGGTCCTGACTCACAGGTC
Source organism: Serratia sp. (in: enterobacteria) (assembly GCF_051654945.1). Classification (GTDB taxonomy): domain Bacteria; phylum Pseudomonadota; class Gammaproteobacteria; order Enterobacterales; family Enterobacteriaceae; genus Chania. The sequence goes on from NZ_JBOFZA010000072.1 coordinate 789,484, forward strand.
ATTCTGTTAACTCCAGACGCCGCGATGGCCGAAGCGGTCGCCGTAGCCGTTGAGCAACAGTTGGCACAGCTGCCACGGGCAGAAACCGCTCGCCAGGCGCTGGCCAGCAGCCGCCTGATTGTGGCGCAGGATTTGGCCGAATGTGTCGCGATCAGCAACCAGTATGGCCCCGAGCACCTGATTATTCAGACCCGCAGCGCACGCGATCTGGTAGACAGCATCACCAGCGCCGGTTCGGTATTCCTCGGTGACTGGTCACCGGAATCTGCCGGCGATTATGCCTCCGGCACCAACCACGTGCTGCCAACCTACGGTTATACCGCCACCTGCTCCAGCCTGGGGCTGGCGGACTTCCAAAAGCGCATGACGGTACAGGAACTGACGCCACAAGGCTTTATGACCCTGGCCCCGACCATTGAGATCCTGGCTGCCGCCGAACAGTTGGTCGCCCACAAAAATGCCGTGACCCTACGCGTCGCCGCACTGAAGGAGCAAGCATGAGCATCGAAGAATTGGCACGTAAAAACGTGCGCGAGCTGACCCCATATCAGTCGGCACGCCGTCTTGGTGGCAAAGGTGACGTCTGGCTGAATGCTAACGAATACCCAGTGGCACCAGAGTTCCAGCTGACCGCCCAGACCTTCAATCGCTACCCGGAATGCCAGCCCGCGCTGGTGATTGAGCGCTACGCCGCTTACGCCGGAGTGAATAAAGAGCAGGTGTTAGTCAGCCGTGGGGCAGATGAAGGTATCGAGCTGCTGATCCGCGCTTTTTGCGAGCCGGGCCAAGACGCCATCCTGTTTTGCCCACCGACTTACGGCATGTACGCCGTCAGCGCCGAGACCTTTGGCGTAGAACGCCGCACGGTCGAAGCTAAAGAAGACTGGCAACTCGATTTGCCTGCGATTGCCGCCAGCCTGGATAACGTTAAGCTGATTTACGCCTGTAGCCCCAATAACCCGACCGGCAACCTGCTCGATCCCGACGATTTGCGCGCACTGCTGGATATGGCCAAAGGCAAAGCCATCGTGGCGATTGACGAAGCCTATATCGAATTCTGCCCGCAGGCATCGGTGGCCGGTTGGCTGAGCGACTACCCGCACCTCGTGATACTGCGCACGCTGTCCAAAGCCTTTGCTCTGGCAGGCCTGCGGTGCGGCTTTACCCTGGCCAATGAGGACGTGATCGCCCTGCTGATGAAAGTGATTGCCCCTTATCCGCTCTCCACTCCGGTAGCCGATATCGCCGCCCAGGCGCTGAGCACCGAGGGGATCCGCGTTATGCGCCAGCGCGTTACGGAGATTGTCGCCAACCGCAGCTGGCTACAGCAGGCGTTACAGAACTGTGCCTGCGTGGAACAAGTCTTTACCAGCGACAGCAATTACCTGCTGGTACGCTTCACCGCCTCAAGTCATGTCTTTAAAACCTTATGGGATCAGGGCATTATCTTACGAGACCAAAATAAACAGCCTGGCCTGTCCGGTTGCCTGCGGATCACCATCGGCACCCGTAACGAATGCCAGCGCGTCGTTGACGCACTCAATACTCTGCCCGGCGCATAGGAGCCAACGTGAGCCAAAAATATCTCTTTATTGACCGTGACGGCACGCTGATTGCTGAACCACCGGAAGACTTCCAGGTCGATCGCCTGGACAAGCTGGCGTTGGAGCCAGATGTGATCCCTTCCCTGCTGGCCTTACAGCAAGCCGGTTTCACTCTGGTGATGATCACCAATCAGGACGGCCTCGGCACCGCCAGTTTCCCGCAGGAAACCTTCGATCCGCCGCACAACCTGATGATGCAGATCCTCAGCTCTCAGGGCGTCAAATTCGACGATATCCTGATCTGCCCGCACAAGCCGGAAGACCACTGCGAATGTCGCAAGCCGAAGGTCGCCATGGTGAAAGGGTATCTGGAGCCGGGCGTGATGGACACAGCCAACAGCTATGTGATTGGCGATCGTCAAACCGATATCCAACTGGCAGCCAATATGGGGATCCAAGGATTGCTGTATCAGCGCCAGACGCTGGGCTGGCAGGCCATCACCCAACAGTTGACCAAACGCGATCGCTACGCGCACGTTAACCGCGTGACCAAAGAGACGCAGATTGACGTCAAGGTCTGGCTGGATCGTGAAGGTGGCAGCAAGATCAAAACCGGCGTCGGCTTCTTCGACCACATGCTGGACCAAATCGCCACCCACGGCGGCTTCCGTATGGATATTCAGGTGAACGGCGATCTGTACATCGACGATCACCACACGGTGGAGGACACCGGCTTGGCGCTGGGTGAAGCATTGAGTAAAGCCTTGGGTGATAAACGCGGTATCGCACGCTTTGGCTTCGTGCTGCCGATGGATGAATGCCTGGCCCGCTGCGCGTTGGATATCTCCGGCCGCCCGCATCTGGAATATAAAGCCGAGTTCAACTACCAGCGCGTTGGCGATCTCAGCACCGAAATGATCGAGCACTTCTTCCGCTCGCTGTCTTACACCATGGGCTGCACCCTGCACCTGCGCACCAAAGGTAAAAACGACCATCACCGCGTCGAAAGCCTGTTCAAGGTGTTTGGCCGCACGCTGCGCCAGGCGATCCGCGTTGAAGGCAATACGCTGCCCAGCTCGAAAGGGGTGCTGTAATGAACGTGGTGATCCTGGACACCGGCTGCGCCAACCTCGCCTCGGTCAACTATGCGGTTCAGCGGCTGGGTTATCAGCCGCAGGTCAGCCGCGACCCGGAGATTGTGCTGCGCGCCGACAAACTGTTCCTACCGGGCGTGGGCACTGCACAGGCCGCGATGGACCAGTTGGAACAGCGCGACCTGATCGAGCTGATCAAAGCCTGTACCCAACCGGTGCTAGGCATCTGCCTGGGTATGCAGTTGCTGGCAGCCAGCAGTGAAGAAAATGGGGGTATCAAAACGCTAGGGATTATCGATACTCCGGTCAAACAGATGACCGATTTTGGCCTGCCTCTGCCCCATATGGGCTGGAACCAGGTTACGGCGCAGGCCGGCGATCATCTGTTCCGCGGCATCGAGGATGGTGCTTACTTTTACTTCGTTCACAGTTATGCGATGCCGATATGCTCAAGCACCATCGCTCAGGCGAACTACGGCGAGCCCTTCACCGCCGCCGTACAAAAAGACAACTTCTTTGGCGTGCAGTTTCATCCAGAGCGATCTGGCAACGCCGGGGCGCAACTGTTGAAGAACTTTCTGGAGATGTAGGCAGCATGATTATTCCCGCTTTGGATTTGATCGACGGTAACGTCGTGCGCCTGCATCAGGGCGATTACGGCCAGCAGCGCGACTACGGCAACGATCCGCTGCTGCGTCTGCAAGACTATCAGCAACAAGGGGCGCAAGTTTTGCACCTGGTTGATCTGACCGGGGCCAAAGACCCGGCGGCCCGCCAGATCCCACTGCTGCGTAAACTGCTGGCCGGTGTAAGCGTGCCGGTACAGGTTGGCGGCGGCATCCGTAACGAACAAGACGTTGCGGCACTGCTGGAGGCTGGCGCCACGCGCGTGGTTATCGGCTCCACCGCCGTCAAGCAGCCAGAAATGGTGCAAGGCTGGTTCGAACGCTACGGTGCCGATGCCATGGTGCTGGCGCTGGACGTACGCATCGATGCCACCGGCCGCAAGAACGTGGCCATCAGCGGCTGGCAGGAAAACTCGGAGGCTACGCTGGAGCAGGTAGTTGAACAGTATCTGCCGTTCGGCCTGAAACACGTGCTGTGCACCGACATCTCACGCGACGGTACGCTGAAAGGCTCCAACGTGGGGTTGTATCAGGAAGTCTGCCAACGCTATCCGCAGATTGCCTTCCAGGCTTCTGGCGGCATCGGTAACCTGGACGATATCGCCCAGCTACGCGGCAGTGGTGTGGAAGGGGTGATCGTCGGGCGTGCCCTGTTGGATGGTAAATTCAGCGTTGAGGAGGCTATCGCATGCTGGCAAAACGGATAATCCCTTGTCTGGACGTCAAGGATGGGCAAGTGGTCAAGGGCGTGCAGTTCCGTAACCACGAAATCATTGGTGATATCGTGCCGCTGGCCCAGCGCTACGCGCAGGAAGGCGCCGACGAACTGGTATTTTACGATATCACCGCCTCCAGCGATGGCCGCGTGGTGGATAAAAGTTGGGTATCGCGCGTGGCGGAAGTGATCGATATTCCGTTCTGCGTGGCGGGTGGCATCAAAAGTGCCGAAGACGCCAGCCAGATCCTCTCCTTTGGGGCGGACAAGATCTCCATCAACTCCCCTGCTCTGGCCGATCCCACGCTGATCAGCCGCCTGGCAGATCGCTTTGGCGTGCAGTGCATCGTGGTCGGGATCGACACCTGGTATGAAGCCGCAACCGGCAAATACCACGTCAACCAATATACCGGGGATGAAAGCCGTACCCGTGTGACCGAGTGGCAAACCCTCGATTGGGTGCAGGAAGTGCAAAAGCGCGGTGCTGGGGAGATTGTGCTCAACATGATGAACCAGGACGGCGTACGCAACGGTTATGACCTGGAACAGCTGAAGCGGGTACGTGAGGTGTGCAAGGTGCCGCTGATCGCCTCCGGCGGGGCCGGTACCATGGAACACTTCCTGGAAGCCTTCCGCGATGCCGACGTTGACGGCGCGCTGGCGGCTTCGGTGTTCCATAAGCAAATCATTAATATCGGCGAACTGAAACGGTTCCTGGCAGAGAATGGCGTGGAGATACGCGTGTGTTAACAGAACAACAGAAAGCTAAACTGGACTGGGAAAAAACCGACAACCTGATGCCAGCGATCGTACAACATGCCGTTTCCGGCGAAGTATTGATGCTCGGCTATATGGATCAGGCAGCCCTGGAGGTCACCGAGCAAACGGGCAAAGTGACGTTCTTTTCGCGCACCAAACAACGCCTGTGGACCAAAGGCGAAAGCTCGGGCAACTTCCTTAACGTAGTCAGCATTACGCCAGACTGCGATAACGATACCTTGCTGATCCTGGCCAACCCGATCGGCCCAACCTGCCATTTGGGCAACGACAGTTGCTTCCATCCGGCAAGCAGCGACTGGGGCTTCCTGTATCAGCTAGAGCAGTTGCTGGCCTCACGCAAGACCGCCAGCCCGGATAGCTCTTACACCGCCAAGCTGTATGCCAGTGGCACCAAGCGCATCGCACAAAAGGTTGGCGAGGAAGGTGTAGAAACCGCCCTGGCCGCCACGGTGAACGATCGCGAAGAGCTGACCAACGAAGCTTCCGACCTGATTTACCACCTGCTGGTGCTGTTGCAGGATCAGGAGCTGGATTTGAGCACGGTGATTGGTCGCCTGCGCGAGCGGCACGAGAAGAAATAGGCTCCAAAGCACAGCCCCCTCTTCCCAAAAAGGAGAGGGAGTTAGTCTGGAGTTGTATTCAGGTGCGGCAATCACTTGGTAACGAGGGTGACGCTGAGGACGAATGTCGTAGCCAAGTTGTAGCACGGTCAGTCCCATCTCCCTTTGGGAGAGGGTTAGGGTGAGGGGCTATTTAACTGATCCTAAAAACAAAAAAGCCGCCGGGCATTAACCTCGGCGGCTTTTTTTATCGTTCAACGTGCGGGATTATTCCATCCATTCGGTATGGAACACGCCTTCTTTGTCGATACGCTTATAGGTGTGAGCACCGAAGTAGTCACGCTGCGCCTGGATCAGGTTGGCAGGCAGTACCGCAGAACGGTAGCTGTCGTAGTACGCAACGGCAGCGGAGAAGGTTGGCGTTGGGATGCCGTTCTGCACCGCATAGGAAACCACGTCACGCAGAGCCTGCTGATACTCATCGGCGATTTGCTTGAAGTAAGGTGCCAGCAGCAGGTTGGCGATGTCGGCATTTTCAGCGTAGGCATCGGTGATCTTCTGCAGGAACTGGGCGCGGATGATGCAACCGGCACGGAAGATTTTGGCAATCTCACCGTAGTTCAGATCCCAGTTGTTTTCCTTGGAAGCGGCTTTCAGCTGTGAGAAGCCCTGCGCATAGGAAACGATCTTGCCCAGATACAGAGCGCGACGAACTTTCTCTACGAACTCGGCTTGCTCGCCGCTGAAGGCAGCCACTTTCGGGCCGGTCAGCACTTTAGAAGCCGCTACGCGCTGGTCTTTCAGCGAAGACAGGTAGCGTGCAAACACCGATTCGGTGATCAGCGACAGTGGTTCGCCCAGATCCAGTGAGCTCTGGCTGGTCCATTTGCCGGTGCCTTTGTTGGCCGCTTCGTCGAGGATCACATCAACCAGGTATTTACCCTCTTCGTCTTTCTTGGTGAAGATGTCTTTGGTGATGTCGATCAGATAGCTGTTCAGTTCGCCTTTGTTCCATTCGGCAAAGGTTACAGCCAGCTGTTCGTTGCTCAGATTCAGCGCCTGCTTCAGCAAGGAGTAAGCTTCTGCGATCAGCTGCATATCGCCATACTCGATACCGTTATGCACCATCTTCACGTAGTGACCAGCGCCATCGGCACCGATATAAGCTACGCAAGGCTCGCCCTCGGCTACTGCAGCGATTTTCTTCAGAATTGGGGCTACCAGCTCATAAGCTTCTTTCTGGCCACCAGGCATGATTGAAGGCCCTTTCAGTGCCCCTTCTTCGCCACCGGAAACGCCGGTACCAATGAAGTTGAAGCCCTGAGCAGACAGCTCGCGGTTACGACGAATGGTGTCTTGATAGTAGGTGTTGCCACCGTCAATCAGGATATCGCCTTTATCCAAGTGCGGAGTCAGAGAGGCAATGGTTTTGTCCGTAGCTTCGCCCGCTTTAACCATCAGCAAGATGCGACGCGGGGTTTCCAGCGAGGCGACAAACTCTTCGACGGTGTAGAACGGTGCCAGGTTTTTGCCCGGGTTCTCTGCAATAACTTCGTCAGTCTTGTCGCCTGAACGGTTAAAGATAGAAACGGTATAGCCACGGCTTTCGATGTTTAAAGCCAGATTGCGGCCCATCACCGCCATGCCGACAACGCCGATTTGCTGTTTGGACATTAGGAACTCCTGTCTGAGGATGACACCTGTATCACGGCTCTTGGCCAACAGGTTTTTGATGTGGCCAACATGTTAACTCAGGATTGTGTCCACTGGGTAGTGATTGGTGCGATAGGTCACATAATTGCATATCACGGATAGACAATGCGGTTTTTACAGGCGCTTCTCGATCAACTGCTGGTATAGCTCAATGTAGCTTTCCGCCATACGCGCAGAAGTGAACAGTTCCTGGAAACGTCTTGCCGCATTTTCACCGTAACATGCAGCCAGTTGCGGATCGTCCCACAGCTGCACCATTGCCTGACGCAATGCGTCAGAATCTGAAGGTGGCACCACGATGCCAGTCTCTTTATCCAGATTGATATAGGTTGTGCCCGTCCCGATTTCACTGGAAATCAGTGGTTTACCAAACATCGCACCTTCCAGCAAAGTTATGCCAAACGCTTCTGAACGCAAGTGGGAAGGGAAAACGACGCTATAGCACAACTGCAACAAGGCAGCCTTATCCTCATCAGGTAAAGCACCAAGGAAATGAATATTCTTCAATCCTAAATCGGCCGCCTGCTGTTTCAACTCTTGTTCAATCGGGCCAGCTCCAACGATCACCAACGGGAAGTCGGTGCCTTTTACCGCTTCAAGCAGAATGTGGAGTCCCTTGTAATAGCGGAAAGCGCCAACAAACAGGAAAAAGCGATCACCCACCTTTTGACGCCAGTGGTCAAGATGTTGTTCATCCGCCATAGGGTACGAATTTTTATCCAGACCATAAGGGATCACTTTGACTTTAGGGAGGTATTTCTGCAAGGTCACGCTCGTTTCCACATAGTTTGGCGAAGCCGCGACGATGCAATCAACCGAATCTAAAAACTTGCTCATCAGCGGCGTATAAAATTTTAACGCCAACTTTTGTTTCACAATGTCCGAGTGATAGCTCACAATCGTCGGCTTTTTAATACCAGCAATAAAATGCACCATATCCATGAATGGATAAGGGAAATGATAATGAATAATATCTGCCTGTTCAGCCAAGTGTTTGAATTTTTTTATTGCACTAAGAGAGAACGGCGTGGATGCTACTTCAAAATTGGTTGCTGAATAATAAGCCGAGTGCGAGCCTACACATTGGTTATCAATATCACCACGAGTACTTAAGGATAACGTGGTTGACTCAATACCATGACATGCACCGGCTTCACTTAGCTGATAAATAACCTGTTCAATGCCACCAAAGGAGTCAGGGTAATATGTTTTATAAAAATGCAGAACTTTTAACATGAAAGCTATTAAACCTGCTGATATGCGTGAATAGTCTCTGCGGCACAACGCTGCCAAGAGAAGGTTTTTGCCCGACTTAAACCACCACTGATGGCAGATCCACGCCAAGTCTCATCTTCAATACTTTTATGAATTAACAGTGTCAGAGTTTCGACATCCAAAGCGGCACAGGTGAGCGCGCATTCGCCAACGACTTCGGGTAACGAAGAACTATTGGAACACACCACCGGCACCCCTGATGCCATAGCTTCCAGTACCGGTAGCCCAAAACCTTCATATAACGACGGGAAGAGGAAACTCCTCGCTCCAGCAAACAGGTAAGGCAAATCTGAAGACTTGGTGTAGCCCAGATAACATAACCATCCTTCACGCTCAGCCTGTTCAAAACGCACGTGCAGCGACTCGCTGCGCCAACCTTTAAAACCACTGATCGCTAGTGGGTAGGCCTTCCTCAAGCTCAGAGGCAAACGTTCATAGGCGGACAGCAAGGTTTCAATATTCTTGCGCGGTTCTATCGAACCGGTAAATAGACAATATTGACCAGCTTGCAAGCCATACTGGGATACTACAGCAGTGATTGACTCAGGATCGCGTGGATAAAACTCCCCACTACTAGCCAGTTTTGCCGAATATACTTTACTCGCGGGCAAACTAAAGTAGTCCATCACCTCTTGCCGAGTGAAGTCCGAGTCGGTGATCAAAATATCGGCACGCTTCATCGTCAGCAGTAGTTCTTTCTGCATAAAACGGACGCGCTCTTGAGGATGACATTGCGGCCAGGTAAAGACAGAGAGATCGTGGAAGGTGGCTACACTAGGGCCAACTTTGGGAGGCAAATAGAAGTTTGGGCCGTGATAGATGGCATCAGGATGTTTCTTTAACGCCAACGTTTTTAACCAAGGTGCCGTCAAACGGTAGAGTTCAGAGGCAACTTTGCTTTTCTGCACCATTTGACGCAAACCCTGGCTTGAAGAACTGCTTTCCCTGGCTTGCGGTATTTGCTTACTCAGCCTACGTCCCTGAAGAAATAAAAGCTCAGAGATCTCCGAGCTTTTAGTTAAACAGTTGGCTAACTCATAAGCATATCGACCAATCCCAGTTAACGGATATTTAATCGGGTCAGTACCAAATATGACTTTCATCGTCAGTTTTCCAACATCCAGCGCAACGTTTCCTCCAGCGGAGGTGTATCCCAAGCACCGATCAGATTACGCAGCTTTGTCGCATCGCCGCACAATACCTTGACTTCGTTAGGACGAACGAAAGCCGGATTTACGCGAATATCCAAGTGATGCGCGGTGATTTTTTCACATAAATCAATAGCGTCACGTAAAGAGTAGGTTCGGCCGGAGCAAACATTGATCGTTTCACCGATCGGCTTGACCTGCAACAGGGCCACATAAGCCTTGCTCAAGGCGCGTACATCGGTGAAATCACGCCACACATCGATATTACCGAGCTCGATAATCTCAGCCTTGCACTTATAGTGCTTGACGATTTTTGGCAATAAGAAATTATCGGCCTGGCCAACACCGGTATAATTGAAAGGCCGTGTAATAAATATGGGGAGTTTATCCATCCATAATCTAGCCATAAACTCCATGGCAAGCTTACTCACCGCATAATCATTTGCAGGGTTGGCAGATGTCTGCTCGTCGAGCTTACCCTCAGTGCTGTTACCATAAACATTGGCACTGCTGGCAATTAATACGGCATCCAGTGGATGACTGCTTTCAGAGAGCGCCTGCAGTAAGTTCCGGGTACCCAGCAGGTTTACGCTATAGAAAGCATTGGCGTCGCCATGGCCAACAAACGCAATGGCAGCAAGGTGCACCACAACATGCGGCTTAACCGTGCTGATCACTTCAGCCAATGCCGCTTCATCCAGCAAGTCTACCTGAAAATAGTCAGCCTGGGCCGACGGTAATGAGCCCAGACCATAAACCCGATATCCGGCAGCGGATAACTCCGCTGCCACATAGCGGCCGGTAAACCCATTGATGCCCGTAACCAAGGCGCGTTTGCCGGCGCCGAACATCAGAAAGAGAACCCTTTTTGATTACGTACAATATCTTGTTCTACCATCATCTGGCACAACTGCTCCAGCGTGGTCTTAGGTTCCCAGCCTAAAATTTCCTTGGCACGAGCGGGATTACCGATCAACAGCTCAACCTCTGCCGGACGGAAGAATTTAGGATTAACACGAACCAGCGTTTTGCCGGTCGCCACATCAATCCCCACTTCTTGCTCATCTTTACCTTCAAAGCGCAGGGTGTAACCCGCGGCCTTGAACGCCATAGCTACAAAGTCACGAACGGTTTCAGTGCGGTTGGTTGCCAGCACAAAAGTATCCGGCTGCTCAGCCTGCAGCATACGCCACATGCCTTCTACGTACTCTTTGGCAAAGCCCCAATCGCGTTTGGCATCCATATTACCCAATTCAAGTACATCCAGTTTGCCCAGTTTGATCTTGGCAACGGAATCAGTGATTTTACGGGTAACAAACTCACGGCCACGCAATGGTGACTCATGGTTAAACAGAATGCCACTGGAGGCGAAGATACCGTAGCTTTCACGATAGTTAATGGTCATCCAGTGGGCATAAAGCTTGGCCACGCCATACGGGCTACGCGGATAGAAGGGAGTATCTTCCTTCTGCGGCACCGCCTGCACTAAACCGAACATTTCAGAGGTCGATGCCTGATAGAAGCGGATTTTAGGATTAACAATGCGGATCGCTTCCAACAGATTAACCGGGCCAATGCCAGTGATTTCCGCTGTGGTGATAGGTTGTTCAAATGAAACACCAACAAAGCTCTGCGCTGCCAGGTTATAAACTTCTGTTGCACCTGTTTGTTGCAACAGACGAATACTGGCAGACAGATCGGTCAGATCATACTCAACCAGATGCAGATTCGGATGCTTATCAATACCCAGTTCTTCTATGCGCCAGAAGTTAACCGAACTGGTTCTACGGTAGGTGCCATGAACCTGGTAACCTTTTTCGAGTAAAAGTTCAGCAAGATATGCGCCATCTTGACCAGTTATACCTGTAACTATTGCTGTTTTCATAATGATTTAATACCTAAAATCAAACGATTATATAATTCTTCGGATTGTAAAGCGGAGCGGTTTGACGATAAATATTTGACTCGGGCCTTAGCTCCCAGAGAAAGCATTTCGTATAGTGCATTATTTTTACAAAGCCGCGCCATCTTTTCCGCCAGTTCGACTTCAGAACCATCGTCAAAAATAAGCCCGCATTGTTCATCTAATACAACCTCAGGAATTGCCCCCCCACTACTACCAATGACAGGCTTTCCATGAACAAAAGCCTCAAGCGGTACAAGGCCAAATGACTCATACCTGGATGGGAAAACCACAACATCACAAAATGCATATAGCTTTTCGCGATCCCAATCTGAAACTTCACCTAAAAGAAGTATGTTGTCTTGTTGCCCATTCAAGTGCTCATCAAGTAAAGCATTGACTCCAACACCATCGTTACCCGCCAAAACAAACATCACATCGTTAGTTTTTTCTGGGTACCGATGGTTAAACTGGCTGATTGCTTTAATAAAGACATCAATCCCTTTACGTTTTTCTAGCCTACCAAGGAACAGATAGATCATTTTTCCCTGTTGCTTGGCATTCACCAGTTCTGGGAAATGACTAATATCATTATAACCCCGTGAAACATCATAACTTGGCCAATAAGCAATGCCAGCATTAATAATATTAAAGCGCTCATCTGCCTCAATATCATAGCGTTTGGTAAATGTATTTTGAATTGATTGACTGATAGGTACTACAGCATCGGCACCCTGTACCATCGCTCTCTCGAACCCGACCAACAAATTCTTATCAATGGCAGGCATATTCCAACCATTAGTCTCATCAGCGACAATCAATGGGGTGACCAAACGTACAACCAAAGGAATATTTAATTCATTTTTAACCTGCAAGAACGCATAACACTCGGCATCCCAAAGACAAGTGTCAACAACAGAGATAGGGAGTTCTTCATTTAATGCATCAAGCGCTATCGCAACTTTTAACGACCAAGACAAATTGATATTGGCGATGGCAGAATCTGTATATGTCTCATTGCTTGCAGGAGCCGCCAAACTGATTAAACGAAAGTTCCCGCGCTCGATCCTGTCCTCACTACCCTGTGTTATGACAGTAACATCATGGCCTTGTAGTAGGAGTTCGCTAGCCAAATGGTAATAAAGAGTTCCAATTCCACCAGACTTGGTAAATGGAGGGAATTCTTTTGTTACCAATACGATGTGCAATTTATTAAATGCTTTATTTGCGGATACCGTTTCAAAAGGCAGCCAGCCGTTATTATTCGGTGTCAGTTCAATTAGCTTACGAGGGTGATTGGCAGCAGCAATACCAGCGTCGAAACCATCCCAAACACTTTTAACTAATGAACTAAAATCAACGGATGAGATTTCCCCCGAACGAAGCCCACTTTCAAGGTAAGCAATACGCTCTCTTTCAACAATTTTTCTTGTCTGAGCAATAATGAAATCCTTGTCGCCTTCATTGAAACGCAAAGCAAAATAAACCGTATTCTTGACAATCGAAAACCAGTTATATTTGTATTTACTAACACGATTATCGCTTTGTGCAAATTCATGCCTCAAATAGGCATTGGCGCAATGCTGTACTTTATAGCCACTTTTAATTAACCGGAAACAAACATCCGTTTCATCAAGGAAATAATCGTATTCCTCATCAAAACTACCTACTGAAAGCAAATAGTCCCTACGAAAAGAAGAGTTAGTACCTAATAAGGTGCGATGATAATCCGGGTTGCTATACAACTCCTTTTCAGGGTTACTAACTCCCGAACCAAAACTATCAACCAGAATATCAACAGCCTGGAATTGCAAGGAACCGGCATAATAAGTCGGCCCCCCGGCACCCGCAACAAAATTGTGAGATGAATTATAGTAGGCAAGAATGCAATCGCACCAATCATAGAATGGCATTGCATCATCATCAATAAATGCAACAATATCGCCAGAAGCTAAATTGCTACCTATATTACGTGATATTGAAAGATTACGTACTGGATTGTCAGCATAGATAATCTTATCACGCCAACGCTCAACCACTGATGATGTGTCATCCGTTGAGGGGCCATTAACAACGATGACTTCAAAGTTTTTATTATAGCTACGAGTCAAATAATCTAGACATCGTTCTAAATAGTCAGCGCGATTGAATGTACAAATAACAAAACTAACCGATTTAAATCGGTCTGGCCCACCGATTATTTTATCAAAGAAATTAGTGGCAATTTTTATCCAAGCATTATAATCACTAGCATGGAGGACTTGCTTTTGATGCTCAAGTAAAGCCTTTCTAAATTTGTCATCCGAACAGATTTTCTCGAACTTATCAAATAGCTCAGTTTCATCTTTGAAGATACCAGCAGAGTTCCCAAGTGTTTCTGGAACCGCAGCGGCATCAAGAGCCAAGACAGGGATATTATGCAATGCAGCTTCAAGTAACGGAACACCAAAACCTTCATGCTCGCTGAAGCACATAAAACAAAGTGAATTATGATAATAATCTTCAAGCACAGACTGACTAACCTTGCCAGTAATATGCACATTAGCCTTGAGATCCAGATCACTGATGAGTGTTACAATACGCTTGTAGAAGGTAGAAGAAGAATCATACCCCCCAACAAGAATTAAATCACCGATATTTGGGAATGTTTTTCTAAGCTTTGCATATGCTTCAACAAGCCTGTCCTGACGTTTATTTTCACAGATTCGGCCAACGAAGAGAATGTTGTTGTCTTTCTTACTGTCGGCAACTTCGAGGAAATTCTCCTCATCAATATCATCTATAATTATCGGCAGTTTAAATGTTTTATCCGGGTTATAACCTAGCTCGATAATTTCTTTAAGGTTATAATCACTTACACCTGTCGCAAAATCAAAGTGATGAATAATTTCCTTTAACTGCTCACGACCACGTTTACAATAGCTGTAAAGATGGCTGTTTTTGTCAAAGAAATAATGAGGTGTAATATTATGATACAGTATAACCTTCAAACAGTTTTGCTTAATAACCGCATCCGCGCAAAATTCCGAGAGGCCAGAGAAATGAAAAATTATTATATCTTCTTCATTGGCGTCTAACGCGCTAATATGGTTAGCAAATTTCTCGCGTTCTGGGTGAAAGTGCGTAACGTAAATTTGTGACTCAATACCAAAAACATTCTGCAACGCGGTGTCTATATTTATGACATGATTGGAACACGCATCATAAACATCTAATGACTCAATAACTTGAATCACCTTGCCATTAAAATGCTTAAACATTGCTTACCCCTTGAATTTTCTATACATCTTTCTGGCAACATCCATTAAACGTGGATTCTTCATCAAGAATTTAACTGCAATGAACCGCGTTTTTCCTAGAAGTTTCACTTTTGCAGCAGGATGCAACGAAAGTAAGCTAACGAAAACAAGAGGTCGCGAGCGAAATTTATCAATAATGTAATAACCTTTGATATTATCGCGTAAGTCCTTTGTCATTAATGCAACCACCAAATCGCGATAATCATCTTTACATAAGGCAATTATTTCTTTCATATGATACTGTTCAGAGGCGGCACGAAAGCGAAGGCTCTTCGGAATAACAGAAAGATAAGAGTCTTGAGCCGTGTTTCTTACCTCCCGTTCCCTAAGTATCTCCTGCCTTAATTTATTATTAACTTCATCAAGCATATTATGACTCATAAATTAACCCCAGCATGCCGATCACACTTTATTTGCGATCAATTCCATTTCACGACACAATCCATTTTTCCGGTTATCTTCAACAACAGACACATGACTGAAACCAGCTTCAGTAAGCAACTGGCTCAGGCTGGCTGTTGTGAACATTGTATAGTGAAAATCACCATCGTAATCTTGTGCGCCATATGTCACCTTACGTAAGTCTTCGAAACTCATCGTACCGGATACATAATCGTTAATCATGCTATGTGCATCTGGAACAACAATACGTAATTGACCATTTTTACTGATTTTGCTGAACCAGTGGGGAAATATGATCCTCTTAAGCTCAAGCTCAGTAAAGTGTTCAGCTAAATGTGCACAATAAATTTCCTGCAGACTTTCATCGGCAAATGGTAAGTCTTGCGCTGACGCAATAACATCAACGCCAGGGATCTCGCGTGCATCAACATTGATGTATCCCTCTACCTGCACATGGCCACATCCTACATTGATGCTTCGAACACCAGCATCAAACTTTTCGCTATTAATCACTTTGCTTTCGATGCTGGCTGATTCCGTCTTATCCTTAAAGGACCCTGTCTTCACACGAAGCTCAAACATCAGCTCTTCACGCACAAATTCGAGACGGTCCGCAACAGTATGTACAGTATGATCAATTTGATGAAGACTTTGTTTCTGGGAAGCTAAACCATCCTTAACTTCAGCCAATTCATTTTCTAAATGCCGTTCTTGGATACTTACGTGTATCTCCTTTAACCTTTCAACCTCTCCACCTAACAAATCAACCTTATTATTCAAACCATCCAAAACCTCAAGCACGGTTTTGTTGTGGGTTACAGAATCATTAAAATGTTGAGTTAAGCGCTTAAAGTAATTTAAGATCAAAGTTTTTTCTCCAAATCAACTATTTGACAGTCAGCATCTAACCATGCGCTGCCAACGAATATTCTCTCTGGAGCAACCACATGAAAAGCTCCCAAACCATCAACCCAGTGATAACACTCCTCGTAATGGTCACGCTCTTTATGTAACGCCGCAGAGACAGAAAACTCACCGACTCCAATATTCATATTTAAAACAAATTTTACCAACTTAGGACCTAAACTGGAAATATCAGCTTTTAATGCTAAGGTATTAGTACCAAAAATAACATTACCCAGTCTGTCGCGGATATGGAAACCCAACGTAAGCCCAGAACTGACTTCTTTATTATCTATTTCAAAGCAAAGCTCGTATTTCTCTGAGACAGTGAGCGTCTCTACTTTCGAACCTTTGCTATCAATAACGTAAAAATCATTGACTACCGCACGAAGATCGCCTGATATAGTTTTACCTTCATGAAGTTTTACCTCCATAATATCAGATGTCTTAGATAACTTAGCGTTATATAAATTCATAACGTCAGTTGGCACGGTGTCAGCAACAATCTTGCCTTTCTCAAGAAGAATGGCTCGGCTGCAAAGATTGGCAATTGCAGCTTGATCATGGGACACAATCAGCAGGGTTGTCCCACGTGATTTAAACTCTTTAATTCGAGAGAAACACTTGGATTGGAAATAAGCATCCCCAACAGAAAGTGCCTCATCAACGATTAAAATTTCTGGCCGCAACGCAGTTGCCACACTAAAAGCCAAACGTACTTGCATACCACTAGAGTAGGTACGTACAGGTTGATCAATATACGAACCTATTTCAGCGAACTCTTCAATGTGAGGCATGAGCTCATTGATTTGCTCAATTGACATACCAAGTAATTGTCCAGACATGAAAACATTATCTCGCCCGGTGAAATCGGGGTGAAATCCCATGCCCAGTTCAAGCAATGCAGCGACACGTCCATTAATCTTGACGTTCCCTGTCGTAGCCGCAGTTGTACCAGTGATAATCTTCAACAGTGTGCTCTTACCTGCACCATTGATACCAATAATCCCCACGGCTTCGCCTGGATTAACGGTAAAATTGATACCATCGAGGATTGTGGTAACACTATGCCTACAACTCTTGAATGGAGAAAACCATTCAATAAGACGGTCATAACGGCTATTGTATTTTTTATAGGACTTACTAATATTCTCTACAATTATACTGCTCATTATAATTCATCTACCATGTCGCCGGAATGCTTCCGGAATAAGTGAAATGCGGTTATCAAAAGTATCACTGACAACGTGGCAACTAGATATAAATTGCTCCAGTCTGGCCATTGTTTTTTTACAAAAATGCTTTGATATCCCACAATGAGCCCCGTCATTGGGTTGAGCATTAGCCATTGGCTAGCCCACTTAGGCAAAACATCAATGATATATATTATTGGCGTAAACCAGAACCAGAACTGAAGCAATATATTCATAAACTGTGAAACATCACGGAAAAATACGTTTAAAACGCCTAAAGTAATTCCCAATCCCAAGGCGAAAAGCACTTGAATAATTAACAGCGGAATTATACCAAGAATATAAATCCCTGGAAAATTATTTGTAACCAACAAAAATGCAATGTAGAGGCTAAAAATGATGGTAAAATTAATGAAAGAGGTTCCCAATGAGATAACCGGAAGACAGATCCGAGGGAAGTTAATCTTCTTTAAGAAATTAGCATTATCTACAAAGACAGTCTGTAAACGCGTAACCAATTCAGCAAAAAGGCCCCAAGGTAATAATCCCGCACAGATATAAATACTATATGCAAATGGACCTGTGTCACCTGGCATTCTTGCTCGCATTACCTCTGCAAAAATAACAGTATAAACAATAATCATGGCCAAGGGCTGAAGAACTAACCATGCTGCACCAAGCATACTTGTTTTATATCTTGACTGAAAATCCCGCTTAATACTGCTACCAATAAACCCTCGATAATTGAATATCGACATTAACAATGCTTTCATTATTTATTCCCACCTAACAAAGTGAGCAACTCTTCTGTTTTATTCTTCATGATACTAGTGTCAGCTCTTGACTCAACGTTAAGTCTTATTACAGGCTCAGTATTAGATGTACGTAAATTAAAGCGCCAGTCATCGAATTCGATACTCAATCCATCAGTTAAATCGATGCTAATTGAATCAGGTTGATAAACAGTGCGGATCCGCTCAATGACGTCATTTGGTCGGTCTACTTTACGGTTAATCTCGCCTGACGCAGGGTAGGCCAACATACGATCGCCAACCAACTGACTCAATGCCTTACGTTTGGTAGAAAGTAAGCCAGCCACCAACAACCACGGGATCATCCCACTATCACAGTAGGCGAAGTCGCGGAAATAGTGATGCGCGCTCATTTCACCACCGTAAACGGCATCTTCTTTACGCATGCGCTCTTTGATAAATGCATGACCGGTCTTAGACATAACCGGTACCCCGCCAGCCTGGTTGACAATATCAATGGTATTCCATGACAACCGCGGGTCGTGAATAATCTTGGCACCTGGATTGGTTTGTAAAAATGCTTCGGCTAATAAACCAACGATATAGTAGCCTTCAATGAAGGTTGCGTTTTCATCAAATAGGAAACAACGATCGAAATCGCCATCAAACGCGATCCCCATATCAGCCTGGTGCTCCAATACCGCTTTTGCGGTATCAGCACGACACTCTGGCAACAAGGGGTTGGGAATGCCATTTGGGAATTGGCCGTCCGGCTGGTTATGGACCTTAACAAAGGAAACGGGCACATTATCTTGCTTGAAACGCCGTTCGATCTCATCGATCACATGGCCGGCAGCACCATTCCCTGAGTTGATCACCAATTTCATTGGGCTTAGCGTCTTGGTATCAATGTACCCTAGCAGATGATCGACATAATCATTCAGAATAGAGATCTGCTGATAGCTACCACGTTTGCTTTCATCAACCGGAGCGAAGTTATTCACTTCGGCCAATTCCTTAATCGCAAACAGGCCTGTGTCGCCACTGATAGGCTGTGCATTCTCACGCACCAGTTTCATACCGTTATAGTTCATAGGGTTGTGGCTTGCTGTAACTTCGATCCCACCATCCATATTGAGATGGAATGTAGCAAAGTAAACTTCCTCTGTCCCACTTAACCCAATGTCAAAAACATCTGCACCGGCATCACGCAGGCCATTAGCCAAAGCCAATTTTAATGCTTCACTCGTTAAGCGCACATCGCCACCCACGATAATGCGCTTTGGCTTTAAATATTCGCCATAGGCTCTTCCGATGCGGTAAGCAATATCTTCGTTTAACTCTTCACCAAGTTGACCGCGGATATCATAAGCCTTAAAGCATGTTAAACTGTTCATTAAAACCTCAAAAATTAGCAACGCCCGTAGTGATCTTTTATGCGGATAACGTCATCGTCACCAAGATAAGAGCCAGACTGAATCTCAATCAATTCTAACGGAATGTTACCTGGGTTTTCTAAACGATGGATAACCGCAACTGGGATGAATGTTGACTGATTCTCGGTAATCAAGAACGTCTTGTCGCCAGTAGTCACTCTCGCGGTGCCGGAAAGCACGACCCAATGCTCAGCACGATGGTGATGCATTTGCAAAGAGAATGCTTCACCGGGATTCACGGTAATACGATTGACGTTAAAGCGCTTCTCGGCAACCAAGATGTCGCAACGGCCCCATGGACGATACACCTCACGATGCCGGCGGTATTCACTACGCTTGTTCTTCTTCAGATGTTCAACAATCTTTTTAACATCTTGAACCTTGGATCTATCTACTACCAGAACGGCATCTTTGGTGTTAACAATCACCAGGTTTTCTACACCTACAGCAGCGACCAGTTTCTCGTCAGTGTTGATGTAGCAGTCACGGGAGTCATAAAGGAAAGTATCTCCGGTTAACGCATTACCCGCCGAGTCTTTCTTGCTTACTTCCCACAATGCCGACCAAGATCCGACGTCACTCCAACCAGCATCCAGCGGAATGACCACCGCATCGTGAGTCTTCTCCATTACTGCATAGTCAACCGAGTCATCTGGGCAGGCAGAAAACGCATCGCGATCAACATTGATAAAGTTTTTATCGCATTCAGTGTTATCAAGCGCATCACGGCAAGCCGCAAGGATATCTGGGCGGAATTTCTCCAGCTCTTCCAGATATCGCTTGGCACGAAACATGAACATGCCGCTATTCCAGTAGTATTCACCGGTTTCGATATAGCTTTGTGCTGTCTCGCTGTCTGGCTTCTCTACAAACCGTTGAACAGGCGCAGCCACCGATCCATTCTTACATTCCCCACGTTGAATATACCCGTAACCCGTTTCAGGCCCAGTGGGGACGATACCAAAAGTGACCAGACTCTTTGCAGCCGCATGTGGCAGTGCCAGGTCAATGGCGCGATGGAATGCTTCGACATCATTGATAATGTGGTCGGCCGCCAACACCAACATGATAGGGTCATTGCCCTGGGCAATGGCATTCAATGCGGCCAGTGCGATCGCTGGAGCCGTATTGCGCCCTACCGGTTCCAGAATGATGTTATGCGATAACATGTCGATCTGCCGAAGTTGTTCAGCAACCATAAAGCGATGATCTTCGTTACAGATTACAACAGGCTCACTGACGCCGACACCATCAAGCCGCTTTAACGTTTCTTGCAGCATTGAATGGATGCTATGCAAACGCAGGAATTGCTTGGGATGGAGCTCACGCGACATTGGCCATAAACGACTGCCAGTGCCGCCTGCCATAATTACGGGTAGTAACATTATTTATCCTTTATTACGTTAAGCTAAAAAGCTTTAAGTAATACAATCACTTAAAAAAAATACGCCAATCGCAGTCTTTAACTCGCTTTCTTAAGTCATCACTCAGTCTTAATCCTCTTGGCAGTCAGTATGTCATTATTCCGATTTTCACCCAAACCGTCATACTTTGTTACATCATGAAGTATAATGGTTGACCGTAGAGGCGAGGTCAAAAAACAACCAAAAAAGCCATTTTACTTACTGCCAGATCAAAAAAGCACGCTACCGCCCTTGGCTCAGCAGCTACCAATAGACTGAAATACGATATAAATTTTACGCTTAGCCCTCACATGCATAGATTTAAGCACATATCAGGGCGCATGATCATTATCCGAACGGTTACTTAACGCCCATTGGATGAAATTTTTGTAGCGTATGCTACCACCTAAGCGGGCAAAACACCTGCACATTGTCCACGCTTTCAGTTTAATCTTAAAATGGTTGTTGATTTATTGAGCTAGTTCCTTGCCTCATCAGCAATCTCATTTTATATCAGATGATTAAGCTGCATTAAATTCAGCATTTTTATAATAAATGCTACATATTGATAGCAGCCTCATCATTATCCAGACGAAAAAAAAGCCCATGAATGGGCTTTTTAAAATGCGTACTCGCTGTCACTTACTTAGTTTTTACTGCCGTATCCCTGTGGATTATTTTTCTGCCAATTCCAGGTGTCACGCATCATCACATCAATACCTCGGCTCACCTCCCAGCCTAGCTCATGACGTGCCAGGTTGGCATCAGCCCAAAACGCAGGCAAATCACCATCGCGACGCGGCAAGATCTGATAAGGGATAGCAACACCTGAGGCTTTCTCGAAGGCATGTACCATTTCCAGTACAGAGAACCCAACGCCAGCTCCCAGGTTATAAGCTTTGAACCCTTCGACCTTATTGAGATGATCCATTGCCATCAGATGACCTTCTGCCAGATCCATCACATGGATGTAGTCACGTACCCCGGTACCATCTTCCGTTGGATAATCACCACCGAAAACGCCCAGTTTCTCCAGTTTGCCGATGGCGACCTGCGAGATGTAAGGCAGCAGGTTATTAGGAATGCCATTGGGATCTTCACCTATCAGGCCAGATTCATGAGCACCAACCGGATTAAAGTAACGTAACGCAATGATCGAGAACTGCGGCTCAGCCTTGGCGAAATCCTGCAAGATCTGCTCAACCATCAGTTTAGATGTACCGTACGGGCTAGTCGTACCACCAATAGGCGTGGTCTCAACATAAGGTACTGGGGAGTTAGCCCCATAAACGGTGGCTGAGGAACTGAAGATAAACTGGTGAACTCCGGCACGACGCATCTCATCCAACAGCACCAGGGTGCCAGAGACGTTGTTCTGATAATACTCTAACGGTTTGCGGGTTGACTCCCCTACCGCCTTGAGGCCAGCAAAGTGGATCACCGCCGAGATACGGTGACCATCAAAGATGCGGTTCAGACACTCCGGATCTTGAATGTCGCCTTGGTAGAAGATGGCTGCTTTGCCTGTTAGCTGCTCCACACGGTGCAGTGACTCTTCGGATGAGTTCGATAGGTTGTCTAGGACAACAACCTCCTCTCCACGCTCCAGCAGAGCCAGAACGGTGTGGGAACCGATGTAGCCGGCTCCGCCGGTGACTAGAATTGCCATCTGAACTCCTTGCAAGCGCCTGATGCGCTGAAAATGAATATTTTGAGCTGCTATTCTAACCTTCCGGTCACTAAGAGTATTGAGTCATGGTAAATATTTTGTTCAAAAAAAAGGCCACATCTCTGCAGCCTTCTCGAAGTCTTCCGTTTCAAAGTCATTCACCATGCCCACAGCGTCCATCATAGTTGCGTGGAAACCCTTAGATGAATTTAACAGTACTTAGGCTGAATGGTAATAATCTCGTCAATGCGATCCTTCCAGGGGGACAAGATGACACCTTGGTTTTGTATTTTTTCGCAGTTAAGCACAGAGTACTTTGGTCTTCTGGCTGGCGTAGGATACTGTGACGTTGTAATCCCATTAACTATCGGCGACTTGGCTAAAACGCCGTGCTTGATTGCGGAGGAAAAAATAGCTTCAGCAAACTCATTCCAAGCTACCGTTTGATCGCCACAGAAATGATAGACTCCACCTGCTGATTTCTTCTGCAAGAGCACGATAATTGCCTGAGCAATATCGCCCGCATAGGTAGGGCAACCAAACTGGTCAGATACCACGCCTAAAGAGTCACGATCCTGCGCAAGCCTTAGCATGGTTTTAACGAAATTATTTCCATACTCACTAAAAACCCAGGCCGTACGAATAATCAACGCATCAGGTTGATGGTGGCTAACCGCAATCTCGCCGTCCAGTTTAGTTTTGCCATACACCCCTAGCGGATTAGTTGATGCGGTTTCAATATAGGGGGTAGTCGCCTCACCATCAAAAACGTAATCCGTAGAAACATGCACTAGGCGAGCCCCCACTTCGTTGGCCGCCAAAGCCAAATTCTTCGGGCCCACTTCATTAATTAATGCAGCGATTTCGTGGTCAGTTTCTGCTTTATCAACTGCAGTGAATGCGGCAGCATTCACAACAACATCAGGTCGATAATCAGCTACAGCACTCTTTACCTTGTTAAGATCAGTGATATCAAGCACATCTGCATCAGTTGCCCACACATCCCACCCGGCGGGTAAGCAATCCTGGAAACAATTACCCAGTTGTCCTTTCGCACCAGTTAGTAAGATTCTCATAGTCCCAGATCCTTGAATAACTTGCCGACTTTATCTTTTTCTGACAACAATGGATTATCGATAGGCCATTCAATACCAACCTGCGGATCATTCCATAGTAGACAACATTCTTGTGCTGGATTGTAATAATCGGTGCATTTATATTCGAAATCGGCAACATCAGAGAGCACAACGAAACCATGAGCCAAGCCAGGCGGGATCCAGAACTGGTTCTTGTTTTCCTCAGAGAGGATAACCCCCTCCCAAGTGCCATAAGTTGGAGAGTCAGGTCGAATATCTACTGTCACATCAAATACTTCACCACGCACAACACGAACCAGTTTGCCTTGAGGATTTATCTTTTGGAAGTGAAGTCCACGCAATACACCATACGCAGAACGCGAATGGTTATCCTGAACAAAATCGAGGTCAATATCTAACATCTCTTGATAACGTTTCTTTTCAAACGTCTCGAGAAAAAAACCCCGTGCGTCGCCAAATACTTTGGGCTGGATGATTTTCACACCATCAATTTTTGTGCCTATCACCTGCATCTTATAACTCTCCGATCAGACGTGATAAATACTGGCCATAAAGTGTTTTCCCAAGCAATTGAGCCTCTTCGAAAACTTGCTGACGTGAAAGCCACCCCTTGCGGAAAGCGATCTCTTCCAGACAAGCAACTTTAAAACCCTGTCGTTTTTCAATGGTATGAATAAATTGTGATGCTTCAATCAGGCTGTCGTGAGTGCCAGTATCCAACCAAGCAAACCCGCGTCCAAGCAACTCAACATTCAGCTTACCTGCGTCCAAGTACATTTGATTAAGCGTAGTGATCTCTAACTCACCACGGTGGGATGGTTTAACCTGCTTGGCCATTTCAACGACTTCATTATCGTAGAAATATAAGCCGGTAACCGCCCAGTTAGACTTCGGCACTGCTGGCTTTTCTTCAAGGGACAATGCGCGGAAATTGTCGTCAAACTCAACCACTCCAAAACGTTCAGGGTCCATTACCTGATAACCAAACACCGTGGCTCCAGCATTTTTTTCGACCACGCTTTCAAGCTTTTTACCAAAACTTTGGCCAAAATAAATATTATCCCCCAGGACCAACGCACAGCGGTCGCCATTGATGAATTCTTCACCAATCAGGAAGGCTTGAGCCAAACCATCTGGGCTTGGCTGGATAGCATAACTCAGGTTGATACCAAAACGACTTCCGTCACCCAGTAAGCGCTGGAATGAGGGCATATCATCGGGTGTGGATATAATCAGAATGTCACGAATTCCGGCCAGCATGAGTACCGAGATAGGATAGTACACCATCGGTTTATCATAAATTGGCAACAGTTGCTTAGAAACACCACGAGTAATAGGGTACAGTCGAGTACCTGAACCACCCGCGAGTACAATTCCTTTCATTTCAGATTCCTAAATTAGATTAACGGGTTAAACCCAGACGCTCACCGGCATAAGAACCATCTTTAACTCGGCCCCACCACTGCTCATTTGCCAGATACCACTCTACTGTCTTGCGAATGCCGCTCTCAAAACTTTCTTGCGGCCTCCAGCCCAGATCACGCTCAATTTTCGAGGCATCAATAGCATAACGCATATCATGACCAGGACGGTCAGTCACAAAGGTGATCAAATCTTCATACTTAGCTAAATTGCCAGGCTTATTTGGAACCAATTCGTCCAGTAAAAGACAGATGGCCTGCACCACGTCTATATTCTTACGCTCGTTATGACCGCCAATGTTATAGGTTTCCCCGATGTCACCCTCACAAACAACCTTGTACAAAGCCCGTGCGTGATCTTCCACATACAACCAATCCCGAACTTGAGCACCATTACCGTATACCGGTAAAGCTTTACCCTCCAGCGCATTAAGGATCGTCAACGGTATCAACTTTTCAGGGAAGTGATAGGGTCCATAATTGTTTGAACAGTTGGTCACAATAGTCGGTAAACCATAGGTACGCAGCCACGCTCTGACAAGATGATCGCTTGAAGCTTTCGAGGCTGAGTAAGGGCTACTTGGCGCATAAGGCGTAGTTTCCGTAAACAGGTCTTCCGTCCCATGCAAATCACCATAAACCTCATCGGTCGAGATATGATGGAAACGGAAAGCTTTTTTAGCCGCCTCATCCAAAGCTAACCAATACTGACGAGCTGCTTCTAGAAGAGTATAGGTGCCCACAATATTGGTTTCGATAAATGCAGCAGGACCATCAATGGAACGATCAACATGGCTCTCGGCTGCTAGGTGCATAACCGCATCAGGCTTGAACTCGGCAAATACACGGTCCAATTCATTACGATTACAAATATCTACATATTCAAATTTGTAGCGCTCACTACTAGCAATTGTGTCTAAAGACTCTATATTCCCAGCATATGTCAGGCTATCTAAAATCAATATTTGATCTTGGGTATTGTTAATAATATGACGTGCAACGGCTGAGCCAATAAAACCGGCACCACCAGTAACTATAATTCTCATACGACCCTCTATAAATAGCGCAATGCAGAAACTTTATTGACACTAGCTTATCTTTAACGCTTTTATATAGACGAATATCGTCACTAGATAAGCCACACTCAGAAAGAAAAACAAAATAAATTTATTAATGGTTTTAAAAATAAAACAATTTTTAGTAAAAAAGATCTCACCGTGACAAAATAAAGATATTTTTAAAACTAAAACACGAACAATACATAACACAACATACTAATAATTAATAACTATAAAAGCATAGCTAATACTTCCTTAGTCTTTTCTTGCATTAAAACAATATCAGCACGAGATTCAACATTCAATCGTACGACAGGCTCAGTATTTGATGAACGCAAATTGAAACGCCACTCTGGGAATTCAATGCTAATCCCGTCAGTATAGTCTATTTCGCCGCCTAGTCCGATGTAGTGGTGTTTGACTTTATCGATTGAGATAGCTGGTTCAGTCAACTTAACGTTAATCTCGCCTGAAGATGGATGGGCTGCGATACGATCTTTAACCAGTTGACCAATAGTTTGCCCTTTGACACAAACCAGTTCGGCAACAAGCAGCCATGGGATCATACCGCTGTCACAATATGCAAAATCACGAAAATAGTGGTGTGCACTCATTTCACCACCATAGATGGCATCTTCTGCACGCATACGTTCTTTAATAAAAGCGTGGCCGGTCTTCGACATCACCGGCTCACCGCCCGCCTGCGTCACCACATCGACGGTATTCCAGCTCAAGCGCGGATCATGGATAATCTTCGCACCAGGTTGTTTTTGAAGGAAAGCTTCAGCTAGCAAACCAACAATGTAATATCCCTCTATAAACTCACCGTTTTCATCAAACAGGAAGCAGCGATCAAAGTCCCCGTCAAATGCAATACCCATATCGGCACCATGTTCACGCACTGCGTTGGCCGTATCCGCGCGACACTCGGTTAACAATGGATTAGGAATACCGTTGGGGAAAGTACCATCGGGTTGATGATGAACTTTGATTACCTCAAGCGGAACATTATGCGCTTTTAGCTGAGCTTCAATTGCGTCAATCACATGACCAGCAGCGCCGTTACCAGAGTTAATCACCAACTTAAGTGGCTTGAAGTTTGCTATGTTGATGTAAGAAAGCACATGCTGTACGTAATCTGCCAATACATCCTGTTGAACATAGTGACCACGAGCTGATAACGGAGCAGGGAATTGATTTGCTTCAGCCAGATCTTGGATAGCGCGCAAGCCAGTATCACCACTGATAGGGCGAGAACCTTCACGCACCAACTTCATACCGTTGTAATCGATCGGGTTATGGCTCGCAGTTACCTCAATACCACCATCAGCTTTAAGGTGCGAAGTGGCAAAGTAAATCTCTTCCGTACCGGTCGTACCAATATCGATTACATCAGTACCTGCATCTTGCAATCCTTTCGCCAAGGCCAGCTTCAAACTATCGCTGGTAAGGCGCACATCGCTACCCAACACAATCGTCTTGGGTTTTAAGAACTCGCCATAAGCGCGCCCAATGCGGTAAGCGATATCCTCATTAAGTTCTTCACCTAATTTACCGCGAATGTCATAAGCCTTAAAACATGTTAGCTTTTTCATTTCGGACCCTTTAGTTAAATCCTACCATACCGGTCATGCAAACGTTCAATGTCGTCTTCCCCCAGATAGAAACCAGAACGCACCTCAATTATTTCAAGATCGATTTTCCCTGAGTTTTCCAACGAATGAACGCAGCCAGCAGGAATAAAGGTAGACTGATTCTCTGAAAGCAAAAATTCTTTATCTCCAAGGCTCACTTTTGCAGTGCCACTCAACACAACCCAATGCTCGGCGCGATGAAGATGACGCTGCAGAGATAGACCTTGTCCTGGGTGAACAATCAATTTTTTAACTTGGAAATGTTCACTATTATCTATATCGCAGATGGTGCCCCATGGACGGTAGGAAGAAGAGTGTTGACGGTAATGATGAAGGTTACGCTTCTTCAACTCGTCAACGACTTTCTTGACATCCTGTACCTGATCTTTAGCTGAGATCAGCAATGCATCATTGGTATTGATAACAACAAGATTATCTAGACCAATGGTAGCCACCAAAGCAGACTCAGACGAGATGTAGTTATTACTGGAGTTAATGGAGATAATTTGACCAACGTTCACGTTGCCCTGTGTGTCCTTTTCTGACACTTCCCATAATGATGACCATGAGCCGACATCACTCCAACCTGCATCGATCGGGATCACAACTGCATCACTAGTTTTCTCCATTACTGCATAGTCGATAGAGTCACTAGGGCAATGCTCGAACGTTTCTTGTGCCACTCGAATAAAGTTCATATCACGCTTACTTTCATAAACGGATTTTTGAGTATTGGTGAAAATTTTAGGGCTGAATTGTTCCAACTCTTGCAGGAATTTGGCCGTCTTGAACATAAACATGCCACTATTCCAGCTATATTCGCCACAAGCAAGATACTCTTGTGCCTTTTCAAGGCACGGTTTTTCAACAAAAGAATCCACCTTGAAACAACCGTCGGATAAGTTACTACCGCGCTTAATGTAACCATAGCCCGTTTCAGGATGCTCAGGGATGATTCCAAAAGTAACAAGATTATTTTGTGAAGAAAACTTATGGGCAGTTTGAATTGCAGAGTGGAAGTTATCCAGTTTTTTGATTAAGTGGTCCGCTGCTAATACCAATAAGATGCTATCAGGATCCCCTTCCGCTGACAGGTGTGCGGCTAGAGCCACGGCAGGGGCAGTATTACGCCCTACAGGTTCTAAGATGATGTTGGTTGCTAGTTGATCAATTTCACGTAATTGCTCTGCAACAAGAAAACGATGGTTTTCGTTGCAGATAACCAACGGCGCGCCAATCTCTGCTCCATCAATCCCAGAGAGGCGCTGGAGAGTTTGCTGTAGGAGGCTAAAACCACTGTCATCAATTGAAAGAAATTGTTTGGGGAATGATTCTCTAGACAGGGGCCAGAGGCGACTTCCTGTACCACCTGCCATAATGACAGGTATGATTGTTGACATTAAGTAATCCTTTTAAGATACCTTTTACCATCAGATCCTATAGTTTAGTAAAAAACGTCAGATCATGTAATTCATTCTGAGCCAACCAGTTAAATAAAAATCACCATGCAGAATTTTAATTTCGTTTCTGACAGTGCGCATTAAACCTTGCACTTACTTGCCTCTGTATTTCCTAACCAAAGCACAGTTCTAATTAGAATAAAATCTAACATTAGTGGATTAGTTCATGCAAAATAATTCGTACCTCAACAACGGCTAACTTGTCGCACTTCTATTCATATTTTTTAGCTTAAGCGAATTACCTATTGAACGCACCAGAACTAGATCAAACAAACAAAAATTAGCAAGTTCACCTCTCGACAAGTTACTGAGCACACCAATCCAACTTCATTTTTCAATAGATGGCCTATAAAACAATAACCGTAGACGCTTTTATTCATTATACCGTAATCATCATAGAATTCTTGTCATAGGCATTTAGATAGCATCCTATTTGTGCTTTATTAACGATCTGTTTGCTGAAACTACTGTGCTTAAATGCTTTTTAACATGATCTAAGGGGGTCAACTACACCGGCCTAACAACACCAGTCATTACTGCTTCATAGCACTTCTGGTTTTCGCTATAAGCTCAAGAGCATATTGATAGAAAAACGATTACTTTTTGATTTAACACTGAAAATAAGATCATATAATGCTTGTTAAATTTTTATATCTACAGTAAGTAACAAACCATAGTTTGGACTAAAAAACTCATGGGAAAAATTTAGTAAGTGAGTTTCTAATCATTTCTTTCATTCCTGATTCTGAATATTTATGAGCAGTTAATAAGCCTAATTCGACATATTTTTCTCTTTTTAATTCAAGGCGTTCTATTGCATTTTTCCATGATAAGGCATCATCGGGCTGAACATATACCGCCGATTTGCCAAGTATCTCTCTGAAAACAGGTATATCTGATGCTATGACGGGTGTAGAAGATGCCATAGCTTCTATCGGGGGAATGCCAAACCCCTCGTCAATTGAAGGATACACAAGGCACCAAGCATTGCTTAACTCTTGTTTTAGTTCATTGAAAGAAAGATTATGAATAAAGGTCACACAATCATTCAACTCATTTTTATTAACAAACGTTTTTAACTCTTCATAATAAGATGTTTTTGCACATATTATGCGTAATTTGTACTTATGCTTCCAAACATCCGAATTGTTAATAAAGGAATGGATATTTTTATGTTTCCAATTACAACCTACTGCCAAAATAGATTTCGATCCAGAGCTATCTGACTTTAAAAAATCTTCTTCTTTGATAGAATTATAAATTACATGGATATTTTCAGGTTCAAGATTATAATTTTCGATTAACTGTTTTTTAACTGAATTTGAAACTGTATAGACTGCCAAACAATTTCTAGCAGTCCGCGGGAGAATATATTTAAAATAGACTTTCTGAAGAAAACTATCGGGGTAAAATAACGGCCTAAGATCATGAATAGTTATTACTTGATGTTTAATGAATGGTATTGCATGATGTGTAGTAGATATTATAATACTCTTTTCTCTCTTAATTTTAAAAGCTAATAAAAAATTATAAATCATAAAAATAATCGGTTTTACCTTCGAAACCTTTGAAGTGCTGGATACGCAATCTGGTATTTGAATAATAGAGTCTGTATATCGATGAAAAAACTCAGCATGATGCTTTGGACAAATAACACCATTGACGTGACCTATCTCATGAACCGAATGTATGAAAGACTTAGTATAATTCCACATTCCAGTACCTTCTTTACCAAGCTTTGATACATTGATTATTACCTTAATGGCCTTCACTTTTGAGACACTCCATTCGCTTCAATATAAAATTATGATACGTTCTAATTGCTAAACAGACGATCTTTTTTAGGAAACTCTATTGTTTGAAAAAACATTTTTCAAAGCAACTTTACACGCTCAGAATCTTTTATCTTAAAATAGCCAGCACATGCAATTATGAATGATAAATAAAGCATAGATGTTGGGTCATAAAAGAGGTGACCTGAGAAAAATGAAATTGCTAACGTGGAAATGGCAAGTGGAATCCACATAGTAGGACCTCGTCTTTCCCAAAATATCATAAAGATTATAGTCATATATATCAAAGCACCAACAACGCCGAAAAATAATACTAAATCAAAAAAGTCCATTTCAATAAGATAAATTTGAGGTTTGGCTCCTTGAAAGCCAAAAATGATATTTTCTAAATTCGCAGAGCTTATCAAAGGGGAGAATTTATAAAATAAAAAATTTAATCTACCAGACAGTGCTGAATTCCAAATTTTTTCATTCGTCACTAGCCCCGATAGCCCCATATTAATTTCCGCATAGAATGCAAAAGCAATTACAACAGCAGTTAGTAATAGTTTTTTAGCTAAAGATTTTGCAAAAATTAACACAAAGAAAATAAATAGCGCTAAAAGAATTGCTTTTGTTCCTAAAATAAAACATGTTGCAATACCAAAAAAGAGTTCAATGGGTGTCTTTGATAAATACTTGTATCTCCAATAACTATTAGCCACCCCAAATAGAAAGAAAAATGATGCATTATTTTGTTCCGGAATTAAACCACTATAACCAAATCGTTGATCTACCCAACCTGCATCTAAATCCATGATATGTCCATAGGTACGTAAAATTTCTATACCAAAAGCAAATCCAATCCATGCTAAAATGCAATTAACAATGAAAATCAAGGAGAAAATATCAGATACTTTTTTTGTTTGAATAAAACACAATGGAAATATGACAAAAATCAAACCAGAAAAATATCGTAATGACGCATAAATTTTACTCGAAAATGGTTCATCACTTAACCATGCCGAAGAGAATAGAAAACCTGAAAACAAACAAACAATAAGTAAAAAGAATAAAAAAATAATTCTATTCGGCTTCTTTATTTTCTTTTGGGAAATATAGAAGTAAAGTATTAAAATACATAAAAAGAAAGCAAGTATCGATTTAACAATATATCCAACTCTACTTTCTTGTAATGAGCGCAGATATTTATCCGCTCCATCAATAAAAAAACCTAAAATTATTATTAACGGCAGTATATTTTCATTTATAGTTGACGTCTTCAAAAAAAGCTCTCCAGAGTTCTTATATCTTACTTCCTACTCGAACAGTAAGAATGCTTCTATTTTAGTAGATAGCTCTTGTTCACTATCAAATAAATCATCTTTATTCAAGTACTCTATCATACCATCTTTGTTTGAAGAAAGTATCGGGATTCCTAGTTCCAAGGCTTCTAGCATAACGAGTGGGACACCTTCAAAACGTGAAGGTATAACCAGTAAGTCAGCATTATGCGCGTCTTCCCATGGTTCTGATTGCCACCCTAAAAAACGAGTTTTCAGCCAAGGTGTCAACATCTTACACCGATGCCTGAAATCCTCTGCATCTTCTCCATCCCCGATTATATTTAGTTCTACAATATCTCGAAATTTCACATCTAATTTACTAAGGGCATTCAATAAAATATCATGACCTTTCTGCCTATAACTAATTCTGCCTATAATAAAAATGCTAAATAAATCACAATTAAGTGCTGCATCTTTCTCCTTTCTGGCACGTTTGAACTCATGAAGGTCGCGCGTATTATTCCGAATAAGTTCAACATTACAACCTGGTGATAACAGATAAAGCTGGTCTTTAAATATGGTAGATATTGTTGCAAACCGTTTTACTTTCTTATAAAGAGAAGCATTTCTATAGTCACGTAAAATAGCAAGCTTCTTACCCATTACTTTAGCTGAGTGAGTAAATGGCAAGTAAGACATAAAAGACACGTTGGCTTTAATTGCTGCCGCAACATATGTTGAGCCAATTTCTATATCACCTTGAACATAAAAAATTTCCGTATGAGGAACTTTGTTAATTTCGGAAAGAAATTCAGCCGCCTTTTTAATCAAATGGTAATTTAAAACGGAATGAAGGAACTCAAAGCGCGGTTGATTAAATGGCAAAAAGATGATGTTAGAGCTTGGTAATTGAGTATTGTTTAGCAACGAGAGCAATTTAGTATTAGAAGGCTCGATTAAACATTTAACATCTGCACCGAGACTTGTGATAGATCTAATTATCTCTAAAGCCATTAACTCATGGCCACCAACGATTCTTGCAGGGAAAAGAAAAACAGGGCTATCACCTAAGACTTTTAGCCAATGAATCGAACTAGACTCATCAAATTGAATCTTTGCCATTATTTATTACCTTTGACCACTGTTTACTGACAGACTGTATTGAGTATTTTTCTACAGATGCCCTCGCTCGCTCTCTCATATCAAACCAACTAACATAATCCTCATTGATATTAATTAATAATCCTTCCATTTTATCTACCATGCCAACCTCAGAAATAATGACTCCATCCTCTCCATCGTTTATAATCCCTCTTGGACCAATATGATCCGTAGCAACGACAATAAGGCCACAAGCCATGGCCTCGATCAATACAAGTCCAAATAATTCTTCCCAACCATCAATTCTTTTAGAAGGTAAAAGTAAAACATCGTTGGTTTTAAATATATTCGCAAGAGCTGACTTATCACCTATCTGCCCCAATATGCTAACGTTATCTAACCCTTGAAGATTCCTGGTTAGCTCTTGGAGCTCAACCCCACTGCCAACGAAAGTAAAATGGTGAGAATCTTTCAATTTGTGAGCTAATTGAGCAATTTCATAGACGCCTTTTTCTTTAACCATCCTCCCAACATATAAAACTTTAGTAACACATTTTTCAAAGCATATTTTTTGAGTAAAAAAATTATTAAAAAGCTTAAGATCTACTGCATGCGGAATAACGTTAATGGAGTATTTACAATCTAAATTAACAGCTAAACTATCAGCTACGGGTTTAGTTACACAAACGAAATTAAAATCAAGTTTATTTATCAGATAATTAAAAAAACGCATAAAAAACTTAGTCAATGGACCATATTTACTAGGAACATTTTCGGTCCACCAGTACGGCCACGATGTATGGTAAATGACTTGATTATTAATAGCTAACATAGAATACATGAAAAACCTGAAATTATATGGCGCAATACCTAATATAATAACATTGTCGTGCATAAAAGGCATTTTCAATCTAAACCATAAATTATTCCAAGCGCGAATTAAAGTTTCTTTATTTAAAGTACGCTTTACGGCTGCCGCTAAGAGCCGTCTAAACACAGAAGTCTCGCGATATACTATATTTCCTATGACCCCCTCTTCTTTTAAAAGCTCCACACCTTGGAAATATATCCTTCCGTCAACATCATGTAAAATAATGATACTGTCCTTTTTGTTTTTTTCTTTTTCAACCATAATATATTCTATTTCCTAGTAATACAAAGGTCTAGATAGTCAACGCACGTACACCACCAAAATTATTAATCATTAACTTACCTGATTCTTTTAGCTAAAAAAAACTTAAGCTCTCGATAATTTCTTAGAATAACAAAAATAAATAGTACTAACCAATATATGAAGATCTCGTTTTTTATTGACTCGCCAAGTAAAGCTGAACATGAAGCACCAAATATACAAAGGAAAGTGAAAAAATACATTTCGAAACGGGGTATAACTTTCCAAGTTATAATTGAAAACTCAGTTCGTAGAATAAAGAAGAACCAAAAAGTCACACACGTACTTACAGCAGCTCCAGCTGCACCAAACGTTGGCACAAGAAGAAAATTCCCAACTAAATTTACTACAAAAGCTAACAATGATGCCAGCATAGAATATGATGTTTTTTTGCTGATACTTATACCAATAACAGTGGTTTCAGATAAAGTATAAAGTAATGGATAGCCTAAACATGCAACTAGAATAAACTTAACATCTCCATAATTGGTAGGCAAGAAAAAATCTACAATCCATGATAAAAGCCCACAAACGCAAAATATGCATACAACTGCAACTAGCATATAGCGAGAGGCTTTATTGACAAGCTCTAGCGCCCCATCACCAGTATTCAAAACTTTATATACAATAGGAGCCCAAATTGTAGAGAAAACACTTTGTATAATCGTTGCCGCACTGGCAAAACTAACTGCGACAGAAAAGATAGCAAGTTGTTCAAAATTTGACATTGCCCGTAAAAACATTCTATCTGCTGCAGTAACCCCCCAAAATGCAAGGCCTCCGAGGATAAGTGGGTATCCAAATGAAAGCATTGTTTTAATTTTTTTTATGCTAAAACTCGACCGTAACGCAGTAAGCCAATCGTCTTTTGTATTCAAGGCGAGTATTAAAAAAACAAATCCAAAACCAATCATATTAGCAATTATTAACTGCAAGAAATCATGTTTTTTTACGAAAAAGTAATAATTAATAATGACGATAATTATCACTAACTTCGGAATTAGTAGGCTTAAAGAATAGGCCATCCCTTTTTCTTTCATACGAAGGATCAGCGACAAAAACCTAGATATAAAGGTAAAGATTAATATCAACATGGTTAATACGCTAAAAACACTGCTATCCTCATCGAATAACAATAGCGATAACCTAGATGGTTGAAATAAAAAGGCAATACATGTTAATAAAAGAAGAAAAAAACCTGGCGCAATGGCTGACTTTAACAACACGCCTTTTTCGGGCGACTCATGATATTCCCGTACATATGATTGATCAAGTCCCAAACTAAAAAGTAACACGCAAAAGGAAATTGCTATATTCAACATACTCATCCGACCTACATCTTCTGGAGAGTATAACCAAGTAATTAGCGGTAATGTAACAAATCCCAATACTGCACTTCCTATCGGGCCAATGGCGAATGATGCAATCTTCTTAATGTTCAAATTTGCTCTCTTTTATTTATTATTGGCTCCAATAATTTATACGTTTTTTCGACTAGAGCTTTACTTGACCATATTGAATCCAAAATATTTCTATTTAATTGAACGTCTCCATCAGAGAGTCCAACATTAAGATGATCATGATTTTCACTTAACTCCTGAATCGTGAACAAAATCATACCTATGCTTTTGAAATATTTGTATGTCGGATTTTCTTCACGTAGAAAAACTTTCGCTCCCAAATATAACATAATAATTATATTCCCTACGGCTTGTTGTCTCACATGATTCATAATTACAAAGCCGCATTGGTTTATTTTCTTCATATACTCGATAGGTGCCATAAAATCAATCAATGGTGAAAAATTGCCCCCTAATAAAACCTCACCTATGTTTCTTAAATCGACACTATATGAAAGATCTCCATAGCTTAGAGGAACAACTATTTCCCTATAGTTAAAACCAATTTTTTTCAGTAAATCAAATGCTTCCAAATGATTATTGGTACTTGTTGCACTGTTGCCTACAAGAATATTCTCTTTAGTAAAGTTCGATTCTTGTACGTTTCTAACATAAGTAGATAACTCGCACTCAGCAGGTGCATAATTCCACCTTGCTAACTTAGGAAAAGACTTCCAATTCCCAACATGCTTTAAAACATCATATTCGGTCGCAATTACAGGAGAAAAATAATCAATCCTCTCAATTAAGCGTCTAACCCTATTTTTTGAATTGAGTAAATCTTGGATCCTCTGTTTAATTCCCTTTTTTCTTTTTTCCTTTGCATTCCTATTTTTCTCAAACTCTCTAGTTCTGACCAATAATGAATTATTGTGTGGATCTATTATATCATAGTAGTCATATCCCCAACCAATCCAGATTATTGGAGTATTGATATCAAGGCGTTCTATCGTGCGGAACCAGGCGCTATTAAGTGAATGTAAAATGAGAACATCAAATTTATTGATATATTTTTTATTTACCCCCAACAGCATATCTGTTGAGTTAGCACTATATTCTATATCACGCTTAATATATTTTGCTGGCCCTTTTTTTGTATATGCGCATATCTTGTTCTGCCCAGGAAATGCACTTTCAAATGTATCGAGCGCTCGGTCGATAAATTTCTCATCAGGACAAAGATGTAAAATATTTAATTTTCCATTTTTTTGCATATGACTATTAAATTTCATCCCCTAAATATCCTGTTCTAATTTAAAAAGTACTCTGGCTCTCTGTATTCCTTTCATAACAGCCTTTTACACTCACTATAAACACTTCAAAAACCTTATTTATTAAACTTAACGTATCAAGGGCTACAATATCTGGACAAATTGCCCCTAGAAACAATCACGCTTCCTCACCAATACGACTCCCCAACAGCCATAATATACATGATGACATTAATTACAAAATAGTCGTACAAAGGCTAAAAATCTCTAAAATGAATTCAACCCCAAAGATTAAAATTTCATCACATTACATAGAATGTCAAATATTTTGTATTATTTCAATAATACGCTTTTGATCTTCCCTTTTCAATGATGGATATATTGGTAGACATAATACTCTTCGAGCGACATCATTCGCTATTGGTAAGTTGTCTTGTGATGCTGATTTCATACTTCTGTACATTGAAAACTCACTAATTAGGGGATAGAAATATCGCCGAGAGTAAATCCCATTCTCCTTCAAATAATGATAAAGCTGCTCCCTATTCATTTTAAATTCATCCTCAATAAGTATTGGGAAGTATGAGTAGTTCGCAACTTCTTGACCTGCGTGAGGAACGATTTTTATTCCACTTATGTTTTTAAGCCCATCCCTGTAGTAACTATCAATTTCCTTTCTTTGCTGAAGAGCCTGATCTACATGATTCAGTTGGAGAAGTCCAAAAGCAGCATTAATCTCACTCATCTTACCGTTGATGCCTGGAGCTACTACAGTAGTTTCATTAACAATTCCAAAATTCTTGAGATTGTTTATTCTGGTTTTGGTTTTTTTATCTGGACATATTATTGCCCCACCTTCAAAAGTGTTGAAAACCTTTGTTGCATGAAAACTTATTGCACTCAAATCCCCATGTCTTAATATACTTCCACCTTTATCTGTCACACCAAATGCATGGGCAGCATCATAAATCACCTTTAGATTATAATTATCTGCAATTTTTTGTATTTTTTCTACATCACATGGATTGCCATAACAATGAACAGGCATAATTGCAGTCGTTTGTGGTGTTATCGCGGCCTCTATTTTTTCAGGATCAATATTTAAAGTAATCGGATCAATATCTACAAAAATTGGCTTAATGCCATTCCACAAAAGAGAGTGTGCAGTTGCAACAAAAGAATAAGGAGTTGTAATTACTTCACCAGTGATACGTAATGCTTGCAATGCAGTCAGGAGCGCAATTGTACCATTATTAAAAAGTGCAATTTCGTTTACACCAAGATATTCACAGAGAGCACATTCCAATTGTTCATGCATTGGCCCACCATTAGTAAGAATCTTATTCTCCCAAATTTTTTCTAAGTAAGGTATAAACTCCTTTAACTCAGGCAAATATGGTTGAGTAACAAAAATATCTTTATTCGACATACCAGTCTCCTTGAGGGGTAATAAATTTTGATAGTAACCAACTGAAAATAACAATTTAACATATAATTTAAACTGCTTAATAAAAATGAAACCGTCAATTTATTAATAAGCTGATTTATTTATGAACCCCTTAAAAACAGTTAAGATAATTATTTTAAAATCTAGCCAAACACTCCAATTTCTGATATAAAAAAGATCGCACTCAACTCTTTTTTCCATTTTTTCCAGCGTATCAGTTTCACCACGCCATCCACTAATTTGAGCCCATCCTGTAATACCCGGTTTCATTTTATGACGCAGCATATAACCTTTAATAATTTTTCTATATTGTTCATTATGTGCAACTGCATGTGGCCTTGGTCCAACGATCGACATATCACCCAAAATCACATTTATGAACTGTGGTAATTCATCCAGAGATGTTCGACGTAAAAAACCTCCGATTGGTGTTAACCTGGAATCTCCTTTTTTGGCTTGCTTAATTTCATTACCATTCTCCATAACAGACATACTTCTAAACTTCCAAACCTTGATCGCTTTCCCATCGATTCCATAGCGAGTTTGCTTAAAGATAATCGGTCCTGGAGATGTAAATTTTACAAGTAAAGCTATTAATAACAGAACTGGAGATATAAAAATAAAAATTAGTAATGAAACAAGAATATCCTCAATACGTTTAATCAGCATATTGATACCACTCATCGGTGAATCGAATAATGATATAACAGGAATTCCATTTATTATCTCACTATGCGATTGCAACAAGTTGTATGTAAATACATCAGGAACAAGCATTACAGTGCAGGTGGCGTCGGATAATTCTGACAATATGTATTCGATAGATTCATTATCCTGCATTTTCAATGCGATATAAACTCTATCAAAAAGTCCTTTCTTAGCATCGTTAATTAGATTATCAATGTCACCTCTATGTTGCATCTCTGAATAAGAATCTGGGGCAGATTCATTCTTTGAAACATAATAGCCTAATAAATTAAAGCCCAACCATGGCGCCTTTGTAATACTTTCTGCCAGATGCCCCCCTGAATGGCACCCTCCAACAATAACAATATTACGGGTGTTATAACCTAACTGCCTTAAGTATCTGATAACCGAACGGATAAAAACCCTACTTAAAACAAATAAAATAGTCGATGTAATATACCACAAAAAATAAAAGTATACGCCAGAAGTGATTGGAGTGAGAAGTGCAAGAATTCCCGTTGAGAAAATAATACTCAACGTCCAATTTCTAATTAAAATTTGTAATTCTAAATATATACTCATCCCACGCCACGAGCGATAAAAGTCGGTAATTCCCCCAATCATCTGAAAAACAACTAATGCAGTTAAGGCCATAATACAATGAGATTCAGTGATGCCTCCTTTAGTTATAACACCTGAAAATATCATACTTGCGAACATAATCAACGTATCAGATAGTCGTTGAGCAATCGATATCATTGAGGCATTAGTCTGTAACATTCCTCTGCGTAAACTATTCATGCATCTCTCTCTAATTATATTTACCTTTAAACGCGATACTTAGCACAAGTTAAAGTATAATTATTCTATTATTTCATTCATCCCAATATCTTTTATGCATACTTAATTTCTTTATATACTTATTGGGTATTTTTTTATAATTCTGTCCAAGTTTATATCCGAATAGCTTAAGAGCATTATGTAAACAAGCTCTTGGAATCCAACTTGGATGTTCTTTTAATAATGTCATAAACTCAGAAATTATAAATTTTTTACCTTCTCCTCCAGCTCCACCAAAAGCCTCTCTTATCCATTTTTCATCATGATGGAATACTCCGATATCAAAATAACGCTTAAACTCCTCGAGGGGCGTATAGTTATGTGAGTGCTTAACCGCTGATTCGGCGACATAAGCAACTTTATAACCAGCAAGAACAGCTTTTGCTGCCAGGTACATATCCTCGCTAAGAATTGTATTAGAGGGAAAACCCGCTAATTCTTTAAACACATTGATACGGTAGGCAGAAAACGAGTTTGACGTAAATACGGTTTTAATGCCATATTTTTGTTTATCAGATAACCCTACTGAGTGACTATCTCTCCCATAATTGAACATACGGGCATGTCTTGCTATAGGATTAGCATTATCATGTGGTAGTTGTCGGCCATATGCTATTGCAACAGCGGGATCCTCGAAAGAGGATACTATTTTTGAAATGTAATGTTCTTCTGGTATTGCGTCTTGTGTAAGAAATATTGCAATATCCACATCATTTATAGACTCTATAGAATCGATTGCAAGATTTCTTGTACCACCATGATTAAATGCTTTTTTATCAATTTTAATTAATTGAAAACTATTACTCTCACTTATCTCTCTAGTATTATCATCGCTCGATGAGTCAATGGTAAGTACATACTCGCAATCATATTTTTGTGCTGATATTGCGGAACTTACTGTTCTCCACAACTCGCCACCATTGTAGGTTGGAATAATCAATATCGACTTCATTTTTCCTCTAAGATAATGACTGAAATTCATTAGAAATAAACTATTTATTAATTTATTTTCAATTTACTTAGTAGACTCGATCTTCTGTATAATATATGTGCTCAGGTGATTTCATAAACAACAATATATTAATCTATGTAATGCTGAAATTAAAGCCGCTATATAATAACGGCCTTATAAAAAATTTCCAAATTTATTTTTGCAATTTCTTACTTATCTGACTTGTACTCATATGCATAATAATTATAACTCCCATAGCCATAATGATTTGCGGCACGTTTCATTATTGCATTCAGAATTACACCTTTTATTTCGGTACCATTTTGCTCAAATCTTCGCATACTTACTTCGATTTCTTTGAGAGTATTTACTTCAAAACGAGCAACAAGGAGTGACGTTCCGACCTGTCGACTAATTATCGCAGCATCAGTTACAGCAAGAATTGGAGGCGTATCTAAAAGAACCAAATCATAATTTTTTGAAGCCCATTGTACAAAGTTGGCAAAGTTATTATGCATTAACAATTCAGAGGGGTTCGGAGGTATCTGCCCACGAGATATAAAATGCATGTTTTCTATTTGTGTATTGCGTATAACTTTTTCAATCGAACTCTGCCCGGATAAAATGTCAGACAAACCATTATTTGCATCTGTACCCATTAGTTCATGTGCGTAGCCTTTGCGCATATCACAATCTACGATGAGTACTTTTTGGCCTGATTGAGCAATCACAGCCCCCAAGTTTACACTAATAAATGTTTTACCAATTGCCGGACTTGCTCCCGATATCATCAACAGATTATTTTTTGCCTCCATCATCGCAAAATGCAAACTTGTCCTTAAACTTCTTATCGCTTCAATTGCCAAATCTGTTGGATTACCTAACGCTAAAAGCTCTGTTGACCTGACATTACTTCTCTTATTTCGGGATAGGAACTCGCGATCTTTTTTCTGTTGCCACTCAGAAAGAGGTACGCTAGCATAAACATTGATTCCTAACTCTTCTAATTGCTCAGGACTTTCAATTCCTTTATGCAGCAATGCCTTAAGAATCACAAAAGAGGTGGATAATACTGCACCCAATATTAATCCCAACAAAACAACCAGTGTCTTTTTAGGTTTAACTGGTTTCAATTGAGTCACAGCCGGATCTATTATTCGAACATTTCCTACTGTACTAGCCTTATTAATACTTAATTCCTGCTGCTTGTTCAGAAGTTGCATATAGACTTCTTGCCCAGCCTGAACATCGCGAGTTAGCCGCAAAATTTCTTGTTGCGTTTTAGGCATTCCACCCACACGCTTATTTAGCTTGTTTCGTTCTAGCTCAAGCGTATGTCTTTTTTCCATCAAAGCACGATAAGCTGGATGTTCTTTTGTATATAACTTTGAAATCTCAGCTTCTTTAAATGTGAGTTCATTTAACTGAGTTTCTACCGCAACCATCGTCTCCAGAACAGATTTAGCTTCAAGGGAAAGATCAACCGATTCGTTTTGCTGTCGATATAAGTTCAGCTTAGTCTCTGATTCATTCAGAGAATTTCTAACATCTGGAAGTTGCTCTTTTAAAAACTCTAGGCTCTTACCTGCCTCTTCAGATTTTCTTTCAACATTTTGTTGTAAATAATTTTGGCTAATACTATTTAGTATCTTATTTATCTCTTGCGGATTACTGCCTTCCATGCTCAATAATAATACACCTGTATCCTTACCTTTATCTTCGACTTTAAAACCATCGAGCAGATTATTAATAGCCGTTAACTCATTTAACTTTTTGACTTTAAAAACTGTTCCAGCTTCTGCCGATATATCACTTACGAGCAAAGTTATGCCATTGTTTTTTTCTAACTTCCCCTTAGTTCCAACAAAGTCAACTACTTCACCGGCGGTTATTTTATATGATTCTGGGCTTAAAACAGTAAGCTCAATTTTCTCATCCTGCCATCCTTCAGGAACATCTAGGCGTGATATTGCAATTTCACCTGGTTTTTCATCTAATATTCTTGCCAAGCCTTTTCCAAAAAATGGAAAGTATTTTTGCTCAATAACTGTATCTAATGATAGGTCCCGTATGGTTTTCCCTATTACCATTCGAGATTTAATCAATTCTATTTCAGCTACTGATTCTGGTTTAGCCTCCGGAAGCATGCTTGAAATATCATTTAGGAGTTTATTTCCAGAGCTTTGCTCAACCTGAATCAGGGCGTCAGCCTTATAAATTGGCGTAGTAAACATAACGTAGAATAAACTAATTGTTGCAAACAGTACTGTCACACCAATTATTAACCATTTATTGTCAAGCAATGTACCCAGCAAACGGCCTAAATCAATTTCATCCGAATACGTTTCGGACGTCTTTAAAGAAGTTTTCTCTGTCATAAGTTTCTCTAGCTACTCACTTAGCGACTTAGTGCCTCTGCCCATTTTTGGGCAGATTTCTCTAGCTGGGAATATACAAGTTCAAATGTTTCCCGGCTTCTACGATATGGATCTGCAATTTCTTGCTGACCTAGCCAATGCCCGAATAGCATGGTTTTTCCCCTAACTTCAGGAACTAAACGGCACACCGCATCAACATGCCTTTTCTCCATTACTAAGATTAAGTCATATTCCTCACACATCGCTCTTGTCAGTTGCTGCCCTTCATGTCCTTCTAGGGATATGCCATGTAGATTAGCGACTTCTGTAGCCATTCCATCGGCGGGTTTTCCAACCAATGCTCCCAGCCCAGCTGAGTTTATTTTTTTATTTGGGACATTTCTTTTTAAAAGTCGTTCTCCTGTAGGAGAACGGCAAATATTACCAACACATACAACTAATATTGAATTAAACATTAAATACCACCTCTATGACTACTAAGGCCAATTTCTTAT
Source organism: Serratia sp. (in: enterobacteria) (assembly GCF_051654945.1). GTDB lineage: Bacteria > Pseudomonadota > Gammaproteobacteria > Enterobacterales > Enterobacteriaceae > Chania. Next base: position 833,308 of record NZ_JBOFZA010000072.1, read on the forward strand.
ACGCAATGTGGTTTCGCTCAGATCATTAAACCCAGATATTGTTGGTATTAATTGACCAATTACTCGGTTCCAACGCACTATTGGAGCTGTAGTAACATAAACGATATCATAAGGCTGCAAGTGGAATTCAGTCCCCATTACCATTGCTGCTGCATCTGCAGCATTTAATTGATAAATACTAGCAAGCTTATCGCCCTCAGTACCACGCAGTGGCCGGATTACAAACACACCTGTTGCATCTGCATAACTCTGATCCATACCCTCAGCATTGCCCAATGCCTCAGTAAGTGTCATCCCACTCCGATCCATTTTAAGCGTAGATTGTTTCTTCACTTCTCCCATAACAAACACTTTCAAATCGTCATTACGTGGTATGTAGAGGATATCGCCTGGATACAGGAGATGATTCTGCATTAAATCTCCACGTTGCATCAATGCCTGTAATGAAATCCGTTGTTCTTTACCATTGTGTGTTAGTACCACATTTCGCCAATCAGCGTTTTCAGAAAGTCCCCCGGCGGCGTTAATTGCATCCATAACAGTTAATGGCACGTTGGTAATCGGCTGCTGGCCAGATTTTTCAACTTCTCCCGTCACATAGACTTTCTGAGAGCGGAAGGCCGCAATACTCACATCTACCTGTGGGCTTTCAATATATTGTGCCAAACGGCTAGATATTTCTGAACGTATCTGAGCCATAGTTTTCCCGACAACTTTTACCTTACCAATGTACGGGTAGAAGATAGTTCCATCAGCATTCACCCAGTTACCGGTATCACTGGCACTACGGTATTGGCCAGCCGGGGTTGTCAACTCAGGATGATCCCAAACGGTCACCATCAGTACATCACCCACACCAATACGGTATTCATAACTTTGCAGGTCACGTTCCAAGGCTGGGTTGTTCTGCGCGATAACGGGTTTTGGACGCATTTTGTCAACCAAACTCGGTGTCATTGGGTATATATTCACCAACTTGTCCAAGTCAAAATTGCTATCTTCCTGCTTAACAACGTTTTTGCCACTGGTAGAAAGGTGAGTGCCAGGGACCACAGTGCAACCGCTGATCACGCTGATCGATACCAGTAGCGGTATCAGTTTCCATTGTTTCTTTGCCATCGAATTTTCATCACTTTCAAAGTAAGTAAACTAGCAACGCTAGGCACCTGGCCAACCATGGCCGCCTGGGGTGGTGCTTAGCAAAATTTTTTTGTTTGCGCTATGTATAGCTGTCCAGCGATACATGCATGAAAGCACTCATTGAGCAAACGTTAAGCCTGGGTTTGCTAAGATGCTGACTCAAACTCACAGTGAGTGGCGCATGCACCAGGAGTGTTTTCATGTGCGAGCGGTCTCGGTCAGCCAAAAGGCCCGCGAGACATCCGCAGGCCCATAACTATAGAGACTTTTCTGCCTTATTTCAGTACAAATTATTACAACTTCAGCTGCTCAGCCCATTCACGGAAGGCCTTGCCCTGTGTAGGGTGGCGCAGACCGTAGGTCACAAAAGCTCGGAGATACCCTAGCTTCTCGCCGCAGTTGAACGACTCCCCTACCAACTCCATCGCCTCTACTGGCTTGTGCTTCAGCAGTTCGGCAATCGCGTCGGTCAGTTGGATACGGCCCCAGGCGCCCGGCTGGGTTTTTTCCAGAATCGGCCAGATGTCTTCACAGAGCACATAACGACCTACGGCAGAATAATTGGATTTCAGCTGCACTTCACGGCTTGGCTTCTCAATGATCGAAGTCATACGTGAGCTTTCCCCTGGCTTGAGGGTTGTAGTCTCACATTCAGCCACCGAGTAGTCATACAGTACATTTTCATCTGCGGCTTGTACCAATACCTGGCTCAGCCCGGTCTCTTCAAAGCGGGCAATCATATGCGCCAGGTTGTCTTTGTGCATATCGGCCTTGGCGTCATCCAGCAACACGTCCGGTAGTACCACCACAAAAGGTGAATCGCCTACCAGCGGTTTGGCACAAAGTACCGCGTGCCCCAACCCTTTTGGTTGGCCTTGGCGGACGTGCATCAGGGTTACGCCCTTCGGCGTGATGGATTTAACTTCTTCCAGTAGTTGACGCTTCACACGCGCTTCAAGCATTGCCTCCAGCTCATAAGAGGTGTCGAAGTGGTTTTCGATCGCGTTCTTGGATGAGTGGGTAACCAAAATGATTTCATTGATCCCGGCCGCCACGCATTCGTTGACGATGTACTGGATCAACGGCTTATCGACGATAGGCAACATCTCTTTCGGGATTGCCTTGGTCGCTGGCAACATGCGCATGCCCAAACCAGCAACAGGAATGACGGCTTTTAACTTCTTCGACATGGTGATCCTCTTAAAATCTTGTGGTCGTGCTAACCGGCTAAGACAATTATTTGCTGTTCAGGGTCTCTTTCATCCACTGGGTGAAATTTTCGCCCTCGGTAGCGTGACGTAAACCGTATTGTACAAACGCCTTCATATAGCCCAGTTTGTCACCACAGTCATGCGATTTACCACTCATATGGAAGGCTTCAACCGTTTCCTGTTGCATCAGCATGGCAATCGCGTCGGTCAGTTGGATTTCATCACCTGCACCCGGAGGCGTTTTTTCCAGCAACGGCCAGATGTCGGCAGAGAGGACATAACGCCCTACCACGGCCAGATTGGATGGCGCATCTTCACGCGCAGGCTTTTCTACCACGGCTGTCATTGGTGTACTTGCCCCAGCGGCTAATGCCACACCGCCACAATCGACCACACCGTATTTGGAAACATCTTCTTCCGGCACTGGCTCAACCATAATCTGGCTGAAGCCGGTTTGCTCGAAGCGCTGGATCATCTTGGCCAGGTTTTCTTTCTGCAGATCGGCAGTAGAGTCATCCAATAATACGTCTGGCAACAGCACCACAAATGGGTTGTCCCCAATCATCGGTTGAGCACATAACACCGCGTGGCCCAGCCCTTTGGCTTGCCCCTGGCGCACCTGCATCACCGTCACATCTGGCGGGCAGATGCTTTGCACTTCGGCAAGTAGTTGGCGTTTTACCCGCGCTTCAAGCACCGCTTCCAGTTCAAAAGAGGTATCAAAGTGGTTTTCAATCGCGTTCTTCGATGAGTGCGTAACCAGTACGATATCCTTGATGCCAGCCGCAACGCATTCGCTTACGATGTACTGAATCAATGGCTTATCGACCACCGGCAGCATTTCTTTAGGGATCGCCTTGGTTGCAGGCAGCATACGGGTGCCCAAACCTGCTACTGGGATAACGGCCTTCAATCTTTTTTGCATAAATTTTTTCCACCGACAAATAACAAGTAAGTGTAACAGAGCCAGGAAAAGTGGTTGACCTAACGTCTCAATGATTTTTTATTGATAAAAATCAATTAATTATATTCATTAAACAACGTTTTAGGCACGCTACCGCCCTTGGCTTGCAGCTACCAATGCACTGTAGACAATGTTTGAACTGACAAGCGTGCGTTAAGCCGCAGGCTTGTAGATGAACCCAGGGTTCTGTTCAGAATGTAATGAGAGGCAAGTCGCAGAATAGGGAAAAGGCTGTGCCTTCCTGGCCACGTGGTCAGTCTTGCTATCATTTATAGGATGCTAAGATTCTTATACTATTGACCCAGTGAAACAAGTCTTACTGCCCGTATTAAGACCTTTTCAGAATAAGACTACTAATGATACTCGTTTTTTAAGATTTTACTCGCCTAACCGATTTATAACAAATTGATTATAATAAGTATTATCTAAGTGCAGGATTTATAAGCAGCTATTTGCGCTGGTTTTCTGCTGTTGTCGCTAATCACTTGATCCTGGTGGTGATTAAATTTTCCTCAAGCTTAGATTACCCGCAGCCCGTGTGGATTTAGAGTTGAATTCCCCTCTCTCAGCGTCCATCATTCTCACTGCGGCATAAGCCGTCGAACTAAAAGGTGAAAGTAGGCGTATGGAATGGATCGCAGATCCAACAATTTGGGCCGGCTTGGCCACCCTGGTTGTACTGGAAATTGTACTAGGCATTGACAACCTGATCTTTATCGCCATTTTGGCGGAGAAATTACCCAAGAAACAACGTGATAAAGCCCGCGTTGTCGGTCTTTTACTGGCGCTGGCGATGCGCCTGGTGCTGCTGGCATCGATATCCTGGCTAGCCACCCTGACCAAACCGCTGTTTGTGGCCATGGGGCACGCTTTTAGTGGCCGCGATCTGATTATGCTGGTCGGTGGTATCTTCCTGCTGTTTAAAGCCACCATGGAGCTTAACGAGCGGCTGGAGGGCAAAGACGAAGAGCACCACGGATCGCGCAAAGGAGCGCGTTTCTGGCCGGTGGTCGCGCAGATTGTGGTGTTGGATGCGGTCTTCTCACTCGACTCGGTGATCACCGCCGTCGGGATGGTCGATCATCTGGCCGTGATGATGATCGCGGTATGTATTGCCATTGGTTTGATGTTGCTGGCCAGCAAACCGCTCACGCGCTTTGTCAATGCGCATCCAACCATTGTTATTCTGTGCCTCAGCTTCTTGCTGATGATTGGTTTCAGCCTGGTGGCCGAAGGCTTTGGCTACGCCATTCCGAAAGGTTACCTCTACGCGGCGATCGGTTTCTCAGTAATGATCGAAGCCCTGAACCAGTTTGCCCAGTTTAACCGCCGCCGTTTTCTTTCCAAGGTGCGGCCTTTGCGTGAGCGTACCGCGGAAGCCGTATTGCGCATGTTAAGCGGCAAACATGAAGAGGCCGAGATCGATAGCCATTCGGCGCATCTGTTGGCAGACAGCTATAACGAGAATGGTGAGATCTTTAACCAGCAGGAACGCCACATGATCGAGCGGGTGCTGGGCATGGCGCAGCGTACCGTCAGCAGTATCATGACTTCGCGTCACGATGTGGAATACCTTGGGCTTAACGGCCCGCTGGATAAACTGACGCAGCTGTTGGAGAAAAACCAGCATACGCGCATCGTGGTAACGGAAAATAGCGCCAGCGATGAGCCATTAGGGGTGATCCACACCATCGATGTGCTGAAACAGCAGTTGCAGCAATCACCGCTGGATCTGCGAGCGTTGGTTCGCCAGCCGCTGATCTTCCCGGAGCAGTTAACGTTACTCTCTGCCCTGGAGCAATTCCGGCAGGCCAAGACCCACTTTGCTTTTGTGGTCGACGAGTTTGGTTCGGTCGAAGGGGTGGTAACGTTAACCGACGTGATGGAAACCATCGCCGGTAACCTGCCAGAGGCCGACGAAGAGGTTGATGCGCGCCATGACATTCAGCAAACCAGCGAAGGCTACTGGATTGCCAATGGCCATATGCCGCTGGAAGACCTGGTGCTGTATGTGCCACTGCCGATAGAAGAAAAGCGGGAATATCATACCTTGGCAGGTTTGCTGATGGAGCATTGCCAGCGCATTCCACACGAAGGTGAGCAACTGAAGATTGGCGATTATCTGTTTGAACCGCTGGAAATCAGTAGCCACCGTATCGTGAAGGTGAAGATCACGCCTTTAGTGACACCTAACGAAGAAGACGAAGAGTAAACCGATACCGGGCACCCGTTTAGGGTGCCCTTTCCACATTGCTTACAGGTGCACCGGCACCAGCAACTCCGTAGCAACAATCACCACCACCAGCCCGACAATCACCGGTACCGAGGTACGCTTGACCACTTCGAACGGGGAGATTTTTGCCATGCCAGAAACCGCCACAACCACACCAGAAACCGGTGAGAGTGTGCGGCCCAGGTTGGAGGCTTGCAGCATCGGGATCACCAGATAAGCCGGGTTAACCCCCATCTGTGTCGCCAGTTTCGGGATCAGCTCAACAAACGCATAGAACGGCGCGTTACCGGAACCGGTTGTCATCGCCGCCAGCATAGTGATCACCACCAGCACCAACATCATGATAATGCCACCGGTGCCAAACGACTGCGCCAGGCTGATCAGGCCGCTGATAAAGCCAACAGTGCTCAAGCCTTGGGCAAACACCCCTGCCGCGACCAACAGCATTACCACGCTGGCGAACGCATCGGCCATCCCGCGATACGCTACTTCCAAACCGGTAAACACCGTTTTGGCATTGAAGCTACGGATAAACTCAATCACCGCGGCAATGAACATGCAAATCACCAACACGGTAATGATATGCAGCTCTGGGCCCCACTTGCCGTCAAACACCAGCACCCCGAGGATTGGGGTAAACGGCAAGATGGCGTAGAAACCAGGTGCATTGGTCGTGATTTCACTCACGTCCATAATATGGTGCTGTTCGTTGGCCTTGCGATCGAGATAGCGCTGCCAGAAGAAGTGGGCAATCGCCATACAGATAATGGCCGCGATGGAGATCGGCAACGTAGTTTTGAAGGCGAAATCCACCAGCGGCATTTCGGCCGCCTTGGCTGCCAGCACCACATCACCCGAAGTCGGTGAAAGGATAATAGCCGCTGGGGAAGCGCAGATTGCCGCTGCTGCACCCCGGCTGATCCCTACGTTGACCATCAGCGGGAACAGCGTTGCCATCAGTAACACGCCCAGCCCTGTTGCCGAAGAAACCGCCAGTGACATCAGGCAAGCAACAAAGTAGGCCGCAATCATCAGCAAGTAAGGGGAGTTGATCATCTGCAACGGGCGAGATGCCAGCTTTACCACCACGTCATTGGCACCGATGTGCGTCATATACGCGGCGAAGCCACACAGCATCATGATCATCATGCCGAGATCGCCACCGCGGCTCATCAGCAGGATTTTCACATATTCAAAAATATCGGTGGCGCGCCATCCCGTCGAAGTCGCACTGGCGGGCAGCAGGTTTTTGCCCATAAATGCGCTCACCGTCAGCAGCACCAGGCCACCAACCATTAACACCCCAGTGGCAGAATAGCCTTTGATGATGTAGCGGCCAACCAGCACCGCCACCAAGGCTCCAATCAGAAGTTCCATTGTAATTCCTCGATTTAATTATTTTATTTCAGCCGATCGCCCGATGGCAGCCGAATAACGCCACACTCTGCCGAAAATCAGGACAGGATATTATGACATTCATCAAGGTTGCGGGGGGAAACTATCAACAAATTGTGAAATTACCCGCCAGGTCGCTTTTGCGCGAAAAGTGAGCCGCATTCCCCTTGGCTGGTCGAGGTCAGAGATCGCTTACAAGAAGCCCAGCACAGGCCAACTCATTAGCAACAAAGAAATAATTTATTTAATTTCAATAAATTAAATGATTCCACCCGCACCTGTCTTGCATGAATTCCGCACAGCATTGTGATCATGATCTGAATTTGTAGAATTTTTACGCTAGATGTTAACGATGTGTGAGTTTGATCAAACAAATGTTTTCTCCAGTTTGGTTATATGATCGTCAATGTTCACGTTGTCATTTTTAGTCTGGTGTTAGAACTTATGCATAACATGATGAATGATAAAACTTAAATAAGTCTTACCCATTTTATTTATCTAAAAATGACAACGTCAACATTAAGTTTTTATATCGCTGTCAAGCCTGATAATGGAGAGGAAAATGAGTCAGTTACCCGAAAAAATGAGCGCGGTAGTTTGCCATGGCCCGCAGGATTACCGTTTTGAACAAGTCCCTACCCCGCTGCCTTTAGCCAAGGAGTTGGTGATCAAGGTCGAAGGCTGCGGGATCTGTGCCGGTGATTGCAAATGTAAAAACGGTGCCCAGATGTTCTGGGGTGAAAATCCTTGGGTGAAACCGCCGGTGGTACCCGGCCACGAATTTTACGGCCGCATTGTTGCCATGGGAGAAGGCAGCGAGCAGAAGTACAAGATCGGCGAACGCGTCATCGCTGAGCAGATCGTACCCTGCTGGGAATGCCGTTACTGTAAGTCAGGCAGCTATTGGATGTGTGAGACCCACAATATCTACGGCTTCCAGAAGGACGTCGCCGAGGGGGGAATGTCGGAATACATGCGTTTTTCCGCCAACGCCATCGTGCACAAGATCCCGGAAAGCCTCAGCCATGAAGATGCGGTGCTGATCGAGCCAATGGCTTGTGCCATCCACACCGTCGCCCGTGGGGACATCCAGTTGGACGACGTCGTGGTGCTGGCCGGTGCCGGGCCGTTGGGTCTGTGCATGGTGCAGGTTGCCAAGCTGAAGACACCGAAAAAACTGATCGTGATTGATGCCATCGACGAGCGTTTGGAACTGGCGAAAGCGTTTGGTGCCGACGTGGTGATCAACCCGCTCAAGGAAGATGCCGATAAAATCGTCAAAGCGTTAACCGACGGCTACGGCTGCGATGTTTACATTGAAGCAACCGGGGCACCGATTGGCGTTACCCAGGGATTGCAGATGATCCGTAAGCTGGGCCGCTTTGTCGAGTTCAGCGTATTTGGCAAGGAAACCACCGTCGACTGGTCAATTATCGGCGATCGCAAAGAGCTGGATATTCGCGGCGCACACCTTGCCCCCTACAGCTATGAAATTGCCATCGATCTGTTTGAACGCGGCCTGGTGACCTCCAAAGGCGTAGTGACCCACAGTTATTCGTTAAAAGAATGGGATCAGGCCTTCGCTCTGGCCGACTCAACCGATTCCATCAAGGTTATTTTGGTTCCTTAATATTGAGTGATTAGTTTTAAGCAAAAACATTACGCCTGGTATGGCGAGGCCGACTTCTGGCCGCTAACGACACCATTATTATAAATAACACTGAAAGAACAACACCGACCCTACAACAGGAGAATCACCTATGTTTTCATTTATCAAGAAAACCTTACCCGTAGTATTGGCCGGCGGCATGTTGCTGGCCAGCCAATCGGTATTAGCCAAGCAAATCACCATTGGCGTTTCATTCCAGGAAATGAATAACGACTATTTTGTCTCAATGAAACAGGCATTAGAACAGGCCGCCGGTGATATTGGCGCCAAGCTGTATATTGCCGATGCCCACCATGACGTCTCAAAGCAGATTAATGATGTGGAAGATATGCTGCAAAAGAAAGTCGATATTTTACTGATTAACCCGACCGATTCGGTTGGCGTGCAGTCGGCGGTGATCTCGGCCCATAAGGCAGGGGCGGTAGTCGTGGCGATTGATGCCCAGGCCGAAGGCCCGCTGGACTCTTTTGTCGGCTCTGAAAACTATGATGCCGGTTTCCAGGCGGGTGAGTACCTGGCCAAATCCCTGGGCAACAAAGGCAAAGTGGCGATCCTGGACGGTATCCCGGTAGTGCCAATCCTGGAACGCGTGCGCGGCTTTGAGGATGCCATTAAAAAGCACCCGGAAATGAAGATTGTCACCAAGCAAAACGGCAAACAGGAGCGTGATACCGCGCTGACCGTAACCGAAAATATGCTGCAATCCACTCCCGATCTGGCCGGTATCTTCAGCGTCAACGATGTGGGTGCTTTAGGCGCACTGGCAGCCATTGAGAGTAACGGTGCCAAGGTCAAGCTGGTCAGCGTTGATGGTCAGCCGGAAGCGATCAAAGAGATTTTGAAAGCTAACTCGCCGTTTATCGCCACCTCCGCACAGTTCCCGCGCGATCAGGCACGTATTGCCTTGGGCATTGCTCTGGCCCGCTATTGGGGTGCCAACGTTCCGGCCACCATTCCGGTGAAAGTGAAGTTGATCGACAGCAGCAACGCCAAAGGCTTTAGCTGGTAAGCGCACGGCCTCGAGACTGATGGCATCGGGGCGGGCAAGTTTCGCTATGTAGGGGCGCGGCACACTGCGTCCCTACGTAATGAGCCGGTTGAGGTTGATACCCGATCGATTTCGCAACGGTGGGTATAGAACCCGGAGGAGTTAACCGTGACGGCGTTATTAGAATTAAAACAGATCAAGAAGTCCTTTCCGGGCGTAAAGGCATTGGATGGTATTGACCTCACCATTCAACATGGCCAAATACATGCATTGCTAGGGGAAAACGGTGCCGGTAAATCAACGTTGGTGAAAATCCTGTGTGGTATTCATCAACCGGATTCCGGCGAAATCATCATGGAGGGTAAAAGCCGCCAATTTGCCAATTATCGCCAGGCCATTAACGCTGGCGTAGGCATCATATTTCAGGAGTTCTCGCTTATTCCTTATATGAACGCCTTGGACAATATTTTCCTCAACCGGGAAATCAGGAACCGCTGGGGATTATTAGATCGCAAAGCCATGCGTAAAAAAGCCGAGGCTATTTTCAAGCGGCTGACGGTGAATATCGATCTGGATTGCCCGGTAGCGCAGTTGAGCGTGGCGCAGCAACAGTTTGTCGAGATTGCCAAGGCGCTGTCTTTGGATGCCCGCGTGCTGGTGCTGGATGAGCCGACCGCCACCTTGACGCCGGGTGAAGCCGATCACCTGTTCAGCGTGATGAACGATCTGAAATTGCTGGGCGTCGGCATGATTTTCATCTCGCACCATCTGGATGAAATCTTCACCGTCTGCGATCAGATCACCGTCTTGCGCGACGGTACCTATGTGCAAACGCTGCCCACGGCCGACACCAACGTGGATGAACTGGTGAAGCTGATGGTCGGGCGCAAAATCGAAAACGCTTTCCCGGTGAAATCGCACCCTGTCGATACTTCGGTACGCCTGTTGGAAGCCAGCATTCAGCGCACCAAGCACCAACAGGAAGATCGTTTCCACCTGTTCAAAGGGGAAATCCTCGGGTTTGCTGGCCTGGTCGGCTCGGGCCGTACCGAGACGGTCTCCGCGCTGATTGGTGCCAGCCCCTGCTATCGCAAACAGGTCAGCCTCGGTGGGCAAGCCACCACACTGCGTAACCCGGCCTTGGCATTGAAGCAAGGCATTGGCCTGCTGCCAGAAAGCCGCAAAACTGAAGGGTTGGTGCTACCGTTTTCCGTGGCCCAGAACATCACCCTCAACCGCCATGAGCGGTTCGGAAAAATCTTCGTTAACGCCCGCAAGGACGACGACATCGTGCAACGCCTGATCCGCGCGGTAGGTGTGAAAACGCCGGACGCAGACACCGTTGTCAGCACGTTGAGCGGCGGCAACCAGCAGAAAGTGGTCATTGCCCGCTGGCTGAACAATGACTGCAACATCCTTATTTTTGATGAGCCTACCCGTGGCATTGACGTCGGCGCTAAATCCGAAATCTATCAGCTGATGCAACAGCTCACGCAGAAAGGCATTTCTATCATCATGATTTCATCCGAATTACCGGAAATTATCGGCGTTTGCGATCGCGTGCTGGTGTTCCGCGGTGGCCACATTGTTGCCGAATTGGCGGGTGATGAAATCGAGTCTCATAACATCATGCTTCATGCAACCGGGAGTGCATTATGATCGGAATTGAACAATCCCCACCTTCACACGTGGCCCAGAAGCAGAGCCTTGGCAAGCGCTGGGAGAAGTTGCTGCACCACCCCGCGATGCTGCCATTTATCGGCTTCGCTATCCTGTTCCTGCTGATGAGCGGGTTGAATGACAGTTTCCTGACGGTCAACAACCTGACCAACGTGGCACGCCAGGTATCGATCAACGCCATTATTGCGGTGGGCATGACCTGCGCGATCCTGACCGGCGGTATCGATCTTTCGGTCGGGCCGGTGATGGCGCTATCCGGTTCGATTGCCGCTGGCTTGATGCTGGGCGGCATCCCAATCCCGCTGGCGATGGTCGCCGCGTTGGTGATCGGTGCCCTGTTCGGGCTGGCCAACGGCGCATGTATCGCCTATCTGCGTATGCCTCCCATTATCGTAACCTTGGCCTCGATGGGCATCGCCCGTGGTTTGGCGTTGCTGTATACCGGCGGCTATCCGATTTCCGGCCTGCCAGACATGTTCTCCTTCTTTGGGCGTGGTTCCGTGCTGGGCATTCAGGTGCCGGTGCTGATCATGGTCGGCGTCTACATTCTGGCCTACCTGATGCTTAACCACCTGCCGTTTGGCCGTTACGTCTACGCCATTGGCGGCAACGAAGAGGCCGCGCGCCTGAGCGGTATTCGCGTTCCCCGTTACAAAGTCCTGGTGTATGTGGTGAGCGGGACGACCGCCGCACTGGCCGGGTTGGTGCTCACTTCGCGCCTGATGAGCGGGCAGCCCAACGCCGGTGAAGGGTTTGAACTGGATGCCATCGCCGCCGTAGTGCTTGGCGGAGCCGCCATTTCCGGTGGCAGAGGCGCCATCATCGGCACGCTGGTCGGCGCCATGATGCTCGGCGTACTGAACAACGGCCTCAACCTGATGAGCGTATCGCCTTATATCCAGAACGTGGTCAAGGGCGGCATTATCCTCGCCGCGATCTACCTCAGTTCCAGCCGCCGTAAATAAGTCAGGGAGCACCGATATGGGATATTTTCTGGGCATTGATATTGGCGGCACGCTGATCAAGGCGGGCCTTTACCGGGCTAACGGTGATGAGATTGCCGTGGCGGAGTGTGATGGGGAAACCGTTTCCCCCCAGCCCGGTTTCTCTGAGCGCGAGATGGAGGGCCTGTGGCGCGACCTTTGCCAGACCATTCGTCAGGTGCTTAGCCTCGCGGCAATCACCGGTAAGCAAGTGCGCGGCGTGAGCTTCTCATCGCACGGCAAGGGGTTATATGCCATTGACAAGCAAGGTAAGCCGGTGCGTAACGGCATCGTGTCTTCGGATACTCGTGCCGCAGCGATGGTGGTTGAGTTACAGCAACAGGGTATCGAAGCCATCACCTACCCGCGCAGCCTGCAACCAATCTGGAATAGCCATCCGGCGGTGCTGTTACGGTGGTTGAAACAGCATGAGCCAGCAAGGTTTGAGGCCATCGATCGGGTGCTGATGGCTCATGACTACCTGCGTTTTCGCCTGACGGGTGAAGCGACGGCGGAGATCACCAACATCTCCGGCAGCAACCTGTTTAACCAGCAAACGGCCAACTACGACCCGGTGTTGATGTCAGCCTTCGGCATCGAAGAAGTGGCCGATAAAACCGCGCCGATGCTCGGCTCAGCCGAGCTCGCCGGGCAAGTCACCGCTGCGGCCTCCGCCCAATGCGGATTAGCAGCAGGAACGGCGGTGTATGGCGGCCTGTTTGATGTGGTTGGCGCGGCTTTATGCTCGGGGGTCGTCGACGATCGCACCCTAAGCGCCGTGGCAGGAACCTGGTCGATTGCTACCTGTGTGACAGAGAGCCTGATCCCCTCCCCTCATCCCTTTGCCTGGGGGCGTTATTGCATGGAAGGCCGTTACTTTGTTCACGAAGGCAGCCCAACCTCGGCGAGCAATCTGGCCTGGTTCTTACGCCAGTTTTGCGACAACGATCATCAGCGTTATGCGCAGTTTAATGGTTGGGTGCAAGAACGCAGCCAGCAACCAAGCGACATCACCTTCCTGCCCTATCTGTTCGGCTCCAACCTCGGCAGCAACCTGCCTGGCGCGTTAGTTGGCCTGAGCGGACACCATGATATGGCCGATATCGTACATGCCATCTATCAGGGCATCGTGTTCTCACATCTGGTTCATCAGGATCGTCTGGTGGAGCTCAATCCACGGGTGGAACGTATCCGCATGACCGGCGGCCCCACGCAGTCTGACGTGTGGATGCAGATGTTTGCCAACGCCGGCAATTTACCGCTGGAAGTGGTCAATATCCAGCAAAGTGGCTGCCGGGCTGCGGCGATATGTGCCGCCGTGGGTGCCGGGGAATACAGCAGCTTTAACGAAGCGGTGCAGGTGATCAAACCTGAATTGCAAACCTATTATCCTGACGCGGCGGCTAACCGACGCTTACGCGCCAGCTATGCGGGCTACCTGAATATCGCCCAGGCATTAAATAAGGCCAATCATCATGCAAACCACTAATAACGTCGTGCTGGGGCTGTACGAGAAAGCCTTGCCAGTAGATCTGGATTGGTCACAACGGTTGGGTATCGCCAGCGAACTGGGCTTTCAGTTTATGGAGATCTCCATTGATGAGCAGCCGGAGCGCCAGCAACGTCTGGACTGGGATCGTCAGCAACGGCTGGCGCTGATTAACGCCCGTTTTGACAGCGGTATCACCATACCCAGCATGTGCTTATCCGCTCATCGTCGCTATCCGTTTGGCAGTAATGATGCCGCCATCCGTCAGCAAGCACGCACGTTGATGGAGAAAGCGGTAGATTTCGCCGTTGACGTTGGCATCAGGAATATTCAGCTAGCGGGTTATGACGTCTATTACGAAACCGCCGATCGCCATACTCGCCAGCGTTTTATCGAAGGAATGCAATGGGCGGTAGAGCTGGCGGCCAAGGCCCAGGTGATGCTGTCCGTGGAAATTATGGATACCACCTTTATCAACAGCATCAGCAAATGGCGCGAATTTGCCCGGCAGATTGAAAGCCCGTGGTTCACCGTCTATCCCGATATCGGCAACCTCAGCGCCTGGGGCAATGACGTCACCTTCGAGCTGGAGCACGGTATCGATAAGATCACCGCCATTCATTTAAAAGATACCTTGCCGGTGCTGCCAGGCACCACAGGGCAATTCCGCGACGTGCCCTTCGGCAGCGGCTGCGTCGACTTTGCCCATACCTTTGCCGTGTTAAAGCGGCTCAACTATCGCGGCCCGTTCCTGCTGGAAATGTGGACCCGCAACGACGGCCAGGATATCCAGCATATCGCCCAGGCCAAAAGCTGGATCGAGCAGCAGATGAAACAGGGAGGTATCACATGTTAAGCGAGTTGAAGCAGCAGGTGTTGGCGGCCAACCTCAGCCTGCCGGGCTATGGGTTGGTGACCTTTACCTGGGGCAACGTGTCGGCGATCGATCGCCAACAAGGGTTAGTGGTCATCAAACCTTCGGGGATCGCCTACGAGGAGATGACGCTGGAAGATCTGGTGGTGGTGGATTTGGACGGCGTGATCCAGGAGGGGCGGCGTAAACCGTCCTCAGATACCGATACCCATTTGGCGCTGTATCGCGCCTTCCCCGCCATCGGCGGCATCGTTCATACCCACAGCCGGAATGCCACCATCTGGGCACAGGCTGGCCAGGCGATCCCGGCGTTGGGTACCACGCATGCCGACTATTTTTATGGTGATATTCCCTGTACTCGCCCGATGCGTGAGGACGAAATTGCCGGCGACTATGAGCGTGAAACCGGCCAGGTGATTATCGAAACGTTCCAGCAGCAGAAGCGCGACCCACAGCAGGTACCGGGGGTGCTGGTTTATTCCCACGGGCCGTTCGCCTGGGGGAAAACGGCGGCGGATGCGGTGCATAATGCCGTGGTAATGGAGGAAGTGGCGGCCATGGCGATGGCCACGCGGCAGTTAACCCCGGCGATCCCGGCCATGCAGCCGGCGCTGTTGGATAAGCACTTTTTACGCAAGCACGGTAAAAACGCTTACTACGGGCAATGAGCAGTTGATATTGATCTCTCCCCTTGTTCCCATGAAACAACAGGGGACAGGGTACAAGCTTGCAACATTGGCGTGAGTATCTCTGAGCAGTTGCCAATATCTACAGCAAAACATACCAATCAGTGATATCAAGCGTCACCAGTGGCATGTAACTGTGTTATGAAGTGTAGATTTCATCGTTAATTTTATGCATTATGAGGTATCTAGTGCGCCTAACATTCGGTGCACGTTATATAGACAATATAAAGTAAGGAGTGTTTTGTGGAAAATGAAATCTTTAACCCAGGGTACTACGATGAAGAAAGTTTGAGAAAGTTTAATTTCAAATCTATTGGGAAGAATGTTTTAATTGCGAAGAACTGCACGATAATTGGCATTGAGAATATAACAATCGGAGATAATGTAAGGATTGATGGATTCTCAACAATCATTGCTGCCGGGGAAGGTTTTCTTAATATAGGTTCATATGTCCATATCGGTGGATACTCAGCGATTTTTGCAGGTGCAGGTGTCATTCTTCGGGATTATTCTGGGTTATCTCAGTCTGTCAAAATTTACTCCAAAAGCGACGATTATAGTGGTGCTTTCATGACCAACCCAACAGTACCTGCGCACCTTACAGGTGTCATATCTGGCACTGTTGTCCTTGAAAGGCATGCAATAATTGGGTCACAATCAATTATAATGCCAAATATTATTATCGCGGAAGGAACTGCGGTTGGCGCTAACTCACTCATAACGAAGAATACAGATGAATGGTCAATTTACTTCGGCTCACCGGCTAAAAAGATAAAAAATAGGAAAAAGAACCCACTGGAGCTAGAGAAGTCATTGAGATAGTATCCTTTTTGGTAGTCTCTTGCTCGGAGTTGCTGAGCAAGAGGTTGCCTTGAGGATAAAGTTGGAGTGACGAGAAAGCACTTCACTCCACCAGCAACATCCCGGTGAAGAATTCCCGCCTTAAGGGCTGGTCGCTGTTATTATTTTTAATCGCATTAAACAGGAGTTCCGCCGCTATTTCCCCAAGCACCTGCGTGTCGTGATACACCCCGGCGATATGTTGGCCGTAATCCCGCGCCTTGGGCGGTTCATCGATCGAAAAGAATTTCACCCGATGATAAATATCCAGCTGATGGCACAGCGAAATAGCGCCTAGCGTGATTATACCGTTGAGGCCAACGATATAATCCGGCTGATGCTGCTCATCGGCAAGATATTGCTTAACCCGTACCGCCTGAGAAATAAAATCATAATCACCGTTAATGATAGTGATTTTACCCCCCTTCCCCTCCAAAGCATCAATAATGCCCTGAGTTCGCGCCAAGGTAATTTCCGAGTCGGCCGGGCCACCCAGGATCAGGATATTGCTTGCCGGCTGTTCAGCCAGATATTTTCCGGCCAGCTTGCCAATCTCCTGGTTGTTGAGGAACACGCCACTAAGCTGTTGATTATAGATATCTCTGTCGATCAGGATCAGCGGCGTATGATAGCGTTCAGCCTGATCAAGATAGGCGGGTTGATAGTGCCGATCGTCACGTACGGCAGAGAGCAAAATGCCCCGCGCCTTATAACCAAACAAAGCCTGTACCGCCTGCATTTCTGCTTCTTCACTCCCGTCGGTATCAAACAACATAATCTGATAGCCCTGCAGGCGGGCAATGCGCGATACGGTTTGGATCAGGTTTGAATAGAAAGGGTTATACATGCTGCTGGTGACAATGCCGATAATCTGGCTGCTGCTTTTCTTTAATCCCTGAGCGAAAGCATTGGGAACATAATTAAGCTCTTTGGCAATAGCATGAATTTTCTCTAAGGTTTCAGACTTTACCAATTCAGGTTTATTAAAAGCACGGGAGACAGTGATATTGGTCACGTTGGCTCGGCGGGCAATATCCACAATGGTGGCATTAGAATTTGCTTTTGGCACCGTCAATCCTTGCTTTATTCATTAACAGATCCCTTATTGTAGGGAAGCCATCAGCAGTATGCCAGATGAATATCAACGGTGTGAAGTTTGTCGATTATGGCGTAAGCCCTACGCTCCCTCACAACAGAGAGCGCGGGCTTGGCTCGGGCGTTTAGAGCTTATCGAGCAGTTTCTTCAAATCCTGGCCTTCCTGGGAGTCTTTATTCTTCTCGGCCCACTTGTTCAAGGCACCTTTGGCACGATCCTGCAGCGTTTTACGCAACAATTGATCGACCTGTAGCTGGTAATTGAGCTGATCCCATGGGCCATAGACACGCAGTGGGATTGGCATTTCGCGCAGCGTTGCAATCAACGCGTTGTTGCCCTGCCACCCCCCCGTCACCAGCACGTTCAATGTCAAATCACACTGTTTGCCAGGCATATTGAGCGTACCGTTGCCGGTCAGGTTCATCACCGGTGACTGTGCCTGTAGCTCACTGAGTGTGATCTGCCCTTTGCTCAAGCTGGCCTTGGCGCTCATTTGTTGCACTGCGGTATAACGCTGGTAGTTATCCTCGCCACGCACGCTGCTGTCGTTACGAGCAACGGCTTGCTGAATAAGCTGTTGAATATTCAGACCATGAAGCTGCGCATTCTGCATGGAGAGTTCTGCCGTCCCTTGCCAGCGATGTTCGAAAGCCGCCGCATTGAGCCGATCGCCGCTCAAATCGCCCTGCATATTGAACGTGCCGGTCAAGGCCAGTGGCATGTCGAAAGCCTTGAGAACCTCGCCCAACTCAATTTGCCGTAACTTCGGCTGTAGCTTGATCAACGGTTTATCCGTTCGCGCGTCCATCGAACCAGGCAGGGAGAAATCGCCACCAGCCAACTTACCGGACAGCGTTGCAACGGTCATTAACCCCCGTTGGTTGTCAGCCTGTACCGCCAGCTGATTAATCGACATTCCACGATAGGTAACCAGATCGGCCTTTAGCTTGAGCTGCGCGTTGAAGTCACGCAACGCTTGTAAATTCTGTTGTGGATCGTCTGCCTGGTTGGCGATCACCGGGGCCGAGGTCATCGGCTGCGGCTGCGTCGCCTCATCAGGGGCTTTGGTTCGCCAGCCCGAAAGCGCATCCAGATTGAGCTGCGTAGCGCTGAGATCCAACGAGTACGTTGGCACCGCCCGCAACTGCGCACTGGCACTGCCCGTCAACTGACTGTCATTGGCGCTGAGCATCAGTTGGCTGAGGGCAATCTGCTGGGAGGACTGCTGGTATACCGCCTGTACGCTCCCTTCCCCCTTGATGCCGCCAGCAAGAATATCTGCGCCCTCAAGCTGGTAGCTGAACTGCGTGACCTGTGCGTCTATCTGGCGGGGAAACTGTTGCAGATCGAGATTGGCCACCAGGTTGAAGGTCAGGTCGCGTTGATCGCGATTCACCCGGCTGGAAAGCTCTATCTCTGCCTGATGTTTCTCATTTTGTTGCAGGGTCAGATTGATATCGCGAACGTTAATCTGCTCGTTGTTGGCGCGCTGCCAAATCAGCAGGCTGTCCACTACCCGCAGATTGTCGATATCAAATTTCCACAGGGAACCCGAGCTATCATCCGCCTGGTTACCACCGGGGGCGATAGGAGCATCGGGCTGGGTTTGTTCTGCACTGTCGGGAGTCAGGCGGATGACGGCATTTTTCAGCATCACCTGCTTAACGTAAAGCTGGTGGGAGAGCAGCGGCAGCAGTTTGACATCCAGACGCATATTATCCGCACTGACCGCCGGAGCGGCAGCCCCTGGTGCGGTCAACGTCATTCGCCCGGCAAGAATGCTCAACTGCGGCCAGACATGCCAACGAAGGTCGCCTTCCAGCGTCAGATGATAGCCGCTGCTCTGCTCAACCTTCTTGACCATATAGCCGCGGAAGTCATTCGGATTAACCAACAGCACCAAGGCAGACATCCCTGCCACCAGCACCACCAGCAAAATCACCAAAGTCGTCAGTAGTCTTCTCATGCCCATCCTCGTGTCAGCGTCATACCGGTTCGCTGTTAATCCTTGTCAATACGACTGGCCACGGCCCCTTGCTGATCCCTGTATTTTGCATCCTGGCGGCTGTTGTATGGCCGTGCCGCAGGCCCGGAAAGCGGTTCAAAGCTTAGCGCACCGATCAACATGCCGGGGCGTAACGCCAACGGCAGCTTACCTGAATTATAGAACTCCAGCACAATACAGCCTTGCCAACCGGGATCGATACGGTGTGCGGTAACATGCACCATCAGCCCAAGGCGGGCTAATGAAGAGCGGCCGTCGAGCCAGCCCACCAGATCGTTAGGGATCGTGACCGACTCCAGCGTGACCGCCAGCGCCAGTTCGCCCGGATGAAGGAAGAAGGCTTCCCCTTCCGGCAGCACGATTTCATCGCTCATCACGCGGTCAAGGGCGGCACTCACTTCATCCTTGGGGCCACTGAGATCGATAAAAGCGGCGGTATGGCCACGGAACACGCGGAACTGATTGCCCAGACGGACATCCACTGTGGCCCCGTTAATACGCTCAATGGGAGGACGCGGTGAAATCACCAGTTTTCCGTTATCCAGCCAGGCTTCTATATCGCGGTCGCACAGTCTCATTATTTTCTCCATTCCATCAAGGCACATAAACTCATACGAAAATTGCCACACAACGGGCTCAAGGTCTATGTCAGGACTCAAATAGTTCGCTAAAGGCCGGAAAAAAGCGCCAGCCTGTTAATGACTTATTCAAAGAATTGGCTGATTTTGGCCTTCAGGATATCTATCGCGATGCGGTTTTTACCACCGCGTGGCACGATAATATCGGCGTATTGCTTTGAAGGCTCAATAAACTGCAGGAACATTGGACGCACGGTTTTCTGGTATTGCGCCATGACGGAATCCATGGAGCGGCCACGTTCATTCACGTCGCGCTTCATACGGCGCATCAGGCAGATATCCAGCGGGGTATCAACAAAGATCGAGAAATTCATTTCCTGGCGCAGACGAATATCCGTTAACAGCAGGATCCCTTCCAGAATGATGACCTTCTTCGGCTCCAGATGAATGGTCTCTTTTTTACGCGTATGTTCGGTGTAGCTATACAGCGGCAGCTCAATGGCTTTACCGGCCTTCAGCATTTGCAGATGCTGGAACAACAGGTTGTGATCCATGGCGCTGGGATGGTCATAGTTGGTTTTGACCCGCTCTTCCATGGTCAGGTGCGTCTGGTCTTTGTAGTAACTGTCTTCCGGGATCACACCGATGTGTTGATCGCCAACCTGGTCGCGGAGTTCGCGGTATAACGTACTGGCAATAAGGCTTTTTCCGGAGGCTGATGCGCCAGCTATACCAATAATGACGCACTGATGCGACTTGTCAGTCATAAAATTAAAGACCTGATTTCATATGTGGGGAAAGGGGGTGTAAAACACGCTAATTATAGGGAGTTAGTGCCCCTGGCGCCAGCGTTTAGACGGCAGGACGGGAGATAATCACCAGATTAACGTGCAGATTTTCTGTTATCGGGAGATTTAAGATTTTTTACGCTACTGCAAATCGGCGGCTCAGGGTACAATTCGCACCATCATCAAGACACTTTTCGCTTCTATTTCTTAGAGTACCACTCTCAATGAACTGGCATTTTCTGACTTTTTTTGGTGACAGCATGCTGTTGCTGCCCTGCGCAGCCATCGTCTTTATTATTTTGATCCTGTCCCCGACCAGCAGAAAACCCACCTGGCAATGGATGCTGCTGTTTGGCGGCGTGGGTGCCGTGGTTTGCGTATCGAAGCTGGCATTTATGGGTTGGGGCATCGGCAGCCGAAGCTGGGACTTTACCGGGTTCAGCGGTCACTCAGCCCTGTCTGCCAGTATCTGGCCGGTTTTGCTGTGGTTGCTGTGTGGCCGCTTTTCGTCACCCGTGCGACGGACTGCGGTGATCATCGGCTATTTATTGGCCGCCGCCGTAGGCTATTCACGTCTGGTGATCCACGCCCATTCCACTTCTGAGGTGATCACCGGCCTGACACTTGGCTTTATCGTCAGCAGCACTTTCTTGCTGTTGCAACGCGGTACGCAGCCACCGCGGCTGTCCTACCGTAAAATTGCCGTTACCTTGGCGCTGCCAATAGTCCTGATCAACTCAGGGACTGCGGCACCGACCCAGGGATTACTGGAAAGGATTGCCGTGACCATTGCTCCGGTAGAAAAACCTTTTGTGCGGGCCGATCTGCATAAGAAGCCAATATCCCGCTCACCAATGTCCCCCTCATCCTAACCCTCTCCCACAAGGAGAGGGGACCAATCGAGCCACAAATTAACAACGGTACTCATCCTCAACATCAGCCATGCCACAGACTAACTTCTGCATCTGACGACAACACCGTACCAGCTCCCTCTCCTTTTTGGGGAGAGGGTTGGGGTGAGGGGGAAAACGAGCACCGAATTCAGGAAATCACAGCGCGCGGAAGGAAATCTCGGTAGGAATGGCTTCACCCTGCCAGTACATCTGAGCCGCGACACGCCCAGCCAATTGGCGGTACATCTCGGCAAACTCGCTGTCTGGGCGGCTGACCACGGTCGGTTGACCACGATCCAGATCTTCACGCAGTGAGATATGCAACGGCATCTGCCCCAACAGGCGGCTATGGTATTTCTGCACCAGCTTCTCTGCGCCACCGGTACCAAAGATTGGCTCGTGATGACCACAGTTGCTGCAAACATGCATGCTCATGTTCTCCACGATGCCCAATACCGGTACATGCACCTTCTCGAACATCACGATACCCTTGGCGGCATCCAGCAAGGCGATGTCTTGTGGTGTCGTCACCACCAGCGCACCGGTTACCGGGATATTCTGCGACAGCGTCAGTTGGATATCCCCAGTGCCCGGCGGCATATCCAGCACCAGATAATCCAGGTCCGGCCACAGAGTATCCTGCAACAGTTGCAGCAGTGCCTTGCTGGCCATCGGGCCGCGCCACACCATGGCGTTGTCATCGGTCACCAGATAACCGATAGAGTTGGTCGCTAAACCGTGCGCCACGATCGGGGCCATATGCTGGCCGTCCGGCGAAGTTGGGCGTTCATGCTCGGTGCCCAGCATGTTGGGGATCGACGGACCATAAATGTCCGCATCCAGAATACCGACTTTGGCACCCTCGGCGATCAACGCCAGCGCCAGGTTGACCGCAGTGCTGGATTTCCCCACTCCGCCTTTACCCGAGCTGACGGCAATAATATTACGCACGCCTTTTACACCAGCCTGATCGTTGGCACGTTTCAAGGTGGTGATATCGTGTTTCAGCTTCCAGTCGATAGCCTGTACGCCGGTGACGCGCAGCAGCTCGGCGCTGACCGACTCTTTCAACGCCTCAAACCCGCTTTGCCAGGCAAACGGCATGACCAGTTCGATATGCAGGACATTGTCCATCAACGTGCAGTGGTGAATGGCTTTCAGTGCAGTCAGGTTGTTTTTTAACGTCGGGTGTTCGAAGGCGGCCAATACTCCGGTCACCAGGGCGCGCAGAACTTCAGGGTTGGTCTGCTCAGGGGATTTGGCGTTCATCCCGGCTCCTTGATTTTGAATGGGTAGCAACCTGATAAGCATATCAGAACTGCAGGGTAACTCGCTCGTATAACCCGAAAGAAACCGCCCTAGCAGCAGAGAGCGCGATCGGGTAACATCAAAGGTCCTTTTCACTCACTAAAGAAAGCAACTTTTTATTATGGCTCAAGTCGCGAAAAAATTATTGGTGACGTGCGCGCTACCGTACGCAAATGGTTCCATCCATCTCGGCCACATGCTCGAGCACATCCAGGCAGATATCTGGGTTCGTTACCAACGAATGCGCGGCAACGAAGTTCATTTCATCTGTGCGGACGACGCGCACGGCACACCAATCATGCTCAAAGCACAGCAGATGGGGATCCCGCCAGAAGAAATGATCGCGGAAATGAGCCGCGAGCACCAACAGGATTTCGCCGGTTTTGGTATCAGCTATGAAAATTATCATTCGACCCATAGCGAAGAGAACCGTGCACTGTCCGGTGTGATCTATGGCCGCTTGAAAGAGAACGGTCATATCAAGCGCCGCACCATTTCTCAACTTTACGATCCAGAGAAAGGCATGTTCCTGCCAGATCGTTTTGTGAAGGGTACCTGTCCGAAATGTAAATCCCCGGACCAATACGGCGATAACTGCGAAGTCTGTGGCGCAACCTACAGCCCGACCGAGCTGATCGACCCCAAATCCGTGGTTTCTGGCGCGACCCCGGAAATGCGTGATTCCGAGCACTACTTCTTCGACCTGCCCGCTTTCAGCGACATGCTGCAAGCCTGGACGCGCTCCGGTGCGTTGCAAGAGCAGGTCGCGAACAAGATGCAGGAATGGTTCGAATCCGGTCTGCAACAGTGGGATATCTCCCGCGATGCACCGTATTTCGGCTTCGAAATTCCCGATGCGCCCGGCAAATATTTCTACGTCTGGCTGGATGCGCCGATCGGCTACATGGGCTCGTTCAAGAATCTGTGTGACAAGCGCGGCGATCTGGATTTCGACGAGTTCTGGAACAAAGACTCCACGACCGAGCTGTATCACTTTATCGGTAAGGATATCGTCTACTTCCACAGCCTGTTCTGGCCGGCGATGTTGGAAGGCAGTGATTTCCGCAAGCCAACCAGCCTGTTTGTGCACGGTTATGTGACGGTGAATGGCGCCAAGATGTCCAAGTCTCGCGGCACCTTCATTAAAGCGGGCACCTACCTCAAGCATCTGGATGCCGATTGCCTGCGTTATTACTACGCCGCCAAGCTCTCTTCACGCATCGACGATATCGACCTGAACCTGGAAGACTTCGTGCAGCGCGTGAATGCGGACATCGTCAACAAGGTGGTGAACCTGGCTTCCCGTAACGCTGGCTTTATCAACAAGCGTTTTGCCGGGCAGTTGGCCGATCACCTGGCCGATCCTGCGCTGTATCAGACCTTTGTTGATGCTGCTACCAGCATTGCCCAGGCCTATGCCAGCCGTGAAACCAGCCGGGCGATCCGCGAAATCATGGCGCTGGCCGATCTGGCCAACCGCTATGTGGATGAGCAGGCTCCTTGGGTGGTGGCGAAAGCAGAAGGCCGCGACGCCGATCTGCAGGCCATCTGTTCAATGGGCATCAACCTGTTCCGCGTGCTGATGACTTACCTCAAGCCGGTACTGCCTGCACTGACCGAACGTGCCGAAGCGTTCCTCAACTGCGAACTGAGCTGGGACGGCATTGAGCAACCGCTGCTGGGCCATCAGGTGAACACCTTCAAGGCACTGTTCAACCGTATCGATCTCGACAAAGTGAATGAAATGGTCAACGCATCCAAAGAAGACCTGGCAGCCAGCCAGAAAGTTGTCAGTGGCCCGTTGGCGGATGACCCAATCCAGGACACTATCAGCTTTGACGATTTCGCCAAGGTTGATATGCGCATCGCGCTGATCAAGAGCGCCGAGTTTGTTGAAGGTTCCGACAAGTTGCTGAAGTTGCAGCTGGATCTGGGTGGCGAGTCACGTCAGATCTTCTCCGGTATCCGTTCAGCCTACCCTGATCCTTCTCTGCTGGAAGGGCGTTTGACGATTATGGTGGCCAACCTGGCACCGCGTAAAATGCGCTTTGGCGTTTCCGAAGGTATGGTGATGGCGGCAGGCCCTGGCGGCAAAGAGATCTTCTTGCTCAGCCCGGACAGCGGTGCACAGCCTGGTATGCAGGTTAAATAAGCCTCTGTAATATCGAGTACAGTCCCCTCACCCTAACCCTCTCCCCAGGGAGAGGGGACTGATCGAGTTCGCTGATTTCTCTGAGTAATACCCAGCCTTTCTCCATACTTTCCGAAGTTGCACGGGCTTACTGTACGCTCCGTACCAGCTCCCTCGCCCTGTGGGAGTGTACAGACCGGGGACATGGTAGAGAGGGTTGGGGTGAGGGGCGATCTCAACGGCCGGAATGGGTGGACATTTTGCGATATAAATTCCACAGAACAACCTGCCTGACTCCCTCCCAATTACGCAGTACTTCATCATTCCAAAAGCGAATCACGGTAAATCCCTGGCGTTCTAAAAAGCGGGTCCGTTGCTGATCATAAAACACTCGTTCAGTATGCTGGCCACCATCCACCTCAACGATCAACTTCGCCTGCCAACAAGCAAAATCCGCAACCAAATGCCCAACAGGAAGTTGTCGCCGGAACTTAAATCCCGCCAGTCGGCGATCGCGCAGCTGTAACCATAAGGCTTTTTCTGCCTCGGTCATTTCTGATCTTAAACTGCGCGCCTTAATCAGCGTGGTGGCACTCTTCATCGGTCAAGATTACCGCCACGCGCACCGCTTATCCCCCGTGTCCGACCAACGTTGCGTAACTCATCCAAACAAATCGTTATATCAGTTGAAAAAAAGTCATAAGCCGGTGGATTCCCAATGCCCGGGCATCTGGTTATGATGCTGCATCGCATAAAATAGACGTCTAGATAGAAAGATAGCCATACATCTAATTTTACCAGGAATATCACCACCTGCTTCGGAGCCAATAATGAAAACGATAAAGACCTCACTGCTCGCCCTCAGCCTATTGACCAGCCTGCCGCTGCTGGCCGCTGAGGCCACACTAGCCCCCGTACCTGCCGCTATTGCTCAGCACCAAGGGCAGATCCGCGTCGCGGTGATCCGTAACCTGGGCTCCGATGACAACACCACTCAGTTTTTGGCCGGGGCGATCCAAGAGGGCCGCAAGCTCGGTTTCAAAGTGGATACCTTCCTGAGCAACGGTGACGACGCGCGTTTCCAGGATTTCGTCAACCAGGCCATCAGCCAGAAGTATGACGGCATCATTCTCTCCCAAGGACGTGCGCCCTATTCCACCGATCTGGTCAAGCGCATCGCAGCCGCAGGTATCGCGGTTTCGGCCTTTGATACCGACGTCAGCGGTGTGATCCCCGGCGTAACCGTTTCCCAACAGGATGATGCCTCGCTGGCCAATGAATCCTTTGGCCAGTTGATTAAAGACTTCGACGGTAAGGCCAACATTATCAAGCTGTGGGTCGCGGGCTTCCCGCCCATGGAACGCCGCCAGGCCGCTTACCAGCAATTACTCAAACAAAACCCGGGCATTCATGAGTTGGAATCGATTGGGGCGGTGTCCTCCGACGTGCAGGGCGATACCGCCAATAAAGTGGGAGCCGTGTTGGCCAAGTACCCGAAAGGTAAAATCGACGCCATCTGGGGCACCTGGGATGCATTCAGTCAAGGAGCCTATAAGGCACTGCAGGAAAACGGCCGCACCGAGATCAAGCTCTACAGCATCGATATCTCCAATCAGGATCTGCAACTGATGCGTGAAGCCGGTAGCCCGTGGAAGGTCAGCGTCGCGGTAGATACCAAGTTGATTGGTGCCGTCAACCTGCGCCTGATTGCCAACAAGTTGGCGGGTGAAACAACTCCAGCGACCTACCAGTTTAAAGCCGCTGCTATCCCGCAGGCCTTGCTGGTCAGCCAGACCGGTCCGATCAACGTGGCCTCGCTGGGCAAGATTATTCCAGGCTGGGGCAGTAGCGAAGATTTCATCCAACCCTGGTTTGCCACCCTACAGGCCAAATCCGGTAAATAATGCTGTTTTGTCGTGGGGCTACAGACGTAGCCTCTTTTTTTTAAACAATTTTTCCGTTCCCCCCTTCTCTGCCTCACAAAATAAGCTACTGTAGTTGCATTGGCGTCATAACTGTATGCATCAACAGGTTTGTTATGAAGGGATTCCCCCCACTGATCAAGATATTGCTGGCAAGTTCGCTGGTGCTGACCATCGGCCGTGGCGTCACGCTGCCCTTTATCACCATTTACCTGACCGAACACTTCCATCTGCTGCCCAAAAGCGTGGGCGTTATCCTTGGCATCAGTCTGACCATCGGCATCATCAGCAGCTTTTATGGCGGCTATCTGGTCGATCGCTTTAATAAAAACCCGCTGATCCTGCTCGCAATCCTGCTATTTTCGCTGAGTTTTTTTGCTATCCCTGCGGTGTCACAACCCGCGGGCGTCATCCTGGTGCTGGCGATCCTGCATACCGCCTATGCGGTGCTCAATATCGCCATCAAGGCCTGCTTTGCCAGTTGGCTGCCGGTCAACCAACGCATCAAGGCCTTCTCGATCAACTATACGTTGATCAACGTTGGCTGGGCCGTCGGCTCATCATTGGGCGTGATGGTGGCCGGTTACAGCCCACTGCTGCCGTTCTATCTTTCCGGCGGGTTGGCATTACTTACGGTAGCCACTCTCAGCTTCCGCCTGCGTAACTATCCTGCACCACCGGCAACAGAAGCTGACATCCCGCCAGCGGTGCTCAACTTCCGCCAGACGGTGAACGTGCTGCGTGGCGATCGGCGGCTTATCTACTTCACTCTGGGCAGCACGCTTGGCGCGGTGGTCTTCGGCCAATTTACCGGCTACCTGTCGCAGTATCTGATCACCGTCAGTAATGCCGAGTTCGCTTACCAGGTGATTGGCGTTGTGATGATCGTCAACGCCTGCATCGTGATCGCCCTGCAATATCTGCTGAGCCGCGGCATGCGTCAGGACAACATGTTGCGCTGGCTGATGCTGGGCACGCTGTTTTTCGTTCTGGGGCTGGTCGGCTTTATGCTGGCGGGGCAATCGATATGGCTATGGGTACTGGCCATGGCGATTTTCACGCTGGGGGAAATCATCGTCATTCCGGTCGAATATATGTTTATCGACTTTATCGCCCCACCGCACCTGAAAGGCAGCTATTACGGTGTGCAAAGCCTGAGTAATCTGGGGGGAGCCATCAACCCGGTGATGTGCGGCTTCCTGCTGAGCTATGCGCCACCGCCGGTGATGTTCCTGGTGTTGATCGCCGCCGCCTTGTTCAGCCTGCTGTTCTTCTTCCTCGGTCACCGGCTGGCAGAGCAGCAAAAACCGATTGCCATCATCAGCGGCGCACCATAGCCTGGCCCGCTACACTTAAAGTGGGCCGCAAACTTGCCGAAATGGCATGCTGGACATAACAAGAATTCATGCTGCGTTTTGTGGCGTAGCTCACAGTTTAATTGTATGATGAATGCGTCAACGTCAACGAGAAAACACTATGGGCAACCTTTTTAACCTGTGTTGGAAATATGCCAGGGCAATCGTGCTGATCTACCTCAGCCTATTCGCCGGTAACGCCATTGCGGCGCTGCTGCCAATCGCCATCCCCGGCAGCATTATCGGCATGCTGATCCTGTTTGCCCTGCTCTCCACACAGATCCTGCCGGCCAAGTGGGTCAAGCCCGGCTGCCATCTGTTTATCCGCTATATGGTGCTGCTGTTTGTGCCTATCGGCGTCGGCGTGATGAAGTATTACGACCAGATCGTTGACGATCTGGCCCCGCTGGTGGTGTCTTGCCTGATCAGTACGCTGCTGGTGTTTGTGGTGGTCGGCTATACTTCACATTACTTCCACCGCGAGCGCCCCGTCCTCGGTAAAGCCAAAGATGCGGGGGACAAGCAATGATGCAAAATATCTGGTGGTCCTTGCCGTTGACCCTGCTGGTGTTTTACGCGGCACGTAAGCTGGCACAAAAGCTCAATATGCCGTTGCTCAACCCATTATTAGTGTCGATGGCGGTGATCATCCCGCTGCTGCTGCTGACCGGCATTCCTTATGAACGCTATTTTCAGGGCAGCAAAATCCTCAACGATCTACTGCAACCGGCGGTGGTCGCCCTCGCCTTTCCGCTGTACGAGCAGATCCATCAGATCCGCGCACGGTGGAAATCCATCATTACCGTCTGCTTTATTGGCAGCATGACAGCAATGATCAGCGGCGGTGCCATTGCCCTGCTGATGGGAGCCAAGCCGGAGATTGCTGCTTCGATTTTGCCTAAATCGGTCACGACACCGATAGCCATGGCGGTAGCCGAGTCGCTTGGCGGCATCCCGGCCATCAGCGCGGTGTGCGTGATTTTTGTCGGTATTCTGGGGGCAGTGTTCGGCCATTCGCTACTTGGCCTGTTGCGGATCACCACCAATTCATCACGCGGTCTGGCAATGGGGACGGCCTCGCATGCGTTGGGTACCGCGCGCTGTGTAGAAATGGATTACCAGCAGGGCGCATTCAGTTCACTCGCACTGGTCATCTGCGGGATTATCACCTCACTGACCGCGCCGTTCGTGTTCCCGATACTGCTGCGGCTGTTCGGTTAGCGGCCAAAAACTTGCGACAAGTCTCGCATTTATGATTTTCATTGCACTTGTTTCATTGAAAAATAGATATTAGTCACACTTTATTGCGGGCCGGTTGCCTAGAATGTTTATCCGTTAACTTGTAGAGAGATCTCCTATGCACTCGCGCTTTCAAACTGCCTATGGCGAATTGCCTACTGCCTTGCAATCCGCCCTGCTGCCTTATTTAGATGCGCCTGATTTCCCAGCCATGTTCAAGGCCGAGCAGATCACGGCGATCAAGCAACAGTGTGGGTTGGATGATGATGCACTGGCATTTGCGCTGCTGCCATTGGCTGCCGCCTGCTCGTTAACGCCGATTTCGCATTTCCATGTAGGTGCCGTGGCGCGCGGTATCAGCGGCAACTGGTATTTTGGTGGCAACATGGAATTTCGTGGTGCTCCGATGCAGCAAACCGTGCATGCAGAGCAGTGCGCAGTCACGCATGCCTGGCTGCGCGGCGAAGCCAAGCTGGTCGCAGTGACCGTCAACTACTCGCCTTGCGGCCACTGCCGTCAGTTTATGAACGAGCTTAACAGCGGAACCGAGCTGGAGATCCACTTGCCTGCACGGGCAACCGCCACACTAGGCGATTATCTGCCTTACTCCTTCGGGCCAAAAGATCTGGCAGTCAGCGAATTGCTGATGGATCCGGTCGATCACGGCTTCCAGTTAACGCTGGATGATGAACTGGCGAAAGCCGCACTGGATGCCGCCAACCGCAGCCACGCCCCTTACAGCACTGCCCATAGCGGCGTGGCGCTGGAAGCCGAAGACGGCAAGGTTTACGCTGGCCGCTACGCAGAGAATGCTGCATTCAACCCTAGCCTGCCGCCACTGCAGGCCGCACTGATCCTGATGAACGTCTCCGGCGGTGATTGCCAGAAAATTCGCCGTGCCGTATTGGCAGAAGCGGAAGGCGCAATTTTGACCCAGTGGGATGCCACCAGCGCTACCCTGGCGGCTCTTGGCTGCCAAGACGTTCAACGCGTCACCTTCTGATCCCTCTGGCGGAGCCAGCGTGCTCCGCCGCAATTCGGCTAAAAAATCAGCAACAGGCGACAATTCCTCATTATTTACTAACAAATGCTGTACATATTTTTCCGTTCTCTTAGGATCGGCAGTAATAAAGCTTACCCTAGGCAAAGAGTAAAACTGATGGAACTGGAATACGAAAGCAAACGCCCTCTCTACATCCCCTACGCTGGCCCCATCCTGTTGGAATTCCCGTTGCTGAACAAAGGCAGCGCCTTTTCCGAGGAAGAACGCAGTAACTTCAACCTGCACGGCCTGCTGCCGGAAGCGATAGAAACCATCGAGGAACAGGTGGAACGCGCTTACCGTCAGTATCAGGATTTCAAGAACGATAACGACAAACACATCTACCTGCGCAATATTCAAGACACCAACGAAACGCTGTTCTATCGCCTGCTGGACTCACACCTGAGCGAGATGATGCCTATCATCTATACGCCAACCGTGGGTGAAGCCTGTGAGCATTTCTCCGATATCTATCGCCGTGCGCGTGGGCTGTTTATCTCCTACCCGAACCGCGATCGCATCGACGATATGCTGCAAAACGCCACCAAGCAGAACGTCAAAGTGATCGTCGTCACCGACGGTGAGCGCATCCTTGGCCTGGGCGATCAGGGCATCGGTGGCATGGGAATTCCGATCGGCAAGCTCTCGCTGTACACCGCCTGTGGCGGTATCAGCCCGGCCTATACCTTGCCGGTGGTGCTGGACGTGGGCACCAACAACCCGCAGCGCCTGAACGATCCGCTGTATATGGGGTGGCGTCATCCGCGTATTTCAGGCGACGAATATCACGCCTTTGTGGAAGAGTTCATCCAGGCGGTCAAGCGCCGGTGGCCGAACGCGTTGTTGCAGTTTGAAGACTTCGCCCAGAACAACGCCACGCCGCTGCTTAATCGCTATCGCGACGAGCTATGCTGCTTTAACGACGATATCCAAGGCACCGCCGCCGTGACGCTGGGCAGCCTGATTGCCGCCAGCCGTGCCGCAGGCAGCCAACTGCGCGATCAGACCGTCGCCTTCCTGGGTGCCGGTTCCGCAGGTTGCGGTATTGCCGAGCAGATCATTGCCCAGATGAAGTCTGAAGGTCTGAGCGAAGAGGAAGCCCGCGCTCGGGTGTTTATGGTCGACCGTTTTGGCCTGTTGACTGACAAATTGCCCAACCTGCTCGATTTCCAGAGCAAGCTGGTGCAGAAAAGTGCCAGCCTGGAGCAATGGCAGGTAGAGAGCGATGCGATTTCCCTGCTGGAAGTGGTGCGCAACGCCAAGCCAACCGTGCTGATCGGCGTCTCTGGCCAGCCAGGGCTGTTCACCGAAGAGCTAATCCGCGAAATGCACAAGCATTGCCCACGCCCGATCGTGATGCCGCTGTCCAACCCAACCTCCCGCGTGGAGGCCCGGCCAGAAGACATCATCAACTGGACCGACGGTGCCGCGCTGGTCGCTACCGGCAGCCCGTTCTCGCCGGTCACCTATAAAGACCAGTTGTTCCCGATTGCCCAGTGCAACAACTCCTATATCTTCCCGGGTATTGGCCTTGGCGTGCTGGCGGCAGGGGCAAAACGGGTCACCGACGCCATGTTGATGGCCGCTAGCCGCGCACTGGCCGATTGCTCTCCACTGGCAACCGATGGCTACGGCGCACTGCTGCCGAATATCGATGATATTCAGGGTGTTTCCAAATGCATCGCGATGGAAGTAGGCAAAGCCGCGCAGTTGCAGGGGGTGGCAGTGGTGACCTCGGAAGAGGCGTTATCGAAAGCCATTGAGCATAACTTCTGGCGCCCGCAATACCGCATCTACAAACGTACATCGTTCTAAATCCCACACCGGGCCTGCCAGTCAGGCCCGGTTATTACGCCAAGACAGGAATATGCTGAAAAATTCAGCGTAATACCCACGACCAAGGGCATGCCGCTTGCGTCTGCCGGGCAGGTAAAGTAGCCTTGGAACTTACCTAAGCCATCGTCCGCGCAAGGCATCAACATGTGGAAACGCCTGATAATTAGCCTGTTCATCATCATTGCGGTGTTGATGCTGTCGGCTATTGCGCTCGATCGCTGGATTAGCTGGAAAACCGCCCCCTTTATCTACGAAGAACTGCAAACGCTGCCGCACCGTCAGGTGGGAGTCGTGCTGGGCACCTCCAAATATTATCGCACGGGCGTTATCAACCAATATTACCGCTACCGCATTCAGGGGGCGATCAACGCCTATAACAGCGGCAAGGTGAAATACCTGCTGTTGAGCGGCGATAATGCCCAGCAAAGCTACAACGAACCCATGACCATGCGCCGCGATCTGCTGGCCGCTGGCGTTGCCCCCAGCGATATCGTGCTCGACTATGCCGGTTTCCGTACCCTCGACTCTATCGTCCGTACGCGCAAAGTGTTCGATACCAACGACTTCATCATCATCACCCAGCGGTTCCACTGCGAGCGCGCCCTGTTTATCGCCCTGCATATGGGTATCCAGGCGCAATGTTATGCGGTACCTTCGCCAAAAAACATGATGACGGTGCGCGTGCGCGAGATTTTTGCCCGCCTGGGGGCCTTGACCGATTTGTACATCCTCAAGCGTGAGCCCCGCTTCCTGGGTCCGTTGATCCCGATCTCTGCAATGCATAAGATCCCTGAAGACGCACCGGGTTATCCGGCGGTGTCTCCGGAGCAGTTAGTGGAGTTGGAGCACAAACTGGCGGCAGAAAAAGTGAAGGCCCAGCAGAAAAAAAGTTGAAGTGAATGCCCCCTCACCCTAACCCTCTCCCAAAGGGAGAGGGGACCGATCGAGTTCGCTAGACTCCCCCCACTCCCGCGAAGCAGCACCTGATGTGGCTTAATGATCTTGGACACCAACTAAGGGTGATAAACTTCCCTGATACAAAAGAGGTGTCCAATGACAGGCAGACGAACTTTTTCTCCCGAATTCAAATGTGAGGCTGCAAGCCTTGTTCTCGATAGGGGT
>NZ_JBOFZA010000073.1:0-177385 GCF_051654945.1 Serratia sp. (in: enterobacteria)
TCCTGGCTGGGCGACTTGGTTCTCGTTAGAGGAGTCGTTGTTCCCGGTCAGTGGAGGCGCATTATAGGGAGTTCTCAGAAGGGCGCAACCCTTAAATTCAAAAAACTTTTCAAGCGCGGCTTTTTTCGGCAAAACGCTGCACAAGGCAGCATTTCCATCACTTTTCGTACTGGATGCGGCTGAATTCCTGGGCAAAACGGTCCACCTGCTGCCAATCTGTATATTCCACTTCTTTACTGGTATCCGTCTCCCCCCCGGTCATTTTCATAATGAAGCGGATCATGACGCGGTCAAACCAGCGATAACGCGGATAACGCAGCGCACCAGCGAACACGGCACATTGCTTTGGCTGCCAGGGTGATGACAATAAGAACTTGCGAGTGTAGGCATTGGTTTGCGGTGAGCGCTTCTCCGGTTTGCGTGCCGTCAGGTTAACCGCGAAGAACGCACTAGGCATTTGGTTCAGTTGCTCAGCATGCTGCTTCACAAAGCGGTGCAAAGCCGTATTGAAATGCCCATAACGTATCGAAGCCCCGATAAGTACCTGTTGGTACTGCCCAAGCTCGATATGCTCTGCCTGTTGCAGATCGACAACATCGCAGCCCAGGGTCTCCTGCAACTTGTTAGCTATATAAGAAGCAATAGATTGAGTTTGTCCGTCGCGGCTCGAATAGAGAATCAATGCCTTCATGGCGTTACTCCTTTATATACAGATTACTCACGCCAGAAGGTCGGTGTGAAGAGAACCAGCAGCGTAAACACTTCCAAACGACCAAACAGCATGGTCAAGACCAGTACCCACTTGGCCGGTGGCGGCATGGTAGTAAAGTTATCGGCGACAACGCCGAGGCCTGGCCCCAGGTTGTTAAGCGTAGCCGTTACCGCAGCAAAGGCTGAGAACTCATCCACACCGGTGGCAATAATGGCCAGCATGCTGACGATAAATACCAATGCATAGGCGGAGAAGAATCCCCACACGGCTTCAAGAATACGTTCCGGCAACGCGCGGTTACCCAATTTGATGGTGTAAACCGCATTCGGGTGCACTAACCGTTTCAACTCGCGCGACCCTTGCAGATACAGCAGCAGGATACGGATCACCTTCAGGCCGCCGCCGGTTGAACCTGCGCAGCCACCGATAAACGCAGAGCAGAGCAAAAGCATTGGCAGGAACAGCGGCCATTTGGCGATACTGTCGGTGGTAAAGCCTGCGGTGGTGGCCATTGATACGACCTGGAAGAACGCCTGATTAAGGGTTTCCATGCCGCTTCTATATATACCGTGCCACCACAATACTACGGTACACACCGCCACCAAGGTGAACTGCACGGCGATAAACATGCGAAATTCTGGATCACGCCAGTACACTTTCAAGCTACGTCCGCTGAGTAAGGCGAAGTGCAAGCCGTAGTTACAGCCGGAGATCAGCAGGAAAACGGCGATGATGGTGTTGATAGTTGGGCTGGCGAAGTAACCCACGCTGGCATCGTGCGTAGAGAAACCGCCAATGGCGATAGTTGAAAAGCTATGGCCGATAGCATCGAACACCGACATTCCGGCACCCCACAGCGCCAAAGCACAGGCTACCGTCAGCAATACATAAATCAGCCACAGGGTTTTGGCCGTTTCGGCAATACGCGGACGCATTTTATTGTCTTTCAACGGACCAGGCATTTCCGCACGGTAGAGCTGCATACCCCCAACGCCGAGAATAGGCAGTATGGCGACGGCTAGCACAATGATCCCCATCCCCCCCATCCATTGCAGCATTTGGCGGTAGAACAAAATGGCTTTGGGCAATGAGTCTAACCCTACCAGAGTGGTCGCACCGGTGGTGGTTAAACCAGAGAAGGATTCAAAAAAGGCGTCTGTCAGAGAGAGGTTGGGTCGTTCGGAAAACAGGAAAGGTAATGCCCCCACGCTGCCCAGCACGGTCCAGAACAACACCACGATAAGGAAACCTTCACGCGGTTTTAATTCATGCTTTTGTTTACGGTTTGGCCACCACAGCATCAAGCCAATGGTCACGGCCACAAAGAAGGTCTGGCTGAATGCCCGCCCCGCTCCGTCGCGGTATATCAATGCCACCAGGCCAGGAATAAACATTGTCCCGGAAAACAGGATAACCAGCAGACCCACGATACGGGTTATGGCGCGAAAATGCATTTCAGCACGATCCTTAACAATTCAGTTGGTGGGGATTATTGCGATATAGGGACTAATTGCAAACTTCCGCGGCTGAGATCGCGTAATTTATTCCCGAATGCCTCAATGCCCGTGGCCGGTAACGCGAGATGCAACACCACGGCGGCACCATATTCCCCATGCACAATCTGCCCTTCACTCAGCTGCAGCAAATTTTCTACCAGCGCCAGCTGAGCATAGTCGCACTGCAAGGTATATTCGAGCTGCGGCACCTTATAGCTGACAACCAGTTGCTTCAGTGCCTGTTGTACACCGCTGCCGTATGCCCGCACCAAACCACCGGTCCCCAGCTTGATCCCACCATAATAGCGCACTACCACCGCGGTTATCTCTCCAATCCCACTGCCCATAAGCTGCGCCAGGATAGGTTTACCCGCAGTACCTGAAGGTTCTCCATCATCAGAGAACCCCAGTTGCTGCGAATCATTAGGTGCACCAGCAACAAAAGCCCAGCAGTGGTGCCTGGCCGTTGGATGCTCTTCACGCACTTGCTGCACAAAAGCCTTTGCCGCTTCTACCCCGCAGGTTGGCGCCAGCAGAGTAATGAAGCGGCTTTTCTTTATCTCTTCGCTGACGCTGATCACAGCGCCAGGAATGGGGTAAGGCTGCATCAGGCCAGGTTCAGATCGCGCGTCATATTCTCAATACGCTTTTCGTGGATCACGATATTGTCCTCAATGCGGATACCGCCGTAAGGCTTCAGCGCGTCGATGCGATCCCAGGCGAAGTGCTTACTGAATTCGCCACTACGCCAAGGGGCCAACAGGGACTCAATGAAGTACAGGCCCGGTTCAATAGTCAGCACCATGCCAGGCTGCATGATACGCGTGCAGCGCAGGAACGGATATTTTGCCGGAGCGGCCAGATGAGTGCCATTTTCATCCTGCATAAAACCAGCGGCATCATGCACTTGCAAACCCAGCGGATGGCCCAGACCATGCGGCAAGAACGGGCAGGTAATGCCTTGTTCAACCATCGCCTCTTCACTAATACCAGTGACCAGCTTATGATTTTTCAACAACTTGGCGATACGTTGATGCATCTGAACATGATAATCCGTATAGCGTACCCCGGCTTTCATGGTGTCTATCAATGCCAGTTGCTCACTATTAAGATCTTTCACCAGATGGGCGAACGCATTATCGCTCTGGCCCGCATAGGTGCGAGTCAGGTCGGCGGCGTAGCCATTGTATTCAGCCCCCGCATCGATCAGGAAGCTGCGAGCTTCGGCCGGCGGCTGATGATCCAGCTTGGTGTAATGCAGCACCGCCGCATGCTCATTCAGGGCAACAATGTTGTCATAAGGCACGTTGGTATCACGGTGGCCAGTGGCGGTCAGATAGGCCAGATTGATATCGAACTCGCTCATGCCTGATTGGAAGGCTTCCTGAGCGGCAAGGTGCCCCATCACCGCCGTTTTCTGCGCTTCGCGCATGCAGGCCAGCTCATAACCGGTTTTGATTGAGCGACGGAAATCGAGGAAATTCAGCACCGCTTGCGGGTTGATGTTTTCGGCCGCAATACCAAGAGAGAGCGCGCGTTGCTGTGCGTAGCCGATATAGCCCACACGCTCGCGCTGCTGCGGCAGTTGGCTGGCGATATCGTCGGCATTGGCCAGCGGCAGCAGGTCGATGGATTTAGTCCAGAAACTGTTGGGCAGCGGTTCAACGCTATGCCAGTAATCCACCGGGGAGTAGAACCACAGCTTTGGTTTGTTAACGCCGTCCACCCACAGCCAGCAGTTCGGTACCGACGTTACCGGCACCCACGCCTTGAAGTTGGCGTTCACTTT
The DNA here is from genome assembly GCF_051654945.1 of Serratia sp. (in: enterobacteria). Lineage (GTDB taxonomy): Bacteria > Pseudomonadota > Gammaproteobacteria > Enterobacterales > Enterobacteriaceae > Chania. Next base: position 3,998 of record NZ_JBOFZA010000073.1, read on the forward strand.
AAACGGATAATTGTGATCGTCCAGGAAGACGCGTTGCAGTTCTCCTGAATGGATCAGCAACGCATCCAGTTTATTGCGCTCTAATACTTCACGAGTTCGTTGTTGCAGTGTTGCCAGGTGGTCGTTATACAAAGAAGCCAGCGTTTCCATCACAATACCCTTATGCCTCAGAACGGAATGAGCCATCTTAACACACTGATCCCATGCTCCAACCCCATCTCCTCTTGCATCAGGCCTGCTTCGCAAACCACAACAAACAAGTTGCAGCCATCCGCAACGTGCCAACGTTTGCCGTAACATGCATAAAAATAACTTGATTTAGAATCAATCGATTAGCCATTACGCCTGTGATCCGGTTTGCAAATATGCAATCTATTATTTGCAATTTATTAACATAAAAACCACACTCCTCATCATCTGGTCATACCAGATCAACTGCGCTGATTCAGGAGATCGACATGCTCTACCAAGGCGAAACATTACAAGTACACTGGCTCGACAACGGCATCGCCGAGCTGGTGTTCAACGCACCAGGCCCGATCAACAAGCTGGATACCAGCACCGTTGCCAGCCTGGGTGCCGCACTCGAGGTGCTGGAACAGCAAACCGGGCTGAAAGGGCTGCTGCTGCGCTCTGACAAATCCGCATTCATCGTGGGAGCCGACATCACCGAGTTCCTCTCTCTGTTTGCCGCCCCGGCAGAAAAGCTGCATGAATGGCTGGTGTTTGCCAATAGCATCTTCAACCGGTTGGAAGATTTGCCGGTGCCGACCATCGCCGCCATTAACGGTTATGCGTTAGGCGGCGGCTGCGAATGTATCCTGGCGACCGATTTCCGTATCGCCTCCCCAGATGCACGTATCGGCCTGCCGGAGACCAAGCTGGGTATCATGCCGGGTTTCGGGGGTTCCGTGCGCCTGCCACGCCTGTTGGGTAACGACAGCGCGCTGGAAATCATTGCTGCCGGCAAAGATATCGGCGCGAAAGACGCACTGAAGGTCGGCTTAGTCGACGCCGTGGTCGCACCGGAAAAACTGGTGGAAGCCGCGCTGAAAGTGCTGCAACAGGCGATCGACGGCCAGCTAGACTGGCGTGCCTACCGCCAGCCGAAGCTGGAACCACTGAAGCTTAGCCCAATCGAAGCAGCGATGAGTTTCACCACCGCCAAAGGCATGGTGATGCAAACGGCCGGGAAACATTACCCTGCACCGATGACTGCCGTTAAAACCATCGAGGCAGCCGCCAAGTTAGGCCGTGACGAGGCATTGAAGCTGGAAACCGCCAGCTTTGTGCCTTTGGCCCGTTCTAACGAAGCGCGCGCCCTGGTGGGCATTTTCCTTAACGATCAGTTCGTAAAAAGCCAGGCGAAAAAGCTGGCCAAGAACGTTGAAGCCCCGAAACAGGCTGCCGTGCTGGGTGCCGGGATTATGGGTGGCGGTATCGCCTATCAATCTGCGCTGAAAGGCGTGCCGGTGATCATGAAGGACATCAGCGACAAATCCCTGACCCTCGGCATGAATGAAGCGGCCAAGCTGCTGAATAAACAGCTGGAGCGCGGCAAATTGGATGGCCTGAAGATGGCACAGGTGCTGTCAACCATCCAACCCACGCTGGACTATGCCGGTATCGAACGCGCTCAACTGATTGTCGAGGCCGTGGTTGAAAATCCTAAGGTGAAAGCGGCAGTGTTGTCTGAAGTGGAAGCGTTGATCGGCGAAGATACCGTGCTGGCCTCCAATACCTCAACCATCCCGATCAATCACCTGGCAAAATCGCTGAAGCGCCCGCAAAACTTCTGCGGTATGCACTTCTTCAACCCGGTGCATCGCATGCCGTTGGTTGAGATTATCCGTGGTGAGCACACCAGCGACAGCACCATTGCCGCCGTGGTGGCCTACGCCACCCGCATGGGCAAAACGCCGATCGTCGTCAATGACTGCCCTGGGTTCTTCGTGAACCGCGTGCTGTTCCCGTATTTCGCCGGTTTCAGCCAGCTGCTGCGCGACGGTGCCGACTTCCGTCAGATCGATAAAGTGATGGAAAAACAGTTTGGCTGGCCGATGGGCCCGGCGTATCTGTTGGATGTGGTCGGTATTGATACGGCTCACCACGCCCAGGCGGTGATGGCCAACGGCTTCCCGGAACGTATGAACAAAGATTACCGTGATGCGATCGACGTAATGTTCGATAACCAGCGTTTCGGTCAGAAAAACCAGTTGGGCTTCTACCGCTACAGCCAAGACAGTAAAGGCAAGCCGCGCAAAGACAACGACGAGCAAACCGACACGCTGCTGGCAAGCGTAAGCGCACCGGCACAGGCTTTTAGCAGTGAAGAGATCATCGCCCGCATGATGATCCCGATGATCAACGAAGTGGTACGCTGCCTGGAGGAAGGCATCGTGGCCAGCCCGGCAGAGGCGGATATGGCGCTGGTTTACGGCATAGGCTTCCCGCCGTTCCACGGTGGTGCATTCCGTTATCTGGATACCATCGGCACCGCCAATTACGTCGAAATGGCCCAACGTTACGCCGATTTGGGGGCGCTGTATCAGGTGCCCGCCGGTCTGCGTGCCAAGGCGGAACGTAATGAAAGCTACTACCCGGTGGCGACAGCGGCGCTGTCTGATATCTCCACTGGCCAACCGGCATGAGGTTATAAAGATGGAAAACGTAGTTATTGTTGATGCCGTACGTACGCCGATGGGCCGCTCAAAAGGCGGCGCTTTCCGCCAGGTACGCGCGGAAGACCTTTCCGCTCATCTGATGCGTGCCGTGCTGAGCCGTAACCCGGCGCTGAATGCCGCTGAAATTGATGATATTTACTGGGGCTGCGTGCAGCAGACGCTGGAGCAAGGCTTCAACATCGCCCGTAACGCCGCATTGTTAGCCGAGATCCCGCATAGCGTACCGGCAGTCACGGTGAACCGCCTGTGTGGCTCTTCGATGCAGGCTTTACATGATGCCGCTCGCGCTATCATGGTGGGTGACGCACAGGTCAGCCTGATCGGCGGTGTGGAACATATGGGCCACGTCCCGATGAACCACGGCGTAGACTTCCACCCGGGCCTGAGCCGTACCGTGGCAAAAGCCGCCGGAATGATGGGCCTGACCGCAGAAATGCTGGCCAAAATGCACAATATCAGCCGCGAGATGCAGGATGAGTTTGCCGCCCGCTCCCACCAACGTGCTCACGCTGCAACGTTAGCCGGCTATTTCAAAAATGAAATTATCCCGACCACTGGCCACGATGCCGACGGCATACTGACTCGTTACGATTATGATGAAGTGATCCGCCCGGAAACCACCGTTGCCAGCCTGGCTGCATTGCGCCCGGCGTTTGATCCGGTCAACGGCACCGTCACCGCAGGCACCTCTTCCGCCTTGTCTGACGGCGCTTCCGCCATGCTGATCATGAGCGAATCCCGCGCCAAGGCGCTAGGTCTGAAGGCTCGTGCCCGCATCCGCTCAATGGCGGTGGTGGGATGCGATCCTTCTATCATGGGCTATGGCCCGGTGCCAGCCAGCAAACTGGCGCTCAAACGTGCCGGTCTTAGCGTGCAGGATATCGATCTGTTTGAATTGAATGAGGCCTTTGCCGCCCAATCACTGCCATGCATTAAAGATCTGGGGCTGTTGGATAGCATGGACGACAAGATCAACCTCAACGGCGGTGCCATTGCTCTGGGCCACCCGTTAGGCTGTTCCGGCTCGCGTATCTCTACCACCCTGCTGAATAATATGGAGCGCCGCGACGTGCAGTTTGGTCTGGCCACCATGTGCATCGGCCTGGGCCAGGGGATCGCCACGGTGTTTGAACGCATCTAGCTGTGTCTGATTGGATGCTCCCTGGAGCATCCCAAAAGTTTTTTTTGCCGTACTTCCCGCCTGTCAGGGGCGGGTTTTTTTATTTCTAGCGCGCCAATAAAAACGGGGCGGCACCTGGCCACCCCGTTTTGACTGCTGCGTATTCAATCAGATGAACGCGAAGGCATCGCCGAACATATGCGCTTCCAGTGCGCCACGCTCGGCACAGAAACGCTCACGGGCAATTTTCGCCATCTCGAAACGCCCGGCAATATAAATGTCATGCTCAGACAACGAACCAAAGTCCTGCAACACCGCGCTCAGCACCGTGCCGCTGCGGCCACGCCAATCCTCTTCCGGCTGTTCAACCACCGGGATGACCTTCAGGCTTGGGTATTGCAGCGAAATCGCCTCCAATTCGCTGAGATCGTAAAGGTGCTTCAGCTCACGTCCACCCCAGTAGATCGAGATATCGCGATTGGGTTGCTGTTCGAGCGCCGTCAGTAAAATCGAACGTGCGTAAGAGAACCCGGTACCACCGGCAATCAACACCAGCGGACGCTCGCTTTCTTCACGTAGCCAGGCTTCACCATGCGGGATATCTACGGTGATAGCCTGCTCTTTCAGCACGCGATCCATCACTGCCATGGCATACAGGTTCAGTTCAGAAGCACCAATATGCAGCTCGATATAGTCTTGCTGCGCTGGCGTCGAGGCCACAGAGAATGGGCGTTTATCACGCTCATCCATCACGACCATCAGGTATTGCCCTGCTTTGAACGAAAAGGGTGCCTCTGGCACCAAACGTACCCGATAAACGGTATCGGTAATGGCCTCTACGGAGGTCACTTTACAGCTCAGGATTGTCATGCGTTCCTCTGTCGGGTCATCACTGGCGCTAGAGCGTCGGTTCTCGGTCACTGAATATGGCGAGCTCATCCCAGATGTCGTCGATGCGCGCACGCACTTTCTCATCCATCTTGATCGGACGGCCCCACTCTCGTTGGGTTTCTCCCGGCCATTTATTGGTGGCATCCAGGCCCATCTTCGATCCCAGCCCGGAAACCGGTGAAGCGAAGTCCAGGTAATCAATCGGTGTATTCTCCACTAGAACGGTATCCCTTGCCGGATCCATTCTGGTGGTGATCGCCCAAATCACGTCATTCCAATCGCGTGCATTCACGTCGTCATCGCAGACGATGACAAACTTGGTATACATAAATTGGCGTAGGAAAGACCAGACCCCCATCATTACGCGTTTGGCGTGCCCGGCGTACTGTTTTTTGATGGTCACCACCGCCAGACGGTAAGAACACCCTTCAGGAGGCAGATAGAAATCGACGATTTCCGGGAACTGTTTTTGCAGGATCGGCACAAACACTTCGTTTAACGCTACCCCCATCACCGCAGGTTCATCCGGCGGACGGCCAGTATAGGTCGAGTGATAGATCGCGTCGCGCCGCTGGGTAATGTGAGTCACGGTAAACACGGGGAAGTGATCGATTTCGTTATAATAACCGGTGTGATCGCCATATGGGCCTTCCGGCGCCAGTTCCCCTTGCTCGATATAACCTTCCAGCACAATTTCCGCGCTGGCCGGGACTTCAAGATCGCAGGACAGGCATTTGACCACTTCGGTCTTGTTGCCGCGCAATAACCCGGCAAAGGCATATTCAGACAGGTTATCCGGTACTGGCGTCACCGCACCCAAAATGGTCGCCGGATCGGCACCCAGCGCAACGGCCACTGGGAAACGTTCACCCGGATGCTGCTGACACCACTCCTGATAATCGAGGGCGCCGCCACGGTGCGAGAGCCAGCGCATAATCAGCTTGTTCTTGCCCAATACCTGCTGGCGATAGATCCCCAGATTCTGGCGCTCTTTATGCGGGCCGCGTGTCACCGTCAGCCCCCAGGTCACCAATGGAGCGGCATCTTCCGGCCAACAGTGCATCACCGGAATACGGCCGAGATCGACATCTTCCCCTTGCCACACCTGTTCCTGGCACGGGGCTGAGCCTAGCACCTTGGTCGGCATATTCAGCACTTGTTTGAACTTGGGCATCTTGTCGAACAGATCGCGAAAACCCTTCGGTGGCTCAGGCTCTTTGAGAAACGCCAGTAGTTTGCCCACTTCGCGCAGCGCGCTGACGTCTTCCTGCCCCATCCCCATCGCGACCCGCTTGGGCGTACCGAACAGGTTGCAGAGCACCGGCATATCATAGCCTTTCGGATTTTCGAACAGCAGCGCCGGGCCGCCCGCACGCAGCGTACGATCGGCGATTTCTGTCATTTCCAGATAGGGATCAATCGGCTGGCTGATGCGTTTTAGTTCCCCTCTCTTTTCCAGCAACGAGAGGAAATCGCGTAGGTCACGGTATTTCATGCAAGCCATTACACCATTGATTTGTAGAAGATTTAAACGCCGAACCAGCAAAATCACCATCTGCTTCGACATTTAATTAACTGGCTGATTTTAAGGCGTTTCACAGCGAAGGGATAGATTAACAAATTCTAGCCAATCTGCCCACATTAGCGCTACTAGTTTGGGTTGTCACCACAATGCTGCGTAACAACCTTCTTGCCCAATCTAGCCAGTTTTGCGATCTCAATGGCAGGTGAACGGCACCAGCGAGCGCAGTGCCAAGGTATCCTGAAATTCCTGAGTTTCTACCCCATGGCGGAACACCTTGAAGCCCTGCTCCCTGGCGCTGAAATAGCGCAGATCGTTACCACAAACGTGCAGCAGGCTACCTTCGCGCAGCGCGACAACCGACTCGCTTGGATTCACCGCACAGAACTCTGCCAGGCGTTCATCACGGGTTTCGCCCATGTGTCCGCTGATATGGGCATCGATATAGTGCGGGTTGATCTGTACCGGGAACAAACCCAGCGCAGGCAATACGACGCTGTTGCGCACCGGCATGTCGTTGGTAGTGCGGATGCTCGGTGTCGCCACGTTACAGCCAGCACTCCACCCCACATACGGCACTTCGCGTTCACGCACGGCACGTTGGATCGGCACAATCAGGCCATTTTCATGCAGCATCTGGTTCAGCATCCAGGTATTGCCGCCGCTGACCAGAATACACTCGGCCTGCGCGATCGCCTCTGCCGGGCACTCGGCATGGTGGATACTGGTGACCTTGATGCCCAACGTCTGCGCCAGATCCCCTGCCCGCTGGTCGTAATCCCCGCGGATCATGGCATAAGGAATAAATACGGCTGACGTGATGTTGCGGCGTTCAATCATCGCCAACAGTTGGCTCTTGGCATAGCCGAGCAGTTCGGCCTCGCCGGAAAGTTTGCCGTTACTCAGTAAAAATAGCTCCATGTCTCTCCCCCAGTGCAAGAATGATAAAGATGTCACGCTGAGCATCAGGCTTGCCCGCCATGCTGTGACCGTCGCAAATTTTAGGCCTATTGTTATACCTGAACCAGGCAAACAAATGTGTGACTTTATGCTGGCTACGGCAGATTGCTGCAACAGATGGATACTTGCGTCACTAGGTATCCGTAGTGGCTTTTGGTATGCTTAGCGGCTGACAGAAAGGCATGTGAAACTATGGAATCTTGGTATCTACTTTATTGTAAGCGCGGCCAGCTCTTACGGGCACAGGAACACCTGGTAAGGCAAGCCGTCAACTGCCTGAGCCCAATTATTACGTTGGAGAAAATCGTGCGTGGCAAGCGTACTGCCGTGAGCGAACCACTATTTCCCAACTACCTGTTTGTTGAATTCGATCCAGAGCGTATTCACACCACCACGATCAGCGCAACCCGTGGTGTCAGCCACTTTGTGCGTTTTGGCGCGTTACCGACTCAGATACCTTTACAGGTCATCGAAGAGCTCCAGACGCATAGTGAAGAACACTATGTGGATCCAGAGACCCCACAACCAGGCGATACGGTGTTGATCACCGATGGCGTGTTCGAGGGCCTGCATGCGATCTACACCGAACCCGATGGTGAAGCCCGTTCCATGCTGCTGCTGAATCTGATCAACAAGCAGATTAACCAGAGCATCGATAACCGGCAGTTCCAGAAGCTGTAACGCAAACAGGCACCCGAGGGTGCCTGTTTTGTGTATGCTGATATCGCGCCAATTCCTGAACAGTTTTCAATAAAGTTTCTTAGAACGCACATTCACGCCCGGTGAAGTACAAACTTATCGTTCTGATACATCACACAAGCCCCTCACACAGTCAAACGAGCAGTGAACCGTAGGCGATTCAGCCAGCACACGCATTACTTTATTCGCTAATTCATTGGGTCGTGACAACGGTTAAAATCTAGCCTTTGCGTTAGGAGAAAGGTGACCGTGAATATCGACGAGGTGAAAAAGTGGCACCCTTTCATCGATGTAGAGGGTGAATCATGGGACCTTTCCTTTCTGGATGCCCATACCGTAACCTACACGCACCACTGTGAGGGCAAGGTAGATAGAGTATATAAATTCATCGTTTCTTATTCATGTCACTGCTTTTGCAAAGCGTATCCAGAACAGAGTGAGGATGAGAAAAGAACGCTGATGTATCATTCTCCCCGAGAGTCTAGACCGTTCTGCAAGTTGCGCTATGGGCTGGCAAAACGCTATCTCAGGGAGATTATGCTATCGCTCGACCAACAGCGTATTATCCATGCGGGGCATGGCAGCTATGCCGTCGTGGAGGTGTTGAATGAAGAAGGTGAACGCTGTTTTTATCATGTTCCGTTCAAGGCATTCCGGGAAAAGAAAAAACTCAGGCTACATGTGACCAGCGCCTATCCAGTGACTGCAAGACCTGGCGGCGGGAAGGTGGGATTTTATGTCATCGCTCACAATCTCATGACCGGTAAATCATTACCCCATCCCTGAAATAACAAAACCCACCTTAAGGTGGGTTTCGCCAGAGGATCTCTGGTATTCAGAAGCGCCTTTACCGGACTTGGCCTGACCAACTTGCGTTGGTAGCGGGATGTCTGGAAACATCAATATCCATGATATTCAATATAACCAGTCTGCTGCATCCTTGAACATAGTGTAATTGAACCATACCGTCATTGCAAAGAGTCAGGAATGCTGTCTCTGCGAGCGATTAACGGCGCATCGCATCATCATGCAGCCACTGGGCAACACGCTTGGCGAAGTAGGTCAGCACACCATCGGCTCCGGCACGCTTGAAACACAGCAGAGACTCCATCACCGCCGGTTGCTCTTGCAGCCAACCGTTCTGGATCGCCGCCATGTGCATCGCATATTCTCCCGACACCTGATAGGCGAAGGTAGGTACCCCGAAGGTATCTTTGACACGCCGCACCACGTCCAGATACGGCATCCCCGGCTTCACCATCACCATGTCCGCGCCTTCCTGCAGATCTTGCGCAATCTCTTGCAGGGCTTCGTCACCATTGGCCGGATCCATCTGATAGGTTTTTTTGTTGCCGCCTTTCAGATTACCGGTGGAGCCGAGCGCGTCACGGAACGGGCCGTAATAGCATGAGGCATATTTGGCGGAATATGCCATGATCTGGGTATTCACCAGGCCTTGCAGTTCTAGCTGATCGCGGATGGCGCCGATACGGCCATCCATCATATCGCTAGGGGCAACAATTTCGGCTCCCGCCTCGGCATGGGAAAGCGCCTGACGTACCAGGATTTCTTTGCTGATATCGTTGATCACGTAACCCTGCTCGTCGATCACCCCGTCCTGCCCATGAGTAGTATACGGGTCGAGCGCCACGTCGGTCAGGATCCCCAGCTCCGGCACGGCGTCTTTCAGCGCACGTACGGTACGCTGCACCAAACCCTGCGGGTTATAGGCTTCCTCGGCATGCAGTGACTTCAGGCCAGGCTCAATCACCGGGAACAGGGAGATCACCGGCACGCCGAGTTTGGCGATGGCTTCCGCCTCTTTGATCAGCAGATCGATACTCATGCGCGATACGCCAGGCATAGAGGAAACGGCTTCCTGGCGGTTGCTGCCTTCCATGACAAAGACCGGGTAAATCAGGTCATTCACCGTGACCTGGTTCTCTGCGACCAGACGGCGGCTGAAGTCATGACGGCGCACGCGGCGCATACGGCGACCAGGGAAGGTGCCCGGAAATGCATAGCTCATAGTTTTCTCCTAACTCAGACCAACCGGAAAATCCGGCGGGCGTTCTCATCAGTTTTCTGGCTCAGCCACTCGGGATCGTCTTCTCGCCAGGTAGCCACCTGCCGAACGATATGGGGCAGAAAACAGGGTTCGTTGCGACGAGATGCCGGTTTCGGATGTAAATCCCGGGGCAACAAATAGGGGGCATCGGTTTCCAGCAGTAAACGATCGGCCGGGATGTGTGGTAACAAGGCCCGCAGTTCAAGGCCCCGGCGCTCATCACAAACCCACCCGGTAATACCGATCGACAAACCCAGTGCCAGGCAGTCCTGCAACTCTTCGGCGCTACCGGTAAAGCAGTGCACGACCGCGGCGGGCAGTTTATCCAACCAAGGAGTCAGCAGTGCAACAAAACGTGCGTGTGCATCGCGACAATGCAGGAATACCGGCAGGCTGAATTCGGCGGCCATTGCCAACTGAGCGCTGAATGCCGCTTCCTGCTGTTCCGGGGTGGAAAAGTTACGGTTAAAATCCAACCCGCACTCGCCGATGGCAACAACTTCTGGCCGCAAAGCCAGTTGGTGAATTTGCTGCGCGACCTCATCATTCCAACTGCTGGCATCATGTGGATGTACGCCCGCCGTAGACCAGCAATAGCCACGATGCTGTTGCGCCATTAGGCTGGCCGCCTCGCTTTGCGCGGCGTTGGTGCCGGTGATCAGCATACCTGTCACGCCTGCTGCCTGCGCGCGCTCAACCACCTGCGGAACATCTTTGGCAAATTGTGAACTGGTAAGGTTAACGCCAATATCAAACATGGTTTTTCCAAAGCAAAAACCGCCCATCGGGGTCATGCTTGTCAGTCAAAGCCAACGGTTTCCCCCCACCCCAACCCTCTCCTACAGGGAGAGGGAGCTGGAACGGAGCTCGCAGCGGTACAGGCGTAAATCTGCGGCTTTGTTGATTCGATGCTGCGGTCAGGTGCAAACGTTAATCAGTGGCACATTCCGTCCCCTCTCCCTGTAGGAGAGGGTTAGGGCGAGGGGCGGCTTAGGGACTACGGGGATCAGGAGGCCGGTGGCTCTTCGCCTTCCTCTTCTTCCTCTAGCGGTTTACGTCGCTTCCCTACATAGAAGCGGGCAAAGAACACCCCGACCTCAAACAACAGGTACATCGGGATAGCCAGCAGGGTTTGCGAGAACACATCCGGTGGCGTTAGCAACATGCCGACCACGAAAGCCCCAACCAATACATACGGGCGTTTCTTTCTCAGGTCATCTGGCGTGGTAACACCGCTCCAGCACAGCAGGATAATGGCAACCGGCACCTCAAAGGCCACGCCAAACGCCATAAACAGCGCCATGACAAAGCTCAGGTAGTTGCTGATATCCGTCGCGATCGTGACGCCAATTGGCGCAGTTTTGGCAAAAAAGCCAAAGGCCAGCGGGAACACCACAAAATAGGCAAATGCCATCCCCAGATAGAACAGCAAACTGCTGGAGACCAGCAGCGGCATCATCAGGCGGCGCTCATGCTGGTAAAGTGCGGGAGCAATAAAGGCCCAGACCTGATAGAGAATAATCGGCGCGGCAACGATCACCGAAACCATCATCGTCAACTTGATCGGTGCAAAGAACGGTGAAGCCACATCGGTGGCAATCATGCTCGCCCCGGCGGGCAATTGCTCGATCAACGGTGCAGACACGATCTGATAGATATCGTTGGCGAAAAACACCAACACGATAAAGATCACCAGCACGCTGATGATCGAATTCAACAGCCGCTTACGCAGTTCAATTAAATGACTGATAAGCGGTTGGGTATCTTCAACGGCCATGTTTTAACGTTCGCCACTAGGTTGTTGAGACGCAGGGGATTTATCCACCACAGGCTCTTGGATGGCCTGCTTTGCAGGAGCTGGCTGATCCACTGGCGTTGCCTGAGCCACGGGTTGCAAGACGGGCTCGCTTTGCATGGCTGGCGCGGGTTCAGTGGGCTGCGGTGCCGCAACGGGTGCTGAAGCCGCTGTCGCCGCTTCAGCCGGAGTCACACCGTCATGCAGAGCTTCGGGATCGGTGACCACTGGATTGTGGATGGTATGCGGCGGCTCGTCCTTATCGACGTGATAAGAACGTTTCAGCGACTCAGCCGCCTCTTTCAGCTCATCCATTGAGGCTTTGAGTTCTGGCGTTAAATTCTGCAAGCCAGCTTTCTCTGCCTTCTTCAGGCTTTCCTGCAGTTCTTGCAGCTTCAATTCCTGCGTCAGCTCATTTTGTACCGATGCCGCCAGAGAGCGCAGCGCTCGGATCCAGCCCGCAACGGTTCTGACCGCCACTGGCAACCGTTCTGGCCCGAGTACCACCAGGCCAATCACCAGTACCAACAGCAGTTCACCAAACCCAATGTCAAACACGGTTTATACCTGCTCTTTGTTCTTCGACTCTTCCGCTGCTTTTACTTCCGGCTGCTTATCGGTGATAGGCTTGGCCGCAAAGTCCGCGTCGTGGCTGGTTTTTTCAGTCGTGTTGGTTGGCGCAGCGCTGTTGTCATCGCCGATCGCCTTCTTGAAGCCTTTAATCGATGCACCGAGATCGGAACCCAGCGTACGCAGTTTGTTGGTACCAAACAGCAACACCACGATCACCGCGATGATCAACAATTGCCAAATACTAATACCGCCCATAACAATTACCTCTAGTATAAAGGGGTTATGCCCATCGCCTTTCACAATTGAAATGCACGGAGCATATTTTGAGTTGCCGCATTATATACCCTTCATCTTTGTGTTGGATATGCCCCTTTTGGTGAGGCGAGTACGGCAGCTGTTTTCCTGGTTTTAATCAATTCAGGCGGTGCGCTTCCAACCGACAACCCAGGCCACAACGCCTGCGGCCATCATCCAGGCAGGAAACACCTCTACGCCTCCCAGCAGTAAAATCGTACCACTTACTAACAGTGTAGCGCCAACCCCGAACAAATACCGTGATTGACCTTGCCGAACGCGTTGCGCCTGCATCTGACCGGTTAATTTATCGACGCTTTGTTGCAAAAGTTTATGCTGTTGCAAGCTGTCATAAAATAACTCAGGCAATTCAGGCAGTTTCTCAGCCCAGAACGGCGCTTTTTCCTTCAGCGCGCGGATCACTGCCGGAATACCGACCTGATCCCGCAGCCAGCTTTCCAGGAACGGCTTCGCCGTAGTCCACAGATCCAGTTGCGGGTAAAGCTGGCGGCCAAGACCCTCTACGTACAGCAGCGTCTTTTGCAGTAATACCAGTTGCGGCTGCACTTCCATGTTGAAACGACGTGCGGTATTGAACAGGTTCAACAGCACGTTACCAAATGAAATCTCCGCCAGCGGTTTTTCAAAAATCGGCTCGCAGACGGTACGGATGGCAAACTCAAAATCTTCGACGTTGGTATCACGCGGCACCCAACCGGAATCGACGTGCAGTTCTGCCACCTTACGGTAGTCGCGGTTGAAGAAGGCGATAAAGTTTTCCGCCAGGTAGCGCTTGTCGTCTTTGTTCAGCGAACCCACGATGCCACAGTCAATGCCGATATAGCACGGATCTTCCGGGTGCTCGTAGCTGACGAAAATATTGCCAGGATGCATGTCGGCATGGAAGAAACTATCGCGGAAGACCTGGGTAAAGAACACCTGAACGCCACGCTCTGCCAACAGTTTCATATTGGTATTCTGCTGTTCCAGAGCCGCAATATCCGACACCGGGATGCCGTAAATCCGCTCCATTACCAACACGCTTTCACGGCAGTAATCGGAGTAAACCTCTGGCACGTAAAGCATCGGGCTGCCGTCAAAGTTACGGCGCAGCTGGATGGCGTTGGCTGCTTCGCGCAGCAGGTTCAACTCATCGAGCAGGGTTTTCTCATATTCACGCACCACTTCGCGCGGGCGCAGACGGCGACCATCCGGCATCAGCTTGGGCACCCAGCCTGCCAGGCGATACATCAGGCGCACATCGGCTTTGATAATCGGCCCAATATCCGGGCGGATCACTTTCAGCACCACCTCTTGGCCGGTCGTTTTCAGCCGGGCGGTATGCACCTGGGCAATCGACGCCGACGCCAGCGCCTGCTGGTCAAAGTCATCGAACCAGGTTTCCAGCGGGCCGCCCATCGCTAATTCAATATGCTTACGCGCCAGCGCGCCATCGAACGGTGCAACCCGATCCTGCAACAGGGTCAGTTGGTCGGCAATATGCGGCGGGAAAAGATCGCGGCGGGTCGACATCATCTGGCCGAACTTGATCCACACCGGGCCCAGCTCTTGCAGCGCGAGGCGCAGACGTTCGCCCAACGGCAAATCTTTATGACGGTTCGGCATCCAGAACAGCAAGCGGCGGCCAATGCGCAACGGTAGGGTCAAGCGCATCTTGGGGATCAGTTCATCCAGACCATAGCTAAGGAAAACGCGCACGATCAAATACAGGCGGCAAATTTCGCCAGGAGTCATCGTTTACCCTCCAACTGGTCCATACGGGCAATCAGTGCGTCCACACTGCGAACGGTGGCATCAACCTCTTCGTTAAACCACACCACTTCCAGCGGGCCGGGAGCCATGCGCCACTCTTCGGTCAGCGTTTCCGCCACATAGCGTTGCTGGCTCTGCAAGCCGGATTTCAGCAGGCCCAGGCCTTTGCCTACGATCTGGCTCACCCCTTGCGCGGCAATGTCACCCACATAAGGCGCCAACCATTCCGCTGGATCCCACTCCGCCAGATCGAGCAAACCGACCAACTGTTGCACCACCTGAATATCGCCTTCGACAATCAGCTCGCCGCTACGCATCAGCGGGGAAAGCTGCTGGCGATCGCGCAATTTGAGCAGCACCGGCACGCGGGTTTGCACCGTACAGTCGGCGCTATCTTCAGACTGACCAAGCACGTCCACGCGCTGTTCGCTAAACAACAGCACCAACGGCGAAGAGAGTTCCTGCAACTCGATACGCAACACTTTGCCCACCAGCCGTTGGCGGGCAGCTTTCATGCTGCGATCGCGAAATAGCAGGCTATTGAGTGAGGTTTCCAGCACGCCGGTCAGTAACGGAGTTAACAGCATCGGCATTTCCATATCAGAACTTGAAGCCCCGATGCAGCGCAACAATGCCGCCGGTCAGGTTGAAGTAGTTAACGTTCTCGAAACCGGCATTGCCCATCATGCCCTTCAGGGTTTCCTGATCGGGATGCATGCGGATCGATTCTGCCAGATAGCGGTAACTGTCCGGATCTTTTACCACCAGTTCGCCAATTTTTGGCAGCACGTGGAATGAGTAGGCATCATAAGCCTTGCTCAGCGGCTCCAGCAGCGGCTTGGAGAACTCCAGCACCAGCAGGCGACCGCCCGGCTTCAACACGCGGAACATCGAGCGCAGCGCTTTGTCTTTGTCGGTGACGTTACGCAGGCCAAAGGAGATAGTGATGCAATCGAAATAGTTATCCGGGAACGGCAGCGCTTCGGCGTTGGCCTGCACATAGCTGATATTGCCAACGATGCCGTGGTCGCGCAGTTTTTCGCGCCCCATCTTGAGCATGGAATCGTTGATATCCGCCAGCACGACCTGCCCCTGCTCACCCACCATGCGGGAGAACTTGGCGGCCAGATCGCCTGTACCACCGGCCAGATCCAACACGCGTTGGCCGCGGCGTACGCCGCTGCAATCGATGGTAAAACGCTTCCAGATACGATGGATACCAAACGACATCAGGTCGTTCATCACGTCATACTTTGCCGCTACCGAGTGAAAAACGTTGGCCACCATGGCCTGCTTCTCGTCTCTTGCTACGGTACGAAAGCCAAAATCGGTGGTTTCCTGCGCTTGATCTGCCATTGTCCTGCCTGCCATTCAGTCAATTTAGTGTCGTGGAGTGTACCAGAAAGCGGCGTAATACCCCACCTTACAGCAGCATCATCCGTGCGATGCGCGATGCGGTTCTTCACAGCTTTGGTCATCGTCTTCCCCCGGCAACGAGGTCATCTCCTCGTCGGGCTCTGGGAGCAGTTCATCATCTTGCTGTTCCGCGGCCTGCTGCGCCAGAAGCGGGTTGATTGGGCGTTTAATTTCAACCCCGAGCGCGCGGAAGCCCTCGATGCGGCCGATAAGATTACCACGGCCTTCGCTCAGTTTATTCATCGCCTGGTGATAACTGCCCTGCGCCCTATCCAGGCTTTGCCCCAGGGCCGACATATCGTCAACGAACAGACGCATCTTGTCATACAGCCGGGCGGCGCGATCGGCAATACGCTGGGCGTTTTGGCTCTGGTGCTCATAACGCCACAGGTTGGTAATGGTGCGTAGCGCTACCAGCAAGGTCGTAGGGCTGACCAGCATAATGTTATGTTGCAACGCCTCGCTAATCAGCTCTGGCTCACGATCGATGGCCAGCAGGAAGGCCGGTTCCACCGGGATAAACATCAGCACGTAATCCAGCGAACGCAGACCGGGCAACTGTTGATAATCTTTGCGACCCAGCACACGAATGTGCCCACGCAGTGAAGCGATATGCTCGGTCAATGCCGCCTCCCGCTCGAAATCATCTTCACTGTTGAAGTAACGCTCATAGGCCACCAGCGACATCTTGGCGTCGATCACCACGTCCTTACCCTGCGGCAAACGCACGATCACATCTGGCTGCATACGGCTTTGGCTATCCAGCCGCACATTGACCTGTGTCTCATACTCATGGCCTTCGCGCAGGCCAGAGGCTTCCAGCACGCGGCTCAGCACCACTTCCCCCCAGTTACCCTGGGTTTTGTTATCGCCTTTCAGCGCCTTGGTAAGGTTGATCGCCTCGCGGGCCATTTGGGCATTTAACTGCTGTAGATTACGGATTTCGTGCGTCAACGTATGGCGTTCGCGTGCTTCCTGGCCAAAACTGTCCTGCACCTGGCGGCGAAAACCATCCAACTGCTCGCGTAGCGGCAGCAGCAGGCTATCAAGGCTCTGTTTATTTTGCTCCTCCACCTTGCGGCCACTGTTTTCGAAAATGCGGTTGGCCAGATTCTCAAACTGGGTGGTCAAGCGCTGTTCACTGCTGATCAGCAACCGCTGCTTCTCTTCGGCGGCCATGCGGGTTTCTTCCAGGCGGATGGTCACCTCGCGCAGCTCGGCTTCCTGAGCGCTGTTGACTTCCCGCTGCGCCCGTAACTCCTGATTCAGCAGTTCGCATTCATTGCGCCAGTGGTTGAGCTGTTGCAGCCTCTCCTGCCCGGCGGCCAGTTGGCTGTGCAGGGTGCGCAGTTCCAGATCGTTTTGCCGCAGCTGCTGTTCGTGGCGTTGCAGCATCTCTTGGCGGGAAGTGGTTTCAAGCTGGGCCTGCTGCAAAGACTGCTCCAGCAGGCGCATGTCGGTTTCATGCTGCGCGGCGTGCTGTTGCGCGCGCAGGCTGGCGATCAGCCACCCCAGCAGTAAGCCTATCGCTACGCCACCCATACCGTAAACCAAACTGGTATCCACCCTGCCTCCTGTCAAACATGCGGTTCCGGCGCGTTTTGCACCTGTTGCCTGCCACGTTAAAGGGAGCCTGTATGGATGTCCAGTCTGTTTTTATGATGAAGGAAGCGCGGTAATCCTAGGTACCGCGCTGATAAGGCAGGTTAAAACAGTTTGAAGCGGTATTCGGCGATAAACTCGCCGGACAATGAGTGGGAAGTCTGAGACTTGCCATCCACCAGTATCGGCGTTTTATTGCTGTTCTTGTAAGACCAGCCCGGCCCGGCCATGGCGAACACCGTCAGGTTTTTCAGCTTGGGATGTGTGGGTGCCCAACGGCCAAAGACGTTGATCTCACCGGTACGCACCGCTGCGCCTTGATAGCTGAACTGGCCCACGTTGCCCGCCAGCCCGGCAGTAAATTCAGGCGTGATGCGGTATTCGGCCATGGTTGCCAGCATGGTTTCACCATCACGCATATAATCTTCCCCGGCATAGGCCATCGAAGTAAAGGTACCGCGTGAGTTTTTGGACATATGGCGCGGGTAGAAACCGAGCTGACCTTCGCCCTTCGGGGCCCGCGTGTGGGCAATCCCGACCTTGACGCTCCACAGCGGCTCCTGCCATTTGGCATCCAGCGCATAGTGGTTGGCGTTATGATCGAAGTTGCGTTTACTCAGCGCCATCTGTTTATAGTCATCCAGCGCCTGGGTGGTGTAAATCTGGCTGCCGAGGGTGAGTTTCTCATCGGCTTTGTAGTTCATACGCAAGATCTGGCGACGCAGATAATCCTGAGATTCCCCGTAGGCTAATTGGCCGTTAAACGCTTTATTGTCATAGCCCAGTTCAGCGCTGGCGAGATGGTTGATATAGCGGCCATCGTTGGTCTGTAAACGCAGACTATCAGGTGAGTTACGATCCATGGAGCGCTCAACATACGCGCCGCGTAAGGACAATCCGGCACCGGACACGCCACCGGACCATCCCAGGTAAGTCGTAGGGGAGAGACGAGTGGAGGTGGAAATCACGCCGTAGTTACGCAACACCTGCCAACCAGCCTGAGCATTCAATGCTGCACCGCCCACATCGCCTTTCAGCTTGATATAGCGCTGGCCCACTTTGCTGTAGCCGGCAGCATTCTCTTTGCTGTTGCCAGGGCCGTTGTTATACAACACTCCACGGGTATTGAAGTAATCACTGGCGCCCAGTTTCACCGCGCTGTAGTAATCGAGATTGACACCGATAAAGTCAGCAAAATAGCCAGACTGATAGCCCAGCGCCAGCCCTTGCCCCCAGGCGTTATGCACCTCTTTTGGGTTGGCGGCATCTTCCTTAAGATACTTCCAGTAGTTTTTCAGCGACAGTTCAGCGTGGCTGTCGCTGAAAAAGGGCGAATCCAGGACGTCATCAACGCTGGCCTGGGCCGTGGTGGATAATAGCGAAATAGCGACTAAGCAGCTTAATGCAGAACGTTTCATTATTTTCATCCCCGAAAAAGGTATTTACCCTATGGATTTCAAGTTGCAGCTTGAAAGACGACGGATATAGAGAATCCCTGCCGAGGCAATTTATTACTGCCTCGGCTAATATCCCCCAGTAGAGGGGTTAGTTATTTTTTATTAGGTAATAATCAAAGGGATTTATTTAATAACGCTTTCCCTTTAGCGACATAAGTCATATCGCCAATATCGGTTACGGTATATTTTCCATCTTTATACGTCATCTTGACCACTGCCGCGTTAGTCAGTGGTTTATTTTTGTTCGGGTTATCGGTCATATCGGAAATCATCATCTGCATCGATAGCCCAGAAGAGACCGCCAGGATGTTTTTATCACCGTTTTTCAGGGCATTCTGCACCATGGTATTCAAGGCACGCTGCATACGGGTTTTAACCTGTTGCGCGCTTTCCGCTTCTTTTTTGTCATCGCTTTGCGTGATGGCGTCCACCATCGGGATCAGGCTGATCTTGCCTTCACCCATCAGCTTGAACATCTCGGCACCAGAGGCCAGCCCCATTTTCTTGGCCGCAGCGCCTGCCATCTCGGCATTGGCGCGCCCTTCAAAACCGCCAAAGAACATTTCACGCAGATCGGTCAGTTCCGTCACCTTGGCATCCGACTTACCCATTTCCTTGAGGATCACCTGCATCGTTTCACGTTGGCGGCCGGCATCACTGGTATAGAAACTGTCGAAAGGGATCCCCTTCAGCCCGGCACCCAGGTAGCGCGCGGTTTCGATCCCGGCCGGTGTCAGCGGTGAGTCAGCCCAGCCCTGCACCCGATCGTAGGTATTGAGCAGCGTTTTGCCGTGGCGGGCAAAATAAATATCTACGCTGTCGGTTTCCGCCGCAGATACGCTGAAGGCCGCAGCAGAGGAAACGGCAAGGACGGAGGCCAGTAACCAGGTTTTAATTTTCATTGACTATTCCTTAGTGAAAAATGATGCCTACAGGGCTATTTTTTAATCATCTGTCGATCATCAGGTAAATTAAGGGCAAAAAAAAACCCAAACCCATGACATTGGTATGTCGACGGGTTTGGGTTTTGCCTGTTTATTCACAGTAACAATCCACTTGTTGGGAAAGTAACACCGCTGAAAAAATAAGGGAATTAAAAAGCGCCAAATAAAGATAAATTCGTGATCGAATTCTCACTCTGTCGCTGAATAATTAAAATAGGCGGATATTACATCCACTGGGTTAGCCATTTGATGCCAAAGGCTCCTGGAGCCAGAATGCCGAAGGCCCAGACCATCGCCGAGGCCACGTTGGCAATCTGGAACGAGGTTTGCGGCATGGCACAAATGCCCCCCACCAGCGGCACCACGGCACGCAACGGCCCGAAGAAGCGGCCAAAGAAGATGCCCAGCACGCCCCAGCGCTCAAAAAACGCATGGCCACGTACCAGCAGTTGTGGATTGCGTGACAGTGGCCACATATGGGCAACACGCTCCTGATAGCGATAACCGACCCAATAGGAGATCCAGTCACCAAAGAAGGCGCCCGCAGCGGCGGCAGCCCAAATCGGCCAGAAGGCAATGCCGCTCTCGCCAATCAACGCCCCCAGCCCAAGCAGAATAACCGTTGCAGGCAAAAGCAAGGAAAGGAATGCCAATGATTCGCCAAAGGCCAGGAAGAAGACGATCGGTATCGCCCAGGCTTGATGCTGGCGTACCACTTCCCCTACCCAGTGAATAATGTCATTGAGGCTCAATGATTTTCTCCCATAGGGAACGGATCCTGCCCCAAGGATACGCAATGCCCTGCTGCACGGGTTAAACCTGAGCTAAACATGCCGCCATTATTCGAGGTAGAACGCCTGTATTGCCTCACGCTGGCTTTGCCCCAGCCCATATTCGGCCTCCAACCAGCGATCGGCAGAGCCATATTGCTCACGAATGCAGCCCAGCGCGGTCACCAGGAACTCTTCGCGGGCACCGAGCACATAGGCAAATTGCGCTACCGAGGCGTCGTTCAGGCGGCTAGCGAGCTGTTCCAACATATGTTCACGGAAGTTAGCCAGCGTGACTTGCGTCAGCAGATAATCCTCCATCACCGTAGCCTCATCCGCCCCCAGTGCCAGCAAAACCATCGCCGAACCGACGCCGGTACGATCTTTGCCTACCGCGCAGTGCTGCACAATCGCACCACCTTCAGGCTGGGCCAACAGCTGCGCCAGTTGGCGATAGGCGGCGTTATTGAACGGCAGGCGGCGATACAGTTCCAGCATAAAGACCTGGGCATCAAACTTGGCCAGCGTCTCGTCGGTGAGCTTATCCAGGTTGGCGTTGACTTCACTGCTAAGCGGATTGGCTGGCACATGGTAATAGTCGGCCCCCGCCCATAGCACGTCAGGCTTGGCCTGCACTTCATCAATATCACGGTAATCCAGCACCGAGCGCATCGGCATCTGAGCCAGGAAACTACAGTCATTTTCACTCAACCGATCCAGCGCGCCGGAGCGAAACAGCAGCCCCCGTTTGATACGGCGGCCATCTGCCACGGTGTTGCCGCCTAAATCGCGGAAATTGATACCACCGTCCAGCGGTGCAAGTGAAGGATGGAGCGAAATCTGAGTGGTCATTAGACGTCCTTATAATGATTGTCTTAGGATAGGCCGCCACATTAGCCGGTAATCGGAAAACACCAGCAACAGCAGGCCAGCAGTATGACGTAGGGGAGGATAACCGTAACAGATGGAGAAACGGGCCGTCAAACGGCCCAGTTGCCCCCTTTCCCCCAATCCTCTCTCAACGTTTGGTGTGGTAAGTCAGAGGGTCGTATTTTGTTGAGACAGACGGTGGTCAAACGGGTAGCACGATTGATCCCCTCTCCTTTTGGGAGAGGGTCAGGGTGAGGGCGTGAGGATTACAGCAGACGGCGAGCTGCTTCAACAACGATTTGCACCGCCTGGCTTTCGGTTTTCTTCATGGTTTCTGCATTTGGGATCTCTTGCTGGGTGCGGTTAACGATCACACCGGCAACCATCCCCGCACGCAGGCCCTGGCTGGCACACATGGTCAGCAAGGTGGCGGATTCCATTTCATAGTTCATCACGCCCATCGACTGCCACTCTTCCATGGAACCTTTAAAGCGGTTCACTACGCGGCCGGAATAGGTGTCGTAACGTTCCTGGCCTGGGTAGAAGGTATCGGAAGAGGCGGTCACACCGATATGCGTGGTCGCACCACTGGCCCTGGCGGCTTCAACCAGCGCCGTAGTACAGGCAAAGTCTGCCACTGCCGGGAATTCCATCGGGGCAAAGTGCAGGCTGGCACCATCAAGACGGACGGCAGCGGTAGTCACCAGCACGTCGCCCACGTTGATATTGGACTGAATGGCGCCGGTCGTACCGATGCGCAGGAAGGTACGGATACCCAGCTGTGCCAACTCTTCAACGGCGATAGAGGTAGACGGGCCACCGATACCGGTTGAGCACACGATCACCGCTTTGCCATCCAGTTCGGCACGCCAAGAGGTAAATTCACGGTGGGAAGCCAGGTGTACCGGGTTTTCCATCAGCTTGGCGATTTTCTCTACACGCTGCGGATCGCCGGGGACGATGGCCAAAGTAGCGCCTTGCAGATCGTTTTTAGTGAGACCGAGGTGGAAAACGTCAGACTGAGACATGGGGACTCCTCATAGATACGGTTTTTTGGGAGGAACAAATAACTACTCTACTGAAAATTGCCGGTAAATTTCGTGACCACAATCACTTTGATAAAAGAAACAGACATTCATCTACATTATTTGTGTGATTAAAATCACATAAAAGCTCAGTAAGAGACTAAATCTCCACCAAGTTTAACCCAATTACTTCGTGGGGGCGCCGCATGTTGCCCCCGCGGGCATATTTTCCGCCCTGCGCAAAAATTCGCCATACCGTGCCAATAAGCGGTAATCTGCCTATAGTTAACTGCCGCGCTTTTTTCTCTAACGCATGGAGCCTGCAATCAATGAAAACAGAACAACAAATGTCATTAAAACAGGCCAAAGGGGGATTCACCCCGGCCGTCGCACCGTTGGCTACCTCGACTATCCTGACCGATGAACAGGATATTCACGTGGGGGAAACCACCATCCCATCGCAAGGGGACGATCTGCCAGCCTATATCGCCAAACCGGCCCATCATCAGGGGCCATTCCCGATCGTTTTGGTGGTGCAGGAAATCTTTGGCGTGCATGAGCACATTCAGGATTTGTGCCGCCGCCTGGCGAAGCAGGGTTATCTGGCCATCGCGCCAGAACTCTATTTCCGCCAAGGAGATGCCAAAGAGTATTCTGAAATCGGTGAGTTGATGAAAAATCTGGTCAGCAAAGTGCCAGACAGCCAGGTTCTGGCCGATCTGGATCACGCCGCGCACTGGGCAACGCGCCACGGCGGCGACGCCAGCAAGTTGGCGATCACCGGCTTTTGTTGGGGTGGACGTATCACCTGGCTGTATGCCGCGCATAACCCGCAACTGAAGGCGGCGGTGGCCTGGTATGGCAAGCTGGTGGGGGAGAAAACCCTGAATTCACCCAAGCATCCGGTTGATATCGCCACCGAGCTTTCGGCCCCGGTACTGGGCTTATACGGGGGTCAGGATGGCAGCATCCCGCAGGAAACGGTGGCAACCATGCGCCAGGCAATCCGTGCGGCCAATGCCGATGCGGAAATCGTGGTGTATCCCGAAGCGGGACACGCTTTCCACGCCGATTATCGCCCCAGCTATAACGCAGAGGCTTCCGCCGACGGTTGGCAGCGTATGTTGGCATGGTTCAGCCAGCATGGTGTGCCGGGTGTGAAGTAACCATCTCCCATCTCCCCAACCCTCTCCCACAGGGAGAGGGAGCCGTATCGTGCTGAAATCAAGTTCAGAGTCTGCCTGTATTACTTTGATATATAAGTAGAGTTTCGTAGCCAGGGTGAGGGGCTTAGCCCAGCGCCAAGGTACCAAACGCGCCGTGCCAGTCGTGCTCAAACTTTTCTAACGCCGCCTGCACCGCCGGAGCGCTGATAAACTGCTCGGCAACATCGACCGGTAAGGTAATAGCTTCACAACCTGCCAGCAGGCATTCCAACGCCTGACGCGGAGTTTTGAAGCTGGCTGCCAGCACTTTGGCCTGCGGAGCATGCAGTTCCAGCAAATGCTGCAATTCCTGCACGGTAGCAATGCCATTGCCGCCCTGAGCATCTACCCGGTTGACGTAAGGTGCCACATACTCCGCCCCCGCCAGAGCAGAAAGCAGCCCCTGTGCCGCCCCATAAACCGCCGTACCTAACGTTGGAATGCCCATGCCACGCAGGGTCTTGATAGCGGCCAGCCCTTCGCCGGTTACCGGCACTTTTACCACCAGGCCGGGAACGCGTCGGTTGAGCAATACCGCTTCTTCTACCATCTGATCGGCCTTGGCGGCCATCACCTGGGCAAACAGTTTCCCTTCCCCACCGATGATATCGCGCAACGCAGGCAGCACTTCCCATAGTGACGTGCGTGATGCGGCCACAATGCTTGGGTTGGTCGTCACCCCTTGCAATGGCAATACCCGTGCGAGACGTTTCACCGCATTGATATCAGCAGTATCCAGATAGAGTTCCATAATTGCTCCTCAAGGCTAAATATGAAGGGCGCCGCAGCGCCCAAGAATGAATTACAGTTCAAGCTCTTGTTTCAGCAACGCCTCTACCTGTTGGGCTGATGCCGCGTTCACCAGGGCGTCACGGAAACCTTCATGCATGATGCGCCGCGCCAGCTTGGAGAAAATGCGCATATGCTGGTCCCCGGCGGCATGTTTATTGAGGGTCAGCATGATGACGAACTGGGCCTCTTCATCGCCCCAGACGACCGGTTGCGCCAGCTTGGCCACGCTGATGGTGGACTGTTCGATATGTTCAGATTTGGTATGCGGGATGGCAAAGCCGAAGCCCAGCCCGGTGGAAAATACCGCCTCACGTGCCCACAGGTCGGCGGCAAGGTTACGTGGGTAACGGCAGCGCCCGGCCAGCAACAGGTTATCCGCCATGCCTTTGATCACCTCTTCCTTGCTGCGCCAATCGGCCCCCAGGGCAATACATTCCGGCGTGATCAACGGCGCATCGCTTTGCTCCATACGGAACTGAGCCAACAGGTGCTCCACTTCCAGCGACGTACGGCAAGCCATGGCCCGGTTGAGCAACAAGCGGCATTCGCGGCTGTCCAGCTTGGCCAGACGGGTTTTGGTAGCGGCAATAGAAGGCGCACTCATACTGATCTCATCCAGCCCCATGCCCACCAGCAGCGGCAGCACCGAACCTTTGGCCCCCAGTTCGCCACACAGGCCGATCCATTTACCGTGGCGGTGGACTTCACGCACCGCATGATCCAACCCACGCAGGAACGCCGGGTTCAGGCTGTTGTAATGTTTGGTGACCTTGGCGTTGTCACGATCCACCGCCAGCAGGTACTGCGTGAGGTCGTTGCTGCCGATGCTGAAGAAGTCGATCTCCTCACAGCACTGGTCAATGATAAACAGCACCGAAGGCACTTCCAGCATGATGCCGAGCGGGATTTTTTCGTCGAACGGGATCTGCCCGGCACGCAGCGATTGCTTCACTTCGGCCAGTTGATCCTTCACCCACAGGATCTCTTCCATCGAGGAGATCATCGGGATCATGATCTTCAGCGGACCATGTGCCGAAGCACGTAGGATCGAGCGTAGCTGAGTACGGAACAGCGGCAGGAATTCCTGATAGATACGTACCGCCCGGTAGCCGAGGAACGGGTTATTTTCGGCCGGGATATTCAGGTAATCCACAGGCTTGTCGCCACCGATGTCCATGGTGCGCACGATAATCGTCTTGCCTGCGGCCGCTTCCACCGCCTGGCAATAGATGTTGTACAGTTCATCTTCGGAAGGCGCGGTCAGGCGATCCATATACAGCATTTCGGTACGGAACAAGCCCACCGCCTCGGCACCGTTGCTGAAGGCGGCTTCTGCTTCTACCGCATGGGCGATATTGGCGGCCACTTCCATTCTTACGCCGTCGGCAGTGCGCCCCGGCTGATCCAGATAGGCGCTTTGCTGGCTGCGGATCTGCTCACTCAGCCACTGCTCCTGCTGATAGTAACGACGTACCGGTTCGCTGAGATCGCAGGCCACCAGCCCAAGATCGCCGTCGATCTGCACCGATTGATGCAGATATGGCAGCATGGCTGCGGCATCAACGCCAACCAGGGTAGGAATGTTGAACGAGCGCGCCAGGATCACCGTATGTGAGGTGCTGCCACCGCTCCCCAGCAACAGACCTTTCAAATAGCGTTTATCCAGCTCCAGGAATTGGCTTGGGGTCAGTTCATCGGTGATGCAGATGCTGTCGACACTCAGCGCCTGTTGCGCCGGGAAGCGCTGCTCACCATAAATCTGCTGTAACAGTTGGAAGCTGACATCACGAATATCCAGTTCGCGTTCCCGCAGATAAGCGCTGGCAGACTGTGCCAACTGCTGGCTGAAGTGGGCGGCAGTGGCCACAATGGCGGCGGCACAACTTTCCCCTGCCAGCACACCGTCGAGCAGGTGTTGACGGAATCCGCCGTCGCGCAGTAACGAACGGTGCGCTTCCAGCACCGCCGTGGTGGTGCCGTTACCGCCCATCAGTTGCAGATCCAACGCCTTACCAAAGCGCGTTAGCCCTTCGGCCAGTTGCTGCTGTTCCTGTTCAACAGATTGAGCAGCAGGTAAAGACAGAGCGTTTAAATCGACCCGCGCCAGATGCACCAATTTGCCATTGGCAGTGCCCTGGTTGACGGAACGGGCTCGTACCAACGTTGGATTCAGATTAGCTAAAGACTGCGGGATAGGTTCCTGCTCGGCCTGGTCGTTCACCTGCGGTAGCGCTTCGTCACAGTGCGGGAATTCATGTTCGATAAACTGGGTCAGGCGCTCAAATGCGGCCTGCTCATCGTCCCCTTCGATGGTGATCCGGCACTCATCGCCCTGCAAAGTATCGGTCCCGATCAGCGACAACACGCTTTTGCCATCGCCGCAACGGCCACTGCGCGCGTTGTGCCATTCAAAGCGGGAACGGAAACCGTTGCACAGGGTTTCGATATGGCTGGCTGGGCGGGCATGCACCCCATTGGGCAGCACGCAGGTAAACGTCACAATTTTCGCCATCACTCTTTCCTCTTACCTTGGCAGCGGTGAACAACACCGGTTTGTCACAAGGATAGAAGCGCAGCGCGGCCCAGGGCTATCGGATAAAAATGTCAAACACTGGACAAATGTATCCTGACGGCATAAATGCGATGTCGCTCACAAAGCCTGCCTCCTCAAGCCCGGTTTATGCTGCCGTACACTTTGAGTTAGATCGCACTTTTCTCCTGACAATACAAAAATCCAGTAAATGGCAATTTTATCCACTGTTGATAGTCGCGGCGGATGCCTATTGTGATAGCCAACAACCTTTATCCATCAAGGGTCATTCCCTGGTGGTTTTATCTCAGAAGCACGCTGGTCGCGGCCAGGGAGTGAACGATGAAAGACCTACTCAATATTCTAAGAAACACACGCCAGCATTTAATGACCGGCGTCTCCCATATGATCCCGTTTGTGGTCGCCGGTGGCATTTTGCTGGCTATCTCCGTGATGTTGTACGGTAAAGGGGCAGTACCCGATGCCGCAACCGACCCTAACCTGAAAAAACTGTTCGATATCGGCGTGGCCGGGTTAACGCTGATGGTGCCTTTCCTCGCGGCCTATATCGGCTACTCCATCTCGGATCGCTCCGCGCTGGCTCCTTCGGCAATTGGTGCCTGGGTGGGCGCATCCTTCGGGGCTGGCTTCTTCGGGGCAATCATCGCTGGCCTGTTGGGCGGCATTATTGTGTTCTATCTCAAGAAAATCCCGGTGCCGAAGATCCTGCGTTCGGTGATGCCGATCTTCGTGATCCCCATCATTGGCACCCTGCTCACCGCGGGCATCATGATGTGGGGGCTGGGCGAACCGGTTGGCGCACTGACCAACGGCCTGACCCACTGGCTGCAAGGTATGCAGCAAGGCAGCATCGTGGTGTTGGCGATCATCATGGGCCTGATGCTGGCGTTTGACATGGGTGGCCCGGTCAACAAGGTGGCCTACGCCTTTATGCTGATCTGCGTCGCTCAGGGCGTCTACTCCGTGGTTGCCATCGCGGCCGTTGCCATCGCCACCCCACCTCTCGGTCTGGGCTTCGCCACGCTGATTGGCCGTAAATACTACACCCCGGAAGAGCGTGAAGCGGGTAAAGCCGCACTGCTGATGGGCTGCGTCGGCGTTACCGAAGGGGCTATCCCGTTCGCCGCCGCCGATCCGCTGCGCGTTATTCCTTCCATCATGATTGGTTCTGCCTGTGCCGCCGTGACCGCCGCCTTGGTCGGTGCCCAGTGCTACGCCGGTTGGGGTGGGCTGATTGTACTGCCAGTGGTTGAAGGCAAGCTGGGCTACGTTGCTGCGCTGCTGGTCGGCATGGTAGTCACCGCCCTGCTGGTTAACCTGCTGAAAAGCTTTGCCGCCAAGAAACAGGCCACCAAAGCCGCCCAGGACGATCTGGACCTGGATTTCGAAATTAACTGAATCAATACGCTCTCAGGCAGTGGTCTGGGAGACGACGGATAACTTTGAGGAATTGACTATGACGATGATTATTGCTGTAACCGCTTGCCCATCTGGCGTTGCCCATACCTACATGGCTGCTGAAGCCATCGAGCGTTCCGCCAAAGCCCAAGGCTGGCAGTGCAAGGTGGAAACCCAAGGGTCTATCGGTCTGGAAAACGAACTGACGGCCGAAGACGTGGCCGCCGCCGATGTAGTGATCCTGACCAAGGATATCGGCATCAAGTTTGAAGAGCGCTTCAAAGGGAAAACCGTGGTGCGCGTAGCCATCAGCGACGCGGTAAAACGTGCCGATGCCATCATGGAAAAAATTGCTGCTCATTTAGCGCAAAAGGCCTGACCGTTCGGCCAGCCCGGCATCACGTGCCGGGTTTTCCCGCCCCCATTACCGCACAAAAGGAAAATGTGATGATCTCCCGGATCGAACGTCTGAAAGCCGCCCTGTTCTCCGCCCCGCGTGAAATTTCGCTCGAACGCGCACTGCTCTATACCGCCAGCCATCGGCAGACCGAGGGAGAACCCACCATTATCCGCCGTGCCAAGGCCACCGCCTATATTCTCGATCACGTAGCAATTACCCTGCGGGAAGACGAGCTGATCGCCGGTAACCGCACGGTGAAACCGCGTGCCGGGATCGTCTCGCCAGAGATGGACCCGTACTGGCTGCTGAAAGAGCTGGATGCTTTCCCTACGCGCCCGCAGGATCGCTTCGCCATTTCCGAAGCCGACAAGCAGGTGTATCGCGAGCAGCTTTATCCTTACTGGGAAAAGCGCTCGATGAAGGATTTCATCAACGGCCAGATGTCCGAAGAGGTCAAAACCGCGACCCAGACCCAGATTTTCAGCGTCAACCAGACCGACAAGGGCCAGGGACATATCATCATCGATTACCCACGCCTGTTGAATAACGGCCTGGATAGCCTGCTGGCCGAGTTGCAAAGCCACGTTGAGCAACAGCCAGATAATGCGTTTTACACTGCCGCACTACTGCTGTTGCAAGCCTCGCAGCGCCACATCCTGCGTTATGCCAGCCTGGCCAGTCAGATGGCGCAACAGTGCAACGATGAAACTCGCCGCGCCGAGCTGCTGCGGATCGCCGATATCGCCAGCCACAACGCCCACCATAAGCCGCAGGACTTCTATCAGGCCTGCCAGCTGTTCTGGTACATGAACATCATTTTGCAGTATGAATCCAACGCCAGCTCACTGTCGCTCGGCCGTTTCGATCAGTACATGCTGCCGTTCTATCAGGCCTCCCTCAATCAGGGGCAGGATCCGGCCTTCCTGAAGGAACTGCTGGAAAGCCTGTGGGTGAAGTGCAACGACATCGTGCTGTTGCGCTCTACCTCCAGTGCGCGTTATTTCGCCGGCTTCCCGACTGGCTACACTATTTTGCTGGGCGGCCTGACGGAAACCGGCCGCAGCGCGGTCAACGTACTGTCATTCCTGTGTCTGGATGCCTACCAGAATATCCGCCTGCCACAGCCGAACCTGGGCGTGCGGGTCAATGAGTTTATCGATCGGCCCTTCCTGCTGAAAACCGCCGAAACCATCCGCTTCGGCACCGGCATTCCACAAATCTTCAACGACGAAGTGGTGGTTCCGGCGTTCCTCAACCGTGGCGTCTCGCTGGAAGATGCGCGTGATTATGCGGTGGTAGGCTGCGTTGAGTTGTCGATCCCTGGGCGCACCTACGGCCTGCACGACATTGCCATGTTCAACCTGCTGAAGGTGATGGAACTGACATTGCTGGATAACGAAGGCAATACCAGCCTCACCTACCCGCAGCTGCTGGATCAAATCCGCGAAAAAATCCGTCATTACGTCCGGCTGATGGCCGAAGGCAGCAATATCTGCGATATCGGTCACCGCGACTGGGCACCGGTACCGCTGTTGTCCTCCTTTATCGATGACTGCCTGCAAAACGGCAAAGACATCACCGAAGGCGGCGCACGCTACAACTTCTCCGGCGTACAAGGCATCGGCATCGCCAACCTGAGCGACTCGCTGTACGCTCTGAAGGGCCTGGTTTTCGATCAGCAGCGCCTGAGTTTTGACGAACTGCTGGCCACGCTGAAGGCCAACTTCGCCACGCCGGAAGGGGAAAAGATCCGCGCACGGCTGATCAACCGCTTCGACAAATATGGCAACGATATCGACGAAGTCGATCTGATCAGCGCCGATCTGCTGCGATTTTACTGCAAAGAAGTGGAGCAGTACCGCAACCCGCGTGGGGGGCAGTTTACGCCTGGGTCTTATACCGTTTCCGCCCACGTGCCATTGGGTGCCGTGGTGGGAGCCACGCCGGATGGGCGTTATGCCGGGGAACAGCTGGCGGACGGCGGGCTATCGCCGATGCTCGGCCAGGACGCCCAAGGGCCAAC
The DNA here is from genome assembly GCF_051654945.1 of Serratia sp. (in: enterobacteria). Lineage (GTDB taxonomy): Bacteria > Pseudomonadota > Gammaproteobacteria > Enterobacterales > Enterobacteriaceae > Chania. The sequence goes on from NZ_JBOFZA010000073.1 coordinate 34,830, forward strand.
GGCGGTACTGAAGTCGGTGAGCAAGCTGGATAACTACCTGCTTTCCAACGGCACGTTGTTGAACGTGAAGTTCACTCCAAGCACGCTGGAAGGCCAGCAGGGGCTGAACAAGCTGGCGGATTTCCTCGGCGCCTTTACCAAGCTCAAGTTGCAGCATGTGCAGTTCAACGTCGTGAATGCCGAGACCCTGAAGGAAGCGCAGGCCAGGCCACAGGACTTCGCCGGGCTGGTGGTGCGTGTCGCCGGCTATAGCGCATTCTTCGTGGAGCTGTCGAAGGAGATCCAGGATGACATCATCCGCCGTACAGCGCATCAACTGTAGCCTGATCACGCCCGGGTTTTCCCGGGCAACTTACACCGAGCCGCAGGCCCGCATTTTCAATATTCAGCGTTATTCGCTGAACGATGGTCAGGGCATCCGCACCGTGGTGTTTTTCAAAGGCTGCCCGCATAGTTGCCCATGGTGTGCCAATCCAGAGTCAATGTCGGGCAAGATCCACCGCGTGCGGCGCGAGGCCAAGTGCCTGCGTTGCCAGCCCTGCCTGAACGATGCGCAAGAGTGTCCAAGCGGGGCGATGGAGCTGATCGGCCAAAACATCACCCTGGAGGCGCTGTTACAACAAATCCTCAAGGATGAGGTGTTTTATCGCACCTCCGGCGGCGGAGTGACGCTCTCCGGGGGTGAAGTGCTGATGCAGGCCGAGTTTGCTACCCAGCTATTGCAGCGCTTACAGGCGCTAGGTATCAATACCGCCGTCGAAACCGCCGGGGATGCCTCGCAAGCCCACGTATTGGCCCTGGCGGAACACTGCGATCAGATCCTGTTTGACCTGAAGATCATGGATGCCGACGCCGCTAAAAGTCAGTTGAACATCAATCTGCCACGGGTGTTGGCAAACTTTACTGCGTTGGTACAGCACGGAGTTAACCTGATCCCTCGCCTGCCGTTAATACCCGGCTACACTTTGAGCACGGAGAATATGGCACAGGTGCTGGCATTCCTGGCACCTTTTGGGCTACAAGAGATCCACCTGTTACCTTTCCACCAGTATGGCGAGGCGAAATATACTCTGCTGGGGCGTGAATATGCCATGCGCGGGGTCGCGGCCCCGACAGAACAAGAAATTGCCCCCTTGCAGGCGATGGCACAACAGGCGGGTTACCGGGTCATCATTGGCGGTTGAACAGAACATAAAGAGGCTGGTATGACGATAAAACTCGTAGCGGTTACGGCCTGTATCAGCGGGGTCGCCCATACCTATATGGCTGCCGAACGGCTGGAAAAACTGTGCGCGCAGGAGAAATGGCCGGTCAAAGTAGAGACGCAGGGCGCATTAGGTATTGAAAACTCGCTGACGGCGGACGATCTGGCCCAGGCCGACGTGGTGCTGTTGATCAGCGACATCCTGCTGGCGGAAAGCGAGCGTTTTGAGCATCACCGCTGCGTACAGATCGGCATCAACACCTTTCTGCGTACGCCCGAGAAGGCGCTCAGTGCGGTGCGCAAGGCCGCCGCTTCGCCCCAGGAAACACATATCCGCGTGGTGTAATCTCCCTCACCCTAACCCTCTCCCCAAGGAGAGGGAATTGAACGTGCTACAAATTGACATCTGCGCCTGCCTGCGGACTCGGACTCGCCCCCTCTCCCTATCACGGTGTCTGGGGTATCCCTGGACGCTCTATCGGGAGAGGGCCGGGGTGAGGGGCGACTGATGCCTTAACTGACAAGCATTACTCCCCAAGGAGAGGGAACCGACCGTGCCACATAAACCGCCAACGACGCTGGACTAGTTCCCTTTCTCTGTGGGTGAGGGGCCCAGCTCACTGTGGTATTGACCACGGTATTCCGACGGGGAGCGCTCGGTGTTCTTGCGAAACAGGCGGCAGAAATAGTTACTGTCGACAAATCCACAGGCGTGCGCCACCTCTTTCACCTTCATGTCATAGCGTTTGAGCAGGTGCTTGGCCTGCTCCAGCCGTACGTGATTAAGATATTCGTTAAAGCCAATACCACCGGCCTTCTGAAACAGATGAGAAAGGTAATTGGGCGAGATATAGAACGCCTGAGCCACCGACTCGCGGGTTAACGGCTCGCGATAATGCTCTTCCAGATGACTGCGCACCGCATCAAACAGCGCCTGGCTACGCGAGGCGGTTCTCACCGAGGTGCCAAACAGATCGAGCGCATGGCTCAACAAGCCCTTCACCAGAAAGCGTGCGGTGGGCTGATCGCTCTGATGCCAGGAGAGTTCATTCAGCGCCTGCAACATAAACGACCCTACGCGCGGGCCACGGCGCGCCACGTTGTCTTTACCCAGCAGCAGCGTATCATCCCCATCCCAACCCAGCAGGCTGTATCCCAGTTGCTGCTTGCCAAACAACAGGCTAAGCGTAGTGGTGGGTTGCTGCCAGCGCGGGCTGTTCCAGCCTTGCGCCGGGACAAATAATACATCCCCCGGCAGCAATATCTGCCGATGCCGCGCGCCCTGGCTGCCTTCCCACTCCATTTCCTGCTCCCCGTCCACCACCAGCTCAAGGCGCGGAAAGCCTACCTGATAGGCCAGTTCCGGGGCCGGATGTTGGTTACCGGCAAAATAAACCTGCCGGATCCCCTGCCCATCATCGAGCAGCGGAGCCAACACGGCCACCAACGGATGTTTCATCGGGAATAATCCTTCAAACCAAGTGAAAAGCGATAGCTGATGATAACCAATAGTAGGCAGGAAAACGCGGGGGCAGAACAAGAAAAGGGCACCGAAGTGCCCTTGGGTAAAACATCGTGTCAGGATTAAGCAACCTGGTCGCGCAGGCGCTGAGCCGCCAGCACCATGTTGGCCAGCGACTGGCGGGTTTCTGGCCAGCCACGGGTTTTCAGGCCACAGTCCGGGTTCACCCACAGGCGCTCTGCCGGGATATTCTGTGCCGCTTTACGCAGCAGCGCTTCAATCCATTCCACACTTGGCACGTTCGGTGAGTGGATGTCGTAGACGCCCGGCCCGATTTCATTCGGGTAGTCGAACTCTTTGAACGCTTCCAGCAGATCCATATCGGAACGTGAAGTTTCGATGGTGATCACATCGGCATCCAGCGCCGCGATGGAATCCATGATGTCGTTGAACTCGCAATAACACATGTGGGTGTGGATCTGGGTGTCATCCTGCACCACGGCGGCGTTCAGTTTGAAGGCATCCACGGCCCAGTCAAGGTACGCGGCCCAATCGGACTGACGCAACGGCAAACCTTCGCGCAGCGCGGGTTCGTCGATCTGGATGATGCCAATGCCTGCCTTCTCCAAGTCCTCCACTTCATCACGCAGAGCCAGTGCAATCTGCTTGGCGATCACTTCACGGGTCACATCCTCACGTGGGAATGACCAGCAAAGAATGGTCACCGGGCCGGTCAACATGCCTTTTACCGGCTTGTCGGTCAGTGACTGGGCAAACTTGGCCCATTCCACGGTAATCGCTTCCGGGCGGCTGATATCACCAATAATCACCGGCGGTTTCACGCAGCGGGAACCGTAGCTCTGTACCCAACCGTTTTGGGTGAACACGAAGCCATCCAGGTTTTCGCCGAAGTATTCCACCATGTCGTTACGCTCGGCTTCGCCGTGCACCAACACGTCCAGCCCCAGGCGTTCCTGCTCGGCAATGGCCTGTTTGATATGCTCGCCGATGCTGGTGCGATAGTTGCTGCCATCCAGACGACCCTGCTTGAAGTCCAGGCGCAGGCCGCGGATTTCAGTGGTCTGCGGGAAAGAGCCGATGGTGGTGGTTGGCCAGGCTGGCAGGTTAAAGCGATCGCGCTGAGCCTGGGCACGTTGTTCATAAGGGCGTTGGCGTTCGCTGTCTTTGGCGGTGATGGCAGCCAGGCGTTGCTCTACCTGAGTATTATGCACCCGGCTGGATTGGCGACGAGCGCGAATTGGCGCACTGTAGGCATCCAGTTCAGCCTGTTTCTGTGTTCCAGGCGCATTCAGCGCACCGCTCAGCAACGCCAGCTCGGCACATTTTTGCAGGGCAAAGGCAAACCAGCTCTTCACTTCTTCGTCAAGGCGGCTTTCCACGCTCAGATCGATCGGGCTGTGCAGCAGCGAACATGAGCTGCCAATCCACAGTTGGCGGCTCCCTACCAGCGGTTGCAGACGTTCAAACCAGCTGCTGACATCGGCACGCCAGACGTTACGGCCATTGATCACGCCCAGAGACAGCACCCACTCTTTCGGCAAAGCGTTATTCAGGGCAGCAGCATCATCCTTACCCCCCACCAGATCCACATGCAGCCCCTGCACCGGCAGTGCACGAATGGTATCGAGGTTGTGGCCAATGCTGTCGAAATAGGTGGTCAGCAGCAGTTTGACCTGGCCTTGCAGCGCGGCGTAAGCCGGTTTAAAGGCATCCAGCCAGGCCTGTGGCAGTTCCAGCACCAATGCAGGTTCGTCGATCTGTACCCACTCGATGCCGCGTTTGGCCAATTCCGCCAACACTTGCTGGTAAACCGGCAGGATATCGTTCAACAGCGACAGGCGGTCGAACTGCTCGCCCTTCACCTTGCCCAGCCACAGATAGGTTACCGGGCCTAACAACACCGGTTTGATTTTGTGGCCCAGCGCCAGCGCTTCGTCAACTTCATCCAGCAATTGGGTCCAGCCCAGTTTGAACTGCTGGCCTTGCGTGAACTCAGGCACCATGTAGTGATAGTTGGTGTTAAACCATTTGGTCATTTCCGCCGCCGCCGCAGGCTCACCGGTAGGCGCACGGCCACGGCCAAGGCGGAACAGGGTATCGAGATCGATCGAGCCATCTTTATTCTGGTGACGCGCCGGGACGTTGCCCAGCAGCAGGCTGGTGGTCAGCACGTGATCGTACCAGGCGAAATCGCCAACCGGCACCAAATCCACCCCGGCCTGCTGTTGTTGCTGCCAGTGACGAGCGCGCAGCTCGCGGCCAACCGCCAACAGCTCTTCCTGTGTTGAATTACCTGCCCAGTAACTTTCCTGCGCTTTTTTCAGTTCACGACGCAGACCAACGCGTGGAAAACCCAGTGTGTGATTCAGAATTGTCATCGTCATATTTCCCATTTAGCCGTCCAGATGTTTACACATCCATAATCCGCAGGTACTGTATGATCCACAAGCGCAATATTTTCACTGTCACTGTGAAGGACTCTCATGATCGAACTGAAACACTTACGGACCCTACAAGCTTTGCGTAATACCGGCTCCCTGGCCGCCGCCGCCGCACAGCTTCATCAGACGCAATCTGCCCTTTCGCATCAGTTCAGCGATCTGGAGCAACGCCTGGGCTTTAAGCTGTTCGTTCGCAAAAGCCAACCGCTGCGCTTTACCGCCCAGGGGGAGATCCTGTTACAGCTGGCAGAGCAGGTATTGCCGCAGATCCAACAGGCGTTGCAAGCCTGCCATGAACCGCACCAAACCACGCTGCGTATCGCCATCGAGTGCCATAGCTGTATTCAGTGGCTGACCCCGGCGTTGGATAACTTCCGCACGCGTTTCCCGCAGGTGGTGATGGATTTCAAATCCGGCGTAACGTTCGATCCGCAACCGGCCTTGCAGCAAGGAGAATTGGACCTGGTACTGACCTCGGACATTTTGCCGCGCAGCGGGTTACATTATTCGCCGATGTTCGACTTTGAAGTGCGGTTGATCCTGGCTCCTGACCACCCATTGGCCAATAAGGCCCACATTGAGCCAGCAGACCTGAGTGATGAAGTGCTGATGATCTACCCGGTACAACGCCAACGGCTGGATATCTGGCGCCATTTCCTGCAACCGGCAGGCGTCAGCCCGGCGCTGAAAAACGTCGATAACACGCTTTTATTGATTCAAATGGTGTCAGCCCGGATGGGGATCGCCGCGTTGCCGCACTGGGTGGTGGAAAGTTTTGAACGCCAAGGGTTGGTGGTGACCAAAACCCTCGGGGATGGCCTGTGGAGCCGGCTGTATGCCGCCACGCGCGACGGCGAGCAGCGCCAGACGGTCACCGAGGCCTTTATCCGTTCGGCACGTCAGCACGCCTGCGATCACCTGCCGTTCGTACGAGATGCCGCTCGGCCTGCGGGCACAATTGCAGACGTTAAGTCACTCACATCCTTGAGCTAATACCGCGGGCAAACTGGCAGTCTATTTTTACACACACTCTGCACCATGCAAATTCGGCAAAAGCGGTTACAGTAATTTTATTGGGGGCGACTCCCTCTAAAAATTATCGGCTTTCCCGAGGCGCTTATGCGAACACTGCGTGGTTGTTATCAATGGTTTCTTCTCCTGGCGTTGTTAGCCAGCTCAGCGTTATGGGCGGCCGAAGCAGTCGCTCCCTGGCCACACAGCGTGATCCTTTCCGGTACGTCCATGCAGTTGCACCAGCCGCAGCTCGACAGTTGGCAGGATAACCTGTTGAAAGGCCGCATGGTGGTTGCGGTGAAAACCGGCACCCTGACCGATGCCAACGGGAAAAAGCAGGACAAAATCAGTTATGGCGTCGTCTGGTTCAGCGCACGTACCAGCACCGACAAGGAACAACGACAAGTCACGCTGGATAATCTCAACGTTGAAAAAGTCAACTTCCCGACAGATAGCACCAATCAAGACCATTATCTGACATTATTGCGACAACTTCCGGCCAAAACTCTGTTGGTCAGCCTTGACCAGCTGGAATCCGATCTGGCCATTCAGGATCAGGCGCCACAGCAGAACGTGAAGGTGAACAACGCCCCGCCAAAAATCCTGTTTGCTTTCCAACCGGCAACGCTGGTGTTACTTGATGGGCAACCCGCCTGGCAAGCCAGCGGGCAGGTGGGCGTGGAACGCGCCATCAATACTCGCTCATTACTGCTGAAAAAAGACGGCACGCTGTATTTCTACTTTGCCCATCAGTGGTATACCGCACCCAATCTCAACGGACCCTGGACGCAAAAGCTCACGGTGCCGATCGAGCTGACCCAGGCCATGCAGGCCGCAGTGAAAAGCAAATTGGTCACCACTGGTCCGCAGGAAAAAACGTCGGTTACCCAGCCAGCAGAGATTTATGTCGCTACCGAGCCGGCCGAACTGATCCAGATCGACGGCGATCCGCAGTTTATGCCGATTGACGGCACCCAACTCTCCTACGTGGCGAATACGCCTTCGGACGTGTTTATCGATGCCCAGCAAAATAACGGCTGGTACGTGCTGGTGTCTGGCCGCTGGTTCCGTGCCGACTCCACCAATGGCCCATGGCAATACGTTGCCGGCAGCGCTCTGCCAGCAGACTTCAGCCGTATCCCATCCGCTAGCCCAAAAAGCGCGGTGTTGGCCTCAATCCCAGGTACGCCAGAGGCTCGCGAGGCGCTGATCGCCAACTCGGTGCCGCAGACCGCCAAGGTGTCACGCAGCAAAGCGGCGCTACAGGTTCGTTATGATGGTGGCAGCGCCAAATTCAGACCGATCGACGGTACGCCGCTGCAATACGCCTGGAACACTGACGTACCGGTGATCAAGGTAGACAGCAAAAGCTACTTCGCGGTGAAAAGCGGCGTATGGTTTGCAGCCACTGCACCACAAGGTCCGTGGGTCGTTGCCGCCAACGTTCCGGCGGTGATTTACACCATTCCAGCCAATTCCCCACTGCATTACGTGACCTACGTTCGCGTCTACGGCAGCACCGACGATGTAGTGTACGTCGGCTATACACCGGGATATTACGGCACCGTGGCCAGCAACGGCGTGGTGGTTTATGGTACCGGTTATCCTTGCAACGCCTGGGTGGGTGACGTCTGGTACAGCTGCCCGGCCACCTACGGTTACGGCAGCAGCTTTGCCTGGGACCCGGCGATCGGCTGGAGCTTTGGCTTTGTCAGCGGTTGGATCTGGGGCAACGCCTGGAGCCAGCCTTGGTGGGGCCCTTGGTACGGTTACTACCCACCCTATCATCCCGGCTACTGGGGTGGCGGCGTGTCGGTGTATAACGTTTATAATCACTGGGGTAATACCGTGGCGCAAGGCGTGCGCAGCGACTGGAGCAATCCGTGGAACGGCCATTACGGCAGCAACGTACGCGGCAGCTTCTACAATAACGCCACGGGTGGCCACGGGGCTGGTTACGCCTGGCGCGATACCAACGGCAATAACGGCATCACCCACGCGGGGGCGGGCGGCGTACGCTTCAATCCGCAGACTGGGCGAGCCGTGGCCGCCAACGGTGCCGGGGCATATAACCCCAATACCGGCAACGGCATCGCCGGTGGAGAGCGCAACAGCGTGAACAGCAAAACCGGCCGTGTCACCCACAGCCAAAGCATCAGCGGCACCACACCGCAGGGGGCAGGCAAGGCTGGCAGCTTTACCACCGTCGGGAAAAATGGGGTGACGCAGGGTTCAGGTTACGTGCATTACAACAAGGAAACTGGCCAGGTGACACATGGTGGCGTAGTTAACGGCCCCGATCACGTGTACGCCGGGCGTGATGGCAAAGTCTATCAGTACAATAACGGCAGTTGGCAGCAGATGAACGCCAGCGGCAAGTTTGTCAAAAGCCAGCCTCCGGCAGAGGTCAGCAGCGCACAGCAGGCCCGCCAACGCGGCAATGAGCGCCAGACCGAGCGGGCGCAGACCTTGCAAACGCAGCCGCGCCTGAACCAGGAGCAACGTCAACAGGCGCAACAGCGGTTGCAACAAAGAACCCCAACCCAGCAGACACAACCGCGCTTAAACCAGCAACACCACCAGCAGATGCAGCAGCGCATGCAGCAAAGAGCGCCGGAGCAGCGCCAGTTCGATCGCAGTAACTATGAGCCGCGCTTCCACGGCGGGATGGGAGGCCGCAGGTAGATCCCACTGGGGCCCGCAAACGGGCCCCAGATTTAATGGGTGCCTTTCGGCGCGACCCAACGGCGATGTACCCACAGCGAAGCGACAATCACCGCGCCACCGATGATAAAGCTGGCCCAATGCGGCTGCTGGTGCCAAACGGCAAAATTAACCAGCAGGCCCGCAGGCACATGCATGTTGTTCATGATGCCCAGCGTCCCGGCATCCACCTGCGTGGCTCCATAGTTCCACATAAAGTAGCCCAGCCCGGAAGCCACTACGCCCAGCCAGACCAGAATGCCCCATTGCAGGTTGGTGGTTGGCAGTTGGTTCGGGTTGCCCCACAGGAACCAGGCGACCACCGCTACCGCCGCCGCGCCCAGATAAAACCAGGAAAAGGCGGTATGCTGCGGCAACGGATGCACTTCCATCAGACGCTTATAACCCACCATGCCGATGGCGAAGCTGATATTCGCCGCCTGTACCAACAGCAGCCCCCACCAGAAATGATCGCTCAGTTGGTGATAGCGGATAATCGCTGCCCCCAGTACCGCCAGCAGCGCGCTGAACAGGTAGCCCCAACGCAGACGGCGGCCGCTGATCAGATCGTAAATCAGCGTGATATACAGCGGCGTCAGCACCGTAAACAGCAGGAACTCCGACACGGTCAGATAGATAAAGGCACGGAAGCTGATCAGATACATGATGCCAAGCTGGAATGCGCCCACCAGCATATACAGCAGGATCACCTTCAGCTTGATGTTACGCCAGCGCAGGAACGGCAGAAACACCAGCGCCGCCAGCCCAACGCGCATCAGCACGGAAAACCAGCTGTCGACATTGCCTGCCAGGTATTCGCCGATCAGGCTAAAGGAAAATGCCCATAAAATGGTGGTAATAACCAGAAGCAGCACAGCAAGTTCACCCTATAAGATCCGAAAGGGCGATTGTAGCGGAAGGTGGCAAGCCACGTAGGGAAAAGACGGTTTACGTATGGCTAAAAAACAAACTAACGAGCAAATTTTTCCGGCTGCGTTAGGCTTAAGAGGAAGCATTGAACCGGAGATCCCAACATGAAACGTCAGCTGATTATCGCCACCCTGCTGTGGCTGCCCTGTCTGGCTATGGCGGAAAACGGCGTCACTACGCTCAGCCAGCAACAGCATTTTCTTAACCAGCGCGACCAGCAGGGGCAGCAACAGCGCATGCTGAACAATCAACAGATGATACAGCGCCAGCAGCAGGGTTATCCTCTCAAGGCCAACCAGCCCAAGATGCTGCCCGATAATGGCGCGACCAACCCCATGCAGCCGCAGATGAACAGTGGCAAAATGCTGCAAAACGGCGGTCAGCCCGTAAACCCGTTTAACCAGACGGCTCCGGCAATACCGCAGGCACCGCTTCCTGCTACACCCTTACCCCCATAATCGTGAGGATTAACGGCGTGGTGATCGCCGCCAGCGCGGTAGACATCACCAGGCTGGTGGCAGCAGGGCCGGTCAGCACGTTGAACTGGCGCGACATCAGGTAGACGTTCACCCCTACCGCCATTGAACCCAGCAGGACTACCACCCGGGTTTCCATCGGGGGGAGATCCATTGACCAAGCCAACAGCCAAACTACCATTGGTTGGACAATCAGCTTGAGCAAGCAGATGGCGCTGCTCAGTTGCCAGCCTTCGCTGATGCGGTATTCGGCCAGCCCCATGCCAAGCACCACCAACGATAGCGGAGCCGCCACCTGTCCCAGCATGCTGACCGGTTGATCGACAAACACCGGCAGCGGCAATCCGGTCAGGCTGAATAGCGTGCCAGACAGGATGCCAATAATCAGCGGATTGGTCAGCACGCTTCGCGCCGTCTTGATAAAGCCCTGCAACGTGGGTGAGCCATTACGCGCCCATTCGATGGAGATGGTCACCAGCGTCCATAAAATCAGGCCGTTAAATACCAGCACCAGGGCCACCGACGGAATGGCCTCCTTGCCCAGCATCACCGTCGCGATCGGCAAACCCAGCATGACGTTATTGGAGAAAATGCCGCCCAGAGCAAACACCGAACCCGAGACGCCGTCCAGCTTGAAGATCCGTCGTGCTGCAACGCGGCCAATGACAAACACGATCAGGCAACTGCCGAAGAAGGCAATTAGCAGGCGAGCGTCCACCGCCGGGCGTTGCGAGAAGTCACACATCATGCGAAACAGCATGGCGGGCAGAGCGAGGGAGAACACGAAGCGGGTCAGACCGTCGGTAATGGTGGCAGGCCACTTTCCCCAACGGATCAGGCCATATCCCAGCACGATCAGCACAAATAACGGTAAAGACAGCACTATCTGGTGCCACAACGAAACGATAAAGGCAGGCATCGTATTCCCTTCCGATGGTATGGTGGCCGTTAATCTCCCCCTCACCCCAACCCTCTCTCAAAGGGAGAGGGAGCCAGCCCGTGCTCGCAATTAGCCCCAGAGATAGCAGCCAACTCGATCGGTCCCCTCTCCTTTTTGGGGAGGGTTAGGGTGGGGGGTAATCTTTAAATTTAAGCGTTTGGAAAATCTGGGCCGATGAGGTCTATCCGGTCGGTGCAAATACAGTCAACGCCCCAGTTCAATAATAAACGCGCCCGCTCCGGCTGATTGACGGTATATACCAGAATACGCAACCCGGCCTCTTTCAGCGCCGCGACGCGTTCGGCGGTCAGTTCCTTATGATTGATATGCAACGAGACGCAGCCAAGGCGCTCGGTCAGCTCACGCCAGTTTTCATCCCATTTATCCAGCAACAGACCACGCGGCAGCTCCGGTGCGGTCAGCTGCGCCGCCGCCAGGGCTTCTACCGAAAAGGAAGAGAGCAACGGCTCGGTTTGCCCCTGCCACAGCATGCTGGCGGCAAACGCCACCACCCTGCCAGTTTCCTCATCACTGCCGGTCGTTGGCTTGATTTCAATGTTGGCCATCATGCCGTGCTGCTGGCAGCGTTCCGCCACGTCCGACAGCAGTGGTAATCGCTCCCCTTTAAAGGCCGAGCTGTACCAGTCACCGGCATCCAGCTCTACCAGTTTTTCCCAAGGCAGCTCGCCTGCCACGCCCCAACCGTTGCTGGTGCGCTCAAGCGTGTCATCATGCAGCAGGAAAATCTGCCCGTCCTGCGCCAGCTTGGCGTCAAACTCGATCATCTTGTGGCCATGGCGTGCGCCAACGTCAATTGCCGCGAGGGTGTTTTCAGGAGCCAAGGAACCGCCGCCGCGATGGGCGACGATGTGGGGATAAGGCCAGGCTGTAGTCATCATTCCATCCGTGATCCGCTGTGGGTAGCAAAAAAGTGCAGCGCCGACGCAGGCAGTTGCAAATGCAGCACGCTGCCCGCAGGCGGCAGGGTTTCATGACTCAGGCGGACGATTACGCCTGAATTCCCCCATTGGCCATGTGCCAGATTATCGGCACCGAGCAGTTCCAGCGTTTGCAGCTCGAACGGAATACCGCCCTGCTCGCGCGTACTCAGTTGAATATGCTCCGGCCGGATACCCAACGTCAACTCTTGCCCGCCCCATTTTGGCTGAGCTTCTGGCAGATCCAGCACCATCCCCCCGGCCAGTTGCAGCTGTTTACCATCCGCACTCAGCGTGCCGGGCAGCAGGTTCATCGCCGGGGAGCCGATAAAGCTGGCGACAAACAGCGTAGCCGGGCGTTGATAGACCTCACTCGGCGTACCGATTTGTTCCGCCACGCCTTTATTCATCACGATCACTCGCTGCGCTAACGTCATCGCCTCCACCTGATCGTGAGTGACATACAGGCTGGTCGTTTTCAGTCGACGGTGCAGCTGTTGTAATTCCAGGCGCATCTGGACGCGCAATTTGGCATCCAGATTGGACAATGGCTCATCGAACAGGAACACCGCAGGCTCACGCACAATAGCGCGCCCCATCGCTACCCGCTGGCGCTGACCACCGGAAAGCTCACGCGGTTTACGTTGCAACAGCGGCTCCAGCTCCAGAATCCGCGCCGCCTCCTCCACCCGCTGGCGGATATGCTGTTTACCAAAGCCACGGATTTTCAGGCCGTAGGCCATATTGTCGTACACGCTCATATGCGGGTACAACGCGTAGTTCTGGAACACCATGGCGATGCCGCGATCTTTCGGCTCCAGATCGGTGACGCGCCGCGTATCGATGTAAATATCGCCGCTGGAAGTGCGCTCCAACCCGGCGACCATCCGTAGCAGCGTCGATTTGCCACAGCCGGAAGGGCCAACCATCACAATAAATTCGCCGTCGGCCACGTCCAGATCGATTTGCTTGATCACCGGCGTTTTGCCGTCGTAAGACTTGGTGACCGCCTGTAGTTTTAAACCTGCCATATCATTACTTCTCGCTATCAACCAGGCCGCGTACAAACCAGCGCTGCATCAGAAGAACCACCGCTAACGGCGGGATCAAAGTCAACATCATTGCCGCCATCACCTGATTCCACTGGGTCGGCGCACCGGAGGTGGAAATCATGCTGCGGATCCCCGCCACCGTGGTGCTCATCGAAGCGTCACTGGTGACCAGGATCGGCCACAGGTACTGGTTCCAGCCGTAGATAAAGGTGATGACAAACAGCGCCGCCAGATTGGTTTTTGATAACGGCAGCACAATGTCCCAAAAGAAGCGCATCGGCCCGGCACCGTCGATGCGGGCCGCCTCCAGCAACTCATCCGGCAGGGTCATAAAGAACTGGCGCAGCAGGAAGGTGGCGGTGGCCGAAGCCATCAGCGGTAACGTCAGGCCGGTGTAGCTATCCAGCAGGTTGAGGTTGGAAATCACCTCCACCGTCGGGAAAATACGCACCTCAACCGGCAGCATCAGCGTCATGAAAATCAGCCAGAAAAACAGGCTGCGCAGCGGGAAACGGAAATACACGATGGCATAAGCGGACAGCACCGAGACCACGATCTTGCCGCAGGTGATCGCCAGCGCCATGATCACGCTGTTGAGCAACAGCATCGAGAACGGCACCTTGAGCGTGCCCACGCCGCCCTGCCAGATATGGCGAATGTTGTCCCACAGATGCCCACCTGGGACTAACGTCATCGGCACCTGGAACACCTGCTGATCGTCCAGCGTGGCGGCAACGAAGGCCACGTACAGCGGAAACAGCACCACCAGCACGCCGAGGATCAGCATTGTATGGCTGAAGATATCCAGCCCGCGTCGGTTCTCAATCATTGGTAACGCACCTTACGTTCAACAAAGCGGAACTGGATCACCGTCAAACCAATCACCAACAACATCAGCACCACCGACTGCGCCGCCGAACTGGACAGATCCAAACCGGCAAAGCCTTCGCGATAAATCTTGTACACCAGCGTGGTGGTCGATTGCACCGGCCCACCGCCGGTCGCGGCATCGATCACCGGGAAGGTATCGAAGAAGGCATAGACCAGGTTCACCACCAGCAGGAAAAAGCTCACCGGCGTGATCAGCGGCAGTACCAGATTGAAGAAACGCCGCACCGGTCCAGCCCCGTCGATCGCCGCCGCTTCCACCAGGGAGCGCGGGATGGATTGCAACGCGGCCAGGAAAAACAGAAAGTTATAGCTGATCTGCTGCCACACCGAGGCCAGCACCACCAGGAACATCGCCTGGCCGCTATTTTGTGCATGGTTCCAGTCATAGCCGAAACCAGCGAGAACGTGGGTGATCAAACCCATACCCGGGCTGAACAGGAAGATCCACAATACTGCCGCCACGGCGGGGGCTACCGCATAGGGCAGGATCATCAACGTCTGATAGAAACGGCTGCCGCGCAGCACATAGTCCACCGGTGCGGCGAAGAACAACGACACCAGCAGGCCGATACCGGCGACCAGGAAGCTGAACAGCAGCGTGGTGTAGAACGACTCCAGGTAATAGGGGTCCTGGAATAGCTGCTTGAAGTTGTCCAGCCCGACAAACTGGCTGGAGAGACCAAACGGATCGACGCTTTGTACCGAGTACCACAGCGCCTGACCGGCAGGCCACAGAAAGAAAACGACGGTGATCAGCAGCTGTGGCAGCACTAAAACATAGGGCAGCCAGCTACAGCCGAAACCGGGACGGGATGATGACATAGGGTTAACCGTTAAATGGAGATGAGGAGCGATATGAGTCCCTCACCCCAACCCTCTCCTAAAGGGAGAGGGAGTGGATCGATGTCGTTTGGCCAAATAGGGTCCAATCTGACGCTTACTTGGTAGAGGCTTCGAAGCGGCGCAGCAGCACATCACCGCGCTGAACTGCGGCATCCATCGCCTGCTGCGGAGTCTTCTTGTCGGTCCACACGCTTTCCAGCTCCTCATCCACCACGGTGCGGATCTGCGGCATATTGCCCAGGCGCAGCCCTTTGGTGAACGCCAACGGTGGTTTGTTCAGCATCTGACGGGTAGCCACATCGGCCCCTGGGTTTTTGTCGTAGAAGCCCTGCTGCTTGGTCAACTCGTAAGCGGCAGTGGTGATCGGCAGGTAGCCGGTCTTCTGGTGCCATTCGGCGGCAATTTCAGGCTGGGCCAGATATTGCAGGAACTCCGCCACACCTTTGTAGGTCGCCGCGTCTTTACCGTTCATCACCCACAGGCTGGCCCCGCCGATAATGGCGTTCTGCGGTGCATTTTTAGCATCAGCATCGTAAGGCATCATGCCCACGCCGAAATCAAACTTGGCGTATTTGCGGATGCTGGCCAGTGAGCCGGAGGAGGCCGTTGCCATGGCACAGTCGCCGTTATAGAACTTTTCGGTAGGTTCATCCTTGCGGCCGTAGTAGGTGAAATCACCCTTCTTGTTCATATCCTGCAGGAACTGAATGTGTTTGACCTGCAACGGTTGGTTGAACTCCAGTTTGGCGTTGGTGCCACCAAAGCCGTTGTTCTCACTGGCGAACGGTACACCATGCCAGGCGCTGAAGTTCTCCAGTTGGATCCAGCCCAACCAACCGCTGGTGTAGCCACACTTCATGCCGGCCGCGCGCAGTTTGGCGGCATCGGCTGCCAGCTCCTGCCAGGTTTTCGGCGGTTGATCCGGGTTCAGGCCCGCCTTTTTGAAGGCGTCCTTGTTGTAATACAGCACCGGAGTGGAGCTGTTGAAAGGCTGGGACAGCAGATGGCCGCTCTTGTTATCGCTGTAGTAACCGGCCACGGTCGGCACAAACACCGATTCATCGAACTTGACGCCCGACTCCTGGAACACCTGATACACCGGCTTGATCGCCTTGCTCGCCATCATGGTGGCGGTGCCCACTTCGTAAACCTGCAGGATCGCCGGCGCCTTGCCAGAGCGATAGGCTGCAATGCCCGCCGCCAGGCTTTGTTCGTAGTTGCCTTTATAAACCGGGACGATCTTCACATCGCTGTGCGTTTGGTTGAAACGCTCCGCCAGAGAATCTACTTCATTACCCAGTTCCCCTTCCATCGAATGCCAGAAGGGAATTTCGGTCGCGGCTAATGCATGACCGCTGAGCGCCAGGGCCAAGGTAACGCACAATGTGGTTTTTTTAATCGCGTGAGTAAACATGCCTAACTCCTGAAAAAGCTGGTGTGATCAAAACGCATGAGCGAAAAGAAACAGTTTTTGTTCGGAAGCTAACATGCCATGCGCGGATGACAGAAAAATAACTCTGGTGTGACAGCTAGATGACGGCGAGGTGAAGTGCAGATGGCGGTTTGATGTCGGCGGTAGGGAAAAACCCCACCGCCGCAGAGAAATTACAGCGAGCGGCGCAGGCGGGCAACGGCCTCTTGCATCTGTTGCTCGGTTGCCGTGGCAAACGACAGACGGAAGGTGGAACGATCCGGTTTGTCAGAGAAGAAGTATTCTCCCGGCACAAACACCACGCCCTGCTTCAGGGTAGTTTTCAGCCATTCGGTCGCATCAAACGGCTGACGGAAACGCGCCCACAGGAACATGCCGCCTTTTGGCATATCAAAGCTGATCACATCACCCAGCTCTTTTTCCACCAGTCCGGCCAGGATCTCGCCTTTGTGTTTATAGGCTGCGCGGATCTTTTCGATCTGCGCCGGTAAACGATCCAACCCCAGGTAGCATTCGACGATGCTCTGCGACAGCGCGCTGGCATGCAGATCTGCCGCCTGCTTGATGATCGCCACTTTATGCAGCAGGAACGGCGGCAGGATAGCCCAACCCAGACGCAAGCCTGGAGCCAGGATCTTGGAGAAGGTGGAGGTGTAGATAATGTTTTCGGTATGGCCCAGCACCTGCTGCGAAACCTGATACAGGGTCGCATTTCGCTCTTCGGTGAAACGCAGCTCACCGTACGGGTCATCCTCAATAATCAGGAAGTTATGCTCTACCGCCAGTTTAACCAACTGCTCACGGCGTGCGGCGCTCAGGGTCAACCCGCTCGGGTTGCCGAAGTTTGGCACCACGTATACCCCTTTGATCTTCTGGGTTTTCAGCAGTTCGGCCAGTTCATCTACCACCATGCCATCGCTGTCGGAAGAGACAGACATGATGTTGGCTTCCGCCAGCTCCAGCGTTTGCAGCGCCGCCAGATAGGTCGGGCGTTCCACCACAAACACGTCGCCTGGGTTGATCACCGCACGCATCACCAGATCCAACGCCTGTTGGGAGCCGGCGGTTACCACGATATCTTCCGGCCTGGCGTTAACGCCACGCTGGGCGCACAGCGTGCAGATGCCTTCACGCAGTCGTTCGCTACCTTCGGTCAGCCCATACTGGAAAGCGCTTTTTGGTTGCTCGGTAATGGCCTGCTGAGTCGCAATGCTCAATCCTTCGAAATCAAACAGCGCGTCAGAGGGAATGCCACCCGCCAGCGAAATAACGTTTTCCATTTTGCTGTGCTTGAGCAATTCACGGATTGCCGAGCTTTTGACTTTTACGATGCGCTGCGCGAGTAGTCCTTCAGTCTTCATTGCTTGTTCTCGTAATCGTTAATATAGGGGCGCTGCGGGTCGAACAGGTTCGACCCCTACCAAATTACCCTCGGTGTTTCTAGCCGCCCAGGTAGGCTGAACGAACTGCTTCGTTTGCTAATAGTGCGGCCCCCGTATCTTCCAACACCACGCGACCATTTTCCAGCACATAACCACGATCCGCCAGTTTTAGTGCCTGGTTGGCGTTTTGTTCCACCAGAAAGATGGTCATCCCCTCTTCGCGCAATTGCTGGATGATATCGAAGATCTGCTGGATGATGATCGGTGCCAGCCCGAGCGAAGGCTCGTCCAGCAGCAGTAACTTTGGTTGGCTCATCAGCGCACGGCCAATGGCCAGCATTTGCTGCTCGCCACCGGACATGGTGCCAGAACGCTGGCTGCGGCGCTCCAGCAGGCGCGGGAACAGGGTAAAGACCCGTTCGATGCGCTGGTGATACTGCTCGCGATCGGCAAAGAAACCGCCCATCGCCAGGTTCTCTTCCACCGTCATGCGCGAAAATACTCGCCGCCCTTCCGGAACGATCGCTACAGCTTCACGCATGATGCGCGCTGTCTGCCACTGGGTGATGTCCTGATCCATCAGCGTGATGGAACCCTCACTGGCTCGGGGATCGCCGCATAGCGTGCCGAGCAGCGTGGTTTTACCCGCGCCGTTAGCCCCGATCAGAGTGACGATCTCCCCTTGCTGAATGTTCAGGCTGACCTGATGCAGCGCCTGAATTTTGCCGTAATGGGCGGAAACCTGATTAAATGACAACATATGCTTATTCGCCCAGATAGGCCCGGATCACGTCCGGGTTATTGCGGATTTCTGCCGGTGTGCCTTGCGCCAACGGCGTTCCCTGATTCACCACGTAGATGCGATCGGAAATCCCCATCACCAGCTTCATATCGTGTTCAATCAACAGCACCGATACCTGGTGCTGGTTGCGCAGCTCGACGATCAGGTGATCCAGCTCATCGGTTTCTTTCGGGTTGAGGCCCGCCGCCGGTTCGTCCAGCATCAATAATTCCGGGCGCGTGACCATACAGCGGGCGATTTCCAGCCGACGCTGTTGGCCATAGGCCAGGTTGCCCGCCGAACGGTTGGCCATCTCCAGCAGACCAACGCGTTCCAACCATACTGCCGCGCGCTCCAGCGCATCGGCCTCTGCACGACGGAACGCCGGGGTTTTCAGCAAACCGGCAAACACGCCGCTTTTCAGATGCTGATGCTGGGCTACCAGCAGGTTTTCAATCACCGTCATTTCGCGAAACAAGCGTACATGCTGGAAGGTGCGCACCACGCCCATACGGGCGATGGTCTGGCCGGAAAGCCCTTCCAGATGGCGATCGCGCAGTTTGATGGTGCCGCTGGTCGGGCGATAGAACCCGGTCAGACAGTTGAACACCGTGGTCTTGCCCGCACCGTTCGGACCGATCAGCGAGACAATTTCACCTTGATGCAGTTCCAGCGCGACGTTGTTGACCGCCAGCAAACCGCCAAAGCGCATTGACAGCCCGGCAACCGCCAGTAAAGGTTGAGTACTCATGCCTGCTCCCCCTTCACCGCTTTGATATCAGCCACTTGCAATTTCAACTGCGGGCGTTTCATCGGCAGCAACCCCTGTGGCCGCCAGATCATCATCAATACCATCAGCGCCCCCAGCAGCAACATGCTGTATTCATTCAGATCGCGCATCAGCTCACGGGACACCACCAGCAAGATCGCCGCCAGGATCACCGCAAACTGCGAACCCATGCCGCCCAGCACCACAATCGCCAGCACAAAGGCCGACTCCACAAAGGTGAAGGACTCCGGGCTGACAAACCCCTGACGTGCGGCAAACAGCGTCCCGGCGAAACCGGCAAAGGCGGCACTGATGGTGAAGGCGGTCAGCTTGATCTTGGTCGGGCTCAAGCCCAGTGAACGGCAGGCGATCTCATCTTCACGCAACGCTTCCCAGGCGCGGCCCAGCGGCATGCGCAGCAGGCGGTTAATCACAAACAGCGTCAGTATCACCAGCAGCAGCGCCACCAGATAGAGGAACACGATGCGGTCGCTGGGATCGTATTTCAGGCCAAAGAAGTTATGGAAGGTATCCCAGCCGCCATCGCGGGCGCTGCGGTTAAACTCCAGGCCAAAGAAGGTCGGTTTCGGGATCTGGCTGATGCCGTTCGGCCCACCGGTGATTTCGGTGTTGTTCAGCAGCAGGATGCGGACGATTTCGCCAAAGCCGAGCGTGACGATCGCCAGATAGTCTCCCCGCAGTCGTAACACCGGGAAACCAAGCAGGAAGCCGAAGACGGCGGTGACAATCCCAGCCAACGGCAGACTTTCCCAGAATCCCAGGCCGTAATAATGGTTCAGCAGCGCATAGGTATAGGCACCGATGGCGTAAAAGCCGCCGTAGCCCAGCACCAGCAAGCCGGAAAGGCCGACCACCACGTTCAGGCCCAGCCCCAGCATGACGTAAATCAGCGTCAGGGTGGCGATATCCACCGTACCGCGCGACACCAGGAACGGCCAGACTACGGCAGCAATGATGATCGCCGCTGCCAACACCTTCTGGCGCAGGGTCGAACCATCAAAGCTTGGCAATACGAACGCCGGGCCGGAGATTTTCTTCATCCCGTGCTGCATCAGCGGGCGCAACAGTTGGAAGAAAAACACCACCACACAACCGATACCAATCCACATCCAGCGCACTTCGGCGGCGCCGTGCACCACCAGTTTGGTGCCGTCGAGGCTCAGTTGCATCCCCATCAGGAAGGAGGCCATGACAAACAGCACAACCGTGGCAATACAGGCGTTAAGCAGACCGAGTTTCATACTTTCTCAACCTCCGGACGCCCAAGGATGCCGGTTGGCATCACCAGCAACACTACAATCAGCAAGGCGAAAGACACCGCGTCTTTATATTCGGTGCTCAGATAGGCCGAAGTGAGCGCTTCGGCCACACCCAGTACCAGCCCGCCGATCATTGCGCCAGGAATACTGCCGATGCCACCCAGTACCGCAGCGGTGAAGGCTTTCATCCCCGCCATAAAACCGATGTAAGGGTTAATTACGCCGTAGAACTGACCAAGTAGCACGCCCGCTACCGCCGCCATCACGGCCCCGATCACGAAGGTGAGCGAAATCACCCGGTCGGTATTGATGCCCAGCAGGCTGGCCATCTTCAAATCTTCCGCACAGGCACGGCAGGCACGGCCCATACGCGAATAACGGATAAACATCGTCAGGGCCAGCATCGCCAGGAAGGTGACCACCCAAATGATGAGCTGCATGGTGCTGATGGTTGCGGCAAAGCCGTTGCTCTCACCCAGCACCCATTGGCCAGTGACCAGGCTTGGCAGCGCCACATCACGCGACCCCTGCGTCAGGCTGACGTAGTTTTGCAGGAATATCGACATCCCGATGGCGGAAATCAGCGCAATCAGACGCTTGGAACTGCGCACCGGCTTGTAGGCCACGCGCTCAATGCTCCAGCCATAGGCGCTGGCAATGACGATTGACACCAGAAATGCCACGCCGATCAGCAACCAGCCGACGTCGATGCCGATCATCATCAAGGCGGCGATCACGATAAAGGAGACATAGCTGCCGATCATATACACCTCACCGTGGGCGAAGTTGATCATGCCGATAATGCCGTAGACCATGGTGTAACCGATGGCGATCAATGCATAGGTGCTGCCCAGCGTCACGCCGTTGAACATCTGCTGCAGAAAATAGAGGAACTGCTCTGACATACTCTGACCTTCTAAGGTGTTGTGCTGGCCGACAAAGAGCGGCCCAACGGCCTGCTGGCGTTGCAGGCGCCGGGAATTCCCGGTTTGTAGATTTTGCAGTCGTGGTGGCCCTATCTCCCGTCCGGAGAAAGAGCCACCTTTAAACCAGGCTTATTTAATCGGCGTTGATGAACCGTCGGCATGCCATTCGAATACCCCGAACTCGAAGCCTTTCAGGTCGCCTTTATCATCCCAGCTCAGTGGACCCATGACGGTTGCCACCGGTTGGCCGGTTTTCAGATCTTTGACGATATCTGCCGGTTCCTGGCTACCGCTACGCTCCATCCCGGTGACCAGCGATTGCAGTGCAGCATAGGTGGTCCAGACGAATGGCCCGGTCGGATCCAGTTTCTTGGCTTTTAATGCATCCACCACAGGCTGGTTGGCTGGGACCTGATCGTAACGTTTTGGCAGGGTCACCAGCATGCCTTCAGACGCGGCACCGGCGATGTTGGACAGCGAAGAGTTACCCACGCCTTCCGGCCCCATGAAACGGGTAGTCAAACCGGCCTGCTTGGCCTGACGCAGGATCTGCCCCATCTCCGGGTAGTAACCGCCGAAGTAGACGAAATCGACGTTTTCTTTCTTCAGACGGGCAACCAGAGTAGAGAAATCTTTATCGCCTGCGGTGATACCTTCAAACATCACTGGGTCGGTACCCTGCTTTTTCAGGCTGTCACGCACCGAACGCGCCAGGCCTTCACCATATTGCTGCTTGTCATGGATCACGGCGATACGCTTGGGTTTGATGTCATTGAGGATGTAGCTGGCAGCCGTTGGGCCCTGATCGGAATCCAGACCGGTGGTGCGCATGATCATCTTGTAGCCACGGGTGGTCAGATCGGCGTTGGTCGCCGCCGGGGTGATCATGATCACGCCTTCGTCTTCATAGATATCGGAGGCTGGCTGGGTGGAAGAAGAGCACAGGTGGCCGATCACATAACGGATACCATCGTTGATGACCTTGTTGGCTACCGCTACTGCCTGTTTCGGGTCACAGGCATCGTCATACTCTACTGCCACCAGCTTATCGCCTTTGATACCGCCTTTGGCGTTGATATCGGCAATCGCCTGACGCGCACCGGTGAACTCCATATCACCATACTGCGCCACCGGGCCTGACATCGCGCCAACTACGGCCACCTTGATGTCCTTTGCCATAGCGACATGACCCATAGCCATCGCGATACAACCGGCCAGCAACGCTTTACCCTTTGTTAATTTCATCCGCTTAATCCCCATCTGTCGTTGTGAGTGTTGCTGTTGTTGTTTGCCACACCTAATCATTGTTTCTAGCGGGCGGATTGCAAGTTACAGCCCCTTGGCTGCGGCCCGAAAAACGACGCCAGAACGCTTTTATCTATAAGTAATAATGATTTAGGCACATTTGCGACAATATTTTCTAATAAGACTTTATTTTTCATGTCATTAAACAGGAATTTTCTTCTGCAAAGCAACTCTCAATGTCAGAAACAAGCGGTGTAAACAGGATAAAATCCGGATTAAATCTGCGCTGTTTGCCATCAGGAACAGCGCGATGTGCTAGTTAACACCTCATTAACCAATCGTTTACTCGGAAAATGCCCACGGCAAAAAACATTTTGCCCAGCACACGTATAGAAAAACTTACACAACGCGCTGAGCAAGATCCATTACACTATCGGCATCCTTTATCGGTGCGGAAACCCGGCATGAAACTGACCATTGAGCGCTTGACCAACCTGTCCCCGCAAGATCTGATCGACCTTGGTAAAATCTGGCCACATCAACAACCTGCGCAGTGGCTAGGCTGGCTGGAGGAGGGCAAGACGCTGTTCGCCGCCCGATTTAACGAGCGGTTGCTGGGAGCGGTAAAAATCGAGATCCACGACCAGACCGCCCAACTGCACGACCTGATGGTGCGCGAAGTCACTCGCCGCCGTGGCGTGGGGCTGTATCTGATCGAGGATGCGCAACGTCAGTTGCCACAGGTGCAACATTGGCAACTGACTACCGCAGGATTGGCCGCACGTGAGCGTGGTGAGGTCGGCAACTTTATGCGCGCCTGTGGTTTCCAGGCACAGGGCGATTGCTGGCAGAAAAAATGAAACGTTGGATCGTCATGGCAGTTTTACTGCTGCTAGCACTGGCAGCCGGGTTGGCAGGACGCTATCAGGCAACCCATCTGCCTCACTCCTGGGATCAACAGGCCTATGTCTGGCAACGAGTCTGGACTCCCCAGCATGCCGAGGCGCTGGCCGCCAGCCAGGACCTGTTTAGCACCCTGCGCGTGTTGGGTTTGCAAGTGCATCCGCGTGAGGGTTTTCGCGATATTCAGGCCGATACCGCCCTGCTGAAACAGGATGGCCGCCCGTTATGGCTGGTCGTCCGGCTGGATGGACAGTTGATGCAGCTGGATGAAGCCGCCATCTATGCCCGCCTGCAACAACAGCTGCAACGCTGGCAGGCAGCGGGTTTGTCGGTAGTCGGCGTGGAAATTGACCATGACGCCGCCACGGCACGACTGCCCGAATATCAAAAATTCCTGCGACAACTGCGTCAAAAGCTTTCCCCGTCATTACAGCTTGGCATTACCGCCCTGCCAGCCTGGATTGGCTCCCCGGCACTACCTGGAGTGCTGCAACAGGTAGACAGCTCGGTACTTCAGGTACATGCGGTGCTCTCACCAACCCAAGGTTTATTCGATGGTCAATTGGCATTGGAGTGGGTACGTCTATATGCACACCTTAGCCCTAAACCTTTCCGTATCGCCTTACCCGCCTACGGCATGGCTCTGTTGGGGTACGATGCCCAAGGGGCGTTGGTTGAAAGCGAAGCCTCGCAGCGCGTAGCGGGCAATGTGCAGGAACTGACCGTGGCACCGCAGCAGATTGCCGATTTCTTGCAGCAGCTCGCGCAACGCCCACTACCGCACCTGCGCGGCATTATCTGGTTCCGCCTGCCGCTGGCGAACGATCGCCGCGCCTGGTCGATGGCGACGCTGCGGGCGGTGATCCAACATCAGCCACTGCTCGTCAGCTGGCAGGTCAAGTTTCTGCCGCAGCCACAGCAAGATGGGTTGTACGATTTGATTATCGAAAATCAGGGACCGGTGGATGCCCCGTTACCCCGTGAGATCCACATTCAAGCCGAAGGTTGCCTGGCAGCTGATGCAGTAGGCAATTACCAGCTGGCAACCCCATCGGCACCACTACGCTTTATTCGCATTAGCGGCGATCAGCTACGGGCAGGGCAATCACGCCCGCTGGGCTGGCTACGCTGCCAACAGATCGCGCCAGGAGGCACTCATGTCATACCTTGATTCGCACCGCAGCCGTGTGCTCCCACTAGCATCCTTAATCGCCGCTGCATTGATCATGCCGTTAAGCGGTCAGGCCTGTGGACCTGATTTTCCCAACCGCCTGCTGATGAATCGCAACGGCACCCTGCTGTCGATGCCTGAGGGCAATTTCGCTTTCGAAGCGAGCCGCCTGGTAGCGGTAGATCCACAGCTGCCACACTGGCAAGCTCCAGCTCCGATAACCCCCCCCAAACCGATGCCGCTTTCGCCAGAGCAACAGGCCATTGCGCAAATGCGGGCTACCAAAACCGTTGAAGAGGCCGATGCGGTGAATGCGCAGGGGTTATCTAATGCCGCTCGCCTGTATACGCTGGGTGCGGTTGCTTTTGCCGCCGAAGATCCCCGTGCGTCGCAATATTTTCAGCAGGTGTTAGCGCTGCCTGACGCCGAGCAGGGCGAGTGGGGATTACGAGCGCAATACTCATTGGGTCGCCTGTTGATGGGCGATCATGGCATGCCAGAAACCGAATCGGGTGCCGAGCCGGTAGTGAAGCACCCGGAAAAAGCGCAGCTTGAGCAAGCTCAGGCCGCCTTCCAACAGGTGATCGCTCGGGTGAAAAAGGGCACTGCCGATCCCGACCAGTTAGCTCTGAGCAGCCTGGGCCAGCAGGCGCGTATTCATTTGTGGCTTGGGGAGTTTATCCCGGCGGCACAGCTTTACGCTCAGCAAGCCGCCCAGGGCGATCCTGACGGTGGGCTTTCGCTACAGTACATCTCCACCTATTTGATCAATCCGCAACATGTGGAGGCGTTAAAACAGGCCATTCACGATCCGTTGATCCAGCAGTTGGTCACGATTGAACTGTTCGCCCGTGGCAGTAACCTGCAAATGTCCGACGCCACTAGCAACGGGGTGGGCGCAAAACAGATTATCGAGCAGAACCTGACGCTGCTTAACGACTCGGTAAAAAGCGGTTTCACCGGCAGCGACCGGCTGGCGGCATTGGCCTATCGTTCCGGACAATATGCCATGGCGGCCAACCTGCTGAAGAACGCCGGTGATAGTGGTTTAGCCTGGTGGCTACGCGCCAAGATGGCCCTGCGCGACGGCGATGTGAAGGCCGCGACTGCCGCCTATGCCAAGGCCGCAGCCGCCTTCCCTGCGGATGAGAGTTGGGGAGAGCAGCGCAACGACGAGTTCGCACCCGAGATGATCGTCCCAGATTGCCGGGTAGCCGGCGAGCAGGCCATTCTGGCGCTGAACCGGGGTGACTATCTGCAAGCGATGGATCTGATGTATCGCGGCAAAGAAAACTACTGGGCAGACGTGGCGGATATCGCCGAGCGGGTGCTGACCATCGATGAACTGAAAGGCTTTGTGGATAAGCACGCTCCTGCGCCAACCACGCCATTGAAGCCGGTTAAACCCGATGAGTACAATGGCGAACGGATCACCCAGGAAGTCCAACTGCGCGAACTGCTGGCGCGGAGAATGATGCGCGCAGGCCGTTATCAGGAAGCAGTGAACTACTTTGCCATTCCTAACTACCGCCAGGCTGCGCAGGACTTTGCCAACTTGCTGAAAACGGCACAGGATAAAACGGCAGATAACAACGCTCGCGCCAAAAGCTACTATCAGGCGGCGGCGCTATTGCGCTCACAGGGGTTGGAGTTCACCGGTTACGAAATGACGCCGGATTACAATATTTATGGTGCGGGGTATTCCTATCTGGGGGATGCGTTCAACACCAAGGATAGCAAAGACAAGAGTTGGATCAGCGCGGCCGAGGCGGCGCGGGCCAAGAAATCGTTGCCGGAGGCGGATAACCGTTTCCTGCACTACCGCTGGCAAGCGGTGGGTCTGGCACAAAAGGCCGCCGATTTACTGCCACCGAAAAGCCAGGCCTATGCCGCCGTGTTGTGTAACGCCGCAGGTTGGGTGATTGCCCGTGACGCCAAGACCGGCCGGGCGCTGTATCAGCGCTATATCAAGAACGGCACCCAGTTCGATTGGGGCACCAAGTTTGGCTACGACTGCCCGGCCCCAGAATTTTAATCGCTTTAACAGGTGGGTTTCCCCACCTGTTGCCCTAGCTTATTTTACCAGCGCCACGCCCTGATCCAAATCCGGGCGTTTTTGTTTCAGCAGCAGGATGGCGACAAAACCAACCAGCGTTATGCCGCACAGTATCAATAGCCCCGCGATCTCATTACCGAACCACCGATCGCCGCTGACGCGGATAATCGGCGCCAGAAAACCGCCAATTGCGCCAAACATGTTGATAAAACCTACACCTGCCGCCAGTGCACTGCCACTGAGCAGCATCGTCGGCATTGTCCAGAATACCGGTTGGACCGCAATAAACCCGACGGCCGCAAAACACAGCGCAATAATGGCCAAGGCAGGGCTGGCTACCAGCGCCGATGCTCCAATCCCCAACGCAGCCACTAGCAGCGTTACCGCAGCGACGTTGCGTAACGCCCCGGTTTTATCTGCGTAACGAGGAATGTAATAGGTGCCAAACATGGCAGCGATCCAAGGAATTGCCGTAACCAACGAGGCGGTAAAGCCCACTTTGGTGCCCAACAGTCCTGCTACCTGCGTCGGCAGGAAGAAGATAAGGCCATACACGCTGATCTGGATAATCAGATAAATCAGTGCCAGGTGCCAAATGGCCGGAATACGTAGCCCATCAAGGATGCGGGAAACGCCCTTTTTACGCTCCTCTGCCGCCAGTTCGTCGATCAATGCCTGCTTCTGCGCTGCACTTAAGAAACGTGCCTTGGCAGGCTCATCGTCCAGATAGAAGAAGGTCCAGATCCCGGCGGCCACTGCCAGTAAGCCTTCTATAATAAACATCCAGAACCAACCGGCATGGCCGGCAAAGCCATGCATTTCCAGCAAAGCCCCAGAAAGCGGGCTACCCAACGTCAATGCCAAAGGTGCCCCCATATAAAATAGCCCCATAACTGAAGCCCGGTTTTTTAACGGGAACCACAGCGAGGTCAGGTAAATCATACCAGGGAAGAAACCGGCCTCTGCCGCGCCTAGTAAGGTGCGTACCAGCAGAAACTTAGCCTCGGTGTCAGCAAATGCCATGGCCGAAGATAATACCCCCCAAGCCAGAGTCGTACAGCCAATCCAGGTTTTTGCACCAAATTTACGCATTAATAAGTTTGCAGGTGCCCCCAATAATGCATAGGCCACAAAGAATATACCGGCACCTAATGCATAAGCCTCATTACTTAATCCGGTGTCTAATTGATAAGATTCTTTGGCAAAACCGATATTTGCCCGATCCAAGAATGCCAGAATATAAAGCGAGAGCATAAATGGAATCAAGCGCCAACGCGTTTTTGCCACCGCCGTTGTTAATTGCGTGGTCATAGTTCAAGCCTCATTATGCTACCGGTTAATACCCGAAGTAAAAACCGGTAATGATCGAGAAAGACTTAATGGGTATAAGGGCGAGTTAACTGACAGACCGGATTCAGCTCAACGCCAAATCCTGGTTTATCCAATACCGACTTATGCATGCGGCCATTGATTGGCACCGGTTCATTCAGTAAGATCGGATCGAACTGCGGACGCATGGAGTCCGCCCCTGGTGATGTCATCAGGAATTCGCTGAATGGCGTATTGGTAAAGGTAATAACGGCATGGTGAGAATAAACCGAAGAGCCATGCGGCACCACCCATTGCCCTTTCGCCTTGGCAATCGCAGCCACTTCCAACAGCGTGGTCAATCCGCCGCACCAACCAACATCCGGTTGCATGATGTCGATGCCGGTTTCCGACAGGGTCTGGAATGACTCCAACGTTCCGTGGTGTTCACCAGTGGTGACCAACATCCCGGCAGGGGCATTGCGTTTCAACTGGCGATAGCCTTCATACTGCTGCGGGGGTAAACACTCCTCAATCCATTTAAGGTTATAAGGCGCGCAGGCATAAGCCACTTTGGTTGCGTAGTTGACGTCCATCGACATCCAGCAATCGAGCATCAACCAGAAATCGGGGCCGCATTTTTCACGCATGTCCGCCACCATTTTTGCCGTCTCGCGTACGCCGAGATCGCCGTCATGTGGGCCAAAATGGGTTGGCATTTTACCGCCGATGAACCCCATTTCCTTCGCCAGATCCGGCCTGGAACCGGTGGCGTAAAACTGGATCTCATCGCGCACGGCACCACCTAACAGCTTGTAAACCGGCAAGTCGGTACATTTGCCAAACAGATCCCATAGCGCCAGATCGACACAGGATATGGTATTCATCACCACCCCGCCGCCGCCGGAATAAAACATGGTCGAACGCAACATCTGATCGTGGATCAATTTGATATCAGAAACACAGCGCCCTTCAATAAAGCGGTTTAAATGTTTTTCAACAATAAAACAGCCCATTTCCCCGGCAGTAGAAACGGCAAAACCGGTAATACCATTATCTGCTTCAACCTCTACAACCAGCGTACCTAATACATTAATACCGAATGACTGTCTGGACTGTTCATATTCTTTATATTTACTCATTGGCGTACAGATTTTATCATCAATCCAATGTTTTCCAGCCTGATCGTGATAGTCGGCACCGCCCGACCCTTTTTCTGCGGTTGCTCCGCCCATGAAATAAGCACGGATCTGTTTTATCTTTGGTAAAGATTTAGACTGAAGCATAATATTAACCCCGTATTATTGAATGTAGGATAACAAATGGTTAATTTCTTTATTGATGGGTTGTTTTAATTGCTCTAGTGTTTGTTGTTGTGATGGTGTTAATGGTACTTGTAGTTCCCCCATGGAAAAACCGCGTAATTCCATCGCACACTTATAGCCCAATGGGAAAGGCAAACTGGCCATCAGGTTCATGAGTGGGATCGCCATCATTTGCAGTTCACGCGCGGCAACCAGATCGCCCTGCTGGAAAAGGTCGTAGATACGGCGCATCAGTTCCGGCATCACCCCCGCCGTTCCTGTGACACATCCCTTTGCCCCGGCGCAAAGCGCGGCAAAGAAGAACTCTTCCCGCCCGGTCATCACGCTGAAGTCCTTATCGACCTCTGGGCACAGTGCCAACATCTTCATAAAGCCGACCGCATCGCCACCGGAGTCTTTGATACCAACAATGTTCGGGTGCGCAGCCAAACCGGCTACCAGCTCAGCGCTCAGCGGATCGGCAAAGAAAGGAATGTTGTACAGACACAGCGGCAGTGCTACGGCGCTGGCTATCTGGGCAAAATAGAGAGCATGGCGCTCCGGGTCATAATGGTAGAAGTTCGCAGGCATCAATACCACGCCACTGGCTCCGGCACGGTGAGCAGCATCCGCCAACGCAATGCTTTCCTGCGGCGTTGTCGCCGGAATGCCAGCCCATACGGGGACGCGTCCAGCAGCCTGTTCCACCACGGTGTTAACCACGGTACACTTTTGCTCAAACGTCATATAACCAGCTTCCCCCACCGAGCTGACGGGGAAAAGCGCGGTTAACCCACCGGCGATCTGAAAATCGACAATTCGGCGTAGCTCGTGCAGATTGGGGGCAGCTGCCTGCCATGGTGTTAACATAGCGCTGATCACGCCAGTTGGTCGCTTCATCATATTCACCTTATCCTCGGTAACCTAATGCTTGGGAAATTTCCCCGGCACTCTCTTTGACCTTGCCCACCAATTCCGTCAGGTTGCTCTCGCCGATTTGTAAGGTAGTCCCCACGATCGAAATAGCGGCCATCACCTCTCCTGCGGCATTGAAGACCGGCGCACTGATGCAACGGATATTGGCAACATCCTCTTCGTTATCGTAAGCCCAGCCGGTTTGGCGAATTTTCTGCAACTCTGCCCGCAACTGAGCTTCGTTAGTGATGGTATTGCGCAGGCCATCGGTGAAAACGATGCTGCGGATCAACATGTCCTGACGTTCTCTGCCACACCAGGCCAGCAGGCATTTACCCAATGATGAGCGGCATAAAGAGAGACGTTTTCCCTCCCAGGTACGAACCTGAATGCTGGATTGGCTTTCAACTTTGATCAGATAAATAGGCGCATCATCGTCCAGAACCCCGAGATGACAAAGATGGCCGGTGCTGTTCATCAAAGCGCTTAAACGCGGCAAGGCAATCGCACGAAGATCCAGTTGACGGCTCACCTGGCTGCCCAGTTCCAGCAGTTTCAAGCCCAACCGATAACTGCCATCTTTGCCTTGGGCCAACAATCGCAGGTGTTTGAGTTCTTCCAGTAGCAAATAGACCGTGCTTTTCGGCAGGCCCAAGGCGCTGCCAATAACGTTGGCAGAACAGTGCCCTTGTTCTGATACCAGATTGAGGATCGCCATCGCACGGGACAACGCTGGAACTTTAGATTTAGTGGTCAATTCCATCATATTGGAATCCATTCTTGAGTGATGGACAATATATAGAATGAATAGTGAACAGGGAAAAGCGGCAGAATGCCTGGCTGTGATGCAGCTCTCTTAAATTTTTCACATTCCAATAGGTTGGAACAAAATTATGATTTTTAAGGATAAAA
The DNA here is from genome assembly GCF_051654945.1 of Serratia sp. (in: enterobacteria). GTDB lineage: Bacteria > Pseudomonadota > Gammaproteobacteria > Enterobacterales > Enterobacteriaceae > Chania. The sequence continues at coordinate 66,129 of NZ_JBOFZA010000073.1, forward strand.
TCGGCATTCATTCCAAAATACTGGACTCCTTTTGGCGGAGTTGAAACCAAAAAAAACGGCACCCTTAGGCGCCGTTTTTACGGATTTTTTTAGTGCTGTTACGCTTCGATCGCCATCTTCAGTTTCTTCATGGCGTTCTTTTCCAGCTGGCGCACACGCTCAGCTGAGACGCCGTACTGATCGGCCAGTTCCTGCAAGGTGGACTTGTTGTCGTCGTCCAACCAGCGGGCACGAATGATATGCTGGCTGCGCTCGTCCAGACCTTCCAGCGCGTAGGCCAGTTTGTCTGCGGCGTTGCTTTCCCAGTTATCTTCTTCGATACCTTCGGCAAAGTCTGAGCTCTTGTCTTGCAGATAGAGCATCGGGGCCATGGCATGACCGTCACGCCCTTCGTCTTCCGGCGTTGGGTCAAAGGTCATGTCCTGTGCCGCCATGCGTGACTCCATCTCACGCACGTCTTTGCTGGTAACACCCAGCTCGCGCGCGACCAGCTCCACTTCATCCTGATTGAACCAGCCCAGACGCTGCTTGGTTTTGCGCAGGTTGAAGAACAGCTTACGCTGTGCCTTGGTGGTCGCGACTTTCACGATACGCCAGTTGCGCAGCACGTATTCGTGAATTTCTGCCTTGATCCAATGCACCGCGAAGGACACCAGACGTACGCCAACCTCTGGGTTGAAGCGACGTACGGCCTTCATCAGGCCGATATTCCCTTCCTGGATCAGGTCTGCCACCGGCAAACCGTATCCTGCATAGTTACGGGCAATATGAGCGACAAAGCGCAGGTGAGACAGGATGAGCTGCTTAGCTGCTTCCAGATCGCCCTGATAATGCAGCCGTTCAGCCAGTTCCCGCTCTTCCTCTGCCGTCAGCATCGGATAGGTGTTGGCTGCCCGCAGGTAGGCTTCCAAGCTGCCCTGTGGGACTAAGGCTAAAGTGCGCATTTCTTTGGTCATTCAAAACCCTCTCTTGATAAAACTGGTCATGCAGGCGATTTCACGGCGGGGGAGTTATTGATCTTACGGCAGTTGCTGTTGCAAAAGCGGTTCCACACGCCGGGCACCTAAACATTTGCTGCAGATTTTGACCGTGCTCAACCCGAAAAGTTCACCGTTTTTCACACACAGTGCACACGACAATACGCCATGAAAGCTCGGGTTGATTGGGAATTTGTGCGTTTGAGAAGATAGCGGAGATGTTGATATCTGGCAACTCTTCTCCCGCAGCACGGCAACCGGGCCGCAGCAGAAGAAGAGTATACCAAAAAATCACTATTGTGGTGTAAATCGGCGTAAATGTTGCACCGTGGCCAGCCAGGCGGCAATCCAGCCGATCATGGCAGAAATCAGCAGTAACAGCAGCGCCTCATCCCAACCCAGGCCATGCAGGGTAAAGGTGGTACCAAACACCTTCGCCACGTTGGTCACCACCGACTCCAGCTTCCACACCAGCGCGCCGGACAGGATCAGCGAAAATAGCGCACCGAAGAAGCCGAGCATCGCACCGCCGTTAAGGAACGGCCGCAGGATAAAGCCGTCAGTAGCCCCGATCAGCTTCATTACGTTGATGGTATCGCGACGGCTGAAGATACTCAGACGCACGCTGTTACCAATCACCAGGAACACCGCCACCACCATCAGTATGCCGATCATCAAGGCTACCTGACCCACCAGCCCGGTCAGCGCCGCCAGGCGGGCAAACCAGCTGTCGTCCATACGCACTTCATCCACGCCCTGCACCGCCGCCACACGATCGCGCAGAGTGCTGAGCGTATCGGAACTCTGGAAGCTCATCTGCGGCGTGACAATCGCCACGGCCGGCAGCGGGTTCTCTTCCAGCATATCCAATGCACCGCCAAAGCCTGACCAGTTGCGGAACTCGCCCCGCGCCTCTTCACGCGACAGGTAGTTAACCTTCTCCACCCCGGCCTCGGCCTTGATGGCATCCAGCACTTTGACCGCCGCGTCATCGTCGAGGGATTTGTCCAGATACACCGTCAGCTGTGGTGTCGGATACCACTGCGTCGCCGCGGTACTGACGTTCTTCCACACGATGTAGCACACGCTCGGCAGCGTCAGGGAAATGGCAATCACCATCACGGTCAGCAGCGTTGCCAGCGGCTGGCGCAGCATATCGGCAATGGCGTTCATCCAGGCATAGCGCCATTGTTCACGCCAGCCACCGCGCAGTGCCTTGCTCTTGGCGGTTTTTGCATTATTCGCCATGCTGTGATCCCCCTACCATACGGCCCTGGCTCAGCGTCAGGATGCGGTAATTGCGCCGGGCGATCAGCCCGGTGTCGTGGGTTGCCATCAGCACCGTCACCCCAACGCGGTTGAATTCTTCAAACAGGCGCAGGATCCCTTCCGACAGGGCGTCGTCCAGGTTACCGGTCGGTTCGTCCGCCAACAGCACCGCAGGCTTGTTCACCACCGCGCGGGCAATGCCAACGCGTTGCTGCTCACCGCCGGAAAGCTGGATCGGGAAGTTCTTCGCCTTATCCAACAGCCCGACCTTATCCAGCGCAGCCGAAACGCGGCGACGGATATCTTCGGTGCTGGCCCCGGCGATGATCAGCGGCATCGCCACGTTGTCATACACCGTACGATCCAGCAGCAGATGGTGATCCTGGAAAATCATGCCGATCTGGCGGCGCAGGAATGGCACCTCACGGTTTTTCAACCGGCTGATGTCATGACCACCAAACCAGATATGACCGGCGCTTGGCCGCTCAATCCCACAAATCAGTTTCAGCAGGGTACTTTTCCCCGCGCCGGAATGGCCGGTCAGAAACGCCATCTCCGCCGGACGCAGATGAAAATCTACCCCCTGCAGGGCCTGCCGTCCGCCCAGATAAGCTTTACTGACCTGTTCAAAGCGAATCATCCGTATCAATCCTCTCGGGCAAAAAGTGCCTCAATAAAGTCATCAGCCTTAAACGGCCGTAAATCTTCGATGCCTTCACCCACGCCGATGTAACGGATCGGGATGGTAAACTGATCGGCGATGGAGAAGATCACCCCGCCTTTGGCGGTACCGTCCAGTTTAGTCAGCGTTATGCCGGTCAGGCCCACGGCTTCATTAAATAATTTCGCCTGGTTAACCGCATTTTGTCCGGTGCTGGCATCCAGAGTCAGCATAACCTCATGAGGGGCCTGCTCGTCCAGCTTTTTCATGACGCGCACGATCTTCTTCAACTCTTCCATCAGGTGCGCCTTGTTTTGCAGGCGACCGGCGGTGTCGGCGATCAGCACATCGATATTGCGGGCTTTGGCAGCTTGCACCGCGTCGAAGATCACCGATGCGGAATCGGCACCGGTATGTTGAGCGATGACCGGAATGCGGTTACGTTCACCCCAAACCTGTAACTGCTCGACCGCTGCGGCGCGGAAAGTATCGCCTGCGGCCAGCATCACCGATTTACCTTCGGCCTGGAACTGACGCGCCAGCTTGCCGATGGTGGTGGTTTTACCCACGCCGTTGACGCCAACCATCAGGATTACGAACGGCGTTTTGCCCCCGACGTCCAGCGGCTGATCCACCTTGGCGAGAATCTCCGCCATCTCTTCTTTCAGCAAGACATACAGCGATTCGGCGTCTTTCAGCTGCTTACGGCTGGCGTGCAGGGTGAGCGACTCGATTATTTTGCGGGTGGTTTCTACACCAACGTCGGCAATCAATAGCTGTTCTTCCAGCTCTTCGAACAGATCGTCGTCGATCTTCTTGCCACGGAACAGGCCGATAAAGCCAGAGCCCAGATTCTGTTTGGTTTTCAGCAGGCTGCGTTTCAGGCGCGCGAAGAAGCCTTCTTTGCTCGGGCGTTCCTGTTCTTGGGTCACCGCCGGAGCCAACAGCTCGGGTTGTTCAGGTTCTTCTTCCAGCTCTGGTTCGATAACCTCTTCGACCCATTCTGATCCAGGCTCGATAATCTCGGCTGGCGCTTCGATCACCGCTTCAACCAGTTCTGGCTCAGGTTCGATAATTTCGGCAGGTACTTCGATTACCGCCTCAACCAGTTCCGGCTCAGGTTCGATAATTTCGGCTGGTGTTTCGATAACCGCTTCAACCAGCTCTGGCTCAGGTTCGATAATCTCGGCTGGCGCTTGAATCAGCACAGGTTCTTCTGCTGGCACCTCAGGCTGTAGCGCTACGGTAGCCTCTTCGATCGCCACCGGCTCAGCGTGATGTTCGTCCAGCGGCAGGATATTTTCGGCGATAGGTTCGCCGCTCAGGCCGCTATCCCACTCCCCTGGGGTGTCTTTGGTGGCGGCTGGCGCAGACTCCTGGGCGGGCAGTTTATCGTCCAGTTTGGGAGCTACCGGGGTTTCTGCGGCCTGCTGCTCCGCCGGTTCTACGGCAGATTCAGGTTGTTGCTGCTCTTCTTCCTTCTGGCCAAAGCCCAGCCAGGAGAAAAACCCACGTTTTTTATCTTTTGCCATGCTCTGACCCTACTCCGTACCAATGGCTGCAAATGCGAAAAATTAATTCGCCGAGTCTATCACTTTCCCTGGCACAGCAACACGCATCGGCAATGCTTTCATCGTGGTAGTTTTTATCCCCCACCGCCGCCAGGCTGCAACTTATCGACGATTCGGTATAGAATAGCGGTAACTTTTCGTTAACCTCGCAACTGATTAAGACTCTTTATGGCAAAACAACCACCGCGCGGCGCCCCCAAAAAACCGCAGACGGCCTCCGCTGGCCAGATCCGCATCATCGGCGGCCAATGGCGCGGGCGTAAACTGCCGGTGCCTAACAGCGAAGGGCTGCGGCCAACCACTGACCGCGTACGCGAAACCCTGTTCAACTGGCTGGCACCGGTGATCCGCGGGGCTCGCTGTCTGGACTGCTTCGCTGGCAGCGGTGCGTTGGGGTTGGAAGCGCTGTCGCGCTATGCCGAAAGCGCCACGCTGCTGGAATATGAGCGGCCAGTGGCACAGCAACTGGGGAAAAACCTGGCGCTGTTGCAGGGCAATGGCAGCGTCGTCAATACCAACGCCTTGACCTGGCTGGCTGGCAACGGGCAACCTTTTGACGTGGTGTTTCTCGACCCCCCGTTCCGCAAAGGCTTGCTGGCCGAAACCGTCACGCTGTTGGAACAACAGGGCTGGCTGGCGAACGAGGCCTGGATTTACGTTGAGGCCGAAGCCGAAAGCGCCGCCACCGATGTCCCGGTAACCTGGACATTACACCGTGAAAAAGTCGCCGGCCAAGTGGCGTACCGCCTTTATCTCCGTTCCCTTGAAGAGAAAACCGAACATGCTGATTAATCTGGGCCGTTTGCTGATGCTGTGCGTGTGGGGCTTTCTGCTCGCCAACCTGTTCCACCCGTTCCCTAAACCGCTAACCTACTTCATCAACGTGGCGCTGTTTTTTATGGTGGTGATGCACGGGTTGCAACTGGTGCTCTTGAAATCCACCCAGCCGAAAGACCAGCCCATTAGCCGCTGGTTGGAAACCAAGATCTTTATCTTTGGTGTCTTTGAGCTGTTGGACTGGCAGAAAAAGCAGCCGCCGCTAAAGAAAAAATAGGCGGGCGCAGCATGCAGCGCCCCTACGGATGATCGGCCGTGAAAGAGATAAAGCGGGTGCCCTGTAGGCTCAGCGTGCCCTTCTCGCCTTTATTTATCTGATGATATTGCTGCTGTGGTAATGGTATTTTGATCTCACTGCCGCCGGTCAACGGCCGGAAGTACACTTCGTAACGCATATCTTCCACCACGATGTTTTCCCGCTGCCGCGAACGACGATTCGGCGCGGGAAACTCCCGCTTGGCACTGACTTCCACCTGCAATGAACGCACCGGTTGGCGGTCGTTATCCGCATCCTGGCGGCGTTTGTTGAGGTATTGGCGGGTCGCCAGCACCGCAATCAGCGCGATCACGGCAACAAAAAACAGCGGTGGCTTACTCATCAAGAACTTTCCTCTTTTTATGCGGCGGATGCCATTCACACCGAAACGGCGTAAACATAGCATTCAGAAGAAAGCATTGTCGAACCCCTGCGCGCTGCTTACACTGTGAATGTGACAACCTGGAGCGGGTTATCCCGGCTCCCATGATAAATAAGGAAGACATATGAGTTGGCCGTTCCTTGCCGTATTTTTTTCCGGTTGGTTGTTCGTTGATGCCTCCTATCGCGGCCCGCGCTGGCAGCGCTGGGTATTTAAACCGGTCACCTTGCTGCTGTTGCTGTTATTGGCCTGGCAGGCGCCGGTGTTGGGCCCCGCAGGTTACCTGATCGTTTTGGGCCTGTTGGCAACGCTGGCGGGTGATGCCTTGCTGCTGCTGCCGCGTGAGCGGGTGCTGTATGCCATCGGCGCTTTCTTCCTCTCACATCTGCTGTATACCCTGAGTTTTGCCAGCCAGATGACCTTCAGCCTGTTCTGGCCGTTGCCGCTGGTGTTGCTGGTGATTGGTGTATTGCTGCTGGCCATCATCTGGAGCCGGTTGGAAGAGATGCGCTGGCCAATCGCCACGCTGGTTGCCATGACGTTGCTGATGGTGTGGCTGGCGGGGGAACAGTATTTCCTGCGCAGTACCGACTTTGGCTTCTCATTGCTGGCGGGCACCTCGCTGCTGCTGTTGGCGAATATCGTCTGGCTGCTGAACCGCTATCGCTTTACCTTCCGCGCGGCAGACGCCGTGGTCGCTTTCTGCTACTTCTCCGGGCATTTCCTCATTGTCCGCTCGTTGTATCTCTAGTTGACGCCCCTCACCCTAACCCTCTCCCAAGGGAGAGGGGACTAAACGTGCTACACCTTAACTTCGGTACTCGTCCTCGAACATCTCACCAATCACAGATTAGCTTGCGCACCTGAGCACAACTCCGTACCAGCTCCCTCGCCCTGTGGGAGAGGGCTGGGGGGAAATTCGCTCTTGACTCTGGAGTCAGCTCCAAGGTGTAGAGTTCATTCTGAGAAGATAATGGATTGCCTGAAGGGGGCGCTATGCATACTCATAAAGAACACCAGCATCAAGAACATAACCACGATCATAGCTGCGGCTGTGGTCATGACCATGCTAAAACCCAGCATGGCTGTAGCAGTGAAAAAACCACGGTAGGGGAAACTACCGCTCATAACCATGAATCGGCCCATGAGCATGGAGCCAGCTGTTGCAGTAGCGATGGCCCCGGCGATCCGGATGAGGAAAGCGACAGGCTGGCTGCCGCCCCTCCTTCCGGCAGCCAGCGGTTCAGTTGGAAAGTGACCGGCATGGACTGCCCAAGCTGTGCCAAGAAAATCGAAAATGCCGTGACGTCGATCCCCGGCGTCGATAGTGCTCGCGTGCTGTTTGCCACCGAAAAACTGGTCGTAGATGCCCAATCTGATGTCAGCGTGCGGGTTCAGGATGCAGTAAAACAGGCTGGATTTACCCTGCTGGGAACCACCCCGATGGCAAAAAGTGATGAGCCTAAAGCTTCCCGGTTTGGTGAGTTCGGCCCTCTGCTGCTGCTCTCCGCACTAATGGTACTCAGTTGGATCCTGAATATCTTTAACCCTCTGTTCGGCGAGATTGCCTTTTTCATCACCACGTTAGTCGGCCTGGCACCCGTTGCCAGCAAAGCCCTGCGCCTGATCCGTTCAGGCACGCCGTTCGCCATAGAAACCCTGATGACCGTGGCCGCCATTGGTGCGTTGTTTATCGGTGCCACCGCTGAAGCGGCTATGGTGCTGCTGCTGTTTATGGTGGGGGAGTTGCTGGAATCCTACGCGGCCAATCGTGCTCGACGTGGCGTGAAGGCCTTGATGGAACTGGTGCCGGAAGATGCTCTGCTTATTCAGGGTAACGAACGTAAACGCGTGCCGGTCGCCAGCCTGCGTCCCGGTGACGTGATAGAAATCGCGCCCGGTGGCCGTTTACCTGCCGATGCCGAATTGCTTAGTCCGTTTGCCAGCTTTGACGAAAGCGCCTTAACCGGCGAGTCTGTACCGGTGGAACGCCAACAGGGGCAGAAAGTGGCTGCGGGTTGCCTGTCGGTCGATCAGGCCGCACAGATGAAGGTCACTTCCGAACCGGGCAAAAATGCCATTGACCGTATCCTGCAACTGATTGAAGAGGCAGAGGAGCGTCGGGCACCGATTGAGCGCTTCCTCGATCGCTTCAGCCGCTATTACACTCCGGCGATCATGCTGCTGGCTGTGGCGGTGATCCTGGTTCCACCGCTGCTGTTTGCCGAACCTTGGCAGGTGTGGATCTACCGGGGTCTGACCTTGCTGCTGATCGGCTGCCCATGCGCCCTGGTCATTTCAACCCCAGCGGCCATCACCTCTGGTCTGGCAGCAGCATCACGACGAGGCGCACTGATTAAAGGTGGCGCAGCGCTGGAACAGTTGGGCCAAGTGCAAACCATCGCGTTCGACAAAACCGGTACGCTGACCGAAGGCAAACCGACGGTAACCGACGTGCTGCCAGTAGATGGTCTCAGCGAACAGCAATTGCTGGCCATCGCAGCGGCTGTCGAGGCAGGCTCGCATCACCCATTGGCACAAGCGATCGTCAATCGCGCGGCGGAAAACGGGGCGGCACTGCCCCTGGCCGAAGGCCGCCGTGCTCTGGCAGGAATCGGCGTTGAGGGAAAGGTCGACGGTAAAACCATCCTGATCAGCGCACCGGGCAAGTTGACGGAGAGCCAGTTGAGCAGCGAATGGCGCAACCGGGTAGAAACGCTGGAAACAGCGGGTAAAACCGCGGTGGTGGTATTACAGGATGGGCAGGCTATCGGTCTATTGGCATTGCGTGACACCTTACGTAGCGATGCCAAACAGGCGATTATTGAGCTGAAAGCGTTGGGGATCCGTGGCGTGATGCTCACCGGTGATAACCCACGTGCAGCGGCAGCGATTGCCAATGAGCTGGGGATCGATTTCCGCGCCGGGTTAATGCCGGAAGACAAAGTGCAAGCGGTAACCGAGCTGAGCAAACTGCAACCCACCGCCATGATCGGCGACGGCATCAACGATGCCCCGGCGATGAAGGCGGCAAGTATCGGTATTGCCATGGGCAGCGGCACCGACGTGGCGTTGGAAACGGCGGATGCTGCCCTGACGCACAATCGGTTGGTTGGCGTTGCCGAGATGATCCAGATTGCACGGGCTACTCATGCCAACATTCGCCAAAACATTACCATTGCGATTGGGCTGAAAGCGATCTTCCTGGTCACGACCCTGCTGGGGTTGACTGGCCTGTGGCTGGCGGTGTTGGCAGACTCCGGTGCGACCGCCCTGGTAACCGCCAACGCCTTGCGGCTGCTGAAAAAACGTCTGTGATATAATCAGGGCGCATTCCACTGCGCCCTGAGCCGTTGCGCTAAGAAGCACCTTGGTTACCGCTTCGCAAACCTACGTCTGGTTTTGGTTTGGCACTGAGCGTGAAAGCGGTAGCACCTATTTTCGGATCGGATAATCTGACTTATGCGCTTGGTTACTTTGGTATTTTTACTGTTTTTCCCGGTATTGCCCGTCCAGGCGTTGGCAACGCCGATCACCTCTCAACCCACCGCTGAAACCCGCGTTGCCTGGCCAGTAACGATGCCATTGTCGCAACCTGATGGTCTACGGCCTTGCTGCGTCTTCGGATATAACCTCAAAGCGCAGGCATTGGGCATCCCGGTGCCGTTTTATCAGTTGGGCAATCTGGTAGATGCCGACCAGCTTGGCGCACACGTCTATAACGACAGCGCGTTTAATGCCATCGGCAACCTGCTGGGGTTAGGCAGTGAGCAATCAGGGTTGATATACACCCATCGAGGTGGATTTATCGACATCGCTCACGTACGCGACACGGCTGATAATACCCTGTTCCTGTTCAGCCAACTGCTGCCCAGACTGGGCGAGCAATGGTCTATCGATCTGGGCCCGGAGTTGGCCAACCGGCGTATCCAAATGAATGCTTTTTCCCCGCCGCAGGATCCGGCGCAGCGCTACACGTTGGCGGCCTATCTGGCCGGGGAACTCGCCTTCCAGATAGCCGCGTGGCATGAGATAGCACAATGGTATGGTTATCAGTCGGTAATGGGCTTTTCTGAAGAGGTTTCTGGTTTTTCACCCGAAGATTTGTATTCCAACCTGCTGGGGGCTCGGTTGGCGATCGACGCCATCTTGCAAGGGCGCGCAGCATCCGTAGCCAGCTACGATAGCGCGATGGAGACACTGTTACCCGCAGCTCTGCACCAGCTTGGCGCTGTCTCGGTCGCGGAAACCCAGCGGCAATTTGACAGCATTGACGGCGACTGGTGGAACAGCCACCGCCGTGTGCCAGAGAAGTTTTTGGTGTTAAAGCGGGATTACAACACCGGCAACCATCGCCTGCCCAACCAGCCTCCCAGCGAAAGCACTGCGCCACAACGCCTGACGTTACCGCTACAAGTGCAGGGATCCACGCTGTCGACCCTGGGGGAACTGCAACTCTGGCCTGGGGATACCCTGCGCAATCTGCCAGCACCGGCGAAATATTATCGCCTGGAGGATTTCAACGGATTGGCATTACACGCCCAGGCTCAAGACGCACAGCAGATATTGCAGCAACGCTAACCAACTCGCGGTGATTAGCTCTCCAGCCCTTTACGCAATAGATAGCGATACGGGGCCTGTTCGGTTTCCTGTGCCACCAACGTGTGTTCCATAAAGCGGCAAAAACCCGGGATATCGCGGGTGGTGGCCGGATCGTCGGCAATGATCAGCAACGTTTTACCGTTATCCATATGGCGTACGGTTTTACGCACCATCATTACCGGTTCCGGACAGCGCAGCCCCAGCGCGTCGAGCGTCTGGTCTGCCTGGGCAAAAATGTCAGTCATGCATTTCTCTCGATCTAAAACGATCGGCGAACCCTCGCCGGATCTGATTACCCGCTAGTTTACGCCGGTAGTTTTTCTGCGCAAGGCACGTTAACGTTTGCGTTAAATTTAACCATTGCATTGAATGCGCAAACGCGTACCATGTCGCCGCGCAGTTAAAAATGGGTTCCCTCACCCCATAACCTAAAAAGGCTACATCATGTATTCGTTTACCGATCGACAACGCTTCATCGCGTTGATTTGGCTATCGCTATTCCATATCGCCATCATTACCTCCAGCAACTATCTGGTGCAGTTACCGATCAGCATTTTCGGCTTTCACACCACCTGGGGGGCCTTCACTTTTCCGTTTATCTTCCTGGCCACTGACTTGACCGTACGGATCTTCGGTGCCCCATTGGCGCGCAGGATTATCCTTGCCGTCATGGTCCCGGCGCTGTTTATCTCCTATGTGATCTCGACCGTGACCTTCCAGGGTGAGTGGCAGGGCTTTGCCGCCTTGACCAGCTTCAACCTGTTTGTGGCGCGTATCGCCGCCGCCAGCTTTATGGCGTACGTACTGGGCCAGATCCTGGACGTGCAGGTGTTCAACCGCTTGCGTCAGCGTAGCGCCTGGTGGGTTGCTCCCGCGGCGGCCATGTTCCTGGGCAATATCAGCGATACCCTGGCGTTCTTCTTTATCGCCTTCTACAAAAGCAGCGATCCTTTTATGGCCGCCAACTGGGTGGAAATCGCGCTGGTGGATTACAGCTTCAAGGTGCTGATCTGCCTGGCGTTCTTCCTGCCAATGTACGGTGTGCTGCTCAATATGCTGCTCAAACGTCTGGCAGAGCGCCAACCGGCCAATCAGTTGCAACCGAGTTAAGCCGAGTTAAGTTAATATGGGCAGTCTGACTTTATGGAGACTGCCCATGCGATTAACCACCCGCCAAGCTACACTTGAAGAAATCCACCGTCTCTACCTGACTATTCCTGAATTTGGCAGTCTGCATAGCCTGAGCGATTTGCAACAACGCGTCGCAGATAATCCCGCTCACGGCTTGATTGCTGAAATTGATGGCCAGGCGGCCGGTTTTAAACTCGGCTATCAAACCGGGCCGGGGGAGTTTTACAGCTGGCTGGGGGCGGTTTTACCTGCCTTTCGCCGTCAGGGCGTTGCTCAAGCCCTGCTGGTGGAACAGGAGCGCTGGGCCCGCACACAGGGCTATCAGCAGCTATGGGTCAAAACCCGTAATCAGTTCCGCGCCATGCTAATGATGCTAATTAGTCACGATTATCAGATTTTCTCTCTGGAAAAGAGAGGCGAAGTGGCCGACTATCGTCTATTACTTAAAAAAATCTTGTGACATCGTCTACCAGGTCATTCGACGCTGTCATGCGACCAAGAAACTCTCCCCGTAAAGGAATAAGGAATACCAGATGCGTAAAGTAACAAAATTGATGGGTATCAGCCTGTTAGTGCTGGGCTTGGCGGCCTGTGATGGCGCGACCAAAGACAGCAAAGCACCAGCAGACAGCGCAGCGGCCAGCGTCCCAAGTGGCCAACAGGTGAGTTTATTGGATGGCAAACTGACCTTTACCCTGCCGAACGGTTTGGCCGATCAGAGCGATAAGCTGACCAACCAGCCGAGTAACGTGCATATCTATGCCGACGGCAGCAACCAACGTGCGGTGATCGTGATCGTTGCGGACAAGGCGGCAGCAAGCGATCTGGAAACCCTGGCTAAACGTATGGAAGAGCAGCAACGCTCCCGTGATGCCAACTTACAGGTCATCACCAATAAAGCGGTTGAGATTAACGGTGTGCCAATGCGCCAACTGGATACCGTGATCACCGTTGCTGGCCAAAAAGCCTATTCAGGTGTACTGCTCGGTATGATGCCAGATGGTAAGCAAGTGACCCTGCAAATCACGCTGCCAGCAGATAACCAGCAGCAGTCGCAAGACGTGGCGGCAGGCGTGTTCAATACGGTGAAGATCAAATAATCACCGTTGTGGGCCAGCGCGCTGGCCCACTTAACGCATTATGCCAATGCCTGAGCCAACAGGGTGATCGGATGTTCACAGCGCTTGCTGGTGGACATTTCGATCTGCCATTTGCAGGTTTCACAGTCGGTGATCACCATATCTACCCCGCTCGCTTCAATCTGGCGAAATAGCGAGGCACCAATGCCTTGCGAGGTTTCATAGTTTTCCGACTTGAAGCCGTATGTCCCGGCGATACCGCAGCATTGCGAGTCCAGCACCACCAGCTCCAGCCCGGGGATCTGCCGTAATAGCTCCAGCGTATAGGCCGTCCAGCCCATTTTCTCCATATGACATGGCGTGTGGTAAGCCACCCGCAACGGTGTCCGTTTGAGCGGCAAGGTGCGCCCTTCGCTGAGCAGACGGTAGAGATAACGTGTAGCCAGTTCCACCCGTTCTCGCACCGCCGAGGTGTCTACGTCCAGCAAATGCGGATACTCGTCACGCAGGGTGAACGTGCAGCTAGACGAAGTGGCAACCACCGGGATGCCTTTGGTCAGCACCGCATCATGCAGTGACTCCGCATTCACTTTGGCCTGCTTCTTCGCCTGTTCAATAAAACCGTTGGCAATTAATGGCACGCCGCAGCACTTCTCACGCTTAAGCAACTGCACGCCGATATCCATGGCGTTAAACACCTTGATCAGGTCTTTACCCAGCTGTGGGTGGTTGTAATTGACAAAACAACCGTGGAAGAAAGCCACCTGCTCGGCATAGCTCTGCTGTTGCGCTGCCTGCTGACGATACCAGCGGCGGAAGGTGCCAAATGAGTATTTCGGTAGTTCGCGCCGATGGTCGATCTTCAGTGCCTTATCCAACAGCTTGCGTACCGGCTTCAGGCCGGTAGTGGCGTTAACGATCGGCGCAAACGGCGTCGAGAGTGTGCCCATGATGTCGGTGTGGCTGAGAATGGCATCACGCAGCGTCGGTTTGCTCTGACTGAAATTGGCCCGGGCGCGTTGGATAATGTCGCCGATCTTCACGTCGGACGGGCAGGCCACTTCGCAACGTTTGCAGTTGGTGCAATACTTCAGCGCTTCATCATACAGCGCCGGATCTTTCAGCCGCAGGCGTTCCCCATCCGGCCCGGCCTGTTTTGGCCCCGGATAGAGCGGGTTGGCCTTGGCGACCGGGCAATAGGTGGTGCAAACGGTGCATTTGATGCAACTTTCGAAGCTGTTGTCTGTTAACAGGCTCATGCTGAAACCTCCTGTGCCAGGATCTGTTGGGCAACGTGCAACGCACCGAGCAGTGAAACCCCGGCCCCACAACCCTGCTGCAACGGATCGTAACCACCAGCCACGGCACCAATAGCATACAGATTGGTCATCGCCTTCCCTTGCTTCAGCGCGCGCAGAGCCGCATCGGTCTGAACCCCAAATTGCAGATAAGGCTGCGGGGCAAACAGGTCGGGGTCGCTCCAGTCGGCGCGTTCGGTTTTGCTATACACATCCAGGCCAAACACCGGTTCGCGAACGCCATCAAAGGCAGCCACCAAACCGTTACTGAAAAAGCTGCCGCTGGCCAATACCACGTGCTGCGCCCGCAGCGGAATATCGGTGTGATTGCGGGTATACAGGCCGGTGACGCGCTGCCCGTCGAAGCTACCTCGCAAGACGCTATCCCCCGGCATAAACACGCCCCCCAGTTGCTGCAAGCGCTGGCGCAATGCCTGATGCAACCGCATACCGAGTACGGAAGGCGGCAGCGTTGGCAACAGGTACACCGGCTTACCCACCAACTGACGCAACGTCTTCAGCGGTTCGTCATCCTCTAACCCCAGGCAGGCTGGCAGCAAGATGGCTTCGGCGTCCCCTGCCTGGCGCAACACTTCTTCTGCCAGTAGCGCCAGATGTTCTGGCAGATCCAGCACGCGGGCGATATTCACCGCTCGGAATTCACTAGGGTTATTGCGCAGGCGATCCAGAAGTGGCAGGTGCATAAAGGCGACTTCCGCCTTGAGGCCCTGCTCCTGCATCAATGAGCTGGCTGCCATCTGCGGCTGGAAATCCAGAAAGCCTTCAATCCCCAGCACGGCGATATGTTGCCATGGCAGCTTGCCGCCCAGGGGAGAAACCGGGATCGCCTGCGGGCTGAGCCAGGTGGCACGGCGAGTCCCGAGCGGGGTTACGCGCAGATGGTTTTGGCTGCTATCGCCCTGCATCTGCCACCCGCAACGTTGCAACAATTGTTCGGCTTGCGTTGCCAGCGCGGCTACCTGTGTGGCACCCATCAGGCTATAAGGATGCTGAGGCGCCTGTTGCGCCAATGCGGGCAACGCAGACAGGGGCGATGTCACCGGGGTACCATCGGGCAAATGAGCCAGCAGATCGAGCGAGCCGGAGGAGAAATAGAGCGCACTTTGGCCAGAACTGACTACGGCACAGCGCTTGCCCTGCTCGGCTAAACGGATTGCGCAGCTCATCCCAGCCAAGCCACCACCAATCACTACCGCATCAAATTGCATCATCCGCCTCCTGCTTAGCGTCACCCTGTGCATCTAACCCACATAAGCCTTGATATACCCAACTGGTGAACTCGCTCTCCCGCAGTGCATCCCCCCAGGCAATCGGCCGGACACCTTTCCAGCGTTCATTGAGGAAATGGGACAGCTGGGCGATAGATTGCTGCGGCGTCACCACGTTAAACCGCGTCAACAAACCCGCTGCGCGGCAGGCGCACAGCTCACCCTGGCAGGTTCCCATGCCAACGCGGGTACGGCGGCGCAGATCGACCAGATTGTTGACGGTAAGAGAATCCACCGCATAGCGCACTTCACCGGCGGTCACCGCTTCACACTCGCACACCAGGCTGTTGTCCAGCCGGTTGCCAGCAGGCACCAGGCTGGCGCGATCGCCATGACGATACACCGCCGAGCCACGGATGCTGGCAGGCAGTGAAACCACGCTGCGCACCGTTTCTTCAGCGCTCTGACGAGAGCCAGGCAACGCCTCTTCCGCCGTGGTGCAAGCGGTATCAATGCCAAGCTTGGCGCAGACCAGATCGGTGGCCCATTCAGCCATCAGCCGGTAGGTCATCAGCTTGCCGCCGGTAATGGTGATAAAACCCTCCAGCCCATCGCGCGCCGCGTGGTCGAGCAGCACGATGCCACGGCTGACGTTGCGCCCGGAAGGATCGTCGTCACTGGCGACCAATGGTCGTACGCCCGCATAGGCACGTAGAATGCGCGTTTGCGCGAGTTTCGGCGACAGTAGCGTGCCTTCGCGGATCAGGATATCCACTTCCTGTGGCGTCACCACCATGTTGTCAATCTGGTCGTAATCGATATGAGTGGAGGTGGTGCCAATCAGCGAGATGGTATCGCCAGGCACCAAAATGTCGGCATCTGCCGGTTTGCGGCAGCGGTTAATCACCATGTTATTGATGCGATGGCCCAGGATCAGCAACGCCCCTTTGGCAGGGAACATGCGAATACGCAGATCGGCATACTCGGCAATTTGCTGGCCCCAGATCCCGGCGGCATTGACCACCACCTGCGCATGAATGTCGTATTGACGTGCCGCCTGATGGTCGAAAACGCTCACGCCGGTAACGCGATCGCCGGTACGCAGCAGACCGGTAACCTGATGATAGGTAAGGATCTGCGCGCCATGCTCACGCGCATCGAGCATATTGGCCGCCGTTAGGCGGAAAGGGTCAACGGTGCCATCGGGCACTCGTACCGCACCGATCAGGGCCGGGTTAGCCGCAGGCTCCAGGCGTAGTGCCAACGCCGGGTCAATGGCCTCGGCCTCGATCCCGGCGCTGTGGCAAGCAGTAATGAACTGCTGCTGAAAATCCAACGAATCCTGAGGCAAGGTAATAAACAGACCGTCGGTGCGTTCGATACAGTGGTGGGCAATACGTTTGAGAATGCGGTTTTCTTCAATGCATTCGCGTGCCGATTCACCATCGGTGACCGAATAGCGCGCCCCACTGTGCAACAACCCGTGGTTGCGGCCGGTCGCGCCGGTCGCTATATCATGCCTTTCCAGTAAAATGCAGCGCAGACCACGCCGCGTACAGTCACGGGCAATTCCCGCACCGGTAGCGCCGCCGCCAATAATGATCACGTCCGTTTCGGTGATGGCTGAGTTGTTGCTCATCATGCCCCCAGAGCCTGTGGTTATGGCTCTATTTAGCCACAGTTAGTAGGGTTTTTGTTTGATAAGGAACAATAACGAACAGAAAACGAAAGTATTATGGCCTTTAAAAACCATAGATGTGACCAATGTCACGCAATTATGCTATTTGCCCATTTCAAAATGTTAACCAATCACTCAGAATCTGCCACAGTTTCATAAAAGTGTAACAAATGCGCCATGCATCACGGTGACATGCGTAGGTTTTCACTAGCATTACGCTCGTTATGGAACATTTAACAACACATCAGGTATCCGCAATCATCTTCAGGACAGTCGTTTCCTGCTGATGCAATAAACAGATAAAGCCATCGGAGGCGCTCAATGTTGAGTATTTTTAAGCCAGCCGCACACATTTCCCGTGTGCCAGTCGATAAGGTAGACCCGCTCTACCGCAAACTGCGCTGGCAAATATTTATGGGGATCTTTTTTGGTTACGCCGCCTACTATCTGGTGCGTAAAAACTTCACCCTGGCGATGCCATACCTGATCGATCAGGGCTTCAGCCGTGGAGACCTGGGCTTTGCGCTGTCGGGTATCTCCATCGCCTATGGTTTTTCCAAGTTCATCATGGGTTCGGTTTCCGACCGTTCCAACCCCCGCGTCTTCTTACCCGCCGGCCTGATCCTGGCCGCTGCCGTAATGCTGTTCATGGGCTTTGTGCCTTGGGCAACCTCCAGCATTGCCGTGATGTTCGTGCTGCTGTTCCTGTGCGGCTGGTTCCAGGGCATGGGGTGGCCACCTTGTGGTCGTACCATGGTGCACTGGTGGTCACAGAAAGAGCGTGGCGGTATCGTTTCGGTGTGGAACTGTGCTCACAACGTGGGTGGCGGCCTGCCTCCACTGCTGTTCCTGTTAGGTATGGCGTGGTTTAACGACTGGCACGCAGCGCTGTATATGCCTGCCTTTGGTGCAATCCTGGTGGCATTGATCGCCTTCGCCCTGATGCGTGATACCCCACAATCTGTTGGCCTGCCACCGATTGAAGAGTACAAAAACGACTATCCGGACGACTACACCGAAGAAGCGGAAGAAGAGCTGACGGCCAAGCAAATCTTCATGCAGTACGTGTTGCCAAACAAACTGCTGTGGTACATCGCGATCGCCAACGTGTTCGTGTATCTGCTGCGTTACGGCATCCTGGACTGGTCACCGACCTACCTGAAAGAAGTGAAGCACTTCGCGCTGGATAAGTCCTCCTGGGCCTACTTCCTGTACGAATACGCCGGTATCCCAGGCACCCTGCTGTGCGGCTGGATGTCGGACAAGGTGTTCAAAGGCAACCGTGGCGCCACCGGGGTGTTCTTCATGGTGCTGGTGACCATCGCCACCATCGTTTACTGGCTGAACCCAGTGGGCAACCCAGGCATCGATATGGCCTGTATGATCACCATCGGCTTCCTGATCTATGGTCCGGTAATGCTGATCGGCCTGCACGCGCTGGAACTGGCACCGAAGAAAGCGGCAGGTACCGCCGCAGGCTTTACCGGTCTGTTCGGTTATCTGGGCGGTTCGGTGGCTGCGAGCGCCATCGTTGGCTATACCGTTGACTACTTCGGTTGGGACGGCGGCTTTATGGTGATGATCGGCGGCAGCATCGGCGCGGTGATCCTGTTGATCCTGACCATGATCAGCGAGAAGAAACACCACGCAGAAATCGCGGCCAAACGCGGTTAATCGCCATCACGTTTTAACATGATCGAATCCAAGGGCCGCGTTGCGGCCCTTTTCTTACCCCTCGACCTACAACATGGAGCACCACAGAATGCGGACTCAAACCAAAGCCCTGCTGACAGGGATCATTCTTGCTACTTCAATGCTCAACGCCGCCCAGGCTGCGGATAAAGTGGTTATCGCTCACCGCGGTGCCAGCGGTTACCTGCCGGAACATACGCTACCGGCCAAGGCGATGGCCTACGCGCAGGGTGCCGACTTCCTTGAGCAAGACCTGGTAATGACCAAAGACAACGAGCTGGTGGTGTTGCACGACCACTATCTGGATCGCGTCACCGATGTCGCCGAACGCTTCCCTGACCGGGCGCGTAAGGATGGCCGCTACTACGCCATCGACTTTACCCTGCCTGAGATCAAGTCGCTGAAGTTCACCGAAGGCTTTGATATCAAGGACGGTAAGCAGGTACAGAGCTACCCGGGCCGCTTCCCGATGGGCAAATCCGACTTCCGCGTCCACACCTTCCAGGAAGAGATCGAGTTCGTTCAGGGCCTCAACCATTCAACCGGCAAGAACATTGGCCTGTACCCGGAAATCAAGGCCCCCTGGTTCCACCAGCAGGAAGGGAAAGATATCTCCAGCAAGGTGTTAGAAGTGCTCAAGCAATACGGCTACACCAGCAAGAGCGACAACGTCTACCTACAGTGCTTTGATGCCAACGAGTTGAAACGCATTAAGGATCAGCTGGAACCCAAGATGGGGATGGATCTGAAGCTGGTGCAGCTGATTGCCTACACCGACTGGAACGAAACCTACGAGCAGAAGGCCGATGGCAAGTGGGTCAACTATGACTACGACTGGATGTTCAAACCGGGCGCGATGAAAAAGATCGCCCAGTATGCCGACGGCATCGGGCCGGACTATCACATGCTGATCGTCGAAGAAAAATCCAAGCCGAACCAGATCGTATTGACCGAAATGGTCAAGGACGCTCATGCCAACAATATGGCGGTGCACCCTTACACCATCCGTGCCGATAAGCTGCCGAAATACGTCACCGACGTGAACCAGCTGTTCGACGCAATTTACAATCAGGCGGGCGTTGACGGCGTGTTTACCGACTTCCCGGACAAGGGCGTGCAGTTCCTGCAAAAGCAGGGGCAACACAAGTAACACTTTCCCCCTCCCCGCCGGGTTGCCCGGTGGGGAATGACTTCCCGCCTTGCTTATTGCCCTACGTGATGAAAGGATACCGATGTCGGCGATTAATAAGGAAAAGCAATCGTGGAACGTTCAGTATTACTGCATCATATTAAAACATCATGTTATGCCCTGTCCGCCATAGTGCTTACCGGTTGGGTCACCGATGCGCTGAACGAGGGGCTGATTTTCAAGATGATCTTGCGCTTCTTCCGCCCGGAGGATGTTGAGCGTTACTCACACCCGCTTTCCGATTTAACCAGCTTCTTCATCTGGTTCATCCCGCTACTGTTTACCACGCTGCTGCTATTACTGGCCTCGGTCATGACGCTACACCACGTTAAAAAGCCGCATCTCTACCGCATTACCAAGAAGAAACCGCTGCTGCACGGCCCGCATGTGGCTGGCACTCCGGCACTTGGGCAGGTCGCGGCCTTTTTGCAGACCTATGCCACCGCTGAACGGCTCTCGCTGCTGCTCCCTCAAGGTTTGCAGCAACAATATCAGCGTGAATTGCGGGATATTGAGGGGAATAACAGCGTGGATATCTACCTGCTGAAGGAAAATGATGATCTGCAAAAAATTGCGCTGGAGCTGGAGCAGTGGGTGAAAAAAGCGCTAAAAAACCAGCCTGTTGAAAACGCCAACCGCCTGTTCATTGATATTACCTACGCCACACCGGTGCGCAGCGCCGCCGCTTTATTTTGCAGCCTGGATCAGGATATAGAGCTTATCCAGGGTACCCCTGACGGCAAATTATCGTCGTATGATTTGGTCTGTAAGGTTCAGGAGTGATCCTCACCGTTGCCCATGCAGCTTGGCACGAAACGCGGGGGCCAACAGGTAGTCCATACACCAGCGGCTAACCTTGCCCATCCCGTCAGAGCGGGCAGCGAAAAAGATCTGTGTGGCGTGTTTATGCTCCTGCATCGGCTTTTTCACCAACGAACCCGCATTCAGCAACGGCAGCGCCAGATGATGCGGCACATAGCCTATGGCGACGTTACGCTGGATCAGCTCGATGGCGGTGGCGAAATCGGGCACAAACATCGGCTTTTGCCCTTCCAGCAGCCAGGCCTGCTGCGGCACGAAGTTAACGGCGGTATCACGAATACAGATCGCCGGATATTGGCGCAGCTCGGTGTTCTGCAACGGCTGAATCTGGATCGCCAGCGGGTGTTGCGGCCCCACCACAAAATCCCATTCCAGATGGCCGATCGATTCGCTGACGATCCCTTCGGTACTCGGCACCGCATGCGGCGCACCGATCACCAGGTTGGCCCTTTTGCCGTACAACGCATCCCAGCAGCCGTTATACACCGCGGTATCAATGGTCAAACGGGTGGAAGGGAACGCCTGCTCAAAGGCGCAGACAAACTCGACGATCGCCGAACGCGGGATAATATTGTTCACCGCAATCGTCAACTCCTGCTCCACGCCGCTATGGATCAACGCGGTATTACGCCGCAGGGCATCCAGATCGTTGAGGATGGTTTTGCTGTGCTGAACGAAATATTCGCCCGCCGGGGTGAGCTCGATATAGCGGCCCTTGCGCAGGAACAGCTCGACGCCGAAGCTTTCCTCCAGCTTTTTTACCGTGTAGCTAATCGCGGAAGGGACTTTATTCAGGTGCTCGGCGGCGGTGGTAATGCTCTGGTATTTGGCAACCAGATGAACAACGCGTAAAGCTTCGTCGGAGATAAACATAATGATTCCCTGAGAACGTGCCAACAGCAAGGCTGCCAGCTCAAGCGCTGGCAGTCCGTTCATTATGTTCGATTATACGCGATTATTTCTGCCGGCCTATTCTGCTTAGCACCGCGTAGCCCACGCAAGCCACCAGGATGGAATCCACAGAAGGAATAGTGGTCAGAGTGAAGATGCCGTTAACGGTCATAAAGCCGACGGCGGAACCGGCTACCCAGGCCACGAAGGTCAGCAACTTGATCGGCGGTTCGGCAGCCAACACGCTTTCCTGATAGCCGTCCCGGCGATAGAGGAAGAAATCGGCAATATAAATCCCAGCCACCGGCGGCGTAGCAATCCCCAGGAATAACAGGAACGGGATAAACCAGGTCATGATATCCATGCTGCCGACCATTGCCGCCAGAATGCCTAACACCAGCGTGATCTGCCATTTAGGGAAACGAGTCAACAGCGTGGAAACCACCAGCGTTCCCTGGAACATATTGCCCGCATTACCCGTGATACAGGCAAATACCAACAACAGGGCCGCAGGTAAGACCGAACCGAATGCAGCCATCGCCGCCAGCAATGAACCTTGCCCGCTCAAAGCGCTTGGCGTGGCGCCAGCCCAATACAGCAGCGGATAGGCAACCAGGAAGGTCAGCAACGCGCCGATCAGGGCGTGCTTGCGGTTATGCACAAAGCTGCCGAAATCCGGCAGGGTAGCAACCAGCACAATAATCGTCCCCACGACGGTAGACACCGCCACACCGGTGTTCATGCTGCCAACGCTCTGCACCAGTTCCACCTGCCCGTGCGTCGCCACATACAGGATATAGCACAGCACCAGCACAATGATCGGCACCGCAATTTGTGCCACTTTACCCAGTACGGCAAAACCAAAAGCGGTTGAGGCGACAAAGATACAGCAGCCGATAACCACCAGCAGCGGGATCGGCAGGTTCATCCCATGTTGTGCCAACAGGTCATGCACCGAGTGGCCGAACATATTGGCCGTCACGGCAATCCAGCCGAACAGGCTGATGGCCATCAGGATATTAATGGCGACCGCCCCACGTTCACCGAAAGGATATTTCACGATGCCATAGGTGGGCAGCCGGGCCTTTTCCCCCACGCTGATAGTAATCGCGGCCAGCACCGCCAGGATCAACCCACCCAATGCCAGCACGGTGATCAGGCTGGAGTGAGAGAGTTGGCTACCCAGGCTGGATGAGGAAAGCAGCACCGGAGTGACCGCAATCCCCAGCAGGATCATCGCAATATGAAAACCAGAGGCCGTATTGATGCTTTCGTCTGTCTTACGCATACATGACTCCTTGTAAGTAAAAACGGCATTCGACTCAGCCCGTGAAGGCCTCACCGGTATACTGCCGCCAGCTGCCGTGCTCGGTGATTTCCCTTTGCCCTTCCACCAGCCAAGGCTCTGCCAATACTCCCAGCACCTCGCTGCCATCGCTCAATTTCACCTTACCGATCGCCAACCCGGCGGGTTCACTCAGCAACAGGGTGGCAAAAGAAGCCATCGGCAGCTCCCAGATTTCCAGGGCAACAGAAACGCCGCCTTCCATCACCCGGATCATGCCTGGGTGACGATCGTTAATACTCCACAACCGGTAATGGGCATCGGTTTGGTCCTCACGTACAAACACGCCACCAGCCTTGGTCATGTTGCCGTTCAGTTCCAGACCACGCATCAGGGTGCCGTTTACCGCCACCAAAGTTGTCAGGCTCATTGTTTTCTCTCCTAATGGGTTATGGCTTAATCCAGGTGCCGGTCTGGTGGTTCAGAGCAGCCTTAATCGCCTGCGGGCTGGTGATCAGACCCTGACCGTGTTTGCCCTGCTGTTGGCTGTGCATCACAAATCCCAGAATGGCTTCGATTTTCGGCTGCATGCTGCCAGCGCCAAATTGCCCTTGTTGCAGTAGCTGTTGCGCCTGTTCGATACTCAACGTATCCAGCCATTGCTGCTGTGGCGTACCGAAGTTAATCGCCACCTGCTCAACGCCGGTTGGGATCATCAATAGATCCGCCCCCAACTGCTCAGCCAGCAATGCCGATGCGAGATCTTTGTCGATCACTGCCTCCACGCCCTGCAACTGCTGATGCTCATCCCGAACAACCGGGATACCGCCGCCGCCACAGGCGATCACGATGCAGCCCTGTGCCAACAGTTGGCCGATCACCTCACGTTCGATAATCTCCAACGGTGCCGGTGAAGGTACCGTGCGCCGCCAGCCACGGCCCGCGTCTTCCATCACCGTCCAGCCCAGCTTTTGCTGACGATCCAGCGCAGTTTGGTGATCGAAGAAGGCACCGACCGGTTTGCTTGGATGCCGGAATGCCACGTCGTCGGCACTGACCAGAGTTTGCGTCACCAGTGCCACCACCGGCCGTTGAATACCACGGCGCTGAAGTTCGTTATGCAGGGCTTTCTGGAACATGTAGCCAATCGCGCCCTGCGTATCACCAACGGCATAGTCCAACGGCACCGGTGCCACTTCTTGCACCGCCAACTCGGAGCGACGCAGGATAAAGCCCACCTGCGGCCCGTTACCGTGGGTCAGTACCAGATCCCAACCGGCTTCGATCATCTCGACAACGTGTTCCACCGTTGCAATCACTGCCTGATACTGATCGGGGATGCTGTTGTGCCGATCGCTCTGGATCAACGCGTTGCCACCAACGGCGACTACCGCTAAAGGCCTGCTCATACCCGATCTCCTGCTGGCAGTGACTGGGCCAACGCCTGGATGGCCTCGACAAAACAAGGCATCGGTGCGGTCGTGATCCCGGCGCCAATCTGCCCGACCCCGGCCTGCTTGTGGGCGATACCGGTATTAATCACCGGCAGGATCTGGCGGTCAGCCACTTTACGGGCATCAATGCCCGCCGCCGTCGGCGCAAAATTCAGCGCTGGCAACGTGAAGGCCGGGTTAGCGCCAAGGGTGATGAACTGCATACGGCGGCTGTTATTGGTTGCATCCGCCGGTGTGCCACCGACAAATTTCACGATGGCCGGTGACGAGGCCATGGCGAATCCTCCAACCCCTGCGGTTTCGGTGATGGCGCTGTCCCCCAGATCGGCGGCAGCATCGTCAACGCCGTAGCCAGGGAAGAACAACCCTTCAACCGCGTTGGCCGGAGCCTGGAACCAGCGATCGCCAGTGCCAGACAAACGAATACCGAAATTAACGCCATTACGGGCCATGACGGTGACCATCGAGCTGTAAGGCACGCCGGTCGCAGCATCCATCATCGCTTTACAGGCCGCCATCGACAGGTTGAGGAAGAAGTGATCGTTGCCGGTAATAAACGCCACCACGCGCTGTAGCGCTTCCAGCGGCAAGTTGCAGGTCAAAAGCGCTGGCACCAGACGTTTGATCAACAGACCAGTAGCAGCGGAGTTACGGTTATGTACCTCATCCCCCATATGCAGCGCCTGCGCCATCAGTGGCTTCAGTTCTAGTTCGCCCATCTGGCGCACTGCGGCCTTTAATGCCGGAGCCAGCTCTTGCCTCATCCATTGCAGGCGTTGCAACACTTCTTCATTGTTGGCGCCAAAGCGCAGCACCTTGCCCAATCCTTCGTTGAAGTTGCTGAACGCCCGCTGGCCATTGGTTTTGTTCTCTATGACCCACACCGGCATCGAAGGGCTGATAATGCCCGCCATCGGGCCAACCGCCTGATGATGATGGCAAGGTTCGAGAGCAATCTGCCC
This sequence comes from Serratia sp. (in: enterobacteria), assembly GCF_051654945.1. Taxonomy (GTDB): domain Bacteria; phylum Pseudomonadota; class Gammaproteobacteria; order Enterobacterales; family Enterobacteriaceae; genus Chania. The sequence goes on from NZ_JBOFZA010000073.1 coordinate 91,394, forward strand.
CTCGGTAACCAGGCGTTCGGCGGCCTGGTGGTCGCTGGCCCAGCCTTCGAACAGGATCGCACCAACGATCGCCCCCTTTACCGGGCCACACATATCGGGCCAGGCAATTGGCGGGCCGGAGTGCAGGATTAGCTTACGCTGTGCCATCGCAGGGATAGCCTCGCTGGCGCTCATCACGTCAACCAATACCGGCTGGGCGCTGAGGTAGCGTTCAAAAGCGATCTGGTTGGCCTGCTCAACCAACGGGTGGCGGGTTAACGCCGCCAGATCCAATCCGGCCTGGACGTTGCCCAATGCCGGTGGCTGCCAGTGCAGAGCCACCACGTCCCCCTGAGCCTGCTGCAAGTTGTCGGCAAAACCGGTCAGCCCGGCGTTAACCACTTTCAGTGGCTGCTGAAATAATGGGTTCATGCTGTTTCTCCGTTTTTCTCAGCCTGAATATGAGCCACCTGGCTGGCCCACAGCGCCGCCTGGGCGTTGCAACCGGCTACCAGGACGCCAGCCTGCTGTAAAGCAGCAATCTGACGTGAGCGTTGTTGAGGATCGGCCTCGGTGCCGCAGACGTGGGCAATCAGTAACGGCCCGTTCTGACGAGCGTGTTGGTTCAGAACCGTAAGCAGTTCGGTCGTCGGTTCCGCCGCTGCGCCATAGCCCAGCACCAGATCAAACAGCACCACGGCGGTATCCGCGTCGTTCAGTTCCGCCTCAATGCGCTGATTGCGCAGAGTCGGATCGATCATCGGATGTGGTCGGCCACGGGTGAAATCATCATCACCCATATCGATCAGCGTATGCCCTTGGCTACGCCAGATATCCGTCAGCGTGGTGTTACCTTTTACCGGGGTGTTGGACGCAGCGCTGAACCCTTGCTGCTGGCATAACAGTTGGCTCTCATAGCAGAAGGTGCCGCCCGCAAAAACGCCACGGATAGCATGACGAGAAGCAGATAGCGGGGCGCAGGCCTGTTGCAACATCTGTATATCCTGCGGTGAAACGGCCGTCACCGAAGCCGGTGCAGCGATACCTTCAGCCAACGCGACGGCGATCTCGGCCGCATCGGCTAAGGTAGATACCGCGGTGATCCCTGGACGGGTAATATCCTCAGGAGCCGCCCCCAGGAAGTTGACCACCACGGGTTTGCCACAGGCCTGCGCCCGCTCAAGAATGCGTTCGGCCACCGGACGGGCTGGCGGCTTGGAGATCAACACGATCACCTGGGTGGCCGGATCGGCTGCCAGAGCCTGTAACCCGTGCAGCATCGAAATCCCGCCAATTTCTTCGTGCAGATCGTGGCCGCCGGTACCCAACGCCTGCGAAATCCCGGATCCAAGCTGGTCGATACGGCAGGTCACCTCCTGCAAACCGGTGCCAGAAGCGCCGACGATGCCAATCGAACCGGCTTTCACCACGTTGGCAAACCCTAGCGGCAGGCCGTTGATGATGGCTGTACCGCAGTCCGGCCCCATCACCAACAGGTTGTTACGCTGGGCCAATAACTTGATCTGTTTTTCCTGCTCCAGGCTGACGTTGTCGCTGAACAGCATCACGTTGATGCCTAAATTCAATGCCTTGATGGCCTCAGCTGCCGCGTAATCCCCCGGCACGGAAATCAGCGCCAGATTGATATCGGGCTGAAGTTCCACGGCCATTTCCAGACTCACCAACGGCGGCATCAGTGGGCCGTCCGAGCCGCCTTCCGCTGGCTTGCTATTGAGCCGCTGATGAGCGATCTCCAACGCGTCGTTGCAAGCGGCCTCTTCGCCACGCACGGCAATAATCAGGTCGTTGGGCCCGGCCTTACAGCCATCGTCCAGCCCAGCGTCCCGCAGTTGAGCGAGGTTTGTTTCCGTTCCCATCACCACCGAAGCCTGTTCAATTCCGGGGAGCTGGCTGATTTGTGCCGAAATCTGCATCAGCGACACCGAGTCCTGATAGAGATTGGCAAAAACTTTATGCATTACACTCATCGCATTTACCTGTTCGAGATCTGCCCAATCTGGGAATTCGGGCAAAAGGGTTCCCTGCTGAAAAATAAAGTTTTTCAGCATGTTAAAATCTAAATATTCATTGCGCCGGGATCAGAGTGAGCTTCGTAGCGTTCTCAGGCCATGTAGCATCCCGGCTAAGCAGTCCACGCCGGATGACGCGCCGAACTGCATCACCTCTAGCGCCGCGGCCTGCACCCGTGTGGCGGAGGCCGCCGATCCCAACGCGGATATTAACTGGCAGATCGGGGCCGAAAAGTGGCCCGCCAACGCGCGTGCCAGATAATGCCTGCTGATATCATTGGTACGGGCCAACTGGCCGCCAATCAGGCTACGTAATGTACTGTCATGGGCGACAAGCTCGGAACGCTGCCGCCATGGCCACAGTGCCGCCATATAGCCCAACAGATAGTCATCGCCATCTGGCGTCAGCCCACGCCCGTAGCCAATCAGTGCGCTCACTTCTGCTGCCAGCCGCTCAGGGCTGTCTAGCAACCAAAGTTGTACTGCACGTGGTGGCCGATTGGGTAATTCGCCGCTTTGTTCCACCCCGGGTAACAGCTGCAAGTCGCTTTCACAGGCATGTTGGAGGCAATACTGGCCGAGTTGCCATGCCAACGCCGCGTAATGGCTCAGAGCATTCAGCAGTGCCGGAACTCCCGCGTCCATCAACCTCGGCTGCCAGCGGGGAGCATCGCCAAGCACCACGCTCCAACTTGCTCCTTGCAACACTGCGTGGTGGAAGGTTGCAGGCTGACCAATCTGAACGTGATATCGCCAATCCCACTCGCGACTCACCCGGATGCGGATAGCATCCGGCAGGTCTTGAAAATCACTACTCAGCAGCGACAACAGATAACCATCAGGATGGCGCAGATTCAGCGAGCGTTGGAAACAGCTGTGCACCTGAAGTTGGTCGTGATCTACCAGCCTGTTGGCTGCCAGATAGCCGACAGAAAGTGCTGAAAATGCCGTGCCTGCCATTTGCTTATCCCTCACCCTAGCCCTCTCCCAGGGAGAGGGGACCGATCGAGTTCGTTGATTGCTCTGCGTAGTACCTTTACCCCCTACTTTCCGAAGCAGCGCGGGCCAACCAAGTGCTCCGGCCAACTCCCTCTCCTTGTGGGAGAGGGGGATCAGTGCTGCAGACCATCCACAATAGCGGCAGCATCGCTGACCCAGCCAAAAATTGCCCCCTGGGCTTTGATCATCTCCAGAGCATACTTCTGGAACTCAGGGAAATAAGAGCCGACGCAGTCCTGCGGGATAATGCATTCAAAGCCACGGTCATTGGCTTCACGTACCGTGGTGGTAACGCAGACCTCGGTCGTCACACCGCAAACGATCAGCGTTTTGATACCGTGGTTTTGCAGGATCAGATGCAGGTCGGTCTGGTAGAACGCGCCTTTACCGGGCTTGTCGATCACCGGCTCACCGGCCTGCGGGTAGAGTTCTGGAATGATGTCGTGGCCTGCTTCGCCCCGTACCAGGATACGGCCCATCGGCCCATGGGTACCGATAAAGGTCTGGCCGCCACGGGTTAATTTAGCGGGTGGGCAATCGGTCAGGTCGGCACGATGGCCTTCGCGGGTGTGGATCACCAGCAGCCCCTTGCTACGCGCGGCAGCCAGCACCTTTTTACAAGGCTCAATCGCGCTGCGTACCAAAGAGACATCGTTGCCCAGCGCTTCACCAAAGCCACCCGGTTCAACGAAGTCTTTCTGCATGTCGATCATCACCAACGCGGTACTGGCGGTAGCGAAAGGAAGGCCGAAGGGTTCTGCGTGAAAAGTTTTCTGTGTCATGGCGCATCTCCTGGATCGTTATTTTAGCGGCCTGAAGGCCGGGAATTCTGGGGTCTGATCCGATTATAAAGGGCCATGGCCGACGGCACAGATAAACGATTTTACGTGCAGCAACGAATATTTTGCAGCAGACAAATACCCTGACAATAAGTGTGAGATTACCCATAAAGGGTTTTTTGGATGCAATTAAATTGATGCAGAGAAGGGATAAAAAGCAAAAAAATCGTTGATGGAATGTGAGCTGGGTCGCTCGATGGGCGCAGCCAGCAAGGCTGCGCCCCAAAGACTTAGATCGAATACATTTTGCGCAGGTAATGAGGCACGGCGTCATCAACGTTGGAGCCAATCACTTCCAGCTCCGGCAGTTTGTCCTTCAGACGCTGTTGAGCATCCTGCATGATGCAGCCTTTCCCTGACATCGACAGCATTTCCAGGTCGTTCATACCGTCACCAAAGGCGATGCACTCTTTGAGCGAATAGCCGATGATTTTGGCCACCTCTTCCAACGCATGGCCTTTCGATACGCCACCGGCCATCACTTCCAGGCAGGTAGGGAACGAGAAGCTGACGTTGACCCGATCGCCCCAGCGCGCGTTGATGGCATCTTCCAGCGGCAGCAGTTTGTCATGATCGTCGCAGGTGAAATACACCTTGCACACGCCATCGGTTTCCAGCAAGCCCGGCTCAAACAGCTGATACTTGAAGATGGATTCCTGGAAAAACTCTTCCTGCTCCGGGCTTTCACGGTTCATGAACCAGTCGTCGTTGCGGTAGACGTTGGTCAGGATATCCTGGTTATCATGCATCATGTTGTACAGATCGCGGGCGATATCCTCATCCAGGTTGTGGCTGAAGATCAGTTCACCAGCAGTGTTGTGTACCCGTGCACCGTTGGAGGTGATCATAAAGGCGCTGATACCGAGATTATCGCGGATCTGGGAAACGTCGATATGGTGGCGGCCAGTCGCGAATACAAAGTGTACGCCTTGCTGCGTCAGCAACTGCAGCGTCTCTTTGGCGTACGGCGTCAGGGTGTGCTCAGGGGACAGCAGTGTGCCATCTAAATCGGAAGCAACGACGTGATACATAGCGATTTGTTCTAACCTCTAGTGGAGTGGTCGGCGGCAGCAGTACCACCTAAGTGCTGAGCAAAGAAGCGCAGGATTGCGTTCAATGCCTCGGCGCGCATCGCGTCCCGTTCGAACAGGATCTCATGGCGAGCGCCTTTGATAACCCACGGTTTTCCCCCTTCACAAGGATGCCCCGCGTCTGACAGTGCCTGACAAAAAGCACGCTGGGAACGGTTGTCGACCACCCGATCCTCACCGGCCTGCAATAATAAAATAGGTGTGGTTATGTTAGCAGCCTGGGCAATGATTTGCTGCCCGGCCTGAATGCTTTCCCTGACCCAGTGATAGGTTGGCCCCCCTACCCGCAGTTCAGGATAATCGGCGTAATAACGCAGGCTGCGGCGATAGCGCTCGCGGCTGTGGGTCAGCGTATTGACCACGTAGGGCAACGGCCGCCACTGCCCGGTGCCTACCGCGTAATAGTCACGCAGCCCTGGGCGCTTTTCCGTCCAGTTCAAGATACCGTTGGCCATCCATCCCGGCATGGGCAGATAAATACCCAGCATCGGGGCACAGAGAGCCGCTGCGGAAAAGGCCTGCGGTTCGCGAGCCAGAAATTGTGCCAATATCGCACCGCCCATCGAGTGCGCCAGCGCGACATGCTGCTGGTAACCCAGGGGTTTGACTTGCTGATGGTAAAACTGGGCAAAATCGTCCACATAGTCGGCAAAGTTTACCACATGCCCCCGGTGCGTATCTGCCAGCATCCGGCCAGACAGCCCCTGACCACGGTGATCGATGATCATCACGTCATAGCCGCAGTGAAACAGATCGTACGCCACTTCCGGGTATTTGATATAGCTTTCGATGCGGCCTGGGCTTATCACCACCACCCGTTGGTGCTGCGGGGATGCAAAGCGCACAAAGCGGATCGGCACGTCACCGACTCCGGTGAACTCCCCTTCTTTGCGCTGCCGCCAAAAATCCAGCAACGGCCCGGTCGCGAAGGCAGAAAACTGCTTTTCACGGTTTAACCATTCAGCGGGATCGAGGGTGGATGACGTCATTGCCTGCCTTTTAACGGGATGTTCAGAGACTTAAATGTGATCTCTAGCACGAGAAATCATACTAGCGTATTGTGGCACAAATTGGTGTATTCAGGGAGCCTTGCGATGACCTTAGACTGGTGGTTAACCTATCTGCTGACAACTCTTATCCTCAGTCTTTCACCCGGCTCCGGCGCGATTAACACCATGAGTACCGGCATCAGCCACGGCTATCGCGGAGCGGCAGCGTCAATTGCGGGCCTGCAGGTTGGCCTGAGCATCCATATCGTACTGGTGGGGATTGGTCTGGGCGCGGTGGTTTCCCAATCGCTGCTGGCCTTTGAGCTGCTGAAATGGTTTGGAGCAGCCTATCTGGTGTGGCTGGGTATCCAGCAATGGCGTGCCGCAGGTGCGTTGGATCTGCATACGTTGGCAGGCACCATGCCACGCCGCCGTCTGTTTCGCCGCGCAGTGCTGGTGAATCTGACCAACCCCAAAAGCATCGTATTCCTTGCGGCCCTGTTCCCGCAGTTCATCATGCCTAACCAGCCGCAGGCCGAGCAGTATGTCATTCTCGGCGTGACCACGGTGGTGATCGATATTCTGGTGATGATTGGCTATGCCACGTTGGCCACGCGCATCGCCGGTTGGCTAAAGACGCCGCGCCAGATGCAGTTGCTGAACCGCATTTTTGGATCGCTGTTTATTCTGGTGGCGGGATTGCTGGCAACGGCCAGAAAGGCATGAGAACACGATTCTAGGCGTTATTGTCGCAGGCAGTTTGGACACGGACAGCGCACAGGACCCGCAGCGTACGTTGAAGTACGTGAGGAGTCCGAGCACTGCCCGGGTTCAAAATGGCAAGTAAAATAGCCTAGCGCGTGAAGATCAGATGCAGGCCAAAACCGGTGAATAACACCCCGGCCAAACCGTCGATCCATTTCGCCATCCGCTGATAGCCCCGGCGCATGGCGGGTAAGGCGAAGACGATCGCCACCAGGCTGAACCAGATAAAGGTTTCGGCGGTGATCAAGGTGAACAAACCCCAGCGCGCCCCAGCCCCAACATCCTCACCGACGAACAGCGAGAACACGCTACCAAAATAAATGACCGCCTTCGGGTTGGAAAGATTGGTGAGCAAACCGCGGATAAAGCTGCGGCCCGGCTTGGCTAACGCCACCTGCACCTCTTCTGCCGGCGCGGTTTGGGCGTTCTGCTGACGGGCAGAGCGCAGCAACTGCCAACCCATCCAGCACAGATACAGGCCGCCGCCGACCATAATGATTTGATGCAGCCAGGCCATCTTTTGCAGGATCAGGTTCAACCCCAGCAGCGCTACGCCAGCCCAGACCATCACGCCGAGGGAAATCCCCACCACGCCCATCATCGCTTCGCGGCGGGAACGGCTGGCCGCGGTTTGCGACACAAAAAAGAAGTCCGGCCCTGGGCTCATCAAGGCAATGATATGCACCAGCGCTACCGTTAAAAACAACATCAGCATGAGTGATTATCCTTATTCGTCGTCACCGTCGAGGTGAGCACGGATCATCGCCATAAATGGCGCACCAAAACGTTCCAGCTTACGCTGCCCTACGCCATTGACGCTCAACAGCTCGCTGGCTCTGATCGGCATCTGTTCGGCCATCTCCAACAGCGTTGCATCGTTGAACACCACGTACGGGGGGATGTTCTCTTCGTCGGCAATCGATTTACGCAGCTTGCGCAGTTTGGCAAACAGCTTGCGATCGTAATTACCACCGTAGGATTTCTGGTTGGCGCTGCTGCGGACCTTGAGGCTCTGAATACGCGGCACCGCCAGCTGTAGCACAACTTCGCCACGCAGCACCGGACGTGCGGCCTCAGTCAGTTGCAGCGCCGAATGCATCGCAATGTTCTGGGTGATAAAGCCCAGATGGATCAGTTGGCGCAGCACGCTGGTCCAATGTTCGGTGGTGTGATCGCGGCCAATGCCGTACACCGGCAGTTTTTCGTGACCAAACTCGCGAATACGCTGATTATTGGAACCGCGTAGCACTTCCACCACGTAGCCAATGCCGAAGCGTTGCCCAACGCGGCCAATCGCCGACAGCGCCTTGCGCGCATCATCCAGGCCATCATAACGCTTGGGCGGATCGAGGCAGATATCGCAGTTGCCACAGGCCTGCTGTTTGCCTTCACCGAAGTAGTTCAGCAACACCAGGCGGCGGCAGGTTTGCGCTTCGGCAAAGGCCCCCATGGCGTTGAGCTTATGGCGTTCGATATCCAACTGCTGGCCCGCCGGCTTTTCTTCCAGGCAACGGCGCAGCCAGGCCATATCCGCCGGATCGTACAGCAGGATCGCTTCCGCGGGCAGGCCATCACGCCCTGCACGGCCCGTCTCCTGATAGTACGACTCTATGTTGCGTGGAATATCGAAGTGCACCACAAAACGCACGTTGGGTTTGTTGATGCCCATGCCGAAGGCCACGGTAGCGACCACCACCTGTAAATCATCACGCTGGAAGGCTTCCTGCACCTGCGAGCGGCGCTCGTTATCCAGCCCGGCGTGATAAGCCCCAACGCTCAATCCACGGCTTTGCAGGCGCGCGGTAGTGTCTTCCACCTTGGCGCGGCTGTTGCAGTAAATAATGCCGCTTTTGCCGCGCTGGTCCTGCACGAAACGCCACAGTTGGTCGAGCGGTTTGAACTTCTCCACCAGCGTGTAGCGGATATTGGGACGATCGAAGCTGCTGATCTGGATCAGCGGATCTTCTAGCGACAGCAGACGAACAATATCCCCGCGCGTGGCTTCATCAGCGGTGGCAGTCAATGCCACCACCGGCATGCTCGGGAAACGTTGTTTAAGCTGGCCCAGAGCGCGGTATTCCGGGCGGAAATCGTGGCCCCACTGGGAAATACAGTGCGCCTCATCCACCGCCAGCATCACCGGCGGGCAGCTTCCCAACATCTCGAGGAAGCTGTCCATCATCAGCCGTTCGGGGGCGATATACAGCATTTTGATCTGGCCGCTGCGGCAACCCGCCATCACCTCTTGCTGCTGCTCCCGCGTTTGCGTGGAGTTATAGCAGGCGGCAGAAACGCCGTAGGCCAAGAGCTGATCGACCTGATCTTTCATCAACGAAATCAGTGGGGAGACCACCAGCGTCAGTCCATCCATCACCAGCGCCGGGATTTGGTAGCACAGCGATTTACCCCCGCCGGTCGGCATCACCACCAGACAATCCTGGCCGCCGATAATTGCGTTGATAATCGTTTGTTGACCCGGACGGAACTGCTGGTAGCCGAAGGTATCGCGTAATACCTGCTCTGCCAGCAACTCTCTGTTTATCACTGCTGCGGTTGACACACACTTCCCCATTTATCGCTATAACGGCACCAGACTGGGCACCGTATTACATAATATCGTTAAGCATGACACCAACACCAAGCCGTGTCTGCTTGAAGTTGTAATCAATCATCGATTCGCCGTAACCGCTGAAGACCTGGGTATAGAAACGCACATGGCTGGTGATTGGGTAGCTCCAGCCTAACTGTGCGCCACCGAAACCACTGTTCCAGTTGTATTGCCCTTCGGCGCTGAACACGCTGTCCCCCAGGGCATACCCCACCGTCAGGCGGTAATAGCCCATATATTTGGTGATATCCGGGTTATCATCACTGCTGTCGCTTTCCGAGAAGCGGAACCAGGGTTTGACTTCGACCTGCCAGTCGCCGTTCTGCGCCATCAAACGCGCATAGCCGCGGTTCCAGCTGCGCGAGGTGGGATCTTCACGGCCGTTGGACTCGTGATTCAAACCTACCTCGATATCACGCAGCGTCCAGCCGGCAAATTTATACGCCGTAGCCCAGCCGACAAAAATCTGCGGTTCGTAGTTGGTTTCACGGAACGGTGAAGACTCGTCATGGTTGGAGAGCTGCCACCAGGAGCGTTGGGTATAAGATGCCCCCAACACCGAGTTCTCGCCGGCAATGCCGCGCCAGATTGGGAAGGCCAGGCTGAGCTGGAACTTCACCTCATCCTTGCGGGCATTTTCCGCCCAGCTATATGACTTGATGGCTTCCTTGTTCAGATCGCTGGTATCGGTATAGATAAGATAGTTCGTCTCATAAGGATACAGAGTAAACGGATTATCATAGTGCTGCAGCATGTTGCCGATGATGCTGCCGCGAACCGCCGGTTTATTCAGATTCCTTTGCTCGGTGGTCTCGTCAGCTTGCACCACGATTGGCGCAAGCAGCATCGCCATCACAATCCCAGACAGAACGCGCATAATTTTGTTCACTCTCGAAAGATAAGGAAAAAACCAGAAATAAAAGCAGGCTATTTTACACACATTGCCGGATTTACCGCACTAGGGAATACATTTATCTGGCAGGCCTGGAAAGCAACAAAAGATAAGCATAAAATCCACAAGTCATTAACCTGGCCAGACCAGTATATCGGCTGGCAAAACGCAAATGAAGAAAGGAACTATGTCACACACACCTTTGACCCTCGAAGCCGCCCGCCAGAAGATAGGCGAAATCTTCGTCTATCACATGCCGTTTAACCGTGAGTTGGGGCTGGAACTACGCCGCTTTGAAGACGACTTCGTAGAGTTGAGCTTCACCAATCAGCCTAAGCTGGTAGGCAACGCCGCGCAGAAGATCCTGCATGGTGGCGTGATCGCTTCCGTACTGGATGTTGCCGCCGGGCTGGCGTGCGTGGGCAGCGTGCTGATGCGCCAAGACCCGCTGATCGAAGAAGAGTTGGCAGCCCGCCTGTCCCGCATGGGGACGATCGATCTGCGTGTCGACTATCTGCGCCCAGGCCGCGGTGAGCATTTTGTCGCCTCCGCCAGCGTACTGCGTAGCGGTAATAAAGTGGCGGTAGCACGCGTTGAGCTACACAACCACGACGGCCTACATATCGCCAGCGCCACCGCCACCTATCTGGTGGGCTAAGGGTACCCGCAGCAGGTTGTGCCCCACAAACCACACAATTGTGGGACACAACCGGTGATCTCCAGTAAAATCACCGCATCTTCTTTTCCCACCCGGTAACCGTCATGGACGCGCAACAGACGCGGCAGGGCATTTTCTTTGCTCTGGCTGCCTATTTTATCTGGGGTATCGCCCCCGCCTATTTCAAACTGATCCAGCAGGTCCCTGCCGATGAAATCCTGACCCACCGGGTGATCTGGTCGTTCTTCTTTATGTTGGGGCTGGTGTCATTGGGCCGTAACTGGCCGCAGGTGCGGGCCGCCTGTAAAAACCGCAAGCGGCTACTGCTGCTGGCCGTCACCGCGCTGTTGGTAGGGGGAAACTGGCTACTGTTTATCTGGGCGGTGAATAACCACCATATGCTGGAAGCCAGCCTGGGCTATTTCATCAATCCGCTGGTCAACGTGCTACTGGGGATGCTGTTTCTGGGGGAGCGTTTCCGCCGGATGCAGTGGGTGGCTGTGGCGTTGGCCTTTACCGGGGTACTGGTGCAGCTGTGGCAGTATGGTTCGTTGCCCCTTATTGGCCTGGGCTTGGCCTTCAGCTTTGCCTTCTACGGCCTGCTGCGCAAGAAAATTGCCATTGATGCCCAAACCGGCATGCTGATCGAAACCCTGTGGCTGCTGCCGATAGCCGCGATTTACCTGTTCCTGATCGCCGACAGCCCAACCAGCCACCTGAGCGCCAACCCGTGGTCGCTGAATCTGCTGCTGGTTGCCGCCGGTGTAGTCACCACCGTTCCACTGCTGTTCTTTACCGCAGCGGCCACACGTCTGCGCCTGTCAACGCTCGGCTTCTTCCAATACCTGGGGCCAACGCTGATGTTCCTGCTGGCGGTCACCTTCTACGGTGAGACCGTCGGCCAGGATAAGCTGGTGACCTTTGGCTTTATCTGGGCGGCGCTGGTGTTATTCCTGTTAGATGCCCTGTACCAACAGCGCAAGCTACGTTGATTGCGCTGGCGTGGCGTGATTGGAGATAAATCGCGCCATAGCCGGGCCGGTCAATAGGATCGTGAATAGCCGCAGCGTCTGCATTGCCATCACAAAAGAGAGATCCACCCGGCTGCCTGCGGCGATGATCGCCACGGTATCCAGCCCGCCGGGGCTGGTGGCCAGATAGGCCGTCAGCAGATCGACCGGCAGGAATTGGGTCAACATCCACGCCAACCCGCCGCAAAACAGCATCAGCGCTAAAATTGACACTACCATCTGTGGCAGGGTGCGCAGCGCCAACAGGAAGATTGGCCGGGTAAAACGCAGCCCGACGCTCCAGCCTATCAGGGTGTAGGCCAGCGCCAACAGCCATTCTGGCACCTGTAACAGCATGATGCCGGTGGAGTGTAATGCTGCCCCGGCGATCATCGGCAACAACAGCGCGCCAGAAGGAATGCGCAGGCGTGGTCCCAGCCAGGAACCGATAATGGCAACGCCTAACGTACCGGCAAAACGCCAGTCTAGCGCCGGGAACCACTCCATCGCGGCACTCCCTTGTCCGGCTTCATCACCCAGACCAATACGTGCCACCACCGCCGCTGCTGTCGCCACAAACAGCACCCGCAGATACTGCATAAATGCCACCAGCCGCACGTCCGCACCGAAATCCCCCGCCATCGCCACCATGGCCGATGCACCTCCGGGAGAAGAACCCCAGGCACCTGTTGGGCCGGGTAACCCACTGAAACGCACCAGGCACCAACCAGAGATACCGCTCGCCATCAGCGTCGCGATCAACACCAGCAACACCAGCGGCCAGTCGGCTATCAGAGGGGTAAGAATATTAGGCGAAAGGCTTTGGGCGATCATACAGCCCAGAATTGCCTGAGCGGCGATAAACAACGGCCCAGGGATACGTACCGAAGCGCCTAGCAACCCCATCGCGACGCCGACGATCATCGGCCCCAGCAGCAGCGCAGCGGGAACGTGGAAGGCCTGTAAACCAAACCCCAGCACCAGCGAAGCCAGCAGCAGGATCAGCCATTGAATGACGCGCGGGAACTTCTCCATCTAGACGCAAGCCTTACGAGCCGATAAGCAGTGGGGATATTCTACCCCGGTTTGACGGGCGATGGAGGGATCATTGGAGATAAAATGGGGCGGTGGTGCAGACCACCACCCGAGGCGAGGAAAAACCGGGGTTAAAGCCAGTTCTTGCGTTTGAAGTACAGATAAGGTGCCAGCCCTGCCACGATCATCAACGCAATCGCGCCCGGATAGCCGAACGACCAGCGCAGTTCAGGCATAAACTCAAAGTTCATCCCGTAGCTTGAGGCCACCAGCGTTGGCGGCAGGAACACCACCGACACCACCGAGAAGATCTTGATGATGCGGTTCTGTTCGATGTTGATAAAGCCCATCGCCGCCTGCATCAGGAAGTTGACCTTCTGGAACAGCGATTCGTTATGCGGCAGCAGGGATTCGATATCGCGCAACACTTCACGTGCCTGCTCCAACTGGCTGGTTGGCAGACGAGCCTTACGCACCAGGAAATTCAACGCGCGCTGGGTATCCATCAGACACAAGCGTACCTTCCAGCCGATATCTTCCTGTTCGGCCAGCGTGGACAGCGCTTCATCATATTCGTCACCCTGGTGCCCTTCCATAATTACCCGGCTGAGCTTTTCCAGATCGCTGTAGACGTTCTCGATCTCGTCAGCCAACTGTTCGATTTTAGTTTCGAACAGATCCAGCAGCAGCTCGTAGGCGTTGCCGTCCACCATTCTCAAGTTGCGCGCCCGCATGCGATACAGACGGAAAGCAGGCAGTTCGCGCTCACGCAGGGTATATAGGCGACCATCGCGGATGGTAAATGCCACAGTGGAGTTGCCCGCGTGATCTTCGGCATCTTCGTAATAGAAAAAAGAGTGGATATGCAGGCCGTCATCGTCTTCAAAGAAACGGGCCGAGGCTTCGATATCATCCAGTTCGGGGCGTGTCGCCAGGCTTTGGCCCAACTCATTTTGCACGCGCTCGCGTTCGCCTTCTTCCGGCTCGACCAGGTCAACCCACAGCGACGAGGTCAAATCGTCTGAGTCATCCAACTCCAGACGGGATAAGCGGCTGTTATCTAATTTGAAAGCGCTTAGCATGTGCCAAAACTCCCTAATGGTAACGGGGTAGACAACGCATTGAAGCACAGAAAGCGAGGGAAGTATGCAATACCGGCTCGTTCCAGACCATGAAGGACCTGACTCGGAGCGACGTTAGAGAGGGTCGCCGACAACCACGAAGGGTATCAGCGCAATGGGATAGCCTTAGAAGTTGTACCTGGTATCCAGGTCTGTGAGCCAGTATCTACTGGGTGTGTCCAAGGCGTGTGTCCTCATTGATATTCGTGCGCGCATGTTACGCCGAGAAGAAAAAGCCTGTCAACCGCTTAGGGGCGAAAGTTGCGCAACAATCCAGCACGCTCACGGCCCGTTTGCCACACTATCGCAACCTTCAGAAAACCGGGTAGCGATCTCTGACCGCAACCGGGAAACTTGCTAAGATTAGCGCACAGAAATATTGCGGATTAAAGACATGAAACAGATCACCGCCCACGACCTGACCACCATGAGCGAACAGGCCGCCAAACTGCCACGCCTGCGTGCCCACCGTACCTTGCACGAAGAGTTGAGCGATCCGGTGCAACGCCTGGCGATTGCCATGGAACCAGGCACTTATATTCGCCCGCACCGTCACCCGCAAACCTGGGAGTTACTCACCCCATTGCGTGGCCGTTTCGTGGTGTTGCAGTTCAATGACGAGGGTGTAGTCACCCAGCGTACCCTGCTGGGCGAAGAAACCAAGGTGCTGGAGATGCCCGCATTGACCTGGCATGCCGTGCTGTCTGTCGATCCGGGTGGCGTGGTGTTTGAAGTGAAGCACGGCCCCTATCAGGCGCTCACCGAAGAAGACTGCATGCATTGGGCTCCACCGGAGGGTGGCGAGGGTATCGAAGCGGTGATGCGCTGGTATGCTACAGCTAATGTAGGCGATCGTTACGGTCACTGATCCCCTCACCCCAACCCTCTCCCCAAAAAGGAGAGGGAGCTAGTACGGTGCCGTGATCAGGTACCGTGATCGGGTAAATTTCAGCAACGGATAGCGAACTCGATCGGTCCCCTCGCCCTTTGGGAGTGTTAGGGTGAGGGGAGTTACACCGTTTCCAGCTTGGCATAGGCGGCAACCAGCCACTTGATGCCTTCGCCCTGAAACGCAATCTGCAACCGGCTGTGTTCACCGCTGCCTTCCAGATTGACGATGGTCCCCTCGCCAAACTTGGCATGGCGCACGCGCTGGCCCAGTTTGTAGCCGGTATCGTTTTCACTGATTGGCGTCCCCATCCGGCGGTGGCTCACCGAGCGGGATACGCTGGCACGCAGACGCACTTCCTCTACGCAATCCTCTGGGATCTCACCGATAAAGCGTGATGGCCGGTGATACACCTCTTTGCCATACAGGCGGCGGGTTTCCGCATAGGTCAGCGTCAGTTTTTGCATCGCACGGGTCAGGCCCACATAGGCCAGACGGCGCTCCTCTTCCAGGCGGCCGCCTTCGTCCAGCGACATCTGGCTTGGGAACATGCCCTCTTCCATCCCGACGATAAAGACCTGACGGAACTCCAGCCCTTTGGCCGAGTGTAGAGTCATCAACTGTACCGCGTCCTGATAGGCGTCTGCCTGCCCTTCTCCCGCTTCCAGCGCGGCATGGGACAGGAAGGCCTGCAACGGCATCAGATCCTGGTCTTCATCCTGATAGCTGTATTGGCGCGTGGCCGTGACCAGTTCCTCAAGGTTTTCGATACGCGCCTGGCCTTTCTCGCCCTTTTCCTGCTCATACATGATAAACAGCCCGGAATCGCGGATCACCCGGTCGGTTTGCACATGCAGCGGCATTTCGGCGGTTTCATGGGCCAGTGAGTCCACCAGCTCCAGAAAACGCTGCAAAGAGGACGCTGCGCGGCCCGCCAGCACCTTATCTTGCAGCAGCGCACGCGTAGCCTGCCACAACGTCAACTGCCGGTCTCGTGCCGTCTGGCGCACTACGTCGAGGGTACGATCGCCAATGCCACGCGTTGGGGTGTTCACCACGCGCTCAAAGGCCGCATCGTCGTTACGGTTGGCGATCAGCCGCAGATAGGCCAATGCGTCCTTGATCTCCTGACGTTCGAAGAAGCGCATGCCGCCATAAATGCGGTATGGCATCGACGTTTGCAGCAAAGCTTCTTCCAGTACGCGCGATTGGGCGTTGCTGCGATACAGAATGGCGCAGTCGTTCAATGCACCGCCGTTGTCTTGCCAAGCCTTGATGCGGTTAACCACAAAACGGGCTTCATCCAGCTCATTGAACGCACAATAAATCGAGATCGGCTCGCCTTCGGCCCCTTCGGTCCACAGGTTTTTACCCATGCGGCCATCGTTATTGGCTATCAGGGTGTTGGCCGCCTTCAGGATGGTGCTGGTAGAGCGGTAGTTCTGCTCCAGACGCACCGTTTCTGCGCCGGGGAAATCCTTCAGGAAACGCTGGATGTTTTCCACCTGCGCACCGCGCCAGCCGTAGATCGACTGGTCATCATCCCCCACGATCATCACGTTGGCCTTACCCCCGGCCAGCATATGGATCCAGGCGTACTGGATGCGGTTGGTGTCCTGGAATTCGTCCACCAGGATATTGGTAAAGCGCTCACGGTAATGATTGAGGATATGCGGTTTGTTCAGCCACAGCTCATGGGCGCGCAGCAGCAACTCGGCAAAATCCACCAACCCCGCCCGATCGCAAGCCTCTTGGTAGGCCTGATAGATCTGCAACCAGGTGGCCTCCACCGGGTTGCCGTAGCTTTCGATATGCTGTGGGCGCAGGCCATCGTCTTTCTTGCCGTTGATGTACCACATCGCCTGACGCGGCGGCCATTGCTTCTCATCAATGTTCAGCGCCCGCACGATACGTTTAAGCAGGCGTAGCTGGTCTTCGCTATCCAGGATCTGAAAGTCCTGCGGCAGGTTGGCATCCATATGGTGAGCACGCAGCAGGCGGTGGGCCAGCCCGTGGAAGGTACCGATCCACATGCCGCCCTGGCTGGTGCCAATCAGGTGTTCGATACGGTGGCGCATTTCTGCCGCCGCCTTGTTGGTGAACGTCACCGCCATGATGGAATACGGCGAGCAGTTCTCCACCGCCAGTAACCAGGCAATGCGATGCACCAGCACCCTGGTCTTGCCGCTGCCTGCACCGGCCAGCACCAACAGGTTGCTGCGTGGCGCAGCCACGGCTTCACGTTGTTTTTCATTCATGCTGTCGAGCAGGTCGGAAACGTCCATAGGCACCATTGATTGGTAAAGGGAAAACCCGCCTTCCACGCGTTTTCCACTGGGAATTTATACAGAGTTCTGCTGGGATTATAACAATGCTGTCAGCGATGCCAACTGCGAAATCTCAATATGTGGCAGCAGACGGCTATCGGCCACCTGCATCAGGCTGCGCTGACGGTCGTTGATCCAGCAAGCTTGCAGGCCGGAACGCAGCGCCCCGGCGACATCGGTGGTCAGGTCATCCCCAACGTGCAGGATTTGTTCTGGCGCAATTCCCAGCCTTTCAACCGCCAGTTGATACATATCCTGATAGGGTTTGGCACGGCCATCTGGCCCGGAGCGCAGCACAAACTGGAAATACTGCTCCAACCCGCACTGGGCCGGATCGGCATTGCCGTTGGTGATTGCTACCAGCGGATAACGCTGCGCCAACGCCCGAAGGGTGGCATGGGTGGCCTCTGGCACATCGATACGGCTGCGCCACAGGGCAAAGTTCTGCATTGCCGCATCGGCACCGATGGACGCTTCGGCATCGCGCAACCCCTGACGGCTCAACGCCAGATGGATCGCTCGCCAGCGCCATTGGGTGACATCGTGGTAAATCTCCGGATCCTGTTCGCGCAGTTCCTGGCGCAGGCGGTGGAAATCCGCCGACTGGAAGTGGCTCAAACCCGGATGGTAGTTCTGCAAAAACGCCACCGACTCATGTTCGGTTTGCTTGATCACCGGACGGTTGTCATACAGCGTATCGTCCAGATCGAAGGTGAGCGCGGCCAGTGGGCGTAACGGACGGTAAAAGTGCATCAGGATTTCCCTCGTTTGGCGCGTGGATGCGCGGCATCGTACACGTTGGCCAGATGTTGAAAGTCGAGGTGGGTATAAATTTGCGTGGTAGTCAGGTTGGCGTGCCCCAGCAACTCCTGTACCGCGCGCAGATCGCCGCTCGATTCCAGCATGTGGGTGGCAAAGGAGTGGCGCAGCTTGTGCGGATGGATATGGCTGTTGACGCCTTGCTTGACGCCCCACTCGGCAAAGCGCTTTTGCACATTGCGCGCCGAGATGCGCTTGCCCTGGTTGGAGAGGAACATGGCATCATCCTGCGGTGCAAACAGATCGCGCAACGCCAGCCAGTGTTCCAGCCAGGTGATCGCCATACGGCCAATCGGTAATTTGCGTTCTTTGCTGCCTTTCCCCAGCACCCAGATTTCACCACCGGCCAGATCGACGTGGCGGCAATCCAATCCCACCAGTTCAGCCAAACGCAGCCCGGCACCATACATCACTTCCAACATGGCGCGATCGCGAACCGCCAGCGGATCGTTCAGATCGATGTTCAGCAGCTGGTTCATTTCATCAACGTCGATATTCTTGGGCAAATGGCGGCCACTGCGTGGTGTGCGAATGCCTTTGGCGGGATTGGCGCTTATCACGCCCTGGCCGACCAGCCAGTCAAGAAAACTGCGTAATGCAGACAGGCGCAGCGCCAGGCTGGAAGACTGTAACCCGGCACGTTTGCTGCGGGCAGCCAGTTGACGCACTCTGGCTGCATCCAACATAGGCCATTCGCTGACGCCCAACTCGCTCGCCATGGCGATCAACGCCTGCAACTGGCGCGAATAGCTGATCTGGGTCAGTGGGCTGAGCTGACGCTCCACCTTTAAATAACGCAGGAAAGCGTCCACCGGCGGTTGCAGGTTGGCCGCTACGCTGATCATGCGCGCTCTATCCAGCGTTCCAGCAGTTTTGGCAACATGCGCGCCAGTTGGCCGAGCATCACGGTGCCCATCCCCTGCTGATAATGTTGGGTATCACGGCTGCTGAAGATCACCATGCCAAGTTCGCCCTGCTCCCCCATCAACGACAACGCCACGGAGCCAACCTGTTTGGCCTGTGGTAACAGCAGTAGCAACTCGGGGCCATTAAGGCTACCAAGATAATGATAGCGATCGCCCAGGCGCTGAATACGCAGCGGCTCAAACGCCGAAGGGGTCAGGCCAAGGTGGGTGAAATCCGACGGTGCGCCAATGTTCCAGCGATCGCTAAACAGGCGAATATTCGCCCCTGCCAAGCCAAACCCGCGCGCCCAACGTTGCAGGCGGTTGAGCATGTCTTGCAGGCTGCTGGCGGTGGCCAGATCGGCCTGTAGGTGCAGCAGGCTGCCAAACAGCGTTTCGTTGGCGCTGGCCTGCTCCATCAGCAATGTGATCTCTTCTTCCAACTGGGTGATTTGGTTGCGCTGACGCGCCAGATGCCACTCCACCAGCGATACCGTGCCGCGCACCGGGTGAGGCACTCGCATCTGTTCTACCAGCCGTGCATTGCGCATAAAGAAGTCCGGATTCTGCATCAGATACTGCATCACCGTCTCATCATCCAGCTCAATGCCCGTGGCTATCCGATCGTCAACCTGCTTCATAAATGAATAAATCCGTCATAAACATGAGTGGCCGGGCCGGTCATAAATAGCGGTTCTCCAGGCCCTTTCCAGCGGATATGCAGGCTGCCGCCGGGCAGCTCGACATGCACCTCTTCCGCCAGCAGCTCTTGCTGAATGCCCACCGCCACGGCGGCACAGGCACCGCTACCGCAGGCCTGGGTTTCACCGGCCCCGCGCTCATAAACCCGCAGTTTGATGTGTTCACGGCTCACAACCTGCATAAAACCGATGTTGGCACGTTCCGGAAAGCGTTCGTGCCCTTCCAGTACCGGCCCCAGCAATTCCACCTTGGCGGTTTGCACGTCGTCTACCTGCAACACGCAATGTGGGTTGCCCATTGAGACCACACCGCACAGCACCGTATGTTCCGCCGCGCGCATGATGTAGGTTTTTTCCGCTTTAGTGGCGCGGAACGGCACAATCTGCGGATCGAAGTTCGGTTCGCCCATATTGACGCTGACCAGGTCATCATCGGTGACGCTCAGGATCATGCGCCCGGTCTGGGTGCTGACGCGGATATCACGTTTGTTGGTCAACCCTTTCAACCGCACAAAGCGGGCAAAGCAGCGAGCGCCATTGCCACACTGAGCCACTTCGCTGCCGTCAGCATTGAAAATGCGGTAATGGAAATCTAACTCGGGATCGTAGGGCGGTTCTACCACCAGCAACTGATCGAAACCCACACCCAAATGCCGATCGGCCAGACGGCGGATCAGCTCAGGTGAAAAGTAGACGTTCTGTGTAACAGCATCGACCACCATAAAGTCGTTGCCCAAACCGTGCATTTTGGAGAACTGCATATCATACTCCGCTATCTGGACGCCGTACCGTCTGATACTTATGGCGGCATCAGCCACCATAAATGCTCATTACTGGTTGCTCATCGACGGTTGCTGCTGAGTGCCAGCGGGTTCTTGTTGGTTTTTGCTCACGGTACCGACACTGGTCACCGGTTGCTCTGCCGGTTTGTCCTTCGGCGGGAAATACAGTGGGCCCTTCAGGCCACAGCCAGAGAGCCCGGCCAGCAATACGGCCATCAGCGCATAGCGTAGTTGTTTTTTCATTTGCATTAATGCCTGTAATTCATGCGTCCAAGCCCACTATAATCGCAGGTGGATCATGAAAAGCAATAGGAATGATTATGAACGATAGCGAGTTTCACCAGTTGGCGGACCAACTGATGCTGAATATTGAACAGACCCTGGACGATTTTGACGGTGATGCGGATATCGATTACGAAACCAACGGCGGCGTAATGACGCTAAGCTTCGAAAACGGCAGCAAAATTGTCATCAACCGTCAGGAGCCGTTACACCAGGTGTGGCTGGCCACCAAGACCGGGGGCTATCACTTCAGTTATCGTGACGAGAGCTGGCAATGTGACCGCAGCGGCCGGGAGTTTTACGAGTTGCTTAGCGAGGCGGCTAGCACTCAGTCCGGCGAGACGCTCAGCTTTAGCTGAGTGCTGGGGCGCACCTACGGCGCCCCTACATTTAGGCTTAATGTAGCTGGAACTGCTGCTTCAGAGGCTGCGCGAGATTGCCATCGGCAACCGTGACGCACAGGTTCGACAGGACATTGCTGCGGAACGGGATCACCTGAGTGCGGCCATCAAGATGCACAATCTGATAGAACTGCGGCAGGTTGAAGTTGATAAAGCTGGAGCCGTAGGTAAAGCGATCGTGTGAGGAGGAGTAGAAGCGGCTGACGTCGCGCACCAATTCCTCTTTGCTCCCTTCACAGTGATGATAAACCTCAACCCGGTTCGACTCGTCCAAAATGTAAATGTTGAAGCCTTTATCATCCGTGGTGTCTTCGAAGAAGAACTGGATGATCCCCTCACTGGCAAAACCATCGACCACCGGCGGCAGATGCACCTGATCGGTTTCGACCTTGATCGACAGGCCATGCAGTTTGTTATTGGAGATCGCCCCATAGAACTCCACCGCGTTTTCCAGCTTCTGCACCGATACGCTCAGGCGTTCAAAGAACAGGCCCCAGGTTTGCCCGGCCACACGCACCGCTTTAAAGCGGCCCGGCTCAAGGCGGGTGCTGGAAAGACGCAGCTCAATACACTCGGAAACCAGTTGCTGAATGCGGGTACGGATCAGGCCACGCAGGTGTTGGCTATAGCAGAACACTTCCACCGATTCTGGCGGCGCGGCATCCTGATGCATCTTGCCAAGAATGGTCTTCAACGCTTCCAGCACCGACTGCTCACCGCTGAAATGCAGGGTACGCACTTCGTTCCACGAGTTGCGGTACAGCAGATCGATACTGCCAACCAGGCATTGCTGCTGCTGGCCAAAGCTGAACACGTCCAGCTTGCGGAAGTCGAAATGCACCACCTGATTGCGGAAGGCTGCCGTCGGGTCGTTTTCCAGGTTGACGATAATCGCCAGATGGCGGATTTCGCATGGGCTGTAGAGCGCTTTCGGCGTCGGAGCTGCCAGACGCAGCGGGAAATGGTGCGACACATCAGTGACCAGCTCTTGCAGTTTGGCAGTGTCGCAGATATTGCCGCTCTTGATATGCAAGCGGGTGCGCGACGTGAGCAGGCCGTTGAAATAGGCCCAGGCGACCAGCTTGTTGAGATAGCGGTTATATTCCAGCGGCTGATGGCTGACGATCGAGTTCATCTCCGGTGCCTGATTATACAGGTACCAGCCGGTACGGTTGGCGCGGCCAACCGGCACGTGAATAAAGGTCAGGTCGTTTTCTGACAGGTCTGGTGAAATCTGTGGGTTAACCAGCGTCACCTTACCCGGCAATGCTTCAAAGGCGGCGTACAGTTTACGGGTCAATACCCCGATATCCTGCGGGCTGGCGCTGACGCTGAGGTTGTTACGGCGAGCGAAGCGGATCAGGTTGCGATAGCTTTGCATCATCGCGTCCAGCAGTTCGTTATGGGCTTCGCGCACCCGCTCGATCTTCCAGTTGGCCCGGTTATCGAGGATCTCCAACCGCTCTGCGTCCCAGCCCCATTCGCTGACCAACTGGCTGAGAATTTCGCGCCGCCAACCGATACTGGCGTTGTTGGTCAGCGACAACTTCTCGCAGACCTTCAGATAGAAACAGCGGCGAACCAGATCCAGACGGGTGGTATCGTTGATTTCAGTCAGGTAGTGGGTGACGCGCTCCAGCATCATGCAATAGGCATCAAGGCCGAAGCAGACGATCTCACCCTGGTGCAGGCGATGTTTGATCCCCATCGCCAGCAGCTGAGTTTTGGGGTATTCCCACGAATAGGCTTCAAGCAGCAGCGTTTTCAACACCGCCTTGTACGGCGAATCGATGCTCTTATACAACTGCCACAGGCTGGCACCGAAGTACTCTTCGGCAGAGAGCGTGCTCAATCCGCCGAGATCCAGCCACTCATTCGGGGTCAACACGCCCTGCGAATAGAGTGAAAGGACGTATTCATCGTAATGCGCTTCTTCTTCACCCGGCACCATGTTCCACAGGATACGTTTCCCCGCCAGGCGCACGGCCGTGCGGTAGAATTCATCGAGCAACAGGATATGTTGGGTCGAGCCGCAGTCTTCACCGCCCAGGCTGCCGCTTTCGTTATGGCGGAAACGGTTTTCGTCGATCAGGAAGAAGCTGACTTCCACCCCCATCGAGGCCGCCCACTTCTCCAGCAGGCTGCATTTCTGCTGTAAGCGGTTACGTTCTTCGTTGTCCAGCCAGGATTGGTGACAGACCCAGATATCCAGATCCGACGTACAGCTCTGGCCGATCGAGGAGGTACTCCCCATGGAATAAAGCGCGGTTATCGGCAGTTCACCGGTGGCCATCTTTTCAAACGGGCTGCCCCATTTGTCTTCTAAATCATTGAGATAAGCTTGCTGGGTTTCATCAGGCGTGTAGATACAGATGCCATGGGGAACGTTACCGTTGAGGTAGCCCGGCATCAGTGGATGATGGTGGTGCAATAAGGTAGGCAGCAGACTGTAGACCCGTTGGAACGCGGGCTTCATGGCCGCCAGGGCACGATCGACACGTAGTTGGTTGATCGCATCCAGTCTTTGTTTCAGTGTCTCGATGTAGAGGTACAAGACGTCTCGCCTGATTATCCCGATGCTTGAAAAAAACCCGTATTCCCGCTGCGTCTTTAGTTTAGAAGAATATTTGACGACTTATTGCTGGAAACGTGATCAATCTAACACCTTGCTGATTGACCGTAAAGGAGGTAAAGCTCCACACTTACCGTAGCGCTTCTATAAACGATTTACCCGCAGTGTGAACTGCTACCCACTTTCCCTCACGCCCCTTTGATTCCGTTGTCCTTTCTCCGCCTGTGGCTTCTTGCACTGACAGTTTTCGTCCTCAGTGGTAGGATGGACGGCGAATTATAAAAACGGTAACCAGCATGTTAGACAAAATTATTCGAATTGCCACCCGTCAGAGCCCACTTGCCCTCTGGCAAGCACACTATGTTCAGCAGCGCCTGATGGCTAGCCATCCGGGCTTGCAGGTCGAGCTGGTGCCAATGGTCACGCGCGGCGACATTATTCTGGATACGCCGCTGGCCAAGGTTGGCGGTAAGGGCCTGTTCGTCAAAGAACTTGAGCTGGCGCTGCTGGAAGGCCGGGCGGATATTGCCGTGCACTCGATGAAAGATGTGCCCGTCGATTTCCCTGAAGGTCTGGGACTGGTCACTATCTGCGAACGTGACGATCCGCGCGATGCTTTCGTTTCTAACAACTTTGCCTCACTCGACCAGCTGCCGCTGGGCAGCGTGGTGGGTACCTCCAGCCTGCGCCGTCAGTGCCAGTTGCGTCGTCGTCGTCCGGATCTGATCGTGCGCGATCTGCGGGGCAACGTCGGCACGCGCCTGGGCAAGCTGGATAACGGCGACTACGATGCGATTATTCTGGCCGTAGCCGGATTAAAACGCCTGGGCCTGGAACAGCGTATCCGTTCCCCGTTAAGCCCCGAAGAATCCTTGCCTGCGGTCGGCCAGGGTGCGGTGGGTATCGAATGCCGCCTTGACGATGACGTCACCCGCGCCTTGCTGGCTCCGCTCAACCATCGCGAAACCGAAATTCGCGTTCGTGCCGAGCGCGCCATGAACACCCGGCTGGAAGGTGGATGCCAGGTTCCGATCGGCAGCTATGCCGAACTGGTTGACGACGAGCTGTGGTTACGCGCGCTGGTGGGCGCTCCCGACGGCAGCCAGATGGTCTGCGGTGAACGCCGTGGCCCATCAGCACAGGCAGAGCAAATGGGTGTAGAACTGGCTGAAGAGCTGTTGGCCGCCGGTGCCCGTGAGATCCTGCATGACGTTTATCAGGGAAACCCTCCTGCATGACCATTCTGGTAACCCGCCCTTCTCCCGCTGGAGAGCAACTGGTGAGCCGCCTGCGCGCACTTGGCCGGGTTGCCTATCATGTGCCGCTGATCGACTTCGCGCCCGGTAACGATCTTGCCCGCTTACCTCAGGGGCTGGCCGGGTTGCATGCAGGCGATTTGGTGTTTGCGCTGTCACAGCACGCCGTCAGCTATGCCAGTTCGGTGATTAATCGTGCCGGGCTTCAATGGCCTGGCCAGTTGTCCTATTATGCTATTGGCCGGACTACCGCGCTGGCAATGCACCGCATCAGCAGCCTGCCGGTAGAATACCCGCGTGAACGTGAGATCAGCGAGATGCTGCTGCTAATGCCGGCATTACAAAAACTGGCCGGTAAACAGGCGTTGATCATGCGGGGCAACGGGGGGCGTGAACTGCTCGGCGAAACGCTGGCTGAGCGCGGCGCGGCGGTAAGCTATTATGAATGTTATCAACGCAGCCCGGTGCACTATGATGGCAGTGAGCAAAGCGCCCACTGGCAACGCGCCGGTATCGATACGCTGGTAGTGACCAGCGGCGAAATGTTACAACAGCTCTATACTTTAGTTCCTGATTACTATCGTTCTTCGTGGCTGTTACGTTGCCGCCTGATCGTGGTCAGTGAACGTCTTGCTACCCTTGCCCAGGAATTGGGCTGGAGCACGATTCGGGTAGCTGAAAACGCAGATAATGACGCGCTGATCCGCGCGCTACAATAACCTGACTATGGGATGTGCCACTATGACGGAACAAAACACTCCATCCGCCGCGGTTGAAGAATCAAACCCAGCGGTTGAGAGCCCCCAGAAGCCAGCCGCTGACCACCGGAAAGGTAAAAATACCGGCCCGGTATTAGGTGCGATCGCCATCGTGCTGGTCATCGCTCTGGGTGCTGGCGGCTATTACCATACACACCAGCAGGCGCAGACATTGATCGCCGCCAACCAGGCCTTGCAGCAACAGCTGGCAGAGCTGAAACAGAGCCAGCAGCAGGAAAAGAGTACGCTTGAAGGCTTGCTGCAACAGCAAGGTAAAACGCTGGAGGCTGCCGATCGCGAGCAAACCTCGTTGGTCCGTCAGCTCAATGAGCTGCAAGAAAAAGTGGCCACCATTTCCGGCAGCGATGCCAAGACCTGGCTGCTGGCGCAGGCAGACTTCCTGGTGAAAATGGCAGGCCGCAAGCTGTGGAGCGATCAGGATGTCACCACCGCGGCCGCGCTGCTGAAAAGCGCCGACGCCAGCCTGGCAGAGATGAACGATCCGAGCCTGCTCGATATTCGCCGCGCCATCACTGAAGATGTCGGTACCCTCTCTGCCGTAGCCCAGGTGGATTTTGACGGCATCATCCTGAAGGTCAACCAACTGTCCAATCAGGTCGACGACCTGCGTCTGGCGGATAATAACCGTGACGAACGGCCAATGGACGAAGACGACGGCGAACTGTCCAGCTCATTGAGCGAATGGCGCCAAAACCTGACCAAGAGCTGGCACAACTTTATGGCGGACTTTATTACCGTGCGCCGTCGTGATAGCAGTGCTGAACCGCTGCTGGCACCGAATCAGGATATCTACCTACGTGAGAATATCCGTTCGCGCCTGCTGGTTGCCGCACAGGCAATCCCTCGCCATCAGAACGAAGTGTTCAAACAGTCGCTGGAAACGGTATCGACCTGGGTACGCGCCTACTTCGATACCACCGATCCGGCCACCAAGGCGTTCCTGGAAGAGTTGGACAACCTGAGCCAGCAATCGATCTCCATGGACGTACCGGGCCAGCTGAAAAGCCAGCCAATGCTGGAAAAACTGATGCAGACCCGGGTACGTAATCTGTTGGCCCAGGCCCCTGCCACTCACCAGGAGGGATAAGCCATGTTACGCGTGTTATTCCTGTTCCTGGTGCTGATCGCCAGCCTGGTGCTGGGGCCGATGCTGGCCGGCCATCAAGGCTATGTGTTGATCCAGACCGACAATTACAACGTTGAAACCAGCGTCACCGGCCTGGTGATTATGGCCGTGCTGCTGTTCCTGGCGCTGTTTGTCATCGAATGGATCCTGCGCCGCGTGTTCCGTACCGGAGCACGTACCCGTGGCTGGTTCCTTGGCCGCAAGCGCAGCCGCGCACGTAAACAAACCAAAGCTGCGCTGATCAAACTGGCGGAAGGTGATTACAAGCAGGTCGAAAAGCTACTGACCCGCAATGCCGATCATGCCGAGCAACCGGTGGTGAACTACCTGCTGGCAGCAGAGGCGGCGCAACAACGTGGTGATGATTTCCGTACCAATCAGTATCTGGAACGTGCCGCCGAAGCGGCAGATACCGATCAGTTACCGGTAGACATTACCCGTGTGCGCATTCAACTGGCTCAGGGTGAAGCCCATGCGGCACGGCACGGCGTCGATCGCTTGCTCAACCAGGCACCGCGTCACCCGGAAGTGCTGCGGCTGGCGGAGCAGGCCTATCTGCGCACCGGTGCTTATGCCTCGCTGCTGGAAATTCTGCCTTCGATGAGCAAAATCAATCTGCACAGCGAAGAAGAGCTTCAGGCTCTTCAGCAGCAGGCTTATATCGGTCTGATGAATCAGGCCATGGCCGATGAAGGTAGTGAAGGGTTGAAACGTTGGTGGAAAGATCAGAGCCGTAAAATCCGCCACGAAATCCCGCTACAGGTGGCAATGGTGGAACATCTTATTGAGTGTAATGATCATGAACTGGCGCAAAGTATCGTGCTGGACGGTCTGAAGCGCCAATACGATGAGCGGTTGGTACTGCTGATCCCACGCATCAAGTCCGGCAACCCGGAGCAGTTGGAAAAAGTGCTACGCCAACAGATCAAGCAGCATGGCGCGACACCGTTGCTTAACAGCACGCTAGGTCAGTTACTGATGAAACACGGCGAGTGGCAGCAAGCCAGCGATGCGTTCCATGCGGCGCTGCAACAGCGACCAGATGCCTATGACTACGCCTGGCTGGCAGACGCGCTGGATAAGCTGCATCGTTCCGATGAAGCCACACAGATGCGCCGTGAAGGGCTGATGTTAACGCTCAAGCAAAACGGCGAATAACTCTCCCACTTCGTTTAACCGGGCTCAGCATACCTGCTGGGCCTTTTTTTCGCCTGAAACTTTCCTTGGGGCAAAAAAAAACACTTGCCGCGAGACAAGTGTATAAAAGAAGCAATCAGGTCTAGGACAACTGGGGTGGTGCCTCACTCAACGTTTTGCCCGGAGTGTGATGAAGCCGTTGCAAGCAACCCTTTCATCGTTCTGGTGGGCAATAGGCACCCTAAAATCGGCTCTGCATCATTCCTGGGTTTATGAGGCCTAAGGCGAACATAAGAAGTGGAATGAGCATCTACGATAGAGATATTGCACTTGGCGTGCCAACTTTTGATTAAACAGGGCCAACCACTAATAAATAATTACATCCTATTGAATTTTAAAGGTTAAAAATAATTTTTGGTTAGTCCCTTATTTTTTTCTGCCCACTCTCTGCTGTTTACCCCACAACGGAACCTGTCGCCTTAAAACGACGCGTGAATGACAAGCCTTTTTTATTGTTTTAAATCATCACGTTAAATGTCTCAAACTAACGACAAACGGCATGCCCGGAATGGGGAAAAGGAGACAGGTCAGCGATCCTCCGGTTTTGCCATCAACCAGCCGCTCGAGAAGGCGATGACTTTTAAAATAAAACACCGGTTTAATATTTTTGTGACTAGCATCACAAAATACTTGATCGAATTAGCGGCGAGGTGTAGCCTATTTGTGTGACGTAAATCACATTATTAACGACTCTCTGGGGATTACCACTATGAAACTGATCAACAAAATCATCACGGCTTTCAACAACGTAGACTTCTCTTTCGGCACCATCAACCTCTGATCGCGCAGAAACATTAGCTAGAAGTAAAACGACCGATCTCTGGGGCAACGCTGGCATAATGCCGTTGTGCTCCAGAAGTCGTTGAGCTGTTTATCCCATCCCACGCTCTGCCACTTTCCCAGCATTTCTCCCTCTGCTTAGTTCTGATAATTTTCTTTTAAAAACAAAATCATTTGTCTCTAAAGTCATCTGTATCCCCCTCACCCCAACCCTCTCCCAAAGGGCGAGGGAGCTGGTGCGGCGCTGTTATCAGGTCTGGAGTCAATCTGGACAATGTGGTAGTTGAGCGCAGAGGGAAAGAGGTGGCATGTTCGGTCCCCTCTTCCTGTGGAAGAGGGCCAGGATGAGGGGTCGTGCACGTAACCACGTTCGACATTCTCATCCGATAAAAAGCAAAAAACCCGCTCAATGCTGAACAGGTTGATCAAACACCAGACGTAAAAAAACCTGCTTAAAAAGCAGGTTTCTTTGAAATTGGTCGGCGAGAGAGGATTCACTCGTATCGTCCATGATACTCGCCCCTTCGGGGTATCGCTGTCGCGATATGCAAATCTGCTCCCGGCAGATTTGTCGACCTCCGCGGAGGTTATTTCGCACGTCCTGTGCTCCACCCTTACGGGCCAACGCTAAAGCGTTGTTCAAAACTGTTCCCGACAGTTTTGTCTCATCCTCATAAACTCCAGACGTAAAAAAACCTGCTTAAAAAAGCAGGTTTTCTTGAAATTGGTCGGCGAGAGAGGATTCGAACCTCCGACCCACTGGTCCCAAACCAGTTGCGCTACCAAGCTGCGCTACTCGCCGATTTCTTGTTGCTGATACTACTGAATTTTCAGGCTTATGTCTATGTAAATATTAAATTTATCAGACATTTTGTGTGTGGTGCGAAGAGAGGGACTTGAACCCTCACGTCCGTAAGAACACTAACACCTGAAGCTAGCGCGTCTACCAATTCCGCCACCTTCGCACTGTCACAAAACAGCTTTCAATTCTTTTACTTTACCCTAGGTAAAGTGGGGTGGCTAATGGGGCTCGAACCCACGACAACTGGAATCACAATCCAGGGCTCTACCAACTGAGCTATAGCCACCATAACTACTTTATCTACTGCTTACTTCACGCGGTAATCATACCACCGCAGCTCCTGCGCACAAAATTAATGGCGCGCCCGACAGGATTCGAACCTGAGACCTCTGCCTCCGGAGGGCAGCGCTCTATCCAGCTGAGCTACGGGCGCGTAGCGCCGTTGCGGGTGGGGATACTACGGTTTTATGCCCATCCTGTCTAGTGCTTTTTCTCAGAAATGTTGAGTTCGCTGACCCTTTGCTCACTCTTGCAGCAGAAAGGGCCCGGCAGGGCCCTTTTATGCGGGTCAGCGCTGACTTTCTGTACGCTTTTCAGGCTCATGATGGACTTTGTGCATACCGAACGCAAAGTAGCACAGGCTCACCGCAGCCAGGAAAATCGTCCCCACCAACAACGAAATCCGCGTATCCGGGTTGATCCCCATACCAACCAGCACACAAATCAGGAAAGCGATGGTCAGGTAGTTCACATAAGGGAACATAAACGACTTGAAGCTGTGGGTCTTCATCGCTTCCTTATGAGCACGGCGGAAGTAGATCTGACTAATCAGCACCACGAACCACGGCATCATACCCGGCAGCACGCTGGCGCTGTAGACATAGACAAACACCTGTTGCGGATTGGGGATAACGTAATTCAATGCAGACCCCACCAACAGGCAGATGATGGTAATGGCGATGCAGTTGACCGGCACACCGCTGGCGGAAAGTTTGGTCAAGGCCGCAGGCAGTTGGCGGTTCTTGGCCAGGGCATAGAGCATGCGCCCTCCGCTATACATACCGCTGTTACAACCGGAGAGCGCGGCGGTCAGTACCACAAAGTTGATGATACCAGCGGCGGCGACGATACCGATCTTGGCGAAGGTCAGCACAAACGGGCTGCCTGCGGTGCCGATGCCGTTCCACGGGAAGATGGTGACGATCACAAAGATGGCCCCGACATAGAAAATCAGGATGCGCCACAGGATGTTGTTAATCGCACGTTTGAGCGTCACCTGTGGATCCTTGGCTTCCCCGGCGGTGATGCCGACCAGCTCAACCCCTTGGTAAGAGGCCACCACAATACACAGCGCAAACAGGAAGCCTTTCCAGCCACCGGCAAAGAAACCACCGTGAGCCGTCAGATTGGCAAACCCGGTCGGATGCCCGCCGTTGCCGAACCCGAAGAAGATCACCCCCAGGCCCACCAGGATCATCACGATAATGGTGGTCACCTTAATCATGGCAAACCAGAACTCCAGCTCACCATACAGGCGCACCGCAGCCAGGTTGGCTAACGCGACCATAGCGACCGCAATTAACGCAGGCAGCCATTGGGGTATCTCAGGGAACCAGAACTGCACGTAGACGCCGATAGCCGTGATTTCCGATATCCCCACGGCAAGCCACATAAACCAGTAGCCCCAGGCGGTGAGATAACCGAAAAACGGGTTCATGTATTTGTGTGCATAGACGGCGAAAGAGCCCGCCACCGGCTCCAGGAACAGCATCTCGCCCATGGAGCGCATGATGAAGAACACAAACAGGCCAGCGATGATATAAGCCAGCAGCACCGAAGGCCCCGCCCATTTCAGCGTACTGGCCGATCCCATAAACAGACCCACGCCGATCGTCCCGCCCAGGGCGATCAGCTCTATATGCCGGGCTTCCAACCCGCGATGTAAACCTTGTGGTTTTTCTTTGCTTGCCATAAATCCTCAGTCATATTTTTTTGATTGTGTTTGCGTGCCGACTTGTGCCGGTCATTGTTGTTTTACCAAATGAGTGTAATTCATCCCGGACCAGACAAAACGCAGCGTAACGAGCAATCTGCACAATTTAATGGCGAGGAACTGCCGCCTGGCCGGGGAAAATTTGCGGGCGGTATGGTTTCGCATTTTGCCGCTATAAGCAAACCGCGAATTAAAACCTTATGGAATAAGTGAAGGGGGAATGATTGATCGGGGTTATAGCAACGGCGAAGTTATGAACGATAGGGAGATTATTTGGACAAAACAGAGGCTGGAGCAGTGGACCTGCTCCAGCCAGAGGATTACATCTTGCCGGTGTAGTAATAGCCGACGAATTTGAGTAACCGTAATTGGCGACGAATACGGCTCGGCTGGCTGAGCAAGCGGTAAAGCCACTCAAGCCCAAGATTCTGCCACACCTTGGGCGCACGCTTCACATGACCGGTAAACACGTCATAAGTGCCACCGACGCCCATATACAGCGCCTGTGGATGCACCTTGCGGCAATCCCGCATCAGGATTTCCTGCTTCGGTGACCCCATCGCGACCGTCACGATCGCCGCACCGCTGGCCCGAATGCGCTCAAACAACGCATCTCGCTGTTCTGGCGTGAAGTAACCGTCCTGGCTACCCACCAGATTCACATTCCATTGGCTACGCAGCTTCTGCTCGGTCTCCGCCAGCACCGCAGGTTTGCCGCCAACCAGAAACACTGGCGTACCTTCTTGCCCAGCGCGCTGCATCATGGCTTCCCACAGATCGGCCCCGGCTACGCGAGATACCTCCGCGCCAGGGTACTTGCGGCGGATGGAACGTACCATGCTGATCCCATCGGCATACTTGTACTCCGCCTCATCCAACAGGGCATGCAGCGCCGGATCGGTTTCCGCATTGAGAATTTTCTCGGCGTTCATCGCCACCAGGGTGCCTTGCTTGACTTTGCCACCGTCGAACAGAAAATCCATGCACTGCGCCATGCTGCGAAAGCCCCACAGGCTGAAACCGCGCAGCTCATACTTGGGAACCGAAATGTTTGCTTCCATCGTCACTATTACCTTGGCACAAGGGAGTTGGCAGCAGGTGCCAACGCGCGCTTGCGCATAATTCGAGTCTTGATAAGCCCGGCGGCGTCAAACAGCCAGTACAGTAATTTTGCCAATACCAGGCAGGTACCAAAAATGATGCAGAAGAACACCACGCGCGAGACGAAGGAATCCACCCCTTCACGCGCCAGCACGATGATATTGAACACCGCACCAAAGCAGAAGCCCTGTAAAATAGCCGCCTTAAAGCGGTTCTGCTCGCTTTTGCCCAGTTCATACAGCCAGTCGAACCACTTGATGATCAGGCCCACCACAATGGCGCCCAGCGGGATAAACAGCACTCCGCCCATCACCACCAACGAACCAATCAGCGTTGGGGAAATCGCCAGCCCGGAGTGGTTATCCAGCACTTCCCAGGTAAAGTAGTTGGCGGTATTCAGCACCAGATCCGGCCGCCCCGGCCACAGCCAGGCTGGGATAAACACATAGAAATCACGCACGATCGGTGCCAGCCCCTGGAAATCGATCTTGTCGTAATTTTGCAGCAGCAGCGCCAGGTTTTCCCACGGCGAGAAAGTATCGCGCGTCAGATACAGGAAAGCGTAGAACGCTTCAAAGCCGTTGCTGATATCCAAATTATAGCGTTTCAACGCCAACCAGAACATGCCGACGATGCCAAATACCCCGGCGACAGCCAGCATCCAGAGCGTGATCCAGCCACGCACCACGCCGATAAACAGGAACAGCGAGAAGGCGATAATGATGTTGGCGCGGGTACCGCCCACGATCAGGTAGGTCAGAATGCCAAACGCCACCGTGGCCGCCAGGAAGAAGAACCAGGCACGTAGATCCTGCTTAAGGAAATAGACCACCAGCATGGCCGGGATAAAGAAGTAGAAGAAGCGCTTGAGCGCCACCCCTGACACATCGCTGGAGAAAATTTGGCTGTAGGAGTTGAGCTTGAACAGCAGGAAACCGTTTTGCATAAAGAAGATGCCAACGGTACCGATCGCCACCAGCGCCAACAATATCCAGGTGATATGGGTTTCTACCCGGTTCATGGTGAATACTGGCTTATGCTGCTGATTAGTCCGTTTACGCAACCGCGTCTTGTAGCTGACATAGTAAATCGCGTAGAAACTGGTCGCAGAAAGAATGGCGTACAGCAGGAATTCTACCGGCACCACGGCCACGTCATACTGGAACACCAGCAGGCAGGTCAGCGGGAAACCAAAGTAAAACGTCAGCAGATAGAGCAGGGAAAAGAAGACGTTAAAGTTGAAACGGACGCGCCGGAACTCCTGATAGGTCAGGAAAAGTACGAACAGCGCCCCGATCAGATAAACGACAAACAGCCCGCCAAACTGAGCCAGCGTCATGGATGCTCTCCTGCCGCCAGCGCCAATGCCTGCTGCCAGCCATCAACATAGTTCGGATTGAAAAAGGCGATGGATTGTTTATCCAACGTCGCCAGTTGGCGCTGTGACTCACGCACTACCGCTTCATCCAGCGAATCGCCGTAGAACAGCACCGGCAGATGCTGCTCGGCCAGGTCTTGCCAGAATGGGTTCTTGCGGCTGAGCACAAAAGGCACGCCGAACTGGATCAACAGGCACAGCGTGCCGATACCCTGCTGACGGTCGAAAATAAAGTAGCCGAGATCGCACTCACGCAGGATATTGAGATAATCGTCAAACGCCACCTGCTGGGTCAGCAGTTGCAGATTCTGCTCGGAGAACAGCTTCAGACCCGCCTCGCGCACCTTGGCAATATAGGCGTCATTATTGGCCGGGTAGCCCATCGGTAAAATCACCCGCACCTTGGCACCAAATTGCTGATGGATCGCCTGTAGCGCCTCGATATGGCGGTTGGTGCTATCGCCAGAGTTCCCTACCAGGATGGTCATCGGCCCGGCCAGGTTCTTTTCGACTTCAATCCCCGTCAGGGCAGGATCCATCCGCGTTGGAAAATACAGCAGCGAAGCCGGAACGCGCGCATGCCGCTGCTGGTAGTGGATCAGATCGCCTCGGGTGGCAAACACATGGGCAACCCGCCCCTGAGCGATGCGGCGCAGCACGTAGAACAGGCGATATTTCCAACTGGTGGCGTTTTCATACAGATCGGCCCCCCAGATATGCCAGCTCACCTGACGCGACTTGATCTTGCCGCTCAGCAAGGCCAGCCACAGCGCCGCGTTAAATTGGCCATGCAGGAAAAAACGAGTGTCACGGTTGGCCTTGGCACGCGCAATCACCGCCTCTGCCAGGCTCTTTTTGCCTGGGAAAGCCTCGATGGTCAGTTTGGGAAAGTGGCCCAGCGCGGCAACATCTTTGGCTGCCACCATAAAATGACACACATGGTCTGCGGGCAGGCGTGCGGCCAGCTCATCATTGAAGAAGCGCAGCACCGTCTGATTATGATGTGGGATATCAGATCCCAGTACGTGGATTAGTATGGTCATACTCGTCTACGATAAAGAATAAATACGCAGCTACAGAGCGCGAAATACACGATGTAGGTTGCCATATAGGCCTGTGCCGCCCCCAATGCGCCATGCAGCGGGATCAGCCAGTGCGAGAACAGCGTCAGCAAGGCGAACTGGCTGACCTCTGTCAAAATATAAAAACGCAGTGACGCCTTGGCAATCACCAGGTAGCCGAAGACGTAGGCCCCGACCTTCAGCACGTCGCCCACCAGTTGCCAGGCAAACAGATCGCGCATGGCAACGAATTTCTCTGAGAACAGCAGCCAGATGGCAAAGTCACGCAGCAGCCAGACGGTAAAGCTGGCGGCGGCCACCGCAGGCAACACAAACTTCAGCGAGCGCACAATCTCGCGTGAGATGGCACTTTTCTCTTGCAGACGCGACAACGTCGGCAGCAGATAAACGGTAAACGAAGCGGTAATAAATTGCAGGTAGGCATCGGAGATACTGCTCACCCCTTGCCAGATCCCCACTTCATCCCAGCCGTAATGTTCTGCCAGCAGGTTACGCATCATTACATAGGCGACCGGCAAGGTCACGGAGGTGATCAGCGCCATCAGGGTAAACTTGCCAAGATGGGTTGCCAGCGCCTTATCCCAGGCCAGTTTCAGATAGCGCAGCGGCAGCACTTTGCGCCGCCACAGCATGAAACCGGCAGGTAAGACCACCAGGGCAGGAACCAATGCCAGCCCGGCCAGTGCGCCTTCATAACCGCCTAGTTTGAAGCAAAGGGTGAAAGCCACCACGCCGATCAGGCTACCGGCGATCACCGCCAGGGCGTTGCCCATCGCGTCGCGATAACCTTTGAGGATCGCCAGGAACAGGTTGGCGTAGGCAATCCCCATCTGGATAAACGCCACCGCCCGCACCACGTTCACATAATCGCCATGGCCAAACAGCCCACGGCTGATCGGAACGGCTGCAAACAGGAACACCAACGCCAGTAGGGTTGAGAAGCCCAGCACGATGCTGGAGGCAGTCCCCACCGCCATCCGCAAGTGCTGCGGATCCTGATGGTACTCCGCCACATACTTGGTAATACCGTTAAAAATCCCGGCACCCGACAGCACGCCCAACACGGTGATCAGTTGGCGGAAGTTACCCGCCTGCCCGACCCCGCTGGGGCCGAAGGCCACCGCCAGCATTTTTACCACCAGCAACCCCACGCCGATCTTGATCAGCGTGGAGCCCGCGGTCCAAATCGATGCTTTTGCCAGCGACATATCAGGCGAGGAAGCTCAGGATGGTATTAATCACCGTGCGTTGATTGACGTCTGACATGTTAAAGAACAGCGGCAGACGCACCAGGCGCTCGCTTTCTTTGGTGGTGAAGCGGTCTTCGCCGGAGAAACGGCCAAACTTTTCACCCGCCGGGCAAGCATGCAGCGGGATGTAATGGAACACCGACATGATTTCGGCTTCTTTCAGATAGTCGATAAACGCGGTGCGATCCTGCACGTCTTTCAGCTTGATGTAGAACATATGGGCATTGTGCACGCAGTTGGCCGGGATGACCGGCAAGGCGATGCGCCCTGCAGCCGCCAATGGCTTGAACGCGTCATAGTAGTTCTGCCACAGTTTCAGGCGGCGCTGGTTGATCGGCTCAGCGGCTTCCAGTTGCGCCCACAGGTAGGCGGCTTGCAGATCTGACATCAGATAGCTGGAGCCGATATCACGCCAGGTATATTTGTCCACCTGACCACGGAAGAACTGGCTGCGGTTGGTGCCTTTCTCACGGATCACTTCGGCACGGTCGATCAGGGCCGGGTCGTTAATCAGCGTTGCGCCACCTTCACCGCCAGCGGTGTAGTTTTTGGTCTCATGGAAGCTGAAGCAACCGATATGGCCGATGGTCCCCAAGGCTTTGCCTTTATAGGTGGACATCACGCCCTGCGCGGCATCTTCTACCACCATCAGGTTGTACTTCTTCGCCAGCGCCATGATGGTGTCCATTTCGCAGGCCACGCCAGCGTAATGCACCGGCACGATGGCACGGGTCTTATCGGTGATCGCCGCTTCAATCTTGGTTTCATCGATATTCATGGTGTCTGGACGCAGATCGACAAACACCACCACCGCTCCGCGCAACACAAAGGCGTTAGAGGTGGAGACGAAGGTATAGCTCGGCATGATCACTTCATCACCCGGCTGGATATCCAGCAGGATGGCGGCCATTTCCAGCGACGCGGTGCAAGACGGCGTCAGCAACACTTTCGGACAGCCGAAATGCTGTTCCATCCACTGCTGGCAGCGACGGGTAAAACCACCGTCGCCACAGAGTTTGCCGCTGCTCATGGCAGCCTGCATGTAATCGAGTTCCGTGCCAACAACCGGTGGAGCGTTAAATGGGATCATGTAAACCTCTGTAGAACCAATACGCGGTGCTTTCTATGTTGGCACCGTGCCGTTGATAGAGCCGTAACGCGGCGATATTGCTGATCTGAGTCGCGATCCGCAGGCGCTGCAGCCGTTGCTGCTGACACCAGGCGATCGCGGCAGCCATCAACCGTGAACCGGTCCCTTTCCCTTGTACACCCGGGAATGCCGCCAACAAACCGATACGCGCCTCTTGCTGGCCGATATCGCGCAGGCTGACAAACCCTTCTGGCTCCCCATCGCTGCCCAGCACTAGCAGGCACTGATGGTCAAACGTCCCCAGCACCGCTTTTTCAATCCAGGTGGCGTAAAAACGCCCGCTGTCCTGCGGCTGATACCAAGGCGCACGAAAACGGCTGGCGGCAAACACCTTGGCCGCCACCGTACGCAGCAGTGGAATATCGTCAGGCTGGGCGATGCGGATGGCCGGTAAATCTAATGCACAATCTGTGCCAATCGCCAGGGCAAAGTCCACCTCGCCCTCCACCAGCCGAAACCCTGCGGCGGCCAAACCATCGGCCAAATCCAGGCGCTGAGCCGGGATCTTGGCCTGAACCAGCGCAAAAGCATCCAATGCGGCGGCATTAAGCGCGGGAGCAGCATCGTCAAAATGCAGCTTGGCGCTGGCAAGTTGGAAATATTCGCTTTCCCAGCCTAACGGCTCAATATTGGCGTGGACGGACATGCAGTAAATCCAACAGATATTTGCCATAGCCGGTTTTGGCTAACGCCTGCGCCGACCGCCTTACGCCCTCATCATCCAGCCAACCGTTACGCCAGGCGATCTCTTCCAGACAGGCAATCTTGAACCCCTGACGCTTTTCTACCGTCTGCACAAAGGTACTGGCCTCGATCAGGCTGTCGTGGGTGCCGGTATCGAGCCAGGCAAAACCACGCCCCAGCAGCTCAACGCTCAGTTCGCCACGCTCCAGATACATCTGGTTGATGCTGGTGATTTCCAGCTCGCCACGTTCCGAGGGCTTCACCTGCTTGGCGAAATCCACTACCTGATTGTCATAGAAATAGAGGCCGGTGACCGCCCAGTTGGATTTCGGCTTCAGTGGCTTCTCTTCAATCGACAGCGCACGGAAGTTATCATCGAACTCCACCACGCCAAACCGCTCGGGATCCATCACCTGATAGCCGAATACCGTGGCGCCTTGCAGGCCCTGCACCACGCTTTTCAGTTTCGGACTGAAGCCCTGGCCGAAGTAGATATTGTCGCCCAGCACCAGGCAGCTCGGCTCGCCGCCGATAAACTCTTCGCCAATCAGGAAGGCCTGCGCCAGTCCGTCCGGACGTGGCTGTTCGGCGTAGCTGAGGTTGATGCCAAACTCTTCACCGCTGCCCAGCAAACGGCGAAACGAGGGGAGATCTTCAGGCGTGGAGATAATCAGAATGTCGCGGATCCCGGCCAGCATCAGCACCGAGAGCGGATAGTAAATCATCGGTTTGTCGTAAATGGGCAGCAACTGCTTGGAGACGCCACGGGTGATCGGATGCAAACGCGTCCCCGAACCGCCGGCTAGAATGATACCTTTCATGTTAACTCCTGAACTTTTGACCGCCGCACGGCGCTTGCTGCCCTCCGTGCGCGCTCCTGAATGGGATTACTCGCTCAGGCCTAAACGCTCGCCTGCGTAAGACCCATCTTGCACACGGCGCCACCAGGTTTCATTGTTCAGATACCAGGAAACCGTCTTGCGGATGCCGCTTTCAAAGGTTTCCTGTGGGCGCCAACCCAGTTCACGTTCAATTTTGCCAGCATCAATGGCATAGCGCATATCGTGGCCAGGCCGATCCGTAACATAGGTGATCAGATCGCGATATTTCGCCACGCCCTGCGGTTTGTTCGGTGCCAGTTCTTCCAGCAGATCGCAAATGGTATGCACCACTTCGATATTCTTGCGCTCGTTGTGCCCGCCGATGTTATAGGTTTCCCCAATCACACCTTCGGTCACCACCTGATATAACGCCCGCGCATGGTCTTCCACATACAGCCAGTCACGCACCTGTGCGCCATCGCCGTAGACCGGCAGCGGTTTGCCAGAAATCGCGTTGAGGATCACCAGCGGCACCAGCTTCTCAGGGAAGTGGTAAGGGCCATAGTTGTTGGAACAGTTGGTCACGACGGTTGGGAAACCGTAGGTACGCAGCCAGGCGCGCACCAGATGATCGCTCGAGGCCTTGGAGGCAGAGTATGGGCTGCTTGGCGCGTAAGGCGTCGTTTCGGTAAACAGATCGTCGGTGCCGTGCAGGTCGCCGTAGACTTCATCGGTCGAGATATGGTGGAAACGGAAAGCCTGCTTTTTCTCTGCTGCCAGTGCCTGCCAATAATGGCGGGCAGCCTCCAGCATGGTGTAAGTACCCACGATGTTGGTTTCGATAAAGGCCGCCGGACCGTCGATTGAGCGGTCTACGTGGCTTTCCGCCGCCAGGTGCATCACGAAATCCGGCTGGTACTGCGCAAACACGCGATCCAGTGCGGCACGGTCGCAGATATCTACCTGCTCGAAAGCATAGCGTTCGTTGTCTGCCACACCGGCCAGCGACTCCAGGTTACCGGCATAGGTGAGCTTATCGACCACCACCACGCTATCGCGGGTTGCTTCAATGATATGTCTGACTACGGCAGAGCCGATGAATCCGGCACCGCCGGTGACCAAAATACGTTTCAACGCCAAACTCCTTTGGTGTCCACGATCCAGGACTGCTTAATCTCTTCCGGCTTGATCGCCTTGAATTCTTTATGATCGACCAGCATCACGATCACATCCGCCTGCTGCAGGGCCTCTGGCAGTGTTTTCAGCGTAACGTGGCCTGCCAGTGACTTGGGCAGTTGCTCAACGTTAGGCTCTACTGCCAGGGTTTCACCCACGTGCCAATCGGCAATCAGGTGGGCTACTTCTACCGCCGGGCTTTCGCGCAGGTCATCAATATTAGGTTTGAACGCCAGACCGAAGCAGGCGATCTTCACTTCGGAAGCCCGCTTGTCGGTTGCCGCCAGGCAATCTGCCACGGCGGCCTTGACGCGATCGACCACCCAAAGCGGTTTGCCGTCGTTAACCAGACGCGCGGTATGGATCAGACGAGCCTGCTGCGGGTTTTGTGCCACGATGAACCAAGGGTCCACGGCGATACAGTGTCCGCCCACGCCTGGGCCAGGTTGCAAGATGTTGACGCGCGGATGGCGGTTAGCCAAACGGATCAGTTCCCACACGTTGATCCCTTGATCGGCGCAGATCAGCGAAAGTTCGTTGGCAAAGGCGATGTTAACGTCACGGAAGCTGTTTTCCGTCAGCTTGCACATCTCGGCGGTGCGCGAGTTGGTGATAACACACTCACCTTCGAGGAAAATTTTGTACAGCGCGCTGGCGCGTTCGGAACATTTCGGCGTCATTCCACCGATGACACGGTCATTCTGGATCAGCTCGACCATCACCTGCCCAGGCAATACACGCTCAGGGCAGTAGGCAATGTTCACATCGGCCTGCTCACCGGCATCCTGTGGGAAGCTCAGATCGTTACGCGCCTCTGCCAACCACAATGCCATCTGCTCGGTAGCGCCCACCGGTGAGGTGGACTCCAGGATCACCAGGTCGCCTTTTTTCAGCACCGGAGCCAATGACTTGGCGGCGGCTTCAACATAGGCCAGATCGGGTTCGTGATCTCCTTTGAATGGCGTTGGCACGGCAATCAGGAAAGCATCGGCCGCCAGTGGTTTAGTCACCGCTTGTAAATAACCGCCTTCAACGGCTTCTTTTACCACGCGATCCAGATCGGGTTCGACGATGTGGATGGCTCCACGGTTAATGGTATCTACCGCGTGCTGGTTAACATCTACGCCGACCACTTTTTTCTTGCGGGAAGCAAACGCCGCCGCCGTTGGCAAGCCGATATAACCCAGGCCAATAACTGAAATAGTGTTAAAACTCATAGTGTCACCTGATGATTCTTTAAAGCTTCGAGGATACGTTGGCAGGCATGCCCGTCACCGTATGGGTTATGCGCCCGGCTCATGGCGTGGTATTCGCCTTCGTCTGTCAATAACCGGGTTACCGCATCAACAATTTTAGCTACGTCTGTGCCCACCAGTTGGACCGTGCCCGCGTCTACCGCTTCAGGCCGCTCGGTGGTATCACGCATGACCAACACCGGTTTACCCAGCGATGGCGCCTCTTCCTGAATACCGCCCGAGTCGGTCAGGATCAGATAAGATCGCGTCATCAGATAGACAAACGGTAGGTAATCCTGCGGATCGATCAGAATGATGTTATCGATACCCTTCAAAATACGGTTGACCGGCTCACTGACGTTCGGGTTGAGGTGCACCGGATATACCACCTGCACCTCTGGGTGCTGGCAGGCAATTTCAGCCAGGGCGCTACAGATGCGCTCGAACCCACCACCAAAGCTTTCGCGGCGGTGGCCGGTTACCAGGATCAGTTTTTTGCTGGCATCCAGGAAAGGATAGCGCTGGTCCAGGCTGCTGCGCAGCTCTGGGTTGTGCATAATGCGATCGCGCACCCACAGCAACGCATCGATCACGGTGTTACCCGTGACGAAAATATGATCGTCCCGCAGCGATTCGCGCAGCAGGTTCTGACGTGAGTTTTCGGTTGGCGAGAAATGGTACATCGCCAAATGCCCCGTCAACTTACGGTTGGCCTCTTCAGGCCACGGAGAATAGAGATTACCGGTACGCAGACCCGCTTCCACATGCCCCACCGGGATACGCTGATAGAACGCCGCCAGGCTGGTCGCCATGGTGGTCGTGGTATCACCGTGAACCAACACCACGTCCGGTTTGAATTCCTCCAGTACGCCCTTTAACCCTTCCAGAATGCGGCAGGTGATTTCACTCAGCCCCTGGCCGGGTTTCATAATATTCAGGTCGTAATCCGGTACGATTTCAAACAAACGCAGTACCTGATCCAGCATCTCGCGATGCTGTGCCGTAACGCAGACTCTTGATTCAAAGGCATCATCCTGAGCCAGAGCATGTACCAGAGGTGCCATTTTAATGGCTTCCGGTCTGGTGCCAAAAACAGTCAACACTTTCACAGCGAATCTCTTTTGGTCGGTGAAGTGCAGGCGAACCTGCAAAGTTGGGCTCCGAGGAGCCCAACAGCGAAATTATTATAGTATGGATTAACTCCGTGGCCGGCGTACCAGAGCCACGCCCGCGCCAACCAGGCCACCGATTGCGCCCCACATAATCAGCCAGAATACCCGGCGTGGGCTATCACGTTTCACCGGTTCTTCCGGCGTACGCAAATAGCGGTAGGTCTGGAATTTGGCATCCAACGTCGGGCCAACGTTCAAGGTTGCCAGCATGGCCCGGTTCTGATCGTAACTCAGATCATACGTGGGGCCGGAAGCCTGTAGCCCTTCCAGGCGGGCTTGCAGCATTGGCTTGCCCAACAGGAACAGGTCGGAGTCTGGCAGCTGTTCCGCTGGCGTATCGGTCTGCGTGCGGCTAATTCCCTGCTGCTCGGCAATTTTCAGCGCCTGCTGCACGGTCTTGAGTTCACGCTGATAAACCGCATCGGCTACCGCTTCCTGGCGTTTTACCTGAGCGTTCATCGAGGTA
Organism: Serratia sp. (in: enterobacteria); assembly: GCF_051654945.1. Lineage (GTDB taxonomy): Bacteria > Pseudomonadota > Gammaproteobacteria > Enterobacterales > Enterobacteriaceae > Chania. The sequence continues at coordinate 134,536 of NZ_JBOFZA010000073.1, forward strand.
GTACGCGCAGCCCAGGCTCCCTGGATCTCTTCGTTCAGATGCTGCGCCGCACGGTGGCTGGCAAAGGCAACATACTGGCGCAGCAGATGGTTGGAGTCTGGCGCAGTTTCTGCGGTCAGTTTCACGCTGTCGTTGAGCACTTTCTTGTCGTCGCGCGGCGTGAACTGGATATTGTTGATCAGATCATCAAGCAATGCCGCATCGGCACGGGCATCCCCTTCCTGGCGCTGCTTGTAGTAATCGCTTTGCAGCCAGAAATCACGGCGCGTGTCATAGGCGGCCAGTTGCATGATAAATTCATTATAGGCTTCATCGGCAATCCCTGGCTGATCGCTGGCAACCGCTGGCAGAGTGCGCAGGTCCAGGTTACGCAGGAACTGCTGCTGAGAGTAATATCCCCCCAACGCATTCACCGTCGGTTTATCGGTGATCGCCGTGGCGCTCCACTCCTGTTTCACCAGGTAGGACACGATCAGCGCGACGGCAGCAAACAACACCGCGAAACCGATAATCCATTTTTTGCCACGCCACAGGGTGCAGCACAGACCACGGATATCGAGTTCGTTATCGACCACCGGGGTATTCTTGTCAGACGTTGTTTCAGGAATCATCACTGCCCTAAAGCCTCAGGTTAAGGTACTTGCTTATTGTTCGATGAATGACGGAGGCGGCGCTTGAGACGTTTGATATAGCGCGCGACCCGCCATGCACGTTTGATGCAATAGCCATAGAAGAAGAATGCAAGCAAGAATAATGCCAACATAACCCATTCAGGTATGAAAGTCAGGCGTTCGCCCACCACGCCAATCGCCGCCAACAGCGCCGCGGCCAAGGTGATCAACACAAAGGCCTGACGAGGCGTAAAGCCCGCACGCATAATCAAATGGTGGATATGTTGACGGTCTGGCGAGAACGGACTCATGCCTTTACGCAGGCGGCGATACATGATGGCAATCATATCCATCAGCGGGATGGCAATTATCCACAGCGCGGTCACCGGCTTGATGGGATGATTTGGCCCTTGCGAGCTTTGCACCAGCAGCCAGATGGCGGTAAAACCGATCAGCGTACTGCCGGCATCGCCCATAAAGACTTTATAGCGACGGCCAAGAATGCCGAGGTTGAGCAGAATATAGGGAACAATGGCCGCCAGCATGGCGAAGCACCAGAAGGCGAGATCGCTATGGCCGCCTTGATACAGCAGGATCCCCATCGCGCCAAACGACACGCAGGAGAGGCCGCCGAGCAGGCCATCGATACCGTCGACCATGTTAAAGGCGTTAATCGCGGCCCAGACGGCAAACAGCGTCACCAGGTAACCAAACGGCCCCAGCTGCATTTCCCATCCGCCAAACACATAGCCAAGGCTGCGCAGATAAAGGCCGGCAAACACCATCATGGCAATGCCGACCAACGCCTGAATGGTGGCGCGGATCTTGACGCTGATATCGAAGCGATCGTCCAGTGCCCCGACGAACACCAGGACACCGGCACAGGCGAGGTAGAGTTTACCGTGCGCAATCGTCTGGTCGGTGATCAAGAAGGCAAAACAGATGCCAGCGTAAACAGAAATCCCACCCACCAGCGGGATCAACCCCTGGTGACGTTTGCGATAATTAGGTTTATCAACCAAACCAATAGGTTTTGCTGCCTTGCGAGCAACAAATAAAAAAGCCAGAGAAAACAGAAAAACAAAAAGAATTTCAGTACTCATGGTGAGTAAGTTCACGGTTAACAAATCTCTGAAGAAGATGAGGCAGCTTAACATGGGTAACAAACCGCGCCACATGACCAAGCAACCTTTCAGTCATTTCCTATGACAATAGACATTCACACTTACTCATGCCAAGACGTGTCTTGCTTCAACGCATTAACGCAAAAAACAGGCGCAAATAAGATGAGTTCTCAATAAGTCGCAGGAATAACTTACTTTCCTTTACTGTTACTTATCGTATCCGCCAAAAGCAAAAAACGCCACGACTAGGCGTGGCGTTCCTCGAATATTTTACTTAATTATGAGCGTTTCATCATGTCGAAGAATTCGTCGTTGGTTTTGGTCATCGCCAACTTGTTGATGAGGAATTCCATCGCGTCGATCTCGCCCATTGGGTGAATGATCTTGCGCAGGATCCACATCTTCTGCAGTTCTTCAGAAGTAGTGAGCAACTCTTCTTTACGCGTACCGGAACGGTTGTAATCAATAGCAGGGAACACGCGCTTCTCGGCGATTTTACGCGCCAGATGCAGTTCCATGTTACCCGTACCTTTAAATTCTTCGTAAATCACTTCGTCCATCTTCGAACCGGTATCGACCAGTGCGGTAGCGATGATGGTCAGGCTGCCGCCTTCCTCAACGTTACGAGCCGCACCGAAGAAGCGCTTCGGACGATGCAGGGCGTTGGCATCCACACCACCGGTCAGCACTTTGCCTGAGGCAGGTACGACGGTGTTGTAGGCACGTGCCAGACGGGTGATGGAGTCCAGCAGGATGATCACGTCTTTTTTGTGCTCGACCAGGCGCTTGGCCTTCTCGATCACCATTTCGGCAACCTGCACGTGGCGAGAAGCTGGCTCGTCAAAGGTAGAAGCGATAACTTCGCCTTTTACCAGACGTTGCATCTCGGTCACTTCTTCTGGACGTTCGTCGATCAGCAGCACCATCAGCACGCAGTCTGGGTGGTTGTAAGCGATGCTCTGCGCGATGTTTTGCAGCAGCATGGTTTTACCGGCTTTCGGCGGTGCCACAATCAGGCCACGCTGGCCACGGCCAATTGGCGATGCCAGATCCAGTACGCGAGCCGTCAGATCTTCGGTAGAACCGTTGCCGCGCTCCATACGCAAACGTGAGTTGGCGTGCAGTGGCGTCAGGTTTTCGAACAGGATCTTGTTACGGGCGTTTTCCGGTTTGTCGTAGTTGACTTCGTTAACTTTCAACAGGGCAAAATAGCGCTCGCCTTCTTTTGGCGGACGAATCTTACCGGAAATGGTGTCACCTGTGCGGAGGTTGAAGCGGCGGATTTGGCTAGGAGAAACGTAGATATCGTCGGGGCCTGCGAGGTAGGAACTGTCTCCGGAACGGAGGAAACCAAATCCATCCTGCAATATCTCCAGCACGCCATCACCGAAGATATCTTCTCCGCTTTTCGCATGTTGCTTGAGTATAGAGAAGATAATGTCCTGTTTGCGCAGGCGGGCCAGGTTTTCCAGCCCCATATTTTCGCCGAGAGTAATCAGCTCAGAAACCGGCGTATTCTTTAATTCGGTAAGATTCATAGTGGGGGTTCTTAAACTCGGGGTGTGTCTCGAACTAGTATCGTGAATGGTATGGCAGCGTGTTAAACCCATTCGCCTTTCAAGCTACTACGTGAAATTGATCGGGTATGCGTGCCTGTTACTGGACGTTCGATCGCCGGGCTGCTGGGTCACCGCAGTAAGAAATGGCTTAGCTGGGGCGCACACGCTGACGGTTTAAGATCGAAGGTGCCTTAAAACTGATTTTTTGTAAAACCGCTTGATCGTCAAAACACGGGCTCGGGTCACAGTAAAATGCTAGTGCCGATGGTTCAACGTAGAGTAATGCTCAGATTCAAACTCTTTAGATTTAATACTTATGGCAAGTTCAAAATGCAGTATGGTTAAACTTAACACGCTTCTTGGCAGGCGTCTAGCGGTGAATGAAAATCCCCCTCCAGACGCCCGTCACGGGGCTTCCTGCCCTAATTACAGATTCGCTTCAAGGAACTCTTTGAGCTGGCCCTTGGACAACGCGCCGACCTTGGTCGCTGCCACTTCACCGTTCTTGAACAACAACAGCGTCGGGATACCGCGGATGCCGTATTTAGGCGCGGTAGCCGGGTTTTGATCGATGTTCAGTTTGGTAATGGTCAACTTGCCGGCAAACTCTTCGGCAATCTCGTCGAGGATCGGAGCAATCATCTTGCACGGACCACACCATTCAGCCCAGAAATCGACCAGGATAGGCCCTGCGGCTTTCAGTACATCGGTATCGAAGCTGTCGTCAGTCAGGTGAATAATTTTATCGCTCATGTTCTACTCCACAGGATTAGGTCTACCTTGTTGGTGTAGCATCAAACCAACTTGGGTGATTTTATTTCACCGCTTTTATTTCAACGGATATGCTTTCGTAAAGCAATAGTTAGCTGATATTCTACCACACTATGAGCAAAACACACTTGACCGAACAGAAGTTTTCCGACTTCGCCCTGCACCCGTTAGTCCTTGAAGCCCTTGAGAAAAAAGGGTTTCACAACTGCACGCCCATCCAGGCGTTGGCATTGCCGCTCACCCTCAGTGGGCGCGACGTTGCAGGTCAGGCGCAAACCGGTACCGGAAAGACGCTGGCATTTTTAGCGTCTACTTTTCACTATTTGCTGTCCCACCCGGCGAAAGAAGGTCGCCAGACCAACCAGCCGCGCGCCTTGATCATGGCGCCTACGCGTGAACTGGCAGTACAGATCCATTCCGATGCAGAAGCCCTGTCACAGTCTACCGGGTTGAAGCTTGGCCTGGCCTACGGCGGCGATGGCTACGACAAACAGCTGAAAGTGCTGGAAAGCGGCGTGGACATCCTGGTGGGCACCACCGGTCGTTTAATCGACTACGCCAAACAGAACTATATCGATCTGGGTGCTATCCAGGTTGTGGTGCTCGATGAAGCCGACCGTATGTACGATCTGGGCTTTATCAAAGATATCCGTTGGCTGTTCCGCCGCATGCCTGCGGTCGATCAACGCCTGAACATGTTGTTCTCTGCCACCCTGTCCTATCGCGTCCGCGAACTGGCCTTTGAGCAGATGAACAACGCTGAATATGTGGAAGTTGAACCGGAACAGAAAACCGGCCACCGCATTCAGGAAGAGCTGTTCTACCCGTCCAACGAAGAAAAAATGCGCCTGTTGCAGACGCTGATTGAAGAAGAGTGGCCGGATCGCTGCATCATCTTCGCCAACACCAAGCACCGCTGTGAAGACATCTGGGGCCATCTGGCCGCCGACGGTCACCGCGTTGGCCTGCTGACCGGCGACGTGGCGCAGAAAAAACGCCTGCGTATTCTGGACGACTTCACCAAAGGCAACCTGGATATCCTGGTCGCTACCGATGTCGCCGCCCGCGGCCTGCATATCCCGTTGGTGACTCACGTCTTCAACTACGATCTGCCGGACGACTGTGAAGACTACGTGCACCGTATTGGCCGTACTGGCCGCGCGGGCGAAAGCGGTCACTCCATCAGCCTGGCCTGTGAAGAGTACGCGCTTAACCTGCCAGCCATCGAAACCTATACCGGCCACAGCATTCCCGTGAGCAAGTACAACAGCGATGCGCTGATGACCGATCTGCCTGCACCGAAGCGCCTGGTGCGCCCGCGTGGCAACAACGGTCCACGCCGTAACTCTTCTGCGCCACGTCGTGGTGGTGCGCCGCGTAACAACCGTAAACGTTCGGGCTGATAGATAACTATGCCAGGTTCCAGCACCCTCTATGCCGCCATCGATCTGGGGTCCAACAGTTTCCATATGTTGGTGGTACGTGAGGTGGCTGGCAGTATCCAGACGCTGGCCCGCATCAAGCGCAAAGTGCGCCTGGCGGCCGGGTTGGATCAGCACAATCACCTGTCACAGGAAGCCATGCAGCGCGGGTGGCAATGCCTGCGGTTGTTCTCGGAACGCCTGCAGGACATCCCGCGCGATCAGATCCGGGTCGTCGCCACCGCGACGTTACGCCTGGCCAATAACGCGGCCGAATTCCTGCAAACCGCCGAAACCATCCTTGGCTGCCCCGTACAGGTCATCAGTGGCGAAGAAGAAGCCCGCCTGATCTACCATGGCGTGGCCCACACGACCGGCGGCCCGGATCGGCGTCTGGTGGTTGATATCGGGGGTGGCAGCACGGAGTTGGTTGCCGGTACCGGGGCGCAGGCTGCGCAGTTGTATAGCCTGTCGATGGGCTGTGTCACCTGGCTTGAGCGCTTCTTCAGCGATCGCAATCTGGAGCGGGATAACTTCGAAGCCGCCGAACAGGCCGCGCGTGAAATGGTGCGGCCCATCGTCCCACAACTGCGTCAACATGGCTGGCAAATTTGCGTCGGCGCATCCGGTACCGTGCAAGCGCTACAGGAAATCATGGTGGCGCAGGGCATGGATGAACGCATTACCTTGCCCAAGCTGCGGCAGCTAAAACAGCGGGCCATTCAATGTGGCAAGCTGGAAGAGCTGGAAATCGAAGGGCTGACGCTGGAACGCGCCTTGGTGTTCCCAAGCGGCCTGTCGATACTGCTGGCCATTTTCCAGGAGCTGGGTATCGAAAGCATGACGCTGGCCGGTGGCGCTCTGCGCGAAGGGCTGGTGTATGGCATGCTGCATCTGCCGGTCGAACAGGATATCCGCAGCCGCACGTTGCGTAATCTGCAACGCCGTTATCTGCTGGATATCGATCAGGCCGAGCGTGTCAGCCAGTTGGCTGCGAACTTCTGTCTGCAAACCACCAATGAATGGCAACTGGATACGCGATGTCGCGAGCTACTGCATGCGGCCTGCCTGATCCACGAAATCGGCCTGAGCGTCGATTTCAAACAGGCTCCCCAACACGCCGCCTATCTGGTCAGCCATCTTGATTTACCCGGCTTTACCCCGGCACAGAAAAAACTGTTAGCCACCCTGCTGCAAAACCAAAGCAACGCCCTCGATCTCCCGCTGTTGAGCCAACAGAATGCCGTGCCGCCGCGCGTAGCACAACGCATGTGCCGTCTGTTGCGTCTGGCTATCATCTTTGCCAGCCGCCGCCGTGACGATACCCTGCCTGCGGTACGCTTGCGCGCCAACGATGAAGAGTTGCATGTGATTTTGCCGCAAGGCTGGCTGGAACGGCATCCGCTGCGCGCAGAAGCGCTGGATCAGGAAAGCCATTGGCAGAGCTATGCCCACTGGCCGCTGTTTTTAGAAGAGCAGCACTGAGAGTAGTCCCCTCACCCTAACCCTCTCCCCAAGGAGAGGGAACCGATCGAGTACTCTGATATTACAAGGTTTTCCGAATCGGCACCGGCTCATCAACAACGCCGGACAGTCCCCTAACCCTCTCCCCGAGAAGAGGGAACCGATCGAGTACTCAGATATTACAAGGTTTTTCGAATCGGCACCGGCTCATCAACAACGCCGGACAGTCCCCTCACCCTAACCCTCTCCCCGAGGAGAGGGAACCGATCGAGTACTCAGATATTCCAACGTTTCCCGAAGCGGCACTGGCTTATCAACGACGGCGGACAGCCCCCTCGCCCTTTGGGAGAGGGTTGGGGTGAGGGGAAAATCCTCGGGGTCAGCTACCGCCTTTCGCCTTGGCCAACATCGCTTTCACGCTGGCCAAATGGCTCTGGCCTTTCTCCATCCGCTCTTGCGGACTAACCACCTTCCGCTCTGTCTCCCAGGCCAGATCATCCTGCGGCAGTTCCAACAGGAAACGGCTGGGTTCAGGGCGCACTAACTCGCCGTATTGGCGACGTTCGCGGCACAGGGTGAAAATCAGCTCTTTCTGGGCGCGAGTGATCCCCACATAGGCCAAACGCCGCTCTTCATCGACATTATCCTCATCAATACTGCTCTGATGTGGCAATAACCCCTCTTCCATGCCCACCAGGAACACATAGGGGAACTCCAACCCCTTGGAGGCATGCAAGGTCATCAGTTGCACCTGATCCAGCTCTTCGTCGCTTTCGCCACGCTCCATCATGTCGCGCAACGTAAAGCGCGTGACCACCTGGGTCAGCGTCATCGGTTCGTCCAGATCGTTGCCTTCCAGCATCTCGGTCATCCAGCCAAACAGCGTGTTGACGTTTTTCATGCGCATTTCGGCCGCTTTCGGGCTGGGCGAGGTTTCAAACAGCCAGCTTTCATAGTCGACACCACGGATCAGATCGCGCACCGCCGCCACCGGCTCACGCTCCATCATTTGAATAATGCCTTCCATCCAATGAGTGAAACGCTGTAATGACTCCAATCCTCGACCGGTCAGATACTGGCCCAGGCCGAGATCGAAGCTGGCACGGAACAGGCTTTTGTTGCGCTGATTGGCCCACTCCCCCAGCTTTTGCAGCGTCGCCGGGCCAATTTCCCGCTTTGGCGTGTTGACGATGCGCAGGAAGGCGCTGTCATCATCCTGATTGGTCAGCACCCGCAAATAGGCCAGCAAATCCTTGATTTCCGGACGCGAGAAGAACGACGTGCCGCCCGAAATCTTGTATGGAATGCGGTTCTGCATCAGCATTTTTTCAAACAGCCGCGACTGATGGTTACCGCGATAGAGGATCGCATAGTCGCCATAATTGGTTTTCTTCACAAAGTGATGGGCGATCAGTTCCCCCACCACCCGCTCGGCCTCGTGATCTTCATTGTTGGCCGTTACCACCTTCAACTCTTCGCCGTAGCCCAGCTCGGAGAACAGGCGTTTCTCGAATACGTGCGGGTTGTTGGCAATCAGAATGTTGGCGGCCTTCAGAATACGTTCACTGGAACGGTAGTTCTGCTCCAGTTTGATGACCTGTAACGCTGGGAAATCTTCCTGCAACAACACCAGGTTCTGCGGACGCGCACCGCGCCAGGAGTAAATGGACTGATCGTCATCCCCCACCACGGTAAAGCGTGCGCGGTTGCCCACCAGCAGTTTCACCAGTTCATACTGGCTGGTGTTGGTGTCCTGATATTCATCCACCAGCAGATAGCGGATCCGGTTCTGCCAGCGTTCACGTACTTCCTCATTCCGCTGTAGCAACAAGGTGGGCAACAGGATCAGATCGTCAAAATCCAGTACGTTACAGGCCTTCATATGGTCGTGGTACAACCCGTAACAATGGGCAAACAGTTTGTCCCGCTCGGAGCGCGCCAGCCCCATGGCCCGTTGCGGATCCACCAGATCGTTCTTCCAGTTGGAAATGGTCGAAATCAGCTGTGCCACCAGCGTTTTGTCGTTTTCCAGCCACTTCTCGGTCAATTCTTTCAGCAACGCGAGCTGATCCTGATCGTCAAACAGCGAGAAGTTGGACTTCATCCCCAGCGCGGCATATTCGCGTTTGATCACTTCCAGCCCCAGCGTATGGAAGGTTGAGATCATCAGGCCACGCGACTCTTTGCGCCCCATGGTTTGTGCCACACGCTCTTTCATCTCGCGCGCCGCCTTGTTGGTAAAGGTCACCGCGGCGATATGTTTGGCCTGATAACCACATTGGTGGATCAGGTGGGCGATTTTGTTGGTGATCACGCGCGTTTTGCCGGAACCGGCTCCGGCCAGTACCAGGCAGGGCCCGGTAACGAATTCGACGGCTTGTTGTTGGCTGGGGTTTAATCGCATGGCGCTTTATTGCTCAATAGTGGTGTGCTGGGGGGGTGAATTGTAGCAGAAAGCGCCGACCAGATTTATACCCGTCGCCTTTCAAGTTGTTGCGTTGTTACCTGCGAGCATAAACCCCAGTCACTTATCAAAGAGTTACGCTCTTGTCGCCTAGCTATGCTGTACAGGGATGTACAAATGCCGCGAGCGCATGGACGCGCTAGAGCGGCCAACTCGAAATTCATAGGGTAAGACAGGTATAATGCGGCGAATTCTTCATGACTAAACGGATAAAAACGATGGCCAAGACCGCGAGTGCCCTGCACATTCTGGTGGATAACGAAACGCTGGCAAACGAACTGATGGCTAAACTCAAGCGTGGCGTCAGCTTTGATACGCTGGCGCGCAAATACTCGAGCTGCCCGTCCAAGCGCAACGGTGGCTCCTTAGGTGAATTCAACAAGGGAACCATGGTCGCCGCCTTCGATAAGGCAGTGTTCAGCATCCCGTTGCTCAAGCCCTATGGCCCGGTGAAAACCCAGTTCGGCTATCACATCATCAAGGTGCTATACCGGAGTTAAGCCCCTCTCCCAAAAAAGGAGAGGGGACCGATCGAGTGACTATCGGTAACAGAGGATCACCTGACCACAGCAGAAATGATCAATGATTATTGAGCACTGGTTTCCGGTGCCGCCGTTGTCGCGTCCGCCGGTTTTGGCTCTTCGCTCACCACGGCCGGTGCTGGCGTCATGATACCGTTGTAGGTTTCCTGCAACTGCTTCATGTTCATCTCCGGCTCCCCCTTCGGCTGTAACAACACCAGGGTAGCATCCTGCGACAGTTGCAGCTTCAGTTCCTGATTCAGCGATGCCAGCGTCAGTGACGACAAGAAGGCCTGACGCAGCTTCTGGTATTGCTCGGGAGCTATATCCACCACACCACTCTGCTGTGAACGCAGGCGCTGGCTCATCAGCACGTCGGTATCGGTGCGAGCATAGGTGGCAAACAGTTTGCTCAACTGATCGGTTTTCTGCGCCAGCAGGGCATTAAACTCATCCTGAGACAGGCCGTTATTACGCACATTGGCCAATTCGCGGGCAATAAACGCCAGGCCGTTGTTCAGGTTGTCATTCGGTGAGTTCAGGTGGATCGCACACTGGGCGCGTTGATATTGCACCCGGCAGTCGAAGCCCAGTTTGATGTTTTTCTGCTCGCTCTTTTGCAGCACCTGCTGAATGTGCCAGAACAGGGCCTCACGGGCCATATCACTGCGCCAGTAACGGCTCAGGCTTTGCGAATCGCGGATCGGATGCCAGGGCGTATCCCACATGATCGACAGCGTATCCTGCTTCACCTGATCGCTGATCAGGCTGACCGGCTGCGGCGGCAGTGGCGTCAGGGTTGGCATGGTTGCCGGTGTCTCGCGCTTGCCTTGCAGAGGCGAAAATGCCTTGTTGATCTGCTCACTCAGGCTACGGCTATCGACTTTACCCACGACGTACAACGTCATGGCGTCCGGGGTATACCACTGTTGATAAAACTTTTGCAGTTGCTCGATATTGACCGGCCGCTTGACCTCCTGACCCGGATCGTGTGCCAGCAGCGTTGAACCTTTCAGACGATAACGCCACCAGGTATCTTTGGGATTCGGCGGAAAGGTGCCGATAGGATCCATATTGGCGTTCATCACCGCTTCTACCGTTGGCTCATCAATAGCCAACTTGCCGGTGGTATCCGCCAGCCAGGCCAGCGCCTCTTTCAACAGATCGGGGCGGTTATTGGGCAGGCTCAGGTTGTAGATGGTGAAATCATAAGAGCTGATGGCTGGCGGCAATGGCCGTTCACTGTCCACGCTCTGTTGCCACAGCGACTGTAGCTGCGGCTGGGTAAAACTCTCGCTGCGCGTAATCGCAATACGCGGCAACAGATGGGCAAAACCGATCTGCTGGGAAGACTCCACCAGCGATCCGGTATTGACCATCAACCGTAACTCAACGCGATCGCTCGGGCGCTGTGGTGTATCAAGGATCTGCCAAGAGAACCCGTTATTCAACTGCCCCTGCTGCCAGGCAGGATCAGGTTGTAGCGCTTCAGCGTGCACACTGCCGTTGGCCGCAACCAACAGCAGCCCACCCACTAAAAGACGAATTCTGGTGCCCTGCATGTGAACCCCTACTTAATGACTAGCCAATTTTTTATGCGAATAAGGTATTCCAGTCAATGGAATATAAGGCAGCGTCCCGTCACTGGTCACCAGCGGTGCTGACGAGTCGGCCTGAACTGTGCGTGGCACAGCAACAATCACACCCTGAGTTTCACCGTAGGGCGGAAAGCGCAAAGTGTACCATTCTGTTAGACCGCGCGCCTTTGCGGATGTCACTCATCACAGTGAAAAATAATAGCCGGTAGGGTGTTATGGAGAAAAAATAAACAATAAGCAAGAGGAAATGGTATCGGCTGCGGTGGCAGCCGATACCGAAGGTCGGAAAAATAATCAGGCGGAAGGGAGCTTTCTGTCGGCAGGAGCTTTCTCGGTGCGCTGATTCAACACGTCTTGCAGCTGCTTTTCATCCAGTTGGTTACACCATTTGGCCACCACTACCGTCGCCACACCGTTACCGACCAGATTGGTCAAGGCGCGGGCTTCGGACATAAAGCGGTCGATACCAAGGATCAGCGCCAGGCCAGCCAGCGGCAAATGCCCTACCGCCGAAATGGTCGCTGCCAGTACGATAAAGCCACTGCCGGTCACCCCTGCCGCTCCTTTCGAGGAGAGCAGTAACACGACCAGCAAGGTCACCTGATGCATGATATCCATATGGGTGTTGGTCGCCTGGGCGATAAACACCGCGGCCATCGTCAGATAGATTGAAGTACCGTCCAGGTTGAACGAGTAACCCGTCGGGATAACCAGCCCCACCACCGATTTCTTGCAGCCCAGATTTTCCATTTTATCGAGCATGCGTGGCAGCACCGATTCGGAAGACGAGGTACCCAGAACGATCAGCAGCTCTTCTTTGATGTAGCGGATAAATTTGAAGATGTTGAAGCCGTTGTAGCGGGCAATCGAGCCCAGCACCACCACCACAAACAGCACGCAGGTGATGTAGAAGCAGACAATCAGCTGGCCGAGCTGCAACAGCGTACCCACACCGTATTTACCGATGGTGAACGCCATGGCACCAAAGGCCCCCAGCGGTGCCAGACGCATGATCATATTGATGATGCCGAAAATCACGCGGGAGAAGCTGTCGATAACGTTAAAGATCACCTGGCCTTTCTCACCCAGGCGATGCAGGGCAAAACCGAACAGCACCGCAAACAGCAGCACCTGCAAGATGTTACCGCTGGCAAAGGCACCCACTACGCTACCCGGGATAATATCCAACAGGAATGGCACGATACCCTGCTGGGAAGCCTGCTCGGCATACACCGCCACCGCTTTGGCATCCAGCGTTCCCGCATCGACGTTCATCCCGGCGCCCGGTTGCACCACGTTAACGATCACCAGACCGATCAGCAGCGCAATGGTACTGACAATTTCAAAGTACAGCAGGGCGATCGCCCCGGTACGGCCCACGGCTTTCATGCTTTCCATACCCGCGATGCCGGTCACCACGGTACAGAAGATCACCGGAGCGATAATCATTTTGATTAATTTAACAAATCCATCACCCAGGGGTTTCATCTGGGCACCAAGGTCAGGGTAGAAATGGCCAAGCAGGATCCCCAGCGTAATCGCGGTTAACACCTGAAAATAGAGGCTCTTGAATATAGTTGTTTTCATATGCACATCCTTTGGGGGGAGACAACGCAGCAGGCGGGCAATCACTCGTCCGTCCTGTTTTTCGCTTGCGCGGAAAATAACACCCCTATAACAACATGGAAATAACTTGTTGCCGACTTCCTGGCATATTGGTGTGAATTTAAGAGCTGAAACGCGTCAGTCAGTGTACAAGTTCCGGCGTTACGTCAGCTTTTCTTTGCATTAACTCAGAATGGGTATGGGCTTAAGGCGCAGGAAAACCCACGGCAAAAGTACCGGGAGGAAAGATAAACTCAGTGCCAGATTGAACCGGATCACGCTTTGGTAACAGGGGCAAACTGCGCTTCAAATGCCTCACGAGGCAAGGGTTTGGCAAACAGGAAGCCCTGGCCAATGCGAATGCCGTGTTGTAGCAACCAGTCTCGCTGCGCCTCGGTTTCCACCCCTTCCGCCATCACCGGCAGGTTGAGCACCTGGGAAATCGAGCTGACGATCCGCGCCATCGCATCGTCCTCTGGCAGCCCATCAATGAAGCTCTTGTCGATTTTAATCAGATCGATCGGCAGGGATTTAAGTCGATTGAGATAATGCAGGCTGGCATAGCCCATACCAAAGTCATCCAAGGCGACCGATACACCTAAGTCGTGTAATTCACGTAACAGTTCCAATGCCCGATCGAGGTCGTGGATACGCACCGTCTCGGTAATTTCCAGCAGCAGTTTGCGTGGGTCGATCTGATGCTCGTCCAGCAGTCGTTTCAGATGCGGCACAAAGTCTTGATGCTGCAACTGGATCGCCGAAATATTGACCGCCAGCGGCAACGGGATGCCCTGGGATTGCCACGCGGCCAGAATGCGGCATGACTCTTCCAGCACCCAGTTACCGAGAGGCACAATCACGCCCAACTCCTCCGCCAGCGGGATCACATCCGCCGGGAGAATGATCTGACCATTGGGCAGTAGCCAACGCAGCAAAGCTTCCGCACCGGTCACTTCACTGGTTTGCATATCCCACTGGGGTTGCAGGAACAGCGCAAACTGGCGTTGCTCTATGGCTAACAGGATCTCGCTTTCCTGCGTCAGGCGCTTTTGGGTTTTTTCGGTCAGGCAAGGCTCGAAGAACAGGATCTGGTTTTTACCCTCACGATGCGCCGACATCATGGCCGAGGTGGCGCTGCGCAGCAGTTGCTCTGCACTCCCCCCCGGATTGGGATAATGGGCAATGCCGATACTGGCGCTTGGCCGCAGCGGCATTTTCTGTTGCAGGTTGAGCGGTGCATTAATGGCCGCCATCACTCTTCTGGCCAACTGTAAGGCGTGAATGGGCTGCTCGATATTTTTCGCCAGGATGGCAAACTCGGCATGACTCAACTGAGCCAGCACACAGTCCGCACCGATAACCTGACGCAGCTTTTTCGCCAGCGTCAGCAACAGGGCTTCACGCATTGACGGGTTCAGCACGCCGGAGGCTTCATGCAGGGTTTCGATACCCACTACCAACAGGTTAAAACGCGGTGGCCGCATGCTGGTAGCAATATGTTGTTCAAGCAGCGCGGCAAACAACGCCGGATTAGGCAATTCGGTAATCGAGTGATGGGTGCTCAGGCGGCTCATGGCGGTATGCGCCTTGGCCAGCGCCTGCTGGTTGCGGTTGTAATTACGCACCAACTGGCCCAATTCGTCGTCCTGATGTTGGGTCGGCAGCGTCAGTTGGTGGTAAGGGAGATCGTCCACAGAGACATTTTGCAGCTCGCGCGCCATGGCGCGTAACGGATAAACCAGCAGCCGGTTCATGCACCAGCTCACGGCGACCGACAGGATCAGTGCCAACAGCAGGTAGGTCGACAGCATGGTCGATAGCGTGCTGAGGATAAACTGATACATGCGGTACGAATCGGCCTGTAACACCAGATAAGCCAGCGGTTGGGGATTGGCAGGCACCCGCTCAACCGAATAAAGCGGAACTGAAATCTGTACTGGCAGCTCAAAAATACGTGCCACTAACGCGGGAACGGGACGTTCCGACGGGAAATCGGCGTGCAATGCCTGAAACTCGTTCGGCAGGACGATATCTGCCCGGGTGAGGATCCCCACGGGCCGCAACGCATTGAGTACGCGTTTGGTTTCCGGCATATCCATGCGCAGGACCGCTTCTGACAGGGGTTGGCGCACGGCATGGGCCACATTCTCCAGTTGCTGGACATAGTCATCCCTGCGCTGCTGCACAAAGTGGAATAACTGGATCACGATGAAGATACAGATCGTCACCAGTGCCACACCAGACACCGCCGCCATCTGCTTAATCGTTAACGAACGCCTGACCCGCAAAAACCTGCTCCCCTAGAGTTAACTGAAAACCAAAATGCCTGATGGTGAAACACCATGCTTAAAGTGACGCTTCTCACCCCAGCCTCTCCGACGAGAAAAGCTGGGGTAAGGGGAAATATTGCTTGCTGGATAAGCGGCTTGAGTATACTCGATTGCCCCGCGTTTTTGCCTTACCAACCGCTTGGCGACAGCGGGAAAAGCGCGGCTTTCGGTATTATCCGAACCGGAATAGCCACAGGGTAGCAAAACTACCCTGTGGGCGACACCATCAATCAACCAATTTCAGATTACTTAAAGTCGGCATAAGGCGTCAGCGGCTGCGGTGGCAGATCGAGATCGCCCTGCCAACCCGCGAGCGAGTAACGCAGATAAATTAACGCATGGCTTGGCGTGTAGTCTTTGGCCTGTTGAATATCGATACCCGCCCCCAGCGTCCAATGGGAACTGAGGCGGCGTTCGATCAGGGCGCGCAGCGTGTAGCCTACGCCGGAGGAGGAGCCACCGCTTTCCACCGCGTCCTTGTCTGGCAGAGAAGCGGGTATCAGCCCTTGCAGAGGGTAGCGCTTTTCATCGTTGGTTTTCGCATGCGAGATCGACACCGAGCCACCGACTTCCCACGACCAGTTTTCCGTGCGCTGGCGATAGTTCACCGGCACCGCCAGCGACACATATTGCTGCGGGCTGTAATAGCCCCCCTGGCCAAGCGAGTACCCGCTCAAGTCCTTCTGATAGTGCCAGAGCATGGTACTCAGCCCAATGGTGGCACGGCGGTTATCTTCGTTAATCACCTTGTAATAATAGCCAGCCATCAATCGTTCACGCTGGTTATCCTCAACGTTCTGGCCAGTGAGCTGATGAGCACTGAGATCGGCCCATACGCCGTTGGCTTCACCACGGTCGTAACTGGCGCTCAGGTTGATGCCGGTAGCACGCACGCCTCCCCAGCTAATGCCGGTATTCGGATCACGGGTGCCACCGAAGGCTAACAGCGAGCTGGTTACCGGCCGCCGTGATGCGCCCAGCGTCCAACCGATATGGTTCCAGTCACCGCTATACGCCACGCCGCCGACCCAGTCCACCACCTCAAAGCCCATCGGGGTAGTGCCGATATCGGTTTGCCAACGATCGTTGGCCCAGCCGGCCGCCACGCTGGTGCCGGTGGTTTTTTGCCGTTGGTCTCCGCTGCAACCCTGCGTATTACAGGTGCCAAAGGTTTCGAAGTACTTGCCGTTATTGTCGGTCGAGAAACTGCCCGCGTTCAGTTGGACGGTATCGGTACGCAAGAACGCCCGGCCATCATACAGCGGCATATCCACCTGCAACATGGTGTCATGCGCCTGATAATCCGAGATACCGCCGGTGCCGCTTGAACGCCAGTAGTCGTGATCGAGCGTGACCCTGACGTCCTGTTGGCGATAGAGATCGGCGGCATCGGAGCGGATGCCGCGTTTTAGCCAATCATCCGTCGCGTTATTGCGGGTTAGCCGGGTGTAACCGTCATTATCCGCAGGAACCGTTGGCGCAATCCCGCTGGCTACCATCGCCTGGCGATAATCCTGCTGCGCCGGTTCCGGTTGCAGTTGCGCTTGTTCCAGCCTGGCGGCATCACGATATATCAGCGCTTTGGCCTGCCCTGGCGGCTCTTGCTGGGCGGCAACTTTAAGCTGCTGGAAGATATCGGTCGCTTTCTGCGGTTCGCCCACCGCCCGCCAGGCATTGGCAACCCGACGCTGACCGTTGATCGATTCATCCGGTTGTGCCGGTGCCGTTTGCAGCCGTTGGCGAGCCTCGCTCAGTTGACCTTGCGCCACATAGGCTTCGATTTCGCCCAAGCGCGCATCCGGATTATTCGGCTCACGCGCCCGCACTCGCTGGTAATCCGCCAGTGCGGCGTCATATTCACCCCGCTCCAGCGCCCAATCGGCCAAGGTCAGATCGATGCGCGTTGCCGGAGGCTGCTGACGCAGGTAGGCAATCGCCGCAGGTTCATCGCCGGCAGCACGCAACCGTTCGGCATGATCCAACGTGGCCTGCATCTGTAAACGCTGGGCCATTTCACGCATACCGTCGTTCCACTGCGCTTTCGGCAAACTATTCAGCTGTGCCAACGCCTGATTATCACGATCGCTGCCAGCCAGGTAGAGCGCATAGGCGTAAACCTGTTGTGGATCGCCGGACTTCTTCGCGGCCTGTTGGCGCATCAGCACATCGGCCTGCTGCGGTTGCCCGGCCTGGCGCAGCGTTTGCGCATAGTGATAGGTCAGCCAGACGTCGTCAGGATCCTTCTGGTGCGCCTGCCGATACTTTTCTGCCGCCGCAGGCCACTGCTGGCGCTGGGCCAATTCATCGGCCTGCTGCTTGAGCATGTCCAGTTGCAGCCCATCGAGCGTGCTGCGTAACTTGTTCTGCTGCCCACGAGGCAGACTATTGAGATAGGCCAATGCCTTTTGTGGCGACTGCCGTTGGTAAATATTCACCAACCCGCGCACCGCACTGCCGCTACTCGGATCCAGACGCAGCGCCTGCTGATAATATCGCTCGGCGACGGCATCATCTTTGCGAGCCACGGCAACGTCAGCCAGGCCGATCAGTGCATCGCTGTCGCCGTTATCAATCTGCCGTGCCTGCTGATAGTGTTGCTGGGCCAGCGGCAGGTTATTGGCCTTTAACGCCTTGTCGCCCGCGTCGATCGCCAGCCAGTAGCGGGTGGATTGGATCAGGCTCTGCCACTTGCTGCTGTCGTAATTATCCTTGTCTGCCTTCTGTGCCTGCTGGAACAGGCTCAGCGCCTGCTGGCGGTTACCCGCGCGGGAATAGGCCAAACCAAGCGCGCCAAGTACTTCGGCATCATTGGGCGCACTAGCTAACGCTTGTTTCAATTCAGGGATCGCCGCCCGGCTGCCGCCGCTGTTCACCTGTGCCAATCCGGCCATGCGCGCACGATAGGCCGGATCGGACAGCAACGTCCGCTGGCGGGCCAGTTCCTGTTGCGCGCCAAGCGCCTGCTCGCCGCTTTCAAACACGCCAAGGAACCGGTTTAACGCCGCCACGCTTTGCGGACTGACGGGCAACGCTTTGACCTTCTCCAGCCATAGATCTGCCGCAGCACCGCGCCCTGAAGGATCGGCAGCTACCTTTTGCAATAAATCATAGGCCTGAGCGTCGCGATCCTGGCTAAACAGCATCCGCGCCAGCGCCATGCGCAGCGTAACGTTACCGGGATATTGCTGGTCCAATGCCTGAAGTTTCTGTATCGCCGCCGGTTCCTGGCCGGGTAACCTGGCCACCAGGCGCCAATACTCCACCGCCAGATCGAGCGTGGGTAGATTGCCGTGGAACAGTTCGTCGTACTGGGCTTTGGCCTCTGGCAGTCGCCCTGCGGTTGCCATCAAGCGTGCCTGTTGCAACTTCTGGCGAGTTTCCGGCTGGGTCAGCAACATGTTCATTTCTGCCTGGCGGAACACTGGCGATTGCGGTGCAATCCCCTTCAGCTTATCCAACTGTTGTTGCGCCAATACCTGATTACCCTGCCGCAGCGCCAGACGCATGCGCGCCGCAATCACGTCCGGGTTGTTCGGGTCCATCAGCTCAAGCCGATAGAGCGATTGGCGCACCAACTCATCTTTGTTGCTGGCCTCACCGATACGCACCTGCTCCAGCAGCCACTGCTCCGGGGCAACGCTTTCGGCACTCTGCGCCTGTGGCAACAGGACCAGGCTCAATGGAAACAGGCTTAGCCAGCCTAGTGTGAAGTTGCGCATTGGCTACCCCAGGCGGGTTGAAGTTCACCCTGACGATTGAAACGATAGCGTAGCTGATCCCATCCCTGGCCAAACAGCAGCAAAGAGGCGCTGAAATAGGCATCGTCACCCAAAGGATTATCCTCAATGCGTTGGCGCTGTACCGCCAGGGCATCGGGCTGTGCGGCCAACAGCGGCAACATGGCGGCGGAGAAGCCTACCGGACCCGTACCGCTGGTTTTGCCGCTGGCGGTATCGGCCTTCTCCGGCACCGCACCAAGCTGGGCGGTGAGACGCACCATCGGCTGGAATTGCTTCACCAGCGCCGCTTTATGGGGATCGTCGTCCGCCAGCATGCCGGCCCACAGATAGACGCGGATGGCGTCATAGCTGCCAATATTGGGTTTGACCGGGTCAGGCTGCCAGCCTTTACCCGATTGCCACTCGACCCAGTCCGGCGAAAACCCCTGCGGAGCGGTTTCCAGCAACATCCGCTGGCTGGTTTTCTGCATCGCTCGCCACGGCCCGTTCAGAGGGGCAAAGCGGGCCAGCAACTGCGGCGGTAAATAGCTGGGGTTGAGCCGCCAGCGCTCCTCGGCGACAAAACCGACCTTGCCCGGCAACAGCATCAGCCCCAAACCCGGAATATTCGCCACCTCTTCGCGGCCAATCCGCTGCAACAGCAGCGTACCCAGCGTTTGATAACGGCGGCTTTGCCATAGTCTCCCCGCCTCCAGCAGGTTGTAAGCAATCCACATATCCGAGTCAGCAGCCGAATTACTGTCCAGCACCTTCCAGGTCTGAGCGTCGTCCTGCCCCCACAACCAGGCGGGCAAATGGGCACTCAGATCGCCTGCGGCCAGATTGTTCTCCGTCCACTCCAGCAGCTTATCGAAGGCAGGCCGATCGTTAGCCACCAGCGCAAAGAACATCCCATAGCTCTGCCCTTCGGAGGTGGTGATGCGCTTCAGGCTGCTGGGATCGATCACCCGCCCTTCATTGCTGATATAGAACTGTTTGTACTGCTGCCAGGCTGGCCAATCACAGCCTGCCGCCGTGCCGAACGCACACAGCAGCAGCAGGCCAGGCAGCAAACGACGCAGGCTGAACCCTACCATGGCAATTAATCCCGATCTTCCGGTGACAGACGACGACGGCTAAAGGCCTTCAGGCCACGCCGCAGCAACAGGGCCACGATCACCACCACCAGTGCGGCTATCGCCCCAAGCAGCAGCGGGTGCGTCGACAACGCATACCAGATCCGTTCCCACCACGGCAGATGGCCAACGTAGTAAACATCACCTACGCGCAGGCTATCGACGCCGGATTCACGGATCACGGCCACTGAACCAAACATCGCCGCACGCTTGCCGCTGTCCATTTGCGCATTATTCAGCAGTTCATAACCCCGTGGGCTGTCCGCCAGCAGGGCCACGATGCTGCGCTGATCGTGGAACGGTGATTGCACGCCGATCACCGCCGCCATCGCGCCTTCCGAACTGATGGTGGTTTTGCTGTCTGGCGTGGCGTCATCCTGCTGCACGTCCATACTCGGCAACGGCAGTTGGCGCATCGGCATTTTCACCCAGCTTTGGGTCGCGTCCACCAACAGGTTGATTTTCTTGTCATCACGCAGCTCCGGCGGGATGGTGCCAATCAGCAGGATATCGGCGTCCTTATCCTTGGCCTGTGACCAGTCATCGGCCAGCGAGAAGGCCAGCGCCGGGTAGCCGGTTTGCGCCCCCATGTTACCCATGGCGTTGAGCAGAGCACTGACCTGCGCAGGCTGCGGCTGTTTGTTTACCAGTACCAGCGTTTGCGACAGATCCGCCAGGCGGCTGAATGGGAAACCGGCATTGGCGAAGGCACGCAGATCGGGCATGGTGATAAAATGACGATAGCCGGAGAAATCGATGGTGGAACTGCCGTCGATCACCGCATGATTCGGCACCAACGAATAGGTTTCACAGCGCCCTTCGGCACCGCTGGCCAGCAGCGTGGTGTAATCAAAGTCAAAGCGCAGCTGGTTGGTGGCCCCTAGCTTCAGCGCCGGAATGTTGACCGCTTTGTCAGAATCGAGCAGCCCCTGAGCCAGCGGCAAACGCAGCAGTTGCGCGCCCTTTTCATTTTCCGGCACCAGAGCATAGGACTGCACAAACTGATTGTTCAGGCTGATGCTCAGGCGAGAGCCGTCCTGAATACGCGGTGAGGTGTAACGGTATTTCAGCTGCATATCGATGCCGGTGCTGTGGATCAGGAACAGATCCGGCGGCAGGTTCATCGACAGCGAGATCGGCCCAGGTTCGACGCCGCTAGTCTGCAACTGCTCGGCATATTGTTGCAGTTCGCTGAACTTCATCGCCCGATCGGTACGCACCCAGTTTGGCGCATCATATGGCTGACGCACCGCCAACTGTTCAACCTTGTCCACGCTCAGGTTCTGGCCACGGAACAGGATATTGCCCTGTGCAATGCCCTTCACCGCCGTGATCAGGTCGTTGTCATCACGGCCCTGCACCAGCAGCAGTTTCACATAAGGGTTATCCGGATGGCTGATCATCTCCACCGTCGGCCCGTTCACCGCCGGATAATCCTTGAGGAAATCCGGGCGCTGTTTATTGGTGGCAAACACGATGGCGTGCTGATTAGGCAAACGGTTGAATAATGTCGGGAAAGACTGGCCGCGCCATTGCGCCTTGGTACCAAACCAGGAAGCCAGGATCCCCGCAGCGCGCTGCTGCTCCAGATCCGGCTGGCCGGCGAACACCATCGGCAACGTTAAGGGCCGAACGTCGCGGCTGTCGAAGAAGGGTTCCGGGAAATGGGAAAGCTCATTTTTCACCGGCAGCGTCTGGTAGCGCAGGCTCAATGAGCTGGATTTGCCGACGTCCAGCCACAGCGTGCTGTTGGCCGGGTTCTCACAGATGTTCTGGTAATGACCGACAAATACCAGCCGTATGCGGTTAAAATCGGTGATATAGCGTGGATCGATCGCCATCTGGATGCGATTAGGCTTGCCCAACTGCTCTTTGGTGATGGTGGTTACGCCCATCAGCTCATCGTTGAGGTAGATTTTGACGTGCGACTCCACCGGGATCAGCGACGGTGAAGGGGTGAACTCCAGATCAAGCAGCGCCTGTGACACCACCTCGTCACTGCGCACGCCAAATTCAATCTGCCCCTCAGGGCGGGTGCCACGCAGAATAAAGGTGCCAGGCGGTGGTGCTATCTTGGTAAACGGCAGTATTACATCACGCACCGGCGCATCAGACGCTTGCGGCGCTGTCCCCCCCATAGGTACGGTGACCAGAGCTTCAGCCACGGTGCTCGCAGGCGGAGTCACACTAGCCGCTGGTGTGGGGGCCGTTTCCGCCTGAGACAGGCTACTGATGCCTAAGGCCAGCGCGGTAAACCAGTTTATTTTTCTCGTCATCGTATCATCATCAATGTTGGGGCCGGTTAGCAGGGCTGGCGAACCGGCAGTTACGATACACAGCCTATGCCACAGTCTCTTGGGCCGTTGGAGCGCGATCTCTTCCTACGCCATGCGGAATAAATGACAGGATCCAGGTTGCCAGCGACGTCAGGCCAACCAGGAGCCTGCGCATCATTGGTGGCGCATAGTCCGCCATGCGCCGGTAGCCATGGAAACCTAACATCAGGACATCCCGCAGGCTTTCCACCGGCCGGTCTTCCGGGAATCCGTCTTGCCACAGTGCCCAGGTGTCGGCCCGGGCAAAGGTGCATTGAATAAAATCGATATGTTGGCGCGTTGAGAGTTTGACCAGGCGGATCCCCACCGAACGGCCATGGGAACGCGTCACCACGCAGGGGAAGCTGAACTCCTGCTGGCCACGTTTAAGCAGCAGCGAAATCTGGTCATGCTCTTGCAATTGATCCGGCACGCGCATTTCGATACCTACCCCACCGTCGGAGTAATCGCGCAGCGTACAGGGGAACAGATGACCGTCGGCCCGGGCTACCGCCGCAGGCATGGCAATCTCCACGCGATGCGACTGCCGCACCTGCCTGGCCTCCACCGCCACCGCAACCGCCCCACCCAGTATGGTCATGTTGTAGATCACCCAAACCAGGCTGATGACCACCGTCATCATCTCGTCCGTCGGACCGTAGAAAAAGCGCCACACGCCAAATCCCAGACCGGCCAGATTGAGTATCACCAGCAGCAGGTAAGGCCGGGTGATCACCCAATCGACGTGCTCTTGCGTTACCAGCCCGCCTTTGGCGGTAACGTTGAACTTGCCTTTATGCGGGTTGAACAGCGCCACGGTCGTTGGCCGGGCGATATACCAGGCCAGCACGGTTTCGTAAATTTCACTCCAGAAAGAGTGGCGATATTTGCCCTGTATGCGTGAGTTGGTCAGGCTGGCGTGGATCATGTGGGGCAGCACATACAACGCAATCGCCAACGCAGGCGCGAAGATGATGTAGGCATGCATCAACAGAAACGCCAGCGGTGCGGTCAGGAAGATCAGGCGTGGAATACCGGACAGGAAGTGCAGCATGGCGTTGGCATAGCACAGGCGCTGGGCAAACTTCAGCCCTTTACCCAGCAACGGGTTATCCAGCCGGAAGATCTGCACCATGCCGCGCGCCCAACGAATACGCTGGCCAATATGGGCGGACAGGCTTTCCGTTGCCAGCCCGGCGGCCTGCGGAATACGGATATAGGCCGAGGTGTGGCCAAGGCGGTGCAGGCGCAGCGAGGTATGGGCATCTTCGGTCACCGTTTCCACTGCAATACCGCCGATCTCATCTAACGCCGTACGGCGCAGGATGGCACAGGAACCGCAGAAAAAGGTGGCATCCCACATATCATTGCCGTCCTGCACCAGCCCGTAGAACAACGTGCCTTCGTTCGGCGTCTGGCGGAACCGCCCCAGGTTACGTTCAAACGGATCGGGCGAGAAGAAATGGTGCGGCGTTTGCAGCATCGCCAGCTTCTTGTCTTTAAAGAACCAACCCATGGTCAGTTGCAGGAATGAGCGTGTGGGAACGTGGTCGCAGTCGAAGATGGCGACAAAATCACCGGTAGCGTACTTCAGCGCATTGTTGATATTGCCCGCTTTGGCATGCTCATGGGTCGGCCGGGCAATGTATTTCACCCCGACCTCTGCGGCAAAGGCTTTAAACTCGGCCCGGTTACCATCATCAAGAATATAGATATTGATTTTATCTTTCGGCCAGTCGATGCCCAGCGCCGCGTAGATGGTGGGCTTCACTACGCCCAGATCTTCGTTATAGGTTGGCACCATCAGATCGATGGTCGGCCAGGTGTTGCTATCGGCAGGCATGGGCACCGGCTGGCGATTCAACGGCCACACGGTCTGGAAGTAGCCCAACACCAGCACGACCCAGGCGTAGGTTTCCGCCGCCAGCAGCAACAGGCCACAGGTCAGGCTGAGCGGGTCGTCCCAGTTCAGCGTTGAGGTATAGCGCCACCACAGATAGCGGCAGGAAACCGTCAGCGACAGCACAATCAGCATCAGGCTGGGCAACCGCCCCGGAATGCGGCGCACCACCATGGCAATGCACCACAGCAGCAGGACGAAAATAAACTGGGCGGGTAGTTCAAAGGGCTGGGAAATACACAGCAAAGCCAGCAACCCAGCCAATATGGCCGCAAGGGTAAACAGCACCCGGCGTACGCGGTGATTCATCCGGTTGAGACGCTGTACCGTGCGCTCTTCCATACCGGCACCCTGCAAGCGCTGCGGTAAACTCTGTAACCAGTTGGCATAGCGCAACTGCAAGCGGTGCCAGCCGGCAAAGTAGGAACGCCCCATCGGGGCCGGGCCGCTGCGCGTCAGCAACAGCCAAAAACCCTGTAAAAAATAGCGCAGCGTGTCGGCCGGGCGTGGGCGATGAGGGGAGATATGGGGGAACCAATAGCGTTGGCCTGCCTGCACCTTTTGCCAAGCAGGAGATTCAAACCGCAGCAACAGCCAACCGATAGCCACCATCAGGGTCGTGAGGCCAGCGGTAAATGCCGGAGCGCCTGCGCGGCGATAAGCACGATAGCGTTGTTGCACCGCCCGGTGAACAGGCGGCACCAGCAGCAGGCTCAATACCCTGCTCATACCTCGGCATCCTGCAGGTTAAGCAGGCACCAGTTGGCCAGCGTCAGCACTTCGTCAGCCGCCAGGCTTTCTGGCCGATACTCTCCCAACGGCTGCTTGACCGCCATCGCTTCCGCCAGTGCCTCATCACGATGGATCACCAACGGCAGCAAGCCTGCCAGCGTTTGCAACCACAGCTGATGCAGGTCTTGTTGCAGCGGGCTGGCCGAGGAGTAGTGATTAATCAGCAGGTGGCAGCCCGTAGGCAGCGGTTGCTGATGCAGGCGCGCATGGCAATTGGCATCGGGGCTAAGCAACAGGAAAACCTGGTCGGCCAGCGTCAGCAACTGTTCAATCTGGGGGTCATCACCTGCCGGGATATCCAGCAGGATCCAGCGATAGTGCCCAGAGGCGCGTAACTGCGCCAAAAAATCCTGCCAACGTTGCGCGGTGCCACTCTCTGAATGGCGAATTTTTAACCGCTCCGCCGCATTTAACCGACCAAATGGTAGAAAATCGAGTTTTTTGCAGTAACGCATCGCCCCTTGCTGCCAACCGGTGCCGTCCAGCTCGGCGCGAGCCCAGCCACGGTCCAGTTCAAAAGGCGTATTAAAGTGCAATCGCAGCAGGTTATCCGGCGATAAGTCGATAGCCAACACTGGCTCGTCCAGTTGCTGTAACGCCCAGGCCAATGCCGCAGTGACTGACGTGGTGCCAAGACCGCCCCGAACCCCTTGCAGCGCAATAACCGGCATAACTCAAACACTCCCCGTCTTGTTGGCCAGCTCCGCCAACAGCGGCCAGCGGGCCATCATTTGTGCTAGCCGTTCCTGGCGTGAAATATCGATATAGTTTAACTTTGGCAACGAAAAGGCGTGGCTTAAGGCCTGCAGATCGTCCTGAAGTTCCACCGGAGCTTTCGCCTGAAAGCTGCTCAACGCATCATTATTCATCTTGCCGCCTCATAAAATAGGCTAATGTTAGATGACTATAGCAATGTTCGGAAAAAACGGGGTCAATAAGATGAATCTTAACGGATAATATCGCCCCTGCGGACAGATTTGCTATGATAACTTTAACGTTACGATTCTAATGTGACCAGATCTGGTTGGTCTACGACACTTTCAACGAAAGTAGAATAAATCCATGGCGCACTCATTTTCATTAGGTATCCGACGTATTTGGCAAGAATTGTCGGTTATGCAATCCCCAGGTTTGTACTGGGTGAATATCGATCGCCAGAGCGATGCCAACCTGTTTTGCCGGCAGATCGTCGCAGCCCAGGCCGAAAGTACCCAGCTAGCGCTGATTTGCAGCGGCGACCAGGCCGACAGATTATTGGCAACGCCCCTAACCTCAGCGATCAACAAGGTTCCCTTATATAGCTTGCCGGAAAAAAAGGCGGCGCTGTTGCACCTGAGCGATGACCTGATGCGTGAGCTGAAGCCCACCCACCGCTTGCTGATCCTGTTGGCCCACGCCAGCCTGTGGCAGACCTTTACCAGTGATGAGCTACGCACCTGGGCCGCCCGGCTTGGCAAATGGCTACACCAGCAGCAGTGCACGCTGGTGATCCTCAGCCACGGTAGCGGCGTAAATAAACTCAAAGGCCAGCTAGCCGCCGAGCACCGTATTCTCAACGGCCTGGCCAGCCTGCAAGGGCTGCAAAGCAGTGCCCAGTATCTGGTGCACTGGTGGAGTACGGGTAACGGCATCAACGCCAATCAATTGTTCACCCTCTCCGAAGGCCCGGAAGGCTGGCAAGGGGCAGATGACAGCGACCAGCCCTCCCCGACCCCGGAGCGCAATGACGAAAGCCTGTGTCTGGCAGAAAAGCGAATTCTGGAGGGGGCCCCTCCGCTCTCAGCCAGTTGGCAACTGTTTGAGAACAATACCAAGCTGATGCAACGCGGCATGTTGACCATCGCCGCCACGCTGATCTTCGCTCTGTATCAAAGTGACGAAATTGACGAGTTGGCCCATCAGATCCATAACCTGCGCCGCAGCAGGGGCGACGGGTTAAAAATTGTGGTGCGCGAGATGAGCGCCAGCCTGCGCTACAGCGACGAACGCCTGCTGCTAGCCTGCGGTGCCAATCTGATCGTGCCCCATGTGGCACCGCTTTCCAACTTTTTAACCATGCTGGAGGGGATTCAGGGCCAGCGGCTATCGCGACACATACCGGCAGACATCGATACCCTGCTGACCGGGCTACGGCCGCTGCAACTGAAAGGCTACCTACCGCCGGAAGATTTTAGCCGGGCGGTGACTTCGCTGATGGACAACACCCTGTTGCCGGAAGATGGCAAAGGGGTGATGGTCGCGCTGCGCCCCGCTCCTGGGTTGAGCGCTCAACAATCGATGACGCTATGCCACCTACGCCGGTTTGGCGATGTCATGACCGTGGCGCAGAATCGGCTGTTCCTGTTCCTTTCCACCTGCCGGATTAACGATCTGGATACTGCGCTAAAGTTCATCTTCCGCCTTCCGGTCAGCGAGGCGTTCAGCAATCGGGTAGTCTGGCACCAGGATGTGGATATTATCGATAAAATCAGGCTATTGAGGCAGCAAATCGAATTCTCGCTGCCCGCCGCCACGCCGCAACCAGCCGTTGCCAAAATGACTGCCGCAGCACGTGATCAGCAGGCCGAACGCCGTGAGCCGGTACCCTTCACACTCTTAAGCTATGGGCTGGAGAAACAACCATGATCGGTATTAGCGATATCGTACAACTGGTGATCCTGTGCGCCATAGTGTTTATTCCAACGGGCTACCTGCTGCACCGGCGTTTTCCCAACTGGTCTCGATCCTGGCAAAACTTGTTGTTATCACCGCGCTATTTAAAGTCGGCAGGGCTATGGGTACGCGCAGGTTCCACCTCTCAAATCAAGCGTAAAAAATAACCATGAGCGACGAGAAAAAAACGCAATCCGGCAATAACTTATGGCGTTACTGGCGCGGTCTGGGCGGCTGGAACTTCTATTTCCTGGCCAAATTCGGCCTGCTGTGGTTCGGCTATCTGAACTTCCATGCACTGCCCAACCTGGTGTTTATGGCGTTTCTGCTGATGCCGATCCCGTCGCCAAGGTGGCACCGCTGGCGTCACCTGATCGCCATTCCTATCGGTATCGGTTTGTTCTACCACGACACCTGGCTGCCGGGGATTAACAGTATTCTCAGCCAGGGTTCGCAGCTCACCGGTTTCAGCGCGCAGTATCTGCTAGAACTGACCAACCGCTTTATCAACTGGCAGATGATTGGCGCCGGCTTCGTGCTGTTGATTGCCTATTTGTTCCTGGCCCAATGGATACGCGTTACGGTGTTTACCGTAACGGCATTGGTATGGTTGAACGTGGTCAACATTGCTGGCCCGGCGGTATCCTTGCTGCCCGCAGCCAGCACAGCAACGGGTTCGGATACAGCATCGTTACCCGCCACCGCTGCGCCCGCAGGCGATCAACCAGCGGATAATGGCCCACCGACCAATGCCAACCTCACAGCCTACCTGGATAAGTTCTACGAACAGGAAAAAGCCAGAGCGACTACCTTCCCTACTGCCCTGCCCGCCGATGCCCAGCCGTTTGACGTGCTGATCATCAACATCTGTTCGCTGGCCTGGGCCGATCTGGATGCCGTCAATCTGCGCAACCACCCGCTGTGGGCCAAGATGGACATCATGTTCACCAACTTCAACTCGGCCACCGCCTATAGCGGCCCGGCGGCAATCCGCCTGTTACGCGCCAGTTGTGGCCAACCTTCTCACCACGATCTGTACCAACCCGCCAATCAGCAGTGCTACCTGTTTGATAATCTGGCCAAGCTAGGCTTCAAAGAACAACTGATGCTGGATCACTCCGGCGTGTTCGGTGACTTCCTGAAAGAGCTACGCGAACAAGGTGATATACAGGCTCCGCTGATGTCTCAAGCGGGGATCGGCAATGAACTGGCTTCTTTCGACGGGGAACCGATCTACAACGATCTGGAACTGCTCAACCGTTGGCTCGAACAGCAGCAAAAGGGGTCCGAAGCGCGTACCGCGACCTTCTTCAACATCATTCCATTACATGATGGTAACCGCTTTGTCGGGGGTAAAAAGACGGCCGATTATCAGCCCCGGGCGCAGAAGTTGTTCGATCAGTTGAACACCTTCCTGGACCAGCTACAGAAATCCGGGCGCAAGGTGATGGTAGTGATCGTGCCAGAGCACGGCGCGGCGCTGGCAGGTGATAAAATGCAGATGTCGGGCTTGCGCGACATCCCCAGCCTGAATATCACCCATACGCCGGTTGGCATCAAGCTGATCGGGATGCAGGCTCCGCATCAGGGCAGCCCGTTGGAGATTAAAGCGCCGAGCAGCTATCTGGCGCTGTCCGAACTGGTTTCCCGCCTGGTGGATGGCAAGGTATTCACCGCGCCAAGCGTTGATTGGCAAGTGCTGACCCAGAACCTGCCGCAGACGGCGATGATCTCTGAGAATGATAATGCCATCGTGATGCAGTATCAGGGCAAGGCGTATATTCGCCTTAACGGTGGGGATTGGGTGCCTTATCCTCAGTAAGCGGTGGGGGCCTCTAGTTTTGCGGCTAGAGGCTCTTCTTTGTTTGGCTAGATTTGCCGTCAATTTATCATCCGCTTTGTTAATGTTCAAAACTTGCTCGTATTTAAGATTTAATTTATCATCATACTATGTAAATCTTAAATACTTGGGACGAGGTCATCATGACGGCAATGACCATGAACAAAAGCGCTCGTGCTCTCCGGTTCAACCCCGATCACACCGAAAAAGCACTGATCCAGACACGCATAGATAACGTCGGCAAAAAATTTGTCGAGGCACTCGCTAGCGTGGAGGGAGAGAAGCTGCTGTCACTGCTCACTCTGTCCGATGGTGAATTTTGGTCAGAACTGAAAATTCTGGCACTCACACAGTCGGTGATAAACAACACCAACGTGGAAAAAAGCAAGCAGGAAGAATATGCCGAAGCTCGGCTGGCATTTTTAAATAGCCTGGAAAAATACGGCGGTGTCCATAAATCCACGACCGTCAAAGGACTGCTGGGTTTATCGGTTCCCACTATTCATAAATACGGAAAACATAATAAACTCATTGTATTAGAGTGGGGGGCCGAAAAGTTGTATCCAGTATTTCAGTTTTCTATCGATGAAAGATTTAGTGATAATGGGATGCTGAAAGGCTTACAGGAGTTACTGGCACGGATCACGCATAATGTAAGCAGCGTACGTAAATGCAACTTCTTCACCCGAAAAATTGAGATGCCCGGTTGCGCAGAAAAGACGACAGCGCTGGATGTATTACGACGGGGCGCTACAGAGCAAGAAATGGTGCATCTGCGCATTCTGGCGGACAACTTCGGAACCAACAACGCGGTTTAAAACGCTGGCAGTCATACTTGACACTGCTTGCCCTGATTTATCCTGTAATTCGTAAGTTACATTCGGACTTGAGGATCTGCCTGGCGGTTTTCCCCTGGTGTTCATACTGATTCAGTCTAGTCACTGATGTCGTTAACAATATCCCACCCCCATCGAGTTTATCGGACCAAAGTACCACACAGGGTTGCCCATTATGCCGGGACAAATACTCTAGTCCATCTGCATGCTCAGCCAGCACTTTCGACAGTTTTTGGGTGAAAATATAGACAGATCTTGGCCCCATCAGATCCCCGACGGAGATCCTCAAATGCGGAGCCAGCCGAGTTTCGTCAAAGACCTTGAGCGGCTTTTGCACCGAGATTTCCACCATACAGTTCGTGGTAAAATCCGAATAATCAATAAACTCCTCATCCTGATAGAACTCACTAAACGCGGTATGAGGCGACTCAGCCAGATATATCGGCCATTTAGACTTATCGAGCAACGAGAAACGGTTCTCGCTATTGGGGTTAAAAAAGACACCGTTTCCGCCATAATGCTGATCTTGTAATTTATAATAACCTGCTCCTACTGAGATCAGCTTCGTTACCCGCAGCTCGCCCTGCGCCTCCAGGCCCATAATTTCTTTTAGACGATCATGTAAAATATCCTCATATTCTATAATCATCATTACCTACCTTGGGATCATTGGGTTAGCATGCATTTGAAATCAGCATCAGGGGGACCATGAAAATGGGTATTACTGTCTATTCAAGCCACTCACAGTCAGTATTATTTCAACATTAATCATATGATTACCAACACTCATTTCACAAAATATAGTCTTGGCGTTACCGCGACGACTTACGCGTTAAAAATGAGTGGGCCAATAAGAAAAATGCCGTCGCCAATACCACTCCCCATATTGCAATATGATAATAATCATAGGGAAACCATTCATCATTATTATATAAAGCATTATGACGGTATGAATAAGGGACATAAATGGCGTCGGTTATCTCTAAGATTGAAATAAATGATACACATAAACAATAAAAGGGCGTGTTTTTTAACGTGTTCCCATTGCGTAATCTGGCAACAATAAACAGAAAACACACAATACCGACAACGAGTAACACAATAATGTCTTTCATGCCATTCACTCCCTGAATTCTGGCGTAACTGCATGGTGCGAAAGAGACCATTATTACCAAACCAACGATAAGTTCGCAATGGAAGCAGCATAGCCAACCTCATGTTCTAGATAATTATTGAATGTGTCACATCAGATTGATAACAAAGTGGCAATATTGCTGAGGCAAATGGGCGCAGCATGCAGCGCCTCTACGCGGTGAGATTGGAGTACCACAATAAAAAAACGCCGGTATCGCTACCGGCGTTGGATTGATAACAAAACCGGGCACAGCATGCCGCGCCCCAACGTTATAAACCAAGCTAGGTGTGCGAGCAGGAGTCTCAAGACCCCGCAGTTTCTTCCTGGTCAACGGCAAAGCAAGCCACCATCTGATCGCCATACTGCTTAAGCTGCGGTTGCAGCTGAGTGCAGGTGCCAAAGGCACGGCGGCAGCGGGCGTTAAACGCACAGCCCGGCGGTGGATTCATCGGGCTTGGCAGTTCACCGGTCAGCTTGATACGCTCACGGCGCATATCCGGGTTCAGGCGCGGCGTAGCGGACAGCAGTGCCTGAGTGTACGGATGGCGCGGATTGTTGAAGATGGCATCTTTGCTGCCCTTCTCCACGCAGCGGCCGAGGTACATCACCATCACTTCATCGGCAATGTGCTCGACCACCGACAGATCGTGGGAGATAAACACGTAAGACAGCCCCAGATCCTGTTGCAGATCCATCATCAGGTTCAGCACCTGAGCACGTACCGACACGTCCAGTGCAGAAACCGGTTCATCGGCAATCACCACGTCCGGGTTAAGCATCAGCCCACGCGCAATAGCGATACGCTGACGCTGGCCGCCGGAGAACATGTGCGGGTAACGGTCGTAATGCTCGGTTTTCAGGCCCACCTTCGCCATCATCTCCAGCGCTTTCTCACGCCGTTCGGCGCGGCTCAGCGGGGTGTTGATCAACAGCGGCTCCTCGAGGATCTGCCCCACCTTCTTGCGTGGGTTTAACGATCCATAAGGATTCTGGAACACGATTTGGATCTTCTGGCGGCGCAGCTTCTCTGCCGTCACGTCCGGCTTAAGCAGATCTTGCCCCTGATAATACAGTTCACCACCGGTAGGAACTTCGATCATGGTCAGCAGACGGCCTAGCGTGGACTTGCCACAGCCAGACTCCCCCACCACCGCCAGGGTTTTGCCACGTTCAAGGGTAAAGGAAACCCCATCCAGCGCTTTTACCAGCCGTTCCGGGGCAAACATCCCCTTCTTGACCGGATAGTGTTTTTTCAGGTCAATGGCCTGCAATAAAGGGTGGTTCTGGCTCATACGGTCGGCCTCCCCGCATCATCCAGCGGTGTGTGACATTTAACCTGACGGCCGGGAATGCTGCGCAGTTCCGGCTCTTCTTCGCGACAGCGTTGGGTAGCATACGGGCAACGCGGGTTCAGCAAACAGCCTTCCGGCCTATCGTATTTGCCCGGTACCACGCCAGGTAACGAGGCCAAACGCGCCTTGTCGGTAGCAAATTCTGGCAATGCGCGCAGCAGAGCCTGGGTGTATGGATGACGCGGCGAACGGAAAATTTCTACCGCCTTGCCCGATTCCACCACTTGCCCGGCATACATCACGATGATGTGGTGCGCCGCTTCGGCCACCAGCGCCAGATCGTGGGTGATCAGCAGCAGCGCCATATTTTCGCGCTGTTGCAGTTCGAGCAGCAGTTCAATGATCTGCGCCTGAATGGTCACGTCGAGCGCGGTGGTTGGTTCATCCGCAATCAGCAGCTTAGGCCGGCAGGCGATCGCCATGGCGATCATCACACGCTGGCTCATCCCGCCGGAAAGTTGATGCGGATAAACATCCAGCCGCGAGGCCGGATCGGGAATACCTACCTGATTGAGCAGGTCGATAGCGCGTTGGCGGCGGGTGCGGCGGTTACCGCCCTGGTGCACCTTCAGCGCCTCCATAATCTGGAAGCCCACGGTATAGCACGGGTTCAGGCTGGTCATCGGATCCTGGAAGATCATCGCCACTTCAGAACCCACCAGTTGGCGGCGCTCTTTTTCCGAGATTTTCCGCAGATCCTGGCCGTTGAACTCCAGCTTCTCGGCCATTACCTTGCCGGGGAAATCGATCAACCCCATGATCGCCAGCGAGCTGACGGATTTACCGGAGCCGGATTCACCCACGATGCCAACCACTTGGCCCTGTTCTACGCTATAGCTGATTCGGTCTACCGCGCGGAACGGCGCACCTTCGTCACCGAAGTGCACCGAAAGCTTGTCTACATTTAATAACGCCATTCTCTCTTCCTCTGTTACTGCTTGAGTTTGGGGTCGAGAGCATCACGCAAGCCGTCCCCCATCAGGTTAAAGGCCAACACCGTCAGCAGAATGGCCACCCCTGGGAAGGTCACCACCCACCAGGCACTTTGCGCAAACTGCAATACGTCGGAGAGCATGGTGCCCCACTCCGGCGTTGGCGGTTGCGCACCCATACCCAGGAAGCCGAGAGCGGCCATATCCAGAATGGCGTTCGAGAAACCGAGAGAAGCCTGCACGATCAGCGGTGCCAGGCAGTTTGGCAGAATATTGACGAACATCTGACGCGCCGCCCCAGCACCCGCCACGCGGGAAGCCGTCACGTAATCGCGGTTCACTTCCACCAGCACCGCGGCGCGGGTCAAGCGAACATAGTGCGGCAAGGCAACAAAGGTCAGCGCCAGCGAGGCGTTAACTATCGATGGACCGAATACCGCCACCAGCACCAATGCCAACAGCAGGCTTGGCAGTGCCAGCATGATATCGACCACGCGCATGATGATGGCATCCACTACGCCACCGAAGTAACCGGCCAGCAGGCCGAATATCACCCCCATGACCAGCGAAAGCACCACCACCAGGCAGCCAACCAACAGCGAAAGTCTGGCACCGTACATCAGGCGCGACAGCACATCGCGACCCACGTCGTCGGTACCCAGCAGGAACTTCCAGCTACCGCCAGTCTCCCAGACAGGAGGCCTCAGCAGCGCATCACGGAACTGTTCGGCGGGCGCGTGTGGAGCCAGGAACCCGGCCCCTACGGCAACCACCAGCATGATGACGATATAAACCAGGCCAACAACGGCCCCTTTGTTGCGCTTGAAATAGTGCCAAAACTCCTGGAACGGGGTCATTGGCTTCGGCGCACCTTTCACTACAGACTCGGTAATTTGAGACATCAGAGCGCCCCTTATTTCTTGTGGCGAATACGCGGGTTAACGACGCCGTAGAGCACGTCTACCAGCAGGTTAACCAGAATAATCATACAGGCGACCAGCAATACGCCGCCCTGAACAACCGGGTAATCACGGCGTTGCAACGCATCCATCAGCCAGCGGCCAAGCCCCGGCCAGGAGAAGATGGTTTCAGTCAGGATCGCCCCGGCCAGCATGGTGCCAACCTGGAGGCCGATCACCGTCACTACCGGCAGCAAGGCGTTACGCAATGCGTGCACCACGATCACCCGCATACGGCTCACGCCCTTGGCGCGCGCGGTACGGATATAGTCTTCACCCAGCACTTCCAGCATCGAGGAACGGGTCATACGCACGATAACCGCCAGCGGGATGGTGCCCAGCACAATGGCAGGCAGGATCATATGCATCACGGCGTCGGTGAAATCACCCGGCTCACCCCAGAACAGGGTGTCAATCAGCATAAAGCCGGTCAGCGGCAGGCTGTCATCGAGGAATACCGTATCGCTTATTCGCCCCGATACGGGCGTGAGGTTGAGCTGCACCGAAACCAGCATGATCAGCATCATGCCCCACCAGAAGATCGGCATCGAATAGCCGGTCAGGGAGATCCCCACGGCGGTATGGTCAAACACCGAGCCTCGTCTGACGGCCGCCAGCACCCCCACCGGAATACCGACTATCACCGCGAACAGCATCGCGCACACGCCCAGTTCCAGGGTCGCCTTGAAGCGGGGAACAAACTCTTCCCACACGGAGATACGGCTCTTGAGGGACGTACCCAAATCGCCATGCAGCACGTTGGTTACGTAAGTGAAATATTGTTGATAGAGCGGTTTGTCCAGCCCCATCTCTGCCATGAGTTGTGCATGGCGCTCTGCGGAGATCCCGCGTTCCCCGGCCATAATGGTCACCGGATCGCCGGGGATCATATGGACGAATGCAAAAGTCAGCAACGTTATGCCGATAAACGTTGGGATAACTAACCCCAAACGTCGGAGTATGAACTGCAACATATCCCGAACTCTCTGTATAAAGTGCCCGGCAGCTCATCGTCCGCCAGGCTTATTAAAACTCACACGCTTCACGACATTCTTCTGGAGACGGGAATGCAGAGGCACAACGTATTGCGCCCCTGCAAATTAACTCACCCAGCTCTTTAACCAGCCTTACGGCTTAGTCCAGAGAAACGTTCTCAAAGTGATGCTTACCAAGCGGATCGACCACATAGCCCTTCACTTCTTTACGCACTGGCTCGTAAACGGTGGAGTGAGCAACGATCAGCGCCGGAGCCTGGTCGTGCATCACTACCTGAGCCTGCTTGTAGAGTTCGACGCGCTTGTCGTGATTCGCTTCGGAACGGGCCGGTTGGATCAAATCTTCAAACGGCTTGTAGCACCAACGGGAGTAGTTGGAACCATCTTTGGCGGCTGCGCAGCTGAACAGCGTGGCGAAGAAGTTGTCTGGGTCCCCATTGTCCCCGGTCCAACCCATCATCACGGTCTGATGCTCACCGTCTTTGGCACGCTTGAGGTATTCGCCCCACTCGTAGGTGACGATCTTGGCATTGACGCCAATCTTCGCCCAATCGGACTGGATCATCTCAGCCATACGGCGTGCGTTCGGGTTATACGGACGCTGTACCGGCATCGCCCACAGGTCGATGGAGAAACCGTCTGGCATGCCCGCTTCTTTCAGCAGTTCTTTGGCCTTGGCAGGATCGTACGCGTAGTCTTTGACTTCGTCGTTGTAGCCCCACATGGTTGGTGGGATCAGGTTCTTGGCAGGTTGACCCGCCCCCTGATAAACCGCATCAACGATGGCTTGTTTGTTCACCGCCATGGTCAGTGCCTGACGCACTTTCACGTTATCCAGCGGTTTCTTCTCGGTGTTGAACGACAGGTAACCCACGTTCAGACCAGGCTGTTCCATCAGGTTGATGGTTTTGTCCTGCTTCATGCGAGCGATGTCAGCCGGGTTCGGGTACGGCATGACCTGGCACTCGTTTTTCTGCAGTTTGGCGTAACGTACTGAGGCATCTGGCGTGATGGAGAATACCAGGCGATCGATCTTCGGCTTGGTACCCCAGAAACCGTCAAAGGCCTTGTAGAGGATTTTGGAATCTTTCTGGTACTGCACCAGTTGGAACGGGCCGGTACCCACTGGGTTCAGGTCCACTTTCTCTGGCGTGCCGGCTTTCATCATCTTGTCGGCATATTCCGCAGACAGAATGGAAGCGAAGTCCATACCCAGGTCAGCCAGGAACGGTGATTCTGGACGGGTCAGCGTGAAGCGAACGGTGTTGTCGTCCACTTTCTCGACTTTGCTGATCAAGTCGCCCATGCCCATACCCTGGAAGTATTCATAGCTGCCGCCAGAAACCTTGTGGTAAGGGTGGTTCGGATCGAGCTGACGCTGGAAGGAATAGACCACGTCGTCGGCATTGAAATCGCGGGTAGGTTTAAAGTCTTTGGTGTTTTGCCACTTCACGCCTTTGCGCAGGTGGAAGGTATAGGTCTTACCGTCTTCGCTGACGTCCCATTTTTCTGCCAGACCGGGTTCCAGTTCGGTAGTGCCCAATTTGAACTCAACCAAGCGGTTATAGATTGGCACTGAGCTGGCATCATAGGTGGTGCCTGAGGTGAACAACTGCGGGTTAAACCCTTCAGGAGAACCTTCAGAACAGTAAACCAGCGTCTTTGCCTGCACGCTGGCCGCAACGGTCAGCGCAATCAGGCCGATACCGAATTTCAGAATCCCTGATTTACCCAAGGAACTTGTCATCGCTAGTGCTCCGTATGTGATGTGGTGTGTGTGTATTACCGCCAGAGCCTATATTTTTTGTTACGCGGCCTGTGCGGTCGGTGCCCGAAGGCAGGGGGAAATAACAGCGCGAGAATGCCGGATGGAACGCATCTTGGCAGGGCGTTTGAGCGCGTGAAATTCACTCATACACCTCTCGCTCTTATCCCTGAGGGTACCAAATTGCCAACTGTTTGGGGTGCCGTCAATATAACCTGTGGGGATTTACCTAGACTGTGAGAAACAGCAAGCAAACATAAAAAAAACCTTTCAGCAACATTTACAGCATTAAAACTTGTGCTATAGCCCACACCTCAGCGTCATGAACCAGTTATCAATCACTAGCCAGCATGAAGCTCCAATAAAAAACCAAAAAAGATTGTTGCTGAATGATGAATATCTGAACGGTTATTTTTGTGATCTAGCTAAAAGACAGGAGGAAATGCTGAGGCACTACCCAAAAGAGGGAGCGGGATTGGGGGGGTTGGCAATGCGGGATTTATCACTATTTCGCTTGGCTGCTTCCAAAAATAGGGGGATGACCCTTTCGACCTGAAAAGCTTTTGCGAATCGATTCGCAGATTTTCAACGAATGCCTTTCATCAACGTCAAATGACATTCAATTTTAGCCATTAAGTAAAAGTGAATGGCCTGTCAGGTAAAATTGATGTCGTTATTGACATCAACCCAATCCTGATGGTAGCGTGAACATCAACAAGGAATGTGATATGCCTGCAACGCTGATGATGAAGCGGCGCATTTGGCTTGATGCCGACAGTCTGCTGAGTTTGGTGGTATGGCAAGTGTAGCCAGCCGTCAAAGGGAGTGAGCACAGCTACAAGTACCGCTTGGCTTATGTTGTGAAGGGTGAATGTCTGCTGCGATATGATAATGAGGCAGGCAAAGGCGACCACCAGCATTAGGCTTAACGGAAACGGCTATCAAGTTCATCAACGTTAATAGTTTGGTCAATAGCTTTATCGCTGAAGTCAACCTGCTCAGGAGGAAGCCATGCGCACCTTAATTGTTAATATCATGTCGCCACAACAGGCTATCGGCTCCCTTAAACAAGATTTTGCCAAGGCACTGACAGGCGAAGATATGGGTAGCACGCTGACTTTCCCAGATATTGAAACGCTGACCTATGTTCTGCTGAATACCAATCGGCTGGCAATTATTCACTGCATGACGGGGGCGGGTTCGATGTCTATTCGTGAGCTATCTCGCCGGTTGAACAGAGACTTTAAAGCCGTGCATACCGATGTGCAGGCGTTGCTGAATGCAGAGGTGCTGGAGAAAGCAGGATCGAAAATCGTATTTAACTATGATGAGATACATTTCGATTTTTTCATTGGCAAAGCGGCCTAACCCCTCACCCCAACCCTCTCCCAAAGGGCGAGGGAGCCAGTTCAGCGTCGTTGGCAGCTAATGTGGCGCTACGTAGGGGCGCTGCATGTGAACTGACCCCAAACTCCAGACGTAAAAAAGCCCGCTTTAAAAGCGGGCTTTCTTGAATGTGGTCGGCGAGAGAGGATTCGAACCTCCGACCCACTGGTCCCAAACCAGTTGCGCTACCAAGCTGCGCTACTCGCCGATGCGGGCGCATATTACTGCCGGGCCGTATAGGCGTCAATCTCTTTTTCACCACGGCATATCAAGTGGTGTGAAAAACGTCAGAAAGGCCAGTATCTGAGCGGATATGGCCTTTCTGCTCCGGCTTACAGCCCTTTATCTGCCGCTTTGCTCTGCGGAATATGACACCAGTTATTGCTCTCAACAATACCGCCGTCTGGCGAGGTGTAACCCAGGCAGCCGAGGATAGAGTCAAACAACTCAACGTGGCGATGGGGTTGGCCAACACGCTGCTGGGCCTGCAACTGTTCAAACGCACTCTGATGCTGCGGGTTTTCAAGGAATTTATCGGAAGCCCAGACGATCATCGGCACGCGGAACTGCTCCGGCGGAGCCATTTCACGCGGCGTACCGTGCAGATGCGAGTTCTCACCAATGGATTCACCATGGTCAGCCGCATAAAACACGATGGCTTTCTTATCGCGCACCTGATCGATCACACTGTCGATAAAGGTATCGGTATACAGCACCGAGTTGTCATAGGCGTTAATCAAGCGCTCCTTGGAGCAGAACTCATCAACACCCATACATTCAGGTTGATAGCGGGCAAAGCTGCGCGGGTAGCGCTGCGAATAGAGGTAATGCGAGCCCTTGGTATGCAGGATCACCAGATGTTTGCCGTTCGGGTAGCGAGCCAGCGACTCTTTCATCTCATCCACCAGCAACATGTCGTCCACCGATTTGCCGTCGTTACGC
Source organism: Serratia sp. (in: enterobacteria) (assembly GCF_051654945.1). Classification (GTDB taxonomy): domain Bacteria; phylum Pseudomonadota; class Gammaproteobacteria; order Enterobacterales; family Enterobacteriaceae; genus Chania. The sequence goes on from NZ_JBOFZA010000073.1 coordinate 174,660, forward strand.
TTCTCAGAGGCGATCATTTCACGGAACGAATAATTATCCACATCGGTATTGTTGTAGAACCACACCTCGCTCTGCATCGCGAACAGCTCGGAAGTGAAACCCAACTCTTTAAGTACCGCGAAGATATTCTGCTCTTTCAACGTACGTTGCGGGTTATCCGAGGTGCCATGTTCGCGCACAAACATGCAGCGTAACGAAAGCTTGGTGGAGGTATCGCAAGATTCGCCCCGGAACGCCACCAGGTTTTTCTCCTGCGACAGCTTAGGCGTGGTATCACGTTCATAGCCCAGGATGCCCATATGGTCCCAGCGGGTCGTCTCACCGATGATAAACACCACATAGGTATCATCGATACCCTCGGGTGCAACATAGGTGAAGTGCTTGCTCGGATCGTACATGTTGGCCGCATCGGTGCTTTCATCGTAGCGGGTATAGGCAAACAGCCCCAACGCCGAAAGCCAGTTGGAAGGCAGATAAGAGTGCGCAACCACGCCACCGTAGCTTGGCAGATCGATATTGGTGATCTTTTCCTGGGCGCTTTGCTCTTTATCCAGGGTACGCAACGGCAGCCATACCAGGGCCACTACCGCCAGCATGATCAGCAGTGGCTTCATCCGCTGCCCCGGCGTTTTCATCTGCTCTATCAGGGTATCGCGCAGGTTGTTGCTCCAGATACACAGCAACGGCAAGGCGCTGACCACGATCATCCACAGCACAAAGTTAAGCCCGATCACTTCTTTGGAGAGATCGATATCGGTGGTCATCACCGAAACGATAATCCCATAGCCAATCACCACGTTGAAAAACGTCATGTAGTAACTGGCCGCGACGGAGATCAACACCAGCAAAGAGGCAACGATACGGTAGAACAGCCGGCCCCCCAGGGATACCAGCCGCATGATAAAGAAGGTGAACAGGACGATGGCGATCACTTCCGTCACCGCAGAAACAACCTTGATCCCCTGAATGCCGTGCGCAAAAGAATCAAAGCGACGATAGAAAACGGAAAGGTTTAAAAAGATGCCGATATAGATCGCTAACAATAACGATAAATTCTGCTGTGATAGCGATTTAACTTTGTTCATGTAACGCAGTGGCTCCGGGCTTCAAGTTCTGACACCTTGAGACAGTCGATATGCCCTCAGGTTCAGCCGATGGGCAATAAGCACTAATCTGAGTGACAGAATCAAGAAAAATCGCACCAAACAGGCATTTTTTGCCACTTTTGTGCGGGAAATTGCGGGGAGAAAGCCTGAGAGGTTGGGGGAGCGTCGTCCCCCTATTTCACGGATGTTGGGCAGGAAACATTACTTAATGTTAAGGGTGACATCGATATTGCCGCGCGTGGCATTGGAATACGGGCAGACCACATGCGCTTTCTTCACCAGATCTTCCGCAACGCTGCGTTCAATGCCTGGCAGGTTGATATCCAACTGAACCTCGATACCAAAGCCGTTAGGGATTTCACCGATACCGACGGTACCCTCGATAGAAGCTTCGGCAGGAATTTTGACCTTTTCCTTAGAGGCAACAAACTTCAGAGCCCCCAGGAAACAGGCCGAGTAGCCTGCGGCAAACAGTTGTTCCGGATTGGTGACTTCCCCACCGGCTCCACCCATTTCTTTCGGCACGCCTAATTTCACGTCCAATACGCCGTCGGAGGAGATTGCACGGCCATCTCGGCCGCCGGTTGCCTTGGCATGGGCGCGATAAACCACTTTCTCGATAGACATTGTTGGTTCCTTTTCGGGTTGGTGACCCGATCCAGTGTAGACCATTCTGCACGAAGCCCGGGTTCACACAACTTACGTTAAGCACGGTATGCTACGTTTTATCTATCGGGTAACGAAGAGAATCAACAGATGACGGACAGATTGGCTGAACGCGCCCGCCGCTATGCCACCAAAGCGCATGGAGCTATCGATCAGCGCCGCAAATACACTAACGACCCGTATATTGTGCATCCGCAGGCGGTGATGGAGATTGTCAGCAGCGTGCCACACAGCGAAGAGATGCTGGCCGCCGCCTGGCTGCATGACACCGTAGAAGACACCCCGTCTACGCTGGCCGATATCGAAAGCCATTTTGGCGCGCAGGTTGCTGGCTTGGTGGAGATGTTGACCAACGTCAGCGTCGGCAGCACGGATAATCGCTATCAACGCAAAAACCGCGATCGTCAGCACAGCGCCAGCGCCTCCCCACAGGCCAAAACCATCAAGCTGGCAGATTTGATCGACAACACCCGTTCCCTGCTGCAATACGATAGCCACTTCGCCAAAACCTATCTGGTGGAAAAGCAGCGCCTGCTGGAAGTGCTGACCGAAGGTGACCCAGAGCTGTGGCGGCAGGCCAGCTATATCATCGAGCAGGGTTTGCAAACGCTGCTGCTGCCCCCGCATAACGTTCCGGCCCGCTGGTTTGAGCGTGCCCGGCAGCGCTACCAGGAAAACGACGTGATATAACAAATCCCCCCAGCCCTCCCAAAGGGCGAGGGATCTATCCGGAGTGCTCGGTTGGTCCTGGAACACCTTCGGTAAGTGGGGAGTCAGAAACAAAAAGGGTAAGGCATTACGCAAAACAATTAGCCAACTCGATCGGTCCCCTCTCCCTGTGGGCTGAGTGATCCCCAGTAATATGGTCAACATCCCATGACCATATTACTGTACTCTTTTCCTAACATTTTCAGTGCATTAACTATTTTTATCCTTCTCACTATTCTGGGGCGG
>NZ_JBOFZA010000074.1:0-1605 GCF_051654945.1 Serratia sp. (in: enterobacteria)
CATAAGTTTAAAAAACCAATCCTTTTATGGTGTGTAGGTATTACTGGTGACTCAACTCGAAAAGTGCTACAGAAAGAGTTGTTTGGTACCATTACTGCCAAGGATAAGAAAGAGATAGGAACTGGTGCTATCCCCAAGCAATACATAGACATTGAAATGCTTGAACGAGATGGTGACAAGATCCTGACAGGAAAAATCCAACACCATGATGAAAATGGAATGCCAGATGGCTGGAGCGTTATTGAGTTTCGTTCAACACAACAGGGCGAGCACGTACTCATGGGTGCAACAGTTGATTACATTTGGCTTGACGAAGAAGACCCATTTAAGAGCACAGAAATCTACTCACAATGTGTAACACGTACTGCAACTACTGGTGGACTAATCACAATCACCGCCACTCCTGAAAACGGGTTAACGAAGCTGGTTGACATGTTTATGAAGGATAAGAGCGGAGCCATGTATTTTCAAAACGCCACTTGGGACGACGCACCACACCTAACAGAAGAAGTGAAAAAGGATCTGTTGAGTCGTATTCCAGAATGGCAACACGATATGCGAGCGAGAGGTATTCCGATGATGGGTGAAGGTTTGATTTACGACGTAGCTGAAAGCGATATTGCTATTGATCCAATTGAAATTCCAAGTCACTGGCGAAGGATTTGCGCAGTTGATATTGGGGTTTCCCACGATACGGCCGCAGTTTGGTCTGCCTATGATGGAGCCACTGATACCGTTTACATTTACGACTGTTACCATGCGAAAGCTGGTGTGCCTTCGTTGCATGCCACTGCTATCAACACAAGAGGTAATTGGATTCCTGTAGTACTACCACATGACGCAGACAACACAGAGCGTGGTTCAGGTAAGACAGTAGCCAACTACTATCGTGAAGCAGGTGTTAACACAATGATGGAAACGTTCTATAACCCCCTTGACTGGACAGGTAAAAAGAACAACTTTGTAGAACCGGGCATCATGGAGATGCTTACCAGAATGAAGACTGGACGGTTAAAAGTATTTAAGACGTGCGGAAGATTCTTTGAAGAAATGCGTCGATACCACCGTAAGGATGGTAAAATCGTAAAGACATTCGACGATACAATGGATGCTGCTCGTTATTCTGTATTATCTGTTCGTGACCGTGGTGTATCAGCAGGCGAAGCTAATGCAGGCTTCAACAGTGCCTATAATGATAACTGGTCGAACTTCAACGTCAACTATTAAGGATTGCTAAATGACTCAGATTTTCAAGATTACAGGAGATGTCAAACTTAATGATGAGAAGGCTCGCGAACTTCAATCACAAATTGGCATTTACTACAATCACGCTATCGGTTATCACCAAGGTGAGCTCGGTGTTCGGGCTCGTATGGCGTGGGAATATTACTATGGTCGTCTGCCAGAGCCTGTAACTCAGGGCTCTAGTAAGTGGATTGACCGGACCGTTATGGAGTGTGTGAATGGCACTCTCCAAGAACTTATCTCTGTATTTACCAGCGATGAGAACGCTGTTCGCTTTGCACCAATGAATCGAAATGACGGTGCGGCTGCTCGTTCGGCAACTAAGCTGGTTAATAAGGTTCTGCTACGTGACAACTGTGG
>NZ_JBOFZA010000075.1:0-3582 GCF_051654945.1 Serratia sp. (in: enterobacteria)
TCCTCCGGCATGTCATCGATTAATTCAGCAAGATTAATAACCTGTCCGGTGTTCCTTGATGGTGTTTTTTTCATAAAATCCAGTCCAGTTATCTCGTCAGTTTATTAATCGTCCATATCAGGGCGAAGTTTCCAGGTACTGCCACCGAAAAGTATGTTGCCTACGACTTGCTCCCAGGTTTCTGTTTCTGCCAGTTTCGCTTTTACTGACAAAAAATCGGCATGATTCAGAATGACTTCACCCTCATCACCCGTTGATTCCAGCACATAGCCGTCGGCTAGCACTGATTTTACCTCGCGGGGGCTCCGCGCCGATCGCCGGTAAAAACTTTTAATACACCCACCGTTTCGCAGGGCCAAGAAAATCGTGTTTTCTGGTGTACGCATAACTAATCCTGTTTATGACGAGAAAGGGTCCGGTAAACTGTAGGCCTGGATACCGCGAATAACTCAGCCAGATCGCTGATCGAGTACTGTCCAGTTTCATGCATCCGGCACAGCTCTTTTTGTTGTTTATCTGATAACTTCGGTTGTTTTCCCCGGAGCTTCCCTTTTGCCCGCGCAATAGCCATGCCTTCCCGGGTACGTAAGCGTATCAGGTCCCCTTCAAACTCAGCAAAGGTGGCCAGAACGTTAAAAAACATTTTCCCCATAGGGTCTGCTGGATCGTAGAGGCTGGTTCCCAGCGCCAGTTTTACGCCTCTGGCCTGTAGTGTGTCAGCAATCTCTCGGGCATCAGGAACCGAACGCGCCAGACGGTCAAGTTTCGGTACAACAAGGGTGTCACCACGGCGCACAGCGGCCAGCGCCTGATCCAGCCCTGGTCTCTGCCGGTTTGACCCCGTAAGTCCTTTGTCGGTGTAAATCCGGTCAGGGGAGACGCCAAGTTTAACCAGCGCTTCTTGCTGGGCGGTCAAATCCTGCTTGTCGGTGGAACACCGGGCATAGCCGATCCGTATTTCAATCATAAAATGTGTACGTTTAAGGGGCCATGAAAGAGATTGATACCGTACCAGTTATATGAGACAACTTCAGCAGCGATTTATGGCAGATGCGAAAATTTATTTAACTGTCCGTTGAACGATCCTCTTACGGACACGATTAATCGAGATCAGGATGACAACTCGTGATAAAGCAACAGGCAAAAGTGAACGACTGGCGGTTTTAAACATTGCTGAGCAGGAAGCGCTGTATGGCCTCCCTGATTTCGATGATGCTCAGCGACTGGAGTTTCTGGCGCTGGATGAATCTGAACTGGCGCTGGCCTGCAGCCGTCGGGGGCTTCACGCTCAAATTTATTGCATCATCCAGATCGCTTACTTTAAAGCCAAGCACCTGTTTTTCCGCTTCGGGTGGGATGATGTTCCGGACGACTGCAGCTTTGTCCTGAGCCGTTATTTCCCCGGGGAGACACTGCCTGCCAAACTGCCCTATAAGCACGAACGCTATGCTCAGCGGGAAAAAATCTGCTCCCTGTATGGTTACCGCCCGTGGTCATCGGCACTGTCGTCACAGCTTGAACAACAGGCCGCCCACATTGTTCATCGCGATGTCACTCCCGGCTTTGTCGCCACTGAGCTGATTATCTGGCTCAACGCGCACAAAATCATCCGCCCCGGCTATACCACGCTCCAGGAGCTGGTAAGCCGGACTCTTTCTGATGAAAGGCAGCGGCTGGGGCGAATCCTGACTGAGCAGCTTGATAACGCCACCATCGATGGTCTGAAAAAACTGATTGAACGCGATGATACCCTTTCCCGGTTGGCGATCCTCAGGCAGGATGCACGTGATTTCGGCTGGCGCCAGATGGTCCAGGAACGGGAAAAACGGGCCATCCTGGAGCCATTGCACCGTAAAGCCTGCGACATCCTGCCGGCACTGAATATTTCTCAGCAGAATCTGCTGTACTACGCTAGCCTGGCAAATTTCTATACCGTTTATGATCTCCGTGAACTGAAGCCTGATCAGACTCGCCTTTACCTGCTGTGCTATGCATGGGTTCGTTACCGGCAGTTCAGCGATAACCTGGTGGATGCGATGTTTTTCCATATGAAACAGCTCGAGGATGAAAGCCGCAGCGTGGCCAAACAGCTTCTGGCTGACGCCCAGGAAAAACACCGGCGTGAAACGTCTAAAATAGGGCGACTGCTGTCGCTTTATGTTGACGACAGCGTTCCTGATCCCACCACCTTTGGCGAAGTCCGCCGGCGGGCCTGGAAAATCATGCCGCGGGAGGCACTGAAAACCACCGCACAGCGTATGAGTGTAAAACCCATCAGTAAGCTGGCGCTGCAGTGGCAGGCCGTGGACGGTATGACGGCATTAATCCGGCGTCACCTGCGGCCATTATTTCTGTCACTCGACCTCACCAGCGTGATCCACGACAGCCCGTGGGCTGAATCGCTGAGTTGGCTCAGGATGGTGTTCAGCAAAAAACAGACGCTTTCGCAGCGTCCACTGGCGGAATGCCCATCAGGAACATTACCTGAACGGCTGCGCCCATATCTGCTGGAGTTCGGCGAGGATGGTGAGCCCACAGGACTGAATGCCGGGCGCTATGAGTTCTGGCTCTACCGCCAGATAAGAAAGCGTTTTCAGGCGGGTGAATTCCACCTCAATGACAGTCTCCGGCACCGCCATCTTTCTGATGAACTGGTACCGGAAGGGGAGCAGGCCGCTGTCCTGGCTGAAATGAACATCCCATTTTTGCAAAAGCCGGTTAAAACGCAGCTAAAAACGCTGGAGTCCGAACTGCACCGGCAGTGGAAAGCCTTCAACCGCGAGCTTAAGCAGGGGAAGCTGAAACATCTGGAATACGATAAAGAAACGCAGAAACTGACCTGGCATAAATCCGTGGTCAGCCGTCATAAGGCGCAGGAGAAGCGATTTTATGAGCAGTTGCCATTCTGCGATGTGACCGATGTCTTCCGGTTTGTTAACGGCCAGTGCCGGTTTCTTCATGCCATGAAACCGCTGCAACCCCGTTATGCCAAAAAGAATGCCGATGCAGACAGCCTGATGGCGGTCATCGTTGCCCAGGCGATGAACCATGGTAATCATGTGATGGCACGAACCAGTGATATTCCGTTCCATGTGCTGGAAACCACGTACGAACAGTACCTCCGCTTGGCGTCACTGGTCACGGCCAATGACTGCATCACCGATGCCATAGAGGCACTGCCGATTTTCCCGCACTATTCGTTTGATCCGGAAACGCTTTATGGTGCCGTTGACGGGCAGAAGTTTGGCGTTGAGCGGCCGACTGTAAAGGCCCGGCATTCGCGTAAATACTTCGGCCGCGGTAAAGGCATGGTGGCCTACACGCTGCTGTGTAACCACATCCCGATCAACGGTTATCTGATTGGTACAAACGACTATGAAGCCCACCATGTCTTTGATATCTGGTACCGCAACACCTCAGAGGTGAAACCCACGGCCATCACCGGCGACATGCACAGCATCAACAAAGCCAACTTTGCGATCCTGCACTGGTTTGGCCTGCGCTTTGAGCCTCATTTTACGGATCTGAACAGGCAGTTGCAGGAGCTGTACTGCATCAGAGATCCGTCGGCCTATAAAAAAT
>NZ_JBOFZA010000076.1:0-144311 GCF_051654945.1 Serratia sp. (in: enterobacteria)
ATCGAAAATGCCTTCCTGCACCTAAAGCGCTGGCGGGGTATTGCAACGCGCTACGCAAAGAATACGGCCTCGTTTCTCGCCGCCGTCCAGATCAGATGCATCGCTCTTTGGGCTGCCATCTTATGACGACACCATCTAACCCTCTCCCAAAGGGAGAGGGGATCGATTGTGCCACAAATTAACCCCCAGCACCTCACCACAACTCCGCACTGGCTCCCTCGCCCTTTGGGTGAGGGCTGGGTGAGGGCTGGGTGAGGGGCTCCAGCAGTGCCCGAGAGATTTGACAAAAGTTGTTATTTATCATTTATTGGTTGCCGCTGGTATTGACAGAAACGTCGGTGAACCAGCCACACCCGCCGTTAAATCAGATATAAAAACTGATTAATATCGAGAAAGTAATTTTTTATTTCAGCAGGAAGGGAATATGCCGCTGCATTTACGCCATTTAGTATTGATACCGCTATTAACGTTGGTGGCTTGCCATCAACCCACCAGCCCAACGCACTCTCTCGTCGTCACGGCTAAAAGCTCACCGGAAGTGGTTAACAACGCCCGGCTGGAAATTTCGCACAGCGCGCTGGAATACAACACGCACAAAATTCAACAGTTGTTGGGCAATAAGGCCACGCTTTGCGCCATCCTGAAAGGGGATGCTTACGGGCACGATCTTTCGCTGGTCGCTCCGGTGATGATCGAAAATAGCGTGCCGTGTATTGGCGTGGCCAGTAACCAAGAGCTGCAAACCGTGCGCGAACTCGGCTTTAAAGGACGCCTGATGCGCGTGAGAAACGCCACCGAGGCGGAGATGCGCCAGGCTACCGACTATGACACCGAAGAGCTGATCGGTAATCTGGAAATGGCCCAGCGTTTGGATGCCATTGCCGCCCAGCAGGGCAAAACCCTGCGCTTCCACTTGGCGCTGAACTCTGGCGGCATGTCACGCAACGGGCTGGAAGTCAGCGATCGCGCCGGATTGTTAGAGGCCAAGGCGATCTCTGCATTGCCTCATCTGAAAATGGTCGGCATCATGTCCCACTATCCTGAGGAAGATGTAGCTGCGGTGCGTAAAGATCTGGCTCGCTTCAAGGTGCAATCCCAACAGGTGCTGGATATCACCGGGATCAAACGCAGCGACGTGACCTTACACGTTGCCAATACCTTCGCCACCCTCACCGTGCCGGAGTCCTGGCTGGATATGGTGCGCGTTGGCGGAGTGTTCTATGGCGATACCATTGCCAGTAACGACTATAAACGTGTGATGACCTTCAAGTCTTCTATTGCGGCACTCAACCATTATCCGAAAGGCAACACCGTCGGCTACGATCGTACTTACACGCTGAAACGTGACTCGGTGTTGGCCAATATCCCGGTGGGTTATGCAGACGGCTATCGCCGGGTATTCAGCAACGCGGGTCACGTGCTGATCCAGGGGCAGCGGGTGCCGGTGGTGGGTAAAACCTCGATGAATACCGTGATGGTGGATGTGACCGGGCTGAAAAACGTCAATCCTGGCGATGAAGTGGTGTTCTTTGGCAAGCAAGGCAACGCGGAAATCACCGCCACCGAAGTCGAAGACATTAGCGGTGCGCTGTTTACCGAGATGTCGATCCTCTGGGGGGCAACTAATAAGCGCGTATTGGTCGACTAGATAAAAAATTGGCAGTGGCTAACACCACTGCCAATCCCAAGGCTGATTATTGGTAGGTAAAACTCATCTGAACCACGCTGCGAAACGTACCTGGGCCAGTATTGCCGGTGCTGATCACCCGCCCAGCCAGCGCATAGGTTGCTTTGTGTAGCGCGTCGACGGCCACCGTCATTGAGCTACCGTCCCCTTGTACCAGACTTTTATTGGCTGCCTGCGCCATCTGCACCGCCGCGTTGATGGCGCTACCGGCATTGGCAAACAGTGTCGCATCCGTACTCACGCGCGTGCCGCTGAAGGTCACCTTCGCCGAGGTGGTACTCACCGGGCAATTGACCAGCTTGACCTCAAATGGCATCCAAGGGGATGCATTACCCGCAGTAGTCAGATCGGTGGCTCGCAACTGGCCGAAATCCACATCCTGACTTACCGAGCCGGTGTCTACCGTACAAGGGGTAGCGACTACAGTGCCGGTAAGATTCAGGTCCGTAGCCTGAACCGCGCTACTTGCCATTCCCACAGCAATGACAAACCACATCCGTTTCATCAGTTCGCTCATTCAGGCTCCTCTCCTCCTTACGAAAACAACAGGCTTAGTTATAGGTAAAGTTGGCTTGTACCAAGGCAACGATAGTGCCCGGAATCACATTACCGGTTGCAGTCACGGCGCGGGCACTCAACGGGAAGGTCACGGTTCCGCCTGCCTGCACTGGTCGGGTTACCGAGACGTTGTTACTCAAAATCGTACCGAGATCGCTAATGGAAAGCTCCACCGCCAGTGGCGTTGCTGCACCGGTATTCTTGTACATGGTGGTTTGTGGTGCCGCAGCCGCCGTGCCGGTAAAGGTTACCGTGACGTTGCTGGTCCCCAGCGGGCAGGCGGTGAGAGAAAGGTTAAACGGCGTTGGCGTAGTACCAGCGCCGGCCGTGGCCAAGGTGGTGGCCTGAATATTCGTCCCGAGGTCAACGTTAAGGTTGCTATTATTATTGTTCACCACACAAGGTGAGGCGACAACTTTACCGGTTATATTGATATTCACCGGATCTGCCATGGCAGCGTTGTAGCTAGAGGCCATTACCAGTAATGCTAATGTAGAATATTTAACCAACACCTTCATGATAATCCCTTTTCATTTATTTTCAGTTGCTGTCACTATGTTGCTCCCATTGAGCAACACTTATCATTTTGATAAAGTTTGTCTAATCTCTCATTGGTAAGTTAGATTCAACGTCGCAATAGCATTTGCAGAACCAGCCGTTACCGTAGCTTTTGTCTGATAATATCTCGCCGTGAACGGGAATGTTTCCTGCCCACCTGACGACGTTTTCAATACCATATTATTGTTCAACTGCATTGCAGTACCGTTATAAAGAATCTGAATACCTACACCTTTCGCGACACCAGCGCCACCTGCGTTAGTTAACTGTAAAACCCCCGAAGCACTGCTATCCGTATTTTGAGTGCCATTCAATTGAACATTAATACGGGCCCCCGCATTACATTGTAACGCCACGTTAAAGCTAGCGGGCTTAGCTATACTCCCTACTGATGTAAGACTACTGGCCATCACGTCATCCAAGGGAACTAGAATACTCGACGAATTGATGGTGCAAGCCGTAATTAGCAGATTCACGTTAGCACTTCCATTCCACATTATCGGTAAGTTCCATGACCCACTCTGACCGTTTAAAGCATATGCGACAGTGACTTGTGGTATATACGTAATAGGACCAGATGTTACCGCGGTAGCCAGTTTTACAAACTCTACAGAAGAACCAAACGACATGGCAGGTCGATTATTTGCAAGAATATGACACGTGTAGTTTCTCACCGAATTCACAATATGATCGTCAAACTGCACTGGACAAAATGAAGAACTGCCAGAGTTAATAGCAAAGTTATATCTAACACCCACACCTGGATTATTGGTTGGATACACATCGGTGTATCCTGGAACCGGAGAAGATGCGACACTCAACGTCAAATAAGCATCCCTATCCGCAGCACTATCACCCACACATGAAAACTGATAAGCACCTGTTACACCAAACTTACTACTCCCCCAACTGCCAATTGGTTGATCTCGTTGATAAGTTAAATTGCCTGAAGGGGACCAGTTGCCACCTGAAGAACTCGTGCAAGAAGCAGCCATAGACTGCTGCCCCCAAGATACTGCAATGAGAAGCAACATAAATTCCAAGTATCGAAAGAATTTGCTATTTAACATTTCATTATTACCTACATTGCCCGTTTAGAGTTTGAATACCTGTCTCTGTTTTCTGATTGACCAGGGAATAACTCACCTGACACTGTTGTGTAGCCCCGTTACCCCATTTGGCAATTAACTTGCCGCTGTCTGCCAGGCCAGTTAGATAAACTTGCCCACCATCACCGACGATAAAGCCCTGGGTAGTTTTCTGCGCAGGATCGGTCACGATAGCCCCGAATGGCAGCGGTGCTCCGTTTTGATCTAACAGGGTCATCATCGCCCGTTGACCCACGTTAGCTTCAAAGTTGGCCCGCACTACGGCGCCTCGAGTCGGCACCACATTCTGCGTTGTCAGTGCCAGTTCCACATTGTCCGGCAAGGTTTCGGTATTCAACTGCACCTGATTTTTCCGGTACGGTGAGGTGTAGGGCACAATCGCATAACCACGCCAGTCGGTTTTCACCCCGGTCTGATTACTTACACCCACACCAGAGGCTCCCGGGGCCTGAACCAATGCGATGGTTTCTCCCATCGGCTGGCCGAAGGTGACACCGTTGGCGTGCGCCACAATACCGCCCTGCAAGCCGTAATTCAGACGCTGGCTGTTGCTGTCATAGGCATAGCCAGCGCTCACTTCCCCGTAAGTACCGCGATAATCGGCATTCAGGTTGCCGCTATTGCCCACGCCTTGGCTGCCATACCCCTCCTGGGCACTCCAGCTCAGATTGTTATCCGTCAAGGCAGTGCCATTGAGGCCAACGTTGTTGGTCGTCCCACCTTTCTGGCTGCTGTTGACGTTGTAGGAAGCATAGGTATTGCCCAACCAGCGGCTCAGCGGCACGCTGACGTTAAAGGCAAACACCTGGTCACGGTCATAAATTCGACCGCTGGTGACACCGTTATTACTGCTCGCCGTCGCGTTCTCGTTATAGCTGTAGTTAAAGCCGTAGCTGATACCGTTCCAGCTGTTGTTGTAACCCGCGCCAATCGAACGCATGGTGCGATCGCTGTTCCAGTAATCCTCACTGATCCAGCTCACAGACAAGGCTCCCGCCCCCTCCCACAGGTTCTGACTCATCGTCAATTCGGTGCGGTTACGCTTGCGTTCATTAAGCGGCTGGCTATTTTGTTCCCGATAGGTATCCAGCACTTCTTGCAGGCTGTAATAACCGTCGGTTGAATAGCGGTAACCGGCAATGGCAAAGTTGGTCCCGGTCTGAATAATGTTCTTGCTGTAGCGGATGCGCCATGACTGACCGCTGTCTTTTGGCCGCTCCTGCATGGTGGACCATGCCTGAGTGACATCCGTTGAGATAGCACCAAAGTCACCGAGGTTTTTACCCAGCCCCAATGCCAGTGACTGATACTTGCTGGCAAACTGCCCACCGCCATAAGCCGTCAAACCACGTGGCAAACCGTAGATCGCCGTGCCCTGGCTGAACGAGGTTTTATCCACGCTACCGTCATAAGAACGATATTGCCCGCTGGTCACCGAGTACTTCAAGCGGCCTTCACGCTGCAACACTGGCAAGGAGGCGAAGGGCACCACCAACAGCTGTTCGCTGCCGTCCGCTTCCTTGATCGTGACAAACAAGTCACCGCTGCCCCCGGTCGGGAACATGTCGTTAATTTCGAATGCGCCTGGAGCCACATAGCTCTGATAAATCACATAGCCGTTCTGGCGAATAATCACCTGAGCATTAGTGCGCGCAATGCCTCGCACTACCGGCGCATAGCCTTTCAGGCTGTCCGGTATCATGTCATCGTCCGAGGCCAGCTGTGCACCACGGAACGGCACGCTATCGAACACGTCGCTCGGAGAGCTGCTATCGCCAAGTACCAACTGGCTTTTCAGCGCAATAATGCTGCGGGCCGCATAGGAGTAAACCGTGTCCCACTTATCCTGACCATTACTGTCACGGTTCCAGGTGGTGTAGTTGCGCAGCCGCCACGGCCCGATGTTGATACCTGGACGCAGGTTGGCATATTGGCTATTGCTGTCGTTACTGTCACCGTTACGGGCATAGCTGTTGGCACCGCTCAGGTTATAGTTGAGCAATAGCGCCGGAATACCCTCATCCCACTGGCTTTCGGGAACGTAGCCGCGCGCCTTCTGAGAGATGGCCGCCTGTGGAATACTCAGTAATAGCTGCTGCGCGCTGAAACGGAACTCGGCGCTGGCCTGCGGAATGCCACTCAGGTCGGCGCACTGCGCCTTGGCATCTCCCAATCCCGGGAACAGATCGGTCTTCACGCCCATCGCATTTAGCTGAGCCACGCTCAAACAGGGTTGCAAACTCTCCTTGCCATCCGCACCTTTAAGCATGCGAAACTCAACGTCACTGGTCCCCTGCTGCTCATTGTTGGTGTAAATATCAACCCGGTAGGTGCCCGGTGCCTGGTTGGCCCCATCTTCAAATACCGTCAGATCGGTACTACCCTGATGTGGGTTGTCGATTTCAAGCATCAACGGGTTAAAGTAGTCGCGAGCCTGCACCCCAAAAGAAGTGCCGCCCAACAAGGCCAACTGTGCGGCAATCAAATAGGCCAGCTTGCTGATACGCGAAGGCCGGGCATGTTTGCCCTGACTCGTGTGGTTATTCATCCATTTTACTCCGTTACCTACAGGGTGAGGTGACTACCCTGTGTCCTGTGCCCCACCGCCTGTGGGGAAACCTGCTGACTGCTGCTGACTTAGAACGAGCCCACGTGCTCATTACCCACGCCGCCATAATCACTGATGATTTTCCAGCTCACACTGCCGCTGCTCACACCGGCTGGCAGGGCAAAGCTCGCAGAACTCATCGGGGCGACGTAGGTGACTTCTTTCACTTCCTTGCCCGCGACTTTGATTTCCTGGAAATTCATGTAGAACGGTGTCGGGTTACTCACCTGCAGGCTATTGCCGCTACGATGCCAGGTGAGTTTTTCAGCCGACTCTTCGGGTACCCCTTTCAAGCCCTGCGGGCGATAAATCAGCTTGATGCGTGTCTTCACCGCAATCTGCAACGTGTTCTGATTGGACTCTTTCGATACCGACGGGATCGACTTGATGTTCATCCAGTACAGCGATTCTTTGTCTGACGGCAGGTTGCCGCCCGCACGCACCACGCGCAGTACGTTTTCCTGCCCACCGTCCAGACGGAACAGTGGCGGAGTGACCATAAAGGGGGCTTTCTCAGCGCCGCCACCGGTAGTCTCTACCCAGCTCTGAATGAGGTATGGCACTTTGTCCGGGTTGCTGACGCTCAGTGAAGACTCCTTCTTGCCGCCGTCATAAATCAGCCGCGTACCGCCAATCACCACACCGGCCTGAGCCACACCGGCAGTCACCAGCAATGCTGCCAGCAGCGTGGTAGGAATAAATTTCATATCAAGATCCATAAACAAAGGGGAAAAAGCCGGCAATTTATCGCCGGCCCGGATTAACCAAGTCATGCCCTATGGGCAGTGCGGAACTTAGTTGTAGTTAACGGTGAAGCTGGCCATTGAGTTAGCCGGGCCTGCCGTTACGGTGGCTGCGGTAGCAATATAACGAGCAACGAAATCCAGGTTGTTGGTTACGCTGCCTGACTGCAGAGGGTACGCCATAGATGCGGTGTACAATGGCAGTACGCTGTTTGAAGCATCAGCCAGTTGGATACCGACGCCAGTTGCCACGCCAGACTCTTGAGTCAGGGCCAACAGGGTGGTGT
This sequence comes from Serratia sp. (in: enterobacteria), assembly GCF_051654945.1. Taxonomy (GTDB): domain Bacteria; phylum Pseudomonadota; class Gammaproteobacteria; order Enterobacterales; family Enterobacteriaceae; genus Chania. Next base: position 7,551 of record NZ_JBOFZA010000076.1, read on the forward strand.
CGCCGTTCACTGAGGTACCGTCAAACTTCACGCTAGCGGTGCTAACGGTGGCTGGGCAGTTGGTCAGTTGCAGGGTGAATTTGGTGGCAGCAGCTGTAGAACCCGTACCGGTAAATGCAGTTTTGGCCACTTTGCCCAGCACCACGTCCAACGGGTTGCTTGGGCTATTAACGACCTGGCATGCAGCATCAATAATTTCACCGGTGAAATTCACCTGGCCATCAGCAGCAAACGCAGAAATAGCAAATGCAGAGGAAGCCAGTACAGCAACAGCGATCAGATTCTTTTTCATAACAATTTCCTTGAGTGTATTTAACTTGGCACCGGACAATACAAAGCCGCAGTTATCTTTATTAGAGATAACGGAATTTATAATGTCTGAATTTCCATGCCAATTTGGGTTTTTAGCTAATAATAGAAAATACCTAACCAAGAAAAATTTCTTTCTCAGCAAGGCTGCAACATTCAGGCTAATGGTGCAAAGCAGTTATTAATGACCTCACCCCGTTATCGCCTAAGAACATTCTCGGATAAATTTAAAATCTCCTCAAGGTGTTTTTGAGTGTAATTTTACACTCATAACAACCATTAAAATAAACACCACAGCACTTATCTCAGTAACTTTTATTTTATAAAAATCAGCACATTATCATTAACACTGTCAGAAGATAAAAATAGTTATCATTTAATGGGGAAAGCGACAACAGGGCGAGTAAGACTGACATAGATAGACCTGTGCGACGCTCGGATCGACACAGGTTTTGAAAGAAGAAATAGTTAACTCGGTTTTAATACTTAAGAGGTAAGTGGCAAACTTCCTTCAGAATACCATTTTCAAGTTTCACAACCCCCCCTTGCTTAAGCTGTGACAGGATTTTCATAATGCTGCTGCGCGACAAGCGCGTTTTTTGCTGAATATATTGTACGGCAGAAATGTTGTCTCTGAACTCTGTGGGTTCATCCATCAACTCCAACAGTTGAAAGCGCAGGATCTCATAGGCAGTCGGCGAATTGAGGTAGCTACTTAACATAAAAAACCGGTTGGTGACCCGGTAGATATGCCTGGATAACAGCTCCCACAGATTGAGACGAGCGATAATTTGCCTGATCTCATGAGTCGTGACGGTGGCTATCTCTGCTCTGGTGTGCGTTTGTAAAAATAACGCACGGTTAGCCGTTAAAACGCCACCTATCCCGATGATGCTAGGCACATACATGGTGTTAATCAAAATTTCATCAGGCCCATGATGAAGTTTACAAATGCCGCTGCGTATCAGATAACAGTACGGTCCTCCTTCTTTAAACAGGTAAAGGCGGTTTCCGGGCAGGACATCATCAAAAGTGGCATAGGGGCTCAGTTGTTCAAACAGTTCGACCGTTGCAGCAAAGTCATCGGTAGCATGGTGATCTTGTATGCTCATAAAACCTGTCAGCGTAGAATGTTAAGTATTGTGTTCTGCTTTTAATCTAGCATATCAACACCTGCTACGCGCAACCCACATCACATTGTCAAGTAACAACCTTGGCACGTTAAACCCAGCTGCCGAGATTTAAACATTCTTTGAATATATTGGGGATAATGAGCTGATTTTTTAACAAGTTGAGCAAAGACAGCAAGTCTTGATCGGTACCAAGATTAAACTTCTTCATAATAAGATATTTATGTGAACTCACCGTCTTGGTGCTGATCTTCAGCTTTCTGGCGATGGCGTGGGTTTCCTCCCCCAGATAAAAACGCGTAGCAACGCTGACCTGTTGTAACGTTAACGTTTGGTGATTACAAACCAGGCAGTTTTGTTTCGCGGGATTTTGCTGTTCTAGCAGGCAACGCTGTCGACCACGAAAAACCTGTTCAGCTATTGTAGCCCGAGAGTCCGACCGATTGATAAATACCGTATTGGAGAGACATAGGGGCAGCCCACCATTGGTAGAGATTGGACTACCATCATATACCCCAATCACCAGACAGCCCTGTTGACGCATTTTCATCAACGGTTGACAGAGAAAACGCTCACCGGCAGAGAAACTCTTGACGATGATGTTAGCTTGCATAACTGAGTGACTATCCATTACGCTAAAATGGAGCTTTTCACTCCCCCCGAATAACTCCGTCAGAAACCACTCCATACCGGCACGGTACAGAGTATAGCCATCATCAAAAACAACGTTCAATTTAAATATCCTTTAATGAACTCATCCAGTCAACTTAACTCAATATAGTTAAGTTTAAAAAAAACAATATTATAAAATAACGAGATTATTCTGATGTGGAATAGTTGGCTTCTTCAAGTTTTTTCTGGGTGTAATTTTACACCCTCAAACATCTTTTAAAATTAATTAAAATTAGCATAATTCTTCCTCTGAAAACTGTCTGCACTTTGCGGTGTAGGCGTGCGTGTACCACGGAAGGGGATTAAGGTGAATCACGAAATAAAACCTTGTATTACATATGATTGTGATATGACAAAGAAAAAGCCCTTGGCCGAAATCGAACTGCTCCTGCAGCATCTCACGCCACATGCCAACAGAGTCGAAACAAAAAATAGACAATCACTAAACTACATTGCCGGTGGGCAGCATCACTGCTTTTTGCTGCACAAAGGTAGCGTGACGCTGTATCGTAACGTTGATGGCATGGTATTAAATTCTGAGTCCGCACCGTACATTTTTGGCATCAGCACGCAGCTTTTAGAGTCTGACTATCTCTACATCCGTACCCAAGAGTCTTCAGAAATCAGCGTGTTGTCGATTGAAGAAGCCAACAAAATTATTGCCAGAGAAGATCTGTGGCAAAGTTTATCGACCCTGCTCATTTATACCGCAACCAGGGTGTATGACCACTGCACCAAGATTTCCTCACTCTCTTCCTATGAGATTATTTGCTATCAGCTGTATGAGTTAATGAATGAAACGGCAGAAGTCAGAAACAGCGTCAGTATCGTTTCCTATATCAAGAATAGGACCTTTCTCTCACGCAGTAGCATCATGAAAATCCTGGCACAGCTAAAGACCGGGAATTATATCGTGACGGAAAAAGGTTTATTGAAGGCGATAAATAACATTCCAGCAAGATATTGATCCTGCCAACTAAAAATATTGGATAACGATTAGGCATCACCGCAGAAAGAAACCTGAACGACAGTGCTCAATGGCTGAGGTTGGCGACAGAGACAATATCAGTAATGTTAGCAATGGCTTTAAAAATCGGTGCTTCATCGCTGAGATCGGTGACAATCAAATCAATTTTTTCCAATTCAGCGGCTTTGTGCAAATGCGTTAAGCCAAACTTGCTGTGGTCGGCCACGATAATCACCTGCTTGGCCTGCTGAATGACGGCTTTTTTAGTATAAGCATCGGCCTCATTGGGCAAGGTAATACCCAAATCCAGGTCGATACCTTCAGTACCGACGAAGGCAATATCAAACTGAAAATCTTTAACATATTCTATGGCTTGCGGCCCAAGAAAACCTTGGGAGAGTTCGCGATATCTACCCGGAATGGTGTGTAACGCGATGCCACTAAATTTTGATAGTGCATTTAAAGCCAGCAGCGAATTGGTATAAAAGGTGCAATTTTCCGTGCGGAAGATCTCTTTTGCCACCGCGAGCGTGGTGGTTCCGGTCTCAATAAACACTGAGCTACCGGGCTTGACCAACTGTTTACAATGAGTGGCAATGCGTTTTTTCCCATCGGTATTGGCTTCTTCTTTCAAAGCCATAGGGTACTCAGAAGTGCTCATTTCACAAGACATTGCCCCACCATAGGTCAACTGCACAGCTCCATTATCCGCCAAGGCTTTCAAGTCACGGGTAATGGTCATGGTGGAAACATTCAGCTTCTGGGCTAGATCCTTAGTCAGCACTTCGCCATTAACTCGAATATATTCAAGAATATATATTTGTCTTTTGGTTTGCTTCATCTAGCCGCCTCTAGTCAATATTATCCTGAGATGTTACTCACTAAACGTTGATATGACAACAGGTTACCCTGGTGCACCGAATTATTGGTGTTGATAAGAGAGCCAATTCTCATAATTTTGTGACACCTATCACACAATGTAACTTTCTCAACAATTTTTGTGATCCAGCTGCCATCCAAGACCAAAACTACAACACAGAATAACATTTTTATATTATTTTGTTGTTTAGTGATGTTTTGTGTTTTCAGGTAAACGCGATGGTTCAACAGCATTGGCCTGACAAACCCACTCATCAGCTTAAAAAACTACCGATCTGTTAGTTCGGCAGGGAGCAGTAAGATGAAAACAACAGGGTGCAGACAACCGCCCGCATAACTACATAGTCATCTCAGGTCTAAAAATTAATGCTGACTAGCTAATTTCATATAAAAATCAGAACTTTAATCATCAGGAAGGGTATTTTATGGGTAAATATTCAGAAATGTCCAGGCTGGCCGTAGAGTTTCTAGGTGGCGTTGAAAATATTATGCACGTAACGCATTGTGCCACCAGGCTACGCATCGATGTTGCCAAAAAGAGTAGCGTTAATGTCGAGGCATTGAAGCAATTACCAGACTGCGCCGGAATTGTTAACAAACAGAATCAAATCCAGATCATTATCGGTCCAAATGTTAACGATGCTTTTAATGATTTTATTGATGTTTCAAAATGGAAACCAAGTGGGAATGTCGAACATGCTATAGCCGAAGATAGCGATGAGCCGCATAATGCCAACTACTATCTGAACAAATTTGGTAACTTCGTCTCCCCTATTTTTATGCCAGTCGTACCGGCAATGATTGTTGGCGGCATGATCCTTGCTATACGTAACCTGTTGATGAACTACTTCGGTATGGACATTAATAGTGGCACTGCGAATATTTTGCTGGCCATTTTTCAGGCCGGTTTCACGTTTCTACCTATTTACATTGGTTACACCCTGGCATCCCAACTAAAAATGCAACCCATCATGGGAGCATTTCTGGGTGCCGTCTTGCTGACTGAGAGGATTAATGATGTTGCCGGCTTGAACTTCATCGGCATCAACATCCCACAGATATCTTATGGATCAACGATCCTGCCAGTGATCCTGGGTGTCTTCTTTATGTATTATGTCGATAAACTCCTGAAGAAAATCATTCCGGAATCGTTGATTTACTTTGTTAAACCACTGCTTACCATGGCTATCGTGGTGCCGGTTCAGCTCATTGTTTTAGGCCCGCTGGGTATGCATATGAGCGGTGCAATCGGCAACTTCTGCATTTGGCTAGGTGATACCGTTGGTTTCCTTTCTCAACCGATCCTCGCAGCCGTTTATCCTTATATGGTTATGCTAGGAATTGATAAGGCCATTTCACCAATTTCTATTCAGTTGATTTCTACCCTGGGTTATAACCCGGTAACGGGTACTATGGGCTTTATTTCCAACCTGTGTATTGGTGCGTCAGCACTGGCGGTAGCTACCAGTATCAAAGATAACAAAGCACAAAAAGGGATGATCGCTTCCTTTGGCATCACAGCTTTATGTGGTGTAACTGAACCCGCATTTTACGGCAGCCTGATTTCACGACCTAAGGTGTTGATTGGCACTGCGATTGGAGCGATGAGCGGCGGGCTCGTGGCCGGGCTGATGGGGTTGAGATCTTTCGTGGAAGGCGGTTGCCCCGGCCTGCTGACATTCCTGTTCTTCGTGGATAAAAGTGGCAGCCTGCATTATGTCATTATTGCCGCCATTGTTGCAGCAGTATCAATTGTGGTCTCATTTTTATCCGTACGACTTATTTTATCGATGGATGCAAAAAAATCCAAGCCAGTCGTGGCCAGTGCATATTGATGCCGGTTGTCCTCGCTATTTGATAACAACCTTCAGCGAATAATTTGCCAATTTCAGTCAACAAGGATTTCAAAATGAAAGTATTAGTAGGGCAATTCGTCACAGAATCCAATGCTAACATCCCGATTAAAAACAAGATCACGGACTTTGTTTTAGCCTTTGGTGAGGATTGCATCAAAAAAATGCATATTGCGGATGTCTTCAGCGCAGCAGGGATACAACTGATCCCGGCTATTTATGCTGATGCAGGCCCTTCAGGCGTGATAACCAAGGATGCTTTCAGCTATATCGAGTCCTGTTTTTTACGCACGGTTCAGGACCATGTTGATGAGATTGATGGGATTTTCCTGATGCTGCATGGCGCCAGTGAGGTTGAAGGCATCGGCTCTGGCGACCATCGCATCTTGCAAGGGATAAGGAACATCGTCGGCCCCTATATTCCAATTGCCGTAGCCTGCGATCCTCATGGCAATTTATGCCAGGAATATGTCCGTTCGACCTCCTTGATCCGTAGCTTCAGAGAGTCGCCACATACGGATAACCTGGACACGATTAAAAAAGTAGCCGGTATGCTCTGTGAACTACTCAAGAAACGCCAAAATATCCACTCGGTATACCGCAAGTTACCGTTGATTTTAGGTGGCGAACAAAGCGTTTCTGCCGATGAGCCGGTAAACAGTATTAACCGCTATTTGAACCAACTGGAGCAGGATCCGCGTATTTTGAGTGCCAGTTGGCATGTGGGATATATTCGTCATGATACCCCAGTGGCAGGCTGCGGGATTGTGGTCGTTCCCGCAACGGAACAAGATCAGTGCTATGCCGAAGAGGTGGCCGACCAATTAGCCGACTACGTTTGGCATAAACGCCATGAGTTTCACTATACCGGGCTGACTGCCAAACCTGAGCAAGCCCTGGAAATGGCACTTCAATGCGATGATAAACCAGTATTTATCACCGACTCGGGCGACAATACCACCTCAGGCGCTACCGGCTGGAATACCTATATCTTGCGGCAGGTGTTGGCTGTAAATCACCTGCAGAAAAGCGTGCTATTCGCCAACATTTGCGATCCACGCACTTATCGCCAACTGGAACAGCTTGCTATCGGCACTGAAGTTAACATCAGTTTAGGTATGAATCATGACGAGATGTCAAAAAGTGTTGAACTCACGGTTATTTTGCGGGCTAAAGGCGAGTTGCGGGGCTATATGTTACACCCACACGATGCATGCTATGGGCATAGCATCACCGTATCGGTGAAAGGCACTGCCATTGATATTTCAATCGCCAACACTCGACAAACCATGGCAGAACATCACCAGTTTGTTGGCGCAGGCTTAAATTGGGACGATTACGACATCATCGTGGTAAAACAAGGTTATATCTTCCCTGAGTTGAAGGAGAAGGGGAAACTCTCTGTTATGTCCCTGACGATGGGAGCAACGCCACAGGATACACGTTCAATTCCGTTTAAACGTATCATGCGTCCCATGTACCCAATCGATGACATTTAAAATGATACCACTCTATTCAGATAAGAATGTGCATAGCAACAGAGGTAAAAATGAATAACCATAAGATTATTTTAAAGAAAATCAGTCAGCCTGAGAAAGATTGTTCTGGGGTCCCCATCGGACTCACCAATGACACCATTGAGGAAAGAAAAAATAAGGTTCTGTGCCTCATGCAACAGCGTGGGCTTGAGCAACTGGTGATTTATGGTGATGTAGAACACTGTGGGAACTTTGAATACCTGGTTGGCTTCTTTACCCGTTTCGAAGAGGCATTATTAGTCATTAACGCCGATGGTGAAATGACATTGGTTTTGGGTAATGAAAACCTCAATAAGGCAGCGAAAGCCAGGATAAAAGCCAATGCGGTCCATCTGCCCCATTTTTCACTACCGAATCAACCAAATCGTACAGACAAGTCAATCAGCGAGTTACTGGTTGAGGCTGGGATACGAAAAAATGCCAGAACTGGCTTGGTGGGTTGGAAAATGTTTACCCGCGGCGGTGAAGTTAACAAGAAAATTTATGACCTCCCCAGCTACATTGTCGATGAAGTTCGCACCCTGGTTGGCTCGGAAGATTGTTTATCCAATGAAACGGACCTGTTTATCGGCGAAAATGGTAGCCGCACGGTCAATAATGCCAATGAAATCGCGCATTATGAATATGGCGCAGCGTTAGCCTCCGACTGCATTCTGGATGCCATGAATAAACTGGCCGTCGGCGTTGACGAGCAACAGCTAGGGGATTGTCTGGTTCGCGCTGGGCAGCATACCAATATCGTGACGATAGCAACCAGCGGTCCACGCTTTATTAACGGTAATTTATTCCCGACCGACAATACCGTTAAATATGGTGACACCCTATCTCTGACCGTAGGATATCGTGGCGGGGCCTCCAGCCGCGCGGGCTACGTTGTGCATGGCAACGATCTCTCATCAAAAGAGGCGGCGAACTATCTTGATGAGGTCGCTATCCCTTATTTCTCAGCCTATACACACTGGCTAGAGGCGATCGCCATTGGTATGCCAGGGGGGCAACTGTTTGAAGATATAGACCGCGTATTACCACGTAGTCAGTACCACTGGTCCTTGTGCCCTGGGCACCTGACTGCAGAAGAAGAATGGATGTCTTCACCCATTTATGAAGGCTCGCAAGAAAAGCTGTTAAGCGGCATGATCCTGCAAATTGATATCATTCCGTCAGTCCCAGGTTTTGGCGGTGTATCTGCCGAAAGCACCGTACTGCTGGCCGATGAACAGCTGAAGTCAGATATACAGATACAATACCCGGAACTCTGGCAGCGGATGCAACGGCGCAGAAGATACCTTATCGAAACGTTGGGAATAGCGCTATCGGCGGATATCCTGCCGATGTGTAGCAGCGTAGCCTATCTGCGACCTTACTTGTTGGATAAAGAGTATGCCCTGGCCTGCCATGATGGCGTGTAGGGGCGGACATGTTCTACCAAAGGGGTGCCACATTGCGCCCCTTTTGGTCACACGATTACTCGTCGAAGAACCAGTACCCCTGGTTAACCAAACCGGTTAACTCAGCAACAAACGCCGGATTTTGCAGCGCCTCACCCAGTTCTGCCTTACCGATAATGGTGTAACGGCACAGGGCATCGGCAGCCTTGGGGGCAACCGTATCCAGGCGTTCGCTGTTGATAAAGAAACTGCCGCCAACCTCCAGCACTCTTAACCCACTCAGGCGAGTCAGCACTGCACCGTCCAGCAGAGCTTCGATAACCTCATCCGGTTCGTAAGGCGGTTGGGCTGGAGCAATATCCAACTCATGGCGCGGCGTGGTGATGAAACGGCCAAACCACTGTTTAAAATCTTCCGGCTGATTAATCATGTCGGCCATCATGGTACGCAGGCGATCGAGTTCGTACTCTTCAACCCGGCCCGGGTGTTCCCGGCAGGTCAAATCGGGATCGCTGTAATGCTCACCCCCGAGATCGTTTTCCAGCGCATAGTCCGCAAAGCTGCTGATTAAATCCCGGCCGTTAGGGCCACGGAAGCCAACGGAGTAGTTAAGCGCGGTTTGGTGGGTAAAGCCGTCGTGCGGGAAGCCCGGCGGAATATACAAGATATCGCCCGGCTCCAGGTCTTCATCGATGATTGGCGTGAAAGGCTCCACGTGCAGCAGCGCCGGATGCGGGCAAAACTGCTTCAGCGGCAGTTTGTCACCCACGCGCCAGCGGCGGCTGCCCATCCCCTGGATGATAAACACATCGTACTGATCGATATGCGGCCCCACACCACCACCGGGTACCGAGAACGAGATCATCAGATCGTCTAAACGCCAGTCCGGCAGCACGCGGAACGGGCGTACCAGTTCGGCTGACGGGGCATGCCAGTGGTTAACCGCCTGGGCCAGCAACGACCAGCCGGTTTCCCCCAGGTTATCAAAATGCTCGAACGGCCCGTGGCTGGCCTGCCATTGGCCATTGGTTTGGCTGACCAGGCGGCTGTCTACCTCAACCTCCATCGCCAGACCGGCCAATTCGTCCGGCGTAATGGGATCGACGAAGTTCGGGAAGGCATTCTTTAATACAACAGGTTGTTTCTGCCAATATTTTTCTAAAAACTCGGGCCAGTTCAGATTCAGTTGATAAGCCATGGGTCCACACCAGTGAGAAGACAAACGGGCCTGATTATAAAGAAGCTGGCCCCCGTGCCGCTTTGTCATTGGTCAATGACTGGGCGTTCAATTGGGCAAAAATGACGCCCCTCACCCCAATCCTCTCCCGATTTACAGTCCGAGATCTCAAAAGCACTGGTGTGGGGAGAGGGAGCTAGTTCAGAGCCGCGGTTAGATGCAGGAGTTAATATGTAGCACATACAGCTCCCTCTCCCTGTGGGAGAGGGTTGGGGTGAGGGGAAACTTGGTAACTTCAAACACAAAAAGCAGGTTGCAGTGGGTTATTCCCCACCGCAACCTGCCTGGTGATTCAGTGCTTGATCGGATATCGATTAATGCACTTGCTTATCATCCACATAAATATGGTGCGCGGAGCGTGCACGTGGGTGGATAAAGAAATGCCCTTCAGGTGCAGAGTCAACGCTAACCGGTACCAGCTTGAGGTTGGTCGCCTTCAAGCGTTTATCATGCAGCGCATAGATAATGAACGGGATAGCCAATACCACCACGAAGCACACGACCAGCATAGTCACATACATATGGTTGGCTTCTAACCCTGCCAGACCAGAAGGTGGGAAGAACGACACCACAAAGGCAACCACAGAGGTGAGCAAACCAATCGAAGCCACGGCCAGTTTAACCATCTTGCCACCCGGAATATTGAACACGCGCTCGTTTTCCGGCTGTTTGCGTACCAGTTGGATATAGCCCAGGAACAGCAGGAAATAGCTGCACAGGTAGATCACCACGGTCAACGCCAGTGCAATCAGGAAGGACATGTTATTGCCGCCCCCGGTGTTGGTCAGGACAATCAACGCGATGGAAGTGATCACCAACTGAGAAATCACCAGTGCGACCGGCACGCCATTCTTGTTCATTTTGGCAAAGCGAGCAGGCAAAATCCCTTGCTGTGCGGTAACCAGCATGCCGCGAGAAGGCCCAACAATCCAGGCAGCGATTTCTGCCAGCACGCCCAACAGCAGCAGTGCAGCAATGACGCGAACAGCCCATTCAAACTGTGGCCCGAAGTGCGAGATCAATACGCTGAAGGTTTGCATCACCCCCGCAGACAGATTGATTTCACCACGAGGGATCACCGCTGCGATAGAAAGCCCACCGACGGAACTCAAACAAATAGCCGCCACCATCAGCAACAGCATGGCAAGCGGGTAGTCCCGGCCTGGGTTTTTCATTTCGTTGACATGAGTCGCCGAGGCTTCGACACCCATATAGCTCAGGATAAACGCTACAAACACCACCAGCGTGCCCATCTGGGTAAAGTCTGGGAAGAAGGTAGAGGCGTTCATTTCAATCGCCAACGGCGCACCGGAATGCAGATAGCTGAAGGCCAGGATCACCAGGATAGCGGCTGGCAACAGGATACCGGCAAAGAAACCTATCTTGGCAATGCGCGCGGTATTTTTGGTGCCACCGAACTGAGTGAATGCCAGCCCCCACAAGATAACCAATGCCGCGACGGTTTTAATCACCGGGTCTTGATTCAGTTCAGGCCACTTGAGGATATAAGACAGCGCCCCCAGCACAAAATACAGCATCGGGATAAAACCGATGGCAATTTGCAGATAGCCAAACGAGATGGCGGCAAAGCCCCATTTCTCGCCCAGGGTTTTAGATACCCAGGTAAAGACTCCGCCTTCCTGCCAACCTTTTACCGTCGCCATTTCTGCGGCACACAGGCCGACGGGAATAAACCACAGGAACCCGCCTAACAGCAGAAAGAAGATCAGAGAAAAACCCGAGGTTGCAAAGGTCGGGTATTCATAAACCGCCATCACCATTGATGCGGTAATAGCAAAAAAGCCTAGCAACGTTAATTGCTTTGGAGCGGCGCTTTTTTCGGTGCTCGCCATAACGATTCTCCTGCCGGAAGAGGTTGCTCTTCTTCAGCGAATATTGGTGGGGAAAAAAGCGGGGCTGGCATCAACGCCGCCCCGATAAGAAACCAGAGTGATTACCCGTGGTTGAATCCGCTGCCTTGCTGCGCAGAGACTGGGTTAACGACCGGATGATTCTCGAATTCAATCAGCGCACGTTTGATATCTTCGATCAGCAGGCAGCCAAGGTCGTAGCTCACGCCGTGGCGCACCAGGATGCGTTGGATCACCAGATCTTCACGGTGTGTCGGCATCGAATAGGCTGGCACCTGCCAACCACGAGCACGCAGTTTTTCCGCCAGATCGTAAAGGGTGTAGCCACCGATCGCCGCGCCGTCTTTCAGTTTCCACGCCAGCGCCGGAATGCCTTTATCGCTGTCACCATCAAACAGAATGTCAAACGGCCCCAGCTTGCCAATCTCTGCTGCCAAATGCTGAGCCGTGGCGTAGCAAGCGTTGTGGATTTTGGCGTAGCCTTCGCGGCCAAGGCGCAGGAAGTTATAATATTGCGCCACGATCTGGCCACCAGGGCGCGAGAAGTTCAGCGCGAAAGTCGGCATGTTGCCGCCAAGGTAGTTGACGTTGAAGATCAGCTCTTCTGGCAAATCCGCCGCTTCACGCCAGACAACCCAGCCTGCCCCCAACGGTGCCAGACCAAATTTATGCCCTGACGAGTTAATGGATTTCACCCGTGGCAGACGGAAATCCCACTCCAGTTCTGGCGAGCAGAAGGGAGCCAGGAAAGCACCGCTGGCACCATCGATATGCATCGGGATATCCAGGCCGGTTTCCTGTTGCAGACGATCCAGCGCATCACTTACCTCTTTCACCGGCTCGTACTGGCAGGTGAACGTCACGCCCAACGTGGGTACGACACCAATGGTATTTTCATCAACGCGCTTGAGCACTTCCTCCGCATTCATGATCAAACGATCGCCCTCTAGCGGGATTTCACGCAGTTCTACGTCGAAGTAGCGAGCAAACTTGTGCCAGCAGATCTGCACCGGGCCACAAATCAGGTTCGGCTTGTCGCTAGGCAGCCCCTGCTCAGCACGCTTTTTGCGCCACTGCCATTTCAGCGCCAGCCCGCCCAGCATGGCGGCTTCAGAGGAGCCGATGGTTGAACAGCCAAGGGTGGTTTCCGGCGTTGGTGAATTCCACAGGTCGGCCAACATTCTGACGCAACGGGCTTCAATTTCGGCGGTTTGCGGATATTCATCTTTATCGATCATGTTCTTGTCGATAGATAAATCCATCAGTTCGCGGATTTCATCATCCACCCAGGTCTGACAGAACGTAGCCAGGTTCTGACGTGAATTACCGTCCAGCATCAGCTCATCGCGGATGGCATTAAAGACGTTACGCGGATTGCGCTCGGCCATTGGGAAAGTGGATGTCGGTAATGCACCCGCCAAATCTACTGACCCGTAAATATCATCATTTTCATTATAAACTGGAGCGGTAGTGACCTTATTCATAATAATAACCCTTTAAGATAGTTCTATTAATCAAGAAATATATTTGCGATATCAGGCAGCATAAATAACGTTATTATTTATCCGTCATATTCCCGCAAAACTTGATAAGGATATTAGAACAGGCCTCATAACGAAGATATAAGAGCTATTGGTAAATACTGTAGGCGCAGGACTACACCTGTAGGATGAGATAAACAGGCGTAGCATGGTTTTGGAGATGACTAGGGGTGGGAAAATGCCTCAATGGCCGCATTCAGCCCCAGAAGCAGCTGTTCCAGGTCGCGCATGCCCTGTTCAATGATGGCCTCATGCTGCTGTTTCGCCAGCGCATTTTCCAGCGCTTCACTAAGCTGATGTAATGACGTTGCCCCCAGCAATTGAGCCGTTCCATTGATGCGATGTAAATGGCGTTGCAGAGTTGGCCAGTCCTGTAATTGGTGTGCCTGCCTGGCCACCAGCAGATCTTTGTCATTTTCCTGCCGGGCTTGCTCGAGCATCTGGCGCATCAGGGCGTTATCCCCCAGGCTAAGCGCCTGTAGCGTGGCCATATCGACAAACTCGCTGAGGGAGACGGCCGGCGAAGGTGCAGCAACACCTTGCAGCGCCGCTTCCAGCTGCGGTAAATCTACCGGTTTAAACAGGCAAAGGTTCATTCCCATCGCCAGGCAGCGTTCTTTCTCTTCAGCCTGGGCGTTAGCGGTTAGCCCCCAGATAATGATCTCCTGGTTGAATTCACGTACCCGGCAAGTCAGCGTCATGCCGTCCATATTCGGCATATTGAGATCGGTGATCAGCAAATCATACGGATTGGCCTCGATCATGGCCAGGGCCTCCACCCCATCAATAGCCTCATCGACCCGATAACCCAGCGTATCCAACTGACGACGGAGCAGTAAGCGGTTGGTGGGGTGATCGTCCGCAATCACAATCCTCAGCGCTTTTGAGCCACTGACGGGCGCTTTGGGCGTGAATGAAACGGCGGTAACCTTATCCAGATCCGCAACTGCGGTGATGAGCGTTACCGTCATGGTCGTTCCCCTGCCCGGCTGGCTTGCCATCTCTATGCTACCGGCCATACGTTCCACCAACTCACGGCAAATCGTCAGACCCAATCCCGATCCGGTCTGTTGTTTACCGCCTTCGGTCTGGCTAAAGGGCTTAAACAGGTGTTGTTGCTCCTGTGGGCCAATCCCTGCCCCGCTATCTTTCACGCTCAGCGTCAGGCGAGTTTGATCGGTGCCCTGCGAGTGCGTTTGCGCGATCACCTCAACCCCGCCCTCAACGGTAAATTTGATGGCGTTACTGAGCAGATTGGCAAGTATCTGCTTCACCGCCTGCGGATCGAGCCACAGCGCCTGCGTTGTTCCGAGGTGGTAGTCTACCGACAGCCGCAGATTTTTCAGCGTGGCCACCCCCTCAAAACTGCTGACCGTCGTGGCTAACAGCGAAGCCAGATCAACCCATTCTGGTGTCAGCTCAAAGTTGCCAGACTCAATTTTCTCCATATCCAGCACATCGCCAATCAGGCCAAGCAATGACTGCGCGGTGGCATAGGCAAGTTGGATCGACTCTTTCTCCTCTGCCGGGCTTTGGCTATGGGTGGTAAGCAATTCCAGGAACCCCATAATGGCACTCACCGGCGTACGAATTTCATGGCTCATGCTGGCCAGGAAGGTGCTTTTGGCCCGATTGGCATCAATGGCCTTGTCTTTCTCCACCTGCAACGCCTGCATCAATTGTCTGGATTCGGTAATGTCCTGCCAGCCGCAAATCAGCGTGGCTGTTGTGTTAGCTGGCAGTTGGCACAGCGTTAACCAGTGCAAAATCAGGCGTTCTTCCGTGCCATTATTCAGCACCAATTGATGAGGGATAACCTGGTTGGCTTGCAGCCCTTGCTGGATTACGGGCTGCACCGCAGCGAAAATGTCTGCCAGCGGATGGCGACGGTCAAACAACGAGTAATGCATCGCGGCATAAAGCTCGGGACTGAAGAAGTCACCAAAAGCGCTGTTGTAGCTTTCGACCTCTCCTTGCAAAGAGATAACGTACACCGGCACCGGGATCGAGTTGAATAAGGTCTGGCGGAAACCAAGCTGATACTCAAGCGCCGCCTGTGCCTTTTTGCTTTTACGGATGGCCCGCAGCAGATAAGCCCCCCATAGCAAGCTGCTGACCACCAGCAACGTTGCCAAAATGATCACCAGATAAAAAGGCCGGTTATAGAGATTCCAGGTGTCAATTTTCACTTCAGGGGTTTTTACCCACTTGCCAGCCAAATTCAACAGCTCTTTGGGAGGAATATCGTCCAGCGCCTTATTCATAATGCTTTGTAATTCTGGCGAACTGCGTGGCACGGCAAAAGAGATCTGGGCAGTGCGTTCATCAGGAATACGCGTGTAGGTCATCCGATCGGGATAATAGTGATCGATGATATAGCGCGCGGCGAGCTGCGTAGACACCACTGCGTCGATTTCCCCCTGATCCAGCATGCTCAGCGCCGCACTGGTGTTCTCTACCTCGATCCATTTCACGCCCGGATATTTGATTTTCAGCTTTTCCAATAACGTATGGTAGGCCGGAATAGCGACTTTCATGCCCGGCTGCAGCTCTATGCCCTGCTTGGCAGCAACGCGGGTAACCATCACAAAAGGGGTGGCTAAATACGGATGGGTAAAGGCAATTTGCTCTTCCCGATCGGGGCTGTAGGTAGCCGAGGGCAGGATATCCCAATCGCCCTTACGCATAATGCCGACCATCTGTTCATTGGAATTGGCGATCACTGGCTCAAAGGTCAAGCCGGTTTGTAGCTGGATCAGGTTAAGGATATCGCCAACCAGCCCACGCATTTCCTGATTTTCATCCACCATGCTGAATGGGGCGTAATAGGGATTAACCAACACACGCAATTTAGGATGCTTTTGCAGCCAACGAGTTTCCTGTGTGGTAAAAGTCAGCCTTTTGGATAAAAAGGCCAGATTGCCCATATCAATCCACGATTGGACAATCTGGCTGTGTAAAGGCTCGGTCAACGATCTGATAAAGCTATCTACGATGTTGACTAACTGTCGCTGGTTAGCGAGCGCAATAAATACGTTACCGCTCTGCGGCTCTCGCCAGAATTTCACCATATCCAGCGTCTGATAGTAATCGCGGGCGATAATAAAACTGGTGGTGAGGTTATTGCCGAAAAAATAGTCGCTCTGTTGGGCGGCAACCGAGGCCAACGCCTGATTTTCATGGGCAAAAGAAACGATGCTGGCGTTGGGAAATGACTGTTTGATAAATGATTCAGACGGAAAACCTTGCGTGATAGCCACCTTGATATTGCCGCTAATATCGTGAAACGGCTTCATCACTTCGGCCTGCCGCGTCACCAGGGTTGGATACCCTCGCACCAGCGGCAAGCTGGTAATAAAGGGAGCCTCTAGCTGGCTTACCCCGGATTGGGCGCTGAGAACGAGATCGACGCTGCCCGCTTGTAATGCAGCCAATGCCTGCGATTCATCGACATAAAGTTTGACGATCACATTGGTATTCAGAGCCTTTCCCAGCAGCGCAAGATAATCCGCATTCATTCCGCGATAACGACCAGTGGCGCTATTTATACTTAACGGTGGGGATTCAAGGCCATAAACGGCGACGGTAAGAGTGTGCTTTTGCGCCAGCCATGCCAGATCGCCGTAGCTGAGAGCGATAGTTGAGGGCGTGACTATGTGATTACTCGTCAGCACCAACGTTATCGGCTCGTTGCTCACCGCCCGTGCAGGCAGCATCATCCATAGCAAAACCAGCCAAAACACCACCACTCGCCTTAACATGCGCTCACCCAATTTTATTACGGTTGGCAAAGGCAAACAGGTCTGCCAACGAGCTACAACCGAGCTTCTCCATTAAACGGCTTTTATAGGTACTGACCGTTTTATTGCTGATAAACATCGCCGCCGCGATCTGCATATTATCCGCACCGCCAAGGATGGCGCGCATCACCTTGATCTCCTGGCTGGAGAGCGAAGCCAACATTTCCTGTTCCGAAGAAAGGCTGCCGACGAAACCGTTCAGTGAGAAAGGAAAATAGCTGTAGCCATTTTGGGCGGCATGCACCGCAGCAATGATATTGGTCATGCCCTCTTTTTTACTGATAAAGGCATTGGCCCCGGCATCTGCACTGCGCTTGCCGTAGAACAGATCGTTTTTGGCTGAGACTACGATAATAATTTGGCTGAACTGCTGCTTTCTGAGCTTTTCAACCACCTCAATGCCGCTCATGATGGGAATATCCACGTCGACAATCACTACGTCCGGCTGCTGCTGCGCTACCTGTAACAGCGCTTCGGCCCCGTCCCCCGCCTCGCCAATAACCTCAATCCCTTCACTTTCCAGCAGGTTCCTGATCGCCATACGGGCCAGAGGATGATCGTCAACAATTACAGCACTCAAAAATTTGGCTTCACCCATGGTTGTTTCCTGGTCATATAAAAAATACGGACAGTGTTGGGCAGCGATGTTGCTTCGCTCGCTCTCTATCTTAAGGATATCAAGCTATCTACGAGCTTATAGCATAACCGTGTTTATTGTTCTAATTCACAGAACTTCCTTCCCCCTTACTCTCCAAAGTGTGGGGCTTTCCCTGCAGTTGTCAGATAGGGACGTCAGTTTCCGGCGCGCCACTGGCAGACCTGGTTTAGCAAGGGACTACACGTGTAGGAGGCGGCCTGCAACAACTTCCGATGTCTCTGCTGTGTTACGGCCAGGCCCTGCATTATCATTATTACGAACTTTCAGCATTGCTGCTCGCCGATCCGGACGTTTCAAGCTGAAAATGATGACCAAGCCATTCTATTAATCAATTACGCTCTGCGCTTATTGCCACTGGCAGCGTGATGGCTTGCTATTGCTCCTAAACAGACCAGCAAGGGTTTTGCCAATGCCACAATTACCCCCCTCAGACAGTAACCAGGTGAAAACACCCTTAGAAAAAAGAAAGCATTGGCTGATCGTTTTTCTAGTGGTGATTGTTATTACAGCCATGGCCAGTGCCGCCTGGTGGTATTTCAATTCGCGCAATGTGCAAAGCACCGACGATGCCTATGTCATGGGCAATCAGGTCGCGATTTCTTCGCAGGTGAATGGCAGCGTGGTCAGCGTGAATTACACCAATACCGATTTAGTCCACCAAGGGGATGTGTTGGTCAATTTAGATGATACCGATGCCAACCTCAGCTTTAAAAAAGCCAAAAATAATCTGGCGGAAACGGTGAGAAAAACCAAGCAGATCTATATCGCCGACGAACAATATAGCGCCAATATTGCCCAGGCTAAAATCGCGTACCAACAGGCACAGGCCGATTTTAAACGTCGCACCCAGCTGATGGGCGCGGGGGCTTTTTCAAAAGAAGATCTGCAACATGCGCGCAATGCCGTTAGCAGCAGCAAGGCAGCGCTGGACGTCGCCATTCAGGAATATCGCGGTAATCGTGTTCTGATCCAGAACTCCACGCTTGAACAGCAGCCGGCAATCCTGTTGGCAGTAGAACAACTGCGTGAAGCCTGGCTGGCGCTACAACGTACCAAAATTCGCAGCCCGGTGACCGGCTATGTCGCGCAGCGCAATGTGCAGGTCGGTGAAACGCTGAGTGCAGGCCAGGCCTTATTATCTATCGTCCCCGCCGATCAGCTGTGGATTGACGCCAACTTCAAGGAAACCCAGCTCAGTGGTGTCCGCATTGGGCAGAAGGTGAGCGTGGTGAGCGATCTGTATGGCAGTGATGTGGTCTTCGACGGCGTGATTGAAGGGATCAATATGGGCACCGGCGGCGCGTTTTCAGTACTACCCGCGCAGAATGCCACCGGCAACTGGATCAAAGTGGTACAACGCCTTCCGGTGCGTATCACCCTGGATGCCGAGCAAGTCAAAGCGTACCCGCTGCGGATTGGCTTATCCACCACGGTGACCCTGCGCGAAAACAACACCAACGGGCCTGCGCTGTCTACCACCCAACGCCAGACTCCGGCTTACCAAAGCCAGGCGCTGGTGCTCGATACCGCGATTATCGACGGGGAAATCCTCAGCATCATCAAAGCCAATGCGATGTGATCTATGAGCAACAACCGCGCACTGCTGCCGCTCAAAGGCTGGTCATTGATCCTGGTGACGCTCTCGCTATCGATGGCGACCTTTATGCAGATGTTGGACTCCACCATTTCCAATGTCGCGATCCCAACCATTTCCGGCTTCCTGGGTGCCTCGACGGACGAAGGAACCTGGGTGATCACCTCGTTTGGCGTCGCCAATGCGATCGCCATCCCGATGACCGGGCGTCTGGCACAACGCTTCGGCGAGTGCCGGCTGTTTTTAGCTTCGGTGGCATTGTTTGCCCTGGCGTCGCTGTGCTGCGGGCTCTCCACCAATCTCGATATGCTGATCTTTTTCCGCGTCATTCAAGGATTGGTTGCAGGCCCGCTGATCCCGCTCTCGCAAAGTCTGTTGCTGCGTAACTACCCGCCGGAGAAGCGTAATATCGCGTTGGCGCTCTGGTCAATGACGGTGATTATCGCCCCGATATTTGGCCCGATTATTGGCGGCTATATTTGCGATAACTATGACTGGGGCTGGATATTTTTAATCAACGTGCCGTTCGGCATCGTGGTGGTTGCCATTACCGCGTGGAAGCTGAAAGGAAGAGAAACGCCTACCGAGCCGGTGAAAATCAATCTGTTTGCATTAAGCCTGCTGGTGCTCGGTGTAGGTTGCCTGCAAATCATGTTGGATAAGGGCAAAGACCTCGACTGGTTTAACTCCACCACCGTGATTGTGCTGGCCGTGATTGCCGTGGTGGCGCTGATTTTGCTGATTATCTGGGAAGCCACCGACGATAATCCGATCATCGATCTGAGCCTGTTCCGTTCGCGTAACTTCAGCATCGGCATCCTGTGCATCAGTTGCGCGTATCTGATTTATGCCGGAGCGATTGTGTTGATGCCGCAGCTGCTACAGATTGTCTTTGGCTACACCTCGGTGTGGGCGGGTCTGGCCTATGCCCCCATCGGGCTGATGCCACTGCTGATCGCCCCATTGATTGGCCGCTACGGCGATCGTGTCGATATGCGGGTGCTGGTGACCTTCAGCTTTATCGTGTATGCCGGTTGCTACTACTGGCGAGCGATGACGTTTAACCCGGCGATTGGCTTTAGTGCCGTGGTGCTGCCGCAGTTGATGCAAGGCTTCGCCGTGGCCTGCTTCTTCCTGCCGCTGACCACCATTTCGTTGTCAGGACTGGCACCAGAAAAATTTGCCGCAGCCACCAGCTTAAGCAACTTTTTCCGTACGTTATCTGGCTCGATCGGCACGTCACTCACCATGACTTTGTGGAGCCACCGGGAGTCGTTTCACCATGCGCAGTTGACGCAGTCGGTGACGCAATTCAACCCGGCCGCGATCAAGCTGGATCGGGAGTTGCAACATCTGGGGTTCGATCAACAACAAGCAGCGACCTATATCAACGATCAGATTACCCAGCAGAGCCTGCTGATGTCGGCCAATGATATTTTCTATCTCTCAGCGGGGGTGTTCCTGATGCTGACCCTGCTGGTATGGTTCGCCAAGCCGCCGTTTAATACGGCCAAGGCGGGTTGATTAACGGAGGAAATAGGGAGGCGCTGACACCGCCTCCTGATTTACTTAATCCGCTTACCGAGCTCATCCACGATCTTTTCGCCATCCTCTTTTGCCAATGCCCCCATTTGCGGATTGGGCAAGATATCCAGTACCACCTCAGACGGGCGACATAGACGAGTCCCCAGCGGCGTCACCACGATTGGGCGATTAATCAGGATCGGATGCTGCAACATAAAATCGATCAGCTGCGGGTCACTGAACCGCTCCTCTGCTAGCCCCAACTGCTCGTAAGGTTCCACATTTTTGCGCAGTAAGGCCCGGACGCTTATCCCCATATCGGCGATAAGCTTCATCAGTTCGTCGCGGCTTGGCGGTGTCTCAAGGTAATAGACGATCGTTGGCTCGGTGCCGCTGTTGCGGATGAATTCCAGCGTATTACGCGAGGTGCCGCAGGCCGGGTTATGGTAAATGGTGATCATGGGTGTTCCCCGCTACATAGTGATTGATAGGCGTAACGCCAAAGCCGTCAGTGTGACCAACAGCACTGGCAGAGTCATAATGATCCCGGTGCGGAAGTAGTAGCCCCAGGTAATACTCATGTTCTTTTGCGCTAACACATGCAACCAGAGCAAGGTCGCCAGGCTGCCAATTGGCGTGATTTTTGGCCCCAGATCGCAGCCAATGATATTGGCGTAAATCATGGCTTCCTTAACCACTCCCGACGCGGTACTGCCCTCTATGGACAGCGCACCAATCAGCACCGTGGGCATATTGTTCATTATGGATGACAGGAACGCAGTCAGGAAGCCGGTACCGAGCGTGGCAGACCACAAACCGTTATCTGCCAGCAGGTTCAGCACGCCGGAGAGGTATTCCGTCAGCCCAGCGTTGCGCAGGCCATAGACCACCAGATACATCCCCAGCGAGAAAATCACGATCTGCCAAGGTGCGCCGCGCAGCACCTTCCCGGTGTCAATAGCATGACCCCTTTTGGCCACCGTAAACAGGATCACCGCCCCTACCGCAGCAATAGCGCTAACCGGAATGCCGAGCGGCTCCAGCACAAAGAAACCAACCAACAGCAGGATTAATACCACCCAGCCAGTTTTGAACGTGGCCGGATCCTTAATGGCTTTCACCGGCTGTTTCAGTCGTGCAAGATCATAGGTTGGCGGAATATCTTTGCGAAAGAACAGATGCAGCATGACCAGCGTGGCGACGATCGCAGCAATATCGACTGGGACCATCACCGAGGCGTATTGCGTAAACCCCAAATTAAAGAAGTCTGCCGAGACAATATTAACCAGATTGGACACAATCAGCGGCAAGCTGGCGGTATCGGCAATAAACCCGGCAGCCATAACAAACGCCAGCGTAGTGCCTTTGCTGAACCCCAGCGCCAGCAGCATGGCGATCACGATAGGGGTCAGGATCAGCGCCGCGCCATCGTTGGCGAACAAGGCTGCCACAGCCGCGCCGAGTAATACGATATAGGTGAACAGCAGGCGTCCTCGTCCGTTACCCCAGCGGGAGACATGCAGTGCCGCCCATTCGAAAAAACCGGATTCATCGAGCAACAAACTGATGATAATCACGGCAATGAAGGTCGCCGTGGCATTCCAGACAATATGCCAAACCACCGGGATATCGGCGATCTGCACCACTCCGGTGATCAAGGCCAGCCCCGCGCCGAGTACGGCGCTCCACCCAATCCCCAATCCTTTGGGCTGCCAGATCACCAGCACAATGGTCAGAATAAATATCGCCCCAGCCAACAGCATAATTGTGTCCCTCAAATTTATATATGAATTTTCATATGTGTTAAGCGAAAAAATTTAGCTACACAGCGTCTTACCTTCGCGGGTACTGCTCGCCGCTGCCAGCTTCCGCGCCATTAACTGGACTTCATCCTGCTGGCTCAACCAGGCTTGTTCGACAACCAGGGCTGCCCATGCAGGGATATGGGGAGAAAGACGATAATGCACCCACTTCCCCTGCTTACGATCCAGTAGTAATCCACACTCTCTAAGCATCGCCAGATGGCGCGAAATCTTCGGTTGCGACTCATCCAGCCCGGTACAGAGATCGCAAACGCAAAGCTCTCCCAACGCTTTGAGCAACAACACGATACCCAGGCGGGTTTCGTCCGACAGGATTTTGAACAGTTGCAAGGAAGTCAGGGTCATCGCTTTCTCCACTCTCGGTAGTGGCTGAAATGATACCCTTAAGCGTTTTCAAGTCAACAACACATTCGAATTTTCGTATATGTTTTCACGCAGCGAAAACACATCATGTGGCAATATATTCACACCCCGGCAACAAATAATATTGCACTAAATAATGTGAGCCTGTTCAAGACGGAAAATGCCCAATAATGCTATTTATTCTGCATGGTTTTCTCTCACGTGGATCTGCGTAATCATGAACCATTTAGAACTGCAGGCGCTACGTCAGCTTTTTTTTATGACGGTCGAAGAAAGTTCGGCTTATATTTCCCATGACAACAATCCGGTTACATGGCTGCAATGGGAACGAGGCGAAGGGGAAATCCCATCGGAAGTTATTGAAACATTCATGCAAATGATTATAAAAAGAAAAACACACATCAATGCGATCATCGACAAGATCAATAGCCGTATTGGCAATAATACCATGCGTTTTTTTCCGGATTATGCCTCCTTCCTGGCGGTCTATCGCGAAGGGGACTATCTGCAATGGAAAATTTATCAATCTGTCGCCGCTCAGTTGTATGCTTATGATCTGGAACGGCTATGTTAAACATTATTAATCAGACTTAATGATTAGACCGATCCGTTTCATCCACAACGCGATCATGCTTTCTATAAGGGGCGCTTATTAACAGCCCTGCCGGTAATGTTACCTAACCCCATCCCCAACAACAGGTTAATACCTGTGAAAATTTCGGCTCCGCAGACCTCGCGGCGCGAATTGTTTATTACTGAACGCACTTTTGAGCAATAAAATATGGAAAACAAGTATGTACCCACGGCCCTGGGGCTGTATCTGAATTATCTGGTGCACGGTATGGGGGTGATATTAATCAGCTTGAATATGCCTTATCTGGCACAACAGTGGCACACCGATGCCGCTGGCATCTCGATCGTCATCTCGTCTTTAGGGATTGGCCGGCTGAGTGTTTTATTAGTCACCGGCATGTTATCCGACCGTTTTGGTCGCAGGCCCTTTATTTTCCTGGGGATAATTTGCTATCTGGGTTTCTTTTTCGGCATTCTTATTAGCCACACCATTATTGTCGCTTATGTATTTGGTTTTTTAGCCGGCGTCGCCAACAGTTTTCTCGACGCAGGCACCTATCCTACGCTGATGGAAGCGTTCCCCAAGTCACCAGGCACCGCCAATATCTTGATCAAAGCTTTTGTCTCTGGCGGCCAGTTTATGCTGCCTATGGTCATCAGCCTGCTGGTCTGGGCTGAGCTTTGGTTTGGCTGGTCGTTCCTGATCGCCGCTGGCATGATGCTGCTCAACGGTTTGTTCCTGCTGCGCTGTCCTTTCCCCGCTCATCCAGGGCGACGCGTGGCCGAACAGCCCGATCCTCAGGCGGGTATCAACCACAGTTGTTCCATTGTAGATCTGGTCAGCTATACGCTCTATGGCTATATCGCCATGGCCACCTTCTATCTGATCAGCCAGTGGTTGGCGCAGTATGGCCAGTTTGTGGCAGGTATGAGCTATACCCTGTCGATCAAGCTACTGAGCATCTACACCCTCGGTTCCTTGATGTGCGTATTCATCACCGCCGGGCTGGTAAAGAAAAGGTTTAGATCAAGCACTTTTCTGATGCTGTATACCTTCATCTCCTTTATTGCCTTACTCACCGTTTGTCTGTACCCCAATATGTACGTCGTGATGGTTTTTGCTTTCATCATCGGTTTCTCTGCCGCTGGGGGAGTCATGCAGCTTGGGCTGACGCTGATGGCTACCCGCCTTCCCCACGCGAAAGGCAAAGCCACCGGCATTTATTACAGCGCCGGCAGCCTGGCAACGTTCACCATTCCTTTGATTACCGCCAAAATTTCCGAAACCAGTATCGCCAACATAATGTGGTTCGATACCGGTATCGCAGCCTGTGGCTTCCTGTTGGCGCTGTTTATTGGCTATCGTAGTCATAAGGAGGCCAACAGTTCCCTTAAGATCGCCCAGATGGTGAGTTAATTTCGCTGTTGTATGCCCCCCTCTTGCTATATCTCCCTCTCCCCAACCCTCTCCCCAAGGAGAGGGAGCCGATCTGATGCCGTGGTCAGGTACGGTTTTTATTATTAATCATTGGCTCGATCGGTCCCTTCTACTTTTAGGAGAGAGGCATTATTTCAAAACAGAAATCTGGTTTTATTTCTCCCTCTGACAGCAGATACAACATTATTATGACCGCGTGCAATATGAGACAGAATTCCGCTAACCGCTGATACCTCAACAAAGTAAATAGCTTGTTAATAGCACTTGGCATTCATCACACCCAGTCGGCAAACCCCGGACAGCAGCCATCTGTGCATAATTTACCAGACAAAACAGCGACACAATTCAGCAACACCCACCAGCATTTTTCTCTGCAATAAAGTTTAAAACTAAAACGGCATATTACGTACTTATCCCTCCGAGCGTTATTTATACTCACTACACGTTTCAGGCTGCTTTAAATAACTTATTAACAAGAAAGGCCATCGAAAAAACATCCCCGGGATCCAGATAACGTAAAAAATTAGCGATAAGCGGAGAACAGCATGAGCCAGAGCAAGGCCTTCAAAGCGCCATTTTTGTTGGCGGTCATCAGTATCTATTTAAGTTATTTTCTCCACGGTGCCAGCGTCATCACGCTGGCTCAAAACATGACGCCACTGGCCGAGAAGTTCGGCACCGACAATGCGGGCATTGCCTATCTGATATCCGGTATTGGCCTGGGTCGGCTGGTCAGCATTCTGTTCTTTGGCGTGATATCGGATAAGTTTGGCCGTCGCGCCGCCATTTTGATCGGCGTCGCCCTGTATATTCTGTTCTTCTTTGGCATCCCGGCCAGCCCTAATCTGATCGTCGCTTTTGGCCTGGCAGTCTGCGTGGGCGTTGCCAACGCGGCGCTCGATACCGGCGGCTATCCGGCCCTGATGGAGTGCTACCCCAAAACCTCCGGCTCGGCGGTGATCTTGGTGAAAGCCATGGTCTCTTTCGGCCAGATGTTCTATCCAATGTTGGTCAGCTATTTGCTGGTCAGCCATATCTGGTACGGCTACGCGATGGTCATCCCGGGGATCCTGTTCGTCCTGATCACGCTATTGCTGCTTAGAAGCAAGTTTCCCAGCCAGTTGGTCGATGCTGCCGTGGCCAAAGACTTGCCACAAATGAACAGTAAACCGCTGGCCTGGCTGGAAGGCGTCTCCTCCGTCATCTTCGGCGTGGCCGCATTCTCTACCTTCTATGTGATCGTGGTCTGGATGCCGAAATACGCGATGGCATTTGCCGGTATGGCGGAGGCCGATGCGCTTAAGACCATCTCCTGGTACAGCTTTGGCTCACTGATGTGCGTATTTATCTTCGCCCTGCTGTTAAAAAGCACCGTGCGTCCGGTCTGGGCCAACGTGTTTAACGCCGGTGTCTCGGTGATCGCGGCAACCATTATTTATCTGTATCCCTCACCGTTGGTCTGCAACCTGGGTGCCTTTGCGATTGGTTTCTCTGCTGCCGGCGGGATATTGCAGCTTGGCGTCTCGGTAATGTCGGAGTTCTTCCCGAAAAGCAAAGCCAAGGTCACCAGCGTTTATATGATGATGGGAGGGTTAGCCAACTTCTTGATCCCATTGATTACCGGTTATCTCTCCACCGTCGGATTGCAATACATCATCCTGCTGGATATTGCCTTTGCCCTGCTGGCCTTTATCACCGCCATCATCGTCTTCATTCGCTATTACCGAGTATTCAAAGTCCCGCAAAGTGACCTGCGTTTGGGCGAGCGCTTTTTCCAATAACCCACGCGGGCTTGCGCCCCACACGATCATGGTTAGACAAGGAGTTTAGAATGGATGTTACTGCAAAATATGAGCTTATCGGGTTGATGGCCTATCCGATCAGACACAGTCTATCGCCAGAGATGCAAAATAAAGCGTTGGAAAAAGTCGGGCTGCCTTTTACCTATATGGCTTTCGAAGTCGACAACACCACCTTCGCCAGCGCGATTGAAGGGCTTAAAGCGTTAAAAATGCGCGGCACCGGCGTCTCAATGCCTAACAAACAGTTTGCCTGCCAATATGTTGATGAATTGACGCCGGCCGCCAAACTGGTCGGGGCCATCAACACCATTGTCAACGACGACGGCTATCTGCGCGGCTATAACACCGACGGTACCGGGCATATTCGTGCCATCAAGGAAACCGGTTTTGATATCAAGGGCAAAACCATGGTGCTGGTCGGCGCAGGTGGCGCTTCTACCGCTATCGGCGCGCAGGCGGCCGTTGAAGGCATCAAAGAGATCAAGCTGTTTAATCGTAAGGACGAGTTCTTTGATGAAGCCATCGCCTTTGCCAAACGCGTCAACGACAACACCTCATGCAAGGTGACCGTGACCGATCTGGCAGACCAGGAGGCCTTTGCCAGCGCCATCGCCAGCGCAGATATCCTGACCAACGGCACCAAAGTGGGGATGAAGCCGCTGGAGAATGAGAGCATCGTCAGCGACATTGCCCTGCTGCGCCCTGAGCTGCTGGTGACGGAGTGCGTCTATAACCCGCATATGACCAAATTGCTGCAAATGGCCCAACAGGCAGGTTGCCAAACGGTGGATGGTTACGGCATGTTGTTATGGCAGGGTGCCGAACAGTTCAAACTGTGGACTGGCAAAGATTTCCCACTGGAATACGTGAAGCAGGTGATGGGATTCGCGGCGTAATATTCCCGTAGAGCGTGGTGATAGATTTGAATCACCACCTTAATGATTCAGGTAACAGGTAAAAATGAAAACCATAACCGTAAAAAACATTGTGTTCGGCGAAGGCGCGCCAAAAATCATTGTTTCGCTGATGGCTAAAGATATCCCTGGCGTCATCGCCGAAGCGCAGGATTATCGTCACGCCGATTTCGATATTCTGGAATGGCGCGTCGATCATTTTGCAGATGTCGCCACGCTCAGCAACGTGATAGCCGCCGCGCGCCAGATCAAAGCGATCATTGCCGACAAACCGCTGCTGTTTACCTTCCGCAGTGCCCAGGAAGGGGGTGAGCAAGCGCTTCCCCCACAGGCCTATATCGCGCTCAATCTGGCGTTGGTGGACAGTGGCCTGGTCGATATGATCGATCTGGAACTGTATACCGGTGACGATCTGGTCAGGGATGCCGTGGCTCACGCCCACGCCAACAACGTCAAAGTCATCATGTCGAATCATGATTTCCACCAGACGCCGCCGCAGGCGGAAATCGTCAAGCGCCTGTGCAAAATGCAGGAACTGGGCGCCGATATTCCGAAAATCGCCCTGATGCCGCAAAGCAACGGCGACGTATTAACGCTGCTGGCCGCGACGTTGGAAATGCACGAGCAACATGCCCACGGCCCGATCATCACCATGTCGATGGCCAAAACCGGTATTATTTCCCGGTTAGCGGGCGAAACTTTTGGCTCGGCGGCCACCTTTGGCGCGGTCAAGAAAGCCTCCGCGCCCGGGCAAATCTCTGTCACAGATTTACGTGCCATATTAAACATACTGCATTAATTGCGTAGCGTACTGAAATAACTTTCGGCGGGAATAATATTATTCCCGCTTAAATAACAAAGAATACCCCTCACCCTAACCCTCTCCCACAGGGAGAGGGGATTGAACGTGCTATACATGAACTCCTGCACCTCTCCCACAGGGAGAGAGGATTGAACGTGCTATATATGAGCTCCTGCACCTAATTTCTGTGCTGGACTAGCTCCCTCTCCCTGTGGGAGAGGGATGGGGTGACGGGAAATACACATTAATAAATTAAATATCTTGGTCATCAACTGGAGTTATTATGGATCTGGTAAAACCGAAAAGAATCAATGGCAGAGTGCCGGTATTATCGGCACAAGAGGCCGTGAATTATATTCCTGACGAAGCCACCTTGTGCGTATTAGGTGCCGGCGGCGGTATTCTGGAGGCCACCACCTTAATTACCGCGCTGGCAGAAAAATATCAAACCACGCAAACCCCGCGCGATCTGTCATTAATCAGCCCGACAGGATTAGGCGACCGGGCCGATCGCGGCATCAGCCCGCTGGCACAGGTTGGGCTGGTGAAGTGGGCACTGTGCGGGCATTGGGGGCAATCTCCACGCATCTCCGATCTGGCCGAGCAGAATCTGATTGCCGCCTACAACTATCCTCAGGGCGTGTTAACCCAAACCCTGCGGGCCGCTGCGGCACATCAGCCGGGGATTTTAACCGATATCGGTATTGGTACCTTCGTCGACCCGCGTCAGCAAGGCGGCAAGCTCAATGAGGTGACCAAAGAAGATCTGATCAAGCTGGTCGAGATCGATAACCAGGAATACCTCTACTACAAGGCTATTGCGCCCAACGTTGCCTTTATTCGCGCCACCACCTGCGACAGCGAAGGCTATGCCTCATTCGAAGATGAGGTGATGTATCTGGATGCGCTGGTGATTGCTCAGGCGGTGCATAACAACGGCGGCATCGTGATGATGCAGGTGCAAAAGATGGTCAAGAAGGCCACGCTGCACCCTAAAGCGGTACGCATCCCTGGCTACCTGGTGGATATTGTCGTGGTCGATCCGCAGCAAACACAGCTGTACGGCGGTGCCCCGGTAAACCGCTTTATCTCCGGCGATTTCGTGCTTGATGACAGCACCCAAATCGCCCTGCCCCTCAACCAACGCAAACTGGTGGCACGCCGTGCGCTCTTTGAGATGCGCAAAGGGGCGGTGGGTAACGTCGGGGTGGGCATTGCCGACGGTATCGGCCTGGTAGCCCGTGAAGAAGGCTGTGCCGATGATTTCGTGCTGACGGTCGAGACCGGCCCCATCGGCGGCATTACCTCACAGGGCGTAGCCTTCGGCGCGAACGTCAACACCCGTGCCGTACTGGATATGACCTCTCAGTTCGATTTCTACCACGGCGGTGGCCTGGATGTCTGCTACCTGAGCTTTGCCGAGGTGGATCAACAGGGCAACGTCGGCGTGCATAAATTCAACGGCAAAATCATGGGCACCGGTGGTTTTATCGATATCAGCGCCACGTCGAAAAAGATCGTTTTCTGCGGCACCCTCACCGCCGGCAGCTTAAAGACCGCGATCAACGACGGCAAGCTGAATATTGTGCAGGAAGGCCGCGTCAAAAAATTCATCAAGCAATTACCCGAAATCACCTTTAGCGGCAAAATCGCGCTCGAGCGAGGATTGGACGTGCGTTATATCACCGAGCGCGCGGTCTTTACGCTCAAAGAAGATGGCCTGCATCTGATTGAAATTGCCCCCGGTGTCGATCTGGAAAAAGACATTTTGGCAAAAATGGATTTCGCCCCGGTTATTTCCCCGCAGCTAAAACTGATGGACGAAAGATTGTTTATCGACGGTGTAATGGGTTTCACTTTACCTGAATCAGTATATTAAAAGGAGTAAGGCTATGGATTTTTCTTTAACCGAAGAGCAGGAGCTGTTGCTGGCCAGTATTCGGGAACTGATCGGCAATAACTTTTCGGAGGAGTATTTCCGCACCTGCGATCAGACCTCAACCTATCCTCGCGAGTTTATGCGCGCACTGGCCGATAGCGGTATTTCCCTGTTGGGTGTGCCAGAAGAATTCGGCGGCATTCCGGCTGACTATGTCACCCAGATGCTGGCGTTGATGGAAGTCTCCAAATGCGGTGCACCGGCGTTCCTGATCACCAACGGCCAGTGTATTCACAGCATGCGCCGTTTCGGTTCTGCCGAACAGTTGCGCAAGACGGCTGAAAGCACGCTGGAGACCGGCGATCCGGCGTATGCGCTGGCCCTGACCGAACCGGGCGCAGGCTCGGACAACAGCGCCGCCACCACCACCTACACCCGTAAAAATGGCAAAGTGTATCTGAACGGGCAAAAAACCTTCATCACCGGTGCCAAAGAATACCCGTATATGCTGGTACTGGCGCGCGATCCCGAGCCGAAAGATCCGAAAAAGGCCTTCACCCTGTGGTGGATGGAATCCAACAAGCCGGGCATCAAGGTCAATCCGCTGCACAAGATCGGCTGGCATATGCTCAGCACCTGCGAAGTTTACCTCGATAACGTTGAGGTGGATGAGAGCGATATGGTCGGCGAAGAAGGCATGG
This sequence comes from Serratia sp. (in: enterobacteria), assembly GCF_051654945.1. Classification (GTDB taxonomy): domain Bacteria; phylum Pseudomonadota; class Gammaproteobacteria; order Enterobacterales; family Enterobacteriaceae; genus Chania. Next base: position 38,807 of record NZ_JBOFZA010000076.1, read on the forward strand.
GTTTCCTCAACGTGATGTACAACTTTGAGATGGAACGCCTGATCAATGCCGCACGCAGCGCCGGTTTCGCCGAGTGCGCATTTGAGGACGCCGCCCGTTACGCCAACCAGCGTATCGCCTTTGGCAAACCGATCGGCCATAACCAGATGATCCAGGAAAAGCTGGCACTGATGGCGATCAAAGTCGACAACATGCGCAATATGGTGATGAAAGTGGCTTGGCAAGCGGATCAGAAACAGTCACTACGTACCAGCGCCGCCCTGTGTAAGCTCCACTGCGCCCGTACGGCCATGGAAGTCATCGATGACGCCATTCAGATTATGGGTGGGCTGGGCTATACGGATGAGGCGCGGGTTTCCCGCTTCTGGCGCGACGTACGCTGCGAAAGGATTGGCGGCGGCACCGATGAAATCATGATTTACATTGCTGGCCGCCAGATCCTGAAAGACTACCAGAGCAAATAAGGCCATAAAGCGCCAGGATACGGCCTGCATCCTGGCGCAAGGCAAAGCCGATTTACCCCAGTAAATACTCTTGTTCCGCCAAGCTGTTGTTGAATTGCTTACGATAATCACTTGGGGAGCAACCCACATGGCGCATAAATAACTTGGCAAAATGATCGACGTTTTCGTACCCTACCCGCCAGGCAATCTCATTAAGGCTGTTATCGGTATTAGTCAGTGTAAATTTGGCCTCGGTAATGCGGCGCTGAATAACGTAGTTAATCGGCGAGATATGATATTCCCTGGCAAACTCATGACAGATATAACTGACGCTGGCGCGGAACTTTTTTGCTAATTGTTCAAGCGTGATCTTTTCATGATAGTTATTATTCAAATAGACCAACACATCTTTCACCAGCACGTCTTTTTTAATGTACCCCAGCTCCGAACGATAAGCGTTTTTAAAGTTCTCATAAAAAAGCGCAGTTAAGGTATAACCATAGGCATCATAAATTGATGAGGTCAGCTCATTTTTCTGCTGGGGTAATCTCACGCCCAACTCATGGAAAATGGTTTTTATCACCTCGACACCTTGCCCGACGGAAACCACCGGACAGGAGTGAGGCTGCAAAACCTGATTCTCTTCCCAGCCCGGAAACTTGAAGCCATGGATGGCACAGGTATAGGTAGTGGCCGGGGAGGCGCTGTCCGAAGCCACCGCGTGCAGGCGGCCGGGCTCAATAACCACGATATCACCGGCATGTGCCACATAGTAAGAGGAGTCGATGACCAGTCTGGCGACACCCTTTTTAACGTAAATCAGCTCACTTTCATTATGATGCACATGGTGCCCAGACTCCCAGTTAGGATCGTCACTGATGACAAACCGCGAGAGTTTTGGCGTCATTCCCTGCTCAAAAAGGGCGTCTTTTTTATTATCGAAACAGCGCTGAAACATGGCAACCTCCACACAAAACAGTTGGCTTTGGCAAAATGATCAGTGGCTAAAATAGAGCGACAGAAAACAATATACAATATGCCCTCAGGGGACTAAAACAAGATAGTTTGCCCAGCATGCAAGATGGCACGAAAATAAAGTCACTACGCTCGCGCCGTCGGCTTACCCTCGCTCACTGGCAGACCTTTTTCCCGCAAAACAATCCATCCGTTATTAGCGGTTTTTTTGCAAGATTGTTGGCAACGAAAACAGATTATCCAGTCGTAAATCCTCCTGCGCACTCGCAATATATTGTCATGCTTTTTTGTTCTTTCCGCTGACATAACGCTCTCTGCCGCCAGCGAGCGACCAACAGGAGATGCCATGAAAATAATAACCTGCTTTAAGCTGGTCCCCGAAGAGCAAGATATTGTGGTTACCGCACAACGTACGCTCAACTTCGATCACGCCGAAGCCAAAATCAGCCAGTTCGATTTGAATGCGATTGAGGCGGCGACCCAGTTGGCAACCGAGAACGATCAGATTACCGCGCTCAGCGTGGGCGGCTCGCTGCTGCAAAACTCCAAGGTGCGTAAAGACGTGCTGTCACGCGGCCCTCACGAACTTTATCTGGTTCAGGATGCGCAGTTGGAAAACGCGCTGCCGATGGATACCGCGCACGCGCTGGCCGCCGCCGCAGATAAGATCGGCTTTGACCTGATGCTGTTTGGCGAAGGTTCCGGGGATTTATACGCTCAGCAGGTGGGCCTGCTGGTCGGGGAGATCCTGCAACTCCCTACCGTGAACGCCGTCAGCAATATTCAATTTGCCGGTGACCATGTGCTGGTTGAGCGCACGCTTGAAGAAGAAGTTGAGGTCCTTGAACTGCCACTTCCTGCGGTTATCTGCGTAACCTCAGACATTAACGTTCCCCGTATACCATCGATGAAAGCGATCCTCGGCGCCGGGAAAAAACCGGTCAATCAATGGCAGGCCAATGATATTGCCTGGAGCCAGACGCCGCCGTTAGCCGAACTCATTGAGATCACCGTACCGCCGCAGAAACAACGCCAACGCATCATTCTGGAAAACGACTCGCCGGAAGCCATTAGCGAATTGGCAGACCATCTGAAAAAAGCGCTGAACTAACCCACGACTGGAGAAAATCATCATGAGTAAACTGACAAACGTATGGGTGTTCAGCGATAACGTTGAGCGCTACGGCGAACTGATGACCGGTGCACGCCAGTGGGGCGAACACGTCTACGCTATCGTGCAGGACAACGAACAGGTTGCCAGGCTCAAGTCTCTGGGCGCAGACGGCATCTACGTGCTGGAGAAAACCGCCGCCCTGCAACGTATCGAGAACTATGCCGAAACCCTGGCCGCCATCCTGAAAGAGGTGAACGGTGAACAAACTCCGGCCTTGGTGCTAATGGCAGCGACCAAGCGCGCTAAAGCACTGACCGCGCGCCTTGGCGTGCTGCTGAACGCAGCGGTGGTGAACGATGTGACTGCCGTACACGTCGATGGGGCTGACTTTATCGCCGAACACCGCATGTACGGCGGGCTGGCCTTCGGTAAAGAGAAAATCAATACCGCCACCGCCATCATCACCCTGGCTCCCGGCGTGATGGAGCCTGCCGCCGCCGACCCGGCGCATGACTGCCTGGTGACTCAGCTCAGCTACGTTGCTCCGCGCCAGGAAATTCTCTGCAAAGAGCGCCGTACCAAAGCGTTGAGTAGCGTCGACCTCAGCAAGGCCAAACGCGTGGTCGGTGTGGGACGCGGGCTGGCGGCGCAGGACGATCTGAAAATGGTTCATGATCTGGCTGCCTTACTCGGAGCGGAAGTTGGCTGTTCTCGTCCTATCGCCGAGGGCGAAAACTGGATGGAACGTGAGCGCTATATCGGTGTATCCGGCGTGCAGCTGAAATCCGATCTTTACCTGATGTTGGGCATTTCCGGGCAGATCCAGCATATGGTCGGCGGCAACGGCGCCAAGATCATTATCGCGGTGAATAAGGACAAGAATGCCCCGATCTTCAACTATGCCGATTACGGCCTGGTGGGCGACATTTATAAAGTGGTCCCAGCCCTGATCGACCAGTTAGGACGTTAACCCTTTGATTCACCGCACGCATCTCGCTGCATATCGGCGGCGAGATAGGGAGCATAAAGCATGTCGGATGATAAATTTGATGCCATCGTGGTCGGCGCTGGCGTTGCAGGCGCCGTAGCCAGCTACGTGATGGCGCAGGCCGGGTTGGATGTACTGGTCATCGAACGTGGCAACAGCGCGGGCAGTAAGAATATGACCGGGGGGCGTCTGTATGCCCATAGCCTGGAAAGCATCATGCCCGGGTTCGCGCAGGAAGCGCCGGTAGAGCGCAAAGTCACCCGCGAGAAGATCTCATTTATGACGGAGAAAAGCGCCGTCACGCTCGATTTTCATAGCGAGAAACCGGACGTTGCCGCCCAGGCGTCTTATACCGTGCTGCGCAATCGCTTCGATCCCTGGTTGATGGAGAAAGCCGAACAGGCCGGAGCGCAGTTGATCTCGGGTGTTCGGGTTGATGGACTGATACGTGAAGGTAATCAGGTCACTGGCGTGCAGGCGGGCGAGGATATCCTGAAGGCCGATGTGGTGATCCTGGCCGACGGCGTGAACTCCATGCTTGGCCGCTCGATTAACCTGGTGCCACCGTCATCGCCACATCACTATGCCGTCGGCGTCAAAGAGCTGATCGGCTTGTCCCCTGCGGTGATCGAAGACCGTTTTAATCTTTCGGGCAATGACGGTGCCGCCTGGCTGTTCGCCGGTTCCCCGTCTAACGGCCTGATGGGGGGCGGATTTCTCTACACCAATCGGGACTCTATCTCCCTCGGGCTGGTATGCGGCCTGGGGGAAATTGGCCATGCGGGGAAAAGCGTGCCCCAGATGCTTGAAGACTTTAAGCAACACCCTTCCATTCGCCCGCTGATCCAGGGCGGCAAGCTGCTGGAATACGGCGCACATCTGGTTCCTGAGGGCGGCAAGGCGATGGTGCCAACGCTGGCCGACGGCGGCGTGATGATCGTCGGCGATGCGGCAGGATTTTGCCTGAACCTGGGCTTTACCATCCGCGGCATGGATCTCGCCATTGCATCTGCCCAGGCCGCCGCCAAAACGGCCATCGCGGCCAGGCAGCGGCAGAACTTTTCCGCCAGCAGTCTGGGGGAATATAAGCACGCGCTGGAGCAGAACTGCGTGATGCATGAGCTGCACCACTTCCGCAAAATCCCGGCGCTGATGGAAAACCCACGCCTGTTTACACAATATCCGCGCATGGTCGCGGACATCATGGCTGATATGTTCATCATCGATGGCCGCCCCACTCAGCCGATGCGCAAGTCCCTGATGAAAAGGGTGAAACAGATTGGCTTGATGAATTTAGTGAAAGACGGCATCAAAGGGGCGACAGCGCTATGAGCAGCGAAAATCCGGTCAACGTAGACGTCAAGCTGGGCATCAACAAGTTTCATGTTAATGAGGGCCATCCGCACATCATTCTGGTGGATAACCCCGATATGGGGGAGTTCCGCAAGCTGGTGCTGGCCTGCCCTGCCGGGCTGTATAAACAAGACAGCGCGGGCAATATCCATTTCGATTCCGCCGGCTGTCTGGAGTGTGGCACCTGCCGCGTGCTGTGCGGCGATACCATTCTGGAGCAGTGGGAATATCCTCTGGGGACGTTTGGCGTCGAGTTCCGCTACGGGTGATCGCCCCTCACCCCAGCCCTCTCCCACAGGGAGAGGGAGCTGGTACGGTGATAGAGGCAGTTACTGCGATCTACCTGCAGTCCTCCGTAAAACGACTCGGTAGCCCAGGTCGATTTCGGCAACCCATAGCAAACTCGATCGGTCCCCTCTCCCTTTGGGAGAGGGTTAGGGTGAGGGGCAATTTTCACCGGACCAGAACATTTCAACATCCCCCAGAAATAATGAATAGAGATAAACCAATGAGTGTCACGATAAAACTCGATCCTGAACGCCGGGCCAAATACCGCCAGCAAGGCTTCTGGGGCGATGCCTCCCTGGCCGATTACTGGCATCAAACCAGGCAGGCCATGCCGGAAAAGATTGCCGTGATCGACAATCGGGGAACCTCCTACACCTATGCTGCCCTCGATCACGCGGCAAGTTGCCTGGCTGCGTGGTTAATTTCCCGTGGTATACAACCGGGCGACCGCGTCGCCTTTCAGCTCCCCGGCTGGTGCGAATTTACCGTGATCTACCTGGCCTGCCTGAAAGCCGGTGCCGTTTCCGTTCCGCTGCTCCCCTCTTGGCGAGAGTCAGAGCTGGTCTGGGTGCTGAACAAATGCCAGGCCAAGGTGCTGTTCGCACCGACCTCATTCAGGAATAGCCGCCCGATCGACCTTATTTTACCGCTGCGCGATCAACTGCCGGGTCTGCTGGAGGTCATTGCCGTCGATAAACTGTCGCCCGCCACCAATACGTTGGCCCTTAGCCAGTTGCTGCGCGACACTCCACCGCTAACCACTCCGGTCAGCACGCAGGGCGATGAACTGGCCGCCGTGCTGTTCACCTCCGGTACCGAGGGCAAACCCAAAGGCGTGATGCTGACGCACAACAATATCCTGGCCAGCGAGCGTGCCTACTGCGCACGGCTCAATCTGACCTGGCTCGATACCTTCCTGATGCCTGCTCCCTTGGGGCATGCCACCGGTTTTTTGCACGGCGTGACGGCCCCCTTTCTGATTGGCGCACGCAGCGTACTGCTGGATATATTTAATCCACTTGATTGCCTTGCCCTGCTGCAACAAGAGCGCTGTACTTGCGTGCTCGGAGCAACCCCCTTTGTCTATGATCTGTTATGCACCCTGCAACAGCAGCCGCACGACATTTCATCGCTGCGCTTCTTCCTGTGCGGTGGCACCACCATCCCGAAAAAAATTGCCCGGGATTGCCTGCAAATGGGCATCAAACTGCTCAGCGTTTATGGCTCGACGGAAAGCTCGCCCCACGCGGTGGTCAACCTGGACGATCCCCTTTCCCGCGTGCTCAACAGCGACGGTTTTGCCGCACCTGGGGTAGAGATCAAAGTGGTGGATGAAAATCGTGACCAACTCCCCAACGGCGAAGAAGGCGAAGAAGCCTCGCGTGGCCCCAACGTATTTATGGGCTATCTGGATGAACCCGAGCTGAGCGCCCGTGCGCTGGATGAGGATGGCTGGTATTACAGCGGCGATCTGTGCCGGATGGATGCTGATGGCTATATCAAAATTACCGGGCGCAAAAAGGATATTATCGTGCGCGGTGGCGAGAATATCAGCAGCCGCGAAGTGGAAGATATTCTGATGCAACACCCGCGCATCCATGATGCCGCAATTGTCGCCATGCCGGATGAGCGATTAGGGGAAAGATCCTGCGCCTACGTGGTGCTTAAGGCCGCATACGGCTCACTCACCCTAAAGGAGATCATTGCTTTCTTTGGCCGCAAACGGGTCGCCAAATACAAATACCCCGAACACCTGGTGGTGGTGGACAGCCTGCCGCGTAATGCCTCGGGCAAGATACAAAAATTCCTGTTACGCCAGGATATCATCCAGCGTCTCGGTGAAGAGGTGCTGTCTCATTGATTATCCAGATGGGCGCAGCAGGCTGCGCCTCAACGGCTTGACCGATCTTACTTTTTAGCGGGTTCGGCATGTATTTCTAGCAAATCGGTATAGGTCACCACCACGCTCTGATTCACCTTCAGATCTTTCAGGCGAGCCTGGATCGCAGGATCTTCAACGGCAATGACTTTCTGACGCCCCGCAGGCCCTTCAAAGGTCACCTGGTGCTTGTTAAGATCAATATGCGTGATCTTCAAGGTCACATTGACCTGATGTATCGCGTTGACGTTGGGATTAGGGTTGTTCTTGGTCGCGTTGCTTTCTTCTTTATAGCTGGTGATCGTCGGGGCCGCCTTACTCAGATCGGTATCAAGCTTAACAATACGTGAGCGAACCACCGTGGCCTGGATCGTATCCCCCGCCTTTAGGTTGGTTAAATCCTTTTCCTGATCGGTCAGTTTAAAACTGACGTTATGCCCTTCTGCACCAGCCAAAACCACGACGCGGTTTTGTTGGTCGACCGAGACCACTTTCGCGGCGAACTGATCCGTTTGCACCTCACCAGCCAAAGGAACAATGTCTGCGTAAGCTGAAGTGATGCTGATGGCAAGAAGGGAAAATGCAGTGGAGGCTTTAATCAACGAACGGATAACTTTCATTATACAACGATCCTTAATGATAAAGAGTCGGTCGGATAGAAATGCATATTTCAGGTAGCCATGGATAACTAGCCAACGTCATGATGCATTTAACCCACATGGCATTGAATCACCACGCTAACCATACCACAGTTGTCATATTCAAAACCTTTTCCACGGGCTGAAACGAGCCAAAAGGCACGTCATGCCCATTAGTCACAAAGCCGGTAACGGCAAATAAAATTGATAGGTTCCGACAGGAAGAATGAAAGGCTCTGGCAACAGGGCTCGAACCTGTGTCCAGTCGGTCCGAGAGCCGACTGCTCTACCACTGAGCTATACCAGAGTTAGGGCTATTATCTACAGCCTGCCAGCACGGTCAAGCAGGCTGACTGCCTTTACCGGAAAAATAGCCTGCCTTGCGGAGTATCAGGGCGATCTCGGGCCGCGCCACCACCACGCCATGAACCAGCTCCGGCGTTGGGACAAACGGCACCGCCTGCCGATTGTGACGTGGGCTGATCCAGCCCTTTTTATAAGGATCGACAGCAAACTGCGCACAGATCCGCTGCACATCGGCTTTGGTACAGCTTGCTGCGCCCGAAAACACCTCCCACGGAAACGGCAGATGCGCCCACACCTGCGTGTCCGGCTCCGGGCCACCGCCCGCCTGATAGTGCCAGGCAGCAACGTCCCCAGCCATCAGGCGTAGCACTTTGCCCAGGCACATCTGTTCAACCATCTGCTCCATACCCAGCACTTCGGCTAGCGCAAGCCACCCTTGTCTGGCACTGTTCCAGGCTCCGGCCAAGGCATTCCAGGTGGAGGAGTCATCACCACGTTTTACAACCATAGTGCGGCGATTGAACGTATTACGTTCCCAGATCAGCTTCAGTAAACCGGCCAACTCATTGAGCTGCGCCAGATAGTGCGTAAACAGGCTCAGCTTTTGCCGATCGTCGAGATGCTGGACGATCTCACGGTCCGGCATGATATGGGCAATGGCATACCACCCCGCCGATGTTGGCTGCTGCTGTACCCGAGCCAGCAGCATCTCGGCAATCTGGTCAAAGGCTCGATCCTGCGCCTGGTTGGTAAATACGCTGCGGCGGTTCATACGAGCGGAAAGCCAGGCAATAAAACAGGCAACATCTGGCGTGGAGGAAAAATCCTCATAGCGGATCAGAGTCGTCAGCCCGGATTTTGCCACCCGGGATGCCTGATACTTTTGCGTTTCCAACTGGTACGTCGCGAGTTTGCTCTCAAAGCGCTGCAAAAAGCGGAACAGCTTGTTATAGCGCCTTTTGGAGATCTCCATTCCCGCCTGCTGCCGCTCTGCGCGGCTCAAACGATCGGCGATAAAATGATTACTGCCCGGTATTTTCTGGATCTCCGCTGACAGTTGCTCAATCAACTGCCTGACCTGCTCAATATCGCTGCAATCAACGGCGTCCAGCGCTGGCGCACAGACAAACAGCTCCCGCGCTTTCGCCACCTGTTTTTGTGGGGCTATGGGTTGCTGGAAATCCTGCATCATCGAGGTCATCTGAACCAGCCCCGACTTCAGCGAACGAGCCGACGCCTGGCGCAATGGGGCTGCTTCAGCCACAGTCAGGGAATCTCCCAACTGCGTGAGGATCAATTCAGCCACATCTTCCGGGCGCAACCGGGTTTGCAGGGAGGAGAACAGCCGGGCAAGGTTATCCATCAGGGCTAATCCATTAAAAGGTTAAAGTCTTATAAGGTCGGCTGACGCGGGTATCAGCCAGTGCATCAAGCAAATGACATACCGTTGACTATATTGATAGAGGTCAATTGATCAACCAGTTTAATGGTGAAACGCTCCCCTCTGCCAAGTTAAACTCATCGCAATGGCCCTGCGCTATTCCTACCTGCGTTCACCGTGGAGCAAGAAATTGTTTAAATGCCTGATAAACCGGCTAACGCTGGTCGCTGTTCTCGCCCTGCCCGCCATGGCCCATGCGGCCCCTGACGTACAGGTGGGATTTTCGCCGGAAGGCTCGGCACGGGAACTGGTGCTGAAGGTCATTGGCAGCGCACATAAATCCATCCAGATGATTGGCTATTCCTTCCAGGCGCCAGATATCACTCAGGCGCTGGTAGCGGCACATCAGCGGGGGGTGGATGTGCGCGTAGTGGTCGATAAACGCCGCAATCAGGGCAAGGTCAGCCAGGCGGCGATTAACTATGCGGCGACTCACGGCGTACAGATGCGTATTGACGGGCATTATCATATCCAGCACGACAAAACGATTATCGTCGATGGCCAGACGGTAGAAACCGGCTCGTTTAACTATGCTCCCTCGGCAGAGACGCAAAACAGTGAAAACGTGGTAGTTCTACGCCATATGCCCGACGTTGCCAGGCAGTTCATCATGCACTGGCAAAGCCGCTGGGATTTGGGCATTCCTTACCCAGTGACGCTTTAGGCCACAAAACAGCCTGATTGATGAATTCCACTCATAGTGCCTATCCTGTCACGCGTGATTATCCCAGCGCCCAATCCTGCTACCGTCAGATATTCTGATCGAAGAAGCTATCAAGCCCGGCCATTGCCTGATCGACATAGCGAGGAACCCAGTAGGTTTCGATATGAGTGGCCCCATCGATAAGGATAAGCCGCTTGTTGTTCGTACCGGTGGCTTTCTTGAAGGCACTCTCTGTCATGTAAAGCGAGTCCGCCTTGCTGCCAGCCATCATCAGCAGCGGTTGATTGATGAGATCCATATTGCTTTGCGCATCAAAGCTCATCAAATCGAGCAGGCTGCTCAGGGTATAGCGGAAAGTGGAATTTGGGTGTGCATGGCTTTTGCCATAATACTCAAAGCCCTGGCGATACAGAGCAAAGGGCAGCTTGGCTATCTGCTCATCGGTCAGCTTGGCATCACCCGTATAGGTGATTTCACCCGTAGCGGCCTCTTTAGCGCGAGCCTCTGAGGCTTGTTTCAGGCGATCCTGGATCGTTGATAACTGGGAGTCCTGGTAGCCGTTACGGCGTACCAACCCAGAGTCAAACATGCTCAATGTCGCCAACGCTTTGAAACGCTTGTCCGTTTGAGCCGCTTTGAGTGAATAGCCGCCACCACCGCAGATGCCAAGCAGTCCGAGACGTTCGGCATCTACGCCAGGATACTGGCTGAGATAGTCGGCCATGCCGTGAATATCCTCAATGCGGTTGGCGGGTTTGTCCACGTTGCGAGGCATACCACCGCTCGCACCCTGATATGCCGCATCCGCGGTGATGGTGATGTATCCCTGTTCTGCCAGACGCTGGGCATACAGCCCGGCAACCTGCTCTTTAACCCCGCCGTTAGGATGCGCTACGACCACCGCAGGGTATTTTTTGGCAGGGTCGTAGTTAGCGGGCGTGTAAACATTGGCCGCGATCTGAATGCCGTGAAGATCGTATTTCACCGGATGAATATTGACCTTGCCCTGAACGTTCTCGGTAATGGCTCCTTCATACGTCAGGGTAAACGGGTTCTGTCGGTAATCGGCGGCATTAGCGCCAGCAGCAACACCAGCCATCGCCGTCAACAGCATGGCATTTAACAATGTGAATTTCATTTTCATCTCCCAATGGGTAAAGACGCACGGAATGGATTGCAGGCCCAGTTTAAGGAGATGTCGCTGACGCAATCATGACAGTTGGATAACAATGTTGTCATTTAACTGGCCAGGGTAACTGACAGAAATGTCAGGGAAATGTCAGCGAAACGAAGGCAATGCAGGGTTAATATCACTCGGCCCCCGGCAGAAAAAGGACACAATGAATGCGACTGTTATTAGTGGAAGATGAAGAGAAAACCTCGTCTTACCTTAGCCGAGCGCTTGGGGAATCAGGCTTTACCGTAGATATCTCCGCCAATGGTGCAGAAGGCCTGCATTACGCGCTGGAGTATGACTATGACGCCATCATCCTCGATGTCATGCTACCGGGGATGGACGGTTATCGGGTATTGGAAGGGCTGCGAGCCAGTAAACAAACGCCCGTGCTGATGCTGTCTGCCCGAGGTACGGTAGATGAGCGTGTCAAAGGACTGCGCCTGGGGGCTGACGATTACCTGCCCAAACCCTTCTCCCTCATTGAGCTGGTTGCCCGCATCCAGGCTTTGGTTCGCCGGCGAACGACCGATGGCGCGGATATTACGCAGTTGCAAATCCACGATCTGCATCTGGATCTGCTGGCTCGCCGGGTATTCCGTGGTGGGCTCCGGCTGGAGCTGACTGCCAAAGAGTTTTCCCTGCTAAGCCTACTGGCACGCCATCAAGGTGAAATTCTGTCGAAGATGATGATTGCCGAACAGGTCTGGGATATGAATTTCGACAGCGATGCCAACGTCGTCGAAGTCGCGGTCAAGCGCCTGCGCGCCAAGATCGATACTCCCTTCGAGGTCACATTGCTGCATACCGTACGTGGTATGGGCTATGTCCTCGAGGTCAGGCCATAGGGAAAAAACACATGTTCAAGCGCTCTATCTCCGGGCATCTGGCATTGATGTTTGCCTTGTGCGCCGTGCTGATGGTTTCCGCCATCGGCTTGCTGATGAGGAGTTCGCTACATGACTCTTTGCAAAAACAGATGCACAACGAGCTGCTGTTTCGCGAGTCACTCATGAGCCCCTGGATCAGTGCACGCAACTCTTCCGAGGGTTGGTCTACCCTCGCACGCAAGTTTACCGATCTGGCCAGTTCCGAAGGCGAGCGCGTTCGTTATTGGATCGTCAGTGACGATCCCCGCTTTAGCGTGGGAGGATCACCGCCAATGGGCGTCAACTGGTCCTCTCTTCGCGAAGGCTTCAATAAAATGCCGGGGGCGTCCGAAGGTGCCTGCTCCCTGTTCCTGCTGGTGAAAACCATTCCTGCCAATGGTGAAAGACCGGTATTGCGTTCTGTGGTTGCCATCGATTCGACGCCTTACATGGGCACCCTGGACGCATTTACCCACACGTTGCTGATCATCACTGCGTTGGGTGTGCTAATTGTTGCCTTGCTGGGCTATGCCATCTCAAGGATCGGTCTACGGCCGGTCGGCGCATTGAGCAGGCAGGCACAACATCTCGCTCCTGGAGATCATGCTCAGCGGCTGGATACAGGGTCATTGCCCAAAGAGCTGCAACAACTGGCCTCCTCGTTTAACGGCGTACTGGAACGTCAGGAAATCGCCTGGCGACAATTGGAGAGTTTCAACGCCGATGTGGCTCACGAGTTACGCACGCCGCTGACGAATCTGATTGGTCAGACACAGCTGGGGCTATCCCGCAGACGATCGCGCGAGGAGCTTGAAGAGCTGCTCGGTTCCAATCTGGAAGAACTCGAACGGATGACGTCCATCGTCAACGATATGCTGTTCCTGTCGCATGCTCATGCAGGGGTTCATGCTTCCCAACTCACGCAGGTCTCTTTGCATGAAGAAACGCTTAAAACGGCAGAATATGTTGAACCCTCATTCGCCGAAAAGCAGCTTTCATTGCAGGTGGCAGGCGACGTTATCGCTCTGATAGACCGGCGGCTGTTCCATCGCTCACTGGCCAACCTGCTTGAAAACAGTGCCAGACATTCACTGCCCCAAAGCACCATTACGGTCCACTTGAGCGAAAAGGATAACCTGGCCCGGGTTGCCGTTTCCAACCCCGGTGAGCCCATTGCGCCCGCACATTTACACCGTTTGTTCGAACGCTTTTATCGGGTGGATCCTTCGCGTACTAACAGCGATACCCACCACGGCCTGGGATTGTCGATCGTACGCGCAGTGGCAATCATGCATCAGGGGGACGTGTTCGCACATAGCGAGGGCGGCATCAATACCTTTGGGCTTACTTTTGCTTTGCCCGCCCCCCCTGGGTTCCGATGCTGTAACGTCGTTACCTATCGCATCTGACAACATTGTCAGGTGCGCGTCAGCCTGACGACATAGGGCTCTGGTTAGAATCAATGCGACAAAAAACGCATTTTTTAATCAAAAAGGACAGGTTCGCATGATGAGAAAAATCAGTTATCTCGGGTTATTACTGCCTCTGGTTAGCTACTCCGCTGTTGCACAACAATCCAGCGCTACAGTGCATATCGCCCCCGCCGGAAGCCAGAACGCGGTTTCTGGACCGGCGGAAAACTTTACCGGACGCGTTCGGGTTGATCCCTTATTCCGTGCCGATAAGGACATCAGCGTTTCCGCAGCTTATGTCACCTTTGAACCGGGAGCCCGTTCAGCCTGGCATACACACCCGGCAGGCCAGCGGCTTATCGTGACCTCCGGCCTGGGTTTGACCCAGCAGGAAGGCCAACCGGTACAAACTATTCGCCCAGGCGATGTGGTGTCATGCCCACCGGGCGTTAAACATTGGCATGGCGCAGCCCCCGGTAGTGCCATGACACATCTGGCGGTCACCGGGATCGTTGCCGGTAACAGCGTTCAGTGGATGGAGAAGGTGACGGAGGAACAATATCATGCACATTAAAACACTCACGGCAGCGGCTTTACTGATCTTGAGCGGTAGTTTCACCGCCAACGCTACATCTGTAACCTCAGGAGCTTCAGAAATGAGTCATCAATCCACTGTTTCCGATTCGTTGTCTGCACGCCAGCAGGCTATCCCCTTGATAGCCTCGTTTATGGCAAGCAGTAACATGGCAAAACTGAATACTGCGCTTAATCAGGGGCTGGATGCCGGCCTGACGGTGAACGAAACCAAGGAGATCCTGGTTCAGCTGTATGCCTACACCGGTTTCCCCCGCAGCCTCAACGCGTTGAATGAATTCATGAAGGTGGTTGAGGCACGTAAACAACGCGGCATCAACGATATTCAGGGTAAAGAGCCCGTCAGCCCGGTTCCCGTAGGGGAGGAACTCCGCCGTATAGGTACGGCTAACCAGACCAAAATCTCTGGTGCACCGGTTCAGGGCCCGCTTTTTGAGTTCGCCCCGGTGATTAACCAGTTCCTGCAAACTCATCTGTTTGGCGACATTTTTGCCCGCGACAATCTTGACTGGCAAAGCCGTGAACTGGCAACGGTCGGCGCATTGGCAGCCACTCCCGGCGTTGAAGCTCAACTACTCTCTCATATGCGGGCCAGCCTGCGCGTTGGGCTAAGTGCCGGGCAACTGCGCCAGCTCGTGCAGGTCTTGCGTGAGCATGGCGAAATTGATGCAGCAACGCGTGCAGAACATGCGCTGCAACAGGCGACACAGTAAAACTACCGACAAGGAGACAGCTTTGAAAAGATCGTTAAAAACTTTGGTGCTATGCGCACTGGCGAGCGGACTTATTGCTCAATCGGTACAGGCTGGGCCACTGGTTATTCAGGATCAAGGCAGCTTTGCGGCCGGTGGTGCCGTTGCTACAGCCCCTGGCACCTTTGATGCCAAACAACCGTTGGATCCTGCCGGCCAGACTTACCACGGCGATCACGCCCGTGTGTTCTATCAAATCCCGCAAAATCCGCATAAATATCCGCTAATCATGCTCCATGGTGCCGGGCAATCTGCTGCTACCTGGCAAACCACCCCGGATGGGCGTGAAGGGTTCCAGAACCTCTTCTTGCGTCGGGGCTTCTCGACCTATCTGGTCGATCAACCACGCAGGGGTAACGCGGGCCGTAGTATGGAGGAAGGCACCGTAACACCGAAACCGGATGAACAGCTGTGGTTCAATCAGTTCCGCCTGGGCGTGTGGCCGGACTATTTCAAGGAGGTACAGTTTTCACATGATAAGGCAGCACTGAACCAGTATTTCCGTCAGATGACGCCGAACACCGGGCCTTTTGATGTTGACGTCATTTCTGACGCCATGTCGGCGGTAGTGGATAAATCCGGCCCGGCCATTCTGTTCACCCATTCGCAGGGCGGCGGGCCAGGCTGGCATACGGCGATGAAAAACAGCAAGGTGAAAGCCATCGTGGCCTTTGAACCGGGCAGCGGCTTCGTGTTCCCCGAAAATCAACTGCCCAAACCGATGCCAAGCGCATTCGATACGCTGAAAGGTGAATCTGTTGCCATGGAACAATTCATGGCGCTGACCAAAATTCCGATCCTGATTATTTATGGCGATAACATTCCCGATCACCCCGTCGCCATGCCCGCACAGGACAGTTGGCGTGTCCGGCTGGCAATGGCCCGCCAGTGGCGTGACGTGGTCAATAAACACGGTGGTGATGTTACGGTGATCCATCTACCTGAGATAGGCATTAAAGGTAATACGCACTTCCCCTTCTCCGATCTGAACAACGTCCAGATTGCCGATCAGGTCAGTCTATTTCTGAAAACAAAAAACCTGCAGTAACGTAAAAGCTGGGTCCATGCGCAAATTAATGAACCCAGCTAATCAACCCTAGCTAATTACACCCTCTAATAGAATAAATCACTCTGCGTTATGCTTTTCATACACCACGTTTGAAGGATAGCGTTATGCAAACAGTAAAACTGAACAACGGTATTGCCATGCCCCTGTTGGGCTTTGGCGTCTTCCAGATGACGGATGCCGCAGAGTGTGAACGCGCCGTTATCGATGCCATTGAAACAGGCTACCGCCTGATTGATACCGCCGCTTCCTACCAGAATGAAACGCAGGTGGGAAATGCACTTAGGCAAAGCGGCATAGCGCGAGATGAACTGTTTATCACCACCAAATTATGGTTGCAGGACACCAGCTATGAAGGGGCGAAAGCGCAGTTTGAACGCTCTCTGAATCGTTTGCAGTTGGATTATGTCGATCTTTATCTGATCCACCAGCCCTACGGCGACGTCCACGGCGCATGGCGTGCGATGGAAGAATTACAACAGGCGGGGAAAATCCGCTCGATTGGCGTGAGCAACTTCCATCCGGACAGACTGGCCGACCTCATGGCATTCAACAAGATCGACCCTGCGGTCAATCAGGTGGAAGTTAACCCGTTCAATCAGCAGCTGCATGCGGTGCCGTGGATGCAGAGCCGTGGCATTCAGCCAGAGGCTTGGGCACCTTTTGCGGAAGGCAAAAATGGCCTGTTCCAACACCCGGTGTTAACCGCCATTGGCGACAAATACGGTAAAAGCGTGGGTCAGGTAGTCCTGCGGTGGATCTTCCAACGCGGCATTGTCTCGCTGGCAAAATCGGTGCGTAAAGCGCGTATGGAAGAAAACATTAACATTCTGGATTTCGAACTCAGTCAGAACGAAATGTTGCAAATTATTGCCCTCGATACCGCAACCAGCGCCTTTTTCTCGCATCGTGACCCAGCCATGGTCGAATGGCTGACCGGCCGCAAACTCGACGTTTAACGACATAAAAATAAGGAATACCCCAATGCAAAAACGTAATCTTGGTAATTCCGGGCTTGAGGTTTCGGCGCTGGGCTTGGGCTGTATGGGCCTCAGCTTCGGCTACGGCCCGGCAACGGATACTCGCCAAGCCGTCGAACTGATCCGCGCCGCCGTTGAGCGTGGTGTGACATTCTTCGATACCGCCGAAGTGTATGGCCCGTATCTGAATGAAGAAGTGGTCGGCGCAGCGTTAAAGCCCTTTCGCGATCGGGTGGTGATCGCCACAAAGTTTGGCTTCACCTTTGGTGCTGATAACAAACAGCAGATTTTAAACAGCCGCCCGGAGCATATCCGTACTGCGGTGGAAGGCTCACTGCGCAGGCTTAAAACCGACGTGATCGATCTGCTGTATCAACACCGCGTCGATCCCGATGTCCCGATTGAGGACGTTGCGGGCGCCGTGAAAGACCTGATTGCTGAAGGCAAGGTCAAACACTTCGGCCTGTCAGAGGCAGGCACGCAAACTATTCGCCGTGCCCATGCGGTCCAGCCGGTTGCTGCCCTGCAAAGCGAATACTCGATGCGGTGGCGTGAGCCTGAGCAGGAAATCCTGCCGGTGCTGGAAGAGTTAGGTATTGGGTTCGTGCCATTCAGTCCATTAGGCAAAGGCTTTTTGACCGGGGCGATCAAGGCCGATACGACGTTCGGTGAGGATGATTTCCGCAGCAAGGTGCCACGTTTTGCCGCAGAGGCGCTGGAAGCGAATGAACGGTTGATCGCCCTGCTGGCTATCCTTGCCGCTGAAAAAGGCGTGACGACGGCTCAAATTGCTCTGACCTGGCTGCTAGCACAAAAACCGTGGATTGTGCCTATCCCTGGAACTACCAAACTGCATCGTCTGGAAGAGAATCTTGGGGCTGCAGAACTCATTCTTGCACAGAGTGATTTGCATAAAATTACTCAGGCGCTGGAAACGGTAAAAATCGCGGGTGAACGTTATCCGGCCGCCTTACAGGCTCGCGTGGGTCGTTAAGGTTTAATCTGGCTTGTGGGCTTCGCAAGCCAGTTATTGTGCATAACGCAACGCGTCAATCAACAGTGCAAAAGCCGGAGGGTGCTGTTTTCTGCTTGGGTAGTAAAGGTAATAACCTGGAAATGAGGGGCACCAATCTGCCAGCACCTGAATAAGCTCACCAGACTTTACCAAGTCCTGGGCCATATCCTCCGGCACACAGGCAAGGCCAAATCCTGACAACACCGCGTCCATTCTTTCCGGCAACAGATTCAACGTCAGTTGCCCCTCGACCCTGACGCGCAGCGGTTTACCCTGTTTCTCAAACTCCCAATGATACAAACCGCCAGCAGTGGGTAAACGCATATTAATACACTGATGATTTTGCAATTCATGTGGCGTCTGCGGAATGCTGTTGGTGGCAAAATACGCTGGCGCGCCCACGACCACCATTCGCATTTCAGGCCCGATCTTCACGGCAACCATGTCCTTATCGACGCTTTCGCCAAGACGCACTCCGGCATCGAAACGTCCCTGCACAATGTCGACAAAACCGTTATCCACCACCAGTTCAACATTGATCTCCGGGTATTGCCGTAGAAACGGCTTTAGCTTTGGCCAGAGCAGGCTGCGCACCGCATGTTCCCCTGCCGAGAGCCGGATATTACCTGAGGCGGAACCGTTTAGTTGAAGGAGGGCTTCCAGCTCCTGTTCAAGATCGGCAATACGGGGTTCCAGACAGGCAATGATCCTTTCACCTGCCTCGGTGGGCGCGACGCTGCGGGTCGTTCTGGTTAGCAGACGGAGATTTAACCGTTCCTCCAATGCCTTTATCGCGTGGCTGAGTGCGGACTGCGACACACCCAGCTTACCCGCTGCTTTGGTAAAACTTCGCTCCCTCGCCACGACAAGAAACACCTGTAGCTCATTGAAGTTTTCTTTCAGCATGCGTATTCCCTTGGTTAACGTTACCCTTGCCAGTATGGGCATAACTTATCAAGCAGGCTCATAGACACTACCATTTTAGGCCCGCTACCGACAAAGGTTGATGATAATTCGCCAACAAAAATGTTCCCGTGCCGTCAGATTTTTTGGATGGTGCTATATTTTATGAACGGCCCCCACTCTTGCGAGAAAGCATATGAAAAGACATCTTTTTTCTGTTGCCGCAGGTGTTATATCTATCAACATGTCATTTCCGGCGTGTATTTCAAAAGTAGATGATAAATATTCTTGATTCATTGCCCATAGCAGTCAATGACAACTTACTCATACACGCCTAACAGACACGGTGGCGCAACCAGCAATGCGGTTACCTCATCCGTCAGGTTGGTTTGCTTAGTCGAGGTCACCATGTTTCTTAATTACTTTGCGTTGGGCGTGCTCATTGTTGTCTTCCTGGTCATTTTCTACGGGATCATCATTATTCATGATATTCCTTACCTGATTGCCAAATCACGCAATCATCCGCATGCGGACGCGATCCATGTCGCGGGATGGGTCAGCTTGTTTACTCTGCATGTGTTGTGGCCATTTTTATGGATATGGGCCACGCTGTACCGGCCAGAGCGAGGTTGGGGAATGCAAGGCCAGTCAGATTCATTTGCCCGCTTAGAGCAAAGGATAAGCGAACTGGAACAAAGCATCAGCGAAACCAAAACACCTTCCGCGGAGTAACCCCATGGACTTGCTCATTATTCTTACCTATGTTGCGCTGGCCTATGGCACATTCAAAATATTTAAAATCCCGGTAAACAAATGGACGGTTCCCACCGCAGCCCTAGGCGGGGTCTTTTTAGTGGGTGCCCTGATTTTATTAATGAATTATAACCACCCCTATACCTTTCAAGCACAAAAGGCCGTGATTTCTATTCCCATTACGCCGCAGGTTACTGGCATCGTTAGTGAGGTCACTGATAAACAGAATACTTTTATAAAAAAAGGCGACGTACTGTTTAAAATAGAACCCACCCGCTATCAGGCTCGTGTCGATAGGTTACAGGCAGATTTAATGACGGCAATCCACAGCATCCAGGTGCTTCAGGGGCAATTAGATGAAGCCGTCGCCCATACATCAGGGGTGATTGCCGAACGCGATCGTTTATATAAGGACTACCAGCGCTATATTAAAGGGAGCCAGGCCAAGGTCAATCCGTTCTCCGAGAGTGATATTGATAACGCCAGGCAAAACTTTCTGGCACAGGATGCGCTGGTGAAAAGTTCACTGGCTGAACAGTCACAGATAAAAAGCCAGTTAAACAGCGTAGTCAACGGAGAACAGTCGCAGATAGTCAGCCTGCGTGCCCAATTAACGGAGGCCAAATACAATCTCGAACAGACCGTGGTGCGAGCTCCCAGTAATGGCTATGTCACCCAGGTGCTTATCCGCCCAGGAACTTATGCTGCGGCGCTGCCACTGCGCCCGGTGATGGTATTTATCCCACAACAAAAACGGCAGCTCGTCGCACAATTCAGACAAAATTCGCTATTACGTCTGCAATCGGGCGATCAGGCCGAGATCGTCTTCAACGCGCTTCCTGGCCAGGTATTCCAGGGGAAACTGACCAGTATCCTTCCCGTCGTTCCCAGCGGAGCGTACCAGGCGCAGGGAACCCTGCAATCATTGAGCATGATACCGGGTTCCGATGGCGTGCTAGCGGTGATTGAATTAGAGCCGAATGCAGAGGTTGATGCCTTGCCTGATGGGATATTTGCCCAGGTGGCGGTGTATTCCGACCACTTTACCCATGTGGCTGTGATGCGTAAGGTGCTGTTACGCATGACCAGCTGGATGCACTATCTCTACCTGGATCATTGATCGTAAAGAAGTTGCGCATCAACCGAGGGGCGTGCTGCGCTGCGCCCCTGGACGGCAAGCCGGCAGGAGTGCCAACCTCTCTAACTAGATCACACTTTTCAGGCTGGTCTATTCCCTTGCAAATACTGTGTGTTACTATTGACTCGTAAAACCCTTTCAACTCATACCGAGGCTTTGATGCTGGAGAATGTAATCATCCGATAATCAGCTTCCCGACCTTTTCAGGCCGGACTGATTATCAATGCGCCGAAATCGAATGCGGACACCGCTGTGTGTTTGCACGTTTTGCATATGATGATTAACAGGTTTTTCAGCATGAATTTATCCCGTCAGGAACAACGTACCTTACACGTTCTCGCCAAAGGTGGACGTATTGCGCACGTCCGCGACTCATCCGGCCGCGTCACCTCCGTTGAATGCTATAGCCGTGAAGGGCTGTTGCTCAGCGACTGCACGCTCGCCGTGTTCAAAAAACTCAAAACCAAAAAACTGATCAAGTCCGTCAAGGGCCAACCGTACCGCATTAACACTAGCGGACTGAACAACGTTCGCGCCCAGTTGGACAACCGCTAAGGACACCGTCATGGATATCAACACGATTATTTCTGGCCCGTATCCCCTAAAACTATTGCCAGATGAAAGCAAAATCCCCTGGGATGATGCGGGCTTCAGCCAGCGAATGCTGGAGAATCATCTGTCGCAGGAGCACGACTGGGCCAGCCGCAAACTGCCGGTCATTGAACAACAGGTGACATGGATCACCAGCCAGCTCCATGCAGGTGCACGCATTCTCGATCTCGGCTGCGGTCCCGGCTTTTACACTCACATGCTTGCAGAGCGCGGCTTTCACTGTACTGGCGTAGATTTCTCTCCGGCATCAATCACCTATGCTCGTCAGCAAGCACAGACGGCAGGACTGGATATTGAGTATCTGCAACAGGACGTACGGGCGTACTCCCCGGCTCAGCAGTTTGATTTCATTATGATGACCTTTGGTGAGTTGAACGTCTTCAGCGCGCTGGATGCGCATGCCTTACTCAGCCACTGCGCACAGTGGTTGGTTTCTGGAGGAAAACTGCTCACAGAAGTACATACCTTCGATGAAATCAAACGTCAGGGTATGGCAGCACCTGCCTGGCAACGCTGCCCGCAGGGGCTGTTTCTCGCCAGACCCCACTTGCTATTGACGGAACATGGCTGGGATGAAGAGGCCCAAACCAGCTCAACGTTGTTCTGGGCCATCGATGAAAGTGGGAACGCCACTCGTTTTGGTAACCAAATGACGGCCTGGCACGATGAGGAATATCTCAGCCTTTTCAGTGATTGCGGTTTCACCTCGCTCCCCCGCCCGGCTAGTACCGCATGGCCAGTCAGCCAGACGTTCGATGGAAAACTGTTTGCCCTGTTGGCGGAAAAGCAATGATAGCGGCCTCTGAGGGAATCCCCCTTAAAACACAAATCAATGAAAGGAATTCTACATTGGATATCCCACGTATTTTTACTATTTGCGAAAGTGCTCACCGCATCCATAACCCTTTCACGCCAGAGAAGTTCGCGACTCTCGGCGCGGCGTTACGTATGGAACCTGGCAGGCGAGTGCTCGACCTCGGCAGCGGCTCGGGTGAGATGCTCTGCACCTGGGCCCGCGATTACGCCATTACCGGTACCGGCATCGACATGAGCCCGTTATTTACCCAACAGGCCAAACTGCGGGCTGACGAGCTTGGCGTCGCCGAACGCATCGAGTTTATTCATAACGATGCCTCCGGTTACGTAACTGAAGAAAAATGCGACGTAGCGGCCTGCGTCGGGGCCACCTGGATTGGAGGAGGCGTCGCTGGCACGATGGAACTGTTGAGCAAGAGCCTCAATTCAGGCGGGATCCTGCTTATCGGTGAGCCTTACTGGCGTCTGTTGCCACCAACGGAAAAGATCGCCATAGAGTGCGGAGCCACTGCCCTTTCCGACTTCCTCACCCTTCCTGAACTTGTCTCCTCATTCGGTACGCTCGGTTACGACGTGGTGGAAATGGTGCTGGCAGATCAGGAGGGCTGGGACAGATACGTAGCCGCTATGTGGCTGACTATGCGCCGGTGGCTAGAGTCCAACCCCGATGATGATATGGCAGAGGAAGTCCGGACGCAGTTAACGACAGCGCCTAAACGCCATGTGGCCTATACACGTGAGTACCTTGGCTGGGGAGTGTTTGCGTTGATGGCACGGTGATATGAGTCTGTCGGTATAGCCTGACAGGCTATACCGACACTTAACAATGAAGTTAAGGAAAGACATTCCAAAAAAACTTGGGGCTCAACTGCCTTTGTAGGTTGAATAGCCATATTGGCTCAACAGTAAAGGAATATGCAGTTTCTCGTTGGTCCGGCTCACCGTAAACAATACCGGAATTTCCGGGAAGAAAGACCCCAACTTTTGGGTGTTGAAATAATCGCCGGTTTTAAAGGTCACTTTATAAACGCCAGGCTGCATATCCTGCTCCTGCGGAAACAAGGATTTGATGCGGCCATCATCGTCGGTTTTACCGCTTGCCAACGTTGCCCAGCCGTCGCCCTGCTGTTTTTCCAGGATAACGGCAACCTGTGGCGAGGGAAGACCTGTTTGTTGATTTAATATATGAACGCTGAGCGTCCCCACGGGAGCACTGAATGCTGCCGGAACCACCGCAAGGGAAGATAAGAGGATGAGACCTGTGATTTTGTTCATTTTTCTGCCTATTGGTTAATGAAAAACAACAAAAATGTAGCATTGATTCTCCGAAAAAATGTTCAACTTTTCGTTATATTTGGCTTAACCCCAGCGTGATAAGGGGCCTAAAGCTAAAGATTTTTTGATGAATCCCCCTTAATCCCTGTTTGCTGCACGACAGCCAGAAACAACAAGGGCGCAGTATTTGCACACTGCGCCCTTGGGTAGCATTAACCAGACCTGGCTCTTAGCTACGAACCAAATCGTCGCCGTAGCCAATCCATTTATAAGTCGTCAGCGCGTCTAACCCCATTGGGCCGCGAGCATGCAGCTTCTGGGTGCTGACGGCCACTTCGGCCCCCAAACCAAACTGACCACCGTCAGTAAAGCGGGTGCTGGCATTGACGTACACCGCAGAGGAATCCACCGCGCGGACAAAATACTCGGCGTTGCTCAGCGAGCGCGTCAGAATAGCGTCGGAATGGCTGGTGCCGTGCGTGCGAATATGGTCGATAGCCTGATTGATATCATCCACCAGCGTCACGTTCAGATCTAACGATAACCATTCGTCATCGTAATCTTCTGCGGCAACCGCAACCACCTTCGCTGGCCCTTCCTGCAACAACGGCATGGCGTTATCGCTGGCGTGCAACGTTACACCAACGGCGGCCATACGCGCGCTCAGCGCCGGCAGGAAGCTGTTGGCAATAGTGCGGTTAACCAACAGGGTTTCAACCGAGTTGCAGGCACTTGGCCGCTGGATCTTGGCGTTCTCGATAACGGTCAGCGCCTTGTCGTAATCCACGCTGTCGTCGACATAGATATGGCACACGCCGATACCGCCGGTGATCACCGGAATGGTCGACTGCTCGCGGCACAGCTTATGCAGTCCGGCACCGCCCCGTGGGATCAGCATGTCGACATAGCGATCCATACGCAGTAGTTCATTGACCAACTCACGATCCGGGCTTTCGATCGCCTGCACCGCCGCCGCAGGCAGACCGCATTGTTCCAACGCCTGCTGGATCACTTTCACCGTCGCCTGATTGGTGTGGTGCGTCTCTTTACCACCGCGCAAGATCACCGCATTACCGGTTTTCAGGCACAGGCTGGCAACGTCGATGGTGACGTTGGGCCGCGCTTCATAAATCACGCCGATTACCCCGAGTGGCACCCGGCGACGCTCCAGCTTCAGGCCGCTATCCAGCAGGTTGCCGTCCAGCACGTGGCCAACCGGATCGTTCAGGCGGCAAACCTGACGCACATCGTTGGCGATCGCTGCCAAACGTGCAGGAGTTAGCAACAACCGATCCAACAGGGCCTCACTCATCCCGCTGGCACGCGCCTGCGCCATATCCTGCTCGTTCGCCTGTAGGATCTCTTCGCTGCGAGCTTCCAGCATATCGGCCATCACCGCCAACACCTGGTTCTTTTTCGCCGTGCTCAGTACCGCCAACTGCCAGGAAGCCTGCTTGGCGGCCTTCCCCATCTGCTCGAGCATGTTTACTCCTTAACTTACGATCATATCGTCGCGATGCACGGCCACCGGGCCATATTCATAGCCCAGGATCTCGCTGATTTGCTGCGAGTGGTGCCCGGCAATCATGCGCATGGCATCGCTGTTATAGCGGCTGACGCCATGAGCCAAATCGCGCCCTGCCAGATTGCGGATGCGGATCACCTCACCGCGTGAGAAATCGCCTTTGACATCGCGGACCCCCTTCGGCAACAGCGAGCTGCCACGGGCCATCATGGCTTCTACCGCGCCATCGTCAATGGTGATCTCACCCGCAGGCGGCGCACCAAAGATCCAGCGTTTACGGTTCTCCAACGGGGTTTCCAGCGCATGGAAGCGAGTGCCCACCGGGTTGCCTTCAATCACGTCGGCTACCACGCCCGGCTTGCTACCCGCAGCGATGATCACATCAATACCTGCGCGGCAGGCCACGTCGGCCGCCTGTAGCTTGGTGCCCATCCCACCGGTACCCAAACCGGAAACGCTGTCGCCCGCAATGGCACGCAGCGCATCGTCGACGCCATGCACTTCGCGGATCAATTCGGCTTCCGGGTTATTGCGCGGGTCGGCGGTATATAAGCCCTGCTGATCGGTCAGCAGCAGCAGCTTATCGGCCCCGGCCAGAATGGCGGCCAGTGCCGACAGGTTATCGTTGTCACCGACTTTGATTTCTGCCGTGGCAACAGCGTCGTTCTCATTAATTACCGGAACAATACGGTTATCCAGCAGCGCGGTCATGGTGTCACGCGCGTTAAGGAAGCGCTCTCGGTCTTCCAGATCGGCACGCGTCAGCAGCATCTGCCCGATATGAATGCCATATATCGAGAACAGCTGTTCCCACAGCTGGATCAACCGGCTCTGCCCCACCGCCGCCAGCAACTGCTTGGAAGCGATAGTTGCGGGCAGTTCAGGGTAGCCCAGGTGTTCACGCCCGGCAGCAATCGCCCCGGAGGTCACAATAACGATGCGGTGGCCCGCAGCATGTTGCTGGGCGCATTGGCGCACCAGTTCGACAATATGGGCACGGTTCAGACGCAGCGAACCGCCGGTCAACACGCTGGTGCCCAATTTCACAACCAATGTCTGGCTGCCGTTCATAATATTTCTGCCGTTGGAGTTAAAAGGAATGCATGACGTTGTAACAGGAGAGACGCGTTATGCCAACAGGCACAACGCGATTTCGGCGTAAATATGCGGGGGAAATGATCTAGGCGGAGAGTTTTATCGGTTGCTCAATGAAATCATCGGCGGGTTCCAGCGTCAGCTCCATGGTGGTCAGCAGTTCGCCCAGGCGGCGATGGAAGACGCGCAGCGTGGTTTCCAGCTTCTCTTTCACTTCAGCATCTTTAATCTTTTCCTCGTTCCAATGTCCTTCCTTGTCAAACAGACCAAAGTGGTAGCTGTAGGTGAAACGGGATTTATCGGCCTGCAGTTCAATCCACCAGCCCCAGAACTCGCGTTTTTCCGGCGCTGGCTTAACGTTGACGCAGACTGCCAGGCAGTCAAAGAAAAAGCGGTCATTCTCACATTGCCCTTCGCGCAGGTAAGGTCCCAGGCTGGCAAAACGTTTCATTAGTCGGCTTTTAGGGTGGCCACTCGGTAGCGTCATTTCTCAACCTCCACAATGTAGTCCCCCCTTTTTAACAAACTGTTAAAAATTAGCAACCAGTTAGCGCATTTTATCTCTTAGCCAATCACAAATTTGCAGTAAGGATTGATGGAAGCTCTGATAAACCGGCGTGCGTGGGATGGCTATCAGCTTGCCGTTGAGTGAAGAAGACGCAATCAGCTGCGACTCTTCTTTTGGGCTGAGCGGATCGCCATCCCAATAGGCAGCCAGCATCGGCGTTGGGCAACGGCGGCCCAATAGCCCCTGGGTTTTCAGTGAATAGCGGTTCAACTCGGTTTTCAGCACGCTGTCCGACGCGTTGGACATCCCCATACGGCTGGCCAGCACGTCCATATACATATCCGGCACGTGGTCCTGACATTTCACCTCACACAGCAGGCTATGTACCACTGGCCCAACGCAGGCCACCGCGCGTAAACGCTGCGATTCCAGATAGGCCAGACGCACCGCCACATTGGCACCAAAGCGGAAGCCGAAGGCGCTGACGCGCGTATGGTCAACCCAAGGCACGGAAGGCAGTTGCGCCAACACCTGCTGATGCAGGAAGCTGGAGTCTTGCGTCAGCTTCCACTTATAAGATGAACCGATAGACGGCATATCGATGGTCAACATCGCAATGCCGTGCGGAGCCAGATAATCACGGAACAGGCGGTGATAGTCGGTCTGTAAAGTGTCCAGACTGCCACACATCAGCACCGTCGGGAACGGTGCCTGGCCGTTATCTGGCATATGCAGGAAGCCGGTGATGGAACTGCCGCCCTCAATGGCAAACTCCAGCTCTTTAAGCTGATACGGCAGTAGCAATGCGGCCTCTTCGTAGGCGCGATTGGACAGTACCTCGGCCTGCTCTGCCAGCTCATCCCCTTTCAGATGCGGATAACCGGCAATGCTGTAGAGATTGGCGGCATTCAGCCAATACTGCCCGCCGACCAGCGGATCTTTCTGCTCCAATGCCCGCTGCTGCCATTGCATCCCCTGGCGCACCCACTCGTAGATCCAGTTGCCGTTACGGTAACCGACCACGGTATCCAGCAGGTGATCGTCGCTATGTTCCGCGTTGGAAGCCGCAATGCGCGCCAGCACTTCGCTGATCTCCAGCGGATCGGTGCCGCGCCAGGTCCACAGCAGATGATTGAGCATGCGATACCAGTTGCCGTCGGTGTCCCCTTCCAACGCGGAGTGCAGATCGGCACCGACCGCATGATGGGCGCGCGTGACTAGCGTCGAGGTCTCGACATGTTTAAATGAGGGTTTGAACAGTACTTCAGAAAGGTTGGCCTGTGCCATGGTAACAACAGCCTCCAGAGACTTACATCAAGGCTTGAATAGCCGGGATATCTAGGGCCATTGTACCTAACTCTGGGGATAGAAGGCGGGGAATTTACCGAATTTGACGAAACCGCTGCATAAACAACAACGCCCGGTGATGCCGGGCGTTTGAGGCTGGTGCTTAGCGGCCGCCGATCGGTGGCACGAAGGTCACGGCCATATCCCAAGGCTGTTCGATCCAGGTGTCCTGCGGGATATCAACCACGTAATCGTCAACCAGCGGGCGGCCAGCAGGCTTGGCGAAAATGGTCACGAAATGGGCTTTCGGGTACATGTCACGGATCGCTTTCGCGGTGCCGCCGGTATCCACTAAATCGTCAACCACGATAAAGCCTTCGCCATCTCCCTCGGCGCGCTTGAGCACCTTCATTTCGCGCTGGTTGTCATGGTCATAGCTGGAGATGCAGACGGTATCCACATAACGGATGCTCAGCTCACGTGCCAGCAGCGAAGCAGGCACCAGGCCGCCACGGCTTACGGCAATAATGCCTTTCCATTGATCGGCAGGCAGCAGGCGGTGAGCCAGTTTGCGCGCTTGCATTTGCAACATATCCCAGGTAACAACGTATTTTTCGCTCATAGAATGGTGTCCCAGCCAGCAATAGATGTGGCTTACTCAGTAGTTCAGGGGGAAAAAAGGTTGCGCGAGATTATAGAGACTGCGCGCGATGAATACCAGTTGAACCGAGGGAATGATGCGTTTTTCCTCTGATTTTCTATGTGGTGACTGAGATCGCGATTATCCGCAAGCGCCCGTAAGACGGGGAACCCAAGCCGATATACTGCGTCATACGAGACGCGCACCGGCCGGAATAAAATGATATTCTCTGGCTTACGTGCCTGAAGCACAGATAGCTACTCACCCTAACCGCACAGCATTCACTCCCTGCTGAAAATGCTGTCACAGGAGACTTATAGTGTCTGAATTGTCTCAACTTTCGCCACAGCCGCTGTGGGATATTTTCGCCAAGATCTGCTCGATCCCGCATCCTTCTTACCATGAAGAAGCGCTGGCGCAGCACATCCTCGACTGGGCGAAAGAAAAGAACCTGCATGCCGAGCGCGACCAGGTCGGCAATATTTTGCTGCGTAAGCCTGCCACCAAGGGCATGGAAAACCGTAAGCCGGTAGCGCTGCAAGCGCATCTGGATATGGTTCCGCAAAAAAACAACGATACGGTGCACGACTTCACCAAAGATCCGATCCAGCCTTATATCGACGGCGAGTGGATCAAGGCACGCGGTACCACGTTGGGTGCCGATAACGGTATCGGTATGGCGTCTGCGCTGGCGGTGCTGGCCGATGACAGCGTAGAGCACGGCCCGCTGGAAGTGCTGCTGACCATGACGGAAGAAGCCGGTATGGACGGTGCCTTCGGCCTACAGCCAAACTGGCTGCAAGCCGACATCCTGATCAACACCGACTCCGAAGAGGAAGGCGAAATCTACATGGGCTGCGCCGGGGGGATTGATTTCATCACCACCCTGCCGCTGCAACGTGAAGCTCTGCCAGCCGGTTATCAAACGCTGAAGCTGACCCTGAAAGGGTTGAAAGGCGGCCACTCTGGTGCCGATATCCATCATGGCCTGGGCAATGCCAACAAACTGCTGGCACGTTTCCTGTTCGCCCACACGCCAGAGCTGAACCTGCGCCTGCTGGAGCTGAACGGCGGTACGCTGCGTAATGCCATTCCGCGTGAAGCCTCTGCTGTAGTTGCTGTACCTGCTGCGCAGGTTGATGCGCTGAAAGCCCTGAGCCAGCAATTCCTGGCTACGCTGCAAAACGAGCTGTCTGCCAAAGAGAAGAACATTACCGTTCTGCTTGAGCCAGCCACCAGCGCTTTGCAGGCGCTCACCGCAGACTGCCAGAGCCGCTTTGTTGCGCTGCTCAACGGCACGCCAAACGGTGTGATCCGCATGAGCGACGAAGTGAAAGGCGTGGTAGAGACTTCGCTTAACGTTGGCGTGGTCACCACCAGCGAGCATGAAGCCGAGATCATCTGCCTTATCCGCTCCCTGATCGACAGCGGTAAAGACTATGTGGTGGAAATGCTGACCGCAGTAGGCCAACTGGCCAACGCCAAAGTGGCACCGAAAGGTGGCTACCCGGGCTGGCAGCCAGATGCTCACTCACCGGTGATGCAACTGGTACGTGAAACTTACCAGAAGCTGTTCAACAAGACGCCGAACATCATGGTGATCCACGCCGGGTTGGAGTGCGGTTTGTTCAAGAAACCTTACCCAAATATGGATATGGTGTCGATTGGGCCGACCATCACCGGACCACACTCGCCGGATGAACAGGTGCATATCGCCAGCGTGGGCCAATACTGGACGCTGTTGACCGCACTGCTGAAAGCTATCCCTGAGCGTGGATAATATTGACGGGCGCAGCATGATACTGCGCCCCTACAAGTAGCTTACTTTGTAGCGGCAGGCGTTGCGATATCGGTGTCTGTCGCCTGTTTAGTTGTTAAAATGACGCCAACTTCACTCAAACTTCACAAAGAACTGATAGCTTAATTGGATAACATTATGAAGTGGTATTTTTACGTTTGATTATTAAGGGGTGATTATGAAGTGGATAAAAATTTCCGTCATACTTTACATCTTATCAAACATCCCTTCGGCAGTTGCAGTAGATGGGATCCAAATTTGTAATTATGATAAATCAGATGAATTAATTAGTGTAATCCATGAGGATTTTTATAATCTTAGAATGCCTCGATGGAAACAGGATGCTGAAGTTTTAGGAACCGAAAAACCACAATTAATTTTTGATAAAAAAAATATTTCCGGCTCTGACGTGATCCTTGTGCCATTTATTGCTAAAGGCATAAAGTATAAAAAGGAATATTTTGCGCTCTATCGATGCCGTGATGGAAGCATAGAATATTCATCCGGAGATTTCACCCCTTTAAAATAAAGGGGGGGGAACAGATGTTACTATCTCTTACCATTATATTTTGCAGGAAGTTCACCAGGGATCCTAATTATATATGGTTTCCCGTTGATAGCCCGTAAAATCGTTGTTGCACTTTCACCTAATGAGCCTCGATGCGAACTAGGGTTTGCATCAAAGGTGTCATTATAAGCTCTGACAACCCCATTGTAATTCCAGGTGCCATTTTTCTGAATGGATAGAGTACCCTCGGTCTTCAACGTAATATTGCCAAGGTAGGCTGCTGGAATAATGCCATCCTTGGAGGTATCCCTCGTGAAGTTGGATGAGATTTTAAACACCCCGACTTGTCCACTGTTGATAACGCTCATTACTGGTGGGATATCGGTAACTTTCAGCTTAAGACCAATGTTTTCAATCTTAATCATTCTCTCCTCTCCATTGCCAAGAACATAATAAGCAAGGGCGGCAATAGGGGAAACGACTCCTCCTGTAAATTCCTTTACAGCGTCACGTTTATAATCAAATTGGCCAGGTGCTTGGCCAAATGGGAAGGGATAATGTGTTGAATCATAATAATTCCGCCATATACCATTGCTTAACTTTCCTGTCCACACCACTTGTTTTTCGGCATAAGCAGCATAGTTAAGAAGGGATCCAATTTTATTTGCGTCTTTATTAGCCAATGCGTTAATTAGGCTGATAAAAGCGGTATTAGTCCATTGCTCACTTTGAAAATATGGCTTCACCGCCATAGTTACCATTTGCTCATTTGATGGAATATTTGGTGAAGTTACGACTACGCCTAAACCAGCCATATTACCAGATGTTAAAGGTCTAGCTGTTACAACCATTAAATCAGACATATTTATACTCTCCGTATACGACCATCGAAAATTAATTTATCTTTCAAACCAACATTACATATAGCGATAGCTGTATGCATGAACAGTAGTTTAGTTTTATGAGCGTAACGTGTCGATGGGGGGAGTGTTGTGTGGCTCCTGATACAAAAATTTGCTCGTAATGGGACGAAAACTGTCGGGATAGGGATTTTGCTTTACAAGCGTTGGCCCCCTCAGACCACCTTATCACCGATCCTTGGACAAATAATTGCGCTGATTGCGAACCTGAGAGATTTCGATTGCAAGCCGTTACGTATATCGACCTTAATTATTGGATGTATGAGTAATGGGAAAATCAATAATTCATATTTCATAATTATGAGGTATGAATTGTGGTTTCTATAGGTTTTGGTACCTATGTTGGGTTAAAAGACCCCATCGATAACAACAACTAAACCATGACAATGCCAACCTATCCTTCGTAGCAGTTCTTTGAATGGCAACACGGAGAGTTTCTTTGCCACCGATTCGATTTCACGATCGGCGATCATGAGTTCTTGGTCATTTTCTCTCCCATAGTAGATTCAACTATGAAGGACATGGTAGCTTGGCGGATCCAAAAGCTTCGTTGCGCCGACTGTATCGCCGTTTGCTGCCATCCTCCTTCACCGAGGCCTCCGGACATTTGATCTACCCACCCCAACATTGTCGAGTCGGTACCAACACTGGAGCACAGCTGGTGGAGGTGGAACATAACGTCCTCGATGCCATTGATGTCGGCCGGGATAAATTGTGTGTCCATTGTGACACCTCCCTTGCCGTCACCCATGATCGATATTAAGTGGTTGAACACAATGGGCATGACGTTACTGTTACTTGAGTTCCGCGAGTTCTCTTCTGAGCTGCGCTTCAGCGATTGCCCTACGTTTCGTGTGTATGCCGCGGCGTTAATGGGGTCGAGAATGCGTCACTGTTGGCCAGATTACCGTTGATTTCATTCATCTGCGACTGTATCAACGCAGCACTCACTGGCGGCAGCAAGAAAGCAAACAGGATAATCAGCCAGGTTTTATACCTTGCCGTCTGCCCATGGCTTTCAATGATGGTACGTAGATTGTCGTTAAGCGTGGAAAAAATCACCGGCGTGAGAAGAGCGGTAACAAAAGCCGACCATCCCGCCCCTCTGGGCGTCAACAGCGTCGCCGATTGGGTGTAATTTCTGATCTCTCCGTGGATTTTTACCAACCAGTAGATATTGTAAAACGGGACCAAAAACAGCAGAAAAGTCACGGCAGGATCGCGGTATTTAACCGGCTGGGGTAGTGCTTGCCGCACTGGAGGCTCGCAATGAAATAAACCGGCCTTAAGCGGCAGCAGCAACAATGTCCCGATAATGACCGGCACCGATAGCAGGGTAAAGAAATACCCAGGGCTGGAGAATAGCCGCTCCATATCCAGCAGCCATCCGGATACCGCCATCATGGCGGAACCAAACACGGTTTTTAGTATCACCATCAGGCCAAATGACAGCACAAAGGCCTCTACGCTACCCACGGCACCTGCGATAAAGGCTGGCACGATCAGCATAATAGCCCCAAGCCCCATCCCTATCAGGACCTCTCCCGCCATAATCAAAAACGGATTGCTGGTATGAAAGCAGAACAAAAACAGGCCTGAAAAATACAGCCCGCTGAAGAGATACAGTAAAAAATAGCTTTTCATCCGGCTGGCCATCCAGGCCAACAATGCACCAAACAACATGCCGACCTGCTGTAAACCAACGGCGATCCCAATCATCGAGATCGGTAAATCTGCCGCTTGCCTGATATAGAGCGCCGAATAGGCGTTAAAAAGATATTGGCTAGCAACCACCGCGGTAAAATAAAAAACCAGCCCCCAAAAGCGATAGCTGCTTTGCAAATCGGCCCATGTCCATCTTTTGACCGGTTTTTGCAAAATCACGTCCATATTTAACACTTCCCATTGAATATCTTAATCCCAAAAAACAGGCAACGATTGTACCTACGGTGGTGCATTTAAACACACTCGTTTTTCACTTCACCACGTCAGTACCAACTGCCGCTCCAACTGGGGATCGAGCAGCGTTACATGCAGGCCAACCAGCCTGACGCCACGCCCTTCCCGCCGTTCCTGCCAGGCCTGACGGGCAACGTTGAGCAAATCTTCAATATTGAGCACCGGCCAAACGTGCTCCTGAGTGGTTTGCTGGAAATCCTGGAATTTGAGCTTCACCCCTTGCCGGGCAATGTGCAGATCCGGTTTAACCTTGCGCAAGCGCATTTCCAGTTCTGGGTAGAGTTTTTCGACGATCAGCGTTTCACAATCTTGCCAATCATGGATATCTTCGACCAGCGTCCGCTCAACGCCGACCGACTTACGTAAACGATCTGGGGACACCTCGCGCTCATCGATACCCTGGCAGCGTTCCCACAGCACCCGGCCAAATTTACCGAAACGCTTTAACAGGGCGGCCAGATTATAGTTCTGCACATCGGCACAGGTGATGAGCCCCACCTCTTCCAGCCGTTTGGCGGTGACCTTGCCGACGCCAGGAATTTTACTCAATGGCAGCTGCTGCAAGAAGGCTGGCACCTGCGCCGGTGTGATCACGTATTGACCATTGGGTTTGTTTAACTCGGAGGCAATCTTGGCCAGGAATTTGATGGGGGCGATGCCCGCAGACGCGGTCAGGTTCAACTCATCCGCAATCTCCTGGCGGATCTGTTGAGCGATCAGCGTGGCGGAGCCGTTGCACTGGGTGCTGTTGGTCACGTCCAGATAGGCTTCATCCAGCGAGAGCGGTTCTACCAACGAGGTATAACGGGCAAAAATTTCACGGATATGCTGCGAGGCTTCTTTATAGGCCGCCATGCGCCCCGGTAACAGCTTCAAATGAGGGCAAAGCTTGAGCGCAGTGGCGGTTGCCATAGCGCTGTGTACGCCATAGCGGCGCGCCGGATAGTTGGCGGTGCTGATCACACCACGCCGATCGGCACTGGCACCGATCGCCAACGGGATATCTCGCAGGCTGGGATCGTCGCGCATTTCTACCGCGGCGAAGAAGCAGTCCATATCGACATGAATGATTTTACGCATCGCGCCTCCAATAACACTGTATAAGTATACAGCCAATTATTAAAAGCTCAATATGGTGTTTGGACGGGCGCAGCATGCAGCTGCCCCTACGTAGGCAATTATGAGTGGCTAGAGAATACGATGCTTTTCCAGCATTTCGCGGCGTAGCGCTTCCTTGGCCATACGCTTTTTACGCGCATCGCAGGGTTCCGGGCAGTCACAGACTTTTTCCATCCCCAGCGCGGTAATACCGCCACAGCTGCCCTGCAAGGTTTTGCGCTTGAACACATAGCCCAGCGACATCCCGCCAACCACCAGCAGAAACAGCACAAAGGATGCAGCGAACATCGTCAACATAGCGGCCTCACAACGCTTTTTTCAGATAGGGTTTGAACGCGTCGGAATAACGTTCTTCAAACCCTTTGGTGGTTTTCACGATCATAAACACCGGGATCCCCAGCAGGTTGGCCAACGCCATACCGCGCTCCGGCCCCATCACGTTCAACCCGGTAGATAGCCCATCGGCAGTCATACACAGCGGGCTGATCACCGTGATCGACACCAGATGGTGGCGGATCGGTTTGCCCGTGAGCGGATCGATAGTATGAGAATAGCGCACTCCGTCCTGTTCGAAGTAATTACGGTAGTCTCCAGAGGTGGCCATCGCCATCTCGCCCGGTTCGATGACCAGTTGCGCCTGCTTCTCCACCCCGGTGGTTGGCCGTTCGATGGCAATGCGCCATGGCT
Organism: Serratia sp. (in: enterobacteria); assembly: GCF_051654945.1. Lineage (GTDB taxonomy): Bacteria > Pseudomonadota > Gammaproteobacteria > Enterobacterales > Enterobacteriaceae > Chania. The sequence continues at coordinate 74,301 of NZ_JBOFZA010000076.1, forward strand.
TCTGCTCGCCGTTATGGCCACGGGTGCGAACTTCCCCGCCGATATCGACCATGTAGTTTTTGACGTGTTGCGACTGTAGGTAATGAGCGATGACATCAACGCCGTAACCTTTGGCAATGGCGGAGAGATCGACATACAGTTCAGGAATACGCTTCACCAACGCATTTCCCTCAACCGCCAGCTTGTCGATCCCCGTCCAGTTGCGGCGCTGCTCCAGCTCGGCGGCGTTCGGTACTTTGTCCGGCCGCCCTTCCGGGCCAAAACCCCACAGGTTCACCAGCGGCCCAACCGTCACATCCAGTGCGCCGTCGGTAACGCGGTTAATGCGCAGTGCCTCCAGCACCACTTCCGTGGTGGCAGCAGAAACCGGGAAAGGTTTATCCACTTCCCGGCTGGCGTTAAAGCGGCTCAGTTCGGAATCGGGTTGGTAGGTCGACATCTGATCGTTGACCTGCACCAGTTGCTTGTCGATCTCCTGTTGCAGCGTTGCCGCAGAAGGCGTCCCCTCCCCAGGGAGATAACCGATCGAATAGGAGGTCCCCATGGTCTTGCCACGCAGGTTTTCCTGCTGCGGTTTACAACCGGTCAGCAACACTGCGGCGGCCAGCGCCGCCGCCATCATCCATACCTTCATTCCATTGCCGCCTGCTGCTCGCATTTAACCGCCAAAGTCATCGAGCATGATGTTTTCATCTTCCACGCCCAGATCCTTCAGCATCTTGATCACCGCCGCATTCATCATCGGCGGCCCACACATATAGAATTCACAATCTTCCGGCGCTGGATGGTTGCGCAGATAATTTTCCAGCAGGACATTATGAATAAAGCCGGTGTAGCCCGTCCAGTTATCTTCTGGCTGCGGATCGGAAAGCGCCACGTGCCAGGTGAAGTTTTCATTCTCTTCTTGCAGATGGTTGAAATCGTCCTCGTAGAACATTTCGCGTAACGAGCGTGCACCGTACCAGAAGGTGATTTTGCGCTTCGACTTCAGGCGCTTCAACTGATCGAAGATGTGTGAACGCATCGGTGCCATCCCGGCCCCACCGCCGATGAAGATCATTTCGGCGTCGGTGTCTTTGGCAAAGAATTCGCCAAACGGCCCGGAGATCGTCACCTTATCCCCGGCTTTCAGCGACCAGATGTAGGAAGACATAATGCCCGGCGGCACGTCCGGATTGCTCGGCGGTGGCGTAGCGATACGCACGTTGAGCATGATGATGCCTTTCTCATCGGGATAGTTGGCCATCGAATAGGCGCGCACCGTCGGCTCTTTCACTACCGACCGGTAACGGAACAGGTTGAATTTATCCCAGTCGCCACGGTATTCATGCGGCACGTCGAAATCGGCATAGCTCACTTCGTGCGCGGGCGCTTCGATCTGGATAAAGCCCCCGGCGCGGAACGGCACGTCCTCACCGTCTGGAATACGCAGCTTCAGCTCTTTGATAAAGGTTGCTTTGTTATCATTGGAGATAACCTCGCAGTCCCATTTCTTCACGCCGAAGATCTCTTCCGGCAGCTCGATTTTCAGGTTTTGCTTCACGTTGACCTGGCAGGCCAGGCGGCAGCCCTCTTTGGCTTCACGCTTGCTGATATGGGAAAGCTCGGTCGGCAGAATATCACCGCCGCCCTCTTTGATCACCACCCGGCACTGGCCGCAAGAGCCGCCGCCGCCACAGGCCGAGGAGACGAAGATCCCCTGGCTGGAGAGCATATTGAGCAGCTTATCCCCCGCCGGAGCGGTAAAGCTTTTGTCTTGATCGCCGTTAACCTCAACGGCGATGTCACCGGTGTTCACCAGCTTGGATTTGGCAAACAGGATCAGTAACGCCAGCACCATCACGATGCAGGTAAACATGACCACGCCTAAAATAATTTCCATAAATGCTTCCTGCCTTTACAACTGGACGCCGGAGAACGACATAAAGCCCAATGCCATCAATCCGGTGGTAATAAAGGTAATGCCCAGGCCACGCAGTCCGGCTGGCACATCGGCATACTTCAGTTTTTCGCGGATCCCCGCCATGGCAACGATCGCCAGCATCCAGCCGGTGCCGGAGCCGAAGCCATACACCACGGATTCCATAAAGTTGTAATCACGCTGCACCATGAACGACACGCCGCCGAAGATGGCACAGTTCACCGTGATCAACGGCAGGAAGATCCCCAGCGCGTTGTAGAGCGCCGGGAAGAAGCGATCGAGGATCATCTCCAGGATCTGCACCAGTGCTGCAATCACACCGATAAAGGTGATGAAGTTGAGGAAGCTCAAATCGACGCCTTCCACCAGCGCCCCGTCACGCAGGATCAGGTTATAAACCAGATTGTTGACCGGTACCGAGATGCCAAGCACCAAGGTGACGGCAATCCCCAGGCCAAACGAAGTTGAGACCTTCTTCGACACCGCCAGGAAGGTACACATCCCCAGGAAGAACGCCAATGCCATGTTCTCAACGAACACCGCACGCACAAACAGGCTGATATAGTGAGCCATCGGCGGTTACTCCTTTTCTATCTGCGCTGGCTTGAGGGAACGTAATCCCCAAATCAGCAGGCCGATGATAAAGAACGCACTCGGCGCCAGCAGGAACAGGCCGTTAGGCTGATACCAGCCGCCGTTCTGTACCGTTTCCAGCACCGTAATGCCAAACAGCTTGCCCGAGCCCACCAGCTCACGCAGGAAGCCCACCAGGATCAGGATCACGCCGTAGCCCAGCCCGTTGCCGATACCGTCCATAAAGCTCTCAATCGGCGGTGACTTCATGGCGTACGCCTCGGCGCGGCCCATCACGATACAGTTGGTGATGATCAGCCCGACGAACACCGAAAGCTGTTTGGAGATTTCAAACGCATAGGCGCGCAGCAACTGATCGACCACGATCACCAGCGAGGCGATAATCGTCATCTGGACGATGATGCGCACGCTGTTGGGGATATGGTGGCGGATCAGCGAGATAAAGAAGCTGGAAAACGCGGTGACCAGGGTGACCGCAATGGTCATCACCACCGCCGTTTCCAGCTTGGTAGTCACCGCCAGGGCCGAACAGACGCCCAGCACCTGTAGCGCGATCGGGTTATTGTCAAACAGCGGCCCCAACAGGACCCGTTTAACCTCTTTGGAATCAGCCATTTTTCAGCGCTCCTTCACGAACTTTCTGCAGGAATGGGCCAAAACCGTGCTCGCCCAACCAGAAATTAAACGTATGCTGTACGCCGTTAGCGGTCAGCGTTGCGCCGGACAGGCCATCCACACCGTGGATATCCCCTTGCCGCGCTCCGCCCTTCACGATGCGGATGGCCGGGTTACCGTTGTCATCAAACAGCTGCTTGCCGATCCACTGCGCGCGCCAGCTGGCGTTCTGGATCTCGCCGCCCAGGCCAGGGGTTTCACCGTGCTGGTAAAAGCTCAGCCCGCGCACCGTATTACCGTCGGCATCCAGCGCTACAAAGGCGTACATCATCGACCAGAGGCCAGTGCCGTAGACCGGCAGCACAATCTTGCTCACCGCGCCGCTTTCATCGCGTACCAGGTAGATTTCAGCCTGATTGCTACGGCGGCGGATACCGGCCAGATCTTCCTCGGCGGTCAACGCCCGGCTCTTGGCATCGCTGCGTAATGCGGCGGCCAGATCGAAGGAAGCAGCATCACCAGGCACAAACTCACCGCTGTCCAGATCCAGCAAACGCGGTTCAATGCGTTTACCAAAGGTCGCTTTCACCTGTTCGCCGGTCATTCCCGGTTGCAGTAAACCAGCCACGTCCAGAATGTTGCGCTGCTTATCCAGCAGGCGTTGTTCCTGCTGTTTGGATTGCAGCCCGACGGCGGAGCCCGCAACCACCACAGAACACACCAGGCAAAGCAGCAGCACTACCAGCAGCGTTTTGCCAAAGCTGTCATTTTTAGATTCATTCGCCACGTGCTTTTCTCCGCTTGATGTTAGCCTGCACCACCAGATAATCGAACAGCGGTGCGAACAGGTTGGCGAACAGGATCGCCAGCATCATGCCTTCCGGATAGGCCGGGTTGACCACCCGGATCAGCACGCACATCACGCCGATCAGGATGCCGTACCACCACTTCCCTTTGTTGGTAAACGAAGCGGAAACCGGGTCGGTCGCCATAAAGACCATACCGAAGGCAAAACCACCCAGCACCAGATGCCAATACCAGGGCATGGCGAACATCGGGTTGGTGGCGGAGCCAATAGCGTTGAACAGATACGCCGTGGCGATCATGCCGATCATCACACCGGCCACGATGCGCCAGGAAGCGACACGGCCAAACAGGATAATCGCCCCGCCGATCAGGATCATCAGGGTGGAGACTTCACCGATCGAGCCAGGGATATTGCCGATAAACGCATCCATCCAACTGATGGATTGGCCGGTAGTGACGTTGGTCAGGCTATGTGCTCCGCCTACGCTCCACTGTGCCAACGGTGTCGCACCGGAAAAGCCGTCTGCCGCCGTCCACACCAGATCGCCAGAGATCTGCGCCGGGTAGGCAAAAAACAGGAAGGCACGCCCCGCCAAGGCCGGGTTGAGGAAGTTACGCCCGGTGCCGCCGAAGATCTCCTTGGCGACGACCACACCAAAGCTGATACCCAGTGCGGCCTGCCATAACGGCAGGGTTGGTGGCACGATCAGGGCAAACAGGATCGAGGTCACGAAGAAGCCTTCGTTGATCTCATGCTTGCGTACCATCGCAAACACCACTTCCCAAAAACCTCCTACTAGGAATACCACGGCGTAGATCGGGACGAAGTAGGTCGCACCGAGCACCATCTTGCTGATCCAGCCAGCATCGGCGCCGAGCGTGGCACCCAGCATCTGTGCCAGCCAGTAATGCCAATCCCCTGCCAGCACCTGTTGCAGTTGATCGCCGCTGTACAGGTGATGCAGCGCCGGGATAGTCTGCTGGCCAACGTTGTACATGCCCCAGAACATCGCCGGGAACACCGCCAACCACACCAGGATCATCATACGTTTCAGATCGATGGCATCACGCACGTGCGAGGCCCCGCGCGTTACCGTGCCGGGGGTATAGAACACCGTCGCCGTTGCTTCAAACAGCGGGTACCACTTTTCCAGCTTGCCGCCCGGCGTGAAGTGATGCTCAATCTTGTCAAAAAAATTCTTCAGGCCCATCGGTTATCCTTCCTGCTCAATCTTGGTCAGCACTTCGCGCAGCACCGGGCCATATTCATACTTGCCGGGGCAAACGAAGGTACACAACGCCAGATCTTCTTCATCCAGCTCCAGACAGCCCAGCGCCTGGGCACTGTCGGTATCGCCCGCCAGCAAATCGCGCAGCAGATGGGTCGGCAGGATATCCAGCGGCATCACCCGTTCGTAATTGCCGATCGGCACCATCGAACGCTCACCGCCGTTGGTGGTGGTGGAGAAGGCGAACAGCTTGTGTTTGAGGAAATGGCCCAGTGTGGTGCGGGTGATGGAGAATTTATCCGGCGCTGGCGTGATCCATCCCAGCAGCTCTTTCTCCCGCCCTTCCAACAACACTGAAACCTGGTGGTGGAAACGGCCCAGCCAGGCGCTCGGGCCGCTGGCATGAAAACCACTCAGTACCGAGCCGGAAATGACCCGGTTCTCACCGGCCTTCAGGCGGCCCGCCGTCAGTTCATCCAGGCTGGCCCCCAAACGGGTACGCAGCAGCACCGGTTGTTCCACCTGCGGCCCCGCCAGAGCAACGACGCGCCGGGTATCCAGCTTGCCGGTGGTAAACAGGGTACCGATGGCAATCACGTCCTGATAACCGATATGCCAAACGGTTTTCTTCAGGCTGACCGGCTCCAGGAAGTGAATATGCGTCCCCACTAGTCCCGCCGGGTGCGGGCCAGCAAACTCATTGTAATCAATCTGCGATCCGGCAGCCGTATCCAGCCGCGTACCTGCCGCATGACAGACATGGACCTTGCCTTCCGTCAGACGTGCCAATACCGTCAGGCCGGCGTTAAATGCCGCCAGTTGCTCGTTGATAATCACTAAGGGATCGGCCGCCAACGGCTGGGTATCGATAGCGCTGACGAATATCGCGCGCGGTGAGGTGCCTGGATGAGGGGTCTTGCTGAACGGGCGGGTGCGCAGTGCGGTCCACAGGCCGCTGGCGATCAGATCGCTTTCGACCTGTTGGCGCTCCAGCATCGGCAAATCAGCCTGCTGATAATAAGCCAGCTCTACCTGCTCTTCGCCATCGTTGTCGATGTCAATGACGACCGATTGCAACATGCGGCGTTCACCGCGATTGATAGCCGCGATCTGCCCGCTGGCCGGTGCCGTAAAGAATACCCCGGGGATCTTCTTGTCTTCAAACAGCGCCTGGCCTTTTTTAACGCGATCGCCAACCTGTACCAACATGGAGGGGCGCATACCAACATATTCCTGGCCGAGCAGCGCCACTTTGGTGATCGCTGGGCCATTCTGGATCGCCTGCGAAGGCGCCCCAGCTATTGGCAGATCCAACCCTTTTCTTATTTTGATCATAGGAGTTATACGATGTTTTAAATTTTTACACGTCCTACCGGCCCAGAGGCAGGCACAGAGCGTGCAGGATGATGAGGTGGCCTTGGCCCCCTCAGGATGAGCACGATGACCTCATGCCCAACTTGAATTATTCCCACTGACCGTTAACGCGCAGGCCGGTGATAAGCCAATACTGCAGAATGTTAAAACATTGCTATAAACGATGGCGGAATTGATGCTATTTCACACAATAGCCACGCACTGATTACCGATTAATAACGATGCAGCATGGCAAGATATTAACATTTTCGGCGGCATTTTTCCGTGCTATCTAGTGACCTGAGTCGAGGAAATGCAATTAAATAGTTGTTATCCTTTAACACTATTCGTAAAAATCTGCGGCTCATTTCACTTTTACCGATGATTGTAGTTTTTTTATACACTTCCGATATTGCTAAAAAACAACACGCTGGTAATCTGACGTGGTTTAATGTGGTAAATCGTCAGTGGCATGCTGGTTAGGTTAGTTTTCATCCCCTATGAATTTCAAGTTGCAGCTAGGCGACAAACTTGTTCATCCCCAGTCACTTACTTGTAGTAAGTGACTGGGGATGAACAAGTGCAGGTAACAACGCTGCAGCTTGAAAGGCGACGGGGATATATCAGCAAATAAATATAAGCAGGATAAATTAAGAATGAGCAAAATCGCGCTGTTGTTTGCGATGCTATTTTGTACGCCGCTGATCACGGCTTGCAGCGCCAGTGAGCCAGCCCCGGCTCCCCAGACGCCCCTGGTTGCACAGCAATTACTAGGTTCGCCGGTCTATATCCAGATATTCAAAGAAGAGCGCAAGCTGGAGCTGTACGCCAAGATGGGCAACGAATTCCGCCTGGTGAATAGCTTCTCGATCTGCAACTTCTCCGGTGGGCTTGGCCCGAAGCGCCGTGAAGGGGATTTCAAAAGCCCTGAAGGCTTTTATAGCGTCGATACCCGCCATCTGAAGCCAGACAGCAAATATTATCGCGCCATTAATATCGGTTTCCCGAATGATTACGATAAGTCGCAGGGATATTCCGGCGCCTATCTGATGATCCACGGGGAATGCAAATCGATCGGTTGCTACGCGATGACCAACGCCTATATGGACGATATCTATCGTTACGTTGAAGCGGCATTTGCTCACGGGCAAACCCGGGTGGATATCAGCATTTATCCGTTCCGCATGACCGAACAGAACCTGCAACGCCACCGTTCATCGACCTACATCAGCTTCTGGCGTCAGTTGAAACCAGGCTATGACTACTTCGTCAAAAACCGTCAGCCACCGCTGGTCAGCGTGGCCAACGGCCAATATGTGTTGGCACAGCCGGTAATTGGCAGCGGTCAGCCAACGCAATATGCCTCAACGATTGAGACTAACACCAACCCCTTCGCCCGCAGCAAGCCGCTCACCGAAGTGAAATAACGCAAACTCGCCTGGTGCAATCTTGTGCCAGGTTTCATTGCCCGTCAGCGGCTGGGTCGCAATGACCGTGACCACATCATCCGGCGTGGTCTGCCGCTGAAAATCAATCTCTACGTCCTGATCGAGCAGCGTAGCTTTACCAAAAGGCGCTCGCCGGGTGATCCAGTAAAGGTTGGTGGAGCAATAGGCCATCACAAAGCGCCCATCTGACAACAGCATATTGAACACCCCTTTCTGCCGCAGTTGGTCGGCCAATAACGCAATATAGCGGAACACGGCAGGCCAGTTGCTGGGGGTGCGCGGGTATTTTAGCGCCAGCTGATGTAACAGCCAGCAGAAGGCATATTCACTGTCGGTCTGCCCCACAGGGCGGAAGTTACCGGTCGCCAGTTGGCGATAGCCTTTCAATTGGCCATTGTGGGCATAAGTCCAATTGCGGCCCCACAGCTCACGGGTAAAGGGATGGGTATTTTCCAGCGCCACTTCACCGCGATTGGCCTGTCGAATGTGAGAGACCACGGCACAGGACTTGATCGGGTATTCCTGCACCAGACGGGCAATCGGTGAATTGAAGCTTGGCTGGGGATCTTTGAATGTGCGGCAACCGTTGCCTTCATAGAAGGTAATGCCCCAACCATCTTTATGTGGCCCGGTTCGGCCACCGCGCTGTACCAGCCCGGTAAAGCTAAAACAGATGTCGGTTGGTACGTTGGCGCTCATCCCGAGCAGTTCACACATCGATTGCCACCCCTTGAGGACTACTGACATTGGTATAAGGGCGCAGCCTGATGCCACGCCCTACATTATTGCTGAATAACGGTGTTTAATACCGCGACACTTCAAGCCCGAGACAGGTGGGGAGCATGCAGATAGCCGACCGTTGAGCGCAGGGATGCGCGATTGCGAGCCCCCACGGACGGGTTTACGGCGTGTCGGCGTTCTGCATGCTCCCCGCCTGTAGCACTATCAGGTGCAGCTATTTAGCTTACGCCTTCACCATCTCTTTTTCGATCAGTTGAATCAAGATGTGGATCGCTTTGATATGAATTTCCTGGATACGGTCGGCGTAGCCAAAGTGCGGCACGCGGATTTCCACATCGGCACTGCCGGCCATTTTGCCACCGTCTTTACCGGTCAGGGTGATCACTTTCATCCCTTTGGCGCGGGCTGCTTCAATGGCTTTAATGATGTTACCGGAGTTGCCGGAGGTGGAGATCCCCAACAAGACGTCGCCTTCACGACCCACGGCTTCCACGTAGCGGGAGAATACATAGTCATAGCCAAAATCGTTGCTGACGCAGGACAGATGGCTAACGTCAGAAATCGCGATGGCCGGATAACCCGGGCGATTCTCACGGTAGCGGCCAGTCAGCTCTTCCGCGAAGTGCATCGCATCACAATGCGAGCCACCGTTACCACAGGAGATCACTTTCCCACCGGCTTTAAAAGAGTCCGCCAACAGCACTGCCGCGCGTTGGATGTTATCAATGTTGGCATCATCGCTGAGGAATTTCGCCAGGGTATCAGCCGCTTCATTCAGTTCACTGCGAATTAAATCATGGTACATAGAGATCGCCTCTTGTTGTGCGGTGGCATCGTCAATCTTTCGTCTCGCAGTGTAACGGATTGCAGAAAAACCGAGAAGCATTGCGACACAAACAGCGCTAGTGTGAAGCGACCTGAACATTTTTTGACAATTGATGCTGTCAGTTTGTGACTTAAGTTGTAATTAAAGTGTAAATACATTGATAAAAAAAGTGGTATGGACTAAAACCATTAGATATACACAACAGGTCAGACCTCTTACTACTTCGGAGCTTCTTATGATGGTTCTTAGTATCGTTATCTTCCTCGCACTCATTGGTGTGGTGTTTTATCACCGAGTGAACCTGGCTCTCAGCAGTCTGCTGCTGCTGGCCTATACCGCAGCCATGGGCGCTATCGGCCTTTGGACTTACTGGATGCTGGTCCCGTTGGCAATCGTGCTGCTGCCGCTGAACGTCGTTTCACTGCGCCGCTCGCTGCTTTCTGCCCCGGCACTGCGCGCCTTCCGCAAAGTGATGCCACCAATGTCCACCACGGAAAAAGAAGCCATCGACGCCGGGACCACCTGGTGGGAAGGCGATCTGTTCCGCGGCAACCCGGATTGGAACAAGCTGCACAACTACCCGCAGCCTAAGCTGACAGAAGAAGAGCAAGCCTTTATCGACGGCCCGGTTGAAGAAGCCTGCCGCATGGCCGATGACTTCCAGATCACTCACGAGCTGGCCGATCTGCCGCCGGAACTGTGGGCCTATCTGAAACAGCACCGCTTCTTTGCGATGATCATCAAAAAAGAGTATGGCGGGCTGGAATTCTCCCCTTATGCTCAGGCGCGCGTCCTGCAAAAACTGGCGGGTGTCTCAGGTATTCTGGCGATCACCGTCGGCGTGCCTAACTCCCTCGGCCCGGGCGAACTGCTGCAACATTACGGCACTGAAGAACAGAAAGATCACTACCTGCCAGGTCTGGCACGTGGCGATGAAATTCCTTGCTTCGCACTGACCAGTCCGGAAGCGGGTTCCGACGCCGGGGCTATCCCGGACGTGGGTACCGTCTGCATGGGCGAATGGGAAGGCAAACAGGTGCTGGGTATGCGCCTGACCTGGAACAAGCGCTACATCACTCTGGCACCGATTGCCACCGTGCTGGGGCTGGCCTTCAAGCTGCATGACCCGAGCCGCCTGCTGAGCGATAACGAATCCCCAGGGATCACCTGTGCGTTGATCCCAACCAGCACCCCAGGGGTCGAGATTGGCAACCGTCACTTCCCGCTCAACGTGCCGTTCCAGAATGGCCCAACGCGTGGCAACGACGTATTCGTGCCGATCGATTACATCATTGGCGGGCCAAAAATGGCCGGTCAGGGCTGGCGGATGCTGGTTGAATGCCTGTCGGTTGGCCGTGGCATCACCCTGCCATCCAACTCGACCGGCAGCCTGAAGTCTGTCGCTCTGGCGACCGGTGCATACGCCCATATTCGTCGCCAGTTCAAAATCTCTATCGGTAAGATGGAGGGGATTGAAGAGCCGCTGGCGCGTATTGCCGGTAATACCTACGTGATGGATGCCGCCGCATCGCTGATCACCTATGCGTTGATGCAGGGCGAAAAACCCGCGGTGCTGTCTGCCATCGTCAAATACCATTGTACCCACCGTGGCCAGCAGGCCATCATCGATGCAATGGATATCACCGGCGGTAAAGGCATCATGCTGGGTAAAGCCAACTTCCTGGCCCGTGCCTATCAGGGCGCACCAATTGCCATCACGGTAGAAGGTGCCAATATTCTGACCCGTACCATGATGATCTTTGGCCAGGGGGCGATCCGCTGCCATCCTTACGTCCTGACCGAAATGGCGGCAGCCCAGAACAACGATCTGCACACCTTTGACCAAGCACTGTTCGGCCACCTCGGCCACGTCGGCAGCAGCAAGATGCGCAGCCTGTGGCTCGGCCTGACCAACGGCCGCACCAGCAGCACGCCAACCAAAGATGCCACGCGCCGCTACTATCAGCAGCTAAACCGCCTGAGCGCCAACCTGGCGTTGCTGTCTGACGTTTCCATGGGCGTGCTGGGCGGCAGCCTGAAACGCCGTGAACGTATCTCTGCCCGTCTGGGTGACGTGCTCAGCCAGATGTATCTGGCCTCGGCCACGCTGAAACGCTTTGAGGATGAAGGACGCCAGAAAGAAGATCTGCCACTGGTTCACTGGGGCGTGCAGGACAGCCTGAATCAGGCAGAGCAAGCGCTGGACGACCTGCTGCGCAACTTCCCGAACCGCTTTATCGCCGGGGCGATGCGTCTGGTGGTGTTCCCATTCGGCCGCGTGCATACCGCACCTTCGGATAAGCTGGATCACCAGTTGGCGAAGATTATTCAGCAGCCTTCAGCCACCCGTAGCCGCATTGGCCGTGGTCAATACCTGACGCCAAGCGAGCATAACCCGGTTGGCCTGCTGGAAGCCGCGTTGTTGGACGTGATCGCCGCAGAACCTATCCACCAGCGTCTGTGTAAACAAGCCGGTAAAAACCTGCCGTTTACCCGCCTCGATCGTCTGGCACAACGCGCGCTGGATGAAGGCAAAATCAGCACCGACGAAGCCAAGATCCTGGTGAAAGCGGAAGAAAGCCGTCTGCGTTCGATTAACGTCGATGACTTTGCGCCGGACGCGTTGGCGGCGCAACAGCCGGCAAAGCCAGTAAAGCTGGAGAAACGCCAGCAGCAGACTGAAGCCGCATAACGGTCACTGAACGTAAATGCCAAGGGGCGATACCGTAACGGATCGCCCCTTCTTCATTGCAGAGTTAGGCTCAGCCGTGTTGGCGGATACGCGCCAGCAAGGCATCAATATGTGCAATGTGCGGCGCATTGACGATCAGCGCACGGCCCAGATTGAGGGCACTGCGCTGGCACTCGGCACGCATTTCTGCATCGGTAATGCTGTCCAGATCGGCCACGTGAGCCAGCCCGATAGTGCGGCGGATCAGCTCCGTGCCACAGTAGCCCACCGCATCGGCCCAGACCTGTTGCAGGAACTGTTCGGCATAGCCCGGCAGCGCCAGCGTTGCATCGCGGCTATGTTGATGGCACAGCGCCAGAAAACGGTCGGCAAAAATCAGCCACAGCTCACGGATATCCTGCAACCGTTGTTCACGCCCGGCCGCCGCATCACGCGGGCCGAACAGCCCCGGTAAACCACAATAGTTCAGCAGCAGGTTGCCCATCGCGGTGCCAATATCAAAACCAATAGGGCCGTAGAAGCCAAACTCGGCATCGATCGCCTTTAGCTTACCTTCGGCAACAAAGATCGAGCCGCTGTGAATATCGCCGTGCAGCAACGCTTCGGCCTTACTCAGGAAACGGTGTTTCAGCCCAGCCACCGCTAACTTGAGCGCCGTGTCATTGCGAAGCTCAAGTACCTGCGGCAGCAACGCCTCGTCAAAGTGGTTACGTTCGTGATCCTGATAGGGATCGCTAAAGAACAGATCTTCGGTGATCTGACACAGTTCCGGGTTGGTGAAGCGGCTGACTTCCGCCTTTTTCAACTGCGCGGTCTGGTAAAAATCAGAGGTGTGGAACAGGGTTTGCGCCAGATACTCCGCCAGTTGGCCAGCCGCCAGCGGGTAGTAACGCCCTTTCACCAGCTCACTGCGCCAGATATGGTGGTCGGAGAGATCTTCCTGCACCATCACCGCCAGCTCAGGATCGTGATGCAGGATCTTCACCGTGTGGCGCGGGCATAGCGCCCCGTGGATCAGCAGCGTTTCCGCTTCGATACGCGCCCGATCCAGCGTCAGCGGCCAGGATTCTCCCACGCAACGTACGTACGGCAGCGCCTGCTTGACGATCACCCGGCTGACGCCGTCGCCATCACGAATTTTAAATACCAGGTTGAGATTACCATCACCGATCTCATCGGCACTCACCAGTGCCTGAGGTTCGGCCAGTTGCCCATATTGACGCGCATATTCAACGGCATCGGCAGCAGTAAACGTACGATATTGTGACATCCCCCAACCCCTCTGTTCTTTCCCGTAGCGATGATTTTTTTATTTTTAGACGCAAAAGCGTTTGGACGTCTATACATCCGGATGTCATGTTGGCAGAATGGGTTCACAGATGCAATAAGAAAGACACAAGGATTTAACTACCGATGCAAGCATTTAACACCACCAGCCTGGACCTGAAAGATAACCGCCTGTGGATCCTCGACCAGCAAGCCCTCCCGCAGGAAAAGTGTTGGCTGCCTTGCGATAGCGTGGACGAACTGGTTGGGCATATCCGTGCCCTGCGGGTGCGTGGCGCACCGTTGATCGGGCTGTCTGCCAGCCTGTTATTAGCCCTGCTGGCCGAGCGTGGTCTGTCACAGAGTGAGTTGGAACAGGCGTTGCAGACGCTGCGTGCTTCACGCCCTACAGCGGTGAACCTGATGAACAATCTGGATCGCATGAAGCAGGCTTTGGCACAGCCGGATTGGGTGAGCGCGATGACTGAGGAAGCCCTGCGGCTGGTAGAAGAAGATAAAACCTTGTGCGATCGCATCGCCGATAACGGCGCTGAGTGGGTGAAACCTGGTAGCCGCCTGCTCACCCATTGCAACACCGGTGGGCTGGCGACGGCGGGTGTGGGTACGGCAATTGGCGTTCTGCTGCGTGCACATCAGCAGGGCAAGATCACTCAGGTGTGGGTTGATGAAACTCGTCCGTTGCTGCAAGGAGGACGACTCACCGCCTGGGAACTCGGTGAGCTGGGCATTCCTTACCGTTTGATCTGCGATTCAATGGCCGCCAGCCTGATGGCTACGGGCCAGGTCGATGCCGTCTGGGTCGGCGCAGACCGTATTGCGGCCAACGGGGACGTGGCCAATAAGATCGGCACTTACAGCCTGGCGGTGCTGGCCCATTATCACCGCATTCCGTTTTACGTTGCTGCCCCACATACTACGCACGATCCCCACTGCCCGAACGGTGCAGCCATTCCGATCGAACAGCGGGCAGCGGAGGAAATCACCGGCGTCAGCGGCAGCTTTGGTTCCTGCCAGTGGGCACCGCTGAACGCGCCAACCTACAACCCGGCATTCGATGTCACTCCGGCGGCTTTGATCAGTGGTTGGGTGTTGGATAGCGGCGTCATCACGCCAGAGCAGGTTGCCGACGGTGTTTTTCAGCGGGCATTGGCATAACGATACCCTCACCCTAGCCCTGTGGGAGAGGGTTGGGGTGAGGGGCTGCATGGACTCAATCTAATGTTGGATAGGCTGCGGCAATCTTGTCACCGGTAAAATGAGCTACCCAGCCTTCCGGGTTATCGAATACGCGGATGGCGGTGAAACTGGGTGCCGACCCCATATCAAACCAGTGGCGGGTGTTGGCTGGCACCGAGATCAGATCGTTTTTCTCACACAGGATCTGGAAGATTTTCCCTTCCAGATGCAGGCAAAACAGCCCCGCCCCTTCCACAAAGAAGCGCACTTCATCCTCACCATGGGTATGTTCGGCCAGGAACTTTTCCCGCAGCACTTCACGCTGGGCGTTATCGGGACGCATGCTGATCACATCCCAGCTCTGATAGCCCTTTTCTGCCACCAACCGGTCGATTTCATGCTGATAGGCGGCGATCACCGCTTCCGGCTGCGGGTTGTCCCCCAGTTCGCGATCGGCCTGCCAACGCTCAAAACGCACGCCAATCTGCGCCAGTTGTTGCTGGATAGCCTGCGCATCCTGGCTCTGCCACAACGGCTGCTGCGGCTGTTGATCGCTAAAAATGGTCAATCCACTCATCAGACAAACTCCCCTAACTCAATGTGATCAAAACGGTTAACCTGCCGGTGCTGGCTGTGCGGATCGGCCTCATCACGGATCAGTTGGCAGGTATGCCAACCCGCTTGCCGGGCGGCATCCAGCTCCTGATGGATATCGGACAGGAACAGCAGTTCGGCTGGCTCCAGGCCAATGGCCTGCGCGATATTCTGGTAAGACAGGCTTTCACGCTTGGCCCCCACGTGCGTATCAAAGTAACCGCTGAACAGCGGTTGCAAATCTCCCGCATCGCTGTAGCCAAACAACAGCTTTTGCGCTTCAACCGAACCGGAAGAGTAGACGTACAGCGTCAACCCTTGCTGCTGCCAGGCGGCTAACTGTGCGGCCACTTCCGGGTAGAGATGCCCCTGAAAATCGCCATTATGGTAGCCACTACGCCAAATGATGCCCTGCAAGGCTTTCAGCGCGGTAGATTTGCGATCCTCATCCATAAAACGGTAAAGCGCAGTGATAAGCTGTTCATTATCCGCGTCCGGTTGGGCAATCTCTTCACGCAATGCTGCCAGCGGTGCCGCCACTTCAGCGTCGTTATAATGGCAGCGGATAAACTCCCCCAGTCGCTCACGGGCATAGGGGAACAGCACCTGATGCACAAAGCGGATATCGCTGGTGGTGCCTTCAATATCGGTGACGATGGCGCGGATCATTTGGCCTCCAGTAAACGGCGTTGTAGTTCACACTGGAACAGGAACTCCAGCCCTTCAAGATGGCGGCGTGCTTGCGCCACCTGATTGCCCCAGCAATACAAGCCATGGCCACGCACCAGGAAACCGTACTGCAACGGCGTTACTTCGGCAAAAGCCGCCACGCGCCCAGCCAGCGCTGGAATGTCCTGATCGTTATCAAAAATAGGGATGCTGACGCTGTCGAGGTGGCTCTTCTGGCCGCTGAGGGATTTTTGCATTTCATACCCTTGCAGGACCAACGCGTCACTCTTCTCCACGCGAGAAAGCACGGTGGCATTGACCGAATGGGTATGCAGGATGGCCCCGACTGCGGGATAGAGCCGATAGATCAGCGTATGCAGGCCGGTTTCTGCCGAAGGCGTGCGGCCACTGGGAACATGGTTGTTCGCCGTTTCCACCAGCAATAAATCCTGCTCGCTCATGCTGCCCTTGTCTTTACCGGATTCGGTCACCAGGCAGCGTTGCTCGTCAAGGCGCAGCGACATATTGCCGCCGGTTGCCGGACACCAGCCCTTCTCACCGATCCAATGGCAGGCCGCCAATAAGGCATGTAGTTGCGGGTTTTCCGTCATTCGGTCATTCTTCCTGATAGCCATCTAAACGTCTTGATTGCCAAACATTAACATCGTGCTATATTATTCGCAACATAAGCGCCAGGAGAATTAGCCTGAAATGAGCACCGAAGCCCCGATCCCAGCCAGCAAGTTACCTGAACTCGGTACCACCATCTTTACCCAGATGAGCGCTCTGGCGCAGCAGCATCAGGCGATCAACCTGTCACAAGGCTTTCCGGATTTTGATGGCCCGGAGTATCTAAAACAGCGTCTAAGCTGGCACGTCAGCCAGGGTGCGAACCAATACGCCCCGATGACCGGTGCTGCACCGTTGCGTGAAGCCATTGCGGAAAAAACCGCCCAGCTTTATGGCTGGCAGCCAGATGCCAATAGCGAAGTGACCGTCACCGCCGGTGCCACCGAAGCTTTGTTCGCCGCGATCAGCGCCCTGGTGCGCGCTGGTGATGAAGTCATTTGTTTCGATCCCAGTTACGACAGCTACGCCCCGGCGGTACAACTTTCCGGCGGCGTATTGAAACGCATCGCGCTGCAACCACCGGCCTTCAAGGTGGATTGGCAACACTTTGCCGAGCAGCTCTCACCGCGCACCCGGCTGGTGATCCTCAATACTCCGCAAAATCCCTCCGCCACAGCTTGGTCGGCTGAAGATATGCAGCAACTCTGGGCCGCAATCGCCGATCGGGAGATCTATATCCTGAGCGATGAGGTTTACGAACATATCTGCTTTGCCAAAGGAGGACATGCCAGCGTGCTGGCCCATCCGCAACTGCGTCTGCGGGCGATTGCCGTTTCCTCGTTTGGTAAAACCTTCCATATGACCGGCTGGAAAGTGGGTTACTGCGTGGCTCCAGAGGCGTTGAGCGCAGAGGTACGCAAGGTTCACCAGTATTTGACGTTCTCGGTCAATACCCCGGCACAGCTGGCACTGGCCGATATGCTGCGCAACGAGCCGGAACACTGGCAACAGTTACCGGCGTTTTATCGTGCCAAGCGCGATCGTTTCGTGCAGGCGCTGGCTAACAGCAGACTGGAAATTCTGCCCTGCGAAGGCACCTATTTCTTGCTGGCCGATTACAGCGCCATCTCCGATCTGGATGACGTTGCCTTCTGCCATTGGCTGACCGAGCACGCAGGCGTGGCAGCGATCCCGCTGTCCGTCTTCTGTGCCGATCCTTTCCCTCATAAACTGATCCGGCTGTGCTTCGCCAAGCAAGATGCCACGCTGGATGCCGCTGCGGAGCGCCTATGTCGACTCTAAAAATTACCCTGTTGCAGCAACCGCTGGTCTGGCGGCAAGGTGAAGCCAACCTGCGCCAGTTCGATGCCTTACTGCCTGCGATTACTGGCCGCGATCTGATCGTACTGCCAGAAATGTTTACCACCGGCTTTGCTATGGATGCTGGGGAAAGTGCGCTGCCAGAGCAGCAGGTCATCGACTGGCTGCATACCTGGGCGGTGAAAACCAACGCCTTGATTGGCGGCAGCGTGGCGTTGAAAACGCCTGAAGGTGCGGTTAACCGTTTCCTGCTGGTAGAGCCCGGCGGCAAAGTGCATGGCTATGATAAACGCCATCTGTTCCGTATGGCCGGCGAGCACCTGCATTATCAGGCAGGGAAGCAGCGCACTATTTTCGAATGGCGCGGCTGGCGTATCCTGCCGCAAATCTGTTATGACCTGCGCTTCCCGGTGTGGTCACGCTATCAGCAGGATTACGATCTGGCTCTGTACGTGGCCAACTGGCCCGCTGCGCGCAGCATGCATTGGCAAACGCTGCTGGCGGCGCGGGCGATTGAAAATCAGATTTACGTGGCGGGTTGCAACCGCGTGGGCGAGGACGGTAACGGCCTGAATTACAGCGGTGACAGTCTGATCGTCAGCCCGCAGGGGGAACGCTTGGCCAGCGCAGAACCGGGCCAGGCGGCAAGGCTGGATGCCGAGCTTTCGCTGGAAACGCTGCAAACCTACCGCACGGCGTTCCCCGCCTGGCGTGATGCGGATAGCTTCCTGCTGCATGATTGAGTTAACAAATCCCCTCACCCTAACCCTCTCCCAAAGGGGGAGGGAACCGAATGTGCTACCTGTTAACGCCTGCATCTGACCGTAGCTCCGGACTAGCCCCCTCTCCCTCAAACAAGTGTTCAGGTTGCCCAGTCCGTACAATGGGAGAGGGGGACCGAACGTGCTACCTGCTAACTCCTGCATCTGACCGTAGCTCCGGACTAGCCCTCTCTCCCTCAAACAAGTGTTCAGGTTGCCCAGTCCGTACAAGTGGGAGAGGGCTGGGGTGAGGGGTTATAATCAATCCGCTATAGCGACAACCTGGCAGTAAGCCTGGATCGCCAACGCTACGTCGCCCAGCGTTACCGCTTCATCGGGATGATGGCTGATGCCCCCAGCACAACGGACAAACAGCATCCCCACCGGCCAACGAGCGGCGATCGCCAGCCCATCATGCCCCGCACCGCTAGGCAACTTTAGGCAACTCCCTTGCACCTGCATCACCGCATCGATCCAACGCTGCTGCAACGCCTGGTCACAGGCGGTGGCCGCTATACGATAAAACTCCTCGCTGTCGAAACGGATCCCGCGACGTGCGCCAATGCTCTGCGCCTGCGCCAGCAATTCCGTTAGCAGCGTATCTAGCTGCTCGTCTTGCGGGCCACGTACATCGAGAGATAACCTCACCTGCCCAGGGATCACATTAACCGCTCCCGGCAAGCTTTCGATCTGACCGACCGTTGCGACGACATGTGGATCGCATTCCACGGTGAGCCGCTCAACCGCCACCATCCATTCAGCAGCGGCAGCCAGCGCATCCTGGCGCAGCCCCATCGGCACCGTGCCGGCATGGCCAGCATGCCCGATAAAGGTACAGTTGAGGCGGCGAGCCGCGTTTATCGCAGTGACCACTCCCAGCGCCAGATCGGCAGCCTCAAGACAAGGCCCCTGTTCGATATGCAGTTCGAGATAGGCACCAATCGAGTCCTGTGCTCGCTCGGCAGACCCCACCGCAGCAGGATCCAAGCCTGCGTCACGCATAGCCTCGGCGACACTGACGCCCCCGGCATCGGTGCATGCCAGCCAATCCGGCTCCCACTGCCCGGTAACCCCCTTGCTACCGAGCAAGGTAATGCCAAAACGCGTCCCTTCTTCATCGGCAAAACCGATCACTTCGATCGCCTGCGGCAAGCGCCGGTTGCGGCTATGCAGGAACGCAACAACTTCGAGCGCTGTCAACACGCCCAGCATGCCATCGTAGCGTCCCGCGTTACGTACCGTATCCAGATGAGAGCCAAGCAGCAGCACCGGTGCAGACGGTTGCATTCCTTCGTAACGTCCGCAGATGTTACCCACGCCGTCTTGCCAGACCTCCATCCCCAGTTCACGCATCCAACTGCCTACCAGCTGGTTGGCACGCAGATGTTCTGGGGAGAGGTAAACCCGCGTCAGTTGACCAGGCGAACTGCTGATGGCCGCCAGTTCGTCACAGCGAGCCATCACTCTGGCTGCGGCCTGCTCAGCCTCCTGAGCGATCATTCCTGGCGTTCAGCGTCGTAAATATTCCATGCTGCCTGCATCGCTTCCCCCTGCGAGCTGACAAAACCGAGACGGTTCAATACCGCTTCCAGCGCGGCCAGCGTTTGCAATACGCAGTCTTTGCGCGCGTTGTAGCCCATGGTGCCGATCCGCCAGATCTTGCCCTGCAACGGGCCAAACGAGGTGCCGATTTCAATGGCGAAGTCATTAAGCATCATCTGGCGTACCTGTTCGCCATGGATGCCCTGTGGGATCACCACACCCAGCACGTTGTTCATCTTGTAGGCGATATCGCCAAAGACCTCCAGGCCCATTCCCTGGATCCCGGCCAACATCGCCGCGCCGTGCAGTTTGTGGCGGGCAATGGTGTTATCCAACCCCTCTTCCAGGATCACCCGGGCGCATTCGCGGGCAGCAAACAGCATGCTGGTGGCTTCCGTATGGTGGTTCAGGCGCTCCGGCCCCCAGTAATCCATGATCATGCCGAGATCGAAATAGTTGGAATAGATCATCTCATCATCACCGTCGGCGTGATCGGCGGTACGGATCCCCTCTTCAACGCACTTACGGCGGCGCACGATCTCTTCAAACTGTGGGCTAAGGGTAATGGGAGAACTGCCGGAAGGGCCGCCCAGGCATTTTTGCAGCCCTGCGGACACCGCATCCAGACCCCAGGCATCGGTTTCCAATTCGTTACCGGCGAACGAGGCGGTGGCATCGGTATAGAACAAGACGCCGTGGCGCCGGCAGATATCGCCCAATTCCGCCAGCGGTTGCAGCATGGTGGTGGAGGTATCCCCTTGCACCGTCAGCAGCAGGCGTGGCCGCACTTTCTTGATCGCATCCTCAATCCGATCGGCACTGAACACCTCGCCCCAAGGCGCTTCGATGGTATGCACTTCGGCACGGCAGCGGCGGGCAATTTCACACAACAGATGACCAAAGCGGCCAAATACCGGCACCAACACTTTATCGCCAGGGCGGATAGCAGAAACCAGCATCGCCTCAATACCGGCGCGAGAGGTCCCGTCCACCAGCATCGTCCAGCGGTTCTGCGTGCGGAACAGCGCACGATACAGCTCCATCACCTGATTCATATAGCCGGTCATGGCCGGATCGTATTGACCGATCAGTTGGCTGGACATGGCACGCAGCACGCGCGGATCGGCATTGATCGGCCCTGGGCCCATCAGCAGGCGGTGCGGAGGATTGATTTGATCGAATTGGCTGATAGCTAGCATGTTCATTCCTTGTCAACTTAATAACTTGGTTTGGGAGAGGGCTACACCAGAAGCTGGTTGGTTTGAGATAGTGCTAGATTATCGCCAAGCGCGAGAGGATGAAACAAAAGATTCTTAAATTATTTTTTTGCAACTAAAGACTCATTCGGGACGCAACATGCAGCGCCCCTATTTAGCTGTTTGTCGTCGAAATTCAGCTACGCTGCTCCAATTCCTCCAGATCGCTGAACAGATCAGCCACCTGGTGAATACGCTGCCGCCCTTGCGACAGCCGATCATGCAGCAGAGCATTACTCAACAGGCTCGCCAGACTCATGGCGCTGGAGTAACTATCAAAAGCCGAAACGCTATCGAGCGGCGTCATCAAATGCCAGCTTGCCAGCGGGAGCAGCGCCTGGGCCTGCGGTTCGCAGATCAACAGCGTCGGCACCTGCTGGATCTGCAACTGTTGCAATACCTCTTGTACCAGGCGTGGACGACGGCGAAAGGCAACGACCACCACCATGTCTTGCGGCCCCAGATCCACCAGCTCTTCGGCCAGCGTCTGGCCCGGCTGGGGGATTAACAACACCTGCTCGCGCACCTGCATCAGTTGTTGGCGCAAATGCATCGCAACGGGATAGCTATTACGCATCCCCAACAACAGCAGCCGCCGGGATTGCCCCATAGCCGCAATCACCGCGCCAAACTGTGCCGCATCAATCTGCTTGACCCAGTGCGTCAGATTGGCCATTTCCTGTTGGTAATGGCGGGCCAGCAAGGTGTTGCCCTGCACCGCATCGCGGCTGTCGGTCAGTGGCATACCGCTTTGGCGCAGGGTACGCAGTTCATCACGCATCGCGCGATAGCTGGCATAACCCAGCCGCTTGAACAAACGGCTGACGGTGGCCTTGGACACCCCGCTCAGGCGTGCCAGTTCGGCGCTGTTATAGCTAATCAGGTCAGCGAAGTGATCGAAGATAAAGTCGGCTACCCGCTGCTCTTGCGGTGCCAATTGCGGATATTCGCTGCGCAGGCGTTCATCAATCTGTTTCATCGCTACTCCCGCTGTAACTTTCGTTGCAGCGGAACATAGCACAGCAGCCAAAGCGGCTGCCAGCGTCCAGAACAATTTCCAACTGTAGCACTATTAGATACAGCAATTTAACAGGCTCACTTAGCACCAATAAGCCATAAAATTGACCGTAGAACGATCCAGATCGCGTTCGCCGATCAGGTAACGACGCAGGGCTTTCACCACCGATGACTCTGCCGCCACCCAGGCATAGAAGGTTTTAGCCCCTTCGGCACGCTCCCACAGCAAATCCCCGCCCAAACTGTTTTCTGCCAGAGATTGCGCTGCGGTCCGTGCCGAGGCAGGAATGTTAACCCGCTGACGCACCGATTCCACCAGCAGTGTCCCATGCAGTTGCTGTTGTCCAACATCCCGTGGCAGCCAGTAAACCTCGGCAAACGAGAATTGCGCCATATCAAGGCAATCACCCGCCACCGGGACTTCGAAGAAAGCCTGCACACGCGGCGGGTTAGCCTGCTGCGCCAGCTGTTCGAGAATGCCCATCGCCGCTGGCAGCGCCGTTTCGTCGGCAATCAGCAACGCCTGCTGGGTGTGCGCCGGAGGAGCCCACTCATAACCGCCGCTATCCTCAGCAAAATCGGCATTTGGTGCCACGGCTTGGAGTTTATCCCCTGTAACGGCATGCGTCGCCCAAGCGGAGGCCGGGCCGTTGACGCCGTGGAGCACAAACTCTACGTCCATTTCATTTTCGGTAGCGCGCAACGCTCGCAGCGTGTAGGTACGCATCACAGGCCGCTGCTCTTTCGGTATCGCCATATAGTTACGATACCAATCTTCGCTATTCTCCAACGGCTGGCTTTGCCCTTCCGCTACCGGGAACAGCAGCTTGATACGCTGATCGGGAGCTTCCAGCTTCATATGCTGAACCTCTGGGCCGGTAAACACGCAGCGCAGCAGCGAAGGGGAAATGTTTTCCTTGTGCTTCAAGGTAAGATCAAAGATGCGATAGCTTGCGGACATATCACTGACTCTCCCGCGCAATGTCTGCCATTCGATGCTGGCACCATAGCCAGCTGCTAATGCCGCCCAGCAGGACGGCGGCTACCAGTGCCGCCGCAACCAGCTGCGACTCACCGTAAAATTTGCTCACCACCGGCACCATCAGCGCGCTCACGCCATAACCTAACGTATGGCTGGTGGCGATCGCTCCCGCACCTTTACCGGTAGATAATTTATCGTTCAACATCAGTTGATAGCCCGGTGTCGCCATCGCGGCACCAAACGAAGCCAACGCACAGCCGAGGTAAAACAGCGCCAACGGCGTGGTACACATCAGCCCCAAGCCCGCGATCATCAACACGGCGGCAACCATCAATAGCTGTGACGGTGTAAGCCGCTGTGGCCGCACCACCAGAAACTGAGCCAATAACGTGCAACCCGCCGCCACGCTGAGCAGTATCGCTACATGGTGACTGACGGTCGTCGCCGAATGGCTGTACAGCAGCTGTAAATGCGGAGCCAGCCCCAGTTGCATCAGGCTGACGCACCCTGCCAGCAACAACGCGCACAGCAGATAAGGCACCATCGTCAACCGCAGGCGATTTTGCTGGTGTGCCACCGCAGGCAATGGAGGATCGTTATGCTGGCGGCAAATCACCAGCAGCGCGATCAACGGAGCAATCGCCATCAGCCACAGCGGCGCCATCGGATGCAGGGACAACGCCAGGGCCGCACATAACGGACCAAGTAAACGGCCACAGCTCAGACCTGAACTGATAGTGGCTAACGCCGCCATACGTTGTTCATATCCGGCTCGTTGCAGTGCCCAGGTCTGGCTGGCTGGCACCATGCCCGACACCGTCAGGCCATAGATAATGCGCGCCACGATCAATCCACCCAGCCCAGCCATTTCCGGCAGCCAACCAGCAGCCAGCCCCCACACGGCCAAGGCCAGTAACGCAAAGCTGATTAAGTAGCCTGCCAGGGCCATAATCACCACGTACTTACAACCGCGGATTTCCGCCTGCCGTCCCCACCAGGGGGAACCCACCAGAAACAGCATCGACCCCAGCGTCAGCAATCCCGCCCACACCGACAGTGAGAGCTGAGTCAGGCTGACCAACACCGGTAATGCCACCAGCAAGCCATTTTGCCCAATACCCAATAGCCCGGCACAAAACGCCAGCGGCCAGTTTGAAGGAGAATCATTACCAATTGCAACGATTTTTGAAGCGGGAAATAAGCGCATTAGGTAAAATAACCGTTAAGAAAATGATGTTTTTATGTGTGATTAATTAAAAAATTGTATCATGCGACGATTGATAATAATAAGAACTATTGATATAAGAATCATTCTCAATCGCTCCAGAGTGGCAAGGGTCATGACCATCCAGTTAGCAAGCGCAGCAACCGATGTGGCTGCGCAATGTTTCCTCAACGCGTTAATGCGTGAAACCCGGGACTGGCACATCGTTCCGGCAACCGATAGCCAACAATCGCCGCAGTTACATCTCCCACTGGCAGATAGCCAATTTATTCGCATTCCGTTACGCCATACCTCACCGACCCAACATCACCAATACCAGTTCCCGGCTCGCCTGAATGGCAGCGGTGAAGCACTGAGTTTTGCGCAGTTGGTGACGCTGTTATTGGCCAAACCGGCGATAAAAGGTCAGCTGAGTGACGACGTTTTGGCGCGCTTTCGCCAGCGGGTGCTGGAAAGTCATGACAATACCCAACAGGCGATCGCTATCCGGCTGGACTGGCCAAGGCTTCGTGACCAGCCGCTGAATTTTGCCCAGGCGGAACAGGGGCTATTAGCTGGCCATGCCTTCCATCCGGCACCGAAATCCCATGAGCCTTTCGATCACCAGCAGGCACAGCGCTATCTGCCAGACTTTGCTGGCAGCTTCCCCCTGCGCTGGTTTGCGGTAGATAAGCGTAACCTGTGTGGCGATAGCCTGGATCTGACCTTACAGCAGCGCCTGCAACGCTTTGCCGCAGAAAGCGCACCGCAGTTGCTTGGCCATTTCACCGATGACGTCTGGCTGCTGCCGATGCACCCGTGGCAAGCCGATTACCTATTGGCACAAACCTGGTGCCGCGAGTTGGTCGCGCAGCACAAGCTGAGCGATCTGGGTGAGGCCGGTGAGCGCTGGCTGCCCACCAGTTCTTCACGTTCGCTGTACCAGGCGAATAGCCGTGACATGATCAAGTTCTCCCTCAGCGTAAGGTTGACCAACTCGGTGCGTACCCTGTCGGTGAAAGAAGTGAAACGCGGCATGCGTCTGGCCCGGCTGGCGAAAACCTCCCGCTGGCAGGAACTGCAAGCCCGTTACCCAACAATGCGCGTAATGCAGGAAGATGGCTGGGCCGGGCTCCGTTGCGCTGACGGCGTGATCCAGGAAGAGAGCCTGATGGCGCTGCGCGATAACCTGCTGTTCGGCCAGGCAGAGAGCCAAACCAACGTCCTGGTCACCCTGACACAAGCCGCGCCTGACGGCGGCGACAGCCTATTGGCAGCGGCAGTCCGTCGCCTGGCTGCTCGCCTGAACTTGCCGTTGCAACAGGCCGCCTATTGCTGGCTCGACGCTTACTGCCAGCAGGTGCTGTTACCGCTATTCAGCGCCGAAGCCGACTACGGCCTGGTATTACTGGCTCATCAGCAAAACATTCTGGTAGAAATGCAGCAAGACTTGCCGGTGGGTATGCTGTATCGCGATTGTCAGGGCAGCGGTTTTACCCGCGATGCCACGCCGTGGCTGGATGAGATTGGCGAAGCCGAGGCGGAAAACCGCTTCAACGAGCAGCAACTGTTGCGCTACTTCCCTTACTACCTGCTGGTGAATTCTACCCTGGCAGTGACCGCCGCGATGGCCGCAGCAGGGTTCGATAGTGAAGAGCACCTGATGATACGGGTACGGGATGCGTTAACCACGCTGCGTAACTCGGCGAAAAATACTCTGTGCCTGGACTATGTGATCGACAGCCCACATTGGAACTGCAAGGGCAACTTCTTCTGCTACCTGCACGATCACAATGAGAACACCATTGTCGATCCGGCGGTGATCTACTTTGATTTCATCAATCCGCTGCGCGTAGGGGTTGCTCAATGATGCCAGTAGCCAAGATTATTCACGCCACCAACGGCTTTCGTTGCGAGCTGCTGGGAAAAAATCTGTCCCTCAGCCTGGGACTGGACGGCAGCGCCGCGTTGCATTATCCGGGTTCAATTCCGGCGGGCTGGTTGATCCAGGCGTTGGACCAGTTGCTGATCGCCGCCCCGCAGTTAAGCGGCATTGCCCTGCCCTATGCCGAATGGCGCGAGGAGCCGCAGGCTTTGGCGCTGTTCTCCCTGGCTAATAGCGATTACCTGGCCCGCGTAACCTTCTACCAATTGCCGCTGTGGTTGGTTGCCGAACGTCATGCTGCTGCTGGCCAGATGCAATATGACGCCGAGCGCGAGCTGTGGTTCCCGCACCGCCCGGCACGGCCAAGCGGCGAGGTTTATCGCCGTTACGATCCGCAAATCAAACGTACCTTGAGTTTCCGCACGCCCGAAGTGGAACGTGATGCCGAGCAGTTCACCCGTTGGATGAACTCACCCCGTGTCGACGCTTTCTGGGAAATGAGTGGCCCGCTCGAGGTGCAGGCCGCCTATTTACAGCGCCAACTGAACTCCAGCTATTGCTACCCGCTGCTGGGCTGCTTTGACGACCAGCCCTTTGGCTATTTCGAGGTTTACTGGGCGCCAGAAGATCGCATTGGCCGCCATTATCGTTGGCAACCTTTCGATCGCGGCCTGCACATGTTAGTGGGTGAAGAGGACTGGCGCGGCGCGCAGTACATCCGCAGTTGGCTACGCGGCCTGACCCACTATTTATATCTGGATGAACCCCGCACGACTCGCGTCGTGGCCGAACCCCGCGCAGATAACCACCGGTTATTCCGCCATCTGCCTGGCGCGGGTTTTCACACGCTGAAAGAGTTCGATTTCCCGCACAAGCGTTCGCGTCTGATCGTAAACCAGCGTGAAGATTTCTTCCGGGAGGCACACGTATGAGCCGCCATGATTACGCCGACTGGCAACGCGTCAACCTACAGATGATCGCCAAAATCCTGGCGGAGCTGGAATATGAACGTACGCTGCAAGCCGAGGAGCACGGCGACCAATGGCAAATTGCCTTAGGTGACACCACCTATCGCTTCAGCGCCAAACGCGGGATCTGGGGTTGGTTGCACATCGACGCCAACAGCCTGAGCGGCGATCGCCAGCCGCTGGCCGCCGATCAAACGCTGCGGCAGTTGGCGCAGGTGCTGAAGATGGACGACGCACAAATCGCCGAACATCTGGAAGATCTGTACGCCACGCTGCGCGGCGACATGCAGTTGCTTGCCGCCCGCCACGGGATGCATGCCAGCGATCTGATTGCGCTGGATGCCGATGCGCTGCAATGCCTGCTGGCCGGCCACCCGAAATTCGTCTTCAACAAGGGCCGCCGTGGCTGGGGACTGACGGCACTGCAACACTATGCGCCGGAATATCAGGGACAGTTCCAACTGCACTGGGTGGCCGCCAAACGCAGTAGCTTTGTCTGGTGCATCGATGAAGACTTCCCGTTGGAAAGCCTGCTTGACAGCGCCATGGACAAGAACGAACGCCAGCGTTTTGATCGCCATTGGCGCGAGCTGAAGCTGAATAACGAGTGGGTGCCGCTACCGCTGCACCCTTGGCAGTGGCAACAAAAAATCGCACTGCACTTCTTGCCACAATTGGCCAGTGGTGAACTGATCGAACTGGGCGAGTTTGGCGATCGCTATCTGGCTCAGCAGTCGCTACGTACGCTGACCAATACCAGCCGTCGCGTGCCCTTCGATATCAAGCTGCCGCTGACTATTTACAACACTTCCTGCTATCGGGGCATTCCGGGCAAGTACATCAGCGCCGGGCCTGCGGCTTCACGTTGGTTGCAACAAATTTTCGCCAGCGACAGCACCTTGCAGGCCAGCGGTGCCCAAATACTGGGGGAACCGGCGGCGGGCTATCTGGCCCACCCAACCTATGCCGCGCTACCCAAGGCTCCCTATCGTTATCAGGAGATGCTCGGGGTGATCTGGCGTGAAAATCCGTCCTGTTATCTGCAAGCGAATGAACAGGCGATCCTGATGGCCACGCTGATGGAAACCGACAATCAGGGTGAACCACTGATCGCCGCCTACATCGCGCGTTCCGGCCTGAGCGCAGAGGCGTGGCTGGCGCAGATGTTCGAGGCGGTGGTGATCCCGATGTACCACCTGATGTGCTGCTACGGGGTGGCGCTGATCGCCCATGGCCAGAACATCACGCTGGTGATGAAGGACCATGTGCCGCAGCGCGTGCTGTTAAAAGACTTCCAGGGTGACATGCGTCTGGTGGATCAGGATTTCCCACAGGCCGCTTCACTGCCGCAGGTGGTGAAAGACGTGACGGTGCGCCTGCCGGCCGACTACCTGATCCATGATCTGCAAACCGGGCATTTCGTCACCGTCTTACGCTTTATTTCGCCGCTGATGAGCGGCTGCGGCATCAGCGAACCGCGTTTCTATCAAGTGCTGGCACAGGTGCTGGAGCGCTATATGGCGCAGCACCCGCAGCTGGCCGAACGCTTTGCCCTGTTCGACCTTTTCAAACCACAGATTATCCGTGTGGTCCTCAACCCGGTGAAACTCACCTATTCAGAACAGGATGGCGGCAGCCGCATGTTGCCGAACTATCTGCAAGATCTGGATAACCCTCTTTATTTGGTCTCCAAGGAGTTTGCCCAATGAGTCAGCCTCTCGATTTCATCGGCATCGGCGTCGGTCCATTCAATCTGAGTATTGCCGCTCTCGGCAGCGAAGTTAGCGGCTTTAACAGTAAGTTCTTCGAACGCAAACCGCACTTCTCCTGGCACCCCGGCATGATGGTGCCGGATTGCCATATGCAAACCAGTTTCCTCAAGGATCTGGTCAGCGCGGTTTCGCCAACCAACCCGTACAGCTTTCTCAACTATCTGGTGAAAAGGAAGAAGTTTTACCGCTTTCTGACCACCGAACAGCGTACGGTTTCCCGCGAAGAGTTTGCAGATTATCTCGACTGGGCCGCTAACGGGCTGGATACGCTGGAATTCAGCCAAGACATCCGCAGCGTGGATTTTGACGACCAGCAACGCCAATTTGTCGTCACCACCCAGCGCGATGTTTACCGCGCCCGCCATATCTGTTTAGGCATCGGCAAGCGCCCCAAACTGCCGGACTGCGTCAGCGAACAGAACGATCGCTGCTTCCACGCCAGCGAAATGAGCCTGCGCAACCCGGATCTGACCGGCAAGCGCGTCACCGTGATCGGCGGTGGTCAGAGCGGTGCCGACCTGTTCTTGAATATTTTCCGTGCCGAGTGGGGCCAGCCGCAGCAGTTGAACTGGATCTCGCGCCGCAACAATTACAACGCGCTGGACGAAGCCGCCTTCGCCAATGAGTACTTCACGCCGGAATATGTTGAAAGCTTCTACACCCTGAGCGACAGCGCCAAACAGCGCATGTTGACCGAGCAGAAGATGACCTCGGACGGCATCACCAGCGGATCGCTGCTGGCGATCTACCAGGCGATGTATCACCGCTTTGAAGTATTACGTGAAAAACCTTGGGCACACCTGCTGCCTAGCCGTTCATTGGCAGCGATGCACGCGGTCGGCAATGGCTATCAGTTGGTGACTCATCATCACCTCGATCAAGGCAAGGAAACCTTCGACTGCGACGTGGTGATCTTCGCCACCGGTTATCAACAGGATCGTCCAGCGTTTCTCGCTCCGCTGGCCAATCGCCTGCTGACCACGGCAAACGATGAGTATCGCATCACCCCGGATTTCACCCTGGAATGGCAGGGCCCGAGCGAAAACTGTCTGTTTGCCGTCAACGCCGGTATGCACAGTCATGGCATTGCCGAACCCCAGCTCAGCCTGATGGCCTGGCGTTCGGCCCGAATTCTCAACCGGGCATTAGGGCGCGATCGGTTCGACTTAACGTCCACCCCGGCTGTGATCCAATGGCGTAGCCAACAGGCGGCAGCAACCGCCCAGGCTGAACGCGCCATCTTTAACTACACCGAGTTTTAAACTCACCATGGGAAAAAAATGAAACGCAGACACCTCTGGGTACTAAATCCTTGCCTGTTGGCCATGCTGGCACCAACGGCCTGGGCAGAAGAACAAAAAAATGATGACCAACTGGTGGTTTCCGCCAGCCGCTCACACCGCAGCGTGGCGGAAATGGCACAGACCACCTGGGTGATCGAAGGCCAGGAGATTGAACAACAGGTGCAGGGCGGCAAAGAGATCAAGGATGTGCTGTCGCAACTGATCCCGGGCATGGACGTCAGCAGCCAGGGCCGTACCAACTACGGCATGAACCTGCGTGGCCGTTCGATGATGGTGATGATCGACGGCGTACGTCTGAACTCATCGCGCAGCGACAGCCGCCAGCTCGATTCGATCGATCCATTCAACATCGCCCACATTGAGGTGATATCGGGTGCAACCTCGCTGTACGGCGGCGGTAGCACCGGCGGCCTGGTCAACATCGTGACCAAGAAGGGCCAGGAAGAGAAACAGGTTGAGTTGCAGCTTGGCGGCAAGACCGGCTTCAACAGCAGCAGCGATCACGATGAAAACGTCGCGGCGGCGGTCAGCGGCGGCACCGACAAGGCTTCAGGCCGCCTGTCCGTGTCCTATCAGCGCTACGGCGGCTGGTATGACGGCAAAGGCGATGAGGTGCTGATCGACAACACCCAGACCGGCCTGCAATATTCCGATCGTATCGACCTGATGGGCACCGGCACCATCAATATCGACGATCACCAACAGCTGCAACTGACCACGCAATATTTCAACAGTGAGTCAGACGGCAAGCACGGCCTGTATCTGGGGCAAAACTTCTCGGCGGTGACCGGCAACGGCCAGGCCTATAACAGCGGTAATCTGGATTCGGATCGTGTCCCGGGCACCGAGCGTCATCTGATCAACCTGCAATACTCCAACACCGATTTCTGGGGCCAGGATCTGGTGGCGCAAGTGTATTATCGTGACGAATCGCTGACCTTCTATCCGTTCCCTACCCTGAGCGGCGGCAAGGTGACCAGCATTGGTGCCTCACAGCAGAAAACCGATTTCTACGGCGGCAAGCTGACACTGAACAGCAAGCCAATCGACAGCCTGACGCTGACCTACGGTTTCGACGCCGACCACGAAAGCTTCAACGCCAACCAGCAATTCTTTAACCTGGCGCTGGCCCAGCAGTCTGGCGGCATGACGCTGCAAAATGCCTACAACGTTGGCCGTTATCCAAGCTACACCACCACCAACCTGGCACCGTTCCTGCAAACCAGCTACGACATCGACCCGATGTTTACCCTGAGCGGCGGCGTGCGTTACCAGTACACCGAGAACAAGGTGGATGATTTTGTTGGCTACGCTCAGCAGCAAGGGATCGCCAACGGTCTGGCCACCTCTGCCGATGCAGTGCCGGGTGGTAAAACTGACTATAACAACGCGCTGTTCAACGCTGGCCTGCTGGCCCATCTGACTGAGCGCCAGCAAACCTGGTTCAACTTCTCACAAGGGTTTGAGATCCCGGATCTGGCCAA
The DNA here is from genome assembly GCF_051654945.1 of Serratia sp. (in: enterobacteria). Taxonomy (GTDB): domain Bacteria; phylum Pseudomonadota; class Gammaproteobacteria; order Enterobacterales; family Enterobacteriaceae; genus Chania. Next base: position 106,318 of record NZ_JBOFZA010000076.1, read on the forward strand.
ATATTACGGCTCCGGCACCTATAAACTGGTGAACGGCCACTATCAGTTGCAAAAAAGCGTCAACGTCAATGACTCCAAGCTGGACGGCATCAAGGTTGACTCTTACGAACTGGGTTGGCGCTACACCGGCGATAACCTGCGCACCCAGGTGGCTGCCTACTATTCTCTGTCAGACAAGACCATCACCATCAACAAGACCGATATGACTATCAACATGAACTCTGACAAGCGTCGGATTTATGGGATGGAAGGCGCGGTGGATTACTTCTTCGATGACAGCGAATGGAGCACTGGTGCCACCTTCAACCTGATCAAGTCGGAAACCAAAACCGATGGCAAATGGGAGAAGCTGACCGTCGATACCGCCAGCCCGTCGAAAGCGACCGCCTACGTCAACTGGGCGCCGGGTGACTGGACGGTGCGCGTGCAGTCGCAGCAAACCTTCGACGTTTCCGACAGCCAGGGCCGCAAGCTCGACGGCTATAACACCATCGATGTCCTCAGCAGCTACGCGCTGCCGGTAGGCAAAGTCAGCTTCAGCGTGGAAAACCTGTTGGACAAAGACTACACCACCGTTTGGGGGCAGCGTGCGCCAATCCTGTATAGCCCAACCTACGGCGCGCCGGAGTTGTACAGCTATAAAGGCCGTGGCCGCACCTTTGGTTTGAACTACTCGGTACTGTTCTGATTTTATCTAAGCAGGCCGGATCGCCTTGACCGGCCTGCAATTTATCCTCTTAAAGGGACGGTGATGTGCCGATATTAGAAAAAACTCATAAACTAAGCGACGTGGTAACTCGCCAATAAAACAACGCCTTTTTCATCGTCACTACCGTCACAACCGCCATTATCAAACTCATCTCTTTTTTACTTACAACAAGTTAACTTTCACTAACCGCCGTTGGCACTTAGGTTATTCCTATTTTTCACAATAAAAAATTCTTAGTGAGAATAAAAATGAACATATTTAATATCCACTTACAAGTATCGCTAATGAGATTATTCCGACTTCAATGAGAATAAGACTATAATACACTGCAACAATATACTGGGAATAATCCGAATTATCAAGATAGTAAAACACCCATTTATTGAACATTAACTTCATCAGCATGAGCACACAGAGTTAAAATCGATAAATAAAACTAAAATAAGCCATAAAAAAAGAGTTTTATGCTTATGAGTTAGCATTGCTACAGTAATGGAATTTAAGTTTAAGACAACCATAAAAACAGGGCAAATACAAAATAAAAAACCATAATATCAACATTGTATAGATTTAAATTCTTTTTTGGTTGAGTATTTTTTTAGTTTTCTGAATTGACATTAATTCCTCAGATAATAATATGTCTAAAATTCATATTTGGTGGTGGCGGTTCCGATATGTGAAATATATTTGGACAGTTTCAGCAGTGGATGCGACGGAGTTGATGATGGATAGCAAGAGGAAAATAAAATATGCGGCAACGCAGATCATCAATGTGGGTGAGAAAAACCTATCACTGTTTGGCTATATTATCGATGACCAGTATCAGGTAGATATCAAGTCGAGCTCAGTTATCAAGCTCTATAACACAATCGAATGTAGCCATCAACCCAACGGCGAATTCACTAACTATCTCAAACTGCGTGAAACCATGCTGAGGTTGCTGAACTATCTATTGGCACATGCCAGCGTCGGCTATGTTTCCAACCAAGAGTTGTTAGTGCAAGTTTGGGAAAATCATAACCTGTCCTCTTCAACCACCCGCTTAGCACAGGTTATTGCCGAGCTTAAGTCAAGGCTGGAAAAGATTGGACTGGCCAATGATTTTATCAAGACTTCGCGCGGCAAAGGATATACCTTGCGCGGTGCTTCTATTACGCCGCTGTATATAAAAATGACATAACCCAACGACTTGTTACTCTTACCAGCCAGGGATCAGCATTTTCACAGTCATAGTGAAATGACACCCTACGCCTATTAACCCAGTTGATAGGCCAGGGTTACTTTAAGTTAGTTAACAAGGATATATTTAAATGAAAAAAAGCACATTAGTATTGGCATTGTCTCTGACCCTGAGCGGCTTGACGGCAACTGCGGTTTCCGCCGCAACCGTAGCCGGCGGCAACATCAATTTCACCGGTGAGGTTATCGACCAAACCTGCTTGATTAACGGTCAAACACCAAATGGCGCTATTGATGTTGACGTCATTTTAGACACTGCCAACGTCAGTGATTTAAGTAATGCGGGTGCCACGGCAAAACCTAAAAACTTCAACATTACGTTAGGTGGTCCTAATGATCTCAACTGTACCAATGGTAAAGTTGCTTCCGTTAGTTTTGATCCAACCAGCCCAGCGATCGATAGTGTTACCGGCTGGCTGAAAAATACTGCGGCTAGCAATCCTGCAAGCAACGTTCAGATCCAGATTCTGAACGGCGATAACAACAATGCCATCAACCTGCTGTCCGGCAATAATAACCACGCGCCAAAAACCATCGCCAATAATACTGCCGTATATGAGTACATCGGTCAGTATATTGCAGTGGGCGCCCCGGCCACCGCAGGTCAAGTAGCCTCCACCGTTAAATACAATATTGTTTATCAATAAATTATTGCGGTAATTCTCTGGCCCTGTGATCGACAGGGCCATTTTTCGATGGCGATACTGACGAGATTGTTATGCCCTTCACTAAAAAATTTGGGTTGCTATTATCGGCGCTAGCCGCCGGTTTTTTTGCTTCATCTGCGTATGCCAGCATCGTTATTTCTGGTACCCGTGTTATCTACCCAGGCGATGCTAAAGAAGTGACGTTGAAGCTGCAAAATAAAAGCAATTTACCGCTGTTAGTTCAATCCTGGATGGATGCGGGCGATGCCGATGCTGCCCCCGAGAATAGCGACGTTCCCTTTATGATCATGCCGCCAGTCGCACGTATTGAACCGACCAAAGCGCAAACCTTACGCATCACAGCTACGCCCGTGGCAAACCGCGCTACCGACCGCGAGACGCTGTATTGGATCAACGTGCTTGAAGTTCCTCCCCAGTCGAAAACGGACAAGAACTATATCTCCATTGCCTATCGCAACCGCCTGAAGGTGTTTTACCGCCCTTCTGCATTGGCAGGATTGTCAGCGAAGAGCATGGAGCAGGTGAGCTGGCAGCTGCAAGGGGAGAAACTGATCGCTAAAAATCCGACCCCCTACCATATCAGCTACGCCTCGGTGCTGTTACCGGGCCGGGGAACAGCCAGCGTGGTGGGTAGCGATGGCGGCATGATTGCCCCCTTCTCTGAGCAAACCTTTCAGCTGAAACGCAGTAATAAAACGGTTAAAGGCTCGCCCAATAGCGTGGTCACCAATGCGATCAATGACTATGGCGCATTTATTGAAAAAATCTATCCGCTAAGCCGTTAGCGCAGCCCCTATTTCCAGGAAGTTGGATTATCTGAGTCGTCAAGGATGCTATGACTAGACGTAACAACACGGCGCTGAACTGGTTGCTTTACTGTGCCATGGTTTCGGCCACTTCTTCTTATGCAGCAGAAGGTCCAGAAGAAGTGACCTTCGATCCCAGTTTTTTCCCTGGCGGTAAGGTTGGGAAATTCGATCCCGCCCAATTTAGCCATAGCAACGTCATGATCCCTGGGATCTACACGATTTCGATCGAACTCAATACCCGGTTAATCGGCAGCGAGAAGATCCAATTCAAACAGCTACCAAACAGCACCAGCAAGACGACTCCCTGCTATCCGGGCAGCTTCTTTGCGCAGCTCAACTTGAGCGAAGGTAAGCTCTTGGCTCTCACCCCAGCGGTGCATTTGGAGCAGCTAGAACAGGAAGGCTATTGCGGTTCGCTCAGCGAGCTGTTGCCGGGAGCCAGCGCCAGCTTCGACGGTGGGGAGCAAAAGCTGACCTTGTCGATCCCACAGTTACTGATCAATCGTGTTCCACGTGGCTATGCCAATCCCAAACTGTGGGAAGACGGCCTGACCGCCATGATCGTCAACTACAATGCCAACGTTTATCAGTCAAAACAGCAGGATAATAGCCAGACTTATGGCTATCTCGGGCTGCGTAACGGCCTGAATGTCGGCCCTTGGCGCGCAAGAAATAGCGGCACGCTCAACTGGTCTTCGCAAGGAAACGGCGGGGATTACAAAAGTACCTCGACCTATATTGGCCGCGATATCACCATGCTGCGTTCCCAACTGATCCTCGGCGATGCCTTCACCAGTGGCGAGCTGTTTGACGGCGTGCGTTTCCGTGGGCTGCGGCTTTATTCCGATGATCGCATGCTGCCGGATTCCCTGCGTGGCTATGCCCCTGTGGTACGCGGCGTCGCCAACAGCAATGCCAGAGTGGTTATCACTCAAAATGGTTTTACCCTCTATACCACCACGGTGCCGCCAGGCCCCTTTGAGATCGGCGATCTTTATCCCACCAGCTATGGTGGCGAATTGATCGTGCGAGTGGAAGAAGCCAATGGGCAAATCCGATCCTTTACGGTTCCCTATGCGTCGGTGGCCCAAATGTTGCGGCCTGGCATCAGCCGCTACGAACTGGCAGCAGGTAAGGTTAATAGCTCGGGGCTCGAAAACAAGCCCACCTTTGGCAGCCTGACCTATCAGTTGGGCCTGAGTAATTTTATTACTGGCTACGTGGGTGCCATTGCCAGCGAAGGGTACGTTTCGGCCTTGGTGGGAGGAGCCATGAACACGCCCATCGGTGCACTGTCATTAGATGTCACCGAGGCGAGAACCCGCTTGCCCAACCAACCTACACGCTCGGGGCAAAGCTATCGTATTGGTTTCAGCCAGCTGTATCCCGCCACCCAAACCAGCCTCTCCGTGGCCGCTTACCGTTTTTCGACCGACGGCTACCTGAACCTGAACGACGCAGTACAGTTACGCGATCTGGCCTTGCGTAATGAACAAAGCGATCTCTATGGCCGCCAACGCAGCCTGTTTACGCTTTCGTTGAACCAGCCGCTGGGTGCAGGTTGGGGAAATCTGTACGCCACGGGCAGCCTGGCCACTTACTGGCAGCAAAGTGGATCACAGCAAAGCATGCAGATTGGCTATAGCAACTTCTGGCGCAATCTCAGCTACTCCCTTTCAGTCAACCGCACGCTGAGCAGCCGGAGCAATGAAAACTCAGGCAATACGACGGGGGATCGGCGGGAAACCCAGTATGCTCTGACACTTTCGCTCCCATTAGGCTCCAGCCCCCATGCGCCAACGCTCAGCATGACCGGCACTACCGACAGCAAAGGCAGCACGGGTCTTATCGGGGTATCGGGCAATGCGGGTGAACAGAGCCAGTTCAATTATGGCGTCAGTGGCAGCCGTAATACGGCAGGCAATAGTAACGTCTTTAGCAGTAACGTTGGCTACCACGCCTCCTTTGCCAACATGGGAGCCTCCTTCAGTTCCAGCCAAGGTAGTCAGCAGTTTTCTGGCAACCTGGATGGGGCAATTGTCGCCCATCGCGGTGGAGTTACGTTAGGGCAATCACTGGGTGAAACCGGCGGTTTGGTCCGGGCGCCGGGAGCCAAAGGTGCGCGGGTTACCAGCGCTCCCGGCGTTTACATCGACCGCTTCGGCTATGCGATTGTGCCTTACCTCCAGCCTTACCACCTCAATCAGGTGGATATCGACCCGAAAGGGAGTTCACAGAACGTGGAATTACTGTCCACCAGTAACCAGGTTGCCCCACGTGCGGGTGCCTTGGTGCTGCTTGATTATCAGACCAAGCAGAGCGTGGTGACCTACATCAAGGCCAAACGGCCAGACGGAACCCCACTCCCCTTTGCGGCCAGCGTCTTTGATGCACAAAACAATGCCGTCGGCATCGTCGGCCAGGCCAGTCTGGTGATTGCTGACAATCTTGCTCAGGCGGGCGTGTTACAGGTGCGATGGGGCAATTCCCAACCAGAACATTGCGACATCCACTATTCGCTGCCGCCTACCCTGCCTGAAGAAAGCAAACAGGTGATCCAGGGCGTCTGTCAGTAACCGAGTATCAACGTAAATGAGAATCCAAATGGCACCAAGAATAGCCTCAGGAACCGCAACAGCGCTGATGTTATGCTGCGGGATCTATGCGCAAAATACCCTCGCCGCAGCGACGGGTTGCGGGTGGGATAGCAGCTCGGCGATCAATTCTCCACTGGATACCCGTTTGACCATCGGGGGGTATATTACCGTGGGAGAAGATCTTCCCATCGGCAGTGTGATCTATTCCCAGCGTATCCAAACCAGTGGCAACGGTGCCAAGCTGTTATGTCATGCGGGCCCATACGATCTGGTTAGTACCTTAACCAGCGCTCCGCATGGCCAATCCAGCTACCGTGATGCCACCTTCCCGATGGTGTTCAATACCAATATTTCCGGCGTTGGGGTGGCACTATGGCAAGGAACTCCCGATGGCAGCGACGGTTCCCGCCTGTCCAGCCCTGGCAGACTCAACGGATACCTGAACAACATTAGCGACGTCATTTTCAACCTGACCGACCAAGACGATGCCACGGTCAGTTTTAACGTGGCTTTTATCAAGACCGCCGCCAACATCGGCAGCGGTTCCATTGGTAATAGTGACCTGCCCAGATTCCAAACTTCCTTCGACGGTAATGGCGAGAGTTTTGTCTATCAACGCACCTCCATCGTTGGCAACCTGACGGCAATCCCGGCCACCTGCAACGTGGGCAGTAATTATTACCTGCCGCTCGGGGAACACTTCCCCGACGAGTTCAACGGTATTGGCAGCACGGCAGGCCGTGCCGAGACTCGGATTGTGCTATCGGGTTGCCCCGCGTTCTACGGTTCAACCTCTTACGGCGTGTTCAAACCCAACGTTATCAGCCTCAGGCTGACGCCACGCAATGGATTTATCGATGCCGAACAAGGGATTTCGAAACTCAATACCGAAGCCGGTGATGCCGCCTCTGGAGTCGGTGTGCAACTGAGTTTGCAGCAGGAGAACGGCAACTACCAGTCGGCCAGATTCAACCAGGATATCAATCTGGCCAATTACATCAGCTTCTTTGAGGATCGCGGTGGTGATTACAGCCTGGGCGTCAAGGCGACCTATGTACAAACCTCTGCCCCGATCCGGGCAGGCAAGGCCGATGCTCAAATTGAATTTATGATCACCTACCAATGACCGGGAGCGAAGCATGAAGATAACCAATACGCTAGGCCTGTGCTCTCTGCTAATGCTAAGCGGCAGCGGGCAACACGCAGAGGCCGCTTCTACTGGCGTGTTGAACGTGACTGGATCCATCAAGATCGCGACCTGTTATTTCGATAGCGTCGAGGGACAAGACCATAAGGACTACGATTGGGTGATGCCAAAGGTATCCGTGGGAGGGTTGCATGCTGCGGGGATGACCCAAGGCCGCTCACAAGGCAGTATCGCCATTGGCGGAGTACATTGTACCAATGGATATACCCCTTATATCACGCTGGCCAACGGGTCGACGATCAGTGCCGATAGCGGCAATCTGCTCAATACGCTGAGCGGCGAGGCCGAAAACGTCGAAATCAGGCTGCTGATGAATGACAGCCCGCTGGATTTACGCACCAGTCCGCGCGTTGGCTGTGCGGTTATTGTCAATAACCAGAGCCAATGTGATATCAGCTACGAGTATTATGCGACAGGACGCGCAACGCCCGGCAAAGTAAAAAGCGCAATACGGTTTGATGTCACCTATGACTAAGCGCATAAAGCCACTTAGCAAAATCCGCTGCCAGCCCTCGTCGGAAAGAGGCTGGCGTGCCCCCCCTCCTACAGCTTCTGCGGGATATTCTTGCCAGAGTATATTTCCCGCATCTCTTTACACAACAGATGGGTGATCCATTGCTGCTTTGCCTCGCTGAAGGCTTCCGGCCTGGCGTTGAACAGGTAGTTATTCAAATCAAACGCGTTCATTAACATCTTGGTATGAAAGATATTTTCCTGATAAACGTTGATATCCACCAGGTGGTACAACGACTTTATCTCCTCCGAGATGAAGTTCTGGATCGAATTGATGTCATGATCGATGTAATGCTTAACGCCAAACACATCCCGGGTAAAACCTCTGACCAGGTAATCTATCGTGACAATATCGGACTCTAACTGATGGATCAGGTAGTCAAGGGCCTTCAGCGGCGAAATCACCCCACAGGTCGAGACTGCGATATCGGCACGAAAGGTACAAACCCCACAGCCAGGATGGCTTTCCGGGTAGGTATGTACACAGATATGGCTTTTGTCCAAATGCGCCACGACGGAGTCTGACAGTGGTGTTGTAACGCGACTTTGCTCCACGGGTTCCTCACTGGCGAGGATCGTGACGCTGGCGCCTTGGGGGTCATAGTCCTGATGAGCAATATTCAGCACATTGGCACCAATCAGCGCACAGGTTTCGACCAAGAGTTCGGTCAGGCGATTGGCATTATATTGTTCGTCTATATAGGCGATATAGCTGTCACGCTCTGCCACCGTTTCAGCGTAACAAATATCGTAGATACAAAAACTCAGGCTTTTGGTCAGATTATTGAATCCATGCAGCTTTAACCCAGGCAATTTACTCTACCTCCCTTATCCCTTTACCTGCGCAATGGCATACGGGCAACACATTCAGGCAGCCCTGCCTTAATCATCGTTTCATCATTTTTAACGGTAATAAACAGGCTCTGTTTATCTTCATCAAATGCCAGGCTGTTGGGATGGGGAGCCATGGCTATGGTCTGAACCAGGCAGTAACCAGCAGTATCAAATACCGTTAGCGTCCCCTCGCCTTTAGCTACGCGAATGCCCCTGCGATTGGCGACGTACAGCCTTTGCTGCTCGCTATCCCACACCAGGCCGATCGGCACTTCATCCGTAGCCATACGCGCGATAACCTCTCCATTATCCGCATTCAGAACGAAAACCTGATGACCCGCGCTACGGGCAATATAATCACGCTCCAGGTGATTGTTGCGCCAATCACTGCGGTCAATGCCCTGATCGACACCAAAGATGCGGTTTTGCCCCGGGTCGTAGACCATATTAAGTAACTGATCGACTTCGATCTCTCTGCGGGAAACGATCTCCAGACTATCGGGATCGACAACAAACAGTTGGCCCTGCATATTAGAAACAAAGACGCGACGCCCGGTTTCATCCAGCGTAATCCCCACCACGTTATAGCCGAATCCATGGATGATTTTCTCCAGCTTGCGCTTGCGCGTATCCACCACAAACAGCACGCTATCGATGCCCAGCCCCAGCCCCGGCAAGAACAACCGCCCGCTGCGCGGATCGAAAACCAGCTCGCGCAGCTTCCAGGGAAAGCCTTCGCTCACGCCAAAGCGCTTCAATTCTCGCAACAAGAAAGCCTGCCGTGCTCCGACAATCCCCTCCCGTTGGTACAGGTCATGGAAAGTAATCTCCTCCATCAGCGCAATGGTGGCAATGAGCCGATTGGCAGCAATATCCACCACGGCGACGGTGCCATTGAACCCTTGTGACAGGTAAAGATGCCCATTACGATCGTCCAACGCTACGCCAAACCCTTTGACCGGTAACGGGATCTTGACCTCAACGGTCAAGGTTTGCGGGTGGATCCGCAGTACGCTGGATTGCCCCTCATCATCCCAATCGGGGGAACTGACAAATAACGCCTGCTGTGAGGCGCTATAAACCAGCTCTACCAGAGTTTTAGCCGGGTAGATGCGTTGAATATCGGTCAACTGCGGCTGTTTCATAGCGCGCTCCTGTTATTGCGTAGCGCAGCAAGACGTAGCGCCGGTTGACCCACCGAACCGGCCATAACGCCAAACAACTGGCGCGTCGTTTGGACTATCTGTTGTACCTGCGCGGATGAATAGCGATCGGTGCGATAGCTCATCATGACCCGCACGGCAGATTCACCGTCGATCTGCTCTTCCATCACCTCAAACTGCAACCCCAGCACTGATTCGGTCTTTTCGGGATCGATCTGGCGAAAGCGGACCAACTGGCCATCTGCCAAGCTAAAAGCCCCATTGAGCTTGTTTTTGGCATGAAGCTGAATGAAGACCTCAAACATATGGCTGTCATGCGGTGCGTTGTCGCCAAACAGCCCTTCTTCGACCAGATCGATCGGGATGTCGGTAAACGGCATCGAATCATTTATCTGCCGTTTCACCTCATCGATCAACGCATCGAGCGTAGTGTCATCGGCAAAAACGATCCGATGGGCGACAACGGTGGTGAAGTACCCGATGGTATCGAAGAACTGCGCGTCATTGCGCCCAGAGGCAGAAGTGCCAATGACCAACTCATTCGCGCCGCCAAGCAGGTGCAACGCCGCGGCGATCCCGCTGTAAACCACGTTAAACAACGACGCCCCCTGCTGTTTGGCCAGGCGGTAGAGCCCATCGGAAATCGCTCGTTCAAGCTTGAACTCAACCCAATTACCACTGAGATCCGCCGGGATGGTTTGCTCAGTGGTAGCGAAAATCGGTGCCGCAGGCGGTGCGTTGTGCAGACGTTCCAACCAGAAGGCAAGATGGCGATCGTTAAACCCGGCTTGCTGCTGTTGGAGAGCGAAGGCGTGGAAGGGTACGGGAGTCTGTTGCCACTCAGGAGCTAAACCGGCGGAGCGGCTTGCCATCGCCTGAGCCAGCTCATCCATCAGGATATTCACCGACCACTCGTCTAACACGATATGATGGAACAGCAGCGACACCACCTGTTGGTGATTTTCTTCATCTCGCAAGAAGGTGATGCGAACCGGTAATTCATCGTCTAGTGCAAAATGATGACCAGCCGCGCGCTGCAAAGCGGCACTCAGCGGAATATCCTGCGGCTGTGAATGACAGAACCATTCATACTGAGACAGCATCTCCACTGGGATAACCTGCTGATAAACTTCACCTGAGATATCGACAAACAGGGTGCGCAGGGCCGGATGGCGCAGCAAAATATCCTGGAAAGCCTGGAAGAACAGCCCTTCATCAATGGGGTCGATAAAGCGTAGAGCAAAGGGGATGTTGAACGCCTCGCCACAGCCAAACGCCCGATAGATTTTCCACAATGAGCGTTGCGCCAGCGATAAAGGAGCCTGCGGGCTTAGCGAGACCAAACTCTCCGTTGGCTTAGCCGACGGAGCAGGCAGATGATTAGCGATGCTGGCATAATGCGCCAGTTGAGCCGCGCTGGGGTAGCTGAAGAGATCGTTAATATTGATCTCAAGCTGGTGCTGACTCTTCAGGCGACCAATAACGCGTGTGGCAATCAGCGAGTGCCCGCCAAAATCGAAGAAGTCATCATCTTCACCCATCATTGGCGCTGCGAGTGCTTCACGGAAAGCGTGCAGGATATGTTGCCGTATTTCCCCATCTGACGGTAATACGAGTGGAGTAATAGTGATGTCTTCCAAGTGCAGCGGCGGGGTTAAATTGATGCCTGACGAGCGGCACATCAATGGCGCAGAAGATGCAGGAGGAACCTGCTGCTGATAACGTGCACTGACGGTATGCAGGATATCTTGCCAGCCCAACGTCGCAGACAAAATGCGATGCACCGCAATCCCCAACACGCCTTCGCTATCAGAGCTAAATAGCATAAAACGCAGCGGCGGCGCTTGCTCCAAATCGAAAGGCGTTTCCTTGGTGCGTTGCAGAACGTCGATGGCTTCCTGGGGATGGCGGATGGTCTGAATTGCCACCGGAGGCAGTGAGTGCGGGTGGCTGTAACGAACCAGCCCGTTATCGCCATAAACGTAACGGGCATTTGCTCCAGGCAACTGCCGCTGGCTTTGTTCCAGAGCGCGGATCAATCGCTCATAATCCACGGCACCGGTTAATCGCCAGGCCTGTACTTGTTGGCCCTCACCATGCAGCTGTTGTTGGTGTTCGAACCAGGCCTGTTGTTCAACATCGCTGACCGCCTCTTCATCACCGGTAAATTCGCTAACCATATTGTTCACTTTACCCTCCCGGGCAAAAAATCTGCTTCGCCTGTCATTGGCGATAGATGGCCCTAGAAATCCAATTGAACGACGGCACCTACCAAGCGCGGCCGCTGAATAACTGCCGTAGAAACGTCGTTATTCATCACCATGATGCGTTTGTCCGAATCAAACAGGTTTTGCGCAAACACGCTGATACGCCCTTGCTTGAAGGTGTAAGCCAGCTGCATATTGGCAATCACTCTGGAGGGGATTTTCCCGCGCTGATCGTTGTCGTACTGGGAATAATAGGTATCGGAATACGTCACGTTGCCGCTTAATTCCACGCCGGGCATAAGATTATATTTCGCCCCAATATTGGCAGTGGCTGCCGGCGCACGCGGTAATTCATGCCCATCGATCCTGCTGTCGGAGAATTTCTTGATTTTGGTTTTTAATAACCCCACCGAGCTATTGAGCTCAAAATTCACCGTCGGTTTCCAGATAGCCCCAAGCTCAGCGCCATAGGTTTCGACCTTATCTGCATTGCGGATCATCATTGAACTCATGTTGGAGTCCAGGTAATAAGGCAACTGCATGTCTTTGTAGTCGTTATAGAACAGGTTGGTGATGATCTCGATATCAAGATCCTTGATGCCATGGCGGCTATACAGCTCATAGTTCCAGACATATTCGGGATCGTAGGTATAGTCGATCAACGGCGCGGAAAACGTCATTCCCGCCCCCCCGCCGTTATAGCCGCGGGCCACCTTGGCACCAAAGGTTTGCCGCGATGCAGGCTTCCACGCGATATCCAGTTTGGGCAGGAACACATCCCAGGTTTCATCAAAATCGACCTTACGCGCCTTGCCGCCTTTGCGTTGACGGTGCTCTCTCTCCACCCGGCTGGCGACGGTAATATCAATCTGGGGCAACGCAGCCCAGGTCAGTTCGCCAAAGGCGGCGTAGGTATCTGTTTTATCCTTGAACGGGCTACCGCCTGGAAACAGGTTCACAAACTCATCCTGCGAGGCATGGAAATAACGCGCACCAACCAGGCCGCGCCAACGATCGTTTGGTGTGCCGAAAAGCACCAGCGGCTCTATCTGCCACTCTTTCCCTTCAATGTCGGCCCACGGCAGCGTTTCGACGGTGCGGCGATGGTTACTAAAATCAGTATAAATAAACTTGTTCTGGACGCTTAACTGCTCCGATGGCTCCCAGGCGATATCCCAGATACCACTGGTGGATTGAGTCTCAATAACCGGGCGACGCCGGTCAAAACGGGCACTGACGTGGTTGGCCGGGCTTAACGCTTCATTCTGCGGCGCTTGGCTCTCATAGTGATTGATCGCCAGCTTGGTAGTGAGATCGCGCAGCCCGGCCGGGTTGTACAACAGCTTCCCACGGACGTTGGTCACTTCGATTTCACGCGGATTGCCTACCGGCTCGTAGGAGATCAGATCGACGAAACTCTCCCGCCGCTGGCGATCGGCGCTCAGGCGAAACGCCAGTTGATCCTCAACAATCGGTCCCGAGAGCATGGCGGAAGTTTGAGTCGAGTCCTGATTACCGCCCCCGGCTCTGACTGCCGACGTCCAGTCAAACGTCGGATCCTTGCTGCTCATCACCACCGCACCGGCAATCGCATTGCGTCCCTGAATGTAGTTCTGCGGCCCTCGATAGACTTCGACCCGTTCCATATCCCACAGGGATTGCGGCCCGACGGCCAGTTCGTTGTAGGTCAGGGAACGTCCATCCAATGAGAGATTCATGCGTGGCCGCGTACCGCTCAGGAAGGCGTTGGCCCCATTGGCCGGCCCTGAGCCATCAATGCCACGAATGGTGGGGATATCGTTGCCAATACCGGTATCCACGACGTTGACCGTCATTTTTAATAAGTCGGACACCTGTGCTGCGCCGGGCAGAGATTCGATTCGCGCATCGTCAAAGACCTCAATACTTGAGCTGGTATCGTAAATAGTGCGCCTTACTTTTTCGCCGGTGACAATAATGGTTTCTGGTTCGTTATTGTCACTGCGTATTGGGGGAGTATCGGCAGCAATAGCCTCCGCCGCGACAAAGACACATAACCCCAGAATGGCAGAGGGAATATCATATTTCTCAGAAATACGGTGAGGCCGGTTACATAATGGAGCCGATATTTTCTTATCACTCTTTAGTTCGCTCATTGATCTCTCCTTTGCCAAATGCGCACTAAATTTGTAGTTTTTCAACTGAGCGACAAAGAACACACTGCTTATTAGCTGGCCTTTGCGGCCTTATTATTCGTCATCCACTGGCATTTCCCGAGGTACGTCAACCAGAAGGCAAGCACATTTATCGTTACAAACGATAATCATTTACAAAGTTGAATGCAAACCAATTTGATCAAAAATGCGACGCGCATCCTAAGACTTAGCGGGAGTCACTGCGCAGCAACAGCACCAGCAAATATCCCCCACCGATTACCCCAGTCATTAATCCTACCGGCATCGTCAGCCCTGATGGCTGTAGCTGAGCGGCAATATCGGCCCCTAACAACAGGCAGCCGCCCACCAGCCCCGCGCTGACCACCGGCAGGTTCGGGCTGCGTGTCAGGCGCATTGCCAGCTGTGGCGCCATGAGTGCGATAAAAGCGATCGGCCCCGCCGCGCTGGTTGCCACCGCAGCCAGGATCACCCCACAAAACGTCATGATCTTGCGGGTTAGCTGCACTCGGACCCCCAGTTGGTTGGCAACCTCATCCCCCATTTTTATGATGTTTTGCTCCCTGGCACACATCAGCACCACCGGCAATAACAACGCGATGCTGGTGGCTACCGGAATAACATGCAGCCAGTTTCGCCCCTGTGTGGTTCCCGCCAGCCATAGCGTGGCCATCACGGCATTATCAACATCGCCCTTCACCAACATCAGGCCATTCAAGGCGCTGAGTACCGCGCCGACGCCAATGCCCATCAATATCAGGCGATATCCCTTTACCACACCGTGATGGTGGGCTAACCAGTAGACCAGCAGTGATGTTGCCAACCCCCCGGCCACTGCCGACAACACAATCGCTACGGGGCTACCGTTGAGCAGTACAATCTGCACAATTGCACCGGTTGCCGCACCGGTGGTAAAGCCGATGACGTCTGGCGACCCGAGCGCATTACGCGATACCGACTGAAAAATCGCCCCGGAGATGCCCAAGGCGCAGCCCACCAAAACCGCGGTCAACACACGCGGCAGACGGATCGCCCTGACAATTTGCTGTGCCATGGGGTTGCCCTCTCCGCTTATGGCCTGCAAAACGCTTGATAGCGGCAGCGTAAAGCGCCCGACCGTCAAAGCGAAAGCGGCAGCAACCAGCAGCAGAGAGACCAACACCAGGCATACCAGCACCACCCTGTTGACACTCATACCCGCCCCCCCTGCCAACGCTTTACCAACCACACAAAGCAGGGGCCGCCAATCAGCGCCACCATGATGCCAACGCTGACCTCACCGGGATAACCAACCACGCGCCCCAGAATATCCGCCAGCAGCACTACCACGGCAGAAAACAGCATGGCCCAGGGCAATAGCGCTTGATGCTGCGATCCGGCAACGGCACGGGCAAAATGCGGCGCGGTCAGGCCAACAAAAACGATCGGCCCAGCGGCTGCCGTGGCCGCACCAGCCAGGATCACGATAATTAACGCGGACATCGCCACCAGCCAGCGTGGATTAACGCCGAGCGCCTGGCCGGTATCCGAGCCGAGCGCCGCAATATCCAACATTTGGCTGCCTGCCAGTGCCAGCAACAGGCCTGCTCCGACCAGCATCGCAACCGGAAGCAGTACGTCGAATCCCCTTCCCTGTAACGATCCAATCACCCAGTGCCGAAAGCGATCGAACGCCTGCGTGTCACTATTGATGATGACAAGCTGCGTCAGGCTAAGCAGCACAATGGTTAACGCGGCCCCGGCCAACACAATCTTCACCGGGTTATTGCCATCAATGCCGCCAATCAGCAACACCGCAATGCTGACTAGCGCCGCACCTGCCATGCCAAACCACATAGTGCTAAAGACATCCGACACATTAAACAGCGCAATCGACAGGACGATCGCCAACGTGGCACCGGCATTCACACCGAGCAAACCGGGATCCGCCAGAGGGTTACGGGTAAGCGTCTGCATAATGACGCCAGCTGCGCCAAGTGCCGCCCCGACCACCATCGCCAATAAGGTGCGCGGCAACCGCAGATAGCAGACCAGCAAATGCTCGCTATTGTGCGGATCAAACCGCGTGAGCGCTTGCCAAATCACCGCTGGCGCAATGGTGCGAGCACCGAAATACAGGCTGAAGTAACCAAGAACCAGCAGTAAAACCAAGCCAAGGATCAGGCAATTCGGCCGCATTTCAGCGCTCCTGCATCGAACCGTTGGGAAAATGGCGGACAATTTCCGCCACCATCTCACTGGCACTGTAGTAATCCACCCGGAACGCATGCGCACCCAGGCTGAAAACCCTGCCTTGTTGTACCGCAGGCAAGCGCTGAAGCAGGGGATCATGCAAAAACTCGTTGATCCTGACGTCGCCTGCACTCAGCAGAAACGTGGTACCCGCCGTTAACTGCGTCAGATTCTCATATTCGGCCCAGATAAAGTCACCGGAGCGGGTAAGATTGCTTTGCCAGGCCGGATTCGGCGCTTCGATCGAAAACCCCAGCGACTCCAGTAAACGGGCATGGACGCTCGTGGGTGTCGCAATGGGGTTGACCGTTCCCGGGCCGTTAAAATTGATAATGTTGGCTTGCCCGGCAGGGATGCGGATCTGCTGGCGGGCATTGGCAAGCCGCGCGTCAAAACCAGCGATCCGTTGTTCAACCTGTGCCTCAAGGCCCAGCGCGCTTCCCAGCTCACGGGCCAAAGCTTGCCAGGTCTGGTTGCCGTAATTGACGATAATCACCGGCGCGATGGCCCGTAGTTCAGCCAAATGGGCGAAAGATGAGTCGGCGCCATTGAGTGAGACGATGATTAAATCAGGCGCTATGGCATAAACCTGCTCAAGGTCGATGCTGCCAGCGGGCCAGATCTTGGCGATCTTCCGCTCTTCAGCCACCGCGACCCACTGACCGAAGAATTGGCCATTCACCGCCGTCGCGCTGGCAACAACCGGCGCATCTATAGCCAATAGCGTTCCGGTGACGCTGACGGAGGTAGAGAGGATACGCGAGGGGGGCGCCATGATGTGGGTTACAGAACCCTCCGCGTTGTTAAACGTCCTTGGCCAGCCTTGCGCAAAGCTTTGGCCGCAGGCCAACAACCAAGCAAATAACAATAAAACCATCCGTTTATCCCGTAAAAACCTCATCTTCTGCTTGCTCCCTGTACATGACTGCGAAGTGCCATATCAACGCTCGGCGGAGTGAACCCATGTGCTTCACATAACCTTACTCTGCGCAATGTATCGCCAACAACAAAAAAGTAATAATTTTCATTCTCATTAAGGTTTGCTATATATTTATACGGCTTCCGTTGGCAATTCAGGAACGATATGCAATGAAATCATTGACTCCAATGCAGGTGGCTTCATGGGTAGGCAGGCAATCTCCGCAGGCATTAGGCGGCGTTGCCGCGCATTTGTACGCAGAATTCGATGGCGCTATTACCGATATCCCTCGCTTTCGTCACGCAGTGGACGCTCTCTATCGCGCGCACCCAATGCTGCGTCTTCATGTCACCGCCGAAGGGCAACAGCATGTGGTTTCCCATCACCCACCACCGGGCGTTGATGATTTTTGCCACCACCCACCAGCGGAGGTGCAACGATTGCTGGCTGACAAGCGGCAGCGGATGGAGAACCAGCAACTGCTGCGGGATAAAGGCCATCCCTGCGAAATCAGCCTGACGTTATTACCCGGGCACGCCAGCCGGCTGCATATCGATCTGGATATGATCGCCGCTGATGCCATCTCTTTTCGCATCGTGGTGGAAACTCTCGCCCGCTTCTACCAACAGCCACCGCCATACTGCACCCCAGTGATGGAGGCAGCCTGGTTTCGCTACCTGGTTCAGCGCACCAGCGATCCACTGGTGCTCAGTGCCAGAGAACAGGATCGCGTCTGGTGGCGACAGCGTTTACCCGACATTCCCCCTGCTCCTCCCGTAGCCGGTACGGACAGGCAATGTCAGACCCGCAGAATGGCAATCCTGCTCACTTCCCAAACCAGCCATGCCTTGCAGCACTGCGCGCGCCGGCACCATCTGACGTTAAGCTCGCTGTTCCTTGGGTTGTTCACCCTGACAATGGTTGAAGGCTTCAGGCAGCCCGCGCTGCGTATCAATGTGCCGACCTTCTTCCGCGATCCCGGGATTGCTGGCTGTACTGACATCGTCGGTGATTTCTCCGACCTGTTATTATTCAGCGCCGATTTACACTGCGAAAAAACGCTGCTGCATCATTGCCAGCGCACCATGGCGCAACTGCACGAAATCATCAGCCATGGCGGCTATTCCGGGGTGAGCGTGATGCGCGATCTTTCGCGTCTGCATGGCCAGTTGCAATATTCGCCCATCGTCTTTACCGCCGGGTTCGGCATTTCCGGAGGCGTACTGTTCTCTGAGCAGGTCAGCAGGCAATTGGGTAAGTTGGCTTGGGTAATCTCTCAGGGGCCGCAGGTCGCGTTGGACGCACAGGTGGCCTGGGTTGACGATGGAATACTGATCAACTGGGACGTGCGTGAAGACGCATTTCCCCCTGGCCAGCTGCATCAGCTTTTTACGCGTTTTCATGCATTCGCCGAGCGCCTGGCTGCGGCACCGCAACACATTCATGACAACGTCTCCCACTGGTTGGCAGTGCCACACCGGGAAAAGGGAATGGGCAAACCGTTAACGTCGCTCCAATTGGCCTATCTGCTGGGCAGAAGTGAACAATGGCCACTCGGTGGCGTTGCCATGCACGATTTCAGAACCTTTCGGGGGCACATCGATCCCGCGCATTTTCGCCTTCGGCTGGCAGAGTTAGTCAATCACTTCGTAGCGTTGCGCACCTGGATCGATACGCAAGCCCAGCAGTTGCACATCCTGCCTCAACTGGAACCTCAACTGGAAGAGATCGACCTGTGCAATGCCAGTGAAGAAGACGCGGCCAAGCAAGTGCGTCAGCTACGGCAGCATTACCAACAGCTATGCCACGATCCGTCCTCACCTCCCTGGCGGATCATTCTGATTACCTTACCTGGCGCAGCGGAGTCCCTGATATTCACCAGCTTCGATGCGCTGATCCTCGACGGGCAAGGGATTTCACATATCATCGCCCGGCTATTTGATCAGCGGCCACTGAAGGCATATACGTATGACGAAGCACCGCAGCTAGAGGATGAAAAACAGCGGGAACGGGCAAAAGCCTGGTGGCAAGACAAACTGGCACAGGCCGTTACGCCTTGCCGGCTTCCCTGGCTGCAACCTTTGGGCGAGATCGTACATCCCCGCTGGCGGCGCGAACAACAAACCCTGGATGCCAACCACCTAAAACAACTCACGCGCCTTGGCACGTCCCAGGGATTGTTTGCCAACACGACGCTGTCAGCTATCGTGCTAGACACGCTGGCGCTGTGGTCGGAGGATGAAGCGCTCACGGTCGGTATACCCGTTGCCTTCCCAGCCAAAGAGGGGCACCCCACCAATCGATCAACGTTTATTGCCATTCACTATGTTCGTCACCGCCAACCGCTAAACGAACATGCCCAACGTTTGCAGGAAGATATTCTTGGCGGATTGCAAAACCTTGCCTGGTCGGGTGTCGATCTGGCTCGTCAGTTAACACCGCGAACCGCACGTGGTCCGGCGCTACCGGTGATCCTGACCAACTGTCTGAATTGGGAAACGCTACCGGCTAACGCGACAATTCGTGCCGAAGGTGGTCTGACCCAAACGCCGCAGGTCGCTCTGGATATTCGCCTGATGCACGATGAGCAGCATAATCTGCTGCTGATTGCCGATTATGTTGAGCAGGCGCTGGCACCTGAGCAGGTAAGCGCCATGCTGAGCGCCATCCATCAACGCATGTTGCGGATGGTCTCGCAGGGTTCGCTGGATGTTCCCGTCCGCGAGGCGATGAATTACCCGCATTACCGGGCTAATACGCCCATTTGCGCCGCCGTGAGCGATGATTTTCTGGGCCGCATCGCAGAAAATCTCTATTCCGGCGCTCGCGATGGGGTAGCGGTGATCTGCGGGGAACAACAATTACGCTGGCAGGCGCTCGGTGAACTCGTCGCCAGCATGGCCAACGGACTGCTCGCGCGCCAATTGGTGGCGGGAAGCGTAGTGGCGATCTACCTGCCGCGTAACCTGGAGCATATCGCTATCTCGCTTGCCTGCGCGCTATTAGGGATAGTCCGGGTGCCGATAGATATCAATTCGCCAACGCAACGGGCGCGTTATTTACTGGAAAATTGTCAGCCTCATCTGGTGATCAGTGATGAAGAGGCTGCGATCCCTGGCTCAGTCACGCCCGAAGCGCTCAAATCCACTGATGTCTGCCCACCCCGGTTTAACGCTCAGAGCAACAGCAATCAACCCGCCTATTATCTCTATACCTCTGGCACCACAGGCAAGCCAAAATGCGTCGTGCTGAATAACCGGGCAACGGCCAACGTGCTTGGGCAAACCCTTGCTCACTGGCAGATCACCGAACGGGATGTCTTTATCTCGGTGACACCGTTACACCATGATATGTCGGTCTTTGATGTGTTTGCATCGCTCAGCGTTGGGGCAACGCTGGTACTACCCGCCAAGTGCGAGGAGAAAGACGCCATCAGTTGGGGCCGCCTGGTTGAACAACACCGGGTCACGCTATGGTGTTCCGTACCTGCGATCCTGGAAATGCTGCTGGATTGTGCCACTCCAAACCAGCTCTCTTCGCTGCGGCTAGTGGCTCAGGGCGGTGATTACCTTAAACCGGCAACGATCCAGCGCTTACGGGCAAGGCTCCCTCATCTGCGGCTGATTTCGCTCGGCGGCCCGACGGAAACGACCATCTGGAGCATCTGGCACGAGATCGCTGCAAGCGACGTGGCCCCCATTCCTTATGGCACGCCGCTGGTTGGCAATCAGTATTTCATCTGCCATGACAGCGGTGAACACTGCCCTTGCGGTGTTTCAGGGCGTATCCATAGCGCAGGGGTTAATCTGGCCTGTGGCTATCTGGAAAATGGGGTTCTGGTGCAGCACGACTTTGTTAACATTATGACGCCAGAAGGTATTTGCGAACGAACGTTCCGCAGCGGAGATATTGGCTACTACCGGCCAGATGGCGTCATCATGTTTGCCAACCGCATTAATGGCTATGTCAAAATTCGCGGCGTGCGGGTTTCGTTGCCGGAAATCGAGGAGGCGTTGCGCCAACATCCAGCCATTGACGATATTGTGGTGCTTGATTACGCGGTGGACGACACAGCCGATAAATCGCTGGGCGCAGTCTATTTGTCCCGTGAGTCAACGCCACTCAACGCGTCGGAGCTACGCAACTTCGCGCAGCGCTATTTGCCCGGAACTCACATCCCTGGCCGCTTTATACTGCAAACTCACTTTCCCCTCTCGGCGAATGGCAAAGTCGATCGCCATGCGCTGCGTACCAAACTCGAGCAATCTCATTCGACAACGCCTGTCACTTCTTCGACGCCACAGCAAAAAGTGCTGGAGATCTACAGCTCCGTGATAGATCAACAGTTGCAGCCTGAATGGCACGCACAAACCCCGTTTCTTGCCATGGGCCTGAAATTCAGCCATATGCCAACGCTGACAGAGAAACTCAACTCGGCGTTTAGCGCTTCGTTATCAGTGGCAGCGTTGATAAAGTGCAAAAATGCCGCAGAGGTTTGTTTGCTACTGCAATAAAAAGCCTATCTCCGCCAGCAGTGGTCATTGCTGGCGGAAGATCCTATGCGTTTAGCAGTGGGTAAACCGGTTGCTGCCCTTCGTGCATCATCGCCCTGCGGAGGAAGTTGTCCAGATGGATGAACATCTCCTCTACGTTCTGCCCGGCATACATCTGCGGGTCAGCATCAATGTCGATGTGCAGCTCACTGGCATCCGTGCGGCCACGCCAGGTAATGTTAAAGCCATCCCCAGGGCCGCTTGCCATCACTTCGCGTTCTACTGCACAACCGGCAAACTGCGGAGGATCGAAGGGGAGCACATTGATTAACGGCGAGAAGAAGTAGCGCGTCCCCTTCCCTAGTCCCTGATCGGCGGCCAACGTTTCAATGCGGTAGCGCCCATGAGTACGCAGGTCACGCAACGTTTTCGCGATGCGTTTGACGTAATCGGCCACCCGCTCCTGCGGGTCGATTTGAATAAAAAGCGGCAGAATATTCACCGCCAGCGCCGGCACGCAGGCTGCCACCTTGCCCCGGCGATTCATCACTGGCACCCAGATGGGATGAACCTCTGCGCGCTCCTCCCCATAAAGCTGAAACGTCAGCCAGGCAGCGGACAGCGCCAGCAGCAAATCAGGCCAGCCGACATCACAACATTCGGCAAAAGCACTCAGTTGCTGGCTAAAATACCCAGGTAGCATCGCTTCGCTGTGCAGACATTCCGCACCGTAGTCCTCTCCTCCCTTCTTCAATACGGGAAGCGAAGGCCCATGGGCCACATAGCGACGCCAATACTCCGCGTCCTGGCGAGATTTTTCGCTGTTGGCGTACTGCTGCTCTTCGGCCAGAAAAGCATAAAACGCGCCGAATGGCTGGCTAGCGACCTTTTTTTGTCTCAGAGTGCGATAAAGCTCAGCGAGGCGATGTTCAATCAGCGCCATGCCAAAGCCATCAATAATAATGTGATGCGCCCGGATATAAACCGTGTAATGCGCGGGAGAAAAGCGGAACAGCCAGACGGCCGCCAGCGGTTGACTCAGCAAGTTGAGCTGGCCCTCGATATCGGCCTGCATCATCAACTTGGCAACGTCAGCCTGCTGTAGCTCAATCTGGCGTACTTGGGGACACCGTTGGGGATTGCAGCGCTGTAGCGGTAAGGCATCACGATCGGGCTGTTGAAACTGGATGGCAAAGACATCGGTTTCGACCGTCACCTGTTGCAACGCCGCCAACAACGCCTGTTCATCCAGTTCGCCGCGTAGCGTAATGCAGTGTGCAACGGTCGAGACAGGCTGATGCGGGTGAAAGGTAAACTCTTCCCAGAAATCAAATTGCGCCGGTGTCAGTGACAGCCAGCGGAGTGACTGAACAGTTTCCAACATGTTCCATCCCTTTTCAGTTTTATCAGTGTGGTGAAACAGCGACGTTGGTTCACCATCCGGTAAACGCCCTGTCTCGTTGCAGAAAACACCCGACATACTCAGCACTGAAATTGAAAAGAATAGTTTGCTCGATCTGACTGGATGAGTGGCCCATCCTTTAATTTAAATAATAATCATTATCATTGGAGAATGAAATAGCTTTATTACGCTTTCCGCTAACGCTGGCGGTGGGAACAACAGAAGGGAAGAGGATGCCGCAGAAATGACGAAGCCCTGAGTTATTGCTAACTCAGGGCTTCTGAATGTTGGCGGAACGGACGGGGCTCGAACCCGCGACCCCCTGCGTGACAGGCAGGTATTCTAACCAACTGAACTACCGCTCCGCAACGTTCCCTCTTGCGGGGGAACGAGCCGAATATTACGGTTGCCTCGCCGTTCCGTCAACGTCTTTTCTTATAAAAAGAGTCGTTTGCACAGTTTTTCAACTAACCGTCACGCATTATGCCGCTCAGGCGCCATTTTTATCCTGAGAGACCGTTATTCAGCCTCCGCGCCACCACGCCACAGGCAACTGCCGCCCTTCTTGAGCACCAGATCCAGACGTGCTTCATGAGCCTGCACTTCTTCGTCACTGGCATAAATCACCTTCATTGCCGTAGCCGGACGCTGGATACGTTGAATATCCTGGGTGGAGTCCGTCTGCTGGGTGTCCCCTTCCATCTGGAAAGCCATCGAAGTCTGACCACCGGTCATCGCCAGATAGACTTCCGCCAGGATCTCGGCATCGAGCAAAGCGCCGTGCAGCGTTCGCTTGGTGTTGTCTATCTCGTAACGGTTGCACAGGGCATCGAGGTTATTACGTTTGCCCGGGAACAGGCGACGCGCCATTAACAGGCTGTCGGTGATGGTGCAGAAGGTATCCGTCTTCGGGATATCGCGCTGCAACATGCGGAATTCGTGATCCATAAAGCCGATATCGAACGATGCGTTATGGATGACTAACTCACCACCACGGATAAAGTCGATGAATTCAGCGGCGATCTGATCGAAAGTAGGCTTGTCCGCCAGGAATTCATCGCTGATCCCGTGCACGCCATAAGCTTCCGGATCCACCAGCCGATCGGGCTTGACGTAAACGTGGAAGTGGCGCCCGGTCAGGCGGCGGTTGATCACCTCAACGGCCCCGATCTCAATGATGCGGTGCCCTTCGTAGTGAACCCCTAGCTTGTTCATACCGGTGGTTTCGGTATCGAGAACGATCTGTCTGGTTGGTGTAACGATCATATTGATGTGCTCGTAGCGCTGGTTTATGTCAGACTTGGCTTTTATAAAACTGATAGGAAGAGTCTACCAGAGATGCTTAAACAGGTAGAAATTTTCACCGACGGCTCTTGTCTCGGTAATCCAGGCCCCGGCGGTTACGGCGCAATTCTGCGCTATAAGCAGCACGAAAAATTGTTCAGCGCGGGTTATTACCTGACAACCAATAACCGTATGGAGCTGATGGCCGCCATTGTGGCCCTCGAAGCCTTGACCACCCCTTGCGAAGTGGTGCTGAGCACCGATAGCCAGTACGTGCGCCAGGGGATCACCAGTTGGATCCACAACTGGAAAAAGCGCGGCTGGAAAACCGCCGATAAAAAACCGGTGAAGAACGTCGATCTCTGGCAGCGTCTGGATCTGGCGATTGCCCGCCACACCATCCGTTGGGAGTGGGTCAAAGGCCATGCCGGGCACCCGGAAAATGAACGTTGCGACGTGCTGGCTCGCGATGCGGCTGGCAGCCCTACTCAGGATGACGTCGGCTACAAACCCGAAGCTTAAGGCAGTTTACGATAGCTCTTGGTCGCGCCCACTGCGCGGCCGAGAGACTGTTTTCTCGCCCCCATCCTCATCGGCGTTGGCGTCAGCGGCAGGGTTCTCTTGCGGGCCACAATCACGCTCATACAACCGAGCGCCGGTAAATGCGTACTCAAGAAAGTGCCCCCCTTACGCTGCCAGGGCAACACGTGGAAACGCGTCTGCTCCAACACCTCATAATTAAGCAGGCTAAGCCAGTCCAGCAAACGCATCTGGGTAAACATCCGGCTGACGTAAGGCTGGCGTTTGCGCAACCTGGGGATCAGTTTGCCTAAGCCAAGCAGGCTGAAGGGATTGAAGCTACTGATCACCAACCAACCATCATCGATCATCACGCGATCGACCTCACGCAACATGCGGTGCGGGTCATCGGCGTAGGAGAGCGTATGGGCGAGCAGGCAGGCATCGACGGACTTGGCGGCAAAGGGCAACTGATAGGGATCGGCCAGCACATGCAGGTTACCCCCGGCCAATCCCACGTTAACCTGATGCGAGATGGCACAGATTTCCGTATCCAGTTCGGCACTGAGATTGCCAATCTTCAGCAGATGAAAACCAAACATCTTGGACCACCAGGGCTGTAACTGTTGCTCCAGCGCCTCACGATAGTATTCCCCCCACGGCAACCCGGCCCAGGAATAGGGGCTGGTGAGCTTTTGTAGAGTCTGGGCTGGTTTCATGCTTAAGTATCTCTTTCAAACCGTTGCCTACGAGAGGTGTTCCATGAATCTTATCAGCATTCCCGCTTTTCAGGACAATTACATTTGGTTATTGGCTGACCAGCAAGGGCACTGCGTGATCGTCGATCCTGGCGAAGCTGGCCCGGTACTGAAGGCGCTGTCTCAGCAACAACTGACGCCCGATGCCATATTATTGACCCATCACCACCACGACCATGTCGGCGGCGTGGCGGCAATCGTTGCGCAATATCCGGATCTGCTGGTTTACGGACCGGAAGAAACCGCCAATAAGGGAGCAAATCGGCGGGTTCATGATGGCGATATCCTGGAAATTGGTGGACGCCGCTACACCACCATCGCGGTTCCCGGGCATACCCTGGGGCACGTGGCATTCTACAGTGAGCCTTATCTTTTCTGTGGAGACACGCTTTTTTCTGCGGGCTGCGGACGGCTGTTTGAAGGAACTGCGGAGCAAATGTACCACTCATTTCAACGGCTCGCGCAACTTCCCGATGAAACCCTGATTTGTTGCGCACACGAGTACACGCTCTCAAACCTTAAGTTTGCCAGGACAATATTGCCGCAAGATCGCCAAATTGAAACATATCAGCAACAAATAGAGCAATCAAGGGCAAAAGGAGTATCTAGCCTGCCCACAACGCTGCAATTAGAGCGTAAGATTAATCTATTTTTACGTTGCCATGACACTGATTTACAAAAAGAATTAGGCTTTAATTCACCCCCAAGGCAGCTTCATTCAGTTTTTTCCGAATTACGCCTGCGCAAGGATGCCTTCTAAGCTTTTAGTTGTGTTTTTTGATTAAGCAAAGTATCCTTGCTCGTCTTTTAAGCAACTATATTGACACACACATGAAGGCTAAAGCGATACTTCTCGCCTCGGTCTTGTTGGTCGGTTGCCAGTCATCCAGGCAGGATGCACCGGCACCAACGCAACACGCACAGAGTCTGTCTTCGGCAGGTCAAGAAAGTGAAGCAGGAGAGTACACAGCGAGTTCGGCACGGTGGCTAGACAGTAACAATAGCGCCACTCAGCAGAATCTGTGGAACTTCATTAGCGACGAGCTGAAGATGGAGGTTCCGGAAAACGACCGGATCCGTGAACAAAAAAGAAAATATTTAAAAAGTAAGAGCTATCTCCACGATGTAACACTACGGGCAGAGCCGTACATGTACTGGATAGTCGGGCAGATTAAGAAACGCAATATGCCGATGGAACTAGTACTGCTACCCATAGTGGAGAGCGCTTTTGACCCTCACGCCACGTCAAGTGCCAATGCCGCAGGGCTATGGCAGATCGTGCCGCAAACGGGTCGCAATTATGGTTTGAAGAACAATCAGTGGTATGACGGGCGCCGTGATGTTGTGGCCTCGACAACCGCTGCGCTTAACATGATGGAGCGTTTGAACCGCATGTTTAACGGTGACTGGTTACTGACCATCGCCGCGTATAACAGTGGTGAAGGCCGAGTCATGCAGGCGGTTAAGGCGAATAAACGTCAGGGTAAGTCCACCGAGTTCTGGGCATTGTCGCTTCCGCGTGAAACGTCAATCTATGTCCCGAAAATGCTGGCACTGAGCGATATCATCAAGCACAGCAAAAAGTACGGCGTCAAGTTGCCAAAAACTGACGAAACCCGTGCACTGGCGCGTATTGATGTCGGGCAGCAGATCCAGTTGACTCAGGCGGCAGAGATGTCTGGGCTTTCACTCACCAAGATGAAGGCTTACAACCCTGGCTACAAGAAAGGCGTTACGGCACCTAATGGGCCCCATTACATCATGGTTCCCAAAAAGAATGCCGCACAGTTGAAAGACTCGTTGGCCGACGGACAGATAGCTGCGACAGTACCAACCACTCAGTTGGCGAAGAACAGCGGCCTGTCAGGCGGAAGTGCGTATAAGGTTCGCTCCGGCGATACGTTATCCACCATCGCCAAACGCTTGAACGTTAAGACCAGCGATTTGCAGAGTTGGAACAATTTGCGTGGCAAGAGCACGCTGAAAGTTGGGCAAACCCTGCAAGTGGCCAGCAATGCCAGAGATAACAGCAGCATCACCTATCAGGTACGTAAAGGTGATTCGCTCTCCAGTATTGCACGTCGTCACGGCGTCGAAATTAACGACGTGATGCGTTGGAACTCAACGCTCGGCAAAGGCAGCAGTCTGCAACCCGGTGTGAAACTGACCCTGTTTGTCAGCAACAAATCGTCACCGGAAACCTAAGCTTGCGCCACAAAAAAAGCATCCCTCGGGATGCTTTTTTATTGCCCAGTTTTTGCTACCAGATCGGGGGATCGGTTTGCGGATGGAACTCCACCAGCAACGGATTGTGGTCTGAGGCCTGAGTCACCAGTACCGATGCCTCGGTGACGCCCAGGTTGCGGTAAAAGATAAAGTCCAGCGGGCGACCAAAGGCTTTGCGGCGATGATCGTTGGCGAAGTTAACCTCGTGCAACGCCATATCGCTGGCAAACTGATACAGCGCATTGATGCGCTTGCGGCTCCAGGCGTTAAAATCCCCTGCCATGATCACCGGCCCCCGATGCAGCGCAATCTGCTCACCAATCGGGCCAAGCTGTTTACTGTAAACATCAACCCCCAGGCTAAAGTTCACCGCGTGGATATTCACCACCATCAACAGCTCGCCGTTGAACAGCGGGTAAACGGTGATCAACGCTGACTTGGCCAAACGCAACAGCGGCTCCCGTTCGCGCAACGGGCAACAATAAACCGGATGAGCCGCCGCCAAAGTCATCACACCGGAAGGATGTTGCGGCAACACAAAGGCCGGCACCTGATCGGCGGCCAGATAGTGAGAGGTGGCAAAACTGACCAATTCCGGCGTGGTCTGCGCTTCTTGCAACAGCACCAACTGGGCATCTTTGCCGAAGTCTTTCAACACCGACAGCCAATCAGCACGCTGCTGCTTGAAAATATTCCATACCATCACCCGCAGCGCGCCAGATGTAGGCAACGCGGCCCCAGGCGGCAGCGGCTGATTGATAGCACCAGGGAAAATCCGTTCAACTGGCTGGCCAGCAACATACCTCATTGCATAAGTTCGTTTCGGCACGTTTTTCGCCTATTTCCCATTCGGATGAACATCAAGTTGGCAGCAGTATCGCTACCGGGATCCCATTGAGTATACGCCTGAGCTGAACGACCAGCATGGCTTTTGACATTATGTTATAGGGGCGAGGTGGGTTAAATTCAATTGATCAAGCGTATAGGTCTGTAAAGGTTAGCGGTAAAAATTGATAAATGCGAAAAGGCCCGCAGATGCGGGCCACGAACATGAGGGCTAGACGGACTCAGGCAAACTGCCGTTGGTATTGTTTATCCAAACGACCGCTAAGGCCAATCAACAGCAGCGCACCCACCACAATCAACGCTCCGATCCAAGGCGTTTGTGCCAGCCCTAGCGAGGCGACGGTCTGCCCACCAACCACCGAACCCAACGCGATCCCCACATTGAACGCCGCGATATTCAGGCCAGAAGCCACGTCTACCGCATTCGGCGTGTACTGCTCGGCCTTCTGCACCACATAAACCTGCAAACCAGGGACGTTACCAAAGGCAAATACTCCCATCACGACCACCGTCAGCAACGCGGCAACGCTGTGGCTGGCAGTAAACTGAAACACCAGTAACAAGGCGGCTAACGCGGCAAAGATAAAGCTCAGCGCCCGCACGGCACCATGACGATCGGCCAGTTTGCCACCCCAGATATTACCAATGGCCACAGCAATACCGTAGGCCAGCAAGATCCAACTGACCGCTGGGGCTGAGAAGCCAGCCAGTTCCTGCATCATCGGGGCCAGGAAGGTAAAGGTGGTGAACACACCGCCGTAGCCAAGCGCGGTAACGGCGTAAATCAGCAGCAGACGCGGGTGAGTCAGCACTTGCAGCTGATCGCGGATGCTGGCGCTGGCCTGATTTTTGATGTCGTTCGGGATCAGGATCAGGCTGGCAATAATCGCTATCATGCCGATCAATGACACCGCCAGGAAGGTCTCACGCCAACCGAAGTGCTGGCCGATAAAGGTACCCAACGGTACGCCGGTCACCAGTGCAACGGTCAAGCCACCAAACATGATGGCGATAGCCGAAGCCGCCTTCTCTTTAGACACTAAGCTGGTCGCAATGGTAGACCCCACCGAGAAAAATACCCCATGCGCCAGGCCAGTCAGTAAACGAGCGACCACCAGCGATTCATAGCTCGGTGACTGCCAGGCCAGCAGGTTGCCAAGGGTGAACAACACCATCAGGCCTACCAGCAACATCTTGCGCGGCACGCGGCCGGTTAACGCGGTCAAGACCGGCGCACCAATCGCCACCCCAATGGCATAGAGGGTCACCAGCAGCCCAGCGGACGGCACTGTGACGTTCAACTGCTCTGCGATGGTCGGGATCAGTCCGACAATCACAAATTCCGTGGTGCCGATAGCAAAGGCACTGATGGTCAAGGCAAGTAAAGCGAGAGGCATAGCTAACTCCAAAAAACATTCGGGTTGATGGCGGTGATTATCTGCCTATGCTTAAATGATAAAAATGCTCAAAATTTCAAATAAAT
Organism: Serratia sp. (in: enterobacteria); assembly: GCF_051654945.1. Classification (GTDB taxonomy): domain Bacteria; phylum Pseudomonadota; class Gammaproteobacteria; order Enterobacterales; family Enterobacteriaceae; genus Chania. The sequence goes on from NZ_JBOFZA010000076.1 coordinate 136,579, forward strand.
TTTGCTGATGGAGCAATAATGAAGGCGAATTCGGATGAACTGATCACCTTTGTCACGGTGGTGGAAAGCGGTAGCTTCAGCCGCGCAGCGGAACGCCTGGAACAGGCAAACTCGGTGGTCAGCCGCACGGTGAAAAAACTGGAGAGTAAACTGGGGGTTACGCTGCTCAATCGCACCACCCGCCAGATCAGCCTGACGCAGGAGGGGGAGAGCTATTTCCGCCAGGTGCAGAGAGTCCTGAGCGATATGGCTGCGGCAGAAAACGCGCTGATGGAGAGCCGCTTGCAGCCCCGAGGTCTGTTACGCATCGATGCCGCAACGCCGGTCGTGTTACACATGCTGACCCCCTTGGTGGGCGAGTTTCGCGCTCGCTACCCGGAAATGTCGCTCTCGCTGGTTTCCTCAGAAACCTTTATCAACCTGATCGAGCGTAAGGTCGATATCGCCATCCGCGTGGGGGAACTGACAGACTCAAGTTTGAAGGCGCGTAAACTGATGACCAGCTATCGAAAAATAGTGACGTCACCGGCCTATCTGCAGCAGTTCGGTACTCCGCAAACCGTGGAAGAGTTGGCGCATCACTGCTGCATCGGCTTCAACGATCTGCCCAACCTGAACCGCTGGCCATTAGCCTGCGCCGACGGCCGGCAGTTGGAGATCACGCCAGGGCTGACCACCAACAGCGGAGAAACCCAGCGCCACCTGTGTCTGCATGGTAACGGCATCGCCTGCCTGTCGAACTTTATGATCGATGAGGATATTCAGCGCGGGGATTTAGTGCAGATCCTGGTCAAGGAAACGCTGCCGGTAGCCGTACCGGTCAATGCGGTGTATTACAGCGATAGCGCCGTGAGCAACCGCCTGCGCAGCTTTATCGACTTTCTCAGCGAGCATCTGGCCCCCCGCTAGTCTTTACGATGCTGCAACCAGAATGCCGCTGGCGTCAGGTCACCCAGTTTCTTTTGCGGCCACTGTTGATTGTAGTTAGTGCAGATTGCTTGCAGCACGGCATCCAGCGAGAGGTTTTCCGCCGCCGGCAGTAGCTGCGCCAGTTCGCTTTCAAGCCGCAGCACCCTCTCCATTTGCGGGAGCGCGGGCTGTTGCAACGTCAGCCCTTGCTCCTGGCACCATAGCTGTAACGGATGCGTCTGGGATTCGCTGTTACCGAACAGCTTTTTATTTTCAGTCTCAATAGATTGGATACCACCAGGGCAGTGCGATAACAGTTCCTTCAGCCAGTTGACCACCAGCACCGGCGAGGCTCCCGCAAAGGCTCGTGCGTTCAGCCAGCCGCTGACCTTTTCCTCGGCCCACAATAGGTGCTGCTCGCCGCCATCTGCGGCCAGCAGGCTAATTCTTTGATAATAAAGGGCGAGAGTCCCAGGTTGTGCTCCGGCTTTCAACGCCTTCTTCCCTCGCAGCGCCCTGCCCTCATCCTCATTACGCTGGCCAACGCCACGCAGATAGCGATCCAATCCCGCACGAGAGATGGGCTGTTGCATGCCCTGATTCACCACCACCAGCAACTCATCCAGCGGCAACTGCAATTTTTGTCTCAGCCAGTTGATCAGCAGGCTCTGCTCATCCGTCAGCACCTTGCGGGTCGTTTTAGGCACCGTATGACGATCGGCTACGTCCTGCCGCTGCCGCCAGCGGCGCACCGTCGCCACGGAAATGCCTAGCTCTTGCGCCAATTCACGATCGCTTTTAGCCGATTGCTGGATATAACGCCGTACCCGCGGGGTCGTGGTCGCATTGGCATGCAGCTTGATTTCCATCGTTAACTCCACACTGAAATTGATGCTTTATCATAACCAATCTTGTGAGATATTTTATAAATTCGCCTCACACTGTGAACTGATTCACCTTTCTTTAAAATCCATTCACTGATAATCCCAATCAATCAATCGCCACCCTTACCTGTTTTCTCCAATCAGCCTACCTACGGGGTTTAGCATGAACAACGTTCTGGGATTTCTTGAAGCCAAGCTGATGCCGCTGGCGGCCAAGGCCGCACAGCAGCGGCATTTGTGTGCCATCCGCGGTGCCTACGTTTCCTTTATGCCGTTCATTATCGTCGGCTCGATCCTGTTGGTGATTTCGTCATTCCCCAATCAGGGTTACCAGCAGTTTATGGCGGGCCTGTTTGGCGCCAGCTGGAGCAATATCATCGAGATCCCGTTTAACGCGGTGTTCTCCACCATGTCGTTGTTCGTCAGTTTCCTCACCGCTTATCGCCTGGCGGAACATTATGACGAGGATCGCGTCTCCAGCGGTATTCTGTCACTGGTATGCTTCCTGATCCTGACGCCGTTTATCAAAGTGGAAGCTCTGGGTAACGTCAGCGTGATCCCAACCGAGTGGATCGGCAGCAAAGGGCTGTTTGTCGCCATGATTGGCTCACTGCTGTGGACCGAACTGTTCTGCTACCTCAAGCGCCGCAAGCTGATCATCAAAATGCCGGAAGGCGTGCCACCTGCGGTACAGGAATCCTTCGCTGCCCTGCTGCCTGCGCTGTTCGTGATTATCCTGGTACTGGCCATCCGTATTCTGTTCGAACATACCAGCTATCAAACCATTCACCAGTTCATTTATAACGTCGTTGCCACGCCGGTACGCCACTTTGGCACCTCTTATATCGGTGCACTGCTGACGGTATTGAGTATCACCATTCTCTGGTCGGTCGGCATCAACTCCGGTTCGATGGTTAACGGCATTATTCGCCCGCTGTGGATGGAAAACCAGACCGACAACATCGCCGCTATCCAGGCCGGTGTCACGCCACCGCACATCGTTACCGAACAGTTCTTCGATATGATCTGGATGGGCGGCGCCGGGGCCACTCTGTCGTTGGTGATCGCCATCCTGTTCTTTGCCCGTAGCAACAGCATTCGCGAAGTGGGTCGTATGGGGGCGGCGGCTTCAATCTTCAACATTAATGAACCGATCCTGTTTGGCCTGCCGGTGATCATGAACCCCATCATGCTGATCCCCTTCAACCTGGTGCCAGTTGTGTTGGTTACTGTGCAATATGTAGCGATGAAACTGGGAGCAGTAGCCGTCACCACCGGGGTATTTATCCCCTGGACGCTGCCACCGGTGATCAGTGGATTTATCGTGACCGGCCATTTGAGCGGCAGCCTGATGCAGATCGTCAACCTGCTGATCGGTGCCATGCTGTATCTGCCTTTCCTGCGCATTCTGGACAAACAGTATCGCGCAGCCGAAACATCAGGAGTTTGATATGTGGGGAATGATTGCAACCTGGCGTATGGCGCTGGAAGGTGTCACTCAGGCCAGTAGCACGCTGAAAGCCGGAGCTAGCGCCGCACAAAGCGTGGTCAGCGCGGTTGCTGAAGTGGAGGACTTTCCGTTTTATAAATCCGTCGGGTTCGGCGGTCTACCGACCGAAAACGGTGAGGTAGAACTGGATGCCGCCTTTATGGATGGCGATACGCTGGCCTTCGGCGCCGTTGGCAACCTGGTGGATATCGCCAACCCGGTGAAAGTTGCCCAGGCACTGAGCCGCGAGCGCTTCAACAGCGTGCTGGTAGGAACTGGCGCGCGCGAATGGGCTCTTAGCCAGGGCTTTGCCAACAAGACCATGCTGACCGAACGCGCGACCCAGCACTATCGCAAACGCTGCCGTGAAACCATCGACAAGGGCCTCAGCCCCTATGATGGCCACGATACCGTCGGCATTATCGGCCTCGATCTGCATGGCTCAATGAGCGTAGCCACCTCAACCAGTGGGCTGTTTATGAAACGCCGTGGCCGCCTGGGGGATTCACCGGTGATCGGCTCCGGCTTTTACTGTGACAGCCAGATTGGTGCCGCCACCGCCACTGGCGTGGGTGAAGACCTGATGAAAGGCTGCACCAGCTATGAAATCGTGCGCCGCATGCAGCAGGGTATGACACCACAGCAGGCCGCTGATTCAGTCGTGTTTGAATTGGAAGATCGTTTGATAGCCCGCTTTGGCCGGGTGGGCGATCTCTCGGTGGTTTGTATGAATCGGCAAGGAGAGTTTGGCGTTTCTACCAATATCAAAACCTTCTCGTTTGTAGTCGCCAGCGCTATCCAGCCACCGACGGTCTATCTGGCAGAACGCCGTGCCGAGCACACTCACTACACCCCAGCCAGCGAGCAATGGCTAACCGACTATGCCGAGCGCATTCGCGCGCCGATTGAGGAGATCCATTTTGATTAATTACCGACTACAGAGTGAAATATCCACATGGGATGTCAACAGCCATGTGATTAGCTACCCTGGCAGCACGTTGCCATTGCCCTGTAACCCTACCCTACTACAGGAACTGCAAGCCACCGCCCAGCAGCAAACCGCCGACTGTGCCTACGGCTGCGCTCCGGCAGGTCGTGTCACGCTGTTGCCAAAAACGTTCTGGCTTGATGAGCACACCAGCAAGCTGATCACCGCACTGCGCCCCCTACTACGCAGCGGCAACTGTACGCAGTTGATCGTCGACTGCACGTTGCTTGATCACGACAGCCTGCCGGTGCTGAACCCTCTGCTGCATTTCCTGTTCAACCTGGATTATCAACTGAGCGATCTCGGCCTGAAACAGGCAGAGGCGATCCCTGCGCCACGTATTCAGGAATGGGTGTTCTATTGCCTGCCAGAACAGCGAACAACGCTTGCACCGCTTCTGTCGCAAGCGGCAGCCACAGCCATGGGAATGAAGGCGGCGCGGCGCATTGCCGACCTGCCAAGCGATCGTTGCACCCCGGCGTTTTTTGCCAGCGAAATTGCCCGGCAGATAGCACACTATCCCAGCCTGAGTTGCGAAGTGTTGGATGAACAGCAGATCGCAGAACAGGGCCTGGGTTTGTTACAGGCCGTCGGTAAAGGTGCCGATAATCCGCCGCGCCTGGTGGTGATACGCTATCAAGGTAGTGATAGCGGCCCCTACAGCGCCTATGTGGGTAAAGGCATCACCTTTGATACCGGCGGCTTATGGTTAAAGGGCGGCGATGGCATGTACACCATGAAATATGACATGTGTGGTGCCGCTAACGTCTTTGGCCTGATGCTGGCGGTCGCAGAACTCAAGCTACCAGTACGTCTGGTCGGCGTGCTGGCACTGGCGGAAAATATGATTGGCCCGGCAGCGATGCGCCCCGGAGATGTCGCAACCAGCTACAGCGGCCTGACCGTCGAAATCAACAATACCGATGCCGAGGGGCGGCTGGTGCTGGCCGATGGTATCGCTTACGCCAGCAGGTTGACCGATAACGATCAATCACCAGAATACGTGATCGATCTGGCTACGCTCACCGGTGCGGTGGTCAAAGCCTTGGGTTACGATCTTAGCGGCCTGATGACCGAGGATGAGAACCTGCGTCACGATCTCACCCAGGCAGGCCTGCACAGTGGCGATCCTCTGTGGTCTTTACCGCTAGGCCCGCGTTTCAGCAAGCAGGTAGAAAGCACTATTGCCGACCTGTGCAACACGCCGACCAACAATGCGGCGATCAGCACCTCCGCCGCCTATTTCCTGAGCCGTTTCAGCCCGGCGGATATCCCCTGGGCACACCTTGATATCAGCGGTACCGCGCTAACGCGCGAAAATGGCCGTAGCGTTGCTTCTGGCCGACCGATCCCACTCTTAATCCAGCACTTGCTGGAACGTCTGGAGAAATAACATGAAAAAGATCCTGTTAGTGTGCGATTTAGGTATGTCCACCAGTCTGATGGTGAAGAAGATGCAGGAAGCCGCCAAGGCGCGCGGTATAGACGCCGAGATCTGTGCCAAATCGATCCGTGAATACAAAACGGCAGTGGCAGAATTTGACGTCGCGCTGCTGGGGCCACAGATCCGTTATAAGTTGGCCGAATGCGAGAAGATTGCCCACGAGCACAACAAGAAAGTCGCCTGCATCGATATGATGGCCTACGGCACCATGAAGGGTGACAAGGTATTGGATCAGGCGCTAGCGCTGATTGAGGAAGCCTGAGATGGATCTGGAAAACGAAGTGATGGAACTGATTGCCAATGCGGGTTACGCCCGCAGTCTGGTATTTCAGGCCATGCGTTGTGCACGCGAAGACGAAGATTTCGTGCAGGCCGAACAGTATATGCAGCAAGCGCAGGAGGCACTCTCTGGTGCTCATCACGTGCAAACCAAACTGATCGAAATGGACGAAGGCAGCGGTAAGATCCCGGTCCACCTGGTGATGGTCCATGCACAGGATCATCTGATGAACGCGATTATGCTGATGGAAATGGGCCGCGAGATTATCGCCCTACACCAAAAGTTCGCCCGTTAGCATGAGCTTGGCCGTCTGTGGCCTCAGAACCACAGACGGCAAAACCAGCTATCAATCCCAGTTTGGTGCCAGACCTTCCGGGCTAACCAGGCGGCCATTGCATTCCAAAGCGGCAATCTCGGCCATTTCTTCGTCAGACAACGTCAGTTGCTGGGCCAGCAGGTTACTTGCCAGGTTTTCACGCTTGGTAGAGGACGGGATCACCGCATAACCCAGCTGCATCGCCCAAGCCAGGATCACCTGAGCCGGGGTCGCGTTACGGCGCTGCGCGATGCTTTTGATAACCTCATCCTGCAATGCTTTGCCGTAAGCCAATGTCATATAAGAGGTGATGGCAATGCCATGCTGTTGGGCAAATTTAACCACCTGACGGTTTTGCAGATACGGTGATAGTTCGATCTGGTTAGTCGCGATCGCATCGGCACCCACGGCATCAATCGCGCGTTGCATCAACTCGGTGGTGAAGTTGGAAATACCAATCTGGCGTGTCAGCCCCAGCTCTTTCGCCTTGACCAGCTCGGCCATAGACTCGGCAACCGAGACTTCATCGTTTGGTGACGGCCAGTGGATCAAGGTCAGATCAACATAGCCGGTTTGCAGCTTTTTCAGGCTTGCTTGCAGGCTTGGGATCAGTTGGTCTTTGCCCAGATTGGCGATCCAGATCTTGGTAGTGATGAATAACGCTTCACGCTTAACGCCACTGGCTGCGATAGCTTGGCCAACAGCCGCTTCATTCTCATAGATTTGTGCGGTGTCGATGGCACGGTAGCCCAGTTCCAGAGCGGTGCTCACTGAATCGATCACCACTTGGTCTTGCAGACGGAAGGTGCCTAAGCCAAATGCAGGGATGCTCATAATTATGTTCTCTTGGTTTGTTTAGCGAAACGGTATGCAGAGATTATGGCAGCAGTTTTGTTGATCAAAAACGCCCTATTGTGCATAAGACTTTTGATTATCAGGCAACAATAGGGTTCTATTTGGCTGAAAATCCCCTCACCCCAACCCTCTCCCAAAGGGCGAGGGAGCTTTTCTGCGTCGTGGATAAGTGCGTGCTGCTTCGGGGAGAATAGAATTATCAACCAACTCGATCTACTCCCTCTCCCAAAGGGCGAAGGGGCTGTTCTGCGTCGTGGATGAGTGCGTGCTGCTTCGGGAAATGTAGGAATATCAACCGACTCGATCTGGTTCCCTCTCCTGGGGAAGAGGGTTAGGGTGAGGGGCTATCACTCAACTCAAATTGGCCTGCATTTAGCGTAAATTTTGCATATGAAAAAGCCCTGAGTCAGAGACTCAGGGCTTATCAATTAAGTGGCGGAACGGACGGGGCTCGAACCCGCGACCCCCTGCGTGACAGGCAGGTATTCTAACCAACTGAACTACCGCTCCACCGGTTCTTCTACGTCGCATCTTTCGATGCTGGCAAAATCATCTTGATGACTTTGCG
>NZ_JBOFZA010000077.1:0-3387 GCF_051654945.1 Serratia sp. (in: enterobacteria)
GAGCATCTGGTAAATAAGCTCGATAGCAAGTCACGTCTTTTGTCCCGGAATTCATCGTTCGCGTCCATCAATATTTAGATGGACGCGATTGTTACCAGACAAGACAATCTTCTCAAGACGTCCGGGATGGGGCGCTTACTTTTAAAGGGAGGACGGACAGTTTTTTAAAGCCGGCTAAGCAGTTTCTCTCCATCCGGGCGAAGTTTGCCGTCAGGGGATATGTGGCGGTACAGGGTTTGCCGGGTGATACCCAGTTCCTGACACAGTGCGCTGACTTTCGTCTCTGGCTGTCCCATTGAAACCATTGCCAGACGCAACTTTGCGGGCGTCATTTTATAGGGCCGCCCGCCGTTTCGCCCACGGGCTCTTGCTGATGCCAGACCAGCAGTCGTTCGCTCGGCAATCAGTTCGCGCTCAAATTCGGCCAGAGCGGCAAAGATCCCAAAAACAAGCTTGCCGGCCGCAGTCGTGGTATCAATGGTTGCACCGTGACCGGTCAATACCTTCAGGCCTGTCCCTCGCCCGGTCAGGTCGTGCACTGTATTAATGAGATGGCGAAGGTCACGGCCAAGTCTATCCAGTTTCCATACAATCAGAGTGTCACCGGATCGCAGTGCCTTCAGGCAGGCAATGAGCCCGGGGCGATCTTCCCGTTTACCCGATGCCCGGTCCTCATAAAGATGGGCGGCATCGACGCCAGCGGCGAGCAGCGCATCACGCTGTAAATCATTCGCCTGAAAACCATCTGCTTTTGATACCCGCATATAACCAATTAACATTTCACACCTGTCACATATACGTTCGATTATGTGACATTCTGATTTTGAGGTCGGAATCTGTCAACGAAGGTCACATTACCCGTCATTTAAATTATGACACGTAAAGGTATCACTTTAATGATAATGTGACACTAATGTTTTGAATGGGCATAAGGATCAGGGATGGCTAATAAAAATAAACTCCTCAGTATTCTTTCTGACGCCGAGCAGGAGGCGCTTTATGGCCTTCCTGACTTCGATGATGCACAGCGACTGGAGTTCCTGGCGCTGGATGAATCTGAACTGGCGCTGGCCCGCAGCCGTCGGGGGATCCACGCTCAAATTTATTGCATCATCCAGATCGCTTATTTTAAAGCCAAGCATCTGTTTTTCCGTTTCGGGTGAGATGATGTTCCGGACGACTGCAGCTTTGTCCTGAGCCGTTATTTCCCCGGGGAGACACTTCCTGCCAAACTGCCCTATAAGCACGAACGCTATGCTCAGCGGGAAAAAATCTGCGCGCTGTATGGTTACCGCCCGTGGTCATCGGCACTGTCTTCACCGCTTGAACAACAGGCCGCCCGCATTGTTCACTGCGATGTCACTCCCGGCTTTGTCGCCACTGAGTTGATCATCTGGCTCAACGCGCACAAAATCATCCGACCCGGCTATACCACGCTCCAGGAGCTGGTGAGCCGGACTCTTTCTGATGAAAGGCAGCGGCTGGGGCATATTCTTACGGAGCGGCTTGATGACGCCACTATCGATGGTCTGAACAAGCTGATTGAACGCGATGATACCCTTTCCCGGCTGGCGATCCTCAGGCAGGATGCACGTGATTTCGGCTGGCGCCAGATGGTCCAGGAACGGGAAAAACGGGCCATCCTGGAACCATTGCACCGTAAAGCCTGCGACATCCTGCCGATACTGAATATTTCTCAGCAGAATCTGCTTTATTACGCCAGCCTGGCGAATTTCTATACCGTTTATGATATCCGTGAACTGAAGCCCGATCAGACCCGCCTTTACCTGCTGTGCTATGTATGGGTTCGCTACCGCCAGTTCAGCGATAACCTGGTGGACGCGATGTTTTTCCATATGAAACAGCTCGAGGATGAGAGCCGCAGCGTGGCCAAACAGCTTCTGGCTGACGTCCAGGAAAAACACCGGCGTGAAACGTCTAAAATCGGACGGCTGTTATCGCTTTACGTTGATGACAGCGTTCCAGACCCCACCACCTTTGGCGAAGTCCGTCGTCGGGCATGGAAAATCATGCCGCGGGAGGCGCTGAAAACCACCGCACAGCGCATGAGTGTAAAACCCGTCAGTAAACTGGCGCTGCAGTGGCAGGCCGTGGACGGTATGACGGCATTAATCCGGCGTCACCTGCAGCCATTATTTTTGTCACTCGACCTCACCAGCGTGGTCCACGACAGCCCGTGGGCTGAAGCGCTGAGCTGGCTCAGGATGGTGTTCAACAAAAAGCAGACGCTTTCACAGCGGTCACTGGCGGAATGCCCGCCAGGTACATTACCGGAGCGGCTGCGCCCGTATCTGCTGGAGTTCGGCGAGGATGGCGAGCCCACAGGCCTGAACGCCGGGCGCTATGAGTTCTGGCTCTACCGCCAGATAAGAAAGCGTTTTCAGGCGGGTGAATTCCACCTCAATGACAGTCTCCGCCACCGCCATCTTTCTGATGAACTGGTACCGGAAGGGGAACAGGCCGCTGTCCTGGCTGAAATGAATATCCCGTTTTTGCAAAAGCCGGTTAAATCGCAGCTAAAGGCGCTGGAGGCCGAACTGCACCGGCAGTGGAAAGCCTTCAACCGCGAGCTAAAGCAGGGGAAGCTGAAACATCTGGAATACGATAAAGAAACGCAGAAACTGACCTGGCATAAATCCGTGGTCAGCCGTCATAAGGCGCAGGAGAAGCGATTTTATGAGCAGTTGCCATTCTGCGTGACCGACGTCTTCCGGTTTGTTAACGGGCAGTGCCGGTTTCTTCATGCCATGAAGCCGCTGCAACCCCGCTATGCCAAAAAGAATGCCGATGCAGACAGCCTGATGGCGGTCATCGTTGCCCAGGCGATGAATCACGGTAATCATGTGATGGCACGAACCAGCGATATACCGTTCCATGTGCTGGAAACCACGTACGAACAGTACCTCCGCCTGGCGTCACTGGTCACGGCCAATGACTGCATCACCGATGCCATAGAGGCACTGCCGATTTTCCCGCACTATTCGTTTGATCCGGAAACGCTTTATGGTGCCGTTGACGGGCAGAAGTTTGGCGTTGAACGGCCGACTGTAAAGGCCCGGCATTCGCGTAAATACTTCGGCCGCGGTAAAGGCATGGTGGCCTACACGCTGCTGTGCAACCACATCCCGATCAACGGTTATCTGATTGGTACAAACGACTATGAAGCCCACCATGTCTTTGATATCTGGTACCGCAACACCTCAGAGGTGAAACCCACGGCCATCACTGGCGACATGCACAGCATCAACAAAGCCAACTTTGCGATCCTGCACTGGTTTGGCCTGCGCTTTGAGCCTCATTTTACGGATCTGAACAGGCAGTTGCAGGAGCTGTACTGCATCAGAGATCCGTCGGCCTATAAAAAAT
>NZ_JBOFZA010000078.1:0-68148 GCF_051654945.1 Serratia sp. (in: enterobacteria)
TGCAAAGCGTCCCCGAGTGCCTGGCATCCTGCTGCGTCAGCCAGCACAAGGACCGGTGCCGTATCGGCAAGAATGAAAGCCAGTCGCTCCCCTGAGTTCTCTGGGTCGAGCGGCACATAGGCTCCGCCTGCTTTCAAGATCGCCATCAGGCCAACAATCATCGCAGGGGAGCGTTCAACACAGATCGCTACATGTTGGTCAGGTCTGACGCCTAAAGCAATCAGCCGGTGCGCCAGTCGATTGGCCCTGGCGTTGAGTTCGTCATAGCTCAGTGTCTCTCCCTCAAAGACCAGTGCTGCGGCTCCAGGATTGCGTGCAACCTGAGCCTCGAATAGATGGTGAGTACACAAATGAACAGAATATTTAGACGGGGACTGGTTGTACATTTTTGTCTCCATAATCGAATAAACAACCATATCAATCACTTGTAGTTATATGATGTAAGTGCGTATCCACGAGATATTATCTATTGAACCCTGCTATACGTCTCAAATCATCCAGCAGCAAAATATTGACTGTTAGAACGTATCACCATCTATTACATAGAATAGGAGCATCAATTGATTCCATCTTGAGAGTGTCATCGCACATAACCCGCATCGGGGTAACTATGGTCAGTATAGGTCAAGTTCGTCAAGATGGTGTAAATTCAGCGCCAGCTTTCTGTTCTGGTAATGTGCCTGTTATGCGTTAATCGCCAATGTTTCTCTGCAGTCTGCTCTATCTCCGCCATGCTGCGTTGTGGCAGGTATCCCCATAGACTGGACCAAGTCATCCTATCCAGGCTTCCTGGATAACCGCGTTGAGCGCCTTCTCAGACAACCTGCGGCCTCCAGGAAAGAGGGAAAGCACGAGCCTTCACGCAGCCTAGAGATACGCAGCTCCAGCGTGCCGAGCCGGGTGTTGTACTAACGGTCACGATAACCGTTGCGATAGGTTTCACGCTCATCACTGCGTTCATGGGGCTCCGCGTTGATGCGCTGAGTAACATCAGCTTCCATTTAATAAAACTGCATATATTTATATAAATATGACAAGAACAGTTTATTAATAGGTCAACCGTGAACTTCCTTGACAGTTACCGATCATAAAAAACCGGTCTTAAGACCGGCTAAAATGAGGCTACTCAGAAAATTGTTTATCCGCCTAATTAACCGTTAATCGCTCGCTCAGGTGGAGAAGCAGGTACACCACATCCGCCGCATCAGGCACGGTGACATACCAACGCGGATGATCGTACTCCTCCGGCTGGGGCCACAACGTACTGCCGGTCACCGTGATCAGCACATCGATGCAACGCCCCAGTCGGCCCTCGAGATGCAACGCAACGCTGGTACGACTCCCGATGCGATGCGGGTGGGCAGTAAGTTGAACCGGCCCCAACAGCCGATCGCGGATAGCCGCACAGAACGTCTCAAGCCGCCGCGCATCCGTTTCGCTTAAGGTGGCAACGCCCTGCGGAGGAAGGGTAAACAACGACGGTTCACGACAAATCTGTCCATGCGGTCGAACAACAGGTTCCGGGTATTTCAGGGTCATCATGCTACCGCTGCCTCCCCGTTCGCCGCCAGGCCACGCAGGCGGTCAAGCTTTTGCGCCACCTTGCGGGCCGCCTCGAGCTCGCTGCAGCCAAATTCCTGCATCAGCGCGCGGCGCTCGGACTTCTCTTCTTTCTCGGTCATCCCCAGTGCCAGATACAGGCTCGGCGGTACCGCACGGAACAGCGCCTCGAGTTTTTTCGACAGCACCACGCCTTCGGTATAACAGCCGGACAGCTTACTGGCCGACAGCAGCACCGCTTTTTGTTCCTCGGTCAGGGCTTTGAAACGGGCAATGTCGTTGACCTCCTCCGGCGGCATGGTCAGACAGACCCACCACTCCGCCATGTTCAGCATCTTTTCGGCAATGTCCGGGAAGTCTTTCAGGTTCTGTGTCGCAAGCCACAGCCAGGCGCCGAGCTTTCGCCACATCTTGACAATTTTCGTCATATACGGCGCCAGCAGCGGGTTCACCGTCACAATGTGCGCTTCATCCACCGCAAACACGATGTCCCGCTCCGAGTACTGGTCTCGTTCGGCAATGTTGTTGATGGTGTTGGTCAGGCTCACCATCGTCAGCGCCATCTGCGCCTCATAACCCTCACGCGCCAGATGCCCCAGGTCAATCAGGGTCACATCCGCCTCTGGCCACAGGCTACCTTCGCGGTTAAACAGCTCCGCCTCGAAGCTGCCTGCCTGGGTGAACATGCCCAGCGCTTCGGCCATTTCGGCCGCTTTCGCCCGGCGCTGGACGTTACGGATATCACTCCCTTCGTCTTTGGATATGGCGTACAGTGCCTTCTGCAGGTCTGCCGGCAACATCTGCCGTCCTTCGTCATAGGTCTGCCGCGCTGCCATCAGCAACGCCTCACGGATCATTGCCCGGTCAGCCCGTTTTAACTCCGCTTCTTCCTTCTGGTCACCGCCGGTGATCATCATGCGCGCCGAGATCTCCATCTCCCCCAGGTAATCGCGTTTATCCTCATCTTCGTCATCCGCATCGATATCGCGCAGCTCACTTTCATCCAGCTCCAGTGAGCTCAGTTCCTCGATAAGCTTATGTGCGAAAGAGAACGGCGGCAGAGACACGCCACTGCCCGGTTTGATGCTGACTTTATTGACCGTCAGCCCCTGGCTTTCAAAGTAATCAGCCAGCAATCCAAACGAGTTACCCGCCTCAGCAATGAAAAGACGAGGACGATGTACCGCCATGGTTTGCGTCAGCGTGGCGCACAATGTTGCAGACTTCCCCGCGCCGGTCGGCCCAAAATACAGCATATGGGCATTCTGGCTGCGGTCATGCTTGTTGAGCGGGTCAACCGTGAGAATATCGCCACCGCGGTTGAAAAAACTCAGGCCTGGATTGCCCGTTCCTGTTTCACGACCGGTCACCGGTAACAGGCCGGCAAGATGCTGTACCCAGGTCAGGCGGGTGTACCAGTGTTTCTTGTCCGTCTCCGGGTTAAAGCACATCGGCAGCGCCCGCAGGTAGGTATTGAGCGGCGCCACATCAAACTCCGGCCTTACCGGCTGCAGCCTGGCACCGAGCAGCACGTTGGTCAGTTCGACACGCTTGTGATTGAGCGTGGTCAGGTCGCCGGCGCGCAGCAGGAAAGTGATGCCGGCACGGTACAGCTTGTGGCGATTACCCAGGTATTCCTTGACCTGCGCCACGTCCTGACGCACGCGGCCGGACTCAGTATTCTCTCCAACAGCATTTTTCGACAGCTTGTTAAAATCGTTTTCCAGCGTGTCCTGCGGCTGCACCACGATGGTCATGCACAGCATCGTCCCTTCCGGAAACATATCCATCAGCGCGTTGATTTTTTTCTCGCCACGCCTCTTCTCTCCGGTGATTGTGCCGGGCTCTGGCGGGCGGCGCAGCTTTTCGACCGGAATGGCGCAATGCGCCTGATTATCGAACCACCACACCCCCTGGTCCGGATCGGATACGGGCGGGGTGAACAGCAGGGTTTCGGCAAAGTCATTCTGCACCGGCATGGCGCCTACCGGCGTGTCACGGCTGTCAAAATAGGCGGCGTCACGGTACAGGACCCCTTTATCCACCCACTCCGGGCTGGGGTTAAAATGACGCAGCAGCCAGTCGTGAACCTGGCCGCCATTTTGCCGCACACACACCACGCCTGCTCCGTTCAGCGCCCCCGTCACGCGCTCACAGGTCTGATTCAGCATGGCGATCGGCGGCATCGGGTCGGTATTGCCCTTGCCAATCCAGCGATACACCACCATGCGGGTCCGGCGTTGCTGCCCACGCCATGGTTGATCGGTGATCAGCGTGTCCTTGAACAGGCCTTCCGGACGGGCAATACCGCGCATATGGCGCTCGGTTTCTTTCAGCCAGGACTCAGACAGTTGAGAGCCCTGCGCATGCGGCTTGATATACCCTCTCAGCCGGTCAAGGTACGCATCGACGTTGTTCTCATCCTGGCAAAAGAACTGCACGACCCAGGGGTTTTCGTCATGCTCGTCAAATGAGTCCTGCAGCGCGTCTTCCACCGTGTCGCGCATTTGCTCCAGGCGATCGTCAGTGCGTCCTTCGGTTGCCACTGGCGTAATATCGAATACGGCCCCGACGGACACACCGTCATCCAGCAAAATACACTGCTCACGGTCGAGAAACTCCGCCCAGGGCAGGTAATCAACGATGGAAGGATTGGCGTGATACACCTGTTTCTCATCCTTTACCGTCATCTTGCCCGGGCGCCGTAACGGTTCACGTCCGTCAACGGACAGCGGCACGCCGTCCTCGGTGGCGATCACGGTGTCCTGGACAACTGTTGCCGGCGTCTTGCGCGTCAGGCGCTTTTTATCAAACAGGGAAAATCGCATCAATAGGCCTCCGTCCGTTCACCCGGCATCGCATACTGCACCTGGCTGTAGAACGGGAACACGGTGCTGTACCCCGGCACCGGCGCGTTTCCGTCCGCCAGGTGCGGGAACACGTACATCACCAGGTCGGGGTTCGGCAACCGTGGGAACTGCTGGCTGATTTCGCTTTCCTGCGTGCGGCTGTAGCTGCGATCGCTCGCGGCTGTTGCCTGGCTTTCGCTCTCGGTGAGCGGCCGGCGCAGACTGTCGCGCGCTGCTACAGCATTGCGCGCCGTTCCACCGCCATCCTCACCCTGCCACAATTCCAGCATCGAGCTGTCGCCCGGTGGCAGCATTTCCTCTTTCGACGTTGAACAGCCGGCCAACGCCATGACGCTGACGATGGCAGCGGTCGCCAGGACTCGGTTAAACAGGTTTTTCCGCATGATTATCATTCTCTTATAAGCAAACGTTAATCCAGCCCGCCGGTGCTGCCGTCTTCGCTAGGCAGGCTGAAGTCGTCGTAACGCACCTTGCGCCCTTTGGTCTCAAAGTCGATCGCCAGCTGGCGGGTAATGTGCACGGCCAGCTTCTGACCCGGCGGAACGTACACGGCGTCGAACATCATGCCGTAGCGCTCACGCACCCAGTCGGCGGTCTCTTTCATCCCGCCGGACAACGCCTTGCCCAGCACTGCCTGGCCGGCATTACCGGTCATGGTCGAGGTTATGCCATTCACATTGTTTTGCGTGGTGTATTGCCCCTGACTGATCCCTTCCCCGGCGGCGCTGGCGGCCGACAAGGCGGCGATCGTCGGCAGGTAGGTCGAGGCATTGGACTTACGCTCTCCACCGATGCACGGAATGCCGTTGTCATCGGAGATCCAGCCGATGCCGGCGGTGGTGCTGACATCCTTTGCATTACTGCCGGCATTATTGTTACTGCCGTTGGCATTCATATTGGTGTTGGGTTTTGGCAGGGTTCGGACCGTCCCGTCCGCAAACACGAAGGTGATGCTGTTGATCTGACCGCGCACGCACGACAATGTCCAGTCCCCGCTGGCGGTCCCCGAGACAATCGCCCCTTCCACGTCCGGCAGCTCGATGCCGTTCGCCGTCAGGTTGTCTTTGCCAATCATCAGCTTGAAGGGATAGGGATCGGTCACCGTGCCGTTAATCGGCACGCGGCCCAGCAGCGCCGTCATGGAGCGGCTGCCCACCAGGGTGGAATTCTCGGGCAGGGTAAACACCGGCTCGGCGTTCTCCTCCGCCCCTTTTTCATTGGTATGCCCTTTTACCTGCTGCTCATAGGCGGCTTTCTGGCGCGTGATGGTGTTGTCCGACAGGAACGACGTCGGAAACTGTGGGCCGTCTTTGACGCTGTTCGGATTACGCGGATCGGGCTCTTTCATGTCCTTCGGTCCGACCCACATCAAGCCATCCTGGCCAGGCGCCGCACTGCCCTCGCCGGCGCCCATGCCATCCAGCCCCAGACCGAGCGGGATATCGCTGTCGCTTTTAGCCTTGTCTTTGTTCCCGGCCAATTGTTCGGTCAGCGTCTGGATTTTCCCCATCAGCGTCTGCTGCTCCTGCTGGAGCTGCTGCTGGCGCTGCTCGGCCTGCTTCTGGAAGCCGGCCACGGCCTCATTGACCTGGCCGGACACATTGGTATTGCGCTTGCGCAGCGCTTCGTTTTCTTTCAGCACCTTGTCAATGTTGCTTTGCAACTCGGCCTGCTGGGTTCGGGTGGTACGCAGGGTGCCCACCAGGGTACGCAGCGTGTCCTCCGGGGTATCCCCCTCCACGCCCAGCGCCCGCAGCTCTTCCGGCGACATGCTGGCCAGCACGTTATGCGCCTGCTGAGTCTCCTCCTGTGTTTTACCGCCGCTGCAGGCTTTGAGCCCGACGACTATGGATGCAGCCAGCACGCCGAACACAATTACCTTCGGCAGCATGTTGGATTTCACCTCAGCCATGATTAGCCCCCTTCTTCACCGCTTTTACGGCTTTGCGAACCACCGACGGCTCCGCGACAAACGCCCCGTCCGGGCGACCGGACGTGACCAGATACAGCGTGGTGGTGTCTTCCGGCGTGCCAACGGGTCCCAAATAACGGTGCTGGAACGTCGCCGTCACAAACTGCCCCTGCAGTACCCGGGGATCGAGCGTGATTTTGCGGCCGGCGGTGTTTTGCACCTTCAGCGCCACCACGTTGCGGCTGCCAATACCCCAGCCGCCCAGCGGCGTGATGGCCACCGGCTCTGACGGGTACAGTGTGGTGATACGTTTCGGCAGGTGCAGGTTAACCGGATGAATACCCGGCACCGCTTCAACCGTGCGCACCGGGCCGTACAGGCTTTGTGCTGCGTAACGTGTCAGGACGACCGGCAGCGGCGCGTTGTATTTGACTTTTTTACGCTTCGCCTGGGTGCCGTTATCCGCCCCGGGTGCCGCGGTGTTTCCCCCTGAAGCAGCAGACGTGTCATTACTGCTGCTGACCGATGTCACGTCACCGCTGTAGAAAATGCGCACCGGTTCGGCCGGGCCTTTGTCCGATGCCGTCACATCGAGGAGAATAACCTCCCCGTTCTCCACGTCCTGCAGTTGCAAACGGGTTGAGGGGAAAGCGGCATCAGCTTTCAGATAAACCGCACCGCCGCTGCTTTGCACCCGCAGCTTACCATTCAGCGCCGGCGGGAAACCGACGCGCACATTTTTATCGGCAAACAGCACCCGCTCCTTGCCGACGGCCAGCGGGATTTGCAGTGGGATACGCTCCCATTTCATCAGCTCTTCCGCCTGAGTAACCGGCACGGTGAACGTCGCCGCCAGGGGAAGTACACTCAGGGAAAGCGCCAGAACACGTACTTTCATCATTGGAATACTCCTTTTTTCTCAGATGCGGGTTCCGCCGGCGCCGCAGCAAGACGCTGTGGCATGCTGTCGTAACAATCCAGGGCCAGACCGAACTCATTACGCTCCGGATCCCCTTCTGCGCGCACCACTTTCAGCGGGTAACGTGTCAGTGCGCGTTTCACCGGTTCACCGGCAAAGGACTCATCCGCCACCAGGTCAAGGCGCACCACCCAGTTATCACGGCTTTTGACCGTCACCGGGCTTTTGTTATAGCGGCCGTTGTAGCCATGCTCAGGGATTTCGAATACCACGCGCGTCCTGCCGGCGAGCTCGCCGCTTTCGCTGCGCTTTTTGGCATCCGCCTTCAGGAAACGTGCGCAGGAGTCCGTCAGATAAGGGGACAGCGCGGCAATTTTGGCCGGGTAATCTGCATCACCGTTCTTTGGCCAGGCATTGAGTTGCTGTAAGATATAAAAGCCGAAGCTGTAGACCGTGGACGGAGGCACCTCCCACCAGGCGCGGGTAGAGCCGCTGCGCAGGTCGGGGGGATTATGGATAGTCAGGTTGGCTGGCGCCCGCATCCAGCCGATGCTGGCCACCAGAAGGAAAACAACCAGCACGCCGCAGGCAACACGCAACGTGAGAATATGCTGGTCGCGGTTTTTAACCGCATGTCTGAAACGGCTCATGTGGACCTCTTAACAACGCGGCTGCGACGCAACGACCAGCCCTGTTTGTCGATAATCAGGGTGGGATCACCCCACCCCATACGACGTTTACGCGCATCGAGGCGCTGCCAGATATAATTCTCCGGCTTACCGCGCTTAAGGCGCGTCAGCCGGCTGCCCCCAAACCAGATGACCAGAAGCGGCGTCACCAGCATGCCGGTGGGTATCACGACCCAGCCGGCAAGGGGAAAAAACGGCAACGACACGAGCAGACCCAGCCCTACGCCCGCCAACGCCGCCAGTCCCATCTCCGGGGTGGTAAAGCCCCGGAAGACGACAGGTTCGGCATTGAGGCGGTCAGGTAAAAATCGGATAGTCTGCATGGCGGGCCACCTTAGAACAGGATCTCGGCGGACTTGCCGACCAGCCAGATAACCGCAACCAGCAGCACAATACCGACCACGATGATGGCGCCGAACTTACCCCAGTTGGATTTACCTTCGCGCACCTCATGGAAGGTGGAGATCGCAGAGTTTGCTACCACAAGAAACGCCACTGCGGCGGCAACCAGCCCCAGGATGACGATGCCGTCCTGAATGTAACCTTTGAGGGTATCCATCAGCCCACCACCACCTCCGGAAGACGGCGGCTCAACGCTCGGCAGTGCAGCCTGCGCCGGTTGACTGGCGGCATAAGCCAGAGAAGTCGCCACCGCGACACGCGCAGAAAAATGACGGAAAAGACGAGCTACAGCATTCATAAAACATTCCTTTTTGCAGTGTGAAATTAATAACGTGTAAAACGGTCCAGCGTCTCACCAGGGTCAGTTGGCAAACATCCAGGTAACAACGAGCAGCAACAACACGAGCCTGACGGCAAACTGCACCATTGCCGCGTTGCGAACCTTTTCGTTGCTCCATCCCTTCCAGATATCGGTCAGCGCCCAGGCAGCCCAGACAAACAGCACCGCGAGCAACCCACCGATGCAAATCAGCGACAGGATATTGACTTCAACGCCGCCGCTGGCGGCCTTGAAGGCCTGTTCCTGAGCACCCGTCATGGCCATCAGGGGCGCTCCCGACGGTAGTTGCCGGCCACCGCACTGCCATCACGCGGTTGGGCACGCGAGGGTTCCAGATAGCGGTCAATGCCGGCATTGATGGTCTTGAGATCGGCGGTAGCGCGGGCATAGTCGAAGAAGAAACGACCGCGCTCCGACGGGTCAGCCTGAACGGCGGCAACACGCGCACGTTCAAGTGCTGCCTGCACCTGAATCAGCATGCGCCGGGCAGAGGCCAGCTCATCTTTTTCAGCAGCAAAGGCAGGCAGTGCGGTCAGCAAAGTCAGCCCCAGCAAACAGCCGGCACCGAGACCACGTACAACGGGGATAGACATATACAACACTCCTTGATGATTTAGGGTGCTCTCAGGGTGCGACAGATGGGGCGGGAGGTCAGCGGATAACTCTTTATGGAATTCTGATAATTTTTGAGCCTGGGGAAGAGCATAGAGCTAAATTGGAGGGTTTTTAAGCCTGGGAATACTGCCGCGCCGCACAGCGGCTTGTCTGCTGACGGCAGCGCACAAAAGCCAGTTTTGTACGCCGCCGTCCAGCCTGGATTTCAGGCAGCTACAAATATTTCTTAAACGACGCTGTCGTCACTGTCACCGCAATACCGAGCAGGATAGCGGCCGGCAACAGCAGCAGATTGGGGTATACCGCTGTTGGCCATGACAGATACAGCATGCAGGGGATATACACCGCCGGCTTCACCATCCGCTTGGCATGATGGTACACAAAGCTCGACTCATAGCCGGCACCATAGCGCCGAATATCACGCCGCCCCAGCCCCTCGGTCAGCGCAACCAGAACCACCAGGATAAACAGCGGGATGGACAGCACCAGAATGGTCACTCGTACCAGGGTAATCACTGTGACATATACCGTTGCCATCAGGTACTCTTTAAGCGTAACGGCCAACCAACCGCTCCAGCTATTCAGCTCCCTGGCAACCGCATTCTGGCTGTGTACCTGCGTGTCATACGCACGTTGGATCCAGTCCAAAAAGCCACTGTCCACGAAGGTCCATTGATACGCCACCATAATCCAGCGGGTGACGGTCACCGAAGGTTCGGACAGCAGCAGGCTGCGTGTAAACTCAGAGGACAGGTACCCCAACTCGGTGTTCATCACCGCTTCACTGTGCGACGCGCCAAGCTCTGGCCAGAAGAATGCCATCCCGACATATTCGATCACCAGGCTCACCAAAAGCGAAGCAAAGAACATCCCGATCAGCATCCATGGCCAACCCCACAGCACATTGTAAAACAGCCCATGCTTACGGGGTTGTACGGGCTGCTGGGGCTGATTATTCACCGCTTGCGACATTCAGCCCCCCTTTGATGGCAACATCCGGCATTACCGTGCTGGCTGACCACCAGGACTCGCTGGTACGGTAGTTGCGCTGCATCTCCTCGGCAATCTTCTGCAGGTTGGCCGGCATCAACGCATCATCCCTGTCACCGCTGGGCAGTGGCATCCGAATTTTCCACAGCTGACCACCTTCCAGCAGCGCGAACGCCTGCCCTTTCGGCAGGTTAATCACATCCGCCGGGGCGAGCAGTGGGGCTTTCACGGTACCGACACGGTCCTGGGTGTTGGAGGTAAAATCCTGTCCCTTCTCCACATCGGCCGTATCGGCATGCCCCGATACCAGGGTTTTGGTGTAGATATCCACTTCCGGCAACTGTGTGGTAAGTAACTGCGCGGTCCGGTTCTCACGCACGCGGAGCATGATCAGGGTATTGAAGTTACCCGTCACCTGGGCTGCTTTGGCGGTACTGCCGATGCGTGCCTCGATATCCGACTCGGTTTGCGTGTAGGCCGTCACCTGCATACCGGCGCCACCGCCTTTGTTGATAAGAGGGATAAATTCGTCCCCCATGAGTTCGTTGAACTCGTCACAGTGCAGGTTGATCGGCAGTTTGCCGTCTGCCCGGGTCGGCAACCCGCCGTGCATGCCGTGTTTATAGATATGGCCGGCCACGGATACCAGATCGGCAAACATGCTGTTGCCGACAGCAGAGGCGACCACCCCGTCCGACAAGGCATCCAACCCCACGTAGACAATACCGCGCTTGCGGATGACCTGCTCCCAGTCAAAAATGGGCCTCGGGTCGCTCATATCCATATAGTTTGGTGCCAGGAGTTCGGCGGTCTTGCCAGTGGTAAGTTTTTCCAGCAGCGGCAACAGGGACGCCACAATTTTATCGAAGTAGGTACGGTCATAACGGACGGCTGACCGCAGGCCATCGAGAATGGGGTCATACAGCTGCTTGCCGGCCTCGGAACTCAGCGCCATTTCCACCGCCATGATTTTTATCGCGTTCGGCTGGCCCTGCATATTGCGCGGTACATCGTCCTCCGTCAGTACCTGCAGGCTGTTGTCGATTTGTTGCTGCAGCGCCGGCATACGTGCTTCTATCACTTTCTTCGCGTAGGTCTCATACAGTTCACTGATGTTGTTCACATACCGGGTGATCAACTGATAGTCCGGACGCTGCCCCAACGCGACCAGGGCACGGGCCACGATGTTGACGAATCGCCAGGCAAACTCGCGAAATG
The DNA here is from genome assembly GCF_051654945.1 of Serratia sp. (in: enterobacteria). Taxonomy (GTDB): domain Bacteria; phylum Pseudomonadota; class Gammaproteobacteria; order Enterobacterales; family Enterobacteriaceae; genus Chania. Next base: position 11,516 of record NZ_JBOFZA010000078.1, read on the forward strand.
CCGCACTGTTGCCCTCCCCGCTTAACTGCCCGGAAATACGCCCGGCCACTTCCGACACGCGCTCGAAGCGTCCGACGGCGTTATAGCGTGCCGAGATGTCGGGCCAGCCCAGATGGAAGATAAACAGCTCATCCCCGCGACCGGCACGGTGCGCTTCAGCCCAGACCCGGCGAAGCAAATCCGCATCCCCTTTTGGATCAAACACGATGGTGATATCACCGCGGCGTATGTCCTGGGTGATCAACAACTCAGCGAGACGCGTTTTACCCACTCGCGTGGTGCCCAGCACCAGGCTATGCCCTACACGTTCGCCCAGCGCCATCGAGACATCGAGTTCATCGGGTTCAATGCCGTGAATGGCCGGGTTTCCCCCAACCGGTGGCAACGGCCGCACCGGGTTCAGCGGTGAATCCGTGCGCAGCAGTTGCGACAGCCACGGCAGGGTATATTCAGTTTTTAGCTCCAGACGGCGTGCCATCTGGTACAACTGCTGCGGCTGTACGTATTTTTCCACTTCCGGACGACGGGTATCCATCAGGCGCTGGGTGTGTTTTTGCTGCCAGCGGAAACCCCGCCCCAGGAACAGCCGCTGCCTGCTTACAGGGATCTGTGCACTGGTCATGACATAGCGCGGTAACCGACGCAGATTACGACGATAACGGACCACCCGCAGACCCTGCCGTGCCCGTACCGCGGACAGCACCGCAAACGCGCCGGCGGTGACATAACTCACTGACGGTGCCAGGGCGACCGACCAGGGAGCAGCAAAACAAATCGTGGCCGCAGCGCCGGCAACAATGGCCGTATTCAGTTCGACTGCCGGGCGCAGCAGCGCTTCCATCACATGACGGTTACTCATGATGCGCCCCCCTTACCAGGGGCAAACAGGCGTTTCCACCAGGAAACCTTCTCCGGTGTGGCACCCGGCTTGAGGTAGCGAATTTCAAGCTGGCGACGTAATTGCTCCGCTTCCCCGGCCTGATGCAGGACAAACCGCTGCTCCCCATCATTGCCGGTCGTATCATCCAGCGTCACCGTAACATCAGTCTGCCAGGTGTCCACTTTCCAGCCGGGAGTATCATCACGGGAAACCGGCACCCGGCATGCTAACAGTGCCAGATACACACCCCGCGACCGCAATACCGACACCATCGCTGACAGGGCCTCACACGCTGTCATAAAGGCGTGGTCGACCTGATACTGGCTCAGAGAGACATTGTGCAGTTGCGTCACGCCATACCCCTGCAGATGGAAATAAAAGCGCGCCAGGCAACTGCGGTGATTGCCATCCGCGCTAACATACCAGTCCAGTCCGTCAAGACTGACAAAGCTCATCCCGTGATGGGGTTGTGTGGCTTCGGTGTAATAATCCGGGTTGCTTTCAATAAGCGGGATGTTGATATCCATGCGTTTGCCCCGGTGCAACAGGTCAAGCCAGCTCATCCCGGCATACTGCGGGTGGTCGGTGCCCACGATACGGAACACATTAAGGCTCCCCCGGTCAGTCCAGTAATGACGGGTGATAAAATCTTCGGCCTGCCGGTACCCAACCCGACTCCAGGGCTCAATCTGCGTACCGGCCCAGGCCGGCTTATTCGCTGACACCCGTTCAATAAAAGGCTTGTCGTTCATGACACTCTCCCTTCAGAGACATTGGATATACTCCGTTTGGTTATCGTATTTCCTGATAAAAAAGACAGCCACTCCGCATTGCCTGCAAGCAACGCAAGCAGCTTTTGGCCACTGACCAGGTGGACATGGGGATGGTTCTGCAACAAAACCCGGCTCAGTTGACCGGTACGGCCGGTATGAATGAAAAAACCGTCGCAATGGTGATATCGCAGCAACGCACCAAAACTCGTGATATGGGACGGTGTGATCGTCCGGCCGTAACGTTTGGCCTGGATGAGGTAGGTCTTGCCTTCGATAATGACCTGACCGTCCAGGCCGCCGTCGCCGCTGTAGGAGGTATTGCGGATAACGGCATACCCCTGACGCTCAAACGCCAGGAGCAACAGCTCTTCGAATACACAGGGATTGATTTTGCGCAGGTAGGCCAGACGCTGGCCATCACCGCCCAGCAGCGGTAAGCGCGCCAGCACCCGCGTGGCCGTCGCCTGATATCGGCGGTGGCGCCGACGGCTGGCCGTCTCCCGGCCACGGCAGTTCAGCCCCATCATGACAGCAACAAACAACACTATCAGCACAACCGTCAGCACAGGGTTTACCATCAATGCTGCGGTGATGTGTTGCGCCGATATCATGGTGAAACCTGTTGTGACAGACCGGTATCGGTGATCAATACCGGGTAATGTGCCAACTGCAGACGACGCGCCAGTTCGCTGCCTGATGCCGGCGCCATCGGCACCCCCGGCGCCAGCTCACGCAGTGCCTGCAGTGCAGGCAGGTTACTGACGTTAACGACGAGACCCGCAGCATGCCGGGATTTGAGTTGTTCCGCATTCGCCTGCAGCCAGAGTCGGCTGGCGTCGTCATCACCCACAATAAACAGCGAACCAATCCCGGGCAGTTGCAGCGGGCGCGCCGCTACCACACCCGGGGTCAGTTCCGGTGTCGTCACCGGCAATACGGCCACTTCAACTTCATCAGCAGAGACAGGGGCCGGCGGCGCTGCCGCGTCACCCTGCCGATTAATCCCCTCAAAGTAGGGTGATGCGTCATCGCCACCGATATCAGCGATGACATTCAGGTTGGCCAATGCCGTGGTGGTCACCAGACTCAGGCCGAACAGCAGAAAATTCACTTTTTTCATGATTATTGGCTCCGTGGTTCAATCCAGGTCAGCGCTGCCGTTTGTGCCGGTAACGCCGTGGGCGTGGGGGTTGAACTGGCCACCCGGGTCGGGGCAGATGCCCTGCCGTTCAGGCGTGCCAGCTTGCCGCTCACAATGGATTTATACCGGGCTGCCGGGGCACCGCCGGCAGGGTGGTGGTAACACCCGGCAGCAACCAGCCAACTCCCGGGGTTGCGGTCATAACATTCCCGCAGGATGGTCGCCGCCGCGTTGAGGTTGGTGTACGGATCAAACGCCGCCCAGGTCGATGTGAAGTGATGGCCGTTCCAGCCCAGATTGACCTGGGCAATCCCGACATCAATACGTTTGCGAGGATGTGTTTTCAAAAAGCGCTGCAGGGCTTCCCAGGCCTGCAGACGGCTGGCGTAGCGGTACCCTTTGCCTGCCACGTTTATGGTCCAGGGCCAGGGGCGCTCCACATCCGGGGCCGGACCGGCCCCGCGGGTCACCGAGACAATGCTTTTCGGCGCCATCGAGGTCTCGGCCAGCGCCACCGAATACAGGGATTCCGGAGGGACGCCGTGACGCAGTGCCACCTCCCGGTAGCCGGAAGGGACCTGCTGGGTGGACGCATGAACGGTTGCCGCCCCCCCGCAACTCAGGAGGGCGAACAGGGGCAATAGCCCCCGGGTCAGAATGCGGCGAGTGTCCATCCGTTTTCCCCTTGTTGCAGTACCACCGGCATCAGGCCGTTGCCGAATTTCATCCAGCGGCCACCGTCATGATTGAGCGTGATTTGACGTGCGCGCACCTTGTCGACGGGAATGTGATGCACCTTCGCCCAGCTACGTAGCAGGCTGTCATCCCCTTTACTGTCGACGAGGTAAATGTCAACCGGCCGGTTATCTGCCAGCACCGCCGCCAGTCGTGCATCACACTGGCCGCAGTCTTTCGCTTTCACGAATAGCGCCAGTCGCCCGCCGGTGTCGTGTGCAATACCCGCGGCGTTGCCCATATTGACCGGCAACACGCCGAGGCGCTGCCAGGCCGCATCCACCTCATGCTGGAACTTGAGTTCTTTCTCTGTGCGGACAAACTCCTGCTTCACCCACAGCTGTGCGTACTTTTTACGTTCGGCGTCGCTCTGAGCCTCAATACCAAGGGCGGTTAACGGATCAAGCCCCGGGGACTGTGTCCCGCGGGGACCATCCATCAACTGCTGATAACGCTGGTACTCTTCCCCACTGAGGCCCCACTGCTTGCCCTGCTGCGCCGTCTTGTTGGCCTGGCTCCGCTGAAGCTCACTCAGGGCAGACTGGCTGTTCTCGATGGACGTCTGTTGCGCCGCCTGTGATAACGGGCTCAGCAGCACCAGGGCAATCACGCTGTATTTCAGTTTCATTATCGTCTCCTTACTGAGCGCTGACGGTCTGCAGGCTGCCGTTCACACGAAATGTCGCCTGCCCGTAGCCGGCACTGACCAGGGTCCAGCCGGCGACCGACTCCCCTTCCCCGATTAACCGCACCTGCGACAAATCACTGAACCCCTGCGGCGCCACAGCCGCAAAGGCCGACGTCCCGCGCTGCTCCACCCCGGTCAGCACGAATGGCGCTTTACGCACCACACGAGGAACCGCATTACGCGGGGAGGATTTAATTGGCGTGGGCTTGTGCTTTGGGATGATTTTGGCGGTGGCTGAAGGTGCAGCGGGTACGTCCGTTGAGGGTGCTACAGTCGGTACAGGCTTTTCAGTCGCTGACTTTTTCACAGACTCAATGCTGTCTTTCAGCGCATTTAACTCAACCTGTTGAGCCTGCAGCTGTTGCTCAAGTTTCTCCAGTAGCCCATTGGTTAGCGTCAGCGCCCCAATCTGCCGCATGAGCGAGTCCTGGCGCTCAGCCAGGCTTTTAAGCTGCTTAGCATGCGCCTGCAGCTCATCGGCCATAGAGTTTATGCCATCCTGCGGCGCCAGTGCTTTCTGTGCCTGCTCAAGTAGGGCAATACGCTGGTCGACATGCCTGATAGCCCCTGAACCGACGAGGCCAGCAACCAGGACAACAACAACGCCGGCCGTTGCCCCCCAGAAGGTCTTGCTGCGTAGCAACCCTTTTTTTGCCGACGTCATCGGCACCCTGTTTTCATTATGCTCAGTCATTTTTTCAGCCACCCGCCGGTTGCCGGTACCGCGTTAACAGCCTGAGGGACAATGACCGTCGCAGCAGGACGTGCTGAAACAGCCCTGGCCGGCGCCACCGGCGGAAGCTGTGTCGCCGGCAACTGATACCCGTCACGCAAGCTGTGGCAGACAACACGCTGTACGTCGTCTACCTCAAGCTGCCACGCAGGGCCGGCCAGTACCTGCAGCGCGGTACGCAAACGCATCGGTCCCAGCTGGTACTGCACCGCCGGCAACGCCTGGCGGTACAACACGCCGTTTGCCGGTCCGGTCGCGCACAGGGAATAGCCCGACTGACGCAGCGCATAGCGCAACGCATCAGCAACCGTCGGTTTGACGGACGCCGGAATACGGATATCGATGATTTGCGAGAGCGGATCACGCTGAACGGCCGCTGGATCAGTGCTGACCAGTAAATAACGGTCGTAGCGCACCACCTCCGGCGCCTGCCCGTAGGCATCCGGACTGACCGGCTGAACGTTGCGGGTGACGATGACAGACGGCGTGACAGGGAAAATATCACGCTGCTGCAGGGGCTGCTGAGTAACGCACCCGGTCAGCATGAGTGCTGCCAGGGATGAGACGAGAATTGTTTTTTTCATCCGGAAGGTTTCCTGTTCAGTGACAATTGACAGGTGTCACTGTGCGGTTACCGGACGAGGTGCTCAATTAACAACTCTTTATTGCAAAATAAAAAAAAGCGCCAACCAAAGGTCAGCGCTCATACTGTCTATCCAGATTTACTGCTCTGGGTAGAAGTCTTCATCCAGGATCTGAATCGAAGACCAGACACAATTATCAGGGAAACCATCGAGGCCAGTCTCTTCTGCCGCATTTGCGACTGCATCAGACCACACCTCTTCGAGCCATTCCGCGTCTGCAAGGCAGACTTTCAGACTTGGCGTCTTACGTATACGCAAGCGTACTGATTTACGCTGCTCTTTTATTGTTCGCTGCCAGCTTGAGCCACGACGCCCCGGCTGAAATTGCCACTTCAGAAGATGAGCCAGTAAAACCGCCATCCGGCTGGCCAGTTCGCGCTTTTCACTTTTGCCCACGTCCTCAATCTCCTCGGCAATGTTTTCAATATCCAGCTGGCTGAGTTTACCGGCGCGCAGTAACGCCGCCTGTTCATTCGCCCAGGCGACCACGTCGGTATCGTAACGAGTTCCCATGGGAGCCTCCGGTAAGTAGAAAGAAAAAACTGCACACAGCAGACGCTATATGCAGTATGTCAATGAATGTCATCCAGGTCAAAATGGGATGTCATCATCAAAATCCATCGGCGCGGCATTCCCGCCCGATTGAGCTGGCTGGGGTTGCTGGGCCGGCGTACCGCTGTGCGAGGGTTGCTGAGGTTTCCCCCAACTGCCCTGGACTGATTGTCCGGCGATGGCAGGTTGCGAACGCCCACCCAACATCTGCAGAGTGCCGCCAATGTTGACGACGATTTCAGTGGTGTATTTTTCAACACCGGCCTGATCGGTCCATTTGCGTGTCTGCAGGGAGCCTTCTATGTAAACCTGCGAGCCCTTACGCAAATATTCACCGGCAATTTCGGCAAGCTTGCCAAACAACACGACACGGTGCCATTCGGTTTTTTCTTTCTGTTCACCGGTCGCCTTATCTCGCCAGCTCTCAGAGGTCGCCAGGGTAATGTTAGCAACCGCACCGCCATTTGGCATGTAACGGACTTCCGGATCCTGGCCAAGATGACCGACAAGTATAACTTTGTTTATGCCGCGAGACGCCATAATCGAATCCTCATAGGGAATAGAATTAGAAAGGGAAAAACGCCCCGAAATCGAGGCGCAGAGGGCGTTATCAGAAAGAGTTTTCCGCGTATTGTTGCTGTGCGGAACCTTGCTGAGGCGGCGTAGAGTCGGATTTCTCAGCCTGATACACCTTTTCCTGACCGATTTTGATCCAATCGACCTTGATAAGGCGGGCTTTGAGGCTGACGCGCTGTTCACCGGCATGTTCGCCGCTGTTGAGCGTGAAGATGTCCGTTTTGGGATTGCTGAGCACAAAACCAATCAGGACCTTTTTGTCTTCATCAACCGACTTTTGACAGCGGTTGATCAGGCTGCTGGCTTCTTTACCGGCGACCGTTACATCGAAACGCGTGTAACTGGCGTTATCGGTAGGACCTGAGAGTCCATTAACGACACAGCTGATAAAGGTGCCATTCGGGCCATTGACTTGACGAATGTTGCTGAGGTACCCCATGCCCTTGATAGTCAGGTTGAAGTATTCAGTTTTGGTGGATGCTTGTTGAGTTTGAGTAGACATGATGTTTTCTCCAGGAGTAAAGATTCGGTGACGGAGAAATACACCTTCCCCGACGGGAAAGTGTTTCCCGTCGGGAGTCTGCAAAGTCGTACGGCAGTGCAGACTGTCTTGATTGTGAAATGGACCTTCATCACCGTTAAGTGATCCCCGTTCTCAAAGGCTAAACGGAGTTACCGCCACATGGGCTCCCTCTTTCAGGCTACAAGGTTATTTGCAGTCACCCGAAGGCGTTTCTCACAGACTGCTGAAACTTTGGTTGGCACTCACCCGAAAGCGCTTCTCACAGAGTGCTGAAGCATTGGCTGGTTGTCCGAAGACAACGAGTAAGCTTGTTCATTTTTAATGCAAGCACCGAGAGTGTCAACCGTAATATTCTGTTTTGAGAGCCATAAAATAAAAACGGCGTTGATCCGAAAATCAACGCCGCACAGCCGGTACCTTAGCCTTCTGTGAATTCTGTCTAACTCCGGGGAGGAACCTGGTCTCCCGACGCGTTTTTCACGGAGTTGCATGCGTCTTGACAGCCAACCTGAGTGTGGAGGCCGCTGACCGAACTGAAGCAGAAAAAAACATGGACGAATTTTCCCACCACCGCAGTTACGGGGTACCCTGCATCAAAGCCCGCCCACATTAGCAAAACTTTGAGCTATGTACATCAGACAATCTCTTACTCCGCTCCGGTTGTTTTATTTTTAGCCGGTGATTTTGCTTTATAGCGCTTAGCCTTACGACCACCTTTTGCATCAATGTTGATGATGCCCTGGCAAGTGGGGTAATTACTGCAGCCCCAGAAGGCCCCTCCACCTTTCTTGCCTGCACACCGGCGCATCGTCCCACCGCATGTCGGGCACGGCGGTGAAGGTGGCGCAGTGAACTTCACCGCCTGCGTCTTCCCTTTCTCCACCAGGTGCCCAGTCCACTGTGCCTGGCGGCTCATGAACGTATCGAGTGTCATCTGGCCCTGGGCAATCTCGTCCAGCGCCTGCTCCCACAGCGCTGTCATCCCGGGGTTGGTCAACGCGGTCGGTAACGCATCAATCAGTTCCCCGGCGATCGGCGTGGAGAGCAAGATTTTGCCCTTCTTCTCCAGATACCCGCGTTTAAACAGCGTCTCCAGGATACCGGCACGCGTCGCTTCAGTACCCAGTCCCGCGTTCTCTTTCAGCACCTTCTTCAGTTGCGGGTCATTGACGAACGCCGCTGCATTTTTCATGGCGGCGATCAGTGTCCCGTCGGTGAAATGTCCCGGGGGCTTCGTCTGCAGCGCTTTGAGTTCAGCGCCGGCAACCGCGACGGCTTCACCTTTTACCAGTGCCGGCAGCCGGATATCATCCGTGTCGGTCGGTTCTTCTTTCGCCTCGCTCGCGTCATGCTGGAACAACACTTTCCATCCAGCTACCGCCTCGACCTTGCCGCGTGTGCGGAACAGTTGCCCGCCGATATTGAATGTCGCTTCCGTGACATCCACTTCATGTAACGGCAGGAACTGTGCCAGGTAATGCTGCCGGATCAGCTGATAGACCTTGAGCTCGTCGGCAGACAGCTTGCTCAGGTCGAACGGCTGTTTGGTTGGGATAATCCCATGGTGCGCCGTGATTTTTTTGTCATTCCAGATACGGGAAACAAAAGTCCTGTCGAGCCTGGCCACGCTTTCGCTCTGCGTTGGGTCCGTGCGGGTAACAGCGCTCAGCACATCGGCAACCTCTTCCCGCATCGATGTCGGCAGATAGCCGCAATCCGTCCGGGGATACGTGGTGGCCTTGTGCGTCTCATACAGTGACTGCGCGATACTCAGGACCTGGTTGGCGCTCATCCCCCACTTGCGTGAGCAGGCCTGCTGCAAGGTGCCCAGGTCAAAGGCCAACGGCGCGGACTCTTTCTTGCGCTCGGTCCCCACCTCAAGCACAACGGCATTAGCCGTTTGCTGACACAGCTGCACGACGGCCTGCGCCACATTCTGTTGAATACAGCGCTTCTCTTCATCACAGTAGTTGGCGGCAGGTACCCAGTTTGCCGGGAAGGCGATCCCACCTTTCTGCAGCATCGCCCTGACTTGCCAGTACGGTTTGGAGATGAAGTTGGCAATGTCGCGGTCTCGGTTCACGACCAGCGCCAGCGTGGGGGTCTGCACCCGCCCGATCGACAACACCTCGCCGTATCCCTGCTCGCGGGCCTTGAGCGTGTAGAGCCGGGTTAAATTCATCCCCGTCATCCAGTCAGCCCGGGCGCGTGCCAGGCCGGCTTCATACAGAGGAGCGGTCTTCTCGCCAGGGAGTTTGTTTGCCAGGGCATGCCTAATACTGGCCTCATCCAGCGCTGACAACCAGAGCCGCTGAACCGGGCCGGTAAAGTGGCAATGTTCCAGTAACTCCCGCGCGATCACCTCCCCCTCGCGGTCTGCATCGGTCGCAATCACCACGGAATCAACCTGTTTGAGCAACCCGCGGATGACAGCGAACTGATCGGCCGTGTCTTTTTTTACCGCCATTTTCCACTGGGCAGGGACGATAGGAAGAACGGACTCCCGCCAGGGACTGCCGAACTGCTCACCGTAGGTCTCCGGCTGGGCCTGTTCCAGCAGATGCCCGATAGCCCAGGTGACAATGACGCCGGCGCCCGCCAGGTAACCCTGCTTACGCTGCGTCGCCCCGAGTATGGCGCCGATATCTTTACCCTGGCTGGGTTTCTCGCACAGGTAGAGTTGCATCAGATACCCCCCGTCAGCCCAGCTGACCTTTAGCGACCTGCTGCAGCTGCGTCATCAAACGTCCGAGGTAGGCATCGGTCAGGTGCGACGCATCCGGTGAGCTGTACGTCACTTTCAGCCGACTGCCGGCGCCGGACTTGACCACTTCGAGCTCAAGGCGATCATTGCCTTTCCATTCCTGGCCCATCTTGTAATAACTGCCCTGGTTTGCTGACCAGACCGGGCGCGCTTCATCAATAGAGCTCGCGCTCCACTTGCCATGCTGATCACGCTGACGCAGACTTTCCAGTTCTTCGGAGGAGATAAACTGATAATGGCTTTTCAGCCGCGCCGCCGCGGTATCAACGTCCACCGGGAGCGTATACGTATGATGTACATCCTGCCGGGGCCCGGAAATACCGGCCCGGGTCATCCAGGGCATACCGCTCTCGCTGGAGCCACCGCTGCCACCGCTGCCACCGCTGCCACCGCCTGCCAGTGTATGGGCAGCGTCACTGATTTTTTGGTTCCATTCACCCAGCTCAGTGCCTGCACAACCCGTTAACAATAACGCGGTGCAGAGTACACCCGGCATCAAAACAGACTTTACCTGTCGATTCATACTCATGATTTAGCTCCTTTTTTAGAGGAAGTTAATGCAGGGGTCTTGAGTGGTGGCGAGAAAGCAGAGCGGGACGCCCCCGACATAATATCTTCGTCAGGCTCCCCCAGACGCTTTATGGCATCCGTACCGACCAGAGTTTGGAGACGAATATCATCACGCGTAACGGCTACGGAACGATACTGTTGTACCACCCCATAAACCTGGCGCACCCAATGCCCCCCCTGACTCAATAAGTCATCCCGCTTTTGTCGGGAGATCAACCCGTAGTGCCATGCCTGGAATGCTTTCATCGCCAGTTGATCAAAGCCAACGAGTAACCAGACACAGCGATACCCGAGCGGGGTACGACTAAATACACCGATATTCAGCGGAGATACTGATGAGACTTCTGACATCGACACCTGGCCTGGCAAGCTGGATAAGACGGTATCAAGCTCTGCTACTGCGCTCTGCAATCGTGCAGTGCCACGTTCAATAGCCTGCTCCAATGACAACATCGCGCCATCGGCATAAGGATTGTCAGCGTTTGAATCAGCATTAATTTTCCCGGCTCGGGCGATGACCTGAGGCATGCTGACTATTTGTGGTTTATTTGACTCCTTCTCACGCTGCCTCCCTTCCCATAACAATATTGCATATTGTGTATGTAACTGGACGGTTAACGTCGATTTCAGTGCCCCGGCTCGCGTCTGTGCAGGCTTGTGTTGGGTATTCTCTGTTGAATCTGCCATTTTGATCATCCTTCTAACTACTGGGAGTATGTTTGGCTTGAAATAGTCTCGACAGACACCATTCGCAGCAATTCAAAACTCTTTTTCTGTACGAAATGAAAAAGAGTGCCTTGGTTGGTACCCTATTCGGTTTTCCCCACAAAGCCGCAGCCTAAGTAGTGCATTTTTTATCCACTACTGACGCTGCAAGAACGGACTTTTTATTAACCACCGCTGACACTTCCAACAGCGGTTACTTTTTAATCACTGTTGACACTGTCAACAGCGGTGACTTTTCAACCAATGCTACCAGTGGTAGTGGTGGTCTATTTTTGAACAACTTGATTATCTGCACTCACGACTCATTTTTTTGCCCGCATCATTTGCTGGCGCAATTTGGCCACAACACCGCTCACATGGTCCCGCGACGCCAGGTGTTGGCGGACTGGATCTGTTGGTTTTGCTGGCGCCGCAGAGCAAGGTATTTGGCGTCGCGGTACAGGCCTGGCAGGTTCTGGGGATTTGGCACTCGCATACAGCTCACCGTTCCGGGCGCGCTTGATCACCGCCAGCAGCCAGCCAGTGGGGTTATTCAGGCTGCCTTTGGCCATCGCCTGCTCAAGACTCTCCAGTACCTGACGGGCAACCTCTGCAGGCAATGCCTTAAGCTGGACACCAATCTGCCGCTGATCATCCGTCGCTATGCTGTTCTGCAGTTCGGCCGGTAACTCAGGTACGTACGTTGTTTTATTCACACTCTGTGTGAAAGAACGTACGTTACAGTTCGGTTTCGGTGATGCACCGTAAGTGACTGATTTCAGGATGAGTTCGGAAAGCGAACTCGGTGTTTTGCCTCCCTGTTTTACACTGAGTTCGGTATCCGAACCCGGGGATTTTTTACTGAGTTCGCCGTCCGAACTGGGGGAATTGTCCTGCCGTTGAGACACTCTGGCGGCCATCTGTTGCGGGGTTTGTGGTGAGCCCAGTCGTTCAGCAATTGCCGCCATCTGGGAATGCTGATGACGCATTGTCGGGTCATTTTGAATATCGGACAGTACCGACCAGGCCGTCTGGTTGACGGTGCGGTTTTTATGCGCGCAGCCCATGGCGACCGTATCCAGCCAGGTTGGATCCAATGTCTCCGCATCACGGGCCGAGAGTGGCTCATCGTGTTGGGCATAGATATTCCCCCTCACCCGCCCCTTGTCGTCACGCACACACCGGCACAGACTGAGCCAGCCGGTCAGGCGTAACATCAGCAACACGCGGCTGACAGTCTCGCGGGACGCCTTACCGTTAAACGGCGAGGCGAGCTGCAGCTGCAGTTCGTCATAGGTGGGGAATACGGCGCCCTGGTTCTGTTGCGCGTACAGGCGGATCATTATCCACGCGGTTTTATCAAGCGGTGACAGACGGGTATCCAGGAGCAACCGACGGGGGATGGAATCATGCACATTGCCCATGTACAGCAGGCCGCTGCGCAGATTCGTGACATCGGTAATCCCCGCGTGCTTTTCCGCGCCTATTCGTTCTGCCATGCGGGCATTCATTTGTTCGAGCGTAAAGGTGATCAGGCTGTCATCAGGTGTTTTATTTATGCTCATCGATTTTGCGCATCCTTTTACGCTGCCCCCGCCCACAGGGCGAAGGCATCAAGCTGTTGTTGGCCTAACGGCACTCAGGCCTGTACCCGACACCAGGTACAGGGTGAATGTCATCACTTCCACAGTTCATTGTTGTAGCGCTCGTGGGTCAACAGCTCCCAGTCATCACCACTGTTTCGGCTAAGCAGTCGCCAACTGGTACCGATATCAATTTTCATCCAGGCACGCCCGGGGGCGTGCTTGCCTTTGACATGAAGGTGCTTGTAATTACGCTCCCCGCGGCGGAAGCGCTTGACCTGCTCCTTCGCCTTTTTCTGACAGGACGGCGGCACCGAACGGGGGACCTGCAACCCCGGCATTAATATCACCGGCTTCATGCCAGCCTCCTTGCATTTCCTCCCGGCGTACGCACGGCCTGAATGGCTTTTCTGGCAGTCGCAGTCTGAGGGGCATCGAAGCTGCGAACGGCATGCCAGACAGCCGTCAGGGAAACATCCATCTGCTCGGCGGCCAGCATCATGACGTCCAGTCCCTCTGCACTGGAGGTGTCATCGATGTCAGCTTTTTGCCACTGGCGCCACAATGCCGCGTTCTCGTCATCGCTGAGCGCCGCACAGCGTCCCTGACGAATGTTGATACCGGTCATGCGCCGGCGGGCGGCAACTTCAACGGTGGAAAGGCCAAAATAGTGTTGCATCATTTCGATAGAGCCCCCCAATGCCAAAGCCCGATCAATCCGTTGCATGCGCTGCTGCTCGCGGCGTGCGTGCTGCAACATCAATGAGAAATTCTCGTGATGGATTTGAAAGGTCAGCACCGATACCGAGCTGTTCATCAGGTAATGCAGGTCCTCAATGGTCAAACCGTGCAGCAACTGCATCTCTTCCGTTGTCAGCCCCAGCGACTCACAACGGCGGATATAACCTGATTTAAGTTCCATCACGAGCTGAGTGAGCAGGCTGTTCGTCGCCTGAGACAAGCTATTACTCATAGTGAATCCCCCCGGCATTAATGAAGGTCAACAAATAAGGACTCATGAGTTACGTCCTCCCTGATAACCAATTCCTGCGGCAGCGGCCCCCTGAACACCCTGGTGTAATCGGGCGTTCTGGCCTGCCTCGTATCCACGTAAACGGGCAATATCATCACCGCGGCAGGCTTTCGGGGTGCGCGTTTGCAGCTCCCCCATCTTTTGGCTTTCCAGCCAGGTCCCCATCAGCTCGCATTCCTGTTCAGTAACGGTAAACGTCGTAATTACTCTCCGAACGCCGGCAACCCAGCCGGCACGAAACTGCTCTGCTTGTGCACGGCGCGTACTCATTTTCAGGCGCTTATTCTGGGTTTTCAGGTAGTCTGCAGTCGCATCTTTCAACTGCCGGCTCAGCACATCGAACGCATAAGCCGCAACGGCCGGCCGCTCACTAAAACCGTAGAACGTCACGTTGCGGCGCTGGCCTGAAGCGGTATCGCGCCAGGAGAAATACAAACGGCATCCAAAGGCTCGGGCAATCGCCCACGCCAGACCAGACATCCATTCGGGCAGTTTTTGTTTCGCTTCGGAAGGTGCTCCCCGGCTCGGTGCCGTCTGAAGAGAAGAAAGGCTGGCCTCCAGTTCGCTGATGCCGTATTTCTGCATCAGTTTTTGCGCCCGGGCTAACGCCAGCCCAGCCTCATGCGCATTGCTGTTGCTGCGAGCCAGCTCAAGCAGTTTGCGCACCAGTTTCACCAGGCGCGCCTGTCGTTGTGAATGGCTCATCAGGCTGTCTCCTCTGTTGCAGATAAGTCACGCTGCAGTTCACGCAGACGACGCAAAACGCGAATAAGACGCATCAATTTCACGGCATGAATATCGTCAAGCAAAGGCCAGTCGGCCGCATTTTCCGAACCGATAAGGGCCTCATTGAGCGAGCTGGATGAAGCACCGTCCAGATTGTTGCCGGCAAGGGTCAGGAGTAACGCGGTGAAGCGAGATGGGCGTTCGGCAGTCAATGCGTAGCCGACAGCTCGCAAGTCGGCTTTATCGGATTTGATTTCAGCTTCGCAGCCCGCCACTTCGGCCAGCTCGAATGCCAATCGGAAGGTGATCACCTGCAGGTGCTCGATATCGTCCTGCAGGGCAGAAATAGCCCAAATGGAAGAAACCGGCTCAAGTCCTACCTCAGCGAAGGGCACCTCTGCAGCAGGGGCTACACCTTGCTTTGGCTGTGTCCCGGTATTGCTGTGAGGGGCGGTCGACTCATGAGCGCCAGGCAGAGGGGCTTCATTGACGGTGGTATTTTCACCGTCTAAAACCGTTTCAACGTCACCAGATAACACCGAAGGAGCACCGTATAAATCAGGTTGCGTTTCAAGACGTGGTTCAGTTTTAGTTGTAGGCGTTTCCTCTTCCTGAGTCTCCTGTGATTCCTCATCAGCATCACCCGTTGACTCATCTAACGCACTGTCCAGCACCAAAGAAGTGCCACCACCCAGCATTTCAGGTTCCGTTTGCCCACCGGTATCTTCCTGTTGCAGTGCTGGCGCCAGCTCGACAGTATTGCCCTTGCCTGACAACTTGGGCGTTAACGTCGGCTCACCAAGGTGCTTGCGCCGGTTTTGCTCTTTGGGATCGAGCTCCAGTAACCAGCGGTCATAATTGAGCAACGGGTGTGGTAACGCGTTAATGAGTGCCCCAATCAACTCATCACGGAACATATCCAGTGAATACAATTCAGGATCATTAAATTGAGAACATACCCTACCGAATACCGACTTAAATGCCTCTTGAGATCCCCCTTCTATTACAAAATCCAGCCAGGTCTTTTCGGCATGAGCACGCAATGCAAGTAAGTGCTGAATCTGAGGGCGACCCAAACCTGATTCAAGAAGTGCTGGCATATAAGGATGCAGATACTGGACGGTGTCCTCCATCCGACTAATGTTAGAACTATGGACTGGATAGCCAGATTCCCCCAACAGCGTTGAAAGTTCACGTAAAGAAACTGTTTTACCCAATTGATCTTCAAAAAGTGTGCGTGCTTGCTTGATCCCAAACGCTTTCTCGATAAATGTCAGATCTCCACGCACTTCATTTTCAGCCAGGTGACCTATCACGCAGGATAATCGTCCTGGCCATGGTTTGAACACACAAGAGAAGCGATAAAATCGTTCTTCTCCCGTTTCCTGCCAGAGCTCGGAAAGAATGGCATAACGCGTATTCCCCCCATCACTGAAGAAGTACCCCAGCTCGGGGCGCTCTGGATCACGGGTTACTTTCGGCACAGTGTCCAACCCGCGCGCCCGAATTGACGCTTTAATATCATCATATTTTGGGTTGCGGGTGGTTCGTGGGTTATCCGGGTTCGGGTTCACTTCATCCAGTGTCAGTACCATTGGCATTTCACTGACGGGGGTCTCCGCCGCCACAGGAGCTAAAGGTTGTGTGCCTGCTGCAGTCTTGCCCTGCTGGAGCAAAGCACTGTTCAGATCGAGGATCTTGGTTTTAGCACGCGCCATGGTTACGCCCTCCCCGAGTATTGGTCATACAGACCGTCGTGGAGGTCGCTGAACGCGGTGAATTGCCCTTCAAACTTGACGCGAACGGTACCCGTTGCGCCCTGCCGCTGTTTACCAATGATAATTTCTGCCGTGCCGGCATCATCAGAATCAGCGTAATAGACCTCATCCCGGTAGATGAAGGCGATCACATCGGCATCCTGCTCCAGCGCACCTGAATCGCGCAGATCCCCATTAAAGGGACGTTTGTCAGCGCGGCTTTCCAGCTGACGGTTCAGCTGAGAGAGTGCTACGACGGGACAATCGAGTTCTTTGGCCAGCGCTTTCAGGCTGCGGGAAATTTCCGCGATTTCCTGGGTGCGATTTTCCTGGCCAGGGCAACGCATCAGCTGCAGGTAATCGACCATGATTAAACCCGGCTTACCGTACAACCGGAAATAGCGGCGTGCCCTGGAGCGTAGCAGTGCGGGGGTCAAATACGATTCATCGTCAATAATCAGGCGGTTTTCCAATGGCAACAACCGCTCCATCGCCTTGGAAATACGGCCCCAATCTTCATCATCCAGCTGGCCACTGCGCAGACGTGAAAGTTCAACCCGCCCGTCTACAGCAATCAGGCGTTGAAGCAGCTGCTCCCGCGGCATTTCCAGGCTAAAGAAGAATGCAGGTTTCTCCGTGCCACGAAGCGCGCCGGTGTAGGCGCTCAACGCAAAGGCGGTTTTACCCATCGACGGCCGTGCAGCAAGCAAAACCAAATCCCCGGGCTGCAGACCACACGTCATCACATCAAGCTCTGAAAAACCGGTCGGGGTGCCGGTGATACCATTACCGCCATTCACCGTCTCCAGATAGGTCACGACAGCATTCAGCCCATCGGTCAGGCTGACATTCTGCTGTGACTGGGTTTGCTCAGAGAGCAGGAACAATTGATGTTCAGCACGTTCGGTCAGAGCCGCGGACTCAGCGCGCGGATTGGCAGCATCAGCGCTCAATTCACGTCCGAGCTGCAACAGGCTTCGCAGACGACTGCGTTCAGCGACAATCCCGGCGTAGGCGACAATATTGGCTGCGCTCGGTGTGTTTTTAGACAACTCCGCCAGATAGGCAAAACCGCCTACCTGCTCGAGCTCACCATTTTGTTCCAGTGATTCGTGGAGCGTAATCAGATCAATCGGCTGCTGAACAGCCATCAGACGAGCCATGGCCTGGAAAATTCGGCGATGTACCGCCAGATAAAAATCACGATCTCCAACCAATGGGAGAACGTCATCCCACCGTTGGTTATCCAACATCAAGCCACCGAGAACGGCCTGCTCAGCATCGGAGGAATAAGGGATAGTCAAGTCAGTCATGGCGAACCTCCGGCTCTTCACTGCCCGTTGTCAACGGGCACTCAAGAAAAGTCGGGCAGGAAGAACATACACCCATCCCGGTTTCACGATTGATCTTAAGCCAACTGCATGGCTTGCTGTTTTTATCCAGGCAGGCGTGGCCATCTGTACAACCGCACCCTACGCAAGTTGCCTTTAGGTCCGTATTATCGTCATCTGCGCCACGGATATGCTCAAGCACCGCAGCTGCCTCATACGGAGCCTCGGCCATTTCGAGAAGACATTCGGCATCATAGAAGCTGGCAGCATGATTGGTTTTTGCCATCATCAACGCATGCATTTTCAGCATGCGGCGCAGCGCATTCTCCGTGGTTTCCAAATTACGATTAAGCACATTGACGTAAGCCAGTAGCTGTGGTGCTGCAGCGGCCAGATAACCATTAGCCCGTTGCTCCTCAAGACTCACATCACGGCTCCCACCTTTATCCGACCAGTGCTCAAGCCCAAGTTTTTCCCAGTCTGGAACAATCGCGACATTAGGGATTTCCAGATGCTCGAAGCCGTTGACATCCACGACAGTGACGCCATCGCTATAGAGTTCAAGAACCTGCCAGGGTGCAGGTGCGGCTAACTCGCGCTGTTCATTAAGAAAGGTCACAAGCTGTTCAATATTCATTTATTTGCCTCCTGACGCAGAACGTCGAAGTCGGCAATCCAGTTAGGGAACAACTCGCAGGCCAGCTCATACATAGTGTCAGCAGCAGCGAGCGTTGATGTACGGGTGGTGGTTCTTTCGAGACGATGAACAGGTTGGCCGGAAGCATGCCCCATTTTGTAAATTTCCAGCTTGGGGATGATGGTATCGAGAAGAGAGACGTCGAAGGTATCTGCACGCAAATATTGGCCGTTTGCGATAATGCCGCGCAGACTATTCAGGGTCTGCCAGTCCAGATTGGTGTACTCCATACAGTTCGTCAGAATACGGATACGCGGTAACGCAATACCGTAGCTGGTCAGCGGCAATAATCCTTCCATCAACCCCAATGTGCCACGCAGAAACTCACGCGTATCCGGCAGTATAGGCTTGATAACCCCGACAGCGAATTCCGTACTGGCTACCAGGATCAGTTCAAGCATCACAGACGCCGCACCTTTGGAGTCAATGATGATGACGTCGTACTCGTTGAACAAAGGGTGCTGCAGAACATTCTTCAGCCGCATACGACCATCAGGGGCATGCAGCATGGCAGAAGATAAACGGTCATGGGGATCGTTGGAAACAATGATGTCCAGATTTGGGATAGCGGAACGGGAGATGATTTGTTCGGGGTGATTGAGGTCGACCGTCTTCATCAACAGCTCATACAAACCGTTGGGGGCCTCATATTCCAGGGAGAAAATGCTGCTTGCGGTGGGTTGGGAGTGGTCACCATCAATGAGGAGAGTCTTTTTACCTGCATCGGCAAGGAAACCGGCAAGGTTGGCGCTTTGAGTGGATTTACCTTCTCCGCCTTTGGTTGAAACCATAGGCACGATTTGTGGCTTAGCACTGACAGAAGCAGTAGTGGCTTTTGTAACGATATTGTCCATGTGTACACTCGAATTTAGTTGATTCGAGCATAAACACCATAGAAAACTATAGCTTACCCACTTTTTACATCTTGTTACCTACGACACGGGGATTGAAAATCCCCGTGTCCTTGGTTCGATTCCGAGTCCGGGCACCATCATTTAGAAGAACCCGCCTATGGCGGGTTTTTTGCTTTCTGCGTACGGACTCTTCATCAAACTACGTTCGATTATGAGCTACATCCCTGTCGCTCACCCTTGCGGGCCAACGCAAAGCGTTGTTCAAGTTTGTTCCAGACAAACTTGTCCGAGTCCGGGCACCATCATTTAGAAGAACCCGCCTATGGCGGGTTTTTTTGCTTTCTGAGTACGGACTCTCCATCGAACTACGTTCGATTATGAGCTACATCCTTGTCGCTCACCCTTGTGGGCCAACGCAAAGCGTTGTTCACATTTGTTCCAGACCAACTTGTCCGAGTCCGGGCACCATCATTTTTCGAGTTTACAAAGGAAACCCAATAATTATTTACACAGAAAAAATAGATTAATATTTTTCAGGTAAATTAATTATTTTCACAAGCTTACCACGGTCGGTGGTTATATACCCACCTGCTTTAAGATCGGAAATTATACCCATTATCCTGCTACGTGACAAAGGGACTTTATTCATAATGTAATTTGCTATGGTAATATTACTTCGCATATTTATATCTTCACTCATCAGTTCGAATAGCTGATAGCGAATGACACTGTATGCGTTAGGGGTACTAATACGTTGGGAAAAGACGAAAATCTTTTTGGAAGCGACAAGCAGATGTTTGGAAAATAGTTCCCAAGCGTTATTTTTGACAATCAAATCCCTGGCCTGACTCGAGAGGATCGTCCCTATCTGGCATGGGCATAATGTTTTTAAGTAACCCTCTATAAATGAATCCGGAGAGTTCCCTATCCCAGCCAAGGCAGGTGACGTCATAGTAAACATATTCAGATTGTCATTACCTCGATAGAGAGAAACATTTCCTTTGATTATTAAGTAGGTAATGAAATCGCCATTTTGTAAAAGATTAAGTTTTTTACCTTCAGGATAAATTCGAATTATAGAGTGATCTTTTAATATATTCACGATATCCTGTGCATGGGGTGATACCTGTGAATTGATTGTTGAGTGAGCATTGTTTTTGTCCATCATAATCATCCTGTAGGTGATAATTACACTCATTCCTCATCGAGTAGAGGATTAACACTTCTTAAATTACCAGCCAAGTATTAATATAGCGTCACTGATGGTTGTTAATTGGTTTCAGCGTAAGGACTCTGTTAATTTATCAAGACTAAAGGTGTAATTATTTTATTAGTCAGCATTATAAATATAGCTAACATTACAGAGTTTTTCTGGGAATTTTTTCTGAGCGATTTTTTATGTTGTCTACAAGAGGGCTCACATAAACCGGATATAGGAAAACGGCTGATGCTGACTTGGGGAACAACTGGCTTTACGACCCCCGGTTCCAAACCAATACGGTTTTCGCTGCGATTTTTATTTATAATTAACAGGATAGGATGGGACAGGGCCGAACACAGGTTCGACCCGAGAAAAAATACGTGTCAAAGCGGTGACAGCCCCTGGAATATCTTGCTGAAGATCAGCAAAGAGCGCGCATTGAGATGACTCAATCCTAATTTTTTCAGTGCGCTGAGCTTGTGAGAGAAAATAGTTTTAACCGATAAATTCAACTCTCTAGAAATCCCATAGGGTGTTTTTCCGGTAGCCAACCAGCCCATAATGTCGATTTCCCGTCTTGTCAGAAACGACAAGTCTTTCAGATAGGCAAAGTTGGTGTCTAAAAACAGCGGGAGCGTATCGAGCTGCATTTTTTTTGACAGTACCCCCTGCGACCACTGCTTGATGTTTTCCATGGTTCTTTCAGAGGCATTATCCATAATCAGCAACGTCCGGGTACCCTGCTTGCGTGCTGAGGTCAGCAGTTTGGTAAGCAAATCGGTACGTTCAATAGCCAAAATCAACGTGTCTTCGCGATTAAAGTGAGGTATTACTACGGTTACTTGATCCATCGCGATGTCGATAATCGTCACGTTTTTACTGATAGCAGCAAACAGCGTGATTACGCCAAGTGTGAAATAACTATCATCGCAAGCCAGGTAAATCATGCAGCACGTCCTGTGGAGGTTATTCTGTCGCTCGCCTACGGTGAGCTATAGCGAAGGTGTTTGGCAAATTGTTGCCCGTTGTCCAGGCAGTAGGTTTTTTCATTCAGGTTTTTCACCCGTGCAAACAGTTCTATTTCATTGCTTACCTGCAGTTTGTGCATCAAGTGGCGCTTATGCGTGCTCACCGTTTTCACACTGCGGCACAACCGGCTGGCAATTTGCGTCACGCTATAGCCAGCATGCAGCAATTCAATCACCTGCAATTCCGCCTCCGTTAGCCGGTATAGCTCAGACGACGAGGTAGACGATGTTGTCAAAGCCACCAGTAGTGGGCTGATAACCTGTGTACCGGTCAGTACCTGTTGCAGTTGTTGGCCTAGCAACGACTCCGACGCCTGTAACGCTAACACCGAGATAAAAGACTGCCTGGACAGATTGGCTAACTGATGCCGAGGCAGTTCCTCGGTGATCACCACCAACGGTTGGTTTCCGCGGATGTTTTGTAACCATTCCAGCCAGTCCACCCCATAGGCGGCGTTTCTTTCTGCGTCGCGAATATCGCTCACCACCAGATCGGCCTGGGTCAGTGTGGACAGGCGTGCCATTTCACCGAAGGACGCCGATGCCTGAAAGGTAAAATCGGGCAAATGGCGCTGGAGAATGTGCATTAAGCCGATGCGGGAAAAAGTACAGCCATGCATGACAACGCCTTGTTTTCCCTGTGTTGGAGTGCCCAATTTCATGCCAAGGCCTCTTCTGCCATCAACCGACCGCCCAGCACTTGTAACTCGCCACGGCTGGCCATGTTGAGTTTGCTGAGTAAAGATTGCTTATGAGCGCTGATGGTGCGAACGTCTTTATGCATCAATTCGGCTACCCGGGTTACGCTCTTGCCAGCGAGCAAACATTGAGCCACATTACGTTCCTGTTGAGTGAATCTCACGAGATGAAAATCCGATTTAGTGGGCTTTAGGTAATGCACCAATTCTGGTGCGTCAATCGCACCTTTGAACACGTCATCAACCCCAAACGCCAGCAGCAAATCCACCAGATGCGGCAACTCTTTGCGCAGATAAGCCACGATACGGAGCTTTTTATTGCAGCGCATAATCAACGACAGTTGCTGCAATAACGTCAATGCCTCCGTTCGGTGGCCAACGGCACTCAGCAGCACCGTATCAACCGAGTGGTGCAACGCAGCATCGGCCAGTATGTCCGTGTCGCTGATGCGGATCAGCGCAACGTCTTTCCCCAAGGTTGTCCGGAGCATCTGTCGAATACCCAGCCAGGTGATGTCGTAAGGCTCCAGCACCAGAATGCTACGTAAAGAAATGTGGGTATTTTCCGTGAGAAAAGACATGCCTGCCTCCCTATGGAATATCAGCCAGTTAACGTGGCGAGGCAATGTGCACCCCGCCGGATAGAGGACAACAGCATTACTGGTAGGTGAAGTTCACCAGTACGCTGCTGGATACTTGCCCGGCCTGCGCACCACCTGAAGGTGTATACATGCGGGCTGCCAGCGGAAAGGTCGCCGTGCCGGTGAGCGTATCGACGTTGACGGTCATGGTACTGCCCGTAGAAAGTACTGCACTGTGGTCCGCGTCCTTTGCCATCTGCACGGCCATATAAGGCGCGGCGGAGGCTACCGGCTCGGTATTGGCAAACAACGTGGCATTGGTGCCATCCGGTGTGCCGGTAAAGGTCACCGTGGTCTGGCTGGTACCCGCTGGGCAGTTGGTCAGGTTGAGCGCAAAGCTTTTCCAGTCACCAGCGTCATTGGCATTCTGGAAGTGGGTTCTGCCCAGCGTACCGAGATTGACCTCCTGCGCCCCTGCCAGCACCGGGCTGACGGTACAAGATGAGGCAATGACCTTGCCAGTGATTGTGACATCGGCGGCCTCCGTCTTCGTGCCCGGCAAGACAGCGAGGGCGGACAGCAACATGTTGAGGACAAAAACACGTTTAAACATAAATGACTCTCCTGCCAGGTGACGACCCAATCAGTTGTAGGTGAAGTTCATCAGCACCACGGTACTGATGTTACCAACAGTGGCACCACCTGCGGTGCTGTAAGGACGAGCCTGCAAGTCGAAGGTGGCATTTCTGCTGGCATCAACGTTTACGGTCATGGTGCTGTTTTTGCCCTTGTCGGCGATGGTGGCGGAACGGTTTTGCACCTGCACGGACACGTTGGTGGCATAACCGGCACCGGTGGTGTTGGCGTACTTGTTGGCATCCGCACCGTCGGCGGTACCGTCAAAGGTGGCGGTGACAGTAGAGGTTCCCGCTGGGCAACTGCTCAGTGTCACATCAAAGGTTTTCCAGGTACCTGAAGAGGCCGCCGGGTTCAGGGTAGCTGCGGTGACATCGGGCATGATGACCGAGTAAGCTCCGCTGTTGTTGATGGTACAGGCGGCGGCGGTGACCTTGCCGGTAATGGTAATGGTGGTATCGGCCGCATGTGCCGCCAGCGAGCAGGAACCCATAACCAGTACCGCAATCAGTCCTTTGGTAAATACTGTCATTTTAATACTCCTTTTTTAAACGGTTTAATTGTGTAACAACCCCCTGTCGTAAAAACAGGGTGTTATTTGTTGATGAGCTAAATTAGTTATAAACAATCGTTGCGTAAGCAATAGCACTGACCGTGCCGACATCGGGATTATTGGCCAGCGCATAATAACGGGCGATCAGAGGGACCGTAGTACTACCGTTAATCGCTCCCAGGTTAAGGTAGGTCCCCGCAGTGGTAGGGACAGGGGTACTACCACTTAATATTTGTATTCCTACGCTAGCGGCATTCGCGCTGCCACTGAGATTGCGGAACACCGCATTGCTGTTGTCTACAATATTGCCGCTAAAGGTCAAGGAAATATTGCTGGCAGAGGTACAATTTAATGGAATGCTGAATGTCTTGTCCTTGCTGGTATTACCGGCAGTTGCCAGTTGAGATGTATTACCATCATCCAGATTAACCGCAATGGCCGACTGTGTCACGGTACATGCAGGCGTCGTAGGTGTAATAATCATAGGCGCCCCCAAATAGATATCAAACCATGGGACAGCTTCCATTGTGGCATGCATTAAAACTTGCGGGGCAAAAGTCCCACCGGATAATGGTCCTGTTTTCACAAATTCAATTAAAACTGAGCCAGCACCTACACCACTACTATAAGGACCCGCCTGAACGGCTGATGTTGGCCAATAACCAAAAAAGCTTGCAGGCCAACCGCCGTTTATTCTGCCACGATAAGACAATCCGGCTATGCTTGTAGGGTAGAGATTCCCATTTGGCACCCCCTCTCCCGTTAAAGTAAAATGGCTCCCGGTTGAATAAGGTATCGGGCAATCTCCGCTGCTACTAAATCCTGGCCATGAGAGACTCGCACTTGCCACTACGGTTCCTACAGGCAAACTAGGGCTAAGACTAATGCTTGCTGGTGGAGTAATACTTTGACGGTGAGGAGTACATGCCATCGCTGAGTTAATGAAGCAAATATTACTCACCCCAATTAACATTAATGCGGTCAGTAAATAGCGTAACGTCTTCTTGTTCACGAAAAGTATTTTCAATATAGATTTCATCATGGTATTCCTTACGTTCAGACAAGCGTTATATCACCTGCACTGTCCATTGATATTCGCAATGCCGTTCACGCTCTTCGGCAGGGTATAGTTCACACTGCACCGTTCATCCGCACCGCTGCCCCATTGCACGTTAAGCTGGCCGCTTTGCGCCAGACCAGTCAGATACACCTGGCCTGCATCGCCCACGATAAAGCCCTCGGCGTCTTTGCTATTACCGGCCGACACGATGGCACCGAACGGCACCGGCTTGCCACTGGCAGTCAGCAACGTCATCAGCACCCGGTAACCCACGCTGGTCTGGTAGGTGGCTCTCACTACCGCACCACGCGTTGGCACCACGGTTTGTGTGGTGATGGCCACTTCCGTGTCGTCGCCAAAGCTCTCGGTATTGAGCGTTACGTCGTTCTTGCGGTATGGGCTGGCATAAGGCACTACCGCGTAGCCTCGATAATCGGTCTTCACCCCGGTTTGGCCCTGTACACCGACGCTTTTCGCGCCCGGTGCAGCAACCAGCACCACAGTTTCACCCAGCGGTTGGCCTAACGTGATGCCGTTTTCATGGGCCAGAATGCCGCCCTGCAAGCCATAGTTCAGACGCTGGCTGTTGTTGTCATACGCATAGCCGCCGTTGACTTCGCCGTAGGTGGCACGCCAGTCCGCATTGGCACTGCCGCTGTTGCCCTGGCCTTTGGTGCCATATCCTTGCTGTACGCTCCAGCTCAGGTTGTTGTCGTCCAATACCGTCCCACCCACGCTCACGCTGTTGGTGGTATTGCCGTCCTTGCTGCTGTTGACCATGTAGTTGGCGTAGGTCGGGTGCTTGTCGCCAAACAGTTTGCTCAGCGGCACACTCAGGTTGAAGGCAAACAACTGGTCCTTGTCGTAGGTACGCCCACTGTGGCCTGACTCGGCGGTACCATAGACCACCTGCGAGTTGCGGTTATAGGTGTAACTCAGACCGTAGCTGATGCCGTCCCACGAGTTGTTGTAACTGGCGGTGTACGACTCCATCCGCCGGTCGGTATTCCAATAGTCTTCCCGTGCCGCCGTCAGCCCCAGGTTGCCGCCGCCTTGCCACAAGTCCTGTGACAGGGTCAGTTCCGCCCGGTTACGTCGCCGTTCCTGCAACGGGTAGCTGTTGCCGCTGGTGTAGCTATCCAGCACTTCCTGCATGCCCCAGTAGCCGTCAGTGGCATAGCGATAGCCCGCCACCGAGAAGTTGGTACCGGTGGCCACGAAGTTCTTGCTGTAACGCACCCGCCACGACTGGCCGCTTTCTTTCTGCTGGTCTTTCTGTTTCGACCAGGCTTGTGTCACATCCAGGGACAATGCGCCCAAATCACCCAGGTTCTTGCCGACGCCTGCCGCCAGCGACTGATACTTGCTGCTGAACTGACCGCCGCCGTAAATCGTGAACCCGGCTGGCAGGCCGTAAACCAGCGTGCCTTCGCTCAACGGGGTCTTGTCCACGCTGTTGTCATAAGAGCGGTACACCCCGGTAGTGGCCGAGTATTTCAGGCGACCTTCACGCTGCAATACCGGCAGCGAGGCAAACGGAATAACCAACAACTGTTCGCTGCCGTCGGACTCCTTGATGGTCACGTTCAGGTCACCGGACCCGCCGGTGGGGAACATGTCGGTAATTTCAAAGCTGCCCGGCGACACATAGGTCTGGTAAATCACGTAACCGTTTTGACGGATGGTCACCTGCGCATTGCTACGGGCAATACCGCGCACGATGGGCGCATAGCCCCGCAGACTTTCTGGCAGCATGTCATCGTCGGAGGCCAGTTGGGCTCCGCGGAACGGAATACTGTCAAACACATCCGCCGCGGTGGACGTGTCCCCGGCGGTGAACTGACCTTTCAGCGCAATGATGTCTCGTTGGGCATAGGTGTAGACCGTGTCCCAATGGTCTTCGGTTTTGCCATTGTCACCACTGCTGCTTGAACGATTCCAGGTGGTGTAGTTACGCAAGCGCCATGGGCCGATATTGATGCCGGGGCGCAGGTTGACGTACTGGCTGGAACTGTCATCGCCCTGGCCGCTCTTGGCGTAGTTGTTGGCCCCGCTGACGCTGTAGTTTAACAACGCGGCCGGAATGCCCTCATCCCACGACTTCGGATCGACCCAACCACGGGCGGAGTTGTTTACCGCCGACTGGGGGATACTCAGCAACAGCTGTTGGCGGGCAAAACGGAACTCGCTGTTGGCCTGGGGAATGGCCGCCAGGTTGGCACAGGCACTGCCCGGCGCACCTATTTCCGGGAATTTCTTGGTCAGTACGCCCCAGTCGGCAAGGTCGTTAACCGGAATGCAGGGCAGCAGGGTCTCAGCGCCTTTGCCGTCCTTGCCCAGACGGAATTCCACATTGCGGGTTTCCATCTTTTCGTTGTTGAGAAAGACATCAACGCGGTAAGTGCCGGGCAACTGGCCGCCCTTGTCCTCGAAAGAGGTCAGGTCGACGGCTTTTTGGCCGGGGGTACCCAGTTCAAGCAGGGCGGGGTTGAAGTAGTCCCGAGCCTGTGCATTCATCATTGTCCCGGTCAACAGCGCCATCTGAGCGGCCACAAAACAAGCCACCCTGCTCAGGCGTAACCGTCCTCGGGCGTTATTATTATTCATCCTTAATTACTCCCTTGCCCGCAAAAGGCATTGCAACTTGCCGCTCCTGAATATTCATGCTCCGCATGAATATTCTGTTAGTGCCCTGGGGTGTGTTCTGCCCCGGTACCGCCGTAATCGCTGATCAGTTTCCAGCTCACGTTCCCACTGACGTTGGCGGGTACGTTAAAGGTGGCCTGGCTCATCGGTAGCACGTAGGTGACATCTTTAACTTCGCGCCCGCCCACCTTGACCTGTTGGAAGTTCATGACGAACGGGGTCGGGTTATTGACGCTTAACCGGGATCCACTCTGTGACCAGGTCAGCTTGCCCGCCACGTCTTCAGGTACGCCCTTCAGGCCTTGCGGACGGTAGAGCAATTTGATGCGGGTCTTGACCGCGATCTGCAGGGTGTTGGCCCCTTCCTTCTTACTGCCCGCCGGGATGGATTTGACGTTCAGCCAGTAAAGTGACTCGCGGTCTTCAGGCAGGCTGCCGCCGGTGCGCACAATACGCAGCAGGTTCTGTTGGTTACCGTCCAGACGGAACAGCGGCGGCGTGACAATAAAGGGGGCTTTCTCAGCACCACCGTTTTGGGTCTCCGCCCAGGACTGGATGAGATAGGGGTTGGTGTCAGAGTTAGTGACGCTCAGTGAAGCCTCCTTTTTGCCGCCGTCGTAGATCAGGCGGGTACCACCGACGGTCACGCCGCCGACATTGGCCGCCTGCACGAAGGTGCTGCTCAGCAATAAAGAAAGGCAAAGGGCTTTAAATCCGGTATTCATGGTAATTCCGTACTCCGAAAAGGCGGGCCGACCGGAGTCGGCCCGTAGGGATAACTTCCCAACCAGAACATGGCGGGGAAGCGACAACCAATTAGTTGTAAACGATGGTGAAGTTGCTGGTGGAGTTCGCTGGACCTGCAGTAACAGGCAGTGAAGTCGCCAGATAACGAGCAACGAAGTCCAGGTTGTTGGAGCCGGTAGTCAGCGCGTAAGCTGTAGACGCGGTGTACAATGGCACTACAACTTGGGATTTATCCATCAACTGGATACCCACGTTAGTCGCCACGCCGGTTTCCTGAGTCAGGGCCAGAATGGTGTTATCGTTAGCATTCGCTGTGCCATCGAACTTCACTTTTGCAGAAGTGACGCTGGCTGGGCAGTTGGTCAGTGCGATGGTGAACTTGGTTGGTGCTGCAGTCAGAGAACCGGTAGTGAACGCAGAGCTGGCCACGGTGCCCAGAGTAACGGTCAGCGGGTTGCTCATGTTGTTCACTACGGTGCAAGCGTCATCAGTAATTGAACCGACGAAGTTGATTTTGCCGTCATCAGCAAAGGCAGACATAGCAGACAGAGAAGCAGCAACAACCATGGCAGCAGCAATCAGATTCTTTTTCATTTAACTATTCCTTTCATAAACATAGTGAGGTTACTCGGCATCATTTCCGAATGGCAGATATCATGGAAATACTGAACTAAGCATATTCCCAGTGATTTGCTTGGCTAGAATTTATAGATACCCAGTATTTATCTCAATTTAATTTTGGTTCCATTTTGGACTTTGCTGTAACATTTTTCATACAAATAATGATTGTGGAAATTTAAATGAAAAAAATAAAACCCATGTTTAAAAAAACCAATTAATATATTTACCGAATCAACTGCGGACTTCCAATCTCATTATTAAGTTAATAAAAACAATAAGTTAAATGCGTTTCGTTAAGAGATTAATCCAATGTTGGACTATGCTATTAACTTATTTGAGAATTGTCTTATCATTGCTGCGGAACGGATTACGTGTTTTTAATTTTGGGATACCTAATGGATTTAACAACAGACTCGCACAGGGAAGTAGAGGTTTTCTCGGTTCTATCTCATAAGCCAGTTGATAAATTAAAGAAAATAATGAATTTATTAGCCCCCTACTCAGAAAGCTTCACCGCGCCCAAAGGTAATGTTTTTTATTATAATAAAAACATCAGTCGCCAATGTTTTTTTCTATTTAAAGGCAGTGTTGCACTACACCGTCGTGGCGATGGCATGATCCTGAATTCAGAGTCGGCCCCCTTTATTCTTGGTGTTAGCAATCAGTTTGCGCAGGCCGATCACTTGTATGTGCGGGTAAGAGAAGATGCCAGGATGGGTAGCCTGCCCTTGGAACTCTTCAATCAATTAATTGAGAAATATGATTTATGGGAATGCTTGGCCACTATCCTGATTTACACCACCTCGCGCGTGTATGAGCACTGTACGCAGATTGCTCAGATGTCCACTTACGAGATCATCCGCTTTCAGCTGCAAGAGTTAATGCAGGAACCCCCGTCGATACGATTGAATATCACGGCGGCAAATTATATCAAGGGCAGGTCATACCTTTCACGCAGCGGGAT
This sequence comes from Serratia sp. (in: enterobacteria), assembly GCF_051654945.1. Taxonomy (GTDB): domain Bacteria; phylum Pseudomonadota; class Gammaproteobacteria; order Enterobacterales; family Enterobacteriaceae; genus Chania. Next base: position 41,516 of record NZ_JBOFZA010000078.1, read on the forward strand.
CATGCGTATTTTATCCGAGCTAAAAAAAGCCGAATACATCACCACAGAGCGTGGTGTTTTACTGAAAATCCGGCGATTACCAGAAAAATATTAGCATATTCAATTATTAAATCGGTATTTTACCTAAACTGAAACCACCTCCCTAATCAGGCATATCAACAACCTAAGCTAGTTAAGTATGTCCGAAACACCTTCTATCATAGGGATGGTGCCACGTAGAAACTCGCGCATATAAGGTACCACTGGCTTGATTATGGCCAACACAGTATGGTTCGTTGCCAGCATGACCAACTCAAGCATGATGGATCGGGCACCCTGTGAATCAATAATGATCACGTCATAGTCGGCAAACAGAAGGTGCGCGGGACGGACACTTGAAGAACGCTCTCAGTGCCCCCGTCTTCATGAACTTGAGTCGCTTCTGGCACCTGGAAAAAAGGGGATTCAGGCGCGACTAATTTTCTTTTTCTCGTCACCATACCTAACTCCTTAGTTCGTCGCGTATGTTGCCTTATTCCTACAGGTTTTATAGCTAACCAACGTTCTATACGTGTTTACATCAGGGATTGAAAATCCCCGAATCCTTGGTTCGATTATGAACATCCCTGTCGCTCACCCTTGCGGGCCAACGCAAAGCGTTGTTCAAGTTTGTTCCAGACAAACTTGTCCGAGTCCGGGCACCATCTTTAGAAGAACCCGCCTATGGCGGTTTTTTTGCTTTCTGAATCGGGTTCCTCTTCGAGCTGCGCGATCACAAATCAGGTATAAACCCTTGCTCACGCAGAACCTGGATCACCCCACGTATTAGAGATGAATTCGAAAATTTCGCCGTATAGGTTCTAGCTCCCTCTTCTACTGGCTGGATCAGCCCCCGGTCGATCAACTTACCAAGCTGATAAGTCACCTGTGCTGGTTTCAGATCGGGTAAGACAGTACGCAGATCCCCTGCTTTTATTGCCCCCAGATCGACAGCACGTTTCAGAACCTTCGACTCCAGCGGGTTTATCAAACCTCTTCCCGACGAAAAAGCGATAGCCGGATACAAGACCTTTTCGCGCAAAAAAGCTTGGTTTGTCAGTTGATCAACCTTCTTCAACTCAGATGAGATACCCGACAGCACATATAAGCACCATTCCTCTAAACCTTGCTCAGTGCCCTTATCGGCTAACGAAAGCATGGCGTAGTAGCGTTCACGATCGTTACAGAATACCGCTGTCGGGTTAAGAACCCGACCACCCGCCTGAACGTTAAACCCATACTTGATCAGTAACGCATAGGTCAGCAATCTGACCGTTCTGCCATTACCGTTACCAAACGGGTGCACCCAACCAAAGCGGTGATGCACCAACGCAATTTTCATCAGATCATATTTTGGCTTATCGGCTCGGTTAATAAAGGCGGTAAGTTCCGTCATATAGTCAGGAACGTGGATGTGATCCGGCGGTAAATGCTCTGCCTGAGCAATGGTGACGTTATGTTGCCGATATGCACCGGGGTTTTTATCACCTTCCCGTTGCAGTCCGACAACCGCCAAACTATGCAGCTCACGGATAAAATATTCCGTTATGTCATCACCATTGTTCAGGTAGTCGTCGATAAACTCCATCGCAGCTTCAATATTGTTGATTTCTCTGAGCTGATCTGTCGAATTTTGCGTTCCTTCAACTTTGCTTTCAACGTAGTCAGCGAGCGTGGTATGGTTGCCCTCAATCCTTGCCGAACCCAGACTCTCCAACATATGGAAAACAGCCTTCAACTGCGAAAACAGCAAGGGATGGACATCCGTTTCCAGTCTCAGATGCCGGAGTAATTCCAGTTCGGTCAACACATCGACCAAAGGGGAGTCAAAGTTCGGGTTCAGAAGCCTGAGTTCAAAGTGATTAAATTGAGCCATGATGTTTAATTATCTCAACGAGTGCATGACAACATCTCAAAACTATAACAAAAATATCAATATAATCCATTGATTAGAAAAAATCACACCTCTAATCATCTCAAAAACCATCAACCCAACATATCAAATTCAAGTTCAAAAGAGGTTTCAGGCAAAAAGTGACACGCAAGGCGTCTACATAGTCTTGCCAGCTTAGAAGGAACTTTTTCAAGGTAAATCAAATGGCACCGACATCAACCCAAACCGCCAACTGCCGGAGTTCGTCCATCACCATCTGGCGTAAAGGCACGTTTTCCCGCGCCCCTTGCTCCAGCACTACGCAAGCCTGAACCGAACGTTGCATCCCCAAACTGGCGCAGCCACTTTTCAACTTATGGGCCAAGCGCGCCACCAAGTCTTCATCCCCGGCCTCGAACGCCTGTTCAATTTCCGCTACCAGCGGCAACGCATGTGCAATAAACAGCTCCCGCCACTCACCGATTTTCTCTTTGCCAAACACCGCCGCATCCTGGGTGAGTTGCTCCGTATCCAGCGAGTTTGCGGGCAACGCCGTTTTTTGATCCGCCGTTAAATAATGCTCAATCAATCGGCTCAACTCCTCACGCGCAACAGGTTTCTGTATCAGCCCGCGGAATACTTCGGTCGTGCGCTGTCGCAGCACTTCATCGGCCACGTGGGCGCTAAAACCGATCAGCGGCAACTGTGGGCAACGGGCCGTGATCTGCAACGAGAGCGTGATGCCATCCATATCGGGCAGGTCCAGATCGACCAGCACGCCACTGAATGCCGAGTCGGCTGCCAGTATGCCCAACGCGCTTTGGCCATCGCTAGCCACCGTAACCCCGGCACCGCAAGACTGTAACATTTCCGCCGTGATGCGCTGCGTCACCAGATTATCCTCAACGATCAGCAGGCGATAGTTGGCAAGGTCGGTGCGCTCTTCGGCGCGATGCTGGACTGGCGTGGCCGCAATCTGCAACGGCAGGCTCAGCGAGAAACAGCTGCCCTCGCCCGGCGTGCTGGTAGCGCTTAGCGTCCCCTTCAACGCTTCGGTCAATCCTTGGCTGATGGCTAAACCTAACCCGGTGCCGCCGCGTTTATCCGTCAGTTGCACGAACGGTTGGAAAATTTGTGTGAGTCCGTCGGCGGAAATGCCGCAGCCCGTGTCGACCACATCGATTTGCCAGCGCTGGCCATCAACCCGGCAGCTCACCACCACCCGCCCCTGTTCGGTAAAGCGCAAGGCGTTGGAAAGCAGGTTAATCACGATCTGGCGAATACGCCGCGGATCGCCATTGAGCCACTGCGGTAAATCATCGGCACAGCTGAGGCTGAGCTGGATATCGCGATGACGCAAACGCCCAGAGATCAAACGTACGATACTCGCCAACAGCTGGCGCGGGTCGAAAGGTTCATTGCTGATGGTTACGCTGCCTTTGCCTGCCTCTAGCGCCGAGTAGTCGAGAATATCGTTGAGGATCGCCAACAGGCTTTCGCCTGAGTCATTGATCGCCTGCACATAAGCGAGACTTTTGGCCGATAGCGACTGCTCGGAGAGTAGCTGAGCGGTGCCTAACACACCGTGCAACGGCGTGCGGATTTCATGGCTCATTGCCGCCAAAAAGGCGGATTTGGCGCGGTTGGCCTTTTCGGCCTCTGCCCGAGCCTGATGGTGCTCGACCACCAGCGCTTCCAGTTCCGCCGTGCGTAATTCGACCTGTGCCGCCAGATACTGCTGCTGGTTCTGCAAGGCATCCGCATTGGCGCGAAACGCCTCCATCAATTGCCCCATAGTGTTGAGCTCATGCACCACCGAGGTCGCAGGAAAAGGCGAGTTAAGATCGCCTTGCAGCAACCGTTGCAACGCCGCAGTTTGCTTCGCCAACGGTAAGGTGACCGAGCGCCACACCACACGCCACAGGATCAGCGACAGCACCGCCAGAGTGAACAGGCTCAAGACGATCAGCCAGAATTTGCCGGTTTCGCGGGCCTGCTTCAGCGTTTCCAATGCCTGCGTATTGCGCCGTTCAATGTCGCTGACCTGGCGGCTGATTTCGCTGCTAAAGCGGGTAAACATATCCAGGTTGTTTTGCGACAGCGCCTGCAACTGGGCACGAATATCCCGCTCCTGCTGATAAAGTGCCGAAAGTTGCTGATAACGCGCCACAATCTGCAATTCAGTGCCGATCTTCTCCCGCGTGAGCGGATCTTCGACACGCTCCTGACGCCGCTGCAAAATACGCACGTAGTCACCAATACGGGAAACCAATTCAGCCGGTGCTCGCTCGGCGACCTCTTTCTCCAGCAGCAGGATCAGATGCTCGATCTGGATCGCGTTAAGCCGCAACTCGCTCATCTGGTTTTGATATTCAAGATCGACATCGATCAACCGGTCTAACGCCTGCTCTGCCGCCTGGTTGCGATGCTGATCGATCAGATCGTAAATCCCTGCCTGGGTCACGCCCGCCGCTGTGGCTGCGTTGTTTAACTGCCCCTTGGCCAGTTCGGCAATGCGGGATGCCGCCTCCATAATCTGGCGTGACAGCTCGCTCTGTTGTTTGCGCAGCGTCAGGCGCTGGCCGACCAACTCACCCTGTAAGCCCAGACTGCGGGTAATGTCGGATTCTTGTTGCTCGATCGCCGCAGTATCAAAACCCTGCTCACGCAAACGCCCCAGCAACCGGCTGATACGCAGGCTTTGCACCGTCAGCATCTTGCCCTGATCGAGCCATTCCGCCTGGGTATTGGCGTTGGTCAGGCTTTGGGCAGAGAAGAGTTCGTACGCGCTGGCCTCGCTCAGCTGGCGCGCCATGTTCATGGTGGGGATCACCGACTGGGTATGGGTTTGCTCAACCTCGCCAATAAAGCGAAAGCCGAACCAGCCGATCAGCGAACTGAGCAGCGTCAGGCCCGCCATCAGCAAAAAAGCCAACCAAAGTCGTCGTGTTAACGAAGGGTGCCCCATAAATGTCCCGGTGATGGAATATCAGCTACGAAGCCTATAGCATAAAGGCATCCGATCTATGAGGCTATTATGCAAACCTCTCTTCTGCGTTTTCTGCTGCTGTTTATCTGCGGCCTGCACGTCTCGTCAGCGCTGGCCGTCTCATCGGCCCCGCTGGTGCGTTGGATAAACGAGCGCCAGTCTGAGCCGGTTGCCGCCGTGGCAGCCATTCAGGCGGAGCGCCGTTGGAAACTGTGCGCACTCTACCCCAGCCTGAAAGACTCTTACTGGTTATCCATCAATTACGGCATGGTGCGTGAGGCACAACGCGCTGGCGTGACGCTGCAAATCTTTGAAGCCAGTGGCTACTCGCAGATCGATACCCAGCGTGAACAGTTGGCGCTCTGCCGCAGTTGGGGAGCCGATGCGATTTTGCTTGGCAGCAGCGTGGCACAGTTCCCGAACCTGGCCGCCGCAGTGGGCGCCACACCGGTAATTGAGGTGGTCAACGCGCTGGGCTATGCGGCAACCAAAGTACGCGTGGGAGTGCCATGGTTCCAGATGGGCTACCAACCGGGGCGTTATCTGGTTGAGCACGCGACTCAACGGCCACTCAACGTGTTGCTGATGCCAGGACCCAAGGATGCCGGTGGCAGCAAGGAAATGATTGAAGGATTTCGTGCCGCCGTTGCTGGCAGCGGGATCAACATCGTCGAAGTGGTGTATGGCGATAATGACGTAGAAATTCAGCGCAATTTACTGCAAGACATGCTGGAACAGCATCCGCAAATCAATCTGGTAGCGGGCAACGCCATTGCCGCTCAGGTGGCGATGGGGGAAAACCGTAATCGGCAGCAGCCGTTGGGGATTGTCTCTTTTTATCTCTCGCACCAGGTTTACCGTGGGCTTAAGCGCGACAAGATCATGGTGGCCGCCAGCGACCAGATGGTGCTTCAGGGCGAGTTGGCTATCGATCAGGCAATCCGGGTTTTGCAACATCAGCCGCTGGGAAATAATATCAGCCCGCATATTCTGACGCTGACGCCGGGCAACATCAGCCCCCAAAAGGTGGCGCTATCGCTCTCGCCCCTAGGTTTTCGGCCGGTCTATCAGTTGCCGTCAGCTGACGTCGGCGGCTAGGAAGTAGCCCTCGCCGTGTTGGGTGACGAACAGTTCGCTGTTGAGCTTATTTCTCAGCCTGCGTATCAGCACGTCCACAGTACGCAGATCCGGCTGTTCCACCCGATTGGACGACAACATCCGCAACAGACGTTCGCGGCTCAACACCGTGCCGGGGTTAGTGACAAACGCCAGCAGCATTTCATATTCGGCCCGCGTCAGGCGGATGGGCTGCTCTTCGAACATCACTGTATGGCGAGAAGGATTTAGGCAATACCCGGCGAACAGGTAGCAGTTGTCTTGCTGCACGTTACTGGCCGGGGTGTTGGCCAGATCGATCCGCCACAGCAGATTTTTTACCCGCACCACCAGCTCGCGCAGCTCCAGCGGTTTGGTCACGTAGTCATCCGCCCCCATCTCCAGCCCGACGATCCGATCGATCTGATCGCTACGCCCGGTCACGAGAATGATCCCAACGTTGGAACGCTCACGCAGCGCGCGGGTTAACAACAGGCCATTCTCATTGGGCAGGTTGATATCCAGCAAAATCAGATCCACCGGCTGTAGCAGCATGATCTCTTTCAGCCCCACGCCGCTTTCCGCCACAGATACCTGGTAGCCCTCATGCACGAAATAGTCGCGTAAGCGCGCCTGCGTAACCGGATCGTCTTCAACAATCACGATGTGATGGCTCATGGTGTCAACTTGCTCCCGCCCTGTTCATATCCATTCATATTGTGACTTATTGCGTTCATTCAGACCAGTGACCCTATTCACATTTACTCCCTATCCTACTAAAGGAGTATCCATAATAACTAGAAGGTCTATTTTATGAGCAAGCTTTGGCGGAAACTGACCCGGCCTAGCGCCAAATGGTCGGTGCTGGCACTGGTGGCTATCGGCTGCATTCTCGGGTTGGCGATCATCATCGTACCGCACGCCGGTATCAAGATGACCAGCACCACCGAGTTCTGCGTCAGTTGTCACTCTATGCAACCAGTGTATCAAGAATACAAACAGTCTGTTCACTTCAAGAACGCCTCCGGCGTACGCGCAGAATGCCATGACTGCCACATCCCACCGGATCTACCCGGCATGCTGTGGCGCAAGATGGAAGCGGCCAACGATATCTACCAAACCTTTATTGCCCACTCGATCGATACACCGGAAAAGTTCGAAGCCAAACGGGCCGAACTGGCCGAGCGCGAATGGAAGCGCATGAAGGACAACAATTCCGCCGGTTGCCGCTCCTGCCATAACTATGACGCGATGGAACATACCAAGCAGCACCCAGAGGCTGCCAAGCAGATGAGCATCGCGGCCAAGGATAATCAGTCCTGTGTCGATTGCCATAAAGGGATTGCTCACCAATTACCCGACATGAGCAGCGGCTTCCGCAAACAGTTTGAAGATCTGCGCCACAGTGCCGACGCCAACAGCGATGGCAACACGCTCTTCACTCTGGATATGAAACCGATCTATGCGGCTAAAGGCGATAAAGAACCTGCCGGTTCTCTGCTGCCAGCCTCTGAAGTCACGGTATTGAAACGTGATGGCGATTGGCTCGAAGTACAAATCGTGGGCTGGACCGAAACCACCGGCCGCCAGCGCGTGCTGTCATTGCTGCCGGGTAAACGCATTTTTGTCTCCTCGATCCGTGATGAGGTGCAAAAGCAGGCCAAAACGCTGGAGAAAACCACGGTAGCCGGCACCGGCGTGGAGTGGAGCAAGCTGCAAACCACCGCCTGGGTGCAGAAAGGCGATCTGGTCAACGATATCAAACCGATCTGGGCCTACACCGCCGCCCTGTATAACGGCACCTGTAACCAATGCCACGGCGCACCGGAGATCGCCCACTTTGATGCCAACGCTTGGATCGGCACCTTGAACGGCATGATTGGCTTCACCAGCCTGGATAAGCGGGAAGAACGTACCCTGCTGAAATACTTGCAGATGAATGCTTCCGATACCGGCGGCGCAGAGCAGAAACACTAAGGGAGAATGCACATGAAAACATTACCAACCATCAGCTTGTCCCGCCGTCGTTTCCTGACTCAACTGGGCGGGTTGACCGCCATTGGCATGATTGGCCCGTCGCTGCTGATGCCGAAGAACGCTCTGGCCCAAGGCAGCACCGGTAGTGGCCTGCAAGAAGGTCTGTTGACCGGCTCCCACTGGGGGGCCATCCGCGCCACCGTGATGGACGGGCGTTTTGTCGCCGCCAAGCCGTTTGAGATGGATAAATATCCCTCCAAAATGATTGCGGGCCTGCCCGATCACGTCCACGGCACCGCACGTATTCGTTATCCGATGGTGCGGATCGACTGGATGCGCAAGCGCCATTTGAGCGACACCACCCAGCGCGGCGACAACCGTTTCGTGCGCGTCACCTGGGATGAAGCGCTTAATCTGTTCTATCAGGAACTCGAGCGGGTGCAGAAAACCCATGGCCCTTCCGCCCTGCTCTCTGGCACCGGCTGGCAATCGACCGGCATGTTCCATAATGCCTCCGGTATGCTCGCCAGGGCGCTAGCCCTGCACGGGGATTCGGTTGGCACCGGCGGCGACTATTCCACGGGTGCAGCCCAGGTGATCCTGCCGCGAGTGGTTGGCGCAATGGAAGTCTATGAGCAGCAAACCTCTTGGCCGCTGGTGCTGCAAAACAGCAAGACCGTGGTGTTCTGGGGCTCGGATCTGGTGAAGAACCAGCAAGCCAACTGGTGGTGCCCGGATCATGACGTTTATGAATACTATGCCGAGCTAAAAGCCAAGGCTGCCAGCGGCGAGATCAAGGTAGTCAGCGTTGACCCGGTAGTGACCTCGACGCACGAGTATTTGGGCCGCGAACATGTGCAGCACATCGCCCTGAATCCACAAACGGACGTGCCATTGCAGCTAGCCTTGGCGCATACGTTGTACACCGAGAAGCTGCACGATACCCACTTCCTCGGCACCTACTGCGTCGGCTTTGAGCAGTTCCTCCCTTACCTGTTGGGCACTAGCGATGGCCAGCCTAAAGACGCCCAATGGGCCTCAACGCTGTGCGGCATCGACGCTAAAACCATCCAGGAACTGGCCCGCCAGATGGCAGCCAACCGCACGCAGATTATCGCTGGCTGGTGTGTACAGCGTATGCAGCACGGTGAGCAATGGTCGTGGATGACAGTCGTGCTGGCGGCGATGCTTGGCCAGATCGGTTTACCGGGCGGCGGCTTTGGTTTTGGCTGGCACTATAACGGTGCGGGCACGCCGAGCCGTAAAGGGGTGATCCTGAGCGGTTTCTCCGGATCCACCAGCACGCCAGCGATCCACGCTAACGGCGATTTCAAGGGTTACAGCAGCACCATCCCTATCGCTCGCTTTATCGATGCCATGCTGGAGCCGGGCAAAGAGATTGATTGGAATGGCAAGCGCGTCAAACTGCCGCCGTTGAAGATGTGCGTATTTGCCGGTACCAACCCGTTCCACCGCCATCAGCAGGTTAACCGCATGATCGCCGGCTGGCAAAAATTGGAAACCGTGATTGCCATCGACAATCAGTGGACCTCCACCTGCCGTTTTGCCGATATCGTGCTGCCTGCCACTACTCAGTTCGAGCGTAACGATATCGACCAGTTCGGCAACCATTCCAACCGCGGCATCATGGCGATGAAGCAACTGGTACCGCCGCAGTTTGAAGCCCGTAATGACTTCGATATCTTCCGCGAACTGTGCAAGTTGTTCGATCGCGAGCGGGAGTTCACCGAAGGCCTGGACGAAATGGGCTGGATCAAGCGCATCTATCAAGACGGCGCACGCCAGGGCAAAGGACGCGGCATTGCTCTGCCCGCCTTTGATGAATATTGGAATGGCACGGGTTACTTCGAATTCAGCCACCCGGAAATGTTTGTGCGGCACCAGGCCTTCCGCCAAGACCCGGATTTAGAGCCGTTAGGCACGCCGAGCGGCTTGATCGAGATTTACTCGAAGAGCATTGCCGATCTTAACTACAACAATTGCCAGGGCCACCCGATGTGGTTTGAGAAGGCAGAACGCTCGCATGGTGGGCCACTTTCGGCCAGCTATCCGTTGCACCTGCAATCTGCCCACCCTGATTTCCGTTTGCACTCGCAACTGTGCGAATCGGACATGCTGCGCGCGCAATATAGCGTGGCAGGTAAAGAGCCGGTGTTTATCAGCCCACAAGATGCACGCGAGCGCGGTATCAACAATGGCGACGTGGTGCGGGTATTTAACGCGCGTGGGCAGGTGTTGGCCGGGGCGGTGGTTTCGGATCGCTATACGCCCGGCGTGATCCGCATCCATGAAGGTGCCTGGTACGATCCTGAACGCGGCGGCGTGGCCGGTTCGCTGTGTAAGTACGGCAACCCGAACGTGCTGACACTGGATATCGGCTCTTCCGATCTGGCGCAGGCGACCAGCGCACACACCGCATTGGTCGAGATTGAGAAGTTCAAAGGCAAAATCGAACCGGTTACCGCGTTTAATGGCCCCATCGAGATGGTTGCCCAATATGAATTTGTGCCGAAGAAGGCAGAAAATGCCGCGCCATAAGGAGGCTATGCCATGTTAAATCAGGGTTCAGAGCTTGGCGCTCCGCATTACGCCTGCCTCTATGCCTGGCTGTCCGGCTGCTTTGCGCGGGAGCTTGGCGATGCGCAGATAGCCGAGCTGGCCAGCCCATCGCTCACTGCCTGGCTGACGTTGCTGGAGCAGATCCCGGCGCTGCAAGCACCGGTCACCCAGTTCAATCAGGCAGTTGCGGCATTGCAGCAGCGGCCTGATGCGCAACTGGAGCTGGCGGCCGATTTTGCCGGGCTGTTTCTGATGACGGATAAATCCGCCGCGCTGCCCTATGCCTCGTGCTATCAGCCGGAGTCCACACGCTTTAAGCAAGAGCAGAGCTCACGGATGAAGGCACTGTTGGCACAGTCGGGCATGGAGGTTGATGGCTCCTTTAGCGAGCCGGAAGATCATCTGGCGCTGATTTTGGAGCTGCTGAGCCGGCTGAACTTTGCACTCACGGAAACAGAGACGGCTGGCAAGGAGCTGCTGGCGCTGCGTAGTGAAGTGTTAACCGGTATCCTGAGCTGGCTGCCGGAGTTCAACCAGCGCTGTATTCGTCACGACGGTTTTGGGTTCTATGCTGCGTTGAGTACTTTGCTGCTCGCGCTGCTGCGTATGGATGCCAGCACCTCCCTGCAATAAAACAACGTTGGCCCTCAGAACTTGGGGGCCACGCTGTTTTCATGTTCGGTCACCCCAGAATATTTCTCAGCACAAGACGTGTAATGATATTAACGTTACATCGCAGTATATTTAGTATCTAGAAATGCACTGAGGACAGCCCTATGTCGACAGACAACAGCATTCCCGTTAAGCATAAGATATTCATCAAAGCCACCGAAGAACAACGCGTTATCATTGCCGCCCCTGAAGCTTACCAAAAATTCCTGACCCGATTAGAGCTGGCTTCTGAACCCAATGCTGCATTACGCAGAACCATGCAAGTTCATACGTTATGGGATCAAGAAAAGTGACTTCTTACTCTCAAACATATCTGATGGTTTTAAAGCTATTGTGGCCTGCCCCCCATTTTATTCCCTCGAATTCTGGGGAATTAAAATTTGAATCGTTGGTTTGTCCGTTTAGCCAATAGGCGCATAGCCATACGTGCCGTGATGCCCCTCACCCTAGCCCTCTCCCACAGGGAGAGGGGACTGAACGTGCTACATATGAGCTCCGGCACTTGACCGCAGCTCTGGACTCGCTCCCTCTCCCTAAACCAGTGTTTATGGGATCCCCGGTTTTTACCGTGGGAGAGGGCTGGGGTGAGGGGCGATCGGTTGCCTCAACTTTTCCGGTTAACTACCTGCCCGAATCCCTCGCCTGCCATCTCCAGATCGGGGGCAGCAAAGAAATCCAGATTGAAGTAGGTGTCCGGCGTCATTAGCTCAATGCAGTGCCAATACTCCGGCGGGCTGACACCAAACTGTCCGGCGGAAATAATCACCTCCATCTCCGCTTCGGTAGCCTGTTCATTGTTAAACCCCTTATATTTCACCGCGCCCTGCATCACGGAAAGCCGACCATAGACTCCCTTTTTGGTGTTGTGATGGGTCAATAAGGCACGGGGTACTGTTTCGCGATCCCAAAAAGGTGTTGAACGGGTATGCTTGTAATCAACTGGAATGCGGAATTTCATAACACCTCCTTCTGACGATAACTTTCAGGCATTCAGCACTTTCAACAATCCAAATGCCTGCTTCATATGATCTGCGCTGACGATAAACGCCCGCAGTTGCTGCTGTTGATCCACCCCTTTGGCGATCATGCCCTGAGGATCCACGCTGATCGACCAACTCAAATCCTGACGCTGGGTTTCCCCCGCCAGATGTAAAGGCAGGTCAGGCGTTTTCACCTTGATCAACATGGCCGGAAATTTCACCGCCTCGGCCGTCCCCAACAGGTTTTTTGCCAGCACCGAGGCGCTGAATTGGATGGGCAGCAGGAAAGGCATCAACTGGCCCTCGATTTCTGCACAGTCACCGAGCGCGTAAACGTCTTGCGCCGACGTCTGCAAGCTCCGATCAACCTGGATACCCCGGTTAACCTGCAAATTAGCCTGCTGCGCCAAAGCAATGTTCGGTTGCAACCCAATGGCAGAGACCACGGCATCCACCAGCAGCTCTCGCTGATTACTCAGCGTCACATGTATGCCATTTTCCCGCTGTTCAACAGCCGTTAATTGCTGGTTGAATACCAGCTCGACGCCCATCTGCTGCAAACGATGCTGGAGGCCACTGCTGGCCTCAACCGGCATCAGCGCGGACATCAGGCTACAGGCTTTATCGACTAGCGTAACCCGCTTGCCCGCCCGGCACATATCCATGGCCAGTTCGCAGCCAATCAGCCCGCCGCCCAGGATCAACACTTGTTGAGCCTTTAACAGCAGCGTTTCACTGCTGCGATATTCCTGCTGGCTGTTCAACGTCAGCATATGCTGATGACCCGGCACCGGCGGCACGATGGCCGAGGCCCCCATGGCCAGCACCAGTTTGTCGTAATGCCAGCAGCGCTCATCGCTACTCACCGTTTTTAGCTGGCTATCCAGAGCGGTAATGCGGGTGTTGGGATGCACCGTCACGCGGTACTGTTCTGCAAAGCTGCCCGCCGTTTGCCGCGTCAAAGCCTCTGCCGATTGATGCTGGCTGATGACATGGCTCAGTTCCGGTTTGTTGTACTCATCGCAACTGTCTGCGGCAATCAGGCTAATCGGCACATTGTCATCCAGCTTACGCAGGCTTTTAACCAACTGACGGGCCGCAAATCCGGAGCCAACGATCAGAATGCCGTGATTCATTTTGCCTCCGACTTCATCGCATCAAAGACCTCTTTGCCCATCGCACATTCCGGGCAGAGGAAATCGTCCGGCACGTCTGGCCAGGCCGTTCCTGGCGCCACATCCTGCATCGGCTCACCTTGCTGCGGATCGTAAACCCACAGGCAAACGCTGCATTGCATACATGGCCCCAAATCGCCGCTTTCAGCACTCTGCGATGCCGTAGCCATTGGCGGTTGAGGCTGAACCTCCGGGATTACCGCATTACCTGCTGGCAGAGGAGAAATAGCCCATTGGCGGGCAATATCACGCCCATGCTGGCGGCAGATCTCCAGCGTATCGCCATCGGGCCGCCATTTGGCCTTCAGCGCCAGCGTGGTTTCAAAACCACAGTCCATCAGGCGGGTTTGGATACGGTCAACCGCCCCGCCGTTCCAGCCATAGCTGCCGAACGCCGAGGCTTTCTTATTGCGAAAACGCAGGCCGGTGATCTCTTCCAATAACCCAGCCACTTTCGGCATCATCACGTTGTTCATGGTCGATGAGCCCACCAGCACACCTTTGGAGCGGAACACGTTGGTGAGGATTTCGTTTTTGTCGTGACGCGCCACGTTAAAGATTTTCACCGCCACGCGAGGATCGATTTCATTGATCCCCTGGGCAATGGCATCCGCCATCATGCGGGTGTTGTTGGACATGGTGTCGTAGAAAATGGTGATGCGATCTTCCTGGTAGTCTGCTGCCCATTCCAGGTAGCGATGCACAATTTGCGTCGGATTATCGCGCCACACCACGCCGTGCGACGTGGCAATCATATCTACCGGCAGATTAAACCCGAGGATTTCAGTGATCTTAGGCGTGACCAAACGGCTGAAAGGCGTGAGGATATTGGCGTAATAGCGTTGGCACTGTTCGAACAGTTCGTTCTGATCGACCTCGTCGTTAAACAGATGCTCATCGCAATAATGCTGACCAAACGCATCGTTGCTGAACAGCACCGCATCACCGGTCATATAGGTCATCATGCTGTCCGGCCAGTGCAGCATTGGCGTTTCAACAAAGATCAGCTGCTTGCCGTTGCCGATATCCAGGCTGTCGCCGGTATGCACCACGTGGAAATTCCACTCGGGGTGGTGATGGTGACCGTTAATGGAGTCGATACCGTTTTCGGTGCAGTAAATCGGCGTATTGGGGATCCGCGCCATCAACTCGGTGAGCGCACCGGCATGGTCTTCTTCCGCATGGTTGATAATGATGTAGTCCAGCGTTTGCAGGTCGATCTCCGCCGCCAGGTTTTGCACAAACTCGCGGCTGAATTTGTGATCGACCGTATCGATCAATACCGTTTTTTCCTCACGGATCAGATAGCTGTTGTAACTGCTGCCCTTCAGGGTCTTATATTCTGTGCCGTGAAAATCGCGCACTTCCCAGTCACGTTGCCCGACCCACTGAATATTGTTTTTTACCTGGATTGCCATGTTCACTGCCCTTCGATTGATCATTACATTGAGATAGTGGTATTGAGCAAAGGGCGTGCCAGTTATTATCTGATTGTTTTAAAACTACTTTTAAAATGTTGATGTCAAAGTGACAGCGGGATAAGCTTGTCTTTATGACAACTCAGTGTCGGAATGACAATCATGTCTCTCTCTATCCAGTCGCTCGCCACCATCGCGATAGATTTGCAAAACGGCCTCACGCAACGCGATCGCTTCCAGTTTTTGATCAACAGCCTAAGAGAACTTTTACGCTGCGATGCCTCCGCTTTACTGCGCTTTGAGGGGCAACAATTCCGCCCTCTGGCCATCGATGGCCTGGCACCGGATGTCTTGGGCCGCCGTTTCTCCCTTGACGCACATCCGCGGCTGGAAGCCATCGCTCGTGCCGGTAACGTAGTGCGTTTCCCGGCAGACAGCGATTTACCCGATCCTTACGACGGTCTGATCCCCGGCCACGGTCAATTGAAAGTGCATGCTTGCATCGGCTTACCCCTGTTCGCAGGGCAGGATTTAATCGGTGCCCTAACCTTCGATAGCATGGACCCACGGCAGTTCGATCGCTTCAGTGACGAAGAGCTGCGGCTGATTAGCGCTCTGGCCGCTGGCGCACTCAATAACGCCTTACTGGTGGAAATGTTGGAGAAACAGTCGCTATCGCCGTTGGCAGAACACCGCATCAGCAGCGCCAAACAAAGCGATGAGATGATTGGGCTCTCGCCGAGCATGCGGCAGTTGAAACAGGAAATCGGCATCGTAGCCAGCTCCGATCTCAACGTGTTGATTACCGGTGAAACCGGGGTAGGAAAGGAATTGGTGGCGCAAGCCATTCATCGAAAATCATCGCGCGTCGCCAAGCCGATGGTGTATCTCAACTGCGCCGCGCTGCCAGAAAACGTCGCGGAAAGTGAGCTGTTCGGCCACGTCAAAGGCGCGTTTACCGGCGCGATCCAACATCGTATCGGCAAGTTTGAATTGGCCGACGAAGGGACACTGTTCCTCGACGAGATTGGCGAGCTGTCCCTTTCGCTGCAAGCCAAGTTGCTGCGGGTGATCCAATATGGCGACCTGCAACGCGTAGGGGATGACCGGGTGAAACGCGTCAACGTGCGCATTCTGGCCGCCACCAACCGCGATCTTAAACAGGCGGCGGTTGACGGGGTGTTCCGGGTGGATTTGTATCATCGGCTAAGCGTGTTTCCCATCGCCGTGCCACCCTTGCGCGAGCGCGCTGGCGATATTGCACTGCTTGCCGGCTTCTTCTGCGAGCGCTGCCGCATCAAACTTGGCCTGACGCAGTTAACCCTCACCTCGGCAGCATTATCCACGCTGGAACAATATCCGTGGCCAGGCAACGTGCGTGAATTGGAACACACCATTTACCGTGCCGCCATTGTCGCGCGCGCTACGCAAAACCACGCCGAGCTTGAGCTGCTGCCTGCGCATTTCAATTTACAGCTTGATCCCATGGTGGAAGGGAGTCATGAAGAGCCCTACGCAGCGATACCAGAGGCCGATCTCGCCACGATGACTCAACAGTTTCAGCGCGATGTGATCCTGAAAGCGCTGGAGGGATGCGACAGAAATTGGGCGGCTACGGCGCGTAAACTCAGCCTGGACAGTGGCAACCTGCACCGGCTGGCAAAACGGCTGGGGATTAAATAGGCCCACAGAAGCTTGCGGGCCAACCAACCTGTTACTCGGCGTAAGCGGGTTGAAAAACGCTGCGCCCTATATTGCGTGCGGCGTCGAAGCAGGCCTTTGGCTCCCCCAGTTCTGGCATCAGCAACATTTCGTTGGTGACCACCGGAGCACCGCAATAGTCAAAAATACCGTGCGCAATCTGGGCGTTAAATGCGTCGGTATAGCCGTGTCGGTCATAGAGGCTTTTGCCGCCCGCTCCCAACCCAATAATATGTACCGGCAAATGCCCTAATTTTTTAACCACGGCACCCTCGGCGGTCTCTTCATAAGCCCACCCATTGGAAAATACGCGGTCTATCCAGCCCTTCAGCAGGGCAGGCATGCTCCACCAATAGATTGGGAACACTAATACCAGGGCATCTGCCCCATCGATACGTGCCTGTTCTGCCAGAATATCTTCTGGCACAGTGGCTGTTTTCAGGAAACCCGCAATATCAGCACCAGAGTAAGTCGGATCGAAACCCTCCTGGGTAAGATCGGCAATTTCAAACGTATTGGCAGGATCGGCTGCGGTGATCCCTTCGGCAATGGACGCCGCAACGCCATGGGTTAATGATGTGTCGAGAGGATGGGAAACCACGATTAGTGCGTGCATTGGGAGATACTCCTATTGTCAGGGATGGGTATAATACGTAATCTATATACCAACAGTAAGTTACCATCGGTAAGTTACCTTTAGTATATAACTCTGTCAACGGGTAAATAGGGCTATGGTCTCCAAACCACATCCGCGAGTTCGATTATCGAGAGAAGAGCGTTATCAGCAGCTGCTGGCAACCGCCTGGAAAATCATCCGTGAAGAAGGCACCGATGCGCTGACGCTTGGCCACCTGGCTGAACGTTCAGGCGTCACCAAGCCGGTCGTCTATGACCACTTCACCAACCGTTCGGGCCTGCTGGCCGCGCTGTATCAAGAGTATGATTATCGTCAGACCGCACTGATGGATGAGGCGCTGCAAAATACCGAGCCAGAGCTGGCGGCCTTGGCGTCGGTGATTGCCAATTCCTACATTGAATGTGTGCTGCTGCAAGGCCGTGAAATGCCTAGCGTTATGGCCGCACTAGCCGGTACCCCCGAGCTTGAGAAAATCAGGAATGACTACGCCGTGGTGTTCACCGAGAAATGCCGCAAGCTGTTTGCCCCGTTCTGTTGCGATAACCAGCTGCAAGACGCTGCGCTATGGGCGATGCTCGGCTCTGCGGAAGGACTGTCCTACGCCACCAGCTGCGGGGCAATTACGGCAACTCAGGCGAAGGAGGAATTATTCGGCATCATTATTTCGATGGTGCAACGAAGTGGCGATCGGCCGGATAGGGCTATGCCATAATAGCCATACCGTTGCCCTTATCATGGAAGAGAGTTATGCCGACGATCGTTACCCACGCCGCAGTGCCGTTATGCCTTGGTTTAGGGCTGGGCCAGAAAATCATCCCGCCCCGCCTGCTGCTCGCAGGCATCGCACTGGCCATGCTGCCGGATGCCGACGTATTAGCATTTAAATTCGGTGTGGCCTACGGCGATCAGTTCGGCCACCGCGGCTTCACGCATTCACTGCTGTTTGCGTTCCTGATGCCGAGCTTGGCATTGCTGTTCTACCGCTGGTTCAAGGTTAACCCCGTCAAGACCTGGCTATTCCTGTTTGTTTCGCTGCTGTCCCACAGTTTGCTGGATTCGGTGACCACCGGAGGTAAAGGCGTCGGCTGGCTATGGCCGTGGAGTGACGAGCGCTTCTT
The DNA here is from genome assembly GCF_051654945.1 of Serratia sp. (in: enterobacteria). GTDB lineage: Bacteria > Pseudomonadota > Gammaproteobacteria > Enterobacterales > Enterobacteriaceae > Chania. The sequence goes on from NZ_JBOFZA010000078.1 coordinate 59,749, forward strand.
CGCGCCCTGGCAGGTGATCCGCGTGGCACCGTTCAGACTGGATCAATACCTGACTCCTGCGGGACATGCGGTGATAATGTCAGAATTACTGTGGGTGTGGCTGCCTGGCGTTATCTTGATGACCGTAATGATAGCGCTGCGTAAACGTTGCTGATAGCGAGGGGCGCTGCGCCCCTACACTGACAACCAGTTAGCCGACAAAATCAATTCTGCTCAGCATCAACGTGCCATGTTGCAGGGTAAACCGTACATGCATTCCCCCGTCGCAGACTTCTGATAGCCCAGGGATCAGTAGATTGGCATCCGTACCGATAAACACGTCGAGTGCATCGTCTGCAAATTCACCGGAACCCGTTGAGTCGCAGGTGCCTTCTACCGGCACCTGTTTCTCCCCTTGATAGTAATAATATTGCCCGTCCTCTTCGGCAGGGAAGTATTTCCTGGCCTGCTGCTCCGGCGTCAGTGAGCTTACGCGATAATCAATCAGCCGTTTTTTAGTGAGATCGACGCCCAGCAGCGATAGTTCCTTCAGCCCATCCCTGATTTGCGGTGCATATTGGTCAAACAACGCTGGCGTAATGCTCTGCTGATGTTCATCTTTCGTGCCCGCCAGGAGAGTATCGGCTACGTTCTCTAGCGGGAAAACGATGTGCGCCTTCAGATAGCCCATATCGCCCTTCTTGACCGCCTGTTGGAATAGTTGGAACTGCTTTAGCATCTCAACCTTCACGCCGTCACTGAGCTGCTGAGAGTCCTGAGAAGGAATGAGCTCACTCGCCGCGTCCAGCAGGTTTTGTTCGGTGATCGCCGAGGCAGGTCCGCTGAAATTGCACTTCTCCACGGCTTTGCTCTCAACACTCAGCGCTTGCCATCGGTCATGTTTGGCCAGGATCACGTCGTAGTAGTTCATCCCTTGCCGCTCCGGACTTTCTTCCCCTTCCAGCCGCCCACAGAAATACGCCATCTTGCCGGTCGTACACAGGTGAGACACCACAAATCTAGGCTGGGCCATATTCCCTGGGTAACTACGCCGGACCGCATCCAGCAACGGCTTACGTTCTTCATCATAAAGACCGACGTTTTGGCATCCGCTCGCGGCGGGTTCGTCTAGGATAGTGCTATGGCATTGGGCCTGGGCCGGGGAGTCGACGTAAGAGTCAAAATTGCTAACAGTCGTCCAGAAACCTTCCGCAGATTGCTGCAATTTCCGATCGTAAACCACCGTTTTGCCGTTGATTTTAACGCTGCCACTGCCATCGTTGGTTCTGGCAGTGGCGCAAAAATACGCCTGTGAACCGGATACGCTCAGTTGTTTGACGACAAACTGGATATCGGTGGGATAAGCAATATTGGCCCGCATCTGATCGAGGATGATGCGCCGTAGCGGATCGCTGGCAACCAGCGTCTGCGCTTGAACATAGGGAGATAACAATAGCAGCAGTGCCACGTAGCTTTTCATTGGGCAAGTCTCATCCTGAGTTGGGTTGCCAGTATTGAAGTAAAGTGGGCAGGATTCAATAGAAAAACCCGCCAGAAGCGGGTTTTGAGAAAAGGAAGTGCAGTGGCTTACGTCTGATTGGCAGGAGCAAGAAACTCCTGCTCGTAGGCCAGCGATTTCTTCTTATCGAACTGATGTTCCCATTTGGCAATCACCAATACCGCCAGCGCGTTGCCCACCACGTTCAGCGCCGTACGTGCCATATCGAGGATACGGTCGACACCGGCGATAAACGCCAGGCCTTCCAGCGGAATACCTACGCTGCCCAAGGTCGCCAACAGCACCACAAAGGAAACGCCCGGCACACCGGCAATCCCTTTTGAGGTCACCATCAGCGTCAGCACCAGAATGATCTCTTGCCCCAGTGATAGCTCAATGCCGTACAACTGAGCGATAAAGATGGCAGCGATACTCTGGTACAGCGTAGAACCGTCCAGATTGAAGGAATAACCGGTTGGCACCACGAAGCTGGTGATGGCTTTTGGCGCGCCGTAGGCCTCCATCTTTTCGATAATACGCGGCAAGACGGTTTCCGAACTGGCCGTGGAGTAAGCCAAGATCAGCTCTTCTTTCAGGATACGGATCAAGGTCCAGATACGCAGATTACACAGCCGCGCGACGGCCCCCAGCACCACCAAGGCAAAGAAGGCGATAGCGAAATACACCAGCACCACCAGTTTGGCCAGCGGCAACAGCGAAGCGAAGCCAAAGTTGGCGACCGTCACCGAGATCAGACCAAACACCCCGATTGGCGCGTAACGCATGATCATATGCGTCACTTTGAACATGCTCTCGGCCACCGCTTTGAACACCTTCAGCAACGGCTCTTTGGTTTCTTTCGGCAGGGAAGACAAGCCCAGGCCAAACAGCACCGAGAAGAAGATGATCGGCAGCATGTCGCCTCTGACCATCGAAGCAAACACGTTAGAAGGAATTAACGAAAGGATGGTCGCTACCAGGCTATGTGAGCCACTTTGCACCTGTTCCGTCGTTTTTTCATATTGTGAAATATCGACCGCGGTCAGCGTCGACATGTCGATGCCGTGCCCGGGTTGAAAAACATTAGCCAATGTCACGCCCACGATGATGGCGATGGTGGTGATCACTTCAAAATAGATAATGGTTTTCAATCCAATGCGGCCCAGCTTTTTGGTATCTCCAATACCGGCAATGCCAACAATCAGTGTAGAAATAACAATGGGAACCACGATCATCTTGATCAGGCGAATAAAGATATCACCGGCGGGGCTCAGTATATTACTGACCATCCAATCACGGGATTCCGTTTGATTGTGCAGCACGGCGCCCAAAGCAATACCTAATACCAACGCGATCAGGATTTGCCAGGCAAGGCTGATTTTTACATTTTTCATACCCAAAAGTCCTCAAAGACTCCGTGCCTAAGTGCTTAACAATGCCTAGACGACGGATGGAATACTTAATCATTTATTACGGGCTTATGTATGTGAATCTCTGCGTCCACCTGCCCTTGGTATCACGCAGTATAAATCTGTACCATCTGAGGGCGGCCTTCTGCAAGCCTTGTTTCATCTCGCTTCCTGCCTTTTCACCCGCAAAAAACCAACAAACAAAAAACGATTCGCAACATAATTACTTGTTCTCAAAAACATAATATTAGCTTGAGCAGATCAATGCGCGACAAAATAGGACAATTTTTAGCCTAAATAAAAGTGCGTGATTTGTCAGGGTATTTGCATATTTAGTCTCAATGAGTGTTTCAATATTGTTAATGAAAGGTTTTACAAAAGAAAATAAAAGCATCGTTCAGGCAGTTTTATGAGTCTGCGATTATTCTCAATATAATTCACGAAGCTAATGAGTAACTCGAGTATTATTCATAAAATCTCTTGTTTTGCTTTTCAAGCAACCAGCCTAATAAAGGCGTCAAAACAATAAACCTTCGATAGTTTAAGGCTAACCATTACGGCGAGTATTTATAGCGGTTATTAACACGGGGAGTTCCACACGGAATATAACCTGCCACCAATAAGACTTGGCTTTTCCTTTGCCATCACATTGACGCCAGATGCCGATTGTTTTTTTAGCTATCTAAAAAGTTTTTTAATACAAACACACCGGTAACGGGTTTCTCACCGTCAACCAAACAGGTACACAACACAATTACGACAGTAACTATTACAAATCAACATCTTCGTTGCGTGATCTGTCGCCCAAAAAAGAAACAAACCGTCATGGCAAACTATACTTAACCATCAGTTGACATATCATTAACAATTCTAAGGAGAAAAACCATGAGCCAACTGCATAAACACGCCATTCCGTCTGCAATTGCAGAACGTGCCCTGATCAATCCGGAGCAATATCAGCAGTATTATCAACAATCTGTGCAGGACCCAGCGGCATTCTGGGGCGAGCACGGCAAGATCCTCGATTGGATCAAACCCTATACCTCGGTAAAGAACACCTCTTTCGATCCTGGCCATATCAGCATCCGCTGGTTTGAAGACGGCACGCTTAACCTGGCGGCCAACTGTCTGGATCGCCACCTGGCCGAACGCGGCGACCAAACCGCCATTATCTGGGAAGGCGACGATCCGACCCAATCAGCCAAGGTCACCTATAAACAACTGCATCATGATGTCTGCCAGTTCGCCAACGTGCTGAAAAAGCTCGGGGTGAAGAAAGGCGATGTGGTAGCGATCTATATGCCAATGGTGCCAGAGGCCGCCGTGGCGATGCTGGCCTGTGCCCGCATTGGTGCAGTGCACTCGGTGATCTTTGGCGGTTTTTCTCCAGAAGCCGTTGCGGGCCGTATTATCGACTCCAACTCCAAGCTGGTGATCACCGCCGATGAGGGGCTGCGCGCAGGCCGCGCCGTACCACTGAAAAAGAACGTCGATGATGCGCTGAAAAATCCGGGAGTGAAGAGCGTCAACAACGTTGTGGTCTTCCAACGCACCGGTAAGCCAGGCTACTGGCAAGAAGGCCGCGACCTCTGGTGGCATGAGCTGACCGAAGGCGTTTCTGCGGACTGCCCACCGGAAGAGATGAATGCGGAAGATCCGCTGTTTATCCTTTATACCTCAGGCTCTACCGGCAAACCGAAAGGCGTGGTGCACACCACCGGCGGTTATCTGGTTTACGCCGCACTGACCTTCAAATATGTCTTCGATTACCACGATGGTGATATCTATTGGTGTACCGCCGACGTGGGCTGGGTTACCGGCCACAGCTATCTGCTATACGGTCCATTGGCCTGTGGCGCGATCACCTTGATGTTCGAAGGCGTACCAAACTATCCCGGTGTGAACCGCCTGTCACAGGTGGTTGATAAGCATCAGGTCAATATCCTGTATACCGCACCAACGGCAATCCGCGCCCTGATGGCCGAAGGTGACAAGGCGATCGAAGGCACCAAACGCGATTCGCTGCGCATCATGGGTTCCGTGGGTGAGCCGATCAACCCTGAAGCCTGGGAGTGGTATTACAACAAGATTGGTAACGCGAAATGCCCAATCGTGGATACCTGGTGGCAGACCGAAACCGGTGGTTTCATGATCACCCCGCTACCAGGCGCTACCGAGTTGAAGGCCGGTTCCGCCACCCGTCCATTCTTTGGTGTGCAACCGGCACTGGTCGATAACATGGGTGAACCACAGGAAGGTGCCTGTGAAGGTAACCTGGTGATCACCGACTCCTGGCCGGGTCAGGCCCGTACTCTGTACGGCGACCATGACCGCTTCGAGCAAACCTACTTCTCTACCTTTAAAGGTATGTACTTCAGCGGTGACGGCGCTCGCCGTGACGAAGATGGCTACTACTGGATCACCGGCCGCGTCGATGACGTGCTGAACGTTTCCGGCCACCGCCTGGGCACCGCCGAAATCGAATCCGCATTGGTTTCCCATCCTAAAATTGCCGAGGCTGCCGTGGTGGGCATTCCACATAACATCAAGGGTCAGGCGATCTATGCCTATATCACCCTGAATCATGGGGAAGAGCCAACGCCAGAACTGTATGCCGAAGTACGTAACTGGGTACGTAAAGAAATCGGGCCAATCGCTACGCCTGATGTACTCCATTGGACCGATTCATTACCCAAAACGCGGTCCGGCAAAATTATGCGGCGTATCCTGCGCAAAATTGCCGCCGGTGATACCAGCAACCTGGGGGATACCTCAACGCTGGCCGATCCGGCTGTAGTCGAAAAGCTGTTGGAAGAAAAACAATCTATGAAAGTTCCATCCTAATCTTCGCCGTTTCCGGCCGTTCATCTGCGAACGGCCCTGTATACCTGATAGCTTTCAAATGCAGTAATGCCTATCCCAGACATTTTGGCTGGGATAGGTAAAGGTGGCCCGCAGAGCGCCAATTTGCCTGCTGGAAAGGTATCGCGCGGCGAACTTGTTCAATACCTATTGGAGAAACTCGGATGAATGAAGACATTTATCAAAGGATTGAAGAAAACCCGCGCTTTAAGGAGCTGGTGCAAAAACGCAGCCGTTTTGCCTGGCTCCTGTCACTGATCACGCTGGCGCTGTACGTCGGCTTTATCTTACTGATAGCCTTCGACCCGCAGTGGCTGGGTACCCCACTCGCTGCCGGATTAACCATTACCCGTGGGATCCCGGTCGGTGTCGGATTGATTGTGATTTCTTTCGTGTTAACCGGGATCTATGTTTACCGTGCCAACGGTGAATTCGATCGCCTGAATGCTGAAATCCTGCGCGAGGTTAAACAATGAAGCGCCTACTTTCAGCCTCCGCGCTGCTGGCCCTACCGGGCCTGAGCCATGCCGATGCCCTTACTGGCGCAGTACAGCGCCAACCGCTGAACATCCAGGCGATCGTTATGTTCGTCCTGTTTGTCGGCGCGACGCTTTATATCACCTACTGGGCTTCCAAACGAACCCGCTCTCGTCAGGATTACTACACCGCAGGCGGGCGCATCACCGGGTTTCAAAACGGCCTGGCCATTGCCGGTGACTTTATGTCTGCGGCTTCGTTCCTTGGTATCTCCGCGCTGGTCTACACCTCTGGCTACGACGGGCTGATTTACTCCATCGGCTTCCTGATTGGCTGGCCGATCATTTTGTTCCTGATTGCCGAGCGGCTGCGTAACCTTGGCCGTTATACCTTTGCCGACGTGGCCTCTTACCGCCTGAAACAGAAACCGATCCGTTCCCTGTCGGCCTGTGGTTCGCTGGTAGTGGTCGCATTGTACCTGATTGCCCAGATGGTGGGGGCAGGCAAGCTGATCCAGCTGTTATTCGGCCTCAATTACCACGTAGCCGTCATCTTGGTCGGCATATTGATGGTGCTGTATGTCCTGTTTGGCGGCATGCTGGCCACCACTTGGGTGCAAATCATCAAGGCCGTGCTGCTGTTGGCCGGTGCCAGCTTTATGGCGCTGATGGTGATGAAATCCGTCAACTTTGATTTCAACACGCTATTTGCCGAAGCCGTGAAGGTGCATCCGAAGGGACTGTCCATCATGAGCCCAGGAGGACTGGTTTCCGATCCGATATCCGCGCTATCTCTGGGTCTGGCATTGATGTTCGGCACCGCCGGTTTGCCACATATTCTGATGCGCTTCTTCACCGTAAGCGATGCCAAAGAAGCCCGTAAGAGCGTGTTCTATGCCACCGGTTTTATCGGTTACTTCTATATTCTGACCTTTATTATCGGCTTCGGCGCGATCCTGTTGGTCAGTGCCAACCCGGCCTTCAAGGATGCCAGTGGTGCCTTGCTGGGCGGCAACAACATGGCTGCGGTGCATCTGGCTAACGCGGTGGGCGGTAACTTCTTCCTCGGTTTTATCTCTGCTGTAGCCTTTGCCACTATTCTGGCGGTGGTTGCCGGGCTTACCTTGGCGGGGGCGTCTGCGGTTTCTCACGATCTCTATGCCTGCGTGATCAAAAACGGCAAAGCGACCGAGCGTGACGAGCTGAAAGTCTCCAAAATCACCGTGGTATTGCTTGGTATCGTCGCTATCGCTCTGGGGATACTGTTTGAGAAGCAGAACATTGCCTTTATGGTGGGGCTGGCATTCTCCATTGCGGCCAGCTGTAACTTCCCAATCATCATTCTTTCCATGTACTGGTCACGTCTGACCACGCGGGGAGCGATGATTGGTGGCTGGCTTGGTCTGTCTACCGCGGTGATCCTGATGATCCTCGGGCCAACGATCTGGGTGCAGATCCTCGGCCATGCCAAACCGATTTATCCTTACGAATACCCGGCGCTGTTCTCGATGCTGGTTGCCTTTATCGGTACCTGGTTCTTCTCCGTGACCGATAATTCATTGGTTGGGCAGCAAGAGCGCGTGAAATTCCGTGCCCAGTTTGTACGTTCGCAAACCGGGGTGGGGATTTCTCAGGGAAGTGCGCACTAAGAAGCGGTAACCTGCTGGTTCATCCGGCAGGTTAATTTCTGTTAGAACAGTGATAATCCCCTCACCCTAACCCTCTCCCCCAGGAGAGGGAACCGATCGCGTCCGTTGATAGTCCCTATTCTTTCCGCAGCCACACAGGCTCACCCACGACACCGGACCAGCCCTTCGCCCCCAGGAGAGGGAACCGATCGCATCGTTGATATCCCCCATTCTTTCCGCAGCCGCACAGGCTCACCCACGACACCCGACCAGCCCTTCGCCCCCAGGAGAGGGAACCGATCGCATCCGTTGATAGCCCCCATTCTTTCCGCAGCCACACAGGCTCACCCACGACACCGGACCAGCCCTTCGCCCCCAGGAGAGGGAACCGATCGCATCCGTTGATAGCCCCCATTCTTTCCGCAGCCGCACAGGCTCACCCACGACGCCGGACCAGCCCCCTCTCCCTCCAACAGGGGCTTATGCTGCTCTCGATCCGTCTGTGGGAGAGGGTTGGGGTGAGGGGATATTTCCATTTTCGACCCATA
>NZ_JBOFZA010000079.1:0-1559 GCF_051654945.1 Serratia sp. (in: enterobacteria)
TTGATGACCTGATGGAACACATTGATCGCATTGAAGATAATAGTGCTGAATATGACCGAGTTTTGTCCCGCATGGCCAAAACAGATCACCGCAGTCAGCGGCTGATGGAGTTGAAGGGAGTTGGCCCTACAACGGCCTGGTGCGCTGGTCGCCAGTATCGGTAATGCACATGATTTTAAGAATGGACGCCAACGGATAGTCTGGCTGGGACTTACGCCATCACAGTACTGCAGCGGTGGAAAGTCAACGCTTGGCAGGATCACGAAAGCGGGCGATCCGTCTCTGCGAACGCCCCTGGTTCAGGGTGCCCGTTCGGTCCTGATCGGCGCTGAGAAAAGGACGGACTCATTCAGCCGTTGGGTCTGCTCACTGGTCGAACGCAGAGGATACTGGCGCGCTGTTGTTGCCATCGCCGCCAAAAATGCAAGGCTGTGCTGGGCATCATTGCATTACGGTGATGATTTCAGGCTGTACTCAGCCAGCTAAAGTACGAAACTGTATGACCATCTGATCTGCAACTCGGTGATGATAAAGGGTTAGACCCCGTGAGGTATATCTGCTTATTGTACAGGGCAAGAGTACCCGACTAACGAACTAGAGCCTCACGAGCGTCTTTCATCAGGGTCCGAATCGATGGCGATCCATCATGACCGTTTATAGTACCGCAGTCTCTCCCCTTTATTTTTACTGACGAGCAGACAGAAACGGTAAACACCGGTGTTGATACGCCGGGGAAGCCCTTATAGTACAGTAAAAACAAAAAATCCGTTTTCATCATTCTGTTGCTCCACCGTCAACGCACATTGCTCGAACAGTGCAGGTACGCCGCTAATGTCGCCGGTCAACCGCAAGATCAGTGGCCGGGTCAACATTTGCTTATCATCAAAACAAGACGCCAGCGCCTGTTTACGGGTATACAGTGCAGAAATCTGTGCACTTCCCGCCTGCGCCGTGTTCCATTCCTGATCAGACACCAGGTGATCATCCCACCCCATGCTTTTTAACGCCTCCACCGCATAGGTGAAACGGAACAGATCGCTTTGTGAAGCTAGCGTTCCCGAACTGGAGCGGTAAATGTAGTCCACCTTGCTCCGCAAGTTTGCCCGGAAGCCGTAAAGTTTGCCCTGCGCCTGCAACCAAAGAATGTCCGCCGCCACCGAACGGGGAAACAGTTTGCGTTTTTGGGCGTTCGCCAGCCAACGCATGATAAACAGGTGTTGTTGTACGGCCGATGTGGCCCGGCCGTCATGCTGTTCCAGGCGCAGTGCAACCAGTAGGCACCATGCCAGATGTGCAAGTTCAGCCGTGGGGCGTTGCTGATATGCGGGAGTTGCCAACTCATGCCTCCTTGTATTATCCAATGCGCCGTAAAACCCTGTCCTTCAGGGCAGGGATATAAGGCGCGGTTTTCCACCTAACGAGGTGTTTGCTGTTGTTCAATATATTGCCGGATGATAGATATTGGTGCGCCACCACAACTACTGGCAAAGTAGCTGGGACTCCACAGAACGCCCTTGTAGTAATACCTGTCAGCAATATCAGACCGGTCACGTCGCAAC
>NZ_JBOFZA010000080.1:0-1682 GCF_051654945.1 Serratia sp. (in: enterobacteria)
AGTCACATTTTAATCAACACCAAAACTGTCTTATGCAAATATAATGAATTATCAAGTCCATTGAATGAACGTCGTAAATTAAGAAAATTTAATACATCAACTTCGGGTAGTCCAATAATGTGTGAAAAAAGTATAGCACAAGAATGTAAATTCTCTGAAATAGAGCATAAATGGAAGCATGTAAAACAATGTTTACAAAGACTTCCTCCTAAAAGTTCAGCCATTCCAAAAATAGTAAATCCAGAGAAAATAAAGCAACAATCAATTCGTAAAAAACGAAAATGTGCATTCATAACAAAAAGCGTTTGCAATTTAAGTCTCGGAAACAATAAAAAGACTGCACTTAAACATCCCCATGAATTAAATTTAGAATTACTTCGAATCATACTGAACATTGCATCCCTATGTCTTCTCAAGTTTCTAACCTGTCTATTTCCAAATTACCCTGCACCAGGATTCAGTCAGTGATGGAGATGTTGTTTGTGTCTTGTGTGTGCCTGCTCTCTCTGTATCTTGTTCCAGCGCCCGCCGACGTTCGCAATGGGAACCTCACCGAGCGAAAGGGGGATGTGTAGAACCTTGAAGATAGACGCACACACATAAGCTTAACTCAGAACATACCACTGAGTTCCTCCCTCCACGCTGTGTCGTAAAAAAATATACAAATGACCAACACAACGCCCCAAAGTATCTGACTAGCTTCCTGCCTGTTTTCCTTATCACCGCAAGAGACTCGTAAACCATGATAAGTTTGAAGAGGGAATGAACCTAACATCTGCCCATGGTTAAGAACAAAGTACTCCTTCTTTGGAGAGGTTCCAGAACCAGAGACCTCACCCCGCTTACCATAAACTACGCTTCTGATAAACAAAAAGTGACTGACTTACAGCTTCGTCTGAGCTGAGAAGATCACCAGAGCCACACAACGCGATACTCCTAATGACCTCGAGACCTCAGCTTTGGTCTCCCGCCTTCCAAAGGAATGCGCTCTCTTTCTCCCCTTTGCAAAGAACACCCCAAACCTTCTATGGACTCTGCCAAAAGGACAATCAAGAAAAGACTGCTGCTATTAAAGCAATATACTCAAGAGACAATATACACATGAATGTGGTATTTTATGTTGTTTTATCTTGCTGTGGTTATTAGAACTTAGGATATTTTAATCTATGACTTAAACCGTTTAGTAGGTGAGATTATGGGTATTCGATATGACAAATACCTCATGTTTAGTATTAAAATAAACATTATGTTTATGAGAATAATATGATAAGGATGAATGTTGACTTTTAGCATCATAAGGCATGATTGTAACACTTTATAGAAATCTGCTAGGATATTTCCTCCATGTGACATATTTATTAGCAGATAATGTATGCATGAAAAAAAAAGCCGTGCTGGGCGGGGCTCCGCCCTACAGAGACAATGTGATTGGATCAGACAGTGAATAGGATGGACTCAAATCAGTCCGATAAAAACAGACACCCAACTGTGGAAAAAGGGTTGGAAAAACTGCAAGAAACTTGGCTGAAAGCTTGGGCGTTGCCCCTGATCGCGCTGCGAAGCATTCGCAGACTTAACATCTAGCTGATCATCTCAAAAGACTTCAACACTCTGTCAACGTCTGACCAAAGAAACTTGCAAAGCCTGCAGCGTAAGAACTTCAAAGCCTTGCAATTCGCGCT